>CAWISO010000013.1:0-23150 GCA_963838755.1 uncultured Actinomycetota bacterium | reverse complement strand
ACGCCGGTTTGGCGGCGCCGACCGGGCGGGGCCCGCCGGTGAACCGGGTCAGCACCGGACCCACGATCGCCAACACGAACACATACGACGTCGCTAGCGCCTCGACTCCTGCGATCGACGAGCCGACCAGGCCGATGATGATCAACGAGAACTCGCCGCGGGCTATCAACGTAGTGCCGGCGCGCAATTGCCCGCGCCGCGCCACCCCTTCCCGGCGGGCCGCGAACACTCCGGTGGCGACCTTCGTCAATGCGGTGACAGCGGCCAGAAGCAGAGCTGCCGGAAGGGCCGGCACCAGTTGCTTGGGATTGACCGGCAGCCCGACCGCGACGAAGAAGATCGCGGCGAACAGGTCGCGCAGCGGGCCCAGCAGCCTGCGGGCCCGCTCGGCGGTCTCGCCGGTAAGGGTGAGTCCGACCAGGAAGGCGCCCACCGCGGCCGACGCATGTAGGTGCTCGGCCAGCGCTGCAACGATCAGCGTGATGCCCAGCACCCGCAGCAGCAGCTGCTCGGAATCCGGGTGTGTCACCAGCCGCCCGACATGATGACCCCAGCGGTATGACGCGGCGAATGCCATACACAGCGCGCCGAGTGCGGCGGCAACGCCGACGACCGCCATCAACCAGCCGCGGCCTGAGCCGAGAATCGCCTCCAATGGCAGATAGACCGCCATCGCAAAGTCCTCGAGCACCAGCACCGCCAGTACTGCCGGGGTTTCCCGGTTGCCGAGCCGGTGCAGGTCCTCCAGTAGGCGCGCGATTACGCCCGACGACGAAACGTAGGTGACGCCGGCCAACGCGAGGATGCCGACGCCGCCCAGCCCCAGCAGCCAACCGGCCACCGCACCGGGGGTGGCATTGAGTACCACGTCGACCGCGGCGGACGGCAGGTGATGACGCAAGCTACTGGCGAATTCGGTCGTGGAGAACTCCAGACCCAGGGTCAACAGCAGCAGCACGACGCCGATGGGGGCGCCGGTGGTGATGAACTGACCGGCGGTGGTCACCGGAGCGACGCCCCCGTTGCCCAGCGCCAAACCAGCCAGCAGATACACCGGTATCGGGGAGAGCGCGAACCGGCGAGCGACCGTTCCCAGCAACGCGAGCGCAGTCAGGACTGCGCCGAGTTGCAAGAGCAGCGGCGCCGAAATCTGCACGCGTTCAGCCCTTGTCTGGTTCGTCTACCAGCAACTGGACGTCCGCGATGCCGCGTTCGGTGCCCACCACCACCAGCACGTCGTCTGCCTGAAGCATTTCGGCCGGACCCGGCGACGCCAGCACCACCTCGTTGCGCACGATCGCCACGATCGACGCGCCGGTACGGGTTCTCGCGCGGGTGTCTCCGAGCGGCCGGTCCACGAACACGCTGCCGGGCCGGATGTGCACCTGACCGGCCTCGAGCCCCGGAAGTTCGCGGGTCAGCTCGGTGAAACGCTCGGCGATCCGCGGAGCACCCAGGATCTGCGCGACGGCTTCGGCCTCTTCGTCGGTGAAATGAAAGATCGGCTCAGCCTGGTCGGGATCCTCCCGCGCATACCGCACGACCTCGAAGTCGCCGCCGCGTCGGGCGATGATGCCGATCCGGTCGCCATCGTGGGTGGTGAACTCGTATCGGACGCCGATGCTGGGCAGCAGCACCTCTTTGACGTCCACGGCGACTAGCGCCGCTTGGCGGACTTGGCGTGGCGGCCCTGGCGGCGCGCCGCCTCGCGGCGCTCG
Source organism: uncultured Actinomycetota bacterium (assembly GCA_963838755.1). Lineage (GTDB taxonomy): Bacteria > Actinomycetota > Actinomycetes > Mycobacteriales > Mycobacteriaceae > Mycobacterium. The sequence goes on along the minus strand of CAWISO010000013.1, from coordinate 21,432 downwards.
CGCCGACTGCCGCCGGCCGCTGCGCGGTGCGCGCCACCGCCGTTGCCCTGGACCTGCGCCGACCCGTCCTCGGCCGGCCCGGTATACGTCAATTCAGGCGACTGGGTCTCAATTCCCTTGGCGCGCAGCGCAGTCGCCGGTTCGCGGGTGGCCGTGGGTGCGCCGCCTGACCGCTGCTGAGCGCTGGCGGCCGCAGCAGTGGCGAACTCCGCCAGGTCCTCAGGCTCCGCGACCGGCGCCACTTGCGGCGCCGCCACCGCCTCGACGGTGACGTTGAACAAGAAGCCGACGGACTCCTCTTTCAAGCCCTCCAGCATGCCGGTGAACATGTCGAAACCCTCGCGCTGGTACTCCACCAGGGGGTCGCGCTGCGCCATCGCCCGCAGGCCGATGCCCTCTTTGAGGTAGTCCATCTCGTAGAGATGCTCACGCCACTTGCGGTCGATGACGTTGAGCAACACATTGCGTTCCAGCTGACGCATCGCACCCTCGCCGGCGAGCTCTTCGAGCTCGGCCTCTCGCACCGCATAGGCGCGTTCGGCGTCTTCGACCAACGCGTCGAGCAGTTCCTCGCGGGTCAGCTCACCGGGTTCACCGATGGCCTCGGAGTCGATCAGGCTTTTGTGGTCGATACCGACTGGATAGAGCGTTTTCAGCGCCTCCCACAGCTTCTCCAGATCCCAGTCTTCGGCGTAACCCTCGCCGGTCGCGCCGTTGACGTAGGCGGTTATCACGTCGACCAGCATGTCGTGAGCCTGCTTCTGCAGATTCTGCCCTTCCAGGATGCGGCGGCGTTCCTCGTAGATGACTTTGCGCTGCTGGTTCATCACCTCGTCGTATTTGAGGACGTTCTTTCTGACTTCGAAGTTCTGCTGCTCGACCTGGGTCTGCGCGCTCTTGATGGCGCGGGTCACCATCTTGGCCTCGATCGGTACGTCGTCAGGCAGGTTGAGCCGGGTGAGCAGCGATTCCAGCGCCGCGCCGTTGAAGCGGCGCATCAGCTCGTCGCCCAGCGACAGGTAGAAGCGCGACTCGCCGGGGTCACCCTGACGACCGGAACGACCGCGGAGCTGGTTGTCGATGCGCCGCGATTCGTGACGTTCGGTGCCCAGCACGTACAGCCCGCCCGCCTCGATCACGTGCTTGGCCTCGTCGGCGGCCTCGGCCTTCACCACGGACAGATCCTCGTGCCAGGCCCCCTCGTACTCGTCGGGTGTCTCCACCGGGTCCAAACCGCGAGCCCGCAGCCGCAGGTCGGTGAGGAAGTCGACGTTGCCGCCCAACACGATGTCAGTACCGCGGCCGGCCATGTTTGTGGCGACGGTGATCGCGCCTTTGCGGCCGGCCTCGGCGATGATCCCGGCTTCCTGCTCATGATATTTGGCGTTGAGCACGTTGTGCGGGATGCGGCGCTTGGTGAACTGCCGGGACAGGTACTCGGAGCGCTCAACGCTGGTGGTGCCGATCAGTACCGGCTGGCCTTTTTCGTAGCGTTCGGAAACGTCGTCGACGACCGCGATGTACTTGGCTTCCTCGGTCTTGTAGATCAAGTCGGACTGATCGGTGCGGACCATCGGCTTGTTGGTCGGGATGGTGACCACACCGAGCTTGTAGATCTCGTGCAGCTCGGCGGCCTCGGTCTGGGCGGTGCCGGTCATACCGGCGAGCTTGTCGTAGAGCCGGAAGTAGTTCTGCAGCGTAATGGTGGCCAGCGTCTGGTTTTCGGCCTTAATCTCGACGTGCTCTTTGGCCTCGATGGCTTGATGCATGCCCTCGTTGTAACGGCGACCGATCAACACCCGGCCGGTGAACTCGTCGACGATGAGGACCTCGCCGTCACGCACGATGTAGTCCTTGTCGCGGCTGAACAGCTCCTTGGCCTTGAGCGCATTGTTGAGGTAGCTGACCAGCGGCGAGTTGGCGGCCTCGTAGAGGTTGTCGATGCCGAGCTGGTCTTCGACGAATTCGACGCCGAGCTCGTGCACGCCGACGGTGCGCTTGCGCAGGTCGACCTCGTAGTGCACGTCTTTTTCCATCAGTGGCGCCAACCGGGCGAACTCGCTGTACCAATTCGACGCGCCGTCGGCCGGACCGGAGATGATCAGCGGGGTGCGGGCCTCGTCGATCAAGATCGAGTCAACCTCGTCGACGATCGCGAAGGTGTGGCCGCGCTGCACGCAGTCCTCCAGCGCGTGGGCCATGTTGTCGCGCAGATAGTCGAAGCCGAACTCGTTGTTGGTGCCGTAGGTGATGTCGGCGGCATAGGCGACGCGTCGCTCGTCGGGCGTCATCTGCGCGAGGATCACGCCGACGTCCAAGCCGAGGAAGCGGTGCACCCGACCCATCCACTCGCTGTCGCGTTTGGCCAGGTAGTCGTTGACCGTGACGATGTGTACGCCGTTGCCGCCGACGCCGTTGAGGTAGGCCGGCAACACCGAGGTCAGGGTCTTGCCTTCACCGGTCTTCATCTCGGCGACGTTGCCGAAGTGCAATGCCGCCGCACCCATCACCTGCACGTCGAACGGCCGCTGGTCAAGCACTCGCCAGGCCGCTTCGCGGGCCACCGCGAATGCTTCGGGCAACAGGTCGTCGAGGCTTTCCCCGTCGGCGTGTCGCTTCTTGAACTCGTCGGTCTTGGCCCGCAGTTCGGCGTCGGTGAGTTTCTCGATGTCGTCGGACAAGCTGTTGACGTATTCGGCCACTCGCTTGAGGCGCTTGACCATGCGACCTTCACCAAGTCGCAGCAACTTATCTAGCACAGCTTTGTCCCCTACGGATCGGAGTCTCGGGCGTCTCCATCCTAGGTGACGAGCTACCGATCGCTGCCGATCGTCAGGCCAGCCGGATCAGTCCGTAGTCGTAGGCGTGTCGACGGTAGACCACCGACGGGCGTTCGGTCTGCTTGTCGTAGAACAGGAAAAAGTCGTGGCCGACCAGCTCCATCTCGTAGAGCGCGTCGTCCACTGACATCGGCGTGGCCGGGTGTTCCTTGGTGCGCACCACCCGACCCGGCTCGCGGTGCCCATTAATCGAACCGCCGTCGTGCTCGGGCGGGACCTCGGTGTCGAGCGCCGGCTCAACCGCCGGTACGACGGCCGTCGCAGCCGCCAAGGAGACCGGGGTCTTGTCGCCGTAGTGGACTTTGCGGCGATCCTTCACCCGACGCAGCCGGCTCTCCAGCTTGGCGACGGCACCCTCGAATGCGCCATAGAAGCTGTCTGCGCACGCCTCGCCGCGGACTACCGGTCCACGGCCGCGAGCGGTGATCTCGACATGCTGGCAAGACTTGCGTTGGCGACGGTTACGTTCGTGATCGAGCTCGACGTCGAACAGGTAGACAGTGCGGTCCAACCGCTCCAAGCGGGCGAGTTTCTGCGAGACGTAGATGCGGAAGTGATCGGGGATCTCGACGTTGCGGCCTTTGACGACGACCTCGGCGCTCAGCGTCGGTTCGTCCGGCTCGTCGGCGTCTGCCGGTAGTTCGGCCAGGACCTGGCCAGAATCCACGGTTTGTCTTGACATACTTGACAACTCGTTTCTCTCGTTGCACGCATCAGGCGTGCCCGGCTTTCAGATGCAGGCGCCGACGGGGTTGGTGATGTTGTACTGGCCGCCCGCCGGTGCAAGGTGTCGAGAATTCACCCCCTACCTTCGTCGGTGGCGTGGCGCCTCGGTTGCTACAGATGCGCCGCCTTGAGGCATTCATGGTGCTTGATTTCGACGGTAGACCGTCTACCGGCAGAAGTGCCAGTGTTTTAATCCAGCTGTTGCGAGTTCTTCTCGGATGCTCACGCGGCAGCTAGCGCCAACACAGCCGACACCCGTGCTCCCGCGGCTTGCAGGACGCGGACCGACTCCCGCGCCGTCGCGCCGGTGGTGACGATGTCGTCGACAAGCAAGATTTCACCGTCGACCGGCACCCGTCGGCGGGTCAACAGCACCTTTCCGGCGACGTTGCGCTCGCGAGCGCTGCTGTTTAACCCGGCCGAGTCGCGGGCCAGCGCCTTCAGCCGCAAGGCGCGGACCACGGTGATTTCCGGATGGCGCGCGGTGGTCAACGTTGCCATGCGGGTGACCGGATCGCCGCCGCGGCGACGCGCCGCCCAGCTGCGGGTGGGCGCCGGCACGATCGTCAGCGGGACATCGAGCAGACCCCAGGCGAGTAGTCGGTGCACACCGAGCGCCAGCGCGTGGGCCAATGGCGTGATCAGGTCGCTGCGGCCGCGGTCTTTCATCGCGACGATCACCTGCCGGCGCGCACCGGCGTAGCGGCCGAGCGCAAACACCGGAACGCCGGGATCGATACGCGGAGTCACCACCCGCGGGGCGTCGGGACCCGTGGCCAGCTCTCCAGCGCAGACCGCACACCAGCGGGTCGACGGCGCCCCGCAGCCACCGCATTCCAGCGGAAGGACGAGATCGAGCATCACGCAAGTGTGACGACCTGAACCGACACAAGTAGCATTCCGGCGGCGTTAGAAGGCCAAGAAGTCTGTGATGCCGAGGAGATTGGTCAATTCCAAGCCGGCGTCAGTGAAGGCCGCGTTGAGGTCAGCTGGGAGCAACCCTGAGCCGCTGCTTAAATCACCATCACTGGGCTAACGCTAACTAGCCCAGAGCAAATCAACTATCCGCCGCACGCTGCATCCTGGCCGAAGTACGCATCCAGCGGTTGAGGCGTGCGCCTCCGTTCCGGCTCAGCCCGGGAGCACCGGCACTGCCCCGCCCACCATGAACGGCGCCACGTCCAGCCAGCCCTGCGGTCCTTCAGCGCCCGAGACCGACAACTGCATCACCCCGCGCGGATCGGCGACATAAACCGTCGACGGATTGGCCGCGATCGCACCTACCGGCAGCTGCAGGTTGCCGCCGGGCGCATCCGAGTTCACCCCGTCGAGGTTGACATAGGACACTGGATGCGCGGCGTCGTTGCGGCTTACCGCGATGTCGTCGTCGGTGCGCCACGACAACGACACCACCGAAGAGCCCAACCCGAATCCGAGCCGTCGCGGATAGGTCAACGCGAACTGACCGGCCTGCGTCTGCTCGACGCTGGTCAGGATCACCTTGCCCTCGATGACCATGGCCGCCCGCGTCCCGTCCCGCGATAACTGCAGTTGGGCGATCGCACCCGGGAAGCGGGTTGACACCGCGGCCGAGTCCACCGGAAGACGCGCCGGCTGCCCCGAGGCCGTCTCCTGAATCGCGCGCAGCACGGTGTTACCGTCGGCCACCACCCACACTGCCTCGTCCAACGACCAGGTGGGCCGCGACAAGGTATGCCCGTCAGCGGCTTCCGCCGCTTCCCCGCCGAGATCACCGATCCACAACGACGCCGCCATGTCCGGTGCGCCCGGTCGAAGCGTCACCACCGAGGCCACCTGGTGCCCGCTGCGCGAGAGCGCGGCTCCGGTCTGGTCCGTGGTACGCCCGAACGCTCCGGGCACCGGGTCGGAGACCTGCCCGTTCAGCGACACCAGCCGTCCGCCCACCAGCGCGTGCACACCGGCCGCGGCGCCCTCCGCGACACCGGGATCGGTGGCCGCGACGTCAGAGGTGTTCCACCCGGCCGCGAACCGTTCGTCCAGCGCGGCGCCGTCGGCGTTGATTACATACGGGCCTTTGAAGTCGGCCCGTTCCAAGGTCCAAATGATTTGTGCGGCAAGCAACTGCCTGCTGTGCGGGTCGGCGATGGTCAGCAAATCCAGGTCGATCCGGGCCCCGCTGTAACCGTGACCGATCCCGGTCTTTCCGCCGTCGGCCCGTGTCACCGGTCCGTGCAGCCGCAGCGGCGAGGCAAGCATGTTGTGCACGGATTTGGCCATCTCTGGACGCGGACCGGCGATCAGCTTGGACACCAGTTCGGTGGCCAAGTGATCACGGTCGGCCACCGCGACATAGCGCGGATCCGGAACCATGGTCTTTCCGGTCGGGTCGGCGAAATACAACGTGTTGCGCTTGTAGGTGGCCTGGAATTGCTGCCAGTCCAGGAACACTCCGTTGGGCAGACGGTCGATGCGCCAGCCGCCCGAAGTCTTGACCAGCTCGATCGGACCGGGATCCGGCAGTTGACCTTCTGCAGTCTCGAATACCCCCATATCCGACAGCGAACCCAGGATGTCGGCCCGCATGGCGACCGAAACCCGTTCGGCGGTATGGGTTTCAACGAAGACTACGTGGTCGAGCAGCAGCGCGCTGCCGGCATCATCCCACGCGTTCGACGCCGTCTGGGTGAGGAACTGCCGCGCCGCCAGGTGCCGGTTAGCCGGATCTCCTGTGGCTTTGAGGAATTCGCGCAGCAGCATGTCGGGATCCATGCCAGGCGTCGGCTTGGGCAGATTCGATGGTGCCGGGCGTTCGACGGTGCCGATGGCTTGCGGCGCCGACGCACTCGGCACGCCGGCACAGGCCGCGAGCACGACGGCAAGGCTGAATAGCAACCCGGTCAGCTTCAGCCCGGCGACGATGCGGGCACTCGGCCCGTGGGGGTCCCCCCGCTTGCGGGGGCGAGGAGCTGGGCGATCACGCCACCGCATCACGCGCCCCTTTCGGCGTGCTCTCGCGGCCGAAGCTGGGATTCGTTACGTTCTGGCGCCATCGGTTTCATGGGCAGCGGGCTGGTGGTGACCTTGTGCCCGCGCACCAGCGGAAGCGTCAGCCGGAAGCAGGCGCCCTGGCCCGGCTCGCCCCACGCTTCCAGCCGACCTTGGTGCAGCCGTGCGTCCTCGACGCTGATCGCCAGCCCCAGCCCGGTGCCTCCGGATTGACGTACCCGCGACGGGTCGGAGCGCCAAAACCGGCTGAACACCAGCTTCTCCTCGCCCGGCCGCAACCCGACGCCGTAGTCGCGGACGGTGACGGCGACAGTATCTTCGTCGGCACCCATCCGGATCCGCACCGGCTTGTGTTCAGCGTGGTCGATCGCATTGGCGATCAGATTGCGCAGGATTCGCTCGACGCGGCGGGGGTCGACTTCGGCGATCACCTCCTCGGGCGGCGTATCGACAATCAGCTGGACACCGGCGTCTTCAGCCAGGTGCCCCACATTGCCCAGCGCGCTGTTGACGGTCGCCCGCAGGTCCACCGCCTCGACCGACAGCTCAGCCACCCCCGCGTCGTGGCGGGAGATTTCCAGCAGATCGTTGAGCAGCGACTCGAATCGGTCCAATTCGCTGACCATCAGCTCGGTGGACCGCCGCAGCGCCGGTTCGAGGTCTTCGCTGTGGTCGTAGATCAGATCGGCGGCCATCCGCACCGTGGTCAATGGCGTGCGCAACTCGTGGCTGACGTCGGAGGTGAACCGCCGCTGGAGGTTGCCGAACTCCTCGAGTTGGGCGATCTGGCGCGACAAGCTTTCCGCCATATCGTTGAACGAGACCGCTAACCGGGCCATGTCGTCTTCGCCGCGGATCGGCATCCTCTCGGAGAGGTGTCCTTCGGCGAACCGTTCGGCTGTCCGGGCGGCTGCCCGCACCGGCACCACCACCTGCCGGGTGACCATCCAGGCGATGCCGGCCAGCAGCACCATCAACACCAGCCCGCCGGTGGCCATGGTGCCGCGAATCAACGCGATCGTGCTCTGCTCGTTGCCGAGCGGGAAGATCAGATACAGCTCGACGTTGGTAACCCGCGACGACGTCGGGGTGCCGATCACCAATGCGGGACCGGAGAAGCCCTCGGTGTGCACCGTCGCGTACTGGTAGGCCACCTGCCCCGCCTTGACGAATTCGCGCAACGCCTCAGGCAGCTGGTCGACGGGCCCGGCCGACGCCGCGGGCCTCGGGCCGTAGCTGGGTGCCACCAGTACGGCGTCGAACGCACCGGCCAGACCGGCACCGGAGGTCGGATCCGTTTTCGACGTCAACGTGTTGCGGGCCAGCTGCAGGCTGCTGTCCAGTGAGCGCGCCTCTTCCCCGTTGACGATCCCGCTGACCGTGTTACGTGCCCGTTCGATCTGCTCAATGGCCGCGCGGACCTTGACGTCAAGGACGCGGTTGGTGACCTGACTGGTCAGCACGATGCCGAGCGCGAGGATCACGGCCAGGGACATTCCGAGTGTCATCGCGAGCACCCGCAGCTGCAGCGAGCGTCGCCAGGCCACGCCGACGGCGCGACTCAACGCGCCCACGCCCCGCATCACCGGGCCAGAACGACCCGAACGACCGCGCATGCGCCCCCTCGAGGCGAAGATCATCGGCACCGCACCTCAGCATCGCTGCGTCCCCCTCGCAGCTGCGCGGCTGGGGGTGCCCCCACTGCATCGTCGCCGTCGCGCATCAGCAGCAGGTCACGGAGGTCCGGCCTTGTAACCCACTCCTCGAACGGTCAGCACAACGGTCGGGTTCTCGGGGTCTTTTTCGACCTTGGCCCGCAGACGCTGGACGTGCACGTTCACCAAGCGGGTATCCGCTGGGTGACGGTATCCCCACACCTGTTCGAGCAGCACATCACGAGTAAACACCTGGCGGGGTTTGCGCGCCAATGCCACCAGCAGGTCAAACTCCAGCGGCGTCAGCGAGATCTGTTCGCCGTTGCGAGTGACCTTGTGTGCGGGCACGTCGATGTCTACGTCGGCGATGGACAGCATCTCGGCCGGCTCGTCGTCGTTGCGCCGTAGCCGTGCCCGTACCCGGGCAACCAGCTCCTTGGGTTTGAACGGCTTCATGATGTAGTCGTCGGCGCCCGATTCCAAGCCGAGCACCACGTCGACGGTGTCGGTCTTCGCCGTGAGCATCACGATCGGGACCCCGGAATCGGCGCGCAGCACCCGGCACACGTCGATGCCGTTCATGCCGGGCAACATCAAATCTAGTAACACCAGGTCAGGCCGCAGTTCGCGCACTGCGGTCAGCGCCTGGGTCCCATCACCTATGACCGCGGTGTCGAAACCTTCCCCCCGCAGCACGATAGTGAGCATCTCGGCCAGCGAAGCGTCGTCGTCGACCACGAGAATCCTTTGCCTCATGGTGTCCATGGTGGCACCAGATCGCGATAAAACGGAGCTGCCACACGCGCGTTTCTTCACCGAATACTGCAGTTCGCTGTGCTAGGCCACCAATGTGGCCGCCAATTGGCCGGGGTCGACGTCCGCACCGACCACCAGCCATCGCCCGCCCCAGCCCGCGGCGGCCAGTCCCGCGTACACCGCGCCGGTGCGTTGCTGGAGCTCGTTGTCGCGTTCGTAGGCGTCACGCGGCCTGCCGGCATCCTGGCGAGCCCGGTCGCGGGAGCGCCGGTCGGCAAGTTCAGCCGAAACGCCCAACAGCACCTGCCAGTCCGGCGCCGGGAGGCGTAAGCGCTGGTACTCGATTTGTTGCACCCAGTCCACCACCTCACTGTCAGCGTTTTGATGCAGGCGCGCAGCACTGTAGGCCGCGTTGGACGCCACGTAGCGGTCCAGGATCACCACGTCGTGGTCGCGACGCAGGTCGTCGATCTGCCCCACTGCGCCGGCCCGGTCCAGCGCGAACAGCATCGCCATCGCATACACCGAGGACGCCAGGTCACCGTGGCCGCCGTGCAGCGCTTCGGCCGCCACGTCGGCGGCCACCGAGTGCCCGTATCGCGGGAACGCCAACGTGGCCACCGACCGCCCGGCGGCTTCGAACGCCGCGCGCAGACCCTGCGAGAGGGTCCGCTTGCCGGCGCCGTCGACGCCCTCGATGGCGATCAGCACGGCGCGAGCTTATCCGCCCGCGCACGTCACACCAGCGTGACGCTCGGCAACGGGCGCCACGCTGGCGTGACGCTCGGCGGGTAGAAGCAGGCTCAGTAGCGGTAGTGGTCCGGCTTGTAGGGGCCGTCGACGTCGACGCCGATGTACTCGGCCTGCTCTTTGGTCAGCTTGGTCAGCTCGCCGCCGAGTGCGGTGACGTGCACCCGGGCCACCTTCTCGTCGAGGTGCTTCGGCAGCCGGTAGACCTCGTTGTCGTACTCGTCGTTCTTGGTCCACAGCTCGATTTGGGCGATGACCTGGTTGGAGAAGCTGTTGCTCATCACGAACGACGGGTGCCCGGTGGCGTTGCCGAGGTTCAGCAGCCGGCCCTCGGACAGCACGATGATCGACTTGCCGCTGTCGCCGAAGGTCCACAGGTCGACCTGTGGCCGGATGTTGGTCTTGGTGGCACCGGACTTCTCCAGGCGGGCCATCTGAATCTCGTTGTCGAAGTGGCCGATGTTGCCCAGGATCGCCTTTTCCTTCATCGCCTTCATGTGCTCGAGGGTGATGATGTCCTTGTTGCCGGTGGTGGTGATGATGATGTCGGCCTCGCCGATCACATCCTCGACCCGCTTGACGTCGTGGCCTTCCATCAGCGCCTGCAGCGCGTTGATCGGGTCGATCTCGGTGACGGTGACCCGCGCACCCTGACCCGCCAACGACTCCACACAGCCCTTGCCGACGTCGCCGTAGCCGCAGACCAGTGCGGTCTTCCCGCCGATCAGCACGTCGGTGCCACGGTTGATGCCGTCGATCAGCGAGTGCCGGCACCCGTACTTGTTGTCGAACTTGGACTTGGTCACCGAGTCGTTGACGTTGATGGCCGGGAACTTCAGATCGCCGGCAGCGGCGAACTGGTACAGCCGCAGTACCCCGGTGGTGGTCTCCTCAGTGACGCCTTTGACCGACTCGGAGATCTTGGTCCACTTGTCCTTGTCGGTTTCGAAGCGCGCGCGAAGCAGGTTCAGGAAGACCTTGTGCTCGGCCGAGTCGTCCTCTTCTTCTGGCGGCACCACGCCGGCCTTCTCGTACTGCGCGCCGCGCAGCACCAGCATGGTGGCATCGCCACCGTCGTCGAGGATCATGTTGGCCGGCGCCTCGGTCCCGTCCGCGAGCGGAGGCCAGGTCAGCGCCTGCTCGGCGGCCCACCAGTATTCCTCGAGCGTTTCGCCCTTCCAAGCGAAGATCGGCACGCCCTTGGGGTCCTCCGGGGTGCCGTGCGGACCGACGACCACAGCGGCTGCGGCGTGGTCCTGGGTGGAGAAGATGTTGCATGACGCCCACCGGACCTCGGCGCCCAGTGCGACGAGCGTTTCGATCAGCACCGCGGTCTGCACGGTCATGTGCAGCGAGCCGGAGACCCGGGCACCCTTGAGCGGCTGCACGTCGTGGTACTCGCGGCGCAGCGACATCAGACCCGGCATCTCGTGTTCGGACAGCTCGATGTCGCGCCGACCGTAATCGGCCAACGACAGGTCGGCGACCTTGAATTCGATGCCGTTGCGGACGTCGGGACTCAGCGAATGCTCGGTCGTCGTCATAGGGGCCCAATCCTTCGTCGATGAACTACTTAGCTTGCATATACATTAGTCCCGACGCAGCGATGCCCTGATGGGGGGTCAGTCGGGTTCAATGACACCGTAGCGCTCCGCTGCCGGCGTCATCAGGCGCGCCAGATCCGCGGCGACATCATGGTCGGCCTCCGGCGGCATCGACACGTAGCTCATCGCCAACCGGACGATCGCGCGTGCCAGCATCCCCGCATCCTCCTCGCTGGCCTTGACCCAGCTGTGCATGAACGACGACGTCAGCCGGGCCGAGCAATGCGTGATGATCGGCCCGCTGTCGGTGGTGATGATCTGCAGCAGATCGGGTTTGGCCACACCGGTCAGCAGCGAGATGACCAATGGGTCGGCCGCCGACTCCGAAAAGAACGATCGAAATCCCTGCAGGAAAGCCGCGTAGACGTCGCCGACGTTGGAGTAGATGGCGTCTTCGACGGCGTTCACCAGCCGATCGGCCAGCCGCAGCGCGTAGCCCTGGGCCAGACCTTGCCGCGACCCGAACTCGTTGTAGATGGTCTGCCGACTGATGCCGGCCGCGCGGGCCACGTCGGCCAGCGTGATCGCCGACCAGTCACGGCTGCCCAGCAGCTCCCGCATCGCGTCGAGCACCGAATCGCGCAGCAGGGCCCGTGACGCCTCGGCGTACGGGACCCGCTTCACATGCGCGACACTAGCCGTTGCGCCGCTCCTCATCGCTCCGCTCTGCATCGTCGCCGGCGGAGTAGTCAAGATCGTGCGACTTCCACCATCTCGAAGTCGGACTTGGCCGCGCCGCAGTCCGGGCAGCTCCAATCCTCGGAGATGTCGTCCCAGCGGGTGCCGGGCGCGATGCCGTCTTCCGGCCAACCCTTGGCCTCGTCGTACTCGAAGCCGCACTGCACACACACGAACAGTTTGTAGTCACTCATTTCCTTGCCTCCTCTGTTTCGAAGTCGAGCTTTTCGCGCACCGCACAGTCGGGCAGCACCAGTCGTCAGAGATTTGTCCCCATTGCGTTCCGGCTGGAAACCCTTCCCGCGCAGCCCCTTTGGTTTCTCACCCCGCCGCCCCGTAGCGGGCCAGGATCTTCTCCCGGCGGCGCGGTTGGATGTTGACGCGGGTGATGTCTCCGCTGTAGTGCGCCAGCACCCGGTGGTCCATCAGCTTGCGCCACAGTGGCGGGAAGTAGGTCAGCCCGATCAGCGCCGCATAGCCGCTGGGCAGGTTCGGCGCCCCGTCCATGCTGCGCAACGTCTGGTAACGCCGGGTCGGGTTGGCGTGGTGATCGCTGTGTCGCTGCAAGTGGTACAGGAACAGGTTGGTGACGATGTGATCGGAATTCCAGCTGTGCTCCGGGGTGCAGCGCTCGTAGCGACCGTTGGCGTTCTTTCGCCGTAGCAGCCCGTAATGCTCGAGGTAGTTGACGGCCTCTAGCAGGCTGAAGCCGAAGACGGCTTGGATGACCAAAAACGGAATCAGCGCCGGGCCGAACACGGCGACCAGTGCGCCCCACAGCAGGACCGACATCAGCCAGGCGTTGAGTACGTCGTTGGACAGATAGGTCTTGGGGTTCCACGGGCTGAGTCCCAGCCGGCGTAACCGCTGTGCCTCCAGCCGCCACGCCGACCGCAGACTGCCGAACACGCTGCGCGGCAAGAACTCCCAGAATGTCTCACCGAAGCGGGCCGACGCCGGGTCTTCCGGGGTGGCCACCCGCACGTGGTGCCCGCGGTTGTGCTCGATGTAGAAGTGCCCGTAGCCGGTCTGGGCCAGGGTGATTTTGGACAGCCAGCGCTCCAGCGCATCCTTCTTGTGTCCCATTTCATGCGCCGTGTTGATCCCGACGCCGCCGAGAGCACCCACCGACAGCGCCAAACCGATCTTGGCCGGCCAGCTCAGCGCTCCGGGGTAGCCCAGCCAGCTCAGATCCGACGCGGTGAACAAATAAGCGCCGAGGACCACGCTGAGGTACTGGAGCGGGATGAACAGATACGTGCAGTAGCGGTAGTACTTGTCGTTCTCCAGCCAACTCATCACCGCGTCGGGTGGGTTCTGGCCGTCGGTGCCGAACCGCAGGTCAAGTGCGGGCAGCACGATGTAGAGCAGGATGGGTCCAATCCAGAACAACACCTGCGAGGCGGTGCGCCAGCCGAGGTGGTTCATCGCCCAGACGATCGGCAGGATCGCGATCAGCAGGGTCGGGACGATCAGTCCCATCAGCCATAGGTAGCGCTTTTTGTCCTGCCATACTTTTGCGTCCGGGCTGAATCCGGTGGTCATATCGCCAACCTCCTCGTGAGTCGAGAACACCTCGAGGTTGACAATAGTGGGCTGTGTGTCTTCTGTCTAGACACAGAGCGCTATTTTGTAAACCGACTACGAGGGGGCAGGATCTAGCGCCGTGTCCTTATCGCGGCCGGCCTCCCGACTTGCCAGCACGGAGTGTCCGCGCCCGTAGCAGAGATAGATCGCAACCCCGGCGAGCATCCAGACGCCGAACCGGATCCAGGTCAGCAAGGTGAGGTTGATCATCAGCCATAGGCAGGCGCACACCGAGGTGATCGGCAGTAGCGGCACCCAGGGCGCTCGGAACCCGCGAGGCAGGTCCGGGCGGCTGCGGCGCAAGACGATCACCCCGGCGGACACCAGAGCGAATGCGAAAAGCGTCCCGACGTTGACCATCTCCTCGAGCTTGGCCGTCGGGAACACCGACGCCGTCACCGCGATCAGCACTGCCACCAGCGCGGTGATGCGTACCGGTGTGCCGCGAGCGCCGGTCTTGGCGAACCGCCGGGGCAGCAGTCCGTCGCGTGCCATCGCGAACAGCACCCGGCATCCCCCGAGCATCAGCACCATGACAACCGTGGTAAGCCCGGCCAGCGCGCCAACAGAGATGACGCCGGAAGCCCAGTGCACCCCGTTTGCGGTGAAGGCGGTGGCCAGGTTGGCGTGCCGGCCTTCGGGGGTGGTCTGCAGCACGGTATAGGGCACCATGCCGGACAACACGATTGACACACCGACGTAGAGCACGGTGACGATGCCCAACGTGGCCAGGATTCCCCGCGGGACGTCGCGCTGCGGGCTCTTGGTCTCCTCGGCCATGGTGGCCACGATGTCGAATCCGATGAACGCGAAGAACACGATGGAGGCGCCCGCCAGCACCCCATACCAGCCGTAGTGGCTGCTGTGCGCGCCGGTGAGCACCGACAACACCGACTGGTCGATGCCGGTGCCGGCATGGTCGGCCTCTGCCGGCGGAATGAACGGTGAGTAATTGGCCGCCTTGACGTAGAAGGCGCCGACGACGATGACCAGCACCACCACCAGCACCTTGATCCCGGTGACCACGGCAGAAAAATTCGACGACAACTTGGTGCCCAGGGCGAGCAGGGTGGCCACCAGCGCGACGATCAGCACCGCACCCCAGTCGAGCTTGAAGGACCCGAGAGCGATTGTGCCGCTGGGCAATAGGAACACCGTGTCCAGGTAGCTCGACCACCCCTTGGCCACCACCGCGCCGCCTATCGCCAGCTCCAGAACCAGATTCCAACCGATGGTCCAGGCCAGAAACTCGCCGAAGGTGGCATAGGAGAACGTGTAGGCGCTGCCTGCCACCGGCAGCATCGACGCGAACTCGGCGTAGCACAGCGCCGCCAGCCCGCAGGTGGTTGCCGCGATGAGAAACGAGATCCAGATCGCCGGCCCGGTGACGTCACCGGCGGTCGACGCGGTCACAGTGAAGATGCCGGCCCCGATCACCACCGATACCCCGAAGACGGCGAGGTGCCACCAGTGCAGGTCCTTGCGAAGTTGGGTGCCCGGTTCGTCGGTGTCGGCGATCGACTGCTCGACGGACTTGGTGCGCCAGCGACCGGCCATGCACCTGGACAGTACCGAGTACTGTGACCGAATGCGCGGGGAGAGCATAAGGGGACATGCCGCAGTTGTCGGGGCCAGCATCGCGGGACTGTGCGCGGCGCGGGTGCTGTCGGATTTCTATGACCGGGTCACGGTGTTCGAGCGCGACGACCTGCCGAGCACGCCGGCCAACCGCACGGCGGTCCCGCAAGGCCGCCACGTTCACCTGCTGATGGCCCGCGGCGCGATGGAATTCGATGCGCTGTTCCCCGGTCTGCTCGACGAGATGGTGGCCGCCGGGGTGCCGAAGCTGGAGAACCGGCCGGACTGCATCTATTTCGGCGCCGCCGGCCACGTGCTGGGCACCGGGCACACTTTGCGCGACGAGTTCACCGCCTACGTGCCCAGCCGGCCTCAGCTGGAATGGCAGATTCGCCGCCGGGTTGCCGCGATCGCCAACGTCGAGCTTCAACATCGCTCGGTGGCCGAACCGCGGTTCGACGCCGATGCCCAGCGGGTGACCGGCGTCCTGCTGGACGGCGACGACGAGCCCGAGTTCGTCGCCGCCGACCTCGTCGTGGACGCCGCCGGGCGTGGCACCAGGCTGCCGGTTTGGCTGGAGCAGTGGGGCTACCAAAGGCCGCGCGAAGACGTCGTCGACGTCGGCATCGGCTATGCGTCGCATCAGTTTCGGCTTCCCGAGGGCCGGATCCGGGAAAGAGTGGTCGTTGCCGGCGCGTCCCGTACCCAGCCGCGCGGGCTGGGCATGCTTGGTTACGAGGACGGCAGCTGGGTCATCACCACCTTCGGCGTCGCCAAAGTCAAACCGCCACAATCTTTTCCCGAGATGCTCAGCCTCGCCGAGAAGCTGCTGCCACAACGGCTCAGCGCCGCGCTCGAGCATGCCGAACCCGTCGGCGAGGCGGCTTTCCACCGCTTCCCCACCAGCCGATGGCGCCGCTACGACAAGCTGGACCGGTTTCCGGGCGGGATTGTGCCGATCGGGGACGCGGTGGCCAGCTTCGACCCCACCTTCGGGCAGGGTATGACGATGACCTCACTGCAGGCCGGTCATCTGCGTCGAGCGCTTACCGCAGCGGAGTGCGACGTGGCTCGCGAAGTGAATCGGACCACCGCCAAGACAACATTCCCGGTGTGGATGATGACCGCGATCGGCGACTTCAGTTTCCACCACGCGGCCGGGTCGGCACCGCGCTGGTACCGGCCGGTCGGCCACTTGTTCGACCAATTCCTCGGTGCAGCCGAAACCGATCCCGTTCTCGCCGAATGGTTTTTGCGCAGGTTCTCGCTATTGGACAGCCTGTACATGATCCCGTCACCGCGGCTGGTCGGCCGCACTATTCGGCACAACTTGCGGCTGTGGCTCGCCGAGCGCCGCCAAGCCCGGCGCGGATCACAGGCCGATGGTGGCCCGGAATATCTTGGTCGGCTGGTGCGTGAACAGCCGGATGGGACCGTCGTCCGCCGGCACCCAGGCGGCGGAGCCCCGTTCCAGCGTCAGTGCCGCTGATTTTCCGGACACGGTCGTGCAACCCTCGGTGCACAACAGGATCTGCGGGCCTTGACCGTGGCGCGATGGCGCGTCAACTTCATGGCCGAGTTGGTCATCGCCAAGTGTCAGCATCGACGCGGCGAACTCATCGGCGGGGGTGTCGTAGATGAGCGCCAGTCCATCTTGATGCGTCGGCGCGCGCAGTTGCGTCTCATCGGTGGGGGCGAAATCCAGCACCCGTAACAGCTCGGGAACGTCGACGTGCTTGGGGGTCAGACCGCCGCGTAACACGTTGTCAGAGTTGGCCATGACCTCCAACCCGACACCGCGCATATAGGCGTGCAGGTTTCCGGCTGACAAGTAGATCCCTTCTCCCGGATCCAGCGTGATGCGGTTGAGTAGCAACGCGGCCAGCACACCGGCATCGCCGGGATACCGTTCGCCCAGCTCCAGTACCGTCTTGACTTCGGCTGCGAATTCCGTTGCCCCGCTGCTGATGTAGCCGATAGCGCCCTCGAGTACGGCGCCCACCAAGACATCGATGTCGGGCTGGGGTGCGGTGATCCAGGTGGTGAACAATGCCCTCAGGCCGTCGGCGTCGGACTGGTCGTTCAACAGATCGATGAACGGGTCCAGGTCGGATACCGCCAAAGCCCGCAGCAATTCGATGGTGCGGGCCGCGGGACGAAAACCCGCCAGCGCTTCGAACGGTTGCAAAGCCACCAGCAGCTCGGGTTTGTGGCTGGCGTCGCGGTAGTTGCGCACCGGCGACGTCACCGGGATACCGAGCCGTTCCTCACGCAGGTAGCCTTCGGCGGCTTGCTTGGCGCTCGGGTGCGCCTGCAGCGACAGCGGCTCGTCGGCCGCCAGCACTTTGACCAAGAACGGCAGCGCGTCGCCGAACCGGGCGCGGGCAACCGCGCCGAGCTGGCCCTCCGGATCGGCAGCCAGCGCCTGCAGCAGCGAAGTTTCCCCGTCCGGACCTTCCAGCCAGGCCGGGTCGCCCGGGTGGGCGCCTAGCCAGAGTTCCGCCTCGGGGTGGACCGCCGGACTGGGCCGCCCGGTGAACTCGGCAAGGGCGGTACGCGATCCCCACGCGTACGTGCGTATCGCTCCGCGTAGCAACTGCACTGTGTATTTATCCCCGCATCAGTCGTAAATAAACCGCCGCCATCTCCAGCCTGACAGCCAAGACAGCCAGCTGCTGCTCGGTCCGTTGGGCAATCACCGGCGCTGTGCTGGTACCCGGCCCCTCGGGCACATCCTCGGCGCTGATGATGTCAACGCCATCGACCTGAGCGACCCGGGACGCCACGACCGTCCGCTCGGCGTCCAACGTCAACACCAGCACCCGCAGCCGCTCGGCGACCGGTCCGTCGATTTCCTCGTCGTGAAACAACGCATCGACCGGGTCGGCAAACCCTGACTGAACGTCGGCGCGCAGTGCCATCAGGGCGTCGGCGAGACCGGTGGCGGCGGCTACTTGATGCCCGATCCGCAGCAGAACCGAAGAGCCGTGCCTGGCCAGCGCCAACGTGCCCGCACAGTCTCCGGCCAGCACGACGCGGCGCCGCGACATGCGCTCGACCAATGCCTTGGCCGGATTGGTGAACACTTCGCGGCCGGCGCTGTTGCGCAACGCTTCCGCGTCGAGCTCGTCGGCCAGCGCGGCCAGGTCCACCCGCAGCTTGGGATCGACGGTTTGCAACGCAGCCAGCCCGACGGCCAGGTAGCGGCACAGACCGAACTCACCGGCGACCGGTAGTCGCGGCTCCAGCACCGCTGCCCGGCCCGCCGTGGCATCTCGCAGCGGGCCGTCGTAGGGTGCGGCGACCACAACCCGCGCACCGCGGCGCACCCCGCTCGCGGCGGCCGCGACCAGTGCCGGATCGCCCGGATCCTCACCCGCCAAGACCAGCAGGTCCAACGCGCCGATCCACGGCGGCGCCTCGGCGGCGATGACGATCGGCGCGGCCGAGGAGCCGCCTGCTGTCGCGGCAAGCATCGTGCCTGCGGTCTCGGCGGGTCCTCGTCCGGCAACCCAGATCACGGTGCGCGGACGGTCCTCACCGCGCACCGAGTCCAAGGCGCCCTCATCCAAGGCAGCCGCGGCCGCCCGCACCTGCGCGCCGCCCATCGACGCCGCCCGCAACAGCCCGTCGCGATCCGCGGCGAGCAGGCTTTCGGTGTCGTCGAGGTCGATGGTGGCCTGGGCGGCGTTCATGTCACCGCCTCGGGCTGACCGACATGTTCGCTGGCCTGCCGGCGGATTTCGGCTGAAATCTGATCGCTGACCTGCTGCACCACCGCGTCCACGTCCTGGACGGAACGTGCTTCCACATTCAGCCGCAGCAGCGGCTCGGTGTTGGAGCTGCGTAGGTTGAACCAGCTTCCGTCGCCGAGATCCACCGTCACCCCGTCCAGATGATCGATGGATTGAACCCGGGTACCCAACGACTTCAGCACCGCTTCGACACAAGCGGCGACGTCGGCCACGGTGAAGTTGATCTCGCCGGATGACTCGTAGCGCTGGTAGTCGGCGGTCAGCTCGGACAGCGGCCGCTGCTGCTCACCGAGCGCGGCCAGCACGTACAGCGCGGCCAGCATCCCGGAGTCGGCGCCCCAGAAATCACGGAAGTAGTAGTGCGCCGAGTGTTCTCCGCCGAAAATCGCTCCGGTGTCGGCCATCAGCGCCTTGATGTAGGAGTGGCCGACCCGCGAGCGCACCGGCGTGCCACCGCGCTCGACCACCAACTCCGGCACCGCCCGGGACGTGATCAGGTTGTGGATCACGGTCGCGCCGATTTCGCGGTTGAGTTCGCGGGCCGCGACCAGAGCGGTCACCGTCGACGGTGATACCGGCCGGCCGCGCTCGTCGACGACGAAACACCGGTCAGCGTCGCCGTCGAATGCCAGCCCGATATCGGCGCCGCTTTCCGGCACATAGCGCTGCAGGTCGGTCAGGTTCGCCGGGTCCAGCGGGTTGGCCTCGTGGTTGGGAAACGTTCCGTCGAGCTCGAAGTACAACGGCAACAGCGTGATCGCGCCGATCGCACCGAGCACCTCGGGTGCGGTGTGGCCGGCCATGCCATTGCCGGCGTCGACGGCCACCCGCAGCGGACGCAGCTCGGAGGTGTCCACCAGCGAGCGCAGGAATGCTCCGTAGTCGGCCAGCACGTCTTGATCGGCGACGGCGCCGGCGGGCCCGTGATACGCCGGAACGCCGGCGACCAGGTCGTCGGCAATCACAGTCAACCCGGTCTCCGCACCGACCGGCTTGGCGCCGGCCCGGCACATCTTGATGCCGTTGTAGGCGGACGGATTATGACTCGCGGTGAACATCGCACCGGGGCAGTCCAGCAGCCCGGAGGCGAAATAGAGCTGATCGGTCGAAGACAAGCCGATCCGGACCACGTCGAGACCCTGGCCGGTAACCCCGGTCGCGAAGGCGGCGGCCAACGACGGCGAACTGTCCCGCATGTCTTGGCCGATCGCGACTTGCGTCGCGCCCTCGGCACGCATCAGCCTGGCGAAGGCGGCGCCGACCTCGGCGACGAACGACTCGTCGATCTCCTCACCGACTAGACCCCGCACGTCGTATGCCTTGATGACGCGCTGAACAGCCGTGGCGGGCCGAGACATCAAAAGGCTCCTGACGACGGGGACTCTTCGTCAGGTCAGCCTAGCCCGGCGGGGCTACTACTCGGCGGGGTCCGGCAGCACCCGAAGATGGCCGCGACGGCGGCCGGTTCCGGGGGCGTGCTGGCCGGCGGGGACGAGCATCCCAGCAGTCGGCGCAGCGGCCTGCTGGCCGCCAGGATCGTGAAAGCCATTGACCTGGGGACCGGCCACGACTGCCTCACGGCCCTCCCGCACGGCTTCGGCCAACGCGATCAAATCGTCCTCGTCGGGGTTGGTGGCCAGCGGGCCGGAGTGGCGGACGAGTTCCCATCCGCGCGGTGCGGTGATGCGACCGGCATGGCTGACGCACAGATCCCAGGAGTGTGGCTCGCGTGCGGTTGCCAGCGGACCAATCACCGCCGTCGAGTCCGAGTAGACGAACGTCAGCGTCGCCACCGCATAGTGCGGACACCCGGGTCGGCAACAGCGACGCGGAACATTCACGTCGAGAGGTTATCGTGCGGAAACGTTCCGAGAGCGCCGGACACGCGCATTGGCCCGACCGAGGATGTTCAACCGTTACCATCGCCGGGTGAGCGATTCCGGCAGTTCCCCACGCGGCGCCCGGTGGGCGCCGACAAGGGTTTCCCGGCGCGGCCGCGGTATGCGCGGCCCGCTGTTGCCGCCGACGGTGCCGGGGTGGCGCAGCCGCGCCGAACGCTTCGACATGGCCGTGCTGGAGGCCTACGAGCCCATCGAGCGGCGTTGGCAGGAAAGACTGTCGGGGCTCGACGTGGCGGTCGACGAGATCCCGCGCATCTCGGCCAAGGATCCCGACAGTGTGCAGTGGCCGCCGGAAGTTGTCGCCGACGGGCCGATCGCGCTGGCCCGGTTGATCAGCGCCGGCGTCGACGTCCGCGGCAGCGCCACCCGAGCGCGAGTTGTGTTGTTCCGCAAGCCGATCGAGCGGCGGGCGAAGGATACCGTCGAACTCGCCGAGTTACTGCACGAGATCCTGGTAGCCCAAGTGGCGACGTATTTAGACGTCGAGCCCTCCGTCATCGACCCGACGATCGATGACGACTGACAGGCGGGCGATCGCAAAGTCGGCGTAGCCGGGCGTCGTCCCCCGCTAGCGGGTGGTGCCCCCAGGTCGCTCGCCGACTAACCAGAGCCGT
>CAWISO010000012.1:0-6745 GCA_963838755.1 uncultured Actinomycetota bacterium | reverse complement strand
GCCGTCACGCTGGTGCGGCGATGATACCGAGCTGCCATGGCGCTAACGCGCTGTCACTGCTTGCCGCGCCAGACCCGTTCGAACGGCAGCCGCCACGCCCGCGGGGCAATCAACTGGTGGATCGCGTTGGGTCCCCACGAGTCGAGGTCGTAGCTGCGCACCGGCGGCGGATCGTCGAGCAACGGCGCCGACACCTCCCACAACCGCTCGATGCCGTCTGCCGTGGTGTACAGCGTCCGATCGCCGCGCATCGCGTCGAGGATGAGACGCTCGTAGGCCTCGAGGACGTCGCCGGCGTGACCGCTCTCTTCCATGGTGAACTGCAGGCTGAGCTTGTCCAGCTTCATCCCCGGTCCAGGTCGCTTGCCGTAGAACGACAGCGACACCTTCGACACATCGGCGAGATCAAAGGTCAGGTGATCCGGACCATGCTGTCCCACACCGGATCCGGGTGGAAACATGCTCTGTGGTGGCTGGTGGAACGCGATCGAGATGATTCGCTGCCCCTCCGCAAGACCCTTGCCGGTGCGCAGAAAGAACGGCACGCCCGCCCAGCGCCAGTTGTCGATCTCACATTTGAGCGCGACAAAGGTCTCTGTGTCCGAATCCGGGGACACCCCCGACTCGTCGCGGTATCCCTTGTACTGCCCGCGCACCACCTGGCTTGGATCGAGCGGACGCATCGAGCGGAACACCTTGTTTTTCTCTTCAGTGATTGCATGTGGAGCCAGCTCAGTGGGTGGCTCCATCGCCACGAACCCCAGAATCTGGAACAAATGGGTGACCACCATGTCCCGGAACGCACCCACGGATTCGTAGAACTGGGCGCGTCCCTCTACTGTGAGCTTCTCCGGCACGTCGATCTGGACATGATCGATGAAGTTTCGGTTCCAAATCGGCTCGAACAACCCGTTCGCAAAGCGGAACGCGAGGATGTTCTGCGCGGCCTCCTTGCCCAGAAAATGGTCGATCCGGAAGATCCGTTCTTCCTCGAACCGCTGGTGAATCGAGTCGTTGAGTTCCTGCGCACTGTTGAGATCGGTGCCGAACGGCTTCTCCATGACCGCCCGGGAGTGTTGGACCAGCTCTGCCTCGTGCAGTGTGTCCAGGACGGCCATCGCCGCCGACGGCGGCACACTCAAGTAATGCAGCAAGCGGGCATCTTCGCCGAGTGCTTCGATCTGCTCGCGCACCGCCGCAGCCAGCGCTTCGGCGCCATTGTCCTGAGGAACATACGTCAACTTGGCGGTGAACTGATCCAACTGGTCGTCGGAAACGTCACGGCTGGAGAACTCGTGGCAGGCCTTGTTCGCCAGCTTCCGAAAGGCGTCGCTGTCGAGGTCGTCGAGCGATGTGCCGACGATGCGGATTTCGGGACACAGGTTGGAACAGGTCAGATGGTATAAGCCAGGCAGCAGCTTCCGGCGTGCTAGATCGCCCGTGGCACCGAACAACACGACGACGTGCGGCTCCGCGCCGGGACGCTTGTCTTTGGCCCCCTGTGCCATCATCGCTGGCCCCCTCGCGCTTCACCGGATAGGTCTCAACCGCGATGGTAGTCATGCCCGCCCCGGCGGAGGAGAAAACAATCAGACGGTGAAACCCAGGGCACGGAGTTGATCGCGGCCGTCGTCAGTGATTTTGTCCGGGCCCCACGGCGGGTTCCACACCCAGTTGATGCGCAGCTCGTCGACAAGACCGGCGCCGATCAGTGCGCTGCGCGACTGGTCTTCGATGACATCGGTCAGCGGGCAGGCCGGCGAGGTGAGCGTCATGTCGATCAGCGCGACGGTGCCCTCCTCCCCCTCTTCGAGGTTCAGGCCGTAGACCAGGCCCAGGTCGACAACGTTGATGCCCAATTCGGGGTCGACGACGTCACGCATCGCCTCCTCGATGTCGGCCAGCAATTCGTTATCCGGTGCAGCGGTCTCGCTCATCCGTTACCTCCTTTGCACTGGCTTGGGCCAGGGCGTCCTTGAATGCCATCCAGCCGAGCAGCGCGCATTTCACCCGGGCCGGGTACTTGGCGACCCCGGCGAACGCGATGCCGTCGCCCAGCACCTGCTCATCACCCTCCACGGTCCCACGGGACGACACCATCTCGGTGAACGCGGTGACGGTCTTCATCGCCTGCCCCACGCTTTGACCGATCACCTGCTCGGTGAGCACCGAGGTGGCCGCCTGGCTGATCGAACAGCCCTGCACGTCGTAGGAGACGTCGGCGATATGCTCGCCATCGTCGGACAGCGCCACCCGCAGCGTGGCTTCGTCGCCGCAGACCGGGTTGACGTGGTAGACCTGCGCGCCGTACGGCTCACGCAGCCCGCGGTGCTGCGGATGCTTGTAGTGATCAAGGATCACGTCCTGATAGATCTGCTCCAGGCGCACGGTCAGGCTCCGCCGAAGAAGTCAAGGGCCCGCCGCACTCCGGCCACCAAGCGATCCACTTCGTCGGGCGTGTTGTAGACCGCAAACGACGCCCGTGCGGTGGCGGCCAGCCCGAACCGCCGATGCAGGGGCAACGCGCAGTGGTGTCCGACCCGCACGGCGACGCCGTCATCGTCGAGAACCTGGCCGACGTCGTGGGCGTGCACGCCCTCGACCACGAATGACACCGGCGAGCCGCGGTGCTCCATCGATGCCGGTCCGATGACCCGCACACCGTCGATGCCGGACAGACCCTCGATCGCGGCGGCGGTTAGCTGACGTTCGTGGTTTTCCACGGCGTCCATGCCGATCGCTTGCAGGTAGCGTGCCGCCGCCGCCAGTCCGACGACCTGGGAGGTCATCGGGGTGCCGGCCTCGAAGCGCTGCGGCGGGGGTGCGTAGGTGGAGGCTTCCATGGCGACGTTTTCGATCATCGAACCACCGGTAAGGAACGGCGGCATCTTGGCGAGAAGCCCACGGCGACCGTACAGCACACCGATCCCGTTGGGGCCCAGCATTTTATGTCCGGAAAACGCGGCGAAGTCGACGTCGAGCGCGTGGAAGTCGACGGGTTCGTGCGGCACCGACTGACAGGCATCCAGCACGGTCAGTGCACCGACGGCCTTGGCGCGGGCGACAAGCTCGGTCACCGGGGCCAGCGCACCGGTGACATTCGAATGATGGCTGAAAGTAACGACTTTGGCGCGTTCGTCGAGCTCTAGCGAATCCAGGTCGATGCGCCCGTCGTCGGTAATGCCGTACCAGCGCAGTGTCGCGCCGGTGCGCCGCGCGAGTTCTTGCCACGGCACCAGGTTGGCGTGGTGCTCCAACTCGGTGGTGACGATGACGTCGCCCGGGCCGACGGCGCGGTCGAAGCGATTGTCGCCCAACACGCAGGACAACAGGTTCAGCGCCTCGGTGGCGTTCTTCGTGAACACCAGCTCGTCGGCGTCGGCGCCGACGAGGGCGGCGACGTCGGCGCGACCCTGTTCGTAGGCGTCGGTGGCCTCTTCCATCAGCTGGTGCGCGCCGCGGTGTACCGCGCCGTTGGAAGTGGTCAGAAACTCGCGTTCGGCGTCGAGCACCTGCACCGGCCGCTGGGAAGTGGCGCCGGAATCCAGGTAGGCCAACTGGTTTCCGCCCCGCATCACGCGCTTGAGGATCGGGAAGTCGGCGCGGATCGCGGCCAGGTCGAATGCGGCCACCGACGACGTCGTCATGGCTAGGCTCCCGTGGCCGCCGTCTGGAAGCGCTCGTAGCCGTTCTCTTCGAGTTCGTCGGCCAGTTCCGGACCGCCAGATTCGATGATCTTGCCGCCGACGAAGACATGCACGAATTCGGGATGGATGTAGCGCAGGATCCGGGTGTAGTGAGTGATCAGCAGGACGCCGCCGTGCTCGGATTCGGCGTAGCGGTTGACGCCCTCGCTGACCACCCGCAGCGCGTCGACGTCCAGTCCGGAGTCGGTCTCGTCGAGGATCGCGATCTTGGGCTTCAGCAATCCCAGCTGCAGGATCTCGTGACGCTTCTTCTCACCGCCCGAAAAGCCTTCGTTGACACTGCGTTCGGCGAAGGCCTGGTCGATGTTGAGGGCCTCCAACGCGGCCTTGACCTCTTTGACCCAGTGCCGCAGCTTCGGCGCCTCGCCGCGCACGGCGGTCGCGGCCGACCGCAGGAAGTTCGACATCGACACACCGGGCACCTCGACCGGATACTGCATGGCCAAAAACAGGCCGGCCCGGGCACGCTCGTCGACGCTCATGTCCAAAACATTCTCGCCGTCGAGCGTGATCGACCCCGAGGTCACTTTGTACTTCGGGTGCCCGGCGATCGCGTAGGACAGCGTCGACTTGCCGGATCCGTTGGGGCCCATCAGCGCATGCGTTTCACCGGAGCGCACCGTGAGATTGACGCCGTTGAGGATGGGGATCTCCTCCCCGTCCGCCTGGTTTTCGACGCTGACGTGCAGGTCTTTGACTTCCAGAGTGGTCATGAGGCTGTTGTTTTCTCCGTGATGGCCAGTTCGTGCTCGATGGCTGTGGTCAGGCGCTCCCGCACCTCAGGTACCGCGATTTTCGTGATGATCTCGCCGAAGAAGCCACGCACCACCAGCCGGCGGGCCTGCTCTTCGGGAATGCCGCGGGAACGCAGGTAGAACAGATGCTCGTCGTCGAAGCGGCCGGTGGCGCTGGCATGTCCGGCGCCGATGATTTCGCCGGTTTCGATTTCCAGGTTGGGCACCGAGTCGGCACGCGCGCCGTCGGTGAGCACCAGGTTGCGGTTGACCTCGAAGGTGTCGGTGCCGGTGGCCTCGGCGCGGATCAGCACGTCACCGACCCAGACGGTGTGCGCGTCGGGAAGGTTCGAATCCGGATCACCTTGTAGCGCACCCTTGTACAGCACGCTGGACTTGCAGTCCGGGTGCGCGTGGTCGATCAACAGCCGTGATTCGAGATGCTGGCCGTCGTCGGCGAAGTACAGACCGAGCAGCTCGGCGTCGCCGCCGGGAGCGTCGAAGCGCACCCTGCCGGTCAGCCGCACCAACTCTCCGCCGAGCGTGACGGCGACATGCCGCAGTACCGCGTCCTTCCCCAGTCTGGCGTGGTGCATGCTGACGTGCACCGCGTCGTCGGCCCAGTCGGCGATCGACACGACCGTGAGCCGGGCGGCGTCGTCGACGACGAATTCGACGTTGTCGGCGTACGTTCCGCTGCCGCGGTGATCGATCACTACGACGGCCTCGGCGAGCTCCTCCACCCGGATCTGCAGGTGCCCGTAGGCCACCGCGCCCTCGCCTGGGCCTTCGACCGTGATCTCTACCGGGGCCCTGTCGTTCACGGTGACCACCGTCGCGGAGTTGAACGACGAAAATGCCTGCGCGGCAACACGGTCGGTGGGTACACCGCCGTCGCCGAGCCGTTCGTCACCGCGTCGGACCTTTTCGACCCTCACGCCGGGGCCTTCGCTGACGGTGATCTTGGCGGTGCCGGTGGCGGCTGCGGAGCCGTCGTGCAGACCGCGCAACCGCCGCAGCGGGGTGAACCGCCAGATTTCGTCGCGGTGGCCGGGTACCTCGAAGGCATCGACGTCGAATGAGGCGAACTGTTCGCCCTTGTTGGCCGCGGCGAGCGATGAACCCTCAACCGCTTCGGTCAGATTCGTCACTAGCCGACCGCGCCTTCCATCTGCAGCTCGATCAGCCGGTTGAGCTCCAGGGCATATTCCATGGGCAGCTCCTTGGCGATCGGCTCGACGAAGCCGCGCACGATCATCGCCATCGCCTCGTCCTCGGTCAGCCCGCGGCTCATCAGGTAGAACAGCTGGTTCTCGCTGACCTTGGACACGGTGGCCTCATGACCCATGGTGACGTCGTCCTCGCGGATGTCGACGTAGGGGTAGGTGTCGCTTCGGCTGATCGTATCGACCAGCAGCGCATCGCATTTCACGCTGGAGCGTGACCCGTGCGCACCCTTGTTCACCTGCACCAGGCCGCGGTAGGAGGTGCGACCGCCGCCGCGGGCCACCGACTTGGACACGATGTTGCTCGACGTGTTGGGTGCCAGGTGCAGCATCTTGGCGCCGGCGTCCTGGTGCTGGCCCTCGCCGGCGAACGCCACCGAGAGCACCTCGCCCTTGGCGTGCTCGCCGGTCATCCAGACAGCCGGGTACTTCATCGTTACCTTCGAACCGATGTTGCCGTCGACCCACTCCATGGTGGCGCCCTCTTCGGCGCGGGCGCGCTTGGTGACCAGGTTGTAGACGTTGTTTGACCAGTTCTGGATCGTGGTGTAACGGCAACGGCCACCGGGCTTTACGATGATCTCCACCACGGCCGAGTGCAGCGAGTCCGACTTGTAAACGGGCGCGGTGCAGCCCTCCACGTAGTGAACGTAAGCGTTCTCTGCAACGATGATCAGGGTGCGCTCGAACTGGCCCATGTTCTCGGTGTTGATCCGGAAGTAGGCCTGCAGCGGGATGTCGACGTGCACACCGGGCGGGACGTAGATGAAGCTGCCCCCACTCCACACGGCGGTGTTCAGCGCGGAGAACTTGTTGTCCCCCGCCGGGATCACGGTGCCGAAGTATTGCTTGAAGATGTCGGGGTGCTCCCGCAGCGCCGTATCGGTGTCAAGGAAGATGACACCCTGAGCTTCCAAGTCCTCGCGGATCTGGTGGTAGACCACCTCCGACTCGTACTGCGCGGCGACACCGGACACCAGCCGCTGCTTCTCGGCTTCGGGGATGCCGAGCTTGTCGTAGGTGTTGCGAATGTCTGCTGGCAAATCATCCCACGTGGCGGCCTGCTTCTCCGTGGACC
>CAWISO010000011.1:0-10428 GCA_963838755.1 uncultured Actinomycetota bacterium | reverse complement strand
GCTGTCGAAGAAGCTGTCCGCTGGGCCGCGGCAGAACAAGACATCAGTCAGTACGACCGCGACGAGGCCGCCAGATCGCATCGCGCGATCGCCGCCGCCATCACCGCGAACGACCCACAAAAAGCGGAACGCCGGATGCGTCAGCACCTCGATGCCGCACTGCGCCACGTTGAGGAGTCGGGACTGCGCGGGGCGCCGATGATCCCACCGTCACGCTGGCGCGGCGACGATACCGAGCTGCCCTGGCGCTAACGCGCTGACCACTGCGAAATAGAAATCACGGTCGTGATTCGACCGGCGATCACAGCCCCACCCGGGCCAGGCGGTCCACGCCGCGTTGTCCCGGCCGAACCCGCCCACCCATGGCGGGAGGAACACCGCGAATCCCGTGCAGGCCAGCGTCAGGAACTCGTGTGTGGGGTCGACGGCGAGCAGCGACCAGGCAGCGACCACGGCTATCAGGGTTCCCAGGCCAATCGTGACGGCGGTCCCGGTTGTGGTCGTGTGCGCCGCGATACCCAGAAGGACGGTGGCGAGGCCGACGACCAGCGCGGCTCGCCCGATCCTGGGTGAGCTATTCGACGCCGCAAGGGCGAGAACAGGTCCAGCTGTTGACAGTGAAATATCTTAATTCGCACCAGGTCCCGCCCCGCCTCAGCCAGGCTCGCACAAGACCGTCGCCGTTCGACTCCAAAGCGACGGTCCTGCCAACATTCTGAATGAGTGTTGCCGCTTTAAACCCGAGACGGTTCACGTTGACCCTCTTGGCCCCACCACGGGAGTCGTGAGTGTCCCGTGCCTGAGGTACTCATCGAGATTTCGTAACGCCAGCGCCGTCATCGCGGAGCGAGTCCGGGTCGTGGCGCTACCGACGTGCGGCAAGAGCACAACGTTGCCGAGTTCGCGTAATTGGTCAGGCACGTACGGCTCGTCGGCGTAAACATCAAGTCCAGCGCCGGCAAGGCCGCCGCCGACAAGCAATTCCACCAGCGCGTCCTGATCGACGACGCTGCCCCGGGCGATGTTGATCAGGTACCCCTCCTCCCCCAAGGCCTCCAGCACCTGCCGACTCACCAGCCCATCGGTGCCCGTACCGGCACTAACCGAAACCACCAAAACGTCGGCCGATTCCGCGAGTTCGATCGGCGAGGCGGCGTAGCGATACGAGCAGTCGGATATCGGGTGGCGGTTGTGGTACGCAATCGCGCAGTCGAATCCGATTAGCCGAGACGCGATGGCCGAGCCGATCCGACCCAGGCCCAAGATGCCGACGCGGGCTCCGCTCACATCACGGGTCAACGGGAAGGGTCCCTCCACCGGCCAGCGACCGGCGCGGACATAGCGGTCCGCCGCGCAGAACCCGCGCATCGTTGTGAGCATCAAACCCACTGCTGTATCGGCGACACTGTCGGTGAGTACGTCTGGAGTATTGCTGACTCCGATCCCCAGCCGATGCGCCTCCTCGACATCGATCGAGTCGAAGCCGGCTCCGTAATTCACGATGGCGCCCAGGTTGGGCAACGCCTTCATCAGATCGGCGTCGACGCCCGGTGGGCCCGAAACCACTGCAACGGTGATGCTGGCCCCATGCTCAGCCAGAAATGCGTCCCGCTCGGGACCGTCCGGCAACCGTAACGGTTGATATTTCGCAGCCAAGACGTCGGCCAGCGAGGCTTCCAGCTTGCCTACTTCGAGAACGCCCATACCGCCAGTGTCCTCGCGACGCGTGCATGGCAAGCTTGCGGTGATCGGCGTGGCGGTACAAATCATGGTCCACCCGCTCACGTTGCCGCTCATCGGAAATCGCCTGAATCTGTGCGGTCTACGTGCCGCATCTCAGGGATGGCGGGATGGGCGCCGGTGGTGATGACGTATTCGGGGCAAGTTGCCAACGCACGGGCGAGGAAGGCCGGGTTCGCACCTGACCACTGACTGTCATGACGCCGGCTTTAGCGCGCTGCCCTTCTTCCACTGATCCCACGGGACCGTCCAGTCGCCGTTCTGCGACAGTTTCAGCGGTGGTCCGCCGGTGTTGCGGACCTCGACCACATCACCCGGGACGGAGAAATCGTAGAACCATTTCGCGTTGGCCGCGTTGAGGTTCAAACATCCGTGCGTGGTGTCGGTGTGGCCCTGCGCCCACACCGTTGAGTCCAGCTCATGCAGGTAGATACCGTCGGCGCTGATTCGGGTGGCGTAATTGATGACGTCGCGATAACCCAGGCGGGAATTCTTCGGCAGCCCGAATGTCGAAGAGTCCATCACCACCGGGTTGCCCTTGTCGAGCACGGTATATATGCCCGGCGGAGTCCAGAACGACATCGTCTGTCCGTTGAAAGTCGCAGTGCCGCCCATCCCCATGGAGGTCGGCATCGTGCGGACCAGCTTGCCGTTGTCGAAGACGCTAACTTGCTTTGTGGCGTCGTCGGCGATCGATATGTGGGCGTCGCCGATACGGAACGACACCCGGCTGTCCTCTTGCCCGAATAACCCCTTGCCCACCGAGATTCCGTAGATCTTCGCTTCGGCGGTGACTGTGGTCCCCGGCGCATAGTAAAGCTCGGGTCGCCAATGGGCGTCCTGGTCGTCGACCCAGAACCACGAGCCTTGCACCGGCGGATTGGTGGTCACGGTCAGTTGGCGTTCAGCCGCTGCTCGGTCGGCGATTTCCTCATCGAAGTGCGCGACGACCACCGTTCCAACGCCGTAGGTGGCGCCCTCCTGCAGCGCAGCCTCCGACGTAGTGGTGAAGGTGACCTTGGTCTGGTTCGCCGGTTGCAGTGTGGAGAACGACGCCACCTGGGTGGCGAGAACACCGCCGGGCCCGCGGCTGGTGACGGTCAGGGTGTACGTACGTCCGTAGCCCAGCGGGACCGTGGGCTTCCAGACGGTGTTGTCCGGTGTCATGACGCCCCCGACGGGCTTGCCCGCATCGTTAACCATGCGCACGTCGGTCAACGTCCCGGTGTTGGCGGTGACCAGCACGTGCGCGATCGGGTCGACGTTGTGCGCGTTGGGGCGCGGCGTGATCACCAGCCGCGCCGGTGCGCGCACCGCCCGGGAGGCATCGGAGCCCGTACAGCCGCGACCCGGGCACTTTGGCACCGATACCAGCTGCACCGCGGCAATTACCATAAGGAGGGCAAACACACTCACCAGGCCGTAGCGAACGCGGCTACGGCCCGGAAACCGGTGGCGGAGACCGGTGCCCATCCTTGATGTCAGCGAAGCCGCGACATCTTTGGCTTTCTCAAGTGCTGGCACGCCTCGCTCCATTCGTCACCAAATATTGTGCTTGCCAATACCCTGGATGTGTCGTCCGAAACCGAATCGATCCGCAGGCAGGGCGGTCAGGGGTGAGGATGGTAGAGCCGATGCGCATGTTGACACGCCGCGATCACCGAGGTCGCCGGGTGCGGCATCGCAAAAAACGGCGCCGGGTACCACGAATTCCACGAGTTGCTGGTTCAAGCCAGCGGAAACCCGTTCCTCACAACGGTTTTGGCCGCCGTCGAACAGGCTGTCCGCTGAGCCGCGGCAGAACAAGACATCAGTCAGTACGACCGCGACGAGGCCGCCAGATCGCATCGCGCGATCGCCGCCGCCATGACCGCGAAAGACTCGCAAAAAGCCGAACGTCTGATGCGCCAGGATCTCGATGCCGCGCTGCGCCACGTCGAGGCGTCGGGACTGCGTGGGGCGCCGATGATCCCGCCATCACGCTGGCGCGGGGATGCCACCGAACTGCCCTGCCGCTAACGCGCTATCACTCCTTGCCGCGCCAGACACGTTCGAACGGCAACCGCCAGGCCCGCGGCGCAATCAACTGGTGGATCGCGTTGGGCCCCCACGAGTCGAGGTCGTAGCTGCGCACCGGCGGCGGATCGTCGAGCAACGGCGCCGACACCTCCCACAATCGCTCGATGCCGTCTGCCGTGGTGTACAGCGTCCGATCCCCGCGCATCGCGTCGAGGATGAGACGCTCGTAGGCCTCGAGGACGTCGCCGGCGTGACCGCTCTCTTCCATGGTGAACTGCAGGCTGAGCTTGTCCAGCTTCATTCCCGGTCCAGGCCGCTTGCCGTAGAACGACAGCGACATCTTCGACACATCGGCAAGATCAAAGGTCAGGTGATCCGGACCATGTTGTCCCACACCGGATCCGGGTGGAAACATGCTCTGTGGCGGCTGGTGGAACGCGATCGAGATGATTCGCTGCCCCTCAGCAAGACCCTTGCCGGTGCGCAGAAAGAACGGCACGCCCGCCCAGCGCCAGTTGTCGATCTCACATTTGAGCGCGACAAAGGTCTCGGTGTCCGAATCCGACGACACCCCCGACTCGTCGAGATATCCCTTGTACTGCCCGCGCACCACGTCGCTTGGATCGAGCGGACGCATCGAGCGGAACACCTTGTTCTTCTCTTCAGTGATCGCCTGCGGAGCGAGCTCGGTGGGTGGTTCCATCGCCACGAACCCCAAAATCTGGAACAGATGCGTGACCACCATGTCCCGGAACGCACCAACGGATTCGTAGAACTGGGCGCGTCCCTCCACCGTGAGCTTCTCCGGCACGTCGATCTGCACATGATCGATGAAGTTTCGGTTCCAAATCGGCTCGAACAACCCGTTCGCAAAGCGGAACGCAAGGATGTTCTGCGCGGCCTCCTTGCCCAGAAAATGGTCGATCCGGAAGATTCGTTCTTCCTCGAACCGTTGGTGAATCGCGTCGTTGAGTTCCCGCGCACTCTCGAGATCGGTGCCGAACGGCTTCTCCATGACCGCCCGGGAGCGTTGGACCAGGTCTGCCTCGTGCAACGTGTCCAGGACGGCCATCGCCGCGGACGGCGGCACACTCAAGTAATGCAGCAAGCGGGCATCTTCGCCGAGTTCTTCGATCTGCTCGCGCACCGCCGCAGCCAGCGCTTCGGCGCCATTGTCCTGAGGAACATACGTCAGCTTGCCGGTGAAGTGATCCAACTGGTCGTCGGAAACGTCGCGGCTGGAGAACTCGTGGCAGGCCTTGTGCGCCAGCTTGCGAAAGGCGTCGCTGTCGAGGTCGTCGAGCGAGGTGCCGACAATGCGGATTTCGGGACACAGGTTGGAACAGGTCAGATGGTATAAGCCAGGCAGCAGCTTCCGGCGTGCTAGATCGCCGGTGGCACCGAACAACACGACGACGTGTGGCTCCGCGCCGCGACGCTTGTCCTTGGCCCCCTGTGCCGTCATCCCTGGCCCCCTCGCTTCGCGGGATAGGTCTCACTGTGATCGTAGTCACACGGTGGCGCGAACCGGAAACTCCTCAGACCGTGAAGCCGAGGGCGCGCAGCTGATCGCGGCCGTCGTCGGTGATCTTGTCCGGGCCCCACGGCGGGTTCCACACCCAGTTGATGCGCAGCTCGTCGACCAGACCGGCGCCGATCAGTGCGCTGCGCGACTGGTCTTCGATGACGTCGGTGAGCGGACAGGCCGGCGACGTGAGCGTCATGTCGATCAGCGCGACGGTGCCCTCCTCCCCCTCTTCGAGGTTCAGGCCGTAGACCAGGCCCAGGTCGACGACGTTGATGCCCAATTCGGGGTCGACGACGTCACGCATCGCCTCCTCGATGTCGGCCAGCAATTCGTTATCCGGTGCAGCGGTCTCGCTCATCCGTTACCTCCTTTGCACTGGCCTGCGCCAGTGCGTCTTTGAATGCCATCCAGCCGAGCAGCGCGCATTTCACCCGTGCCGGGTACTTGGCGACCCCGGCGAACGCGATGCCGTCGCCCAGCACCTGCTCGTCACCCTCCACAGTCCCACGGGACGACACCATCTCGGTGAACGCGGTGACGGTCTTCATCGCCTGCCCCACGCTTTGACCGATCACCTGCTCGGTGAGCACCGAGGTGGCCGCCTGGCTGATCGAACAGCCCTGCCCGTCGTAGGAGACGTCGGCGATGTGTTCGCCATCGTCGGACAGCGCCACTCGGAGCGTGACTTCGTCGCCGCAGACCGGGTTGACGTGGTAGACCTGCGCGCCGTACGGCTCACGCAGCCCGCGGTGCTGCGGGTGCTTGTAATGATCGAGGATCACGTCCTGATAGATCTGCTCCAGACGCACGGTCAGGCTCCGCCGAAGAAGTCGAGGGCGCGTCGCACCCCGGCCACCAAGCGCTCCACTTCGTCGGGCGTGTTGTAGAGGGCGAACGACGCCCGTGCGGTGGCGGCCAGCCCGAACCGCCGATGCAGCGGCAGCGCGCAGTGATGTCCGACCCGCACGGCGATGCCGTCGTCGTCGAGAACCTGACCGACGTCGTGGGCGTGCACGCCGTCGACCACGAATGACACCGGCGAGCCCCGAAGTTCCATCGAGGCCGGTCCGATGATCCGCACACCGTCGATGCCGGACAGGCCCTCGATCGCCGCGGCGGTTAGCTCACGCTCGTGGTTTTCCACGGCGTCCATGCCGATCGCTTGCAGGTAGCGTGCCGCCGCCGCCAATCCGACGACCTGGGAGGTCATCGGAGTGCCGACCTCGAAGCGCTGCGGCGGGGGCGCGTAGGTGGAGGCTTCCATGGCGACGTTTTCGATCATCGAACCACCGGTAAGGAACGGCGGCATCGTCGACAACAGCTCACGACGGCCGTAGAGCACACCGATCCCGTTGGGGCCCAGCATTTTATGTCCGGAAAACGCGGCGAAGTCGACGTCGAGTGCGTGGAAGTCGACGGGCTCGTGCGGCACCGACTGACAGGCGTCCAACACGGTCAGCGCACCGACGGCTTTGGCACGGGCGACCAGCTCGGCAGCCGGCGCCAGCGCACCCGTGACATTCGAATGATGACTGAATGCAACGGCTTTGACGCGTTCGTCCAGCTCCAGCGAATCCAGGTCGATACGGCCTTCGTCGGTGACGCCGTACCAGCGCAAGGTTGCCCCGGAGCGCCGGGCCAGTTCCTGCCAGGGCACCAGGTTGGCGTGGTGCTCCAGCTCGGTGGTGACGATGACGTCGCCTGGGCCGACGGCGTGGTCGAAGCGATTGTCGCCCAACACGTAGGACACCAGGTTCAGCGCCTCGGTCGCGTTCTTGGTGAACACCAGCTCGTCGGTGTGAACGCCGACAAAAGCGGCGACGTCGGCGCGGCCCTGCTCGTAGGCGTCGGTGGCCTCCTCCATCAGCTGGTGCGCGCCGCGGTGTACCGCGCCGTTGGAGGTGGTCAGAAACTCGCGTTCGGCGTCGAGCACCTGCACTGGCCGCTGCGAAGTGGCGCCGGAATCCAGGTAGGCCAGCTGGTTTCCGCCCCGCATCACGCGCTTGAGGATCGGGAAGTCGGCGCGGATCGCAGCCAGGTCGAATGCGGCCACCGACGACGTCGTCATCGTCAGGCTCCGGTAGCCGCCGTTTGGGTAAACCGGACGTAGCCGTTTTCTTCGAGTTCGTCGGCCAACTCCGGACCACCGGATTCGATGATCTTGCCGCCGACGAACACGTGCACGAACTCCGGATGGATGTACCGGAGGATCCGGGTGTAGTGCGTGATCAACAGGATGCCGCCATGGACTTCCTCGGCGTAGCTGTTGACGCCCTCGCTGACCACCCGGAGCGCGTCGACGTCCAGACCGGAGTCGGTCTCGTCGAGGATTGCGATCTTGGGCTTCAGCAATCCCAGTTGCAGGATTTCGTGCCGCTTCTTCTCACCACCGGAAAAGCCTTCGTTGACACTGCGTTCGGCGAAGGCCTGGTCGATGTCGAGAGCCTCCAGCGCAGCCTTGACCTCTTTGACCCAGTGCCGCAGCTTGGGTGCCTCGCCGCGCACGGCGGTCGCGGCCGACCGCAGAAAGTTCGACATCGACACACCCGGAACCTCGACCGGATACTGCATGGCCAGAAACAGGCCGGCCCGGGCACGCTCGTCGACGCTCATGTCCAAAACGTTCTCGCCGTCGAGCGTGATCGAGCCCGAGGTCACTTTGTATTTCGGGTGCCCGGCGATCGCGTAGGACAGCGTGGACTTGCCGGATCCGTTGGGGCCCATCACCGCATGCGTCTCACCGGAGCGCACAGTGAGATTGACACCGTTGAGGATGGGGATCTCCTCCCCGTCGGCCTGATTTTCGACGCTGACGTGCAGGTCTTTGATTTCCAAAGTGGTCATGATGTCTTCGCTGTCGCTCTTTCTGAGATGGCCAGTTCGTGTTCGATGGCTGTGGTCAGGCGCTCCCGCACCTCTGGCACCGCGATCTTGGCGATGATCTCACCGAAGAAGCCGCGCACCACCAGCCGGCGGGCCTGCTCTTCGGGAATGCCGCGGGAACGCAAATAGAACAATTGCTCGTCGTCGAATCGTCCGGTGGCGCTGGCGTGTCCGGCGCCGACGATCTCGCCGGTCTCAATCTCCAGGTTGGGCACCGAGTCGGCGCGCGCGCCGTCGGTGAGCACCAGGTTGCGGTTGACCTCGAAGGTGTCGGTGCCGGTGGCCTCCGCGCGGATAAGCACGTCACCGACCCAGACAGTGTGCGCATCAGGGAGAGTCGAACCCGGATCACCTTGTAGCGCACCCTTGTACAGCACCCTGGACTTGCAGTCCGGGCGCGCGTGGTCGATCAACAGCCGTGATTCGAGGTGCTGGCCGTCGTCGGCGAAGTACAGGCCGAGCAGTTCGGCGTCTCCGCCGGGAGCGTCGAAGCGCACCCTGCCCGTCAGCCGGACCAATTCTCCGCCGAGAGTGACGGCGACATGCCGCAGTACCGCGTCCTTCCCCAGCCGGGCGTGGTGCATGCTGACGTGCACGGCGTCGTCGGCCCAGTCGGCGATCGACACGACAGTGAGGCGGGCGGCGTCGTCGACGACGAATTCGACGTTGTCGGCATAAGTTCCGCTGCCGCGGTGATCGATCACCACGATGGCCTCGGCGAGCTCTTCCACCCGGATCTGCAGGTGCCCGTAGGCGGTTGCACCCTCCCCCGGGCCTTCGACGACGACGTCCACGAGGCCAGTGCTGTTCACGGTGACCACCGTCGCGGAGTTGAACGACGAAAATGCCTGCGCGGCAACGCGGTCAGTGGGCACACCGCCCTCACCGAGGCGCTCGTCACCACGCCGCACCGTTTCCACCCGCACACCGGGGCCTTCGCTGACGGTGATCTTGGCGCTGCTGGTGGCCCGTGCCGAGCCGTCGTGCAGCCCACGCAACCGCCGCAGCGGGGTGAACCGCCAGATTTCATCGCGGTGGCCGGGTACCTCGAAGGCATCGACGTCGAATGAGGAGAAGACCTCGCCCTTGTTGGCAGCGGCGAGCGACGAACCCTCAACCGCTTCGGTCAGGTTCGTCACTAGCCGACCGCGCCTTCCATCTGCAGCTCGATCAGCCGGTTGAGCTCCAGGGCATATTCCATGGGCAGCTCCTTGGCAATCGGCTCGACGAAGCCGCGCACGATCATCGCCATCGCCTCGTCCTCGGTCAGCCCGCGGCTCATCAGATAGAACAGCTGGGTCTCGCTGACCTTGGACACGGTGGCCTCGTGGCCCATCGTGACGTCGTCCTCGCGGATGTCGACGTACGGGTAGGTGTCGCTGCGGCTGATTGTATCGACCAGCAGCGCATCACATTTCACGCTGGAACGGGATCCGTGCGCACCCTTGTTCACCTGCACCAGGCCGCGGTAGGAGGTGCGGCCACCGCCGCGCGCCACCGACTTGGACACGATGTTGCTCGACGTGTTCGGAGCCAGGTGCAGCATTTTGGCGCCGGCATCCTGGTGCTGGCCTTCGCCGGCGAACGCCACCGAGAGCACCTCGCCCTTGGCGTGCTCGCCGGTCATCCACACCGCCGGGTACTTCATCGTCACCTTCGAGCCGATGTTGCCGTCGACCCACTCCATCGTGGCGCCCTCTTCGGCGCGGGCGCGCTTGGTGACCAGGTTGTAGACGTTGTTCGACCAGTTCTGGATTGTGGTGTAACGGCAACGGCCACCGGGCTTTACGATGATCTCCACCACTGCCGAGTGCAACGAATCCGACTTGTAAATCGGAGCAGTGCAGCCCTCTACGTAATGCACGTAGGCACCCTCGTCGACGATGATCAGCGTCCGCTCGAACTGGCCCATGTTCTCGGTGTTGATCCGGAAATAGGCCTGCAACGGGATGTCGACGTGAACGCCGGGCGGCACGTAGATGAATGATCCACCCGACCACACGGCGGTGTTCAATGCTGAGAACTTGTTGTCGCCGGCGGGGATCACCGTTCCGAAGTACTGCTTGAAAATGTCGGGATGCTCCCGTAGAGCCGTGTCGGTGTCGAGGAAGATAACCCCTTGGGCCTCAAGGTCTTCCCGGATCTGGTGGTAAACAACTTCTGACTCATACTGGGCCGCTACGCCTGACACCAGCCGCTGCTTCTCGGCTTCGGGGATACCCAGCTTGTCGTAGGTGTTCCGGATGTCCTCCGGCAGA
>CAWISO010000010.1:0-305608 GCA_963838755.1 uncultured Actinomycetota bacterium | reverse complement strand
TGCTGTCGCTCAAGCTGGACGCGCAGCTGATCGAGGAGCTTCCGCTGCCGCGGCCCAAGTTCGAGATCTTCGTGTACTCGCCGCGTGTCGAAGGTGTGCATCTGCGATTCGGTTATGTGGCCCGCGGTGGCCTGCGCTGGTCCGACCGTCGGGAGGATTTTCGTACCGAGATCCTGGGTCTGGTCAAGGCGCAGGCCGTCAAAAACGCCGTCATCGTGCCGGTTGGCGCCAAGGGCGGGTTCGTCGTCAAGCAACCGCCGCTGCTCACCGGTGACGCCACTGCTGACCGCGACGCCACCCGAAGCGAAGGCATCGCCTGCTACAAGCTGTTCATCTCGGGGTTGCTCGACATCACCGACAACGTCGATCACACAACCCGCGAGGTCAGCGCGCCCGCGGAGGTAGTGCGGCGCGACGGTGACGACGCCTACCTGGTGGTGGCTGCAGACAAAGGCACCGCCACGTTCTCCGATATCGCCAACGACGTCGCCAAGTCTTATGGGTTCTGGTTGGGCGACGCTTTCGCATCCGGCGGATCGGTCGGCTATGACCACAAAGCGATGGGCATCACCGCCAAAGGCGCGTGGGAAGCCGTGAAACGGCACTTCCGGGAGATGGGGGTCGACACCCAGGCAGAGAACTTCACCGTGGTCGGCATCGGTGACATGAGCGGGGATGTGTTCGGCAACGGCATGTTGCTGTCCAAGCACATTCGACTAGTGGCCGCTTTCGACCACCGCCATATCTTCCTCGACCCCGATCCCGATGCCGCCGCTTCATGGCAGGAGCGGCGGCGGATGTTCGACCTGGCGCGCTCCAGTTGGGAGGACTACGACAAGTCGCTGATCAGCGAGGGCGGCGGGGTGTACAGCCGCGAACACAAAGCCATCCCGATCAGCGACCAGGTTCGTGAAGCGTTGGGAATCGAAGACGATGTCACCGAGATGGCGCCGCCCGGTTTGGTACGCGCGATCCTGCGGGCGCCGGTGGATCTGCTGTTCAACGGAGGTATCGGAACCTATATCAAAGCCGAAGCAGAATCCGACTCCGACGTAGGCGACCGCGCCAACGACCCGGTGCGGGTCAACGCAAACCAGTTGCGCGCCAAGGTCGTCGGCGAAGGCGGAAATCTCGGTGTCACCGCTCGGGGCCGCGTCGAGTTCGACCTGTGCGGCGGTCGGATCAACACCGATGCGATGGACAATTCGGCCGGCGTGGACTGTTCTGACCACGAGGTCAACATCAAGATCCTGATCGACGCCTTGATCACCGCGGGCAAGATCGACCCCGCCGAACGCACCGAGCTGCTTGAGTCGATGACCGACGAGGTCGGTCACCTGGTGCTCGCCGACAACGCCGACCAAAACGACCTGATCGGTACCAGCCGAGCCAATGCCCCCAGCCTGCTGCCCGTACACGCCGACCAGATCAAATACTTTGTCAGCGAGCGGGGGCTGAGTCGCGAACTCGAGGCGCTGCCGTCGGAAAAGGAGATACAGCGTCGACTCGAGGCCGGCCTCGGGCTGACCTCGCCGGAACTGGCGACGTTGATGGCCCACGTCAAGCTGGCGCTCAAAGACGAGTTGCTGGGTACCGATCTGCCCGATCAAGGCGTGTTCGCCAACAGGTTGCCGCAATACTTCCCGTCGCCGCTGCGCGACCGGTTCGGTCCGGCGATCCGTTCTCACCAGTTGAGGCGGGAGATCGTAACCACAATGCTGGTCAACGATCTGGTTGACACCGCGGGCATCAGCTATGACTACCGGATCGCCGAGGACATCGGGGTGAGCCGCGTCGACGCGGTACGCACGTACGTCGCGACAGAAGCCGTCTTCGGTGTCGGAGAACTGTGGCACGGTATCCGTGCGGCCGACCTGCCAATCGCGGTATCTGACCGGATGACGCTGGACACCCGTCGACTCATCGACCGTGCCGGACGCTGGTTCCTCAACTACCGCCCGCAGCCGTTGGCGGTCGGCGCCGAAATCAACCGATTCGCCAAGAAGATGGCAACGTTGACGCCGCGAATGTCGGACTGGCTTCGCGGTGACGACAAGGCAATCGTGGAGAAGGAAGCCGGTGAATTCGTCTCGCAGGGCGCATCCGAAGACCTGGCCTACCGAGTGGCCACCGGCTTGTATAGGTTCAGCTTGCTCGACGTCATCGATATCGCCGATATCGAAGAGCACGATCCCGCCGAGGTCGCCGACACCTATTTCGCGCTGATGGACCACCTGGGCACCGACGGTCTGCTGACCGCGGTATCCGAACTGCCCCGCAACGACCGGTGGCACGCATTGGCGCGGTTGGCGATTCGTGACGACATATACGCATCACTGCGGTCGTTGTGTTTCGACGTGCTGGCCGTCGGGGAGCCGGACGAAAGCGGTGAAGAGAAGATCGCCGAATGGGAACACACCAGCGCCTCGCGGGTTGAGCGCGCGCGGCGGACGCTGACCGAGATCTACGAAAGCGGCCAGCGAGATCTAGCCACACTGTCGGTGGCGGCACGGCAGATTCGCCGGATGACGCGCACCAGCGGGCGGGGGTCGTCTGGGTGAGTACGGGATTCGTCGCGGCTGTCCAGGTCCGGTGGTCGGACATCGATATGTACCAGCACGTCAACCACGCAACCATGGTCACTCTTCTCGAAGAGGCCCGCATCCCATTCCTTTCGCACGCTTTCGGCGCCGACATCACCACCGTCGGGCTGCTGATCGCCGATGTGCGCGTCACATACAAAGGTCAGCTGCGGCTGACTGATTCACCACTGCAGGTCACCATGTGGGTGAAACGCTTGCGGGCAGTCGACTTCACGCTCGGCTACGAAGTTCGGCCGGTCAATGCCGACCCGGAATCGAAACCTGCCGTGATCGCCGAATCGCAGCTGGCCGCATTCGACATCAACAAACAGCGGCTGGTGCGCCTGGCGTCACACCACCGGGAATACTTGCAGCGGTGGCTTCGATAGCTGAGCGGGGACTGTGGCTGGGCCCCGAATCCGTAGCTGCCCAACGCGCAGACCTGACCGCGTTCGTCGAGCGCGCGGTGCGGCTCGACGCTGCCGCGGTCATCCGGCTGCGCGCTCGTTTAGGTGGAGGATTGACTGCATGGGCGGCCACTGGCTTCGATGTGCTGGCCAGCCGGGTGGTGGCGGGCGCCATGCGGCCCGACGACTTATCGGTCGGCGCAGACGAATTGGCGCGTGGACTGGCTGCGATGGACAGCTCCGGCTACGTCGATCCGGGCTTTCCGATGGATTCCGCTTGGCGGGGCGCCTTGCCACCGGACTCGGGTTTCGTTCACCTCGACGACGTACCGGTCCGCCTGATGCTGGATTTGGCACAGCGCGGCGCCCAACTGGCCAAAGAGCACAGCAGCGCCCAGGGTCCGCCGGTATCGCTGCTCGACCAGGAGGTGATCCGCGTCAGCGCAGCCGATGTCAGCGTGGGCATTCCCATGCGGTGTGTATTCGCCTTGACCGCAATGGGTTTCCTACCGCAGTCATCCGAGGCCGTCGGCGCTGACGAGATCGTGCGCGTCCGGATGCTCCGGGCCTGGTTGCGAATCGACGCGCGGTTCGGTTCGGTGTACCGCCGCCGCGGCGACCCGGCAGTCGTGTTGCGCTGATCGGTCGTTATGTGGAATACCGCAGCCACAACGGCAAAACCGAATGAAGGTGATCCATAAACTTCTTCAAGCCCACCCGGTATTCGACATAGCCGTAGCGGTCTGTCGCCCGCTGTGGAAACGCAATGCCCACACCGAACAGTCCGGGAGCCAGAATGCCGTTGTCAGGGTTGTAATCTAATCGGCCCCACTGTGGCGTCTCGGGCAGGGCCCTGCGCTCAAAGCCGACCGTATAAACAACTCGGTCGCATGCGGCAAGCTTGTCTTCGAAATCTGGGCTTGAGCCCAAGCACCGTTCCAGACGGTCCGGATACACGCCGTCGATATTTTCTCGAGCCCAGTCTGCCGCTCGGCCTTTGAGGCCAGAGTCGTCGTACAAAATCCAGTCATCCAGGTAGACCGCGTATCTGAGCGGGCTGCGGTAGAAGTTGATCACCCTATTGACGGGGTGACGCAAGAGATTCGGCAACGCGATCATCGACGAGTGCGAAGAACCGAATACGGCGACGGTTGCGTTTTCCAGGGCTTCGTCCTCGAGCTTTTCGGGATCGAGGGCGACTTCTACGGGAATCTCCTTCAACTGCGGATAGCAGAGCTTCTTCGGAACTGCTCCAACGGCCAGGACCACGTTCTTGGAAGTAAGGTGCTGCTGCTCCGTCTCAATCCTCCACTGCCTTCTTTCCAGGAACAAAGCGGTGGCAGTCGTTTGGAAAACCTCGACTCGCTCACGCAGCTGCTCGGTGACCCACACCAAAGGATCAGCGACCAACGCGAGAGCGCATGTCTCTTCGGGGTCCACTTCCCGCAGGGGCATCGCAGGTGCCGATGAGAACCGAAATGCCGGAGAGTCATTCAAATAGCTCAGGAAGAAGCCAACCTGTGTGTTACTTGAAACCGATCGCCACTTTCCGCCGATGTCGCCTGCGGCGAAGGCAGGATCGATCCAGGCGATCTTGTCGGACATGATTCCCTGATCGAGGAGTTTCCCCACTGCGGCAATGCCCGCCGGTCCCGCCCCGATGACTGTCCACTCGTAGGGAGCCATGGTCAACATATAGAGAAGCGGGCGCCGATCCGCTAGTTAGACCAGCCACGCGGCGGCGTTGGGCGGCAACTTCGCGCCGGCCGCCGGTGCGCTGGCCAGCAGCAGTTCGCCGTCGGGCAGCCGCAACGACCGGTTGCCGGCGTTCAGCACACAGCGCAGCCCGCGCTCACCGCGGGCGAACAGCAACGCGCCACGCGGCGCGGGCAGCCATTCGAATCGGTCGCCTGTGAATTCCGCACGGGTACGGCGTAATTCGAGCGCACGACGGAAAAACGCCAACGTCGAGTCAGGGTCGGCGAGTTGCTTCTCGACGGTCAGCGGCGCCCAGTCAGCCGGCATCGGCAGCCAGGTTTCGGCGCTGCTGGAAAACCCAAACGGGGGAGTGTCGCCCCGCCACGGGATCGGGACGCGGCAGCCGTCGCGGCCGCGTACGGTGTACCCCGAGCGTTTCCAACGCGGGTCTTGCAGCACCCCGTCGGGCA
The DNA here is from genome assembly GCA_963838755.1 of uncultured Actinomycetota bacterium. Lineage (GTDB taxonomy): Bacteria > Actinomycetota > Actinomycetes > Mycobacteriales > Mycobacteriaceae > Mycobacterium. Next base: position 300,451 of record CAWISO010000010.1, on the reverse strand, counting down.
AATCCACGTTCGGCAGTCCCAATTCTTCGCCGTTGTAGATGAACACTGTGCCCGGCAGGGCGAGCATCACCATGGCCATCGCCCGCGCGCGTTGCACGCCTAGCGAGCCGCCGCCGTAACGGGTGACCTCCCGTTCGATGTCATGGTTAGCCAAAGTCCAGGTGAGTTTGGCATCGACAAGCGCGGCAGCGGCCAGCGAATTCTCGATTGCGTCCCGAATGTCGGTGCAATCGAACTCGGTCTGCGCCAGCCGAAAATTGAAACCGAGGTGCAGTTCGTCGGGGCGCACGTATTCGGCCCATCGGGCATTGTCTTGGACCCAGACCTCGCCGATCGACACTGCGCCGGGATAGTCGTCAATCACTTCGCGGATGGCGCGGTGAATTGGGTGCACGCCCGGATTGTCGAATCGCGGATCCTCGCCTTGGGCTCTTAGCAACCGGTTGTCGAAGAACTCCATATCCGGTAGCCCTGGCGCCTTGGCCATCCCATGCGCGACGTCGATGCGAAAGCCGTCCACTCCGCGTTCCAGCCAGAACCGCAGCGTCTTCTCCAAGTCGTCGAAGACTTCCGGGTTGTCCCAGTTCAGGTCGGGCTGCTCGACGTCGAACAGATGCAGGTACCACTGGCCCGGGCTGCCGTCCGACTCGGTCACCCGCGTCCAGCCCGGCCCGCCGAAAACCGAGATCCAGTTGTTGGGCGGCTGCTTCCCGCCCGGGCCACGCCCGTCGCGGAAGATGTAGCGATCCCGCGCCGCGCTGCGAGGTCCGGCGGCCAATGCCTCGGCGAACCACGGATGCGCCGAACTGGTGTGGTTGGGCACCACATCCAGCGTGATCTTGATGCCGCGCTGGTGGGCCTCCGCAATCAGTCGCTCGAGCGCGGCCAGGCCCCCGAACAGCGGGTCGACGTCACGCGGATCCGCCACGTCATACCCGTGGTCGGCCATCGGTGAGACGGCGACCGGGTTGAGCCAGATCGCGTCGATTCCGAGCAGCGTCAGATAGTCGAGCCGTGACGTCACCCCCTCGAGGTCGCCTACGCCGTCGCCGTCGCTGTCGGCGAATGAGCGTGGATACACCTGGTAGAACACCGCGCGCTGCCACCACGGCTGTTGTTGACCCGAACCCATCAGAACGCCGAGTTGACCAGGGAGTGCGCGGCCATCTCCAGGTACTCGAGCAGCTCCTTACGATGGGCGTCGTCAAGCGTCTGAGAGTCGATCGACCCAACCGCGGTGTGCATGCACCGCAGCCAAGCGTCGCGTTCGAACGGGCCGATCTGGAACGGCGCATGTCGCATCCGCAGCCGCGGGTGGCCACGTCGTTCGGAGTAGGTTCGCGGGCCGCCCCAGTACTGCTCGAGGAACATCCGCAGCCGCTCCTCGGCGCCCGCCAAGTCGTCTTCCGGGTACACCCGGCGCAGAATTTCGTCCTCTGCGACCAGTTGGTAAAACCGCGACACGATCGCATTGAAGGTGTCCGCACCGCCGACGGCATCGTAAAAAGACTGCTCTAGTTGTCCCATCGCCACCCATTGTGGGCCATGCCCGGGTCCCACCGCTGAACGGGACGTCAAACATCACCGCAGTATCAGCACCGGCTGTTAACCGGATTGACCAGCTGACACCGACCAATTTGGCGTGCGATCGATGGCGAATCGTGGTGGACTGTTCGGCGGAGGATGTATGGCGCAGCGTAGAAAACGCCGCGGCCACCGCAGTTCCGGTGCCGCGGCAGGCCTGAACGGGCCCGCGACCAGCCCATGCCTGCATAGTGTCTCCAGCGTCGCCGGCGTCCCAGTCGACCACTCACCCGTTTCGCTGGACACCGGGTCGATCTGGAATCGCCGACGAGTGTTGTTGTTGAACTCCACCTACGAGCCGCTGACCGCGTTGCCCGTCCGGCGGGCGATCATCATGCTGATCTGCGGCAAGGCCGACGTCGTGCACGACGATCCGTCGGGTCCCGTCATTCACTCGGCGACCAGGTCGATCGCGGTGCCGTCGGTGATCCGGCTGCGAACTTTCGTCCGGGTGCCCTATCGGGCTCGGGTCCCGATGACTCGCGCGGCATTGATGCACCGGGACCGCTTTTGTTGCGCCTACTGCGGGGCCAAGGCCGACACGGTCGACCATGTGGTGCCGCGTAGCCGCGGCGGCGATCACTCCTGGGAGAACTGCGTGGCCTCTTGCTCGAACTGCAACCACCGCAAAGGTGACAAGTTGCTGACCGAGCTTGGCTGGTCGCTGCGCGTGGCGCCGACATCACCGAAGGGCCAGCACTGGCGGCTGCTGTCGACGGTCAAAGAACTCGACCCCGCGTGGGCGCGCTACCTCGGCGAAGGCGCGGCCTAACCTAGTTTGTCGTCTGACTGCGCTCACCGCTCGCCGGTGGGATACGGTTTGCGTCGTGAGCATGCTGGAAATCCACCTTTACTTCGTCGGAATCCCGTTGTTGCTGGTGATCGTGCTGTCGACGCTGATCTGGTCGCGCAAGGGGCCGCACCCGGCGACCTACAAGTTGTCCGAGCCGTGGACGCATCCGCCAGTCTTATGGGCTGCCACCGATGAGCAGATCGGCAACGGTCACGGCGCGCATTCTGCTCACGGCGCAGCCGAGTTCAGCGTGGGAGGCGGCGCCAGTGGCAACTGGTGAGATCGCAACCGTCGCGCACGCGGAGCTGGCCGAGCTGCCGAAGGGCTCGGTGATCACCACCAGCGGGCGGATTTCCGGGGTGACCGAACCCGGCGAGGTATCGGTGCACTACCCGTTTCCGATCAACGACCTCGTGCACCTCGACGACGCGCTGACCTACGGGTCGCGGGCTGCCGACGCGCGGTTCGCCGTATACATCGGCGACCTGGGCAGCGACACCGCAGCGCGAGCCCGTGAGATTTTGGCCAAAGTGCCGACGCCGGACAGCGCGGTGCTGATCGCCGTCTCGCCCGACCAGCACGCGATCGAGGTGGTCTACGGCTCGCAGGTGCGCGGCCGGGGAGCCGAGTCGTCGGCACCCGAGGGCGTTGCCGAGGCCGCATCGGCGTTTAAGGACGGACGCCTGATCGACGGCCTGATCAGCGCGATCCGGGTGATCAGCGCCGGTATTGCGCCCGCTTAGCCTCGTTAAGCCGCTCCGCCACCATCGAACCTGCGGGCTTTCAGCGACCGCTCGACACCGGCTCGGCCCTCAAGCACCAGCCGGCGAAGCGCCGGTGGCAGCTCGGGATCGGCGAGAAACTCGTCGGCCGCGGCGATGCCGTCGTCGCTGATGTCCCACGTCGGGTAGAGGCCGACCACCACGGTCTGCGCCACCTCGCTGGACCGACGCTCCCATATGCCGGGAATCGCCGCGAAATAGCGAGCGCCGAACGGCTTGAGCAGCTCGGCCTGGCCGGGCTCGACGAAACCGGCGATAATCGATCGCCCGACGATGTTAGGCAGCGCATCGTCTTCGATGACCTGGTCCCACGCCTTCTCTTTGACCGCGGCCTGCGGCCGCGCCGCTGCGGCCTGGGCGCCGAACCGCTTGCCGGCCGCCGTCGGGTCGCGCTGCACCTCAGCGTCGATGAAGGGCGTGTCCAGGCCATCGGCGTCGATATCGCCGACGGCGGCCAGTGCGGTGACGATGCGCCACCGCAGATCGGTGTCGATGGATAGACCTGCCAATCCCGAGTCGCCGGGATCGTGATCCAGCAGGTCGGCCAGCACCACGACGTGCCGGGTTGACAGCACCGACGAGCACAGCGCGTTGACGAAGGCCAGCTGGTGGTCCGAGCCCGGCTGTGCGCCGCGGGCCAACTCCAGCAGCCGGTCGGCGAACGCCGGCCAACCTTCCGAACGGGCCCAGGGCGGGTCGGAGTAGGAAGCCAGCGCGGTCTGCGCTTGCAGCACCAGCCGCTGCGCGACCCCCACTTCTGTTTCGGCGTGCAGGCCCCCGGAAACCAGTGCGACGAAATCGCGGGCACGCAGTTCGGCGTCGCGGGTCATCTCCCAGGCTGCCGACCACACCAACGTGCGCGGTAGCGGTTCTGCGATGTCGGCGATGCGGTCCAGCGCGGTCTGCAGCGAATCGGGATCCAGCCGCAGAGAGCAGTAGGTGAAGTCATCGTCATTGATCAGAATCAACTTGCCACGCGGAATTCCAACCAGCGCAGGCACTTCGGTGCTCGCACCGCTGACGTCGAGCTCTTCGCGATGTGCCCGTACCAAACGACCGGCTCCGGAAGTTTCGTCGTCGTCATAGACGCCAATAGCCAGCCGGTGCACTCGCGTCTCGCCCGCGCCGGGTGCGGCGCCGCTTTGGGTGACCGCAAACCGGGTGAACCGGCCATCGGCGTCGACGTCGAAGTCCGCGCGCAGCGTGTTCAAGCCGGTGGTCTTGAGCCACTGCCGACCCCAATCGGATAGATCGCGCCCCGAGGCCTTTTCCAGCGCCGTCAGTAGATCGTCGAACGTGGCGTTGTCGAAGGCGTGTGCGCGAAAGTAGTCGCGCAGACCGGCCAGGAAATGCTCTAGCCCGACGTAGGCGACCAGCTGCTTGAGCACACTGGCGCCTTTGGCATAGGTGATGCCGTCGAAGTTGACCTCCACGGCAGCCAGGTCAGGAATGTCGGCGGCCACCGGATGCGTCGACGGCAGCTGATCCTGTCGATAGGCCCAGGACTTTTCGGTGTTGGCGAAAGTTGTCCAGGCTTGGGTGTATTCGGTTGCCTCGGCTTGACATAACACCGAGGCGAAGGTGGCGAACGACTCGTTGAGCCACAGATCGTCCCACCACCGCATGGTGACCAAGTCGCCGAACCACATGTGGGCCATCTCGTGCAGCACCGTTTCTGCACGTCGCTCATAGGACGCACGGGTGACCTTGCTGCGAAAGACGTAGTCCTCCAGGAACGTGACCGCGCCGGCGTTCTCCATCGCGCCGGCGTTGAACTCCGGTACGAACAACTGGTCGTACTTACCGAATGCATACGGCACGCCAAAGTGCTTGTGGTAGAAGCCAAAACCCTGCTTGGTCTGGGTGAACAACCGCTCGGCGTCCATGAAGTCGGCGAGCGTGGCCCGGCAGAAGATGCCCAGCGCGATCTCACCGTGGTCGTCGCGGTAGGTGTCGTCCCAGCGTGCATAGGGTCCGGCGATCAGCGCCACCAGGTAGGTGCTCATCCGCGGCGTGGTGGCGAACGTGTGCACGCCGTCATCGACGCTCATCGTGGCGGCGTTGGAGACCACCTGCCAGTGCTGCGGCGCGGTCACCGTCACGTCGAAGGTGGCTTTCAGGTCGGGCTGGTCGAAGCAGGCGAACATCCGCTTGGCGTCGGCGGTTTCGAACTGCGAGTACAGGTACACCTCGTCGTCGACCGGGTCGACGAAGCGGTGCAAGCCCTCACCGGTGTGAGAGTAGCGGCAGATTGCGTCGACCACCACGACGTTGTGCTCGGCCAGGCCGGTCAGTGCAATCCCGGTCGCTTCGTTGTAACCGGACACGTCGAGTTCGCGGCCATTGAGCGTCGCGCTGTGCACGGTGTCGGCGGCGAGGTCGATGACGGTGTCGGCACCGGCGAGCGCGCTGAACTGCACGGTGGTGGTTGACCGGAAGGTCGGATCGCCGGGTCCGCCACTGCCGTCGGTGAGGTCCAAGACGATGCGGTAACTGTCGACGGTGATCAGCGCGGCGCGTTCGGCGGCCTGGTCACGGGTGAGGTTGGGAAGTGCCACGTGTCCAACTTAGAGCCCGATCACGATGCAGACCGCGCAGTTGCTTGACAACCGGTCTCTTCGCGACGGGAACAGCGACGCCGCGGTTAGGGTTGTGCTGGACGGTTAGCCACCGTCGGATGAGAGGATCCCGCATGCCTGAGAAGTCAGTAGCCGATTTTTGGTTTGATCCGTTGTGCCCGTGGGCGTGGATCACCTCGCGCTGGATCCTGGAGGTGGAAAAGGTCCGCGACATCGAGGTCAATTTCCGGGTGATGAGCCTGGCGGTGCTGAACGAGAACCGCGAGAATCTGCCCGACCAGTACCGCGAACGGTTGGCGAAGGCCTTCGGGCCAGTGCGGGTGGCGATCGCCGCGGAGCAGGCCCACGGCGCCGAGGTGCTCGCGCCGCTGTACACCGCGATGGGCACCCTCATTCACAACAAGGGCAATAAAGACCTCGACGACGTCATCAAGCAGTCGCTGGCAGAGGTGGGCTTGCCGGCCGAGCTGGCCGACGCCGCCAACACCGACTCCTACGACGACGCCCTGCGCAAGAGCCATCACGCGGGGATGGACGCGGTCGGCGACGACGTTGGCACACCAACCGTCCACGTCAACGGGGTGGCGTTCTTCGGGCCGGTGCTGTCGAAGATTCCGCGCGGCGAGGAGGCCGGCAAGCTGTGGGACGCTTCGGTGACCTTCGCGGCCTATCCGCATTTCTGGGAGCTCAAGCGGACCCGCACCGAGCCCCCTGAGTTCGACTAACCGCCGGGAGCAGATGTCGCGGTCACGTCGGGCACAATGTCGGGCATGCGTGTCTACCTCGGCTCCGACCATGCCGGTTACGAGCTCAAGCAGCAGATCATCGAGCACCTGAAAAAATCCGGATACGAGCCGATCGACTGCGGCGCATTCAGCTATGACGCCGACGACGACTATCCAGCGTTCTGCATCGCCGCCGCGTCGCGCACCGTGGCCGATCCGGGCAGCCTTGGCATCGTGTTGGGCGGATCGGGCAACGGTGAACAGATCGCCGCGAACAAGGTCCCCGGAGTACGGTGCGCGCTGGCCTGGAGCTTAGAAACCGCGTCATTGGCCCGTCAGCACAACAACGCTCAGCTGATCGGCATCGGTGGCCGGATGCAAACCGTTCCCGAAGCGCTGGCGATGGTCGACGCGTTTCTGACCACGCCGTGGTCGAATGCCGCACGGCATCAGCGACGTATCGACATTCTCGACGAGTACGAGCGCACCCACCAGGCGCCGCCGGTGCCCGGCGACCTTGGTGGACAGGCTGGGTAGCCGTTGTGCCCGAAGGGCATACCCTGCACCGATTGGCCCGGCTGCACCAGCGCCGGTATGCCGGTGCGCCGGTGGCGGTGTCCAGTCCACAGGGTCGGTTTGCAGCGGCGGCCGCTGTCGACGGCCGGGTGTTGCGGCGCGCCACCGCCTGGGGAAAGCATTTGTTCCACCACTATGTCGGCGGCCCGACAGTGCACGTGCACCTCGGCCTCTACGGCACGTTCAGTGAATGGTCCCGGCCGTCCGATGCTGGCCTGCCGGCTCCGGTCGGGCAGGTGCGGATGCGGATGGTCGGCGCCGACTATGGCACCGACTTGCGCGGTCCGACGGTGTGCGAGCTCATCGACGACGCGCAGGTCGCCGATGTGGTGGCCCGGCTGGGACCTGACCCACTTCGTCGCGACGCCGACCCGGCATGGCCGTGGGCACGAATCACCAAGTCCCGCAGGCCAATCGGCGCGCTGCTCATGGACCAGACGGTGATCGCAGGAGTTGGAAACGTTTACCGCAACGAGTTGCTGTTCCGTCATGGCATCGACCCGTACAGACCTGGTCGGGCGGTCGGCGACGCGGAATTCGACGCGGCATGGACAGACTTGGTGGGCTTGATGAAGCTCGGGTTGCGCCGCGGCAAGATCATCGCGGTACGCCCCGAACACGACTACGGCGCACCGTCGTACGGCCCGGGGCGGCCGCGCACTTATGTCTACCGGCGCGCCGGCGAGCCGTGCCGGGTGTGCGCGACCACGATCCGCACCAAGGAACTCGAAGGCCGAAACGTTTTTTGGTGCCCCACCTGCCAGAGGTGAAACGCCTGCCAAGGGCGGGCGCAGCCGTCAGCGCGTCGTGACTCCGAGTGCGGCATAAACCTCATCACTGAGCGCGACGCTGCGCGGGTCAGCGTTGGCCTTGGTGACGTCGAACCGGTTCATCACATAGGCATAACCGATCCGGTGCTCGACGTCGACGAAACCGAAGGAACCGCCCAGGCCGCCGTGGCCGAAGATCCGCGGGTTGGGTCCGTTGACGCGGCGCTGGTTAAGCATGTAACCAAGACCCCAACCATGGTCGGCTACTCGCGGTCCGAGGACCAGGTCCGGTTCGAATCCGCCCTGCGACACGCGGATCGAATCCATGTGCCGGTGGCTAAGCAGTTTCTCCTGGGCCAGCGCGTTGTAGAAGGTAGCCAATCCCAGCGCTGAGACTTGGCCGTTGGTGCCCGGGAACTCGATCTCGCGCCAGCATTCGAGATCGTTGGAGCCGACTTCGTCGTCGGACGCGAAACCCATCGAGACCGCCAGGGCCGCCTTGGGGTGGTCGGCCAGCGTGGTGGGATGGCCAGGAGCGTTGACGTCGGCCAGCACCTCACGGACGTGCGGCTTGTCCACCAACTCGGCGCAACGGCGTTGTTCGGCGCGGGACAAGCCAATGTGCACTTCCGCGCCCAGCGGCTCGGCGATCTCGGTGCGCAGGTATTGACCGACCGTGCCGCCGGTGACACGGCGGACCACCTCGCCAAGGATGAACCCGTAGGTGGTCATGTGGTAGCCCTGCGCAGTGCCCGGCTTCCACCAGGGCTCGGCGGCGGCCAGCTGATTGCAGACCAAATCCCAGTCGGTGACCTGCTGCCAATGCAGGCGGTGGCGCGGCCCGATCACTCCCGACCGGTGACTCATCACCATGGCGATGGTGATGGCCTCCTTGCCGGCCTGCCCGAATTCGGGCCAGTAGCGGGCCACTGGCGCATACAGGTCGAGCTCACCGCGCTCGGCGAGCTGATGGACACAGGTGCTGGTCAGTCCCTTGGTGCCGGACAGCACGGTGGTCAGCGTGTCCACCTGCCACGGCCGGGTACCGGCAGCGTCGGCCCAACCAGCCCACAGGTTGACGACAAGTTCGCCGTCCACCCATGCAGCGACCGCGGCACCAACCTCATTGCGCAGCGCAAAGTTCCGCTCGAATGCTTCGCGTACCTGCTCGAAGCGCGATGTGCACGAGCCCTGGATGTCCACGTTGTCGACGTCGGCTATGGCGCCTGTGTGCTGAATTGGTCGGCCTCCTCAGCCTTAGTCGGCGTTTGTCTCCGGCGCCCGACTCGAGCGGGCGACGGGAATCGAACCCGCGTAGCTAGTTTGGAAGACTAGGGCTCTACCATTGAGCTACGCCCGCGTGTATTAGTCGAGCGCGACTGTACGTCGCGGCAGACATCAAATCCAAATGACGCCGTCCTGTGACCTGGCCGTGAGGCCGATACGAGGACGGCCAGGCCGGGCCGTAGGATTTCGAGGTCAGCGCGGGGTGTAGCGCAGCTTGGTAGCGCATCCGCTTTGGGAGCGGAAGGCCGCAGGTTCAAATCCTGTCACCCCGACCGGCACGCCAGCACAACCGAGGAGCGCATCCGTGAAGAGCAGCGTCGAGCAGTTGAGCCCCACCCGGGTTCGCATCAACGTAGAGGTGCCTTTCACGGAGCTGCAAGCTGACTTCGATAAGGCCTACAAAGAGCTGGCCAAGCAGGTGCGGCTGCCAGGTTTTCGACCCGGCAAGGCACCGGCCAAACTGCTGGAGGCGCGCATCGGTCGCGAGGCGATGCTCGACCAGGTCGTCAACGAGGCACTGCCCAGCCGCTACGGCCAAGCCGTGACCGAGTCCGACGTGCGCCCGCTGGGCCAACCCGAGATCGAGGTAACCAAAAAGGAATACGGCCAAGAACTGGTATTCACCGCCGAGGTTGACGTGCGGCCGCAGATCACGCTGCCCGACTTGAGCGCGCTGAAGATCACGGTTGATCCGATCGCGGTCAGCGACGAGGACGTCGACGCCGAGCTGCAGTCGCTGCGCGCCCGGTTCGGCACCCTGACCGGGGTCGAGCGCCCCGCCGCCGTCGGCGACTTCGTGTCGATCGACCTCGCGGCCAACATCGAGGGCGAAGAGGTGCCCGATGCGGCCACCCAAGGCCTGTCTCATGAGGTCGGCTCCGGCCAGCTCGTCGACGGTCTCGACGACGCGATCGTGGGCCTGTCGGCCGGGGAGAGCCGGGTGTTCACCACCACGATGGCGGCCGGTCCGCATGCCGGCAAGGAGGCCGAGGTCACCGTCACCGTCGGGTCGATCAAAGAACGCGAGTTGCCCGAACCCGACGACGAGTTCGCGCAACTGGCAAGCGAGTTCGACACCATCGAGGAGTTGCGGGGCAATCTGGCCGAGCAAGTAAGCCAGGCCAAGCGGGTGCACCAGGCCGAGGAGATCCGTACCGCCACGCTGGAGGCCTTGCTCGAACAGATCGACATACCGCTGCCGGAGGCGGTGGTGCAGGCCCAGGTCGACAACACCGTGCACACCGCGCTGCATGGGCTCGACCACGACGAAGCCAAGTTCGCCGAGGCCCTCGCCCAACAAGGCAAGTCGCGCGAAGAGTTCGATGCCGAGACCCGCTCGAACGCTGAGAAGGCCGTCAAGACGCAGTTGCTGCTGGACGCTTTAGCCGACGACCTCGACATCCAGGTCAGCCAGGAAGACCTCACCGAACGGCTGGTACTGGCCTCGCGGCAGTACGGCATCGAGCCGCAGCAGTTGCTGGCCTATCTGCAGGAGAACAATCAGCTGCCGGCGATGTTCGCCGACGTGCGCCGCGGGCTGACCATCGCCGCCGCGGTCGAGGCGGCCGCGGTCACCGACACCGACGGAAACGCGATCGACACCGCCGAGTTCTTCGGCAAGCGCACTACACCGGCCGCCGGGGAAGATGAGGAGGCCGCGGAGGCCGACGACGGTGAGGAAGCCGAAGCCGCTGCAGCCCCTGCGGCGTCGCAGGAGTCGTCGGACGACACGGAGTGACGCTGTGAGCGAACGCGGGGCCTTCGGGGAGTGCGTGACGGCCCAGGTTGGTTAGTGTCGGTGCATACAGAACTGAAAGAAAGAGGTAATCCACCGTGAGCCGTGCGACGGAAATGCGGGCTAGTTCGCAGGGTCTGAATCTCATCGACTCGGTCTATGAGCGCTTGTTGTCCGAGCGCATCATCTTCTTGGGGTCGCAGATAGACGACGACATCGCCAACCGGCTCTGCGCGCAGATCCTGCTGCTCGCGGCCGAAGACTCCCACAAGGACATCAACCTCTACATCAACTCCCCGGGCGGCTCGATCAGCGCCGGGATGGCGATCTACGACACCATGGTGCTGGCGCCCTGCGACATCGCTACCTATGGGATGGGCATGGCCGCGTCGATGGGCCAGTTTTTGCTGGCCGCAGGAACCAAGGGCAAACGCTACGCGTTGCCGCACGCCCGTATTCTGATGCACCAGCCGTTGGGCGGGGTTACCGGTAGCGCTGCCGACATCGCCATCCAGGCCGAGCAGTTCGCCGTCATCAAGCAGGAGATGTTCCGGCTCAACGCCGAATTCACCGGCCAGCCGATCGAGCGCATCGTGGCGGACTCGGATCGCGACCGCTGGTTCACCGCTGCCGAAGCCCTCGAATACGGCTTCGTCGACCACATCATCACCCGCGCCGAGACCAACGGAGTAGCACCATCATGAACCCCGACATTCAACCGCAGGCGCGCTACATCCTGCCGTCGTTCATCGAGCATTCCAGCTGGGGCGTCAAGGAGTCGAACCCCTACAACAAGCTGTTCGAGGAGCGCATCATCTTCCTCGGCGTGCAAGTCGACGACGCGTCTGCCAACGACATCATGGCCCAGCTGCTGGTGCTCGAATCGCTGGACCCCGACCGCGACATCACCATGTACATCAACTCGCCCGGCGGCGGGTTCACCTCACTGATGGCGATCTACGACACCATGCAATACGTACGCGCTGACATCCAGACCGTGTGCCTGGGGCAAGCCGCCTCGGCGGCGGCGGTGCTGTTGGCCGCCGGGACACCGGGCAAGCGGATGGCGCTGCCCAACGCGCGGGTACTGATTCACCAGCCGTCATTGTCCGGGGTCATCCAGGGCCAGTTCTCCGACCTGGAGATCCAGGCCGCGGAGATCGAGCGGATGCGCACACTGATGGAGACCACCTTGGCCCGTCACACCGGCAAGGACGCCGCGACGATCCGCAAAGACACCGACCGCGACAAGATCCTGACCGCCGAAGAGGCGAAGGACTACGGGATCATTGACACTGTGCTGGAGTACCGGAAGCTTTCGGCGACGGCGGGCTGATCATGGGGCGCTGGTCGAGCGGGAAGCACTGCGAGTTCTCGGCCGAGTTTTTACAACAGCTTCACATTCGGCGTAGGACGAGCGCCAGCTCCGCGATGTCGGCGGGGCGCACCCGACAGCATCCGCCGACGATGCGAGCCCCGGCCGAAGCCCACTGCGTGGCAAGGTCGGCGGAGAAACTGCGCGGACCCGTCCAGGCCCGGCCGTCCCAGTGCTCGCCGCTGTTGGGATAGACGATCACCGATTTGCCCGTTTCTCGCGCCGGTCCGACCGCGGGCAACACGTCGTCGGGTGCGCAGCAATTCACCCCGACCGCGACGATCTCCGGTACCCCCGATGCCACGGCGAACGCTTCGGCCAGCGGCTGGCCGGCACGGGTAGCCATGCCGTCGATGGTGTAACTCAGCCAAGCCGGCACGCCGAGCAACCGCACCACGTTCACCAGGGCCTCGGCCTCGTCGACGTCAGGGATGGTCTCCAGCGCCAGCACGTCCGCGCCGGCGTCTGCCAGCACCTCCAGCCGAGGCCGGTGCCAATCTTCGAGCTGGGCAATGCTGAGTCCATAACGTCCGCGGTACTCCGAGCCGTCGGCGAGTGCGGCGCCGTACGGCCCCACCGAGGCCGCCACCTGGCGGCCGGCATATCCGCCGTCGTTGCGGGCTCGGTCGGCAAGTTCGACGCTGCGGCGAAGCAACCGAGCTGTCTCGTCGCGGCTGATGCCGCGGGCGGCAAACGCCTCGAAGGACGCCTGGTAGCTGGCCGTGGTCGCGATCATTGCCCCGGCACGGAAGAACGCCGAGTGCACCGCGGTGATCTCCTGCGGGGTGTCTATAAGCAGCCGCGCTGACCACAAGGGGTCGGACAAATCGTTTCCGCGCGCCTCGAGCTCGGTTGCCAGACCGCCATCGCCGATCAACGCGGTACCCTCCGGCACGGCGAATCTCATAGAGCCAATGTAGGGTCGCTTCGCACGCCGGCTTTCGGTCGCATAACGGCCACGACACGCCAGGGACACAGCTGCGCGTCCGGCACGCGTCACGGCGTCTCAGGCGATATGTTCGGGCGGACAGGCATAAATATCACCGACGCGATTCGGCTCTAACGGTCGCATCGCCGTAGAGCAAGCGGGTAGCGTCGGGAAATACACGCGGCATAGCACGATCCAAACGGTGAACAGGAAGTAGGCCCCCAGCACCATGGCGCGCATCGGAGACGGCGGTGACCTCCTGAAGTGCTCGTTCTGCGGAAAGAGCCAGAAGCAGGTCAAGAAGCTCATTGCGGGGCCTGGCGTATACATCTGCGATGAGTGCATCGATCTGTGCAACGAGATCATCGAAGAGGAACTCGCCGACGCCGACGACGTAAAACTCGACGAACTGCCCAAGCCCGCCGAGATCCGGGATTTCCTAGAGGGCTATGTCATCGGCCAAGACACCGCCAAGCGGACTCTTGCCGTCGCTGTCTACAACCACTACAAGCGGATCCAGGCCGGGGAGAAGGGTCGCGACTCACGGTCGGGCGAACCTGTCGAGCTGACCAAGTCCAACATCTTGATGCTGGGACCCACTGGCTGCGGCAAGACGTATTTGGCTCAAACCCTGGCCAAGATGCTTAACGTCCCGTTCGCGATCGCTGACGCCACCGCGCTGACCGAGGCCGGTTATGTCGGCGAAGACGTAGAAAATATTCTGCTCAAACTTATTCAGGCCGCCGACTACGACGTCAAGCGCGCCGAGACGGGCATCATCTACATCGACGAGGTGGACAAGATAGCCCGCAAGAGCGAAAACCCCTCGATTACCCGCGACGTCTCCGGCGAAGGCGTGCAGCAGGCGCTGCTGAAGATCCTCGAGGGCACCCAGGCTTCGGTGCCGCCGCAGGGTGGCCGCAAGCACCCGCATCAGGAGTTCATCCAGATCGACACGACCAACGTGTTGTTCATCGTGGCCGGTGCGTTCGCCGGCCTGGAGAAGATCGTCTCCGACCGCGTCGGCAAGCGCGGTTTGGGTTTTGGTGCCGAGGTACGTTCCAAGGCCGAAATCGACACCACCGATCACTTCGCCGAAGTCATGCCCGAGGACCTGATCAAGTACGGGTTGATACCGGAATTTATCGGCCGTCTGCCGGTGGTTGCCTCGGTCACCAACCTCGACATGGAGTCCCTGGTCAAGATTTTGTCCAAGCCGAAGAACGCCCTGGTGAAGCAGTACACGCGGCTTTTCGAGATGGACAACGTGGAGCTCGAATTCAGCCAGGATGCGCTGGAGGCGATCGCCGAGCAAGCGATCCACCGCGGCACCGGGGCCCGCGGCTTGCGCGCGATCATGGAAGAAGTCCTGCTCCCGGTGATGTACGACATCCCCAGCCGCGACGACGTCGCCAAGGTCGTGGTGACCAAGGAGACCGTGCAAGACAACGTGCTGCCGACGATCGTGCCGCGCAAGCCGTCGCGCACCGAGCGTCGCGACAAGAGCGCTTAGTAAAACCCAGCGCGTCCACTAACCGTTGCACCGACGCCATTATTGGTGGGCGCCGGCTACCACGCGCGGTGTTCGGTTGGCTGGGCGTGCTCGCCGCGCAGGCTTAACGCTGTCGTTGGTTGCCCTACCCGAAACCAGGCCCAACGCCGCGAAGCGGGCCGATTTGCCCGGTAATTCGGCCTCCCCCGAATGGGGGAGGAGGGGGTGAGGGAAGCCGCTAGCAAATGTTACCGGCGCGTAACTTTCATTCTTAGAGTTTGTCTGCCAGCAAAAGTGACGAATACCACACTTTCGCGTTACAGCGACCTTATGCGTGTGTCTGACCTCGGTGTTTGGCCAAGTGGGGGTAGCGTGGTGGTGTGTATCGGCGACATTGAATCCCTAAGAGCAGTGCCATAATCGGTACTGCCGGTGACATCAAACTCTGCCGGGGGTTCGCCCCGACGATACGCACCGGTAGCCGCAGCGCGGGTGAACAGCGATGGAAGGCGGGGACGTGGGTCCGAACAACAACGGAGCCAGGTCAGGATCTCAAGCAGATTCGCACCAAGCCGGGACGACTGCACCCGGGCGCCAAAAATTGGAAAATGTCGTCATTCGCTTCGCCGGCGATTCCGGCGATGGTATGCAGCTCACCGGCGACCGGTTCACTTCCGAGGCCGCACTTTTCGGTAACGACCTGGCTACCCAACCGAGCTACCCCGCCGAGATCCGTGCGCCGCAGGGCACCTTGCCGGGCGTGTCGTCATTCCAGATCCACATCGCCGACTACGACATCCTCACCGCCGGTGACCGGCCCGACGTGCTGGTCGCGATGAACCCGGCGGCGCTCAAGGCCAACATCACCGATCTGCCGCTCGGCGGGCTAGTGATCGCCAACTCCGACGAGTTCACCAAGCGCAACCTGGCCAAGGTTGGCTACCAAAACAACCCGCTGGAAACCGGAGAGTTGTCCGAGTACCGCGTTCAGGCGGTCCCGATGACCGCGCTGACGCTCGGGGCCGTCGAGGCCATCGGCGCGTCCAAGAAAGATGGCCAACGCGCCAAAAACATGTTCGCGCTGGGCTTGTTGTCGTGGATGTATGGACGACCGATCGAAACCAGCGAGCGTTTCATCAGGGAGAAGTTCGCCCGCAAGCCCGACGTCGCCGAGGCCAACGTGCTGGCCCTCAAGGCCGGCTGGAATTACGGGGAAACCACCGAAGCCTTCGCCGTCACCTACCAGGTCTCGCCGGCGAAGCTGCCCGCTGGCGAGTACCGCCAGATCTCGGGCAATACCGCGTTGGCGTACGGAATCGTCGCGGCCGGCCAGCTGGCCAACATTCAGGTGGTGCTGGGCAGTTATCCGATCACACCGGCGTCGGACATCCTGCACGAACTTTCCAAGCACAAGAACTTCAATGTGGTCACCTTCCAGGCCGAAGACGAAATCAGCGGAATCTGCACGGCGCTGGGCGCCTCCTACGGTGGCGCGCTGGGCGTCACCAGCACGTCGGGACCCGGTCTGTCGCTGAAGTCGGAGGCACTGGGGCTGGCTGTCATGACCGAGCTGCCGTTGCTTGTCATCGACGTTCAGCGGGGCGGGCCCTCGACCGGCCTGCCGACCAAGACCGAGCAGGCTGACCTACTTCAGGCGCTGTACGGCCGCAACGGGGAATCCCCGGTCGCGGTGTTGGCGCCGCGGTCGCCGTCCGACTGCTTTGAGACCGCCTTGGAGGCGGTGCGCATCGCGGTGTCCTACCACACCCCGGTAATCCTGTTGTCGGACGGGTCAATTGCCAACGGCTCGGAGCCGTGGCGAGTCCCCGACGTCAGCGCGCTGCCGACCATCAACCACGTCTTCGCGAAGCCCGACGAGCCGTTCCAGCCGTATGCGCGCGACCCGGAAACCTTGGCTCGACAATTCGCCGTCCCCGGCACGCCGGGCCTGGAACACCGCATCGGTGGGCTGGAAGCCTCGAATGGCGCTGGCGACATCTCCTACGAGCCCGCCAACCATGACCTGATGGTGCGGTTGCGCCAAGCCAAGATCGACGGCATCTCCGTTCCGGATCTAGAAGTCGACGATCCGACCGGAGACGCCGAGCTGCTGCTGATCGGGTGGGGCAGCTCCTACGGTCCGATCGGTGAAGCCTGCCGCCGCGCACGGCGCAACGGCATCAAGGTCGCGCATGCCCATCTGCGCTATCTCAGACCATTCCCGGCCAACCTGGGCGAGGTGCTGCGGCGTTACCCGCAGGTGGTGGCGCCGGAGATGAACTTGGGACAGCTGGCGCTGCTGCTGCGCGGCACGTATTTGGTTGACGTGCAATCGGTCACCAAGGTGCAGGGTGTGGCGTTCCTGGCCGACGAGGTGGGGCGCGTTATCCGCGCCGCGCTCGGCGGGACCCTGGCCGAGATTGAGCAAGACAAGACAATGGTCGCGAAATTGGCGGCGGCCACGGTGGGAGCGGGAGCTAACGGATGACTGACCTGATCGGCGCGGGCGCGGATCTCGGGCTGCCGGACGTGCTGTCCAAGCACTACGGTGTGCCCACCACCGACCACCCGCAGAAGGCCAAGGACTTCACCAGCGACCAGGAAGTACGCTGGTGTCCCGGTTGCGGCGACTACGTCATCCTCAACACGATCCGAAACTTCTTGCCCGAGTTGGGCTTGCGTCGCGAAAACATCGTCTTTGTCAGTGGCATCGGTTGCTCGAGTCGGTTCCCGTACTACCTGGAGACCTACGGCTTGCACTCGATCCACGGCCGTGCACCGGCCATCGCAACAGGTCTGGCCCTGGCGCGTGAGGACCTGTCGGTGTGGGTGGTCACCGGCGACGGCGACGCGTTGTCGATCGGTGGCAACCATCTGATCCACGCACTGCGCCGCAACGTCAACTTGACCATCCTGCTTTTCAACAACCGTATCTACGGCCTGACCAAGGGTCAGTACTCGCCGACGTCCGAGGTCGGCAAAATCACCAAGTCGACGCCGATGGGATCGCTCGACCAGCCGTTCAACCCGGTATCACTGGCGCTTGGCGCCGAGGCGAGCTTCGTCGGCCGCGCGCTGGACTCCGACCGCAAGGGCCTGTCCGAGGTACTGCGTGCCGCGGCCGCGCATCGCGGCTCCGCGCTGGTCGAAATCCTGCAGGACTGCCCGATCTTCAACGACGGCTCGTTCGACGCCCTGCGCAAAGAGGGCGCCGAGGAGCGGGTGATCAACATCCGTCACGGTGAGCCGATCATCTTCGGCGTCAACGGCGAATACTGCGTGGTGCGGTCCGGCTACGGACTCGAGGTCGCTAAAACCGCCGACGTCAGCCTCGACGAGATCGTGGTGCACGACGCACACGCCGCCGACTCCGCCTACGCGTTCGCTCTGTCGCGGCTCTCTCAGCAGAATCTCGAGCACACCGTGATGGGCATCTTCCGTCAGATCAATCGACCAACGTACGACGACGCGGCCCGCGCCCAGGTCCGTGCCGCGCGGGAGTCCACGCCCTCCGACGCGGCTGCGTTGCAATCGCTGCTGCACGGGCGCGACACCTGGACCGTCAGCTGAGATGACACCCGCGGCTAAGCCGGCTTCGTTGGCCGGCGTGGTATTGGCTGGGGGCGCATCGTTACGGTCGGGTCGGGACAAGGCCACCCGTCCTTTTTCGGGCCCGGCTCCGGCTGGTCTTTCTGGCTCCGAAACCGGGTCGGGCGTGCCCACCACGATGGTCGAACACGTGGTCAACATTGTCGGGCAGCGCTGCCAACCCGTCTTTGTCGTGGCCGCGCCGGGGCAACGGTTGCCGAAATTACAGGCGCGAGTCGTGCGCGACGAGGTGCGCGGACTGGGTGCGTTGCTCGCCACCGGACGCGGATTGCGCGCGGCTGTCGAGGCCGGCGTGGAACGGGCGTTTGTGTGCAGTGTCGACGCGTCGCTGTTATCCGCCGATTTGATCGACGTGCTCGAAGCGCGGGCCGTCGAAGTCAATGCCGACGTCGTGTTGCCGTGGGACGGCGCCGACCATTATCTGGCCGCGGTGTACCGCACCCAGCTGGCCGCGCAGGTCGATGAGCTAGTGGCTGCCGGAGAGCGCAATATGCGCGCGCTGGTCGACCGGGTCGACGCGCAGCGCATCGTGCTCGCCGGTTCGCCGCCGGTCAAAGCAGGCTCTGAAGCGGGTCGACGTACCCTGCTGCGGGCCGGCCGCTGACGCGCCGCCCGCCCATTTACGCGAATTCAGCTTAAGTATTAACCCTCGTCCAATAATTCAATTGATAAATTCACCAGACCGCAATTTGAATACGATCAAGCATTGCTGGATATGCATTTTACCTCTCTTAGTGAAATATCTCACATAATGCTCTAGTGGTAATTGAGAGATCGGTCTGAATTAGGTTGCGGCTGCCTATATCTGGGATGCTAACGACCAGTACCAGCTAGCGCCCCAGGGCGCTTGCACCCGTCGTGACGCGGGACACTCGGAAGAGGGTCGGCAAATCCACCCGGAGCCTGGGTCGGAATCACCGCGCGACGATCGCGTGTCCGGCTGAGACATCGGAATATGTTGATAGACAGCTGTATTAAGGCATACAAGGAGAAACTAGACTTCGGCGCCTGTCTGTTGGCCGACCTGATAGCTCAATCGCCGGTTGCGACTTTGCACTTCGCGGATGAATTGAAACGCGTTTTCCTGCTACATCTTTGGAGTATGCGCGGCCACGGCTGCGCGACGGCGAGTCTGTCCGCGCCGAGACCGTGCGGGTGCCGTTCTAGCTAATGTCACGACTCACACACCCACGGGGATGGCGGGTAACCCTTCGAAGGGGTCGGGTTAGCAGTCGCAAATGCGTGGTGCAGCTCACAAAAAATGCGTGATTTGGCTCACGGAAAAGCAGTTGCGGCACACCGTTGACAGGATGTGGAAAAGCAACCGTTGACCTGGGAAGACAATTAGCTGAGACGGCTGTGATCGCGCGTTACTGATTCGAGATGGCGCCACGTCGCGAGATGACGAATGCGACCGGGTCTCGTACGGTCCGTTTCGGCCGCAAAAGGCTACGCAAAATCGAATCCACGGACCCGCGTGTGAGCGGGGGTTGCGGACGGCGACGATGCCGCCGTGGAGCCGTCGGGCATGAGCCCAGATGGCTCACGCCCTTGCTGTCGTGCCGAAACGAGACGGCACGCCTCGAAGCATCAAACCCACTTGGGCACAGCTGCCCGCCCGAATTGCTGGGTCTGCTTCGGCGCGCGCACCCGCGAAAGGAACGATGTTGAAGTACGTCCGCAAGACGCTCAGCACGGCTGCGATCACCGGTGTGCTCGCGACGGCCCCGCTTTCCCTGTCCAACGCCATCGCCTTCGCCGACGATGCGCCGATGGACCCCAGCGCGCCCGCCGCGCCGATCGAATCCGTCGAATTCCTGCCGGCGCCGGACGCGCCGCCCGCCCCGGACGTGCCCGCTCCAGATGCGCCGCCGGCCCCGGTCGACCTGCCCCCGGCTCCGGATGCACCGCCACCCCCGGCCCCCGATGCACCGCCTGCACCGGACGCTGGGCCTGCGCCCGACGCACCCCCGCCCCCGCCTCCGGCTAACGATGCGCCCGCACCGGAGCAGGCTCCGGCGCCCATCCACAGGGCCTACAGCGTGAACTGGGACGCGATCGCGCAGTGCGAGTCCGGAGGCAACTGGGCCATCAGCACCGGCAACGGCTACTCCGGCGGTCTGCAGTTCACCTCGAGCACCTGGCGAGCCAACGGTGGCTCGGGATCTGCCAACGGCGCGAGCCGTGACGAGCAGATCCGGGTGGCCGAAAACGTCCTGCACAGCCAGGGCATCGGTGCCTGGCCGGTCTGCGGGCGACGCGGCTGACCAACGCCTACCAACTGACGGTGGTGGCCGGGCTCTAAAACTCTTGAGCCCGCCACCGCCGTCAGGCGTCTGAGCCGCCGCTGGGCAACACGAACGCCGCCCGCGCCGCCACCGACGCCAAATGCCGGGTCAGCAGCGGCTCCGGGATCAATACGCTGGCGTGACTGGCGATCGCGCTCAGAAACGCCGGTCGCAGGTTGATCACCCGGCCGATCAACGCCGCCTCGCGAACAACCCGGGTGACCCGCGCCCGTCGGAAGACGGCGAACCGGGCGAAGGCGGTCGGCAGATCGGGGCCGCGGCCGGCATAGGCGGCCAGAATCGCGGCGTCTTCCAGCGCCTGGCAGCCACCCTGCCCCAAGTGGGGCCGCATGGGATGGGCGGCGTCGCCCACCAATACCGAGGCGCCGCGCGCCCAGTGCCGCGCACGACTGCGGTCATACAGGTCGTTACGTAAGACCTCTGCGGGCGCGGTCGTCGCCAGCACCGCGGGGATCGGCTCAGGCCAATCGGCGAGCTTGTTGCGCAAGTACGGCAATTCCCCCTGCGGCGACACCCGCCCCTCCGAGCAGCGTTCGGTGGCGAACCAGTACGTCCGGTCGGGACCCATCGGCACATGACCGACTTCCACGCCGGGTCCAAGCGTCTCGCCGGCCAGATCCGGGTCCATGGCGCACTCGGCGACTCCGCGCCACGCGGTATAGCCGGTGTAACGGTCGCGCAGTGCCCCATTGAGGTGGCGGGCCACCACGGAGCGCGTCCCGTCCGCGCCGATCACCGCGTCGGCGGTGGTGACGGTGTCGTCCGAGAAGTCAATCCGGACGCCGTCCTCGGTGGCTGCCAGCGCGGTCACGGTCAGGCCGTATTCGA
This sequence comes from uncultured Actinomycetota bacterium, assembly GCA_963838755.1. GTDB lineage: Bacteria > Actinomycetota > Actinomycetes > Mycobacteriales > Mycobacteriaceae > Mycobacterium. The sequence continues at coordinate 279,079 of CAWISO010000010.1, read as the reverse complement.
CCGTGCCGGGCGCCAGCGCGGCGGCCAGGATGTCGCGCAGCAACGAGCGTTTCACCACCACCAGCGGCTCGCCGAGTGCGCTGACGAGTCGCTCGGTTGCCGGACGGCGCAGCCAGCTGCCGTCGTGCCAGCGTAGTGCGCCCGCGGTGACCCGTCCGCCGGCTTGGCGGACGTTGTCGCCCACGCCGATCTGATCAAGCGCGGCCAGTGCGTTGGGCCAGATAGTGATCCCGGCGCCGGACGCGGTATCGGTGCGCGCCTCGACCACGCTCAGGTTGTGCCCGCCCCGCTGTAACGCCACCGCGGTGGCCAGACCCGCGATGCCCGCTCCGACCACGACGATCCGTTGCGCCATGGCCTGAACCTAGCCTCGGCGGGGAAGCTAGCGGTCGAGCACCAGCAAGGTGCTGGTCGCGGTTGCCACGATCGCGCCCGATCCGTTGGTGACGACACCCTCGGTGAAGCCCACCCGCGATCCCGATTTCACGACCGTCCCGGTGGTCGTCAACGGGCCGCTGTCCAGCCGGACCGGCTTGAGGTAGTTCACCTTGATCTCGATGGAGGTGTAGCCCTTGCCGGCAGGCAGCGTGCTGTGCATTGCCAACCCGGTGGCCGAATCCAGCAGCGTACAAACCAGGCCGCCATGGACGCCGCCGCTCGGGTTGTACACCGACTCGTCAGGCTGGCAAGTGAGCACGACTTTGCCGGGCTCTGCGTCGACGAGATCGAACTGCATGAGTGTGGCCATCGGGGGTGGCGGCAGCTCGCCGGCGATCATCGCCTTGAGATAGTCGATGCCGGCCATGGTCAGAGCCTGTGCGACGCCGGCGCCGGTGTCGTGCCAGGTGACTGTTCGGGAGCGCGGCGCCCCCCAGTGCGCGTTTGCCGTGTTGTCGCCAACGGTGGTCATGGTGCCCTCCCTGCTCGCTGCTTCGCCCTGGCCCAGCGGTAGCGATGGCGGTCCGGGTCGCCGGAACCGACCGCATGATCGGCTCCCCAGGCCAGCAGTGCATCCAGCACCGGCACCAGCGCGCGGCCGGCATCGGTCAGCTGATAGTCGAACCGCGGCGGCGCTGCCCGATACGGGATGCGCTGGATGACCCCGGCCTCGTCGAGCTTCCGAAGACGAGCTGTCACCCGGTCCCTGGGGGCGCCGGTGCCGCGAACAATGTCCTCGAAGCGGCTATTACCCAGCGCCAGTTCGCGGACGATCAGCAAAGCCCAACGTTCGCCAACTAACTCCAGGGCGGCGGCAATGGGACAGGGCCGGCCGGGAAGGTCGGCCAGCGTGACACCCGGCATAGGGGCAGCATGCCAGCCCAGAGTTTGAAAATCAAACTCCAAGGTGCTGCGCCGCTTGCCCCAGGCGGCGCTGTGGCGCTGTGTTACCAACGACAGATGACCGTGACGGCCTTCGACAACCTTGACGACTACCTGGCACTGCCGCGCGTCTCAGGCCTTGCAGTGTCGGCGGACGGGTCGCGGGTGGTGACGACTGTGGCCGAACTCAACGACAACCGCACCGAATACGTCAGCGCCATCTGGGAAGTCGACCCCGCCGCCGAACGACCCGCACGCCGACTTGCCGGAGGCGACAACAGTGACTCTTCGCCAGCGTTCACTGTCGACGGGGACCTGCTGTTCGTCTCCTCGCCCCCTGCCGCCGACAACACCGAGAAACCACCTCCCTCGCTGTGGCGGCTGCCTGCGGGTGGGGGCGATGCGATCGAAGTGTCGAGCATGCCCGGTGGTGTAAGCGTGGTGCGTACCGCCCGCAGCGCCGACGCCGCAGTGATCGGCGCGCCGTTGTTTTCGTCGGCACGCGACGTCGACGACGATCGGCGGCTGCGCGATTTGCGCAAGGCCAACAACGTCCGTGCGATCCTGCATTCTGGATACCCGGTGCGCTTCTGGGACAAGGATCTTGGCCCGGATGAGCCCCATCTGTTCGACGCGACGGATTTGCGTGATCTGACTCCTCAGCCCGGCGGGGCGTTGCGCGCAGCCGGATTCGAAGGCGCGGTGTTTGATATCAGCGCCGACGGCCGTTTTCTGGTGACGACCTGGCGGATCACCGGGCCCGAGGCCACCGAACGCTCGGTGCTGGTGCGGGTCGACCTGGCGTCCGGGGAACGCCATGTCATCGCCGACGATCCGGACGCCGATCTCGAACACCCCACGATCTCGCCGGACGGATCAGCAATCGCCTTCATCCGCGAAACCATCACCACTTTCGACCTCGCTCCCCGAATGACGCTGCAATGCCTGCGATTCGGCGACCAACCGGTGTCGGTGGCGCAGACCTGGGATCGCCGGCCGACCTCACTGAGCTGGTCGAGCGGTGGCGACTCGCTGATTGTCACGGCCGACCAGGGCGGTCGGGCCCCGGTATTTATCGTCGAGCTGTCCACATCGACGGTCACGCAGCTCACCGACGACGAATTCGCCTACACGGACGTCGTCGCCACTCCGGGTGGTGCGCTGTATGCCTTGCGCAGCTCGTATAGGACACCGCCGCATCCGGTGCGGATCGATCCCGGTGGCACTATCACGGTGCTGCCGTGCGTCGACTTGCCAACGCTGCCGGGAACATTGACCGAAATCACCGCGGCCGCTGCAGATGAGACGGTGGTGCGGTCGTGGTTGGTGCTGCCGCAGGACCCGATAGACCCGCAAGATGCAGTGCCTGCCCCGCTCGTCTTGTGGATCCACGGCGGACCGCTGGGAAGTTGGAACAGCTGGTCATGGCGATGGAACCCGTGGCTGCTGGCCGCGCGGGGCTACGCAGTGCTGCTGCCGGATCCGGCGTTGTCGACCGGCTACGGGCAGGAGTTCATCCAGCGTGGCTGGGGAGCGTGGGGCGGGGCGCCGTTCGATGATCTGATGGCCGCCACCGACGCTGCGTGTGCACACCCGCGCATTGATGCGACCCGGGTCGCCGCGATGGGAGGCTCGTTCGGCGGCTATATGGCCAACTGGGTGGCCGGCCACACGAACCGGTTTGCCGCGATCGTGACCCACGCCAGCCTGTGGGCGCTGGACCAATTCAGTATGACCACCGATCACGCCTACTACTGGCGGCGCGAGATGACCCCGGAGATGACCGCCGCGAACTCACCGCACCACTTCGTCGATCGGATCGCCACGCCGATGCTGGTCATCCACGGCGACAAGGACTACCGCGTGCCGATCGGCGAGGCCTTGCGCCTGTGGTACGAGCTGCTCGCCACGTCGACGTTGCCGGCCGGCGAGGACGGCAACAGCCCACACCGGTTCCTGTACTTCCCGTCAGAGCATCACTGGGTGATCGCGCCGCAGCACACCAAAATCTGGTACCAGGTGGTGCTCGCCTTCCTGGCCGAGCATGTGCTGGGGGAGAGCGCCCAATTGCCCGAGATGCTCGGAGTACCGTCGCGCCCGTGACCGAAAAGCGCGAATTCGACATCGTCGTGTATGGGGCAACCGGCTTCGTGGGCCGCTTGACCGCGGAATATCTGGCCCGGGCCGGCGGGAAGGCCCGGATCGCGCTGGCCGGCCGATCGAGCGAACGCCTGGTGGCGATCCGTGAAACGCTGGGGGAGTCGGCGCAGAGTTGGCCGGTTCTGGTGGCGGACGCCTCGTCGCCGTCGACGCTGGATGCGATGGCCGCGCAGACGCAGGTGGTCATCACCACGGTCGGGCCATACAGCCGCTACGGCCTGCCACTGGTCGCCGCGTGCGCGGCGGCAGGCACCGATTATGCCGACCTGACCGGCGAGCCGCCGTTCGTTCGGGACAGCATCGACCTCTACCACAAGCAGGCGCTCGACACCGGCGCCCGCATCGTGCACGCGTGCGGATTCGACTCGATTCCTTCAGATCTCACGGTGTACGCGCTATACCGCAGGGCACGCGAGGACGGCACCGGCGACCTGGGCAAAACCGACTTCGTGGTTCGCTCCATGTCCGGGGGGCTGTCCGGCGGCACAATCGCCTCCGGAGTGGAAGTGCTGCGCACCGTCTCCAGTGATCCCGACGCCCGTCGCCAGTTCGCGGACCCGTACACCTTGAGCCCGGACCGCGACGCGGAGCCCGACCTCGGCGCCCAGCCCGACCTGCGGTGGCGCCGTGGTCGCCAGATTGCGCCGGAGCTCACCGGTTTGTGGACGGCGGGCTTCGCGATGGCACCCACCAATACCCGAATCGTTCGACGCAGCAACGCATTACAGGAGTGGGCGTACGGCAGGCAGTTCCGCTATAGCGAGCACATGAGTCTGGGGTCATCAGCCGTGGCGCCGGTAGCATCAGCGGTCGTCAACGGGGTCGGCAACGTGGTGGCCGGGTTAGGTAGCCGCTATTTCCGGTTGCTGCCAAGCCGACTGGTGGAGCGGGTGCTACCGAAGCCGGGTACTGGCCCCAGCGCAGCCGCTCGCCAGCGCGGCTACTACAAAATCGAGACCTACACCACCACGACCGGCGGGGCCCGTTATGTCGCCACTATCGCCCAGCAGGGCGACCCCGGATATCAGGCCACCGCCGTGTTGCTAGGGGAAAGCGGCCTGGCGTTGGCGCTGGACCGCGATGAGCTCTCGGAGCTACGTGGAGTGCTGACACCCGCGGCCGCGATGGGTGATGCACTGCTGGCGCGGTTCCCGGCAGCCGGGGTATCGCTGCATACCGCCCTGCTGACCCTCAGCTGAATCTGCTCGGAACGAACTGCTGTCGAAGGACTGCGGCTCAGACTAGTGTTTTCACCTAGTTACACACCATTCCAGTAACGTTAGGTGGACAGGTCCATGTCTGGCCTTGAAGATCTTCTCTCTCAGATTCCCACGAGTGACATCGCAAGCAAGATCGGCGTCGACGAAGCCGACGTGAACAAAGCGGTGCAGCTGCTGGTGCCGGTGCTGGTCGGCGGGCTGCACGAAAATGCGCAGGACCCCGATCACGCCAGCAAGATCGAGTCCGCCGCAGACAACCACGCCGCAAGCGGCCTGCTCGACGGTGGGGTGAACCTTGACCATGTCGACGAGCAGGACGGGCAGCAGGCCGTCGCGAAGATCTTCGGCGGCAACGACGCCGACCAAGTCGCTAACGCGCTGGCCGGCGGCAGCGGAGGCAACAGCGATCTGCTCAAGCAGCTGTTGCCGATCCTGGCGCCGATCGTGCTGGCCTACATCGGAAAGCAACTTGGCCAGAAGAATGCGCCCGCCACCCAGGAAGCCGGCTCTGGAGGAGGGGCGCTGAACGATGTGCTCGGCGGCATCCTCGGGGGGATGGCGGGCGGCAACAAATCGCTGGGCACTGTCTTGGGCAATGTTCTGGGTAGCAAGGCCGGTGACATCCTCGGCGGATTGCTCGGCAAGAAGTAACCCGGCACGCCGCCGCAGATGGGCGGTGTGCGTTGGCGTCTCTGGTGCTTTCTAGAATTGACCGGTGACCGCCAGCCCGAAGCCCGCCGCCGACACGCGGGTTCAAGCCCTGCCCAAGTCATGGGATCCGGGCGCGGTTGAGCACGACATCTATCAGGGCTGGGTGGACGCTGGTTACTTCACCGCCGACCCGAGCAGTCCCAAACCCGGCTTCTCCATGGTGCTGCCACCGCCGAACGTAACCGGCGACCTGCACATGGGCCACGCATTGGAACACACGCTGATGGATGCATTGGCGCGCCGCAAGCGGATGCAAGGGTTCGAAGTGTTGTGGCAGCCGGGGATGGACCACGCCGGTATCGCGACGCAAAGCGTCGTGGAAAAACAGCTCGCTGTGGACGGCAAGACCAAGGAAGACTTCGGCCGCGAGCTGTTCATCGACAAGGTGTGGGACTGGAAGCGAAACTCCGGTGGGGCCATCACTGGCCAGATGCGTCGGCTCGGTGACAGCGTTGACTGGAGCCGCGACCGCTTCACCATGGACGAGGGGTTGTCGCGGGCCGTGCGGACGATCTTCAAGCGTCTGTACGACGCGGGGTTGATCTACCAGGCCGAACGGCTAGTCAACTGGTCGCCGGTACTTGAAACTGCGATCTCGGATCTCGAGGTCCGCTACGAAGACGTCGAAGGCGAACTGGTGTCGTTTCGGTACGGTTCGCTCGACGACGCCGAGCCGCACATCATCGTCGCCACCACCCGCGTCGAGACGATGCTCGGTGATACCGCGATCGCGGTGCATCCCGACGACCAGCGCTACCGCCACTTGGTGGGAACCAGCTTGGCGCATCCATTTGTGCAGCGTCAGCTGGTAGTGGTGGCCGACGAGCATGTGGATCCCGAATTCGGCACCGGAGCAGTCAAAGTCACCCCCGCTCACGATCCGAATGACTTCGAGATCGGGCTGCGACATCAGCTACCGATGCCGTCGATCATGGATCCGAGGGGACGCATCGTCGATACCGGAACGGAATTCGACGGCATGGACCGCTTCGAGGCCCGTGTCGCGGTGCGCGAAGCCCTTGCGGCGCAGGGCAGAATCGTCGAAGAGAAGCGCCCCTACCTACACAGCGTCGGACACTCTGAGCGCAGCGGTGAGCCGATAGAGCCGCGACTGTCCCTACAGTGGTGGGTGCGGGTGGAGTCGCTGGCCAAAGCCGCAGGTGATGCGGTCCGCAACGGCGACACCGTGATTCATCCGGCCAGTCTGGAGCCGCGCTGGTTCGCCTGGGTCGACGATATGCACGACTGGTGTATCTCGCGACAGCTGTGGTGGGGCCATCGGATTCCGATTTGGTACGGACCCAACGGCGAGCAGGTCTGCATCGGCCCAGGCGAGACGCCGCCAGAGGGCTGGGAACAGGATCACGACGTACTCGACACCTGGTTTTCCTCTGCGCTGTGGCCATTTTCCACCCTGGGCTGGCCGTCGCATACAGCCGAACTGGAGAAGTTCTATCCAACAACGGTTTTAGTCACCGGATACGACATTCTGTTCTTCTGGGTTGCCCGGATGATGATGTTCGGCACCTTTGTCGGCGACGACGCCGCCATCACGCTGGACGGCGGCCGCGGGCCGCAGGTGCCGTTCACCAACGTTTTTCTTCATGGGCTGATTCGCGACGAGTTCGGTCGCAAAATGAGCAAGTCCAAAGGCAACGGTGTGGACCCACTGGAGTGGATGGACATGTTCGGCGCTGACGCCTTGCGGTTCACACTCGCTCGCGGCGCCAGTCCCGGCGGTGATCTGACTCTGGGCGACGATCACATTCGGGCGTCACGCAACTTCATCACCAAGCTGTTCAACGCCACCCGATTCGCGCTGCTCAACGGCGCAGCACTGGGTCCGTTGCCGGAGCACGGCGAGCTGACCAACGCCGACCGGTGGATCCTGGGACGGCTGGAAGAAGTTCGCGCCGAAGTTGATTCGGCCTTGGACGGATATGAATTCAGCCGCGCCTGCGAGGCCCTCTATCACTTCACCTGGGATGAATTCTGCGACTGGTATGTCGAACTGGCCAAGACGCAGCTAGCCGACGGCCTCTCGCGCACCACCGCCGTGCTGGCCGCTGTCCTGGACATCCTATTGCGGTTGCTGCATCCGATGATCCCCTTTGTCACCGAGGCGCTGTGGCAGGCGTTGACTACACGTGAGTCGCTGATGATCGCCGACTGGCCGAAGTCGTCCGGGATAAACGTCGATCCCGCTGCGACGCAACGAATCACGGACATGCAGAGATTGGTGACCGAAATTCGCCGGTTCCGCAGCGATCAGGGTTTGGCGGACCGACAGAAAGTGCCCGCCCGGCTCTCCGGTGTCGACACGGCTGACTTGACCGCCGAATCGGGCGCCGTCACTTCGCTGGCATGGCTGACCGCCCCGGGAGCAGAGTTCAGCCCGTCGGTTTCGCTGGAAGTGGGGCTTGGCCCTGACTTCACGCACATCGTCATCGTCGAACTCGACACCTCGGGCGCCATCGACGTCGAGGCCGAGCGTCGCCGCCTGGAAAAGGATCTGGCAGCCGCGCAAAAGGAATTGGCCTCTACCACCGCCAAACTGGGCAACGCCGACTTTATGTCCAAAGCACCGGCCGCCGTCGTCGACAAGCAACGAGAGCGTCAGCGGGTGGCCCGCGAGGAAGCGGACCGGATCACGGCCAGGTTGGCCGGGCTTTGACAGGGCTGACGTGACCCTGGAGCCGCCCGACTCAGGATCCGCCGGCGTGGTGCCGACCCCCGATGAGTTCGCGGCGTTGCTGCAAGTCGAGCATCTGCTCGACCAACGCTGGCCGGAAACCCGTATCGAACCCAGCCTGTCCCGCATCGCTGCGCTGATGGATCTACTTGGCTCACCCCAACTCGGCTACCCGTCGATCCATGTCGCGGGCACCAACGGCAAAACCTCGGTGGCGCGGATGGTCGACGCGCTGTTGACGGCGTTACACCGGCGCACCGGCCGGACCACCAGCCCGCACCTGCAGTCGGCGGTCGAGCGCATCGCGATCGACGGAAAGCCGATCAGCCCGGCGCAGTATGTGGCCACTTACGCCGAACTCGAGCCGTTCGTGCAGATGATCGACCAGCAGTCGCAAGCTGCTGGCGGCCCGGCGATGAGCAAGTTCGAGGTCCTCACCGCAATGGCATTTGTGGCTTTCGCCGATGCGCCTATCGAGGTAGGCGTGATCGAGGTAGGTCTGGGCGGCCGATGGGATGCCACCAATGTGATCAACGCACCGGTCGCGGTCATCACCCCGATCAGCATCGATCACGTCGAATACCTCGGCGACGACATCGCCGGGATAGCCGGTGAGAAGGCCGGCATCATCACTCGACCTTCGGGGCCGCGCGGGGCTGAGACTGACACCGTGGCTGTCATCGGCCGACAAGTACCCGAGGCGATGGAGGTACTACTAGCACAGACCGTCCGCGCCGACGCCGCGGTCGCCCGCGAGGACTCGGAGTTTGCGGTCCTGGGCCGGCAGGTCGCGATCGGCGGCCAGGTCCTGCAGCTACAAGGCCTCGGTGGGGTGTACTCCGACGTGTACCTGCCGCTGCATGGCGAACATCAGGCGCACAACGCGGCGCTGGCGCTGGCTGCGGTCGAGGCGTTCTTCGGTGCCGGGGCCCAGCGACAGCTGGACGTCGACGCGGTTCGGGAGGGGTTCGCCGCCGTCACCACTCCCGGCCGGTTGGAGCGGATGCGCAGCGCCCCAACGGTGTTCATCGACGCCGCGCACAACCCTGCGGGCGCTGCGGCGCTGGCGCATACGCTAAACGAGGAGTTCGATTTCCAGTTCCTGGTCGGGGTCATCAGCGTGCTGGCCGATAAGGACGTGGACGGCATCCTCGCTGCACTAGAGCCGGCTTTCGACCGCATTGTGGTCACCCACAACGGATCACCGCGAGCCCTCGACGTCGAGTCGCTGGAGTTGGTCGCGCAGCAATGGTTCGGACCTGACCGGGTGATCTCCGCTGAGAACCTGCGGGACGCCATCGATACCGCGACCGCGTTGGTTGACGCCGTCTTTGCCGATGGCGAAGCCGGAGGGGACGCCTTGTCGGGGACCGGCATTGTCATCACCGGCTCGGTGGTCACCGCCGGGGCCGCGCGCACGTTGTTCGGTCGTGATCCGGCTTGACCGATCCTGACGACGATGCAGCCAGGCCGCCTCTGGACCCGTGGAGAAGCTTTCGCGGGGTGACGGCGGGCACGCTGATCCTGGAGGCGATCGTGATACTGCTGGCGTTGCCGGTGGTCAGCGCGGTCGGTGGCGGGTTGACGCCGATCGCACTGGGATACCTGCTCGGTTTGGCCGCGCTGCTGGTCGCGCTCGCCGGGCTCCAGGGCCGGCCGTGGGCCATCTGGGTGGACCTGGCCGCACAACTGATCCCGATCGCGGGCTTCCTGGTCTATCCGGGAGTGGGACTGATCGGGCTGCTGTTCGCCGGGGTCTGGGCGCTGATCGCCTACTTCCGGATCGAGGTTCTGCGCCGGCAGAGACGCGGGCAATTACCGGGCCAGGGTCCGCCGGACGATCGGCTGTCCGCATAGTGGATCGTCCGTTCGGTACGCTGTGCGCCGTGAGTGAGCGGACCCTCCTGTTGATCAAGCCCGATGCGGTCGAACGACGGTTGGTGGGCGAGATCATCGGTCGCGTCGAGCGCAAAGGGCTGACTATTGCGGCGCTGGAACTGCGGATCGTCAGCGACGAGCTGGCTCGCCATCACTACGCCGAGCACGACGGCAAGCCATTTTTTGCATCCCTGCTGGAATTCATCACGTCAGGACCGCTAGTGGCCGCAGTCGTGGAGGGCCCGCGGGCGGTCGTGGCGCTGCGGCAACTGGCCGGCGGAACCGATCCGGTCGACAAGGCCACGCCGGGCACCATCCGGGGCGACTTCGGCCTAGAAACGCAGTTCAACCTGGTGCATGGCTCCGATTCGACCGAGTCGGCGGAGCGCGAGATCGCGCTCTGGTTCGCCAGCAGCTGACCCGGCCCTAGGGGCCGGATTTACGAGGTAGGCGCACTTGGTTCGGGCCGGCTAGACGGTATGGGATACTAACTGGCGGGTGAACGTCGCCGGACCGGCTCAGGAACGTCGACAGACGCCCGAATGAAGACTTCGACAAGCGCGACCACCGCGAATCGCGATGCGGCGCCGAGTGTCCAGCCGTCATTCAAAAACCGGCGCCGAGTGCGTTCGAAATGATCCGCTCGGGGCGAGACCATCACAAGTCCGGGAGAAGTGACCCGGACCCATAGCGAAGCCCTCGCGTGGCCGCGTCGTTGGACGCGCCCGGGGGCTTGAGGAGAATACGTGATAGACGGTGGCCCATCCTCAGAGCTTCCAGAAGACTCGTCGCAGCACGAGGACCTGCCCGATCGGCTGAGGGTTCATTCGCTGGCCCGATCGCTCGGGACGACCAGCAAGCGGGTGCTCGACGCACTGGCCGAACTCGACGGGCGGGTCCGCAGCGCGCATTCGACCGTGGACCGGGTGGACGCGGTAAGGGTGCGCGAACTGCTGGCTCGCCCCGCCCCCCCAGTCGAGGCGGTGGCGACCGCGGAGGCCGATGAGCCCGAGTCGCGGCTGATGCTGGAGACCGTGGCTGACCGTCCCGAGTACATGCCGCTTTTCGTCGCGCCACAGCCGATCGAGAAAGCTGACGACCAAGACGACAGCGACGAATCCGCGGAGTCCGACGACGACGACTTCGACGGCGACGACGAACAGGCCGAACGCCCGGCCGGCAAGCGGCGTCGCCGTGGCCGTCGTGGACGGGGTCGCGGTCGCGGCGAGCATGGCGGATCGGACAACCGGGGCCCGGGCGATGACTCCGGCGACCGCGGTGACGGCGCTGACGGCGGGGCCAATGCCGAAGGGCGAGATTCCGCAGGTACCGACGCCGGCGAATCCGAGGACGCCGATGGCGACGACGACGACACCGATATCGGTGACGGCGACAACGGTTCGTCGGATGCCGGCAGCCGTCGTCGCAGACGCCGTCGCCGCCGCAAATCCGGGTCCGGCGATGACACCGAAGACGGCCTGTCACCCGACGACCCGCCGAACACCGTGGTTCACGAGCGGCCCCCGCGAAGCAGCGACAAAACCAATGGGAGCGGCGGCTCAGCCAGCACCGAGATTCAGGGCATCGACGGCTCGACCCGGCTGGAGGCCAAACGCCAGCGCCGCCGCGACGGCCGCGACGCCGGACGCCGCCGCCCGCCCGTCCTGACCGAAGCCGAGTTTTTGGCCCGCCGCGAGGCGGTCGAGCGGGTGATGGTGGTCCGTGACAAGGTCCGAACTGAACCACCGCACCCGGGGACCCGCTACACCCAGATCGCCGTGCTGGAAGACGGCATCGTCGTCGAGCACTTCGTCACCAGCGCGGCCTCGGCCTCTTTGGTGGGCAATATCTATCTGGGCATCGTGCAGAATGTGCTGCCGTCGATGGAGGCGGCCTTCGTCGACATCGGCCGCGGCCGCAACGGCGTGCTCTACGCCGGCGAGGTCAATTGGGAAGCTGCCGGCCTGGGTGGGTCCAACCGCAAGATCGAGCAGGCCCTCAAGCCCGGCGACTACGTCGTCGTGCAAGTCAGCAAGGACCCGGTCGGCCACAAAGGCGCCCGGCTGACCACCCAGGTGTCACTGGCCGGTCGCTACCTGGTGTACGTGCCGGGCGCGTCGTCCACCGGCATCAGCCGCAAGCTGCCCGACACCGAACGGCAGCGTCTTAAGGAGATCTTGCGCGAAGTTGTGCCATCCGACGCCGGGGTGATCATCCGCACCGCTTCCGAAGGGGTCAAAGAAGAAGACATCCGGGCCGACGTCGACCGGCTGCAGGACCGGTGGGCGCAAATCGCCGCGCGGGCAGCAGAAACCAAGGACAAGGCGGCCGGCGCCGCGGTGGCGCTGTACGAAGAGCCCGACGTTCTGGTCAAGGTCATTCGCGATCTGTTCAACGAGGACTTCGCCGAGCTGATCGTCTCCGGCGAGGAAGCCTGGACCACCATCAACGAGTACGTGAATTCGGTTGCGCCCGAGCTTGTTTCGAAGTTGAACAAGTACGAAGCCGCGGCCGAGGGCGGCCCGGACGTCTTCGCGGTGCATCGCATCGACGAGCAGCTGGCCAAGGCGATGGACCGCAAGGTCTGGCTGCCCTCGGGCGGCACACTGGTGATCGACCGAACAGAGGCGATGACGGTGGTCGACGTCAACACCGGCAAGTTCACCGGGTCCGGCGGCAACCTCGAGCAGACCGTCACCAAGAACAACCTTGAAGCGGCCGAGGAGATCGTGCGGCAGCTGCGGTTGCGCGACATCGGCGGCATTGTCGTCATCGATTTCATCGATATGGTGCTCGAGTCCAACCGTGACCTGGTGCTGCGCCGGTTGACCGAGGCCCTGGCCCGCGACCGCACCCGTCATCAGGTGTCCGAAGTGACGTCGTTGGGACTGGTGCAGCTCACCCGCAAGCGGCTGGGAACCGGGCTCATCGAGGCGTTTTCCACGACGTGCCCGCACTGCAGCGGCCGCGGAATCATGCTGCACGCTGATCCCGTCGACTCAGCCCCGGCGGCCGGCCGCAAATCGGAATCGGGCGGCCGGCGGGGCCGGCGCTCCAAGAAGGGCCGGTCCGACGAGCCGGCGGTGGCCAAAGTACCCGCGCATGCCCCTGGCGAGCATCCGATGTTCAAGGCGATGGCCGCGGCCAACGGTCGCCATGACGACGAAAACGGCGACACCGACGAGTCTGCGGCCCTCGGAGATGTCGATGAAGCCGTCAGCGGGCAAGACCGGCAAGATGCTCAGACCGACGGACGGATTCAAAAGGAAGTGGCCCGCGAGGCCGTGGAGGAAGACCTGGAGGATGCCGACTTCGACGAGGGCGACGAAGACGACGAGGTCGAACTCGACGACGACGAGGACCTGGACGACGAGGACCTCGAAGATGACGACGAGGACGATGAAGACGATGAGGATCTTGACGACGAGGACCTCGACGATCTCGACTCCGAGGACTCCGCGGTCGATGACGCCGACGGAGCGGCAGACGCCGCAGGCGAGCCGCGTGTCTCTGTGGCCGCCGCACCCACCGGGCAACCCGCGCAGCCGCGTCGGCGTCGGGCCGCGGTCCGACCGGCCGGCCCACCCACCCATGAAGACTGACGGTTTGACCCTTTAGCCGCTGGTCACGTACCCTTGACCAGTTGTCGCCGGGCCCGCTGACAGGGTTTTGGCCGACACTCCCAGACCCGCCGCGCACCCGGTAGCGCGGCGCCCGAAGAACCTGAAGAGAAGGTAGACATAGCCATGGCGACCTACGCAATCGTCAAGACCGGCGGTAAGCAGTACAAGGTTGCCGTGGGTGACGTCGTCAAGGTCGAAAAGCTCGACTCCGAGCCCGGCTCAAACGTCTCGCTACCGGCCGCGCTGGTCGTTGACGGTGCCACCGTCACCACCGACGCCGCGGCGCTGGCCAAAATCGCGGTGACCGGTGAGGTCCTCGAGCACACCAAGGGCCCCAAGATCCGTATTCACAAGTTCAAGAACAAGACCGGCTACCACAAGCGTCAGGGTCACCGTCAGCAACTGACGGTCCTCAAGGTCACCGGCATCAAGTAGCGAAGGCGACGAGACATGGCACACAAAAAGGGCGCTTCCAGCTCACGCAATGGTCGTGATTCCGCTGCTCAGCGGCTGGGCGTTAAGCGGTTCGGCGGTCAGATCGTCAAAGCCGGCGAGATTCTCGTCCGGCAGCGCGGCACGCACTTCCACCCAGGGGTCAACGTCGGCCGCGGCGGTGACGACACGTTGTTCGCCAAGGCTGCCGGCGCCGTCCAGTTCGGCGTCAAGCGCGGACGTAAGACGATCAGCATCGTCTCAGCCGCAACGCCCTCGGACTGAGACCGACCCAGCGCACGCGAGCGCGGAGCTCGACTAGCTTCGCGCTCGACGAGTAAGAGGAACCACGATGCCTCGGTTTGTCGACCGCGTCGTCATCCACACCCGGGCGGGCTCCGGCGGTAACGGCTGCGCCTCGGTCCACCGCGAGAAATTCAAGCCACTCGGCGGTCCCGACGGCGGCAACGGCGGCCGCGGCGGCAGCGTCGTACTGGTCGTCGACCCGCAGGTGCACACCCTGCTCGACTTCCACTTTCGTCCCCACATTGTCGCCGCTTCGGGCAAGCAGGGGATGGGCGCTAACCGCGACGGCGCCGCCGGTGCCGACCTGGAAGTCAAGGTCCCCGATGGGACCGTCGTCCTCGACGATGACGGCCGGTTGCTCGCCGACCTGGTCGGTGCAGGCACCCGCTTCGAAGCCGCGGCCGGAGGTCGCGGCGGCCTCGGCAACGCTGCGCTGGCGTCGCGGGCGCGCAAGGCGCCGGGGTTCGCGCTGCTCGGCGAAAAGGGCGAAACCCGCGACCTGACGCTCGAGCTCAAGACCGTCGCCGACGTCGGGTTGATCGGGTTCCCGTCGGCAGGCAAATCCTCGCTGGTGTCGGCGATCTCGGCGGCCAAGCCGAAGATCGCCGACTACCCCTTCACCACGCTGGCTCCCAACCTGGGCGTGGTCTCGGCGGGGGAGCGCACCTTCACCGTCGCCGACGTGCCTGGCCTGATTCCGGGTGCGTCGCAGGGCCGCGGTCTGGGTCTGGAGTTTCTGCGGCACATCGAGCGGTGCGCGGTGCTGGTACATGTGGTGGATTGTGCGACTGCGGAATTGGGCCGCGACCCGGTGTCTGACATCGACGCGCTGGAAGCCGAACTGGCCGCCTACACGCCGACGCTGCAAGGAGATTCCGTTCTCGATGACCTTGTCGACCGGCCCCGCGCGGTGGTGCTCAACAAGATCGACGTGCCGGAGGCCCGCGAGCTGGCCGAGTTCGTTCACGACGAGATCGCCGAGCGCGGCTGGCCGGTGTTTGCCGTGTCGACGGTCGCGCGTATCGGGCTGCAGCCGTTGGTGTTTGCACTCGCCGACATGGTGTCGCAATATCACGCCGCACAGCCGGTGCTGGTGCCGCGGCGGCCGGTGATCCGCCCGATACCGGTCGACGAATCCGGATTCACGGTGGAATCCGACGGGCAAGGCGGGTTCGTGGTTCGTGGTCGGCGGCCCGAACGCTGGATCGCCCAGACCAATTTCGACAACGACGAGGCGGTCGGCTACCTCGGCGATCGGTTGGCACGTCTTGGCGTGGAGGACGAGCTGGTGCGGCTGGGTGCCCGGCCGGGATGCGCGGTCACCATCGGCGAGGTTACCTTCGACTGGGAGCCGCAGACGCCGTCCGGGGTGGACACCGCGATGTCGAGGCGCGGCACCGACGCACGTCTGGAAAGCACTGACCGCGTCGGCGCCGCCGAACGCAAGGCGGCCCGCCGCCAGCGCCGCGAAGAGCGGCATTCATGACTTCGTCCCGCGAGGCTATCCGCACGGCGCGAAGCGTGGTGGTCAAGGTCGGCACCACCGCGTTGACCACCGCTACCGGCATGTTCGACGCCGGCCGGCTGGCCGGGCTGACCGACGCCATCGAGGCCAGGATGAAAGCGGGCTCCGATGTCGTCATCGTCTCCTCCGGTGCCATTGCGGCCGGCCTCGAGCCACTTGGGCTGACCAAGCGGCCCATCGACCTGGCCACCAAACAGGCGGCGGCCAGCGTCGGGCAGGTCGCGCTGGTGAACGCGTGGAGCGCTGCATTCGCTCGCTACCAGCGCAGCGTCGGGCAGGTATTGCTGACCGCGCATGACATTTCGATGCGGGTGCAGCACACCAACGCTCAGCGCACCTTGGACCGGCTTCGGTCGCTGCATGCGGTGGCGATCGTCAACGAGAACGACACGGTGGCCACCAACGAAATTCGGTTCGGCGACAACGACCGGCTCTCGGCCTTGGTGGCCCACCTGGTCGGCGCCGACGCGTTGGTGCTGCTGAGCGACATCGACGGACTCTACGACTCCGATCCGCGCAAGGTCCCCGGGACACGCTTCATCCCCGAAGTATCTGGGCCGGCCGACCTCGACGGCGTGGTTGCGGGACAGAGCAGCCACCTGGGTACCGGCGGGATGGCCTCAAAGGTGTCCTCAGCGCTGCTGGCCGCCGACGCGGGGGTGCCGGTGCTGCTGGCGGCCGCCGGGGACGCCGCGGCCGCGTTGGCGGATGCCTCGGTCGGCACGGTGTTCGCTGCGCAGCCTAACCGGATGTCGGCGCGTCGGTTCTGGGTGCGCTATGCCGCGGAATCCGCCGGTGCGCTGACCTTGGACGAGGGCGCGGTCCGTGCCGTGCTGAGCCAACGCCGATCACTGTTGGCCGCGGGTATCAGCGCGCTGTCCGGCCGTTTCCACGGCGGCGACGTTGTCGACCTGATTGGGCCGGACGCGATGTTGGTGGCCCGCGGCGTGGTCGCCTACGACGCCGCCGAACTGGCCACCATGATCGGCCGGTCGACCTCAGAGCTGCCGGCCGAGCTGCGTCGCCCCGCCGTGCATGCTGACGACCTGGTTGCCGTTTAGGGCGCCGGTATCGGCACAAGATACAGTGCAGCCCAAACGATTTCGGTCAAAGTTATGGCAAGTTCAACGTCGTAGCCGGCTGGTTTAGTCGGCAGGTTCTGTTGACAGGCACGCTCCACCATCCAGCTGAGCACGCTGGCCGTGGTCGCCGCAGGCAGCTCGGGGCGGATTGAGCCGTCGGCTTGGCCGTCCTCGATAACCTGGGTCAGTCGTGCGGAGATTCCGGCTAGCAGATCGCGATAGGTCGCAGCCACCAACGGGTCGTAGGCGGCCATTTCGTTCAGTGCGACCAGCACCGGTTGATGGCGCCGGTAGCTGGCGATGATGGCGGCCATCGCGGCGCGGACGTCTTCGGGGTTGTGCCGCCACGCCACGCTCCACCACCGCTCGGCGCCCTCGGCGAGGTCGCCGAATACCTGGCCGGCCAGCCGACGCAGCAGGTCGCCCTTGTCCTCGAAGTAGACGTAGAAGTTCGCGCGTGACATGCCGGCCGCGGTGGAGAGCCGGTCCACGGACAGTTCGGTGAAGCTCGCGCCGTCGCGCATCAGCCGTTCCGTGGCATCGAGCAGCCGACGCTCGATCTGTTCGCGACGCTCCTGTCGCTTGGCCTGCGGCCTGCGGGTGACTGACGGCATGTATGCAAGTATGACACCTTGACTAGACACTCTGTCTAGACTTATCGTCGGCGGTGTTCCCATGTGACCGGAGTCATAGCCGACGGAGGACCCACCATGACAGCGACGGCCGCAACCCCGCGCGCCTACGACCCCATCGATCTTTCCTCGCGTGCGTTCTGGTCCACCACCGCGGCCGAGCGGGAGCGCTCGTTTGCGGTGCTGCGGGCCGAGCGACCGGTGAGCTGGCATCCGCCCGTCGAAGACGCGCTGATGAGTGATGCTGACGACCCCGGCTACTGGGCGATTACCCGGCGCGACGACATCGTCGCCGTCAGCCGCAACAACGAGGTGTTCTTGTCCGGCAAAGGGGTGATCTTCGAGAACGTGCCCGAGGAGCTACTCGAAGCATCGCAGTCCTTCCTGGCCATGGACCCGCCCCGGCACACCTTCCTGCGCAAACTCGTCAGCGCCGCGTTCACCCCGCGGCAGGTCAGGCGCATCGAGGATTCGATCAAGGCCAACGCCAGGACCATCGTCGAGGAACTCAGAGCGGCCGGCAGCGGCGCCGACTTCGTCGAGCAGTGCGCGAAGGAACTGCCCATCCGCACGCTCTCGGACATGGTCGGCATTCCCGAGTCGGATCGTCAGCGCGTGGAACACGCCGCCGATGCCATGGTCTCCTGGGCCGACCCGGTCTACCTCAACGGCCGCCACCCAATGGAGGTGCTGTTCGAGGCCCAAACAACCGTGCATCAAGTGGCTTTCGCGCTCGCCGCGCAACGTCGCGAGCATCCGGGTGACGACTTGTTCAGCAGCCTGGTGACTGCCGAGGTCGACGGCGACCGGTTGGCCGACGCCGATATCGCCGCGTTCTTTGTGCTGCTCGCCGTCGCCGCCAATGACACCACCCGCCAGACGACCAGTCACGCGCTGAAGGCGCTCACCGACTTTTCAGATCAACGCGCCTGGCTGTTGGAAGACTTCGACAACCGTATCGGCGGGGCGATCGAGGAATTTATCCGCTGGGCCAGCCCGGTGATGACCTTTCGCCGCACAGCCGCAACGGATTTCGAAATCGGCGGGCAAACCATCCGGGCGGGGGAGAAGGTGGTGATGTTCTATCCGTCGGGCAATTGGGACACCGACGTCTTCGAGCACCCGGAGCGTTTGGATTTGAGCCGAAGCCCCAACCCGCACGTCGGGTTTGGTGGTGGCGGGGTGCACTTCTGCCTCGGCGCCCATGTGGCCAGAGCGCAACTGCGCGCGATCTTCGGCGAGCTATTGCATCAGCTGCCCGATATCCAAGCGGGCGAACCCGCGTATGTACCCGGCAATTTCATCCACGGCATTCGCAGCATGCCCTGCACGTTTTGACTTCCGTGTCAAAACCGCACACTCGGCGAGTAAACCGCGGCCAGCTCCCCGGCCAGCAGCGTCAGCAACTCCGAGCAGCCGCCGTCGACCTTGACGGCGGCCAGCTCGTCGCCGCGGGTGGGTCCTCGGTTGACGATGGCAACTGGAATGCCCCGGGCTGCGGCGTGGCGCACGAACCGGTAGCCGGAGAACACCGTCAACGACGATCCGGCCACCAACAGCGCATCAGATGCCTCGACGAGTGAAAATGCTTTTTCGACAACAACTTTGGGCACAGTTTCACCGAAGTACACGATATCGGGCTTCAGCATGCCACCGCACGATGGACAGTCCAGATAGCGGAAGCAGGCGGTGTCATTGACGACGGCGTCGGCGTCCGGTGCAACCGCCAGTCCACCGATCGCCTCGGCGCGCTCGACGAATCCGGGGTTGAGCGCATCGAGTTTTTCGGCCAGACCGGCGCGGGTCATCGCGGCGCCGCAGTTCAAGCAGATCACGTGCGCATAGCTGCCGTGCAGATTGATGACGTTGTGGCTGCCGGCTTTGGTGTGCAAAAGGTCGACGTTTTGGGTGATGACCCCCGTCACGACTCCGTGGCGCTCCAGTGCAGCGACAGCACGGTGGCCGGCGTTGGGCAGGGTTTCGTCCATGTGCCGCCATCCGACCTGGTTGCGCGCCCAATACCGCTGCCGGAACACCGGATCCGAGATGAACTGCCGGATTGTCATGGGATTGCTCGGCGGCGAATCAGGGCCCCGGTAATCCGGGATACCGGAATCAGTGGAAATCCCCGCACCGGTCAGGACCGCGACTCGGCGATCGGCTAACAGGCCGATCAGCTCCGGAGATCCCGCGCAGGTCGTCACCCTATCGAGGGTACGGATCTAGCCGAAGCAGTCCGCGGCTGACGTCAACTCGGCGTCCATGTTGCGCTGCATCATCTTCAGCGCCGCTGCGGCCAGTTCGCCGTCGATGCCGGCGACGGCGTCGGTCGGAACCACGACCTGGAAGTGGCGCACGTAAGCGTCCAGTGCGCTATAGAGGATGCACTGCTCGGTGACCTGCCCGGTCAGGATCAACCGTTTGGTATCAAGACGACGGAGCAGATACGCCACCGGTGTCGCGTAGAACGCGCTGTGGCGGACCTTGGTCACCACCCGGCTGCCCTGGCCAGGCACGATCGGTTCCACCAGATCGGGCCGTTCCCCGTCGCATGCCGAGCGGACGATGTCGGAAAACTCCGCGGTGAAGTCACCGTAGTTGTCGTTGACATACACCAGGTCGACGTCGTCGGATTCGCGTGCGCGTCGGACCAAGTCGGTCAGCGGGTCGATGATTTTCTCGACATTGGGTATCAGTTGTTCAGCGTCGGGGTGCTGGTAGCTGTTCATCATGTCGATCACCAGCACAGCGGTATCGGCCATGCTGAGGAGATACCCGATGCTGGGGCATTGACACCGGCCGGGGGAGAATGGGAGCGCGATGGATTTCTACAATGCGTACAGCCAGGGCTTTGCCCGCGTCGCCGCGTGCACCCATCAGACCGCGATCGGCGACCCGGCGGGCAACGTCGAGTCGGTGCTGCGGCTGGCTGGCCAATGCCACGACGACGGTGTCGCGCTGGCCGTCTTCCCGGAGCTGACGCTGTCCGGCTATTCCATCGAGGACATCCTGTTGCAAGACGTATTACTCGACGGTGTCGAGGAGGCGCTGCGTGAGGTCGTCGCGGCGTCCTCCGAACTGTTGCCGGTGCTGGTAGTCGGTGCACCGCTGCGCTACCGCCACCGCATCTACAACACCGCCGTCGTGATCCATCGCGGCATCGTGCTTGGTGTGGCGCCCAAGTCGTACCTGCCCACTTACCGGGAGTTCTACGAGCGCCGCCAGATCGCGCCCGGCGACGATGAGCACGGCGTGATCCGCATCGGCGATAAAGAAGCGCCATTCGGCCCAGACCTGTTGTTCGCGGCGGCGGACCTGCCCGGCTTTGTTCTGCACGTTGAGATCTGTGAAGACATGTTCGTGCCGGTTCCGCCCAGTGCTGAGGCGGCGCTGGCGGGTGCGACGCTGCTGGCGAACCTGTCCGGCAGCCCGATCACGATCGGCCGTGCCGAAGACCGGGCGCTGCTGGCGCGGTCGGCGTCTTCGCGCTGCTTGGCAGCCTATGTCTACGCCGCGGCGGGGGAGGGCGAGTCGACCACCGACCTGGCCTGGGACGGACAGACCATGATTTGGGAAAACGGTGTCCTGCTTGCGCACTCCGAACGTTTTCCTAAAGGAGAGCAACGGTCGGTGGCCGATATTGACACCGAGCTGCTTCGCTCCGAACGGCTGCGGATGGGGACGTTCGACGACAATCGTCGCCACCACCGCAGCCTGGCGGAGTCGTTTCGGCGAATCGAATTTCGACTCGATCCACCATCCGGCGACATCGGACTACTGCGCGAGATCGAGCGTTTCCCATTCGTGCCGGCCGATCCCAACCGGCTCCAGCAAGACTGCTACGAGGCCTACAACATTCAGGTCGCCGGGCTCGAACAACGGTTGCGGGCACTGGACTACCCGAAAGTGGTCATCGGGATCTCCGGCGGGCTGGATTCGACACATGCGCTGATCGTCGCGGCGCGCGCGATGGATCGGGAAGAACGGCCACGCAACGATATTCTGGCGTTCACCCTGCCCGGCTTCGCTACCGGCGAGCACACCAAACGCAACGCGGGCGAGCTGTGCCGCGCACTCGGTGTCACCTTCGCCGAGATCGACATCACCGAGGCCGCCAAGCTGATGCTCAAGGAGATCGATCATCCGTTCGCCCGTGGCGAGAAGGTCTACGACGTCACCTTCGAGAATGTCCAGGCCGGCTTGCGCACCGACTACCTTTTCCGGTTGGCCAACCAGCGTGGCGGAATCGTGCTGGGTACCGGTGATCTGTCGGAGTTGGGCCTGGGCTGGTCGACTTACGGTGTGGGCGACCAAATGTCGCACTATAACGTCAATGCCGGGGTGCCCAAAACGCTGATCCAGCATCTGATCCGCTGGGTCATCTCCTCCGACCAGTTCGAGTCGGAGGTGTGCGAGGTGCTGCAGTCGGTGCTGGACACCGAGATCACTCCTGAACTTGTCCCCAGCGGTGAGGAAGAGGAGCTGCAGAGCAGCGAAGCCAAGGTCGGGCCCTTTGCTCTGCAGGACTTTTCACTGTTCCATGTGCTGCGTTACGGATTTCGTCCGTCGAAGATCGCGTTTCTGGCGTGGCATGCCTGGAGTGATTCCGACCGTGGCATTTGGCCGCCGGGATTTCCGGAGAACAAGCGACCGTCCTATTCGCTCAAGGAAATCAGGCACTGGTTGCAGGTCTTCGTGCAGCGGTTCTACTCGTTCAGCCAATTCAAGCGCTCGGCACTGCCGAACGGGCCCAAAGTGTCACACGGCGGTGCGTTGTCACCGCGGGGGGACTGGCGCGCCCCCTCGGACATGTCGGCACAGGCGTGGCTCGACGAGATCGAGCGCGAGGTTCCCGAGGAGTGAATCGTTTAGCGGGAAGAGCCGCGCGGTGGTGAGGTCGGATGCCGTGGAGGGTAGTCGTCGCCCACTTCGGGCCATTGTTCTGGCCGGCGGCGCGTCGCGGCGCTTAGGTGTCGACAAAGCAGAGCAGCATGTCGGGGGGCGGCGATTGCTGGACATCGCGCTCGCGGCGGTGTCGGATGCGGATGCGGTCGTGGTGGTCGGACCGCCGCGCACGGTGCCACGAAAGGTCAGGATTGTGAGCGAAGACCCGCCCGGCTCCGGCCCGGTGGCCGGAATTGCTGCCGGGTTGCGGGCGCTGCCTGACGGCCTCGCAGACGTCGCGGTGCTCGCGGTCGATTTGCCCTGGATCACACCCGCCACCGTGGCGGCACTGGCAGCCGCACGTGGCGACGCCCCGGTCGCTGTGGCGATCGACGCGGGTGACCACGCTCAATATCTCACCGCCGTGTGGGATTCTGCCGCTCTGGCCGAAGCTCTGGCCAGCACCCCGCCTCGGGTGCGGGATCTGCTGCCGGAAGCAATTGTGACCGTGGCGGTAGGAGACGTCGACGACATCGACACTCCCGCGCAGCTCGCTGCGGCGCGGACTCGCGCCGAAACCCAGCGCATCTGGCGCAGGGTCTCGGGATAAGTGCGTTTGGTCAACTCCAGCAGTTCCTGGTATTTCGACGCTTGTGCGGCTGGGCCAACAGTTCCGGCATTGTGGATTGAGTTGGATGATTGGCGCTCCGCCCACGATCGGCTACCAGTTCGTCAGGATGAAATGGTTGATGGCGAGAGCGCCGATGATGTTGGTAGCCAGCCACCAGCGTTGGGATGACAGAGGTAACAACGCCGCGGCCGCGGGTAACCACACTGTGAACGGTAGCCAGATGCGTTCGGTTTCGGCTTTGCTGAGCATGCTTATATCGGCGCACAGCATTGCGGTAATCGCCGCCAATACCAGCAGGTGCAGCCCAGAGCGACGGCGGATGTCCGAGATCGAAAAGATCCGTCCCAGCCCGGCCACGCTTCCCAGGCCAATCGCGCACGCGACTGCCGCCAGATTCGCCCAACTCCAGTACTGGAACGGACGGTTCACTGCTATACCTTGCCAATAGCGTTGCTGGACAAGGGCATAGCCGTCGAACCACCAGAAACCCGCCAATGCGAACACCACCGCCACGCCGACTGCCGAGGGCACCGCAACGGCCAACGCGGCAAGCGCCGAGCGGCGGTTGCGCACAGCAATGAATACCGCCAGCGCGAGCAGGACCATCAACATCAGTCCGTAGTTCAAGAAGATCGCCCAGCCCAGCAGCAGCCCCGCGCCGGCCGCAACGGGAATCGGCCGCCGCACAGTGCGGCTCGCTGCCAGCGCCAGCAAAGCGATACCCCAAGCGGCGACGCCGGCGAAGTAACCATCCGCGGATACGGCAATCCAGATCGCAGTCGGGGCGACCGCAACGAAGGGTGCGGCCATTCGGGCGGTCGACTCATCGGACACGGCACGCACCGCGACAATCACGGCAGTCGCCGCGCTCGACCCGACCAGCAAGCAGAGTGTGGCCGCATAGGCACCGCCGCTCAAGCCGATTCGGTCGAGCCAAACGAACGTCAGCAGAGCGCCGGGTGGATGCCCGGACACATGGGTGATCCACGAATTGGGTTGGTAGTCAAGGATGCGACTCGAGAAGGTCCGCAGCATCTCCGGGATACTGGGGATCGTCGGCACTTGGCGCAGGTACTCGTGCCGCGCAACAAGTCGCCCTGCGAACCCACGCTGCCAGCCGTCGATCATCGCAAGCGAAAACGCCCACCCACATGACGTTGTCCAGGTCACCAGGGTGAGGCCCCGCCACGACAATCGCTGCACGAGCATGGGCCCCCACAGCACAGCTGCGATACCGATGGCGACTGCCGGGATGGTGCCCCAACCGATATGTGCCTTCCACCAGCCGAAAATTGGTGCGGTGTCGGCGAAGTCGTGGCGCTGCCGCGTCGTGCTGTGGATCAACGGAGTGACGATGCCCAGGTCCAAATGCGGCACCACGAAAGCCGCTAGTACCAGCGCGACACCCAGTGACACAGCGACGGATTCGCGGCGTCCGATCTTCACAACAACCCAGCCATGATCACGCACCACATTAGGTCAAACGATTTGACGGATGTCGCACACAGCCAGATCATATGAGGATACCGACGAGTCGAGTCTTGGCTCGAGAAACACGCACGAAGTACGGGTGCGCTCGGTGCCCGCCGAGCTATGGCGGTTGCGTGCTGATATCAGCATCAGCATCGATGGCAGTGTCGGTCGACTGTACGCGGCGCTCCGCGATAGCGAACCGGACGGCGTAGACCAGCGCGCTGAAACCGTACAGGGTGGCGACCAGCAACAGCCAGCGCCCAAAGAAGGGGTGTTGGTTCTGCCCGGTGGCCGCGAAGTAGCTGACTTGTCCCTGTTGGATAATTCCGGGAAAGAACAGCAGCAGGGACAGCCCCGTCGCCAGCGTCGGCACACGAAGATAATTCAGCGCCGAGACCCGCGGCACCCATGGTGGGCGCCTCGGCTTCCGATTTCGTAGGGCCGCAAGGGCAGCCGTGACGGAGCGGTCGGCGAGGGCGTAGAGCGGGAACAAAACAAGGTCGTGGATGATGATGGCGGCGAGAAACCAGACCCCGATTGACTGCCACCACACCTTATGGTTCCACAGAGCGTGCGGACCGAGCACGGTC
Source organism: uncultured Actinomycetota bacterium (assembly GCA_963838755.1). Classification (GTDB taxonomy): domain Bacteria; phylum Actinomycetota; class Actinomycetes; order Mycobacteriales; family Mycobacteriaceae; genus Mycobacterium. The sequence goes on along the minus strand of CAWISO010000010.1, from coordinate 253,920 downwards.
ACGACATATCCCGCTAATGCCCACGCGGCGATCGTGCCCAGAAAATGCAACGGATTACTGCCGTAGAAGGCGGCGAACCTCGCGATCAGCATCCGCATCTCAACGCTGTCCGAATTCGATGGACCGCACCCATTTGGTGTTATGCACACCCGGCAACGCGGGCACGATGATGCGCGCGGGATAGCCATGATCAGGCGACAACTCGACGCCGTTGACGCGAAGGGCCAGCAGCGCATCGGGATTGCCCACCTGATTAGCTTGTAGGACAGCATGATTGAACGCACCGAATCGCTCCACTGAGCGCACGGTGGCCCGGGCAGGGTGGGGGACCCTGACCAGGGCGGCCAGATCGCGGAGCCGGACCCCGCTCCAGATTTGGGTGGTGGACCATCCTTCGACGCAGGCGATGGGCAGTTCCGCGCTGTGCTGCGGCATCGTTTCGAGAGCCGCCCGGTCGAGCAGCAGCTGCCGCGATGGACTCTGCAGCCTGAGCCGCCAGTTCGCGCCGGTATCGGCCAGGGTGATTGCGGCGGCCGCAGCGGTCCGATTGACCTGGAAATCGTTGGGGCCGTTGCCGCGGCTACGTCCCCGCGGCATCAGCAGCGCCGTACGGCGGGTAGCGCCGCCCAGCGTCTGGCCGGCGGTGAACACCGCGACGAACAGTGCGCCGCCCCCGACCATCGCTAGCGCACCGCGCCGACTCACCGTCGGCGGTGCACGATCGGCGCTGACCAGTCCGCGGAAGAACTTGTCGTCCCGCGGTTCGGGACGGGTGTCGGCGCGCGAGGTGCGCAGCACGGAGCGGAAAGATAAAGAGCGCAGGCCGTTGACCATCTTCGGCAGTTTTATCAGCACGTGTATGACGAAGCCGGCGATGAATATCCACGCCCCGAAGTAATGCGCGGTGTAGAAGCTGAAGCCGAAGATGTAGTCGTACTGGATGTTCAGCACGCCGGTGGCCGACTCGAAGATTATCCCACCCACCAACATCAGCAACGACAACCGCTCCATTAATTGAGCGATCGACCGCAGCGGTGGCCAGGCGAACAGCCGGGGCATGACCGACCAGAGTTTGGCCAGCACTACCGGGATGATGATCAACCCCAACCCGACGTGCGCACCTTGCGTCAGGCGGTAGAGCCAGGAGGGCCGGCTTGGCCAATCGAAGGTGGGAAGTTTGAGCCATCCGACGTCACGAGGAATGGCCTGACCAAATTGCGGACCGTACGCGATGTAGGACAGCAGCCCGGTCAGGATCACCACCGGCAGCCCGACCAGCAGCACCGAGCCGAACGCCGAGGTCAGCCAGGGCCCGCGCAACGGGCTTTGCCACCGCTGCAACAGGCCAATCCCGGGCGGACGCCGGCGCTCCAGCGCGCGCCACAACGGCGCTGGAAAGCCATAAGCCGGTTCGGTGGAGTCGCCCACGCCACCGAGGGTGCGCGGATCGTCGCCGGCAGGTGTTGTGGAGCGTTCCGGCGCAGACGTCGGTGGCGGGTCCCCTGCGGGGTGAGGCGGCTCGTTCACCGATTCGCCAAACTACGAGTTGCTGCTGTCAGCACCGCGATCACCCGGTTGTGGATGTCGATGACATGAGCGACGCAAAACCCGGCGGCGCGCGCGATGTCGCCGAGGGAGCCGGCCCCGATACGTGACCACGGAAACCAGTGTCCCAGATAATGTTCGGTTTCCCAGCGCAGCCATTCGTAGCAGGAGACGGTTGCCGGGGAATCGATCTCGATAACGACGATGCCGCCGTGGGCAAGGAGGTCTGCGGCCCGGCGCAAAGTATGGACCGGGTTGCCACCGATACCGATGTTGCCGTCGGTGAGCAGAACTTGGTCCCAGCTACCCTCGGCGGGTAACGGAGCGAACAGGTCGCGGCGGATAGCGGTTCCACCGCGTCGACGTGTCATTTCCACCGCAACGGCCGAGCTGTCGACCCCAAGTGCGGGTAGACCGCGCTGCCGCAGCGAGGCGGTGAATCGCCCGGGACCGCAGCCCAGATCCAAAGTCGGGCGTGACGAGCAGTGCCGAAGCATGTGCTCGTCGGCGAGCCGATCTTGAGGTGTGGTTGCTAGTCCTCCCATCCACCGGGCCATCGGCAATTCACGGCGGTGTCCGAGATGATTGCGCGACCAACATGAGCTCCCCAACGCGGCCGACTGGAAGATCACGTCCGCTGACCGCACCGCCGACGCATCGCAGGCATCAGCTGTCATATCCCCATCCGTCCGATTGCGTCATGGCGGCGTGTGACTGCTATTCGGTGCTGAATGCGGTGAGGATTGCCGACGGGGCTGTTTGAAACCCGGCAAAAGCCGAGGCCGCCCACCCGGACGCAGACAGTTCCGGTCCGGCGGTCGCGGTCGGGCACAGTGGAATGATGAGCCCGCGCTTCGCACTGGTGCGCTTGCTGGCGCTCGGCCTGCTGGTCGCCGGCTGCAGCAGTGATCCGGGATCGCGGCCACCTGTGACAACCTCGGCCCGAGCGGCGACGCCGCCCGCTGAGCCGGCGATCGCCGGGGCGCCGGCCGTGCCGCCGGCCGGCAAGGTTGTGCCGATCGGCAATGCACCGGAAGGCATCGTTGTCGGGACGTCTGGAATTGGAGCCGTCGCGGTGCGTAACCCCGACGGCGTCGAGCTGATCGACGCCGTCACCGGTGCGGTCCGCCAGACGGTTCCGACAGTTGGAGCGGCCCGGCACCTTAGCTTGGCCGGACCGGACGGGCCGGTGTTGGTGCCGCTGGAGGGCTCTAACCAATTGAGCGAACTGACCCTTGCAGACGGTCGCGTGACGTCGACCGCGACGGGTGTGGGCCGCCAACCGCACGACGCGGCGGTGACCGCCGGAGGCACGATCGTCGTCACCAATGAGCTCGGTGGGGGCGCGGTATTCGTGCGGGGCGCCGCGGTGGTGGGGTCGCTTCCCGCCGGCCCGGTCCAGCCAGGCGGTGTCGCGGCGTTGGGTGATTATGCCGCAATAGCCGACGTGCAGGGAAACGGGGTGTGGGTCTACGACGGGTCAACCTGCAGGCAGGTGGCGCACGGCCCGGTCGGTGTGAAACTGACCCACGCCGTTGCGCTGGCCGGCGATCTGGCCGCTTTCGCGGACACCGAGGGCGGTGCGATCTTCATCGAGCGCATCGATCCGCAGCTCATCCAGGTCGCCAAGGTTGACGCTCCGGGCAAACCGTACGGCCTGGCGTACGACGCGACGCGCCGTCGCCTCTACGTCACCCTGACCGCGCTGAACTCGGTGCGGGTGATCGACATCTCGGATGCGACGAAACCGCGGATACTCGGCGATGTGCAAACCGTGCAACAGCCTAATTCTGTGGCTGTCAATCCGCGTTCGGGAGATGTGTTGGTGACGGGCAGTGACTCCGACGGCCGCAGCGGCTTGCAGATCGTCACCCTCGACCTCTTACCGCCCGGCTGAATGAGCGACGTCGAAGCGGTCGCCAACGTCGAAAGGACACCGAATCTGTCGTGAGGGTATTGCTGACCGGCGCGGCCGGATTCATTGGTTTGAGAGTGGCCGCGGCGTTGCGCGCTGCCGGTCACGACGTGGTGGGTGTCGACCTTTTATTGCCGGCCGCGCACGGACCCAACCCGCAGTTGCCGCCGGGATGCCACCAGCTCGACCTCCGTGATGGCCAGGCGCTGGCGCCGCTGCTGGTCGGTGTCGACCTTGTCTGTCATCAGGCTGCGATGGTGGGAGCCGGGGTAGACGCAACCGACGCCCCGGCCTACGGCGGCCACAACGACTTCGCCACCGCTGTGCTGTTGGCGCAGATGTTCGCTGCGGGAGTCCGCCGTCTAGTGCTGGCGTCGTCGATGGTGGTGTACGGGCAGGGCCGCTACGCGTGTCCCGATCACGGGCCGGTCGACCCGGTGCCGCGGCGCCGGGCTGACCTGAAAGCGGGGATTTTCGAGCACCGCTGCCCGCTCGACGGCGAGATGCTGCAATGGCGGCTGGTCGACGAGGACGCCCCCCTGCGGCCGCGCAGCCTGTACGCGGCCAGCAAGACCGCGCAGGAGCACTACGCGCTCGCCTGGTCGGAGTCGACAGGCGGTTCGGTAGTGGCGTTGCGCTACCACAATGTCTACGGCCCCGGAATGCCCCGCGACACTCCGTATTCCGGGGTGGCGGCGATCTTCCGCTCGTCACTTGAGATAGAAAAGACACCAAAGGTATTTGAAGACGGCGGTCAGATGCGCGACTTCATCCACGTGGACGACGTGGCCGCCGCGAATGTCGCGGCGATGACTGACCGTGAAGGCTTCACCGCGGTCAATGTCTGCTCGGGGAGGCCCATCTCGATCCTCGAGGTGGCCGCTGCGCTGTGCGATGCGCGCGACGGTACGTTGTCCCCGGAAATCACCGGGCAGTACCGCAGTGGCGATGTGCGCCACATCGTCGCCGACCCCTCCCGGGCCGCCGAGGTGCTGGGTTTCCGCGCGGCAGTCGATCCCCGCGAGGGACTGCGTCAGTTTGCGTTCGCGCCGCTGCGGTAGCCGGGTTCGCTTAGTGTCGGATCAAATGTCCGACCCCACCGATCTGGTCACTGTCGTCCTCCCGTGCCTCAACGAGCAGGAGTCGCTGCCCGGGGTGCTGGCGGCCATTCCTGTCGGCTACCGGGCGTTAGTGGTCGACAACAACAGCACCGATGACACCGCGGGCGTGGCCAGCCGTCACGGCGCCGCAGTGGTCGTCGAGCCGCGGCCCGGCTACGGCGCTGCAGTGCACGCGGGGGTGGTGGCCGCGACGACTCGCATTGTCGCGGTTATCGACGCCGACGGGTCGATGGATCCCACAGAGTTGCCGCGGTTGGTAGCCGCACTCGACCAGGGCGCCGACTTGGCGATCGGCCGGCGGCGCCCGGTGCGTGGGCTGCACTGGCCATGGGTCGCCCGGCTTGGCACCGCGGTCATGAGTTGGCGGCTGCGCACTCGCCACGGCCTGCCGGTGCACGACATCGCGCCGATGCGGGTGGCGCGGCGAGAGGCCCTGCTGGATCTGGGTGTCGACGACAGACGGTCGGGGTATCCGCTGGAACTGCTGGTGCGCGCTGCGGCGGCCGGCTGGCGAGTGGTGGAGTTCGACGTGAGTTACGGCCCCCGAACGGGTGGCAAGTCGAAGGTCAGCGGTTCCCTCCGAGGTAGCATCACCGCGATTCTGGACTTCTGGAAGGTGATTTCATGAACGCCCTCCCAGTGACCCTGCTGGTGGTTGCCAAGGCCCCCGAGCCCGGCAAGGTCAAGACCCGGCTCGCCGCGAGTATCGGCGACCGGGTCGCCGCCGAGATCGCCGCAGCGGCGCTCCTCGACACGCTGGACGCGGTGGCTACTGCAGCGGTGGCTGCCCGGGTGGTGGCGCTCAGTGGCAACCTGGACGCCGCCGCAGGCGGCCTCGACATCATTCGTCGCCTCGAGTCCTTCACGGTAATTGGGCAGCGCGGCAACGACTTCGCTGACCGGCTCGCCAATGCACACGCCGATGCGGGCACCCTGCACGAAGGGCATCCCGTGTTACAAATCGGGATGGACACTCCGCAGGTGACCGACGGGCTCCTGGCCAGTTGCGCAAGTCGGCTGCTGCAGGCACAAGCCGTGCTGGGGCTGGCCCGCGACGGCGGTTGGTGGGTGCTCGGACTACAGACGCCGGCGGCAGCCGAATGCCTGCGCGAAGTTCCTATGTCCAAGCCCGAAACCGGAGAGTTCACATTGAAGGCGCTGCGGGACAACGGTATCGATGTGAGCTCAGTGGAACCGCTGACCGATGTCGATGTCGTCGGCGACGTCGTTTGCGTGCGGGATGCTTGCGATCCCGCCAGTCGCTTCGCTCGAGTCACCCGTGCGGCCGGACTCTAACGAGGTCGGATCATCGGCAACTTCGATGTCGCCGGCCCTGGCCGCAGCACGTGTTTGGTGAAAGTCATCGAATGACTTCTTGGCGCTTGCGTAAGACCGCTCGACGGTCATGGGCGTTCGTATGTCCCGACCAATACCCCCCGCGCGAGCACGTGACCCGCCAGCTGTTTGAGCAGCGCCTTGGCGGTGGTCACGTCGTCCGGGATCGGCTCCTCGAGGGCGAACAGGTGGAAGCGGTAGTGGTGCGGTCCGTGACCGGGAATCGGGCGCGGACCCGCGTCTGGCGGCCCCGCCGGGGTTGTCGGCATTGCGGCTCGTTTGCGGCGCGATCGATCCTGTCTGCTCTTCCATCAGCCTGACAGAGTCGCTTCATCGATTGCCTCGGCATACGGTGCGCAGTCCCCAGCGCCGGGCACTAACGTTGCCAGCGCGCCGGCGGTAGCGGCGCGGCGCAGTGCGTATTCCCGGCCGGTGGACCAACTGGCGGCCAGCACGCCGGCGAACACGTCGCCGGCGCCGGAGGTGTCGACTGCCTGCACGGCCGGTGGCGCCGCCGTGAATTGTTCACCGCCGCCGGTGTAGCTAGCCCCGCGGGCACCGCGAGTGATCACTCGGTGGCGTACCGGCCAAACCCACTGAGCGGCTTCGCCTTCGTTGGTGACGACCACATCGGTGAGCTCGGCTAGCTTGGCCAGCTCGTCTGGATCGCCGCCCGAAGGCGACGCGTTGACGATGACGGTTGCTCCGGCCGAACGGGCTTCGCGGGCGGCCGCTGTCGCAGTCGTCACCGGAATCTCCAACTGCAGCAACAGCACATCGCAGTCGGCGACCAGCTCGCGCAATCCGGCTGAGTCCAGGGTCAGGTGGCCATTGGCACCTGGCGCGACGACGATGATGTTCTCACCGGCGGAGTCGACCAAGACGACCGCATTGCCGCTGGGTCCGGGCACCGTGATGAGCCCGTCGGTGCCCACTTGGTTGGCGGCCAGGTGCTCGCGCAGCGGCGCCGCCGCCGAGTCGTCACCCACGGCACCGACGAACTGCACCCGTGCTCCGGCGCGTGCCGCCGCCACTGCCTGGTTGGCGCCTTTTCCGCCGGGTGTCGAGCGAGCCGTCGTCGCGAGTACGGTCTCGCCCGGCCGCGGCATTGTGTCGACGTCGAATCCGATGTCCATGTTCACGCTGCCCACCACGCAAACCCGTATCACTCAGCCGACGGTATGGAGTCGCGAACGGTTTCACAACGGCGCATTGATAACGGTTTTCGGCAAATCCGGTTTGAGCAGGCGGTTCGCGTTACGCTGCTGCGTGATCTGCGCTTCTCCGGGCCATCAGCGAAAGGTAGCCGATTGACGCCGCGTCGCTCGACTGAGCCGGTAACCCAAGACCAAACGGTCCCGGCCAGAAAGCTTAGGCGTCGTCCGCGTGCGTTGGCGCGGTTCAGTATCCAGTCCAAAATCATGGTGATGCTGCTGGTGTCCAGCCTCGCGTCGTTGGCGGTGATCTGTGTGGTCGAGTACGTATCCGGCCGTCACGCTCTGTTGCCTGCTGCCGCGGAACGAATGACCCAGCTGCGTGAGGCACAGAAGCGGGCAATGGAGATGCTGTTCGCGGACCTGACCAACTCACTGATTGTCTACAGCAGCGGATCGACCGCCGTCGAGGCGGTTCAAGCCTTCACCGACGGCTTCGACCAACTGGCCAACGCGTCGATCGACCCTGGCCAACAGCAGGCGCTGGTGAACTTCTACAACAACAAGTTGATCAAACCCATCCAGCGGGCAACCGGCGAAAAGCTCAGTATCGATGCGGTGCTGCCCAACAACAACGCGCAGACGTATCTTCAACTCCGCTACACCCTCCCGTCGTATGGCACCTCGACCCAGCCGGAAGACGCGGGCGACGGCAGCACATGGTCAGCCGCAAATGCCCGCTTCAACAACTACTTTCGCGAGATCGCGACCCGCTTCGAATACCGGGATGCGATGCTGCTCGACACCGCGGGCAATTTGGTCTACAGCGTGAACAAAGGTCCCGCACTGGGCACCAACATCCTGACCGGTCCCTATCGCGAGTCCAACCTGCGCGGCGCCTACGAAAAGGCGATGGCGGCCGACTCCGTGGACTTCGTGTGGATCACCGACTTCCAGCCGTTCCAGCCTGCACTGGGGGTGCCGATCGCATGGCTGGTGTCGCCGATCGTTTCGGCGGGCAAGACGGTGGGGGTGCTGGCACTGCCGTTGCCGATCTCGAAAGTCAACCGGATCATGACTGCCGACAAGCACTGGAAAGCTGCCGGCATGGGGCAAACTGCGGAAACGTATTTGGCCGGTCCGGACAACCTTATGCGTTCGGACTCGCGGTTGTTCCTGCAGGACCTCGATAGATACCGCAGCGAGGCCATCGCAGCAGGGACCCCGCCAGACATCGTGGACCAGGCGATCAGGTGGCACGGCACGACGCTGGTCCAGCCGGTGGTGACCGCAGCTGTTCGTGCCGCCCAGCGGGGGCAGACCGGAACCGTTGTCGACACCGGCTACTTAGGAGACCAGGAACTTGCGGCATACGCCCCGATCGCCGTGCCGAATTCGGATCTGCGCTGGTCGATCTTGGCGACCCGGGACAGCGCCGAAGCCTACGACCGGATCGGGTCATTCACCCGGACATTGATATTGACCACCGCCGTATTGGTTTTCATCATCTGCGTGGCGGCGATGTTGGTCGCCCAGATTTTCGTGCGACCGGTCCGGCGCCTTCAAGCCGGCGCGCAGAAGATCGGCGCGGGGAATTACGACATCGCCATTCCGGTGACATCGCATGACGAGATCGGCGACCTCACGGCTGCTTTCAATGAGATGAGCCAGAATCTCGCGATCAAAGAAGAACTGCTCACCGAACAACGCAAAGAAAATGACCGTCTGCTGCTGTCGTTGATGCCCGAGCCGGTCGTGCGGCGCTACCGCGAAGGCGAACAGACCATTGCGCAGGAGCACCAGGACGTTGCGGTCATCTTCGCCGACATCGTCGGCCTCGACGAGATCTCCAACGAGCTTTCCGGCGACGAGCTGGTGGGAATCGTCGACGAGTTGATCCGCGAACTCGACTCGGCGGCGGAAACTCTTGGCGTCGAGCCGGTTCGCACCGTGCACAATGGTTACCTCGCCAGCTGCGGGTTGAATACTCCCCGGCTGGACAGCGTCCCCCGAATCCTGGATTTCGCCGTGGAGATGCTACGGATCATCGAACGATTCAATAGCCGGACGGGCCACCAGCTCAGCATTCGGGCCGGCGTTAACACCGGTAACGTCATCAGCGGACTTATCGGCCGGACCAGCGTCATCTATGACATGTGGGGAGCCGCGGTCAATCTGGCCCACCAGATGCGTAGCAGTGCAACGGAGTCCGGGATCTACGTCACCTCGGGAGTATATGACCTGATGCGTGACATCCGACAGTTCACCCCCGCAGGCAGCATTACGGTTGGCGGCTCGGAGCAGCCAATCTGGCGATTGGCGCAACGCTAGTGAAAATCCTTGACGCAGACTGGTTTTACTGGGCTGTAGGGCTGACTGTCGGACTGCCCGTCACACTGATCGGTCTCACCGAATTGCACCAGGCGCTTGCCCGCAGGCAGAGCGCTCTGACCCGACCAGTCAACCTGCTGCGCAGCTATCTGGTGCCGCTGACGTCGCTGTTGGTGCTGGTGGTCAAGGTAGCGCAAGTTCCGGCCCAGTTCACCTCGGTGCGAGTGCTCGCGACAGTGTTCGGCTTCTTGGTGCTGGTATTGGTACTGTCCGGGCTGAACGCCACGATGTTTGAAGGGGCCCCGCAGGGTTCTTGGCGCGAGCGGGTTCCCACGATATTTCGAGACGTGACCCGACTTTTGCTGGTCGCCGTGGGGCTGGCGCTGATCTTCTCCTACGTCTGGGGAGTGCGTATCGGTGGCCTGTTCACCGCGCTCGGCGTTACGTCGGTGGTCATCGGCCTCATGCTGCAGAATTCGGTCGGCCAGATCGTGTCGGGCCTATTCATGTTGTTCGAGCAGCCCTTCCGGATTGGCGACTGGCTCGACACCCCGACGGCGCGGGGCCGCATCGTGGAAGCGAACTGGCGCGCCGTTCACATTGAAACCGACCGCGGATTGCAGATCACCCCGAATTCGGTGCTCGCCGCTACCTCGTTCACAAATCTCAGCCGTCCCCCCGGCGCACATCAGTTGGCGATAACGACCACATTCTCTCCTGTCGACCCGCCCGACCGAGTGCGACATCTGCTGACGCGGGTCGCCAGCACGCTGCCGCAGTGCAAGGGTGACGCCACACCGATCGCGGTGGCAGCGGGTAGCGGCGAGTACCGGGTCACCGTCGGGGTGAGGTCGCCCGCCGACGACGGCGCGGCGCGAGCGACTTTCCTGAGGTGGATTTGGTACGCGGCGCGGCGTGAGGGCTTCCACCTGGACGGAGCCGACGACGACTTCTCCACGCCAGCCCGGGTGCAGATGGCGATGCGAACTGTCGTGGCACCAGCATTGCGGTTGAGCCTTGCCGATCAACAGTCCTTGATTCCGCACGCGAGAATCGTTCGATACGGCGCCGACGAAATCGTGCAATCTGCCGGGGAAGTGCCCACCGCGATGATATTTCTGATCACCGGCTGTGTCCGGCTGACCACTACTGCCGAAAATGGTTCTGTCCTGTCACTCAGTGTGCTGGAACAAGGTTCGCTCCTCGGGTTGACCACACTGACTCGTCAGCCAAATATGGCCTCGGCGTATGCGCTGGAGGAGGTGACTGCCCTCGAACTCGACCGCGAGCACATCGAAGACCTGGTAATGCGCTCACCCTTACTCCTTCAGGAGCTGGGCCGCATCATCGAAGACCGGCGAAAGGAATCATCGCGGGCCAGATACCCTGAGCGCCTGGGCAGCCCGGGGGCGTAAGCGTGGCCGACGCAGAAGATGTGGGATTGTCGATACCGTTAGGCGGCCACTACTTCGCCGCAGACGCAGACTCGCAAGACGAACTTGCGCGACTGCGGCTGCTGGAGGACGAGTGCGATCCGCATACCCGCCGCTACCTCGACGCTATCGGCACCGGTCCGGGATGGCGTTGCCTGGAAGTCGGTGCGGGTGCGGGTGCGGTGGTGCGCTGGCTGGCTGAGCGTGTCGGGCCAGCCGGTAATGTTACCGCGGCAGACATCGACCCGAGGTACCTCGGCGATCTGTGCCTGCCCAATGTCGAAGTGCGCCAGTGCGATATCACCGTCGACGAGGTTGAATTCGAGTCCTACGACCTGGTCCACTGCCGGTTTGTGCTGATGCACTTGGATGATCCCGCAGATGCGCTTCGGCGCATGGCCGGCGCACTGCGTCCGGGCGGTTGGCTGGTCGCCGCGGACCCCGACAACGACGTTGCGGGATCGGTCGATCCCGATCATCCGCTGGCTGAAATGTTCGACTTGTGCTACCGCAAACGCGTCGAGTTCGCGTCGGCGGCAAAAATCGCCGATTTCCGGTTCGGCAAGGTCTTGCTGCGGTACATGGAGGCACTGGGGCTGGTGGATTTGGGCAACGAGGGCACCGCGCGTGTTGTGCATGGCGGCGATCCGTTCTCACACATGTGGATCAAAACCTGGCAGCGGATCGACGATGCGGTTATCGATCGCGGCGTCCTCACCGAAGGCGAGGTGCGCAAGATGCGGCAGGCCTATGAGGACCCGACCTTCACCTACCGGACTCAGTTGACCCAATCCGTCTGGGGACGCAAGCCGACGGTGAACTGATCGGCTATTTGTGCTTGAAGTGGTGCTCTCCCAGGGCCAGTTTCTCGGCACTATCCGTATAGCGCTTTTCGAGGTCAGCAAGCAGCCCCTCGTCACTCAAATCGAGCGGCCGGGAATTCTCCCAGTCATGTTGAGCTACTTTGTGCAAGCGTTCGGTGCAGTCATCGTCGCGAACCTCGATAGCGAGCTCACGGCGAGTATCGAAGCTGCCGGGAGCCAGGTTGATCGATCCGACGATGCCCCGGAGGCCATCGGCCAGAATCATTTTGGCGTGCAGTTTGAGATGCTTCAACTTGTGGATCTTGACTCCGACGTCGTCCATGATACGCAGGCCGCCGACCCCCTCAATGAGCTTCTCCTTCTTCAGCGTATGCGGCGGACGCGCCATGACATGAACCTTCACGCCACGGCGTGCGGCCCGCACTAGGTGCTCGATGATGATCGTATCCTGGTAGCGCTCATTCTGAATGAACAGGAAATGCCTTGCATCATCGATGAATTGAGCAATTCGATCCCGCCCGTTGGTCGGGCACCAGATAAGGTGTGACCCGGTTTCAGGGACAAAGCTCTGTCGGCTCCAATCGGCCTCGAAGCAGTCGGTGATCTCTTTAACCTCGGTGTCTCGCGAGGTCACCACGGCATAGTCTCGGGTCTCGGTGAAGTTCTCGGTTGCCCAGTTCAACGACTTGACGAAGGCGTGCGAGTCATCGACCACCATGGACTTCTCATGGGTGAGGTCGAAAGCGGGACTGCTGTCGAGAACCTCGATGCCTGCTTCGGTCAGCTGGGCGCGGGCCTCGTTGTTGTCTTCTTCACCGCTGCGCCGGGCGGGATTCAGCATCACGTGAACCTTGACACCGCGCTCCTTGGCGGCGATCACCGCGTTCAACAACTCCGGATCAGAGAACACGAACATCTTGATTCGCAGCGACTTCGTCGCCCCATTAATGGCGTCCAGCACAGGCCGGGCGGAGTCGTCGGGAAGAACGATGATCGAGCGCGACATATGACCTCCAGCGGGGATGTCTGAGAGCGAGACCTAGGCCGAGGTTTCCTCGTACTGGATGCGATGCAGCCCAGCGTAGACCCCGCCCAGCGCCAGCAATTGCTCGTGGGTGCCGAACTCCGCGACTACGCCGTCTTTGAGGACGATAATGCTGTCAGCGTCGCGGATGGTGCTCAGCCGGTGCGCGATAGTTATTACCGTCCGGCCTTTCATCAAGCGTTCGAGGGCCTCGACCACCAGCTGCTCGGCTTCGGTGTCGAGCGCGGCGGTCGGCTCGTCGAGAATGAGAATCGGGTTGTCGCGAATGATGGCGCGGGCAATGCCGATCCGTTGCCGCTGGCCGCCTGAGAGTGTCAGCCCTCTCTCACCGACCGTGCTGTCGTAACCATGTGGCATGCGCGTGATGAACTCGTGCGCGTTGGCCAGTTTCGCCGCCTGAACGATTTCGTCCTCAGTGGCGCGGGGATTGCCATACGCGATGTTCTCGCGGATAGTTCCGCGGAACAGCACGGTCTCCTGCAGGACGAAGCCAATGTGCTTGCGCAGTTCGTGAAGCTTGTAATCACGGACGTCCACGCCGTCGATCTTGATGCTTCCCGCGTTTCCGTCGTAGAACCGGGGGATAAGGCTCACGACGGTGGACTTACCGCTGCCGGTCGGGCCGACGAATCCGACCAGTTGACCAGGCTTGATGCTGAAACAGACATCGCGCAATACCGGTTCTGCGTCGTCGTAACCAAAGGACACGTGCTCGAATTCGATCTCGCCGCGCAGTGACTCCGGCTCGATACCATCGGGGCGCTCGGGAATAACCGCGTCGGCATCGAGAATTGCCCGCACCCGCTCCACTCCCACCGACGTCTGGGCGATCGTGTTGGTCATGGTGGCGAGGTCCTGTACCGGCTTGAAGAACATGCCCATATAGGTCAGGAAGACGGTTAGGGTGCCTACCAGCATGACATGGCCCAAAACCAGCGTTGTACCGCGCCACAGCACCGCACCGGTGCATAGTGCGACCACGATGGAGACGGTCGGTGCGAGCAGCGCCTTTATCCGCCGGGCCCGCAGCGCCGCCTCAATTGTCTGTTTGCCGACCCGACTCAGTTCGGCCTCCTGCAGGTCCTCCCGCTCGTAGGCTTGCACGACACGGACCGCTTCCAGTCCCTGCTGAACCGTGCTGATGATGTCGGCCTGCCGCAGCCGCACTTCGTGCGTGGCTTTTTTCACGGCTTTCCTGACCCGCGAAACGAAAAACAGCAGGAATGGCGTCACCACAAGGGCGATCAGCGCGAAATCCCACCTGATCCAGAACATCAACCCCAGCATGCCCACGATCGTGAGTGCGTCCATGAATATGTCGGTGGTGGAACCGGAGGCAAAGTCCTGGATAGTGTCAACGTCGTCGTCGATGGTGCTGACAATTGCGCCGACCTGGTGGGTGTCGTAGTAACTGAGCGAAAGCCTCTGCAGGTGATGGTAGGTCCGAGTGCGCAGATCGTAGGCGACCCACTGACCCACCGTCTCGGTGAAGTAGTTTGCGATGTAGGACGCCACGCCATTCAGAATGGCGATCAAGATAAAGAAGATCGCCGCCAATTCCGCGATGTGAATTCTATTGGTGCCGCCCAGCATCGGTAGCAGATCCGTCATCCAGTGCGGAAGCGGATTTTTCGTTATGACCACGTTGTCGAGGATGATCTTCAGTGGCCACGGGGCGGCCAGGCTCATGGCTGTCTGTACCAGCATGGCGGAAATAATGATGGCGATGACCCCGCGATAAGGCCGGATCAAGGTCAGAATCAGGCGGGTCATAGCAACTTCCTATGTGGGGCAGGACCGGCACGTCCCGCGGATGTCGATCGGACCTGCCGCCCCCCGGCTGCCACCGTCATCTCAGCCAACGTCTTCGCGGCACTTGAGGTGGACGTCCGTTCGCGATGAAACTACCAGCGGTCATGACGTTCTCGTGCTGGTTTTGCTCAAATCGGCGCTGTTCAAGCACTGCCACCACCGACTCGCCGCGCGCAGGTCAGCGCGTGCGACCCGCTATGCGGGTAAACGTTTCTTGATTGCATTATCCAACTGCTGGCCGTACTCGACGATCGCATCGGCTGGCGCGGGATCCTTTGGTGGGCCGTCGAATTCGACTGTCGTGGCAGCTTTGCCCTCGGTGAAGCGCAGCACGCTGACAGCTTTGGATCCCTCCGGCGAAAGACCCGAAACGATTGTTCCAGCCGTTCCCACTGGTGCTGGCTGTGTCTGTCCGTTAGCCACGCGGCTGCCCAGACCGCCCTGAGTTTGTCGTAGCGATGCTGCCGCTGCAGACGGGTCGGCGAGCACCAGGATGGTGTCTGTGATCTTCCGGGTGTTGTCGCGGTGGGTGTAGATGTCTTGGATTCCGGTCTGCCCATTCGGGTTCTGTATCGGCGGAGCCGCGGTGTACGCGGTCGTATCCCAGACGCTATTAGGGTTAACCAGCAGGTTGCCGTAGTTGTTGGACGCGGGCGCCACAGAACTCGTTGAAGAACTCGCCGACGATGGCGTTGAAGAACTATTGGATGGTGCTTTAGAACTACAACCACCAAAAGTCACAGCCATCGCCAATAAAGCAGTCGCCGTGAGGCCGGCGGACCCAATCGCGCGAACTTTCATAGCAATGTGCTCCGATCTGACGAGTGTTACGTATATCAGGCACCGGATCGCGCCGGCTTGCCGAGTTGTTTGTGAATATCAGCAGGGATAGCAGCTGAATCCGCGCCAGCCGTCTCGCCAGTCCCACCCGGGGCCGCAGCCGTGACTGCCGGTCGTCCCGACGCAATCGAGCGGTTGGATTGCAGGCTCGGGTGACTGGGGGTACACGGTCGTGTCATGCGTGGTTTGTGCCGCATCTGCGATCGGGGCTGCCCCTAACGTGCTGGTTACCAAGGCAGCACCCGCAAAAAACTTGGCAATTCGCCGCATCAGATTCTCCGCACTCGTTTCGCGATAAGAATGGAATGACGGTACGCCGAACGAGTCGTCGACCCGGTACGAATTCGTCGAGTCGGCCAAAATATTGGAAGAAACCACCGGAAATTCAGAATAAATAGTAAAGCGGCGGCCATAGGGCACTGGGATCGGCCGGCGGTTGTCAATCCGGCCCTACGGGGCGCTCTTTGACCGTATCCTCAGCAGGCAGCGTAATTGGCGCGGAGGTGCAATGCACGGCTTAAAAATCGTGGCGCCGGGGTGGATCGCGTCGCGTGTCGTTGTCCCGATCGTGTGCGTCGCGGTTGCTGCAGTCGGCGTAGCCGGATTGGTGGGCGCAGAACCAACGGCCACTCAAGTCATCACGCTGGTGCCTGTCGGCCCGAATGGGGAACCGATTAACGGCTTCCGAGAAGCGCCTCCGCAAAGCAACGTCAATAACGTCGTCGATTGCACCACATCGTCTCCGGCCGCGGTAGCCGACGACATCTACTCTTGCTCGCCCAGTGCGGCCAGCGCTGACGTGTGCTGGCCGTCACTTCCCGGATCCCTGTTGTGCCTGGACGATCCATGGGATATGGAGCTTTATCGGGTGAGCTACTCGGACCAACTGCCCCATGTTGAGCCCGTTGCCCAACCACAACCCCTTGCTTTGCTTCTCGACGACAACACCCAATGCCTCCTGCGCAACGGCGGTGCATGGGGCGGCCGCCAAGACGGCTATGTCGGGGCCTACAGTTGCGGCCCGGTCAACTCGAACCTTGCCGTCCTCGTGCAGCCCAGCCAAGGCGCTACTGCTGTGATCGACCGCTCAATGCCGGCATGGACGGTCAAAGTCGGGCCACTGGGATCTCCCACCGCCGAGTTTCCGCCGCCTCAGACGCACACGGTGGCCACCGCTTGGTTCGCCGGTGACTTCGTGCCGGTCTGACCTTCCTGGAGGGGCTTTGACCGCAACGAACACGCCCGACTCGCCGACATCGCGACCACGTCACCGTCGAGCAAACACTTACCCACGGCTGGGGGTGTCGCCACTCGACCCTTCGTGCAGCCGGGCGGAAGTTGGGAAGGCCAGCAGATGAGCGACATGTCGCGGCGGCAGTTCGGGAAGATCGCTGCCGGTGCCGGCGTCCTTGGACTCGGTGGGACGCTGCCGTACGCCCGCGCCCAGCCGATCAGGCTGACCCAGGCTGACCTGAACCGGATCATCGGCAACCACGCCCAGACGCTGCTGCAGAATCTGCACGCCAAGACCAACCAGCCCGGGGCGAATTACGGCATCGCAGTCGCTTTCGCGTATCCGAATCATCAATTCAATCCGTATTACATGTTCGGCACGGTGGCGGACCAGACCCCGCCCACCCCGAGAACACTTTTCGCCATCGGTTCGGTCACCAAGACCTTCACCACCGCGCTGTTCGCCAACGGGGTCGTGACAAATCCGGGCTGCTTTGATTGGGACGTGGGCCTGCAACGCTACCTTTCCGGATACCTTGCCGGCACTGGCAATCTGAGCCAGACGGTGCAGCAGATCACCCCGCGAATGCTTGCCCAGCACACTTCCGCGCTGCCCCGTGACTCTAACGGCCCGCAAGACGGCGTCGGCCTGTTCCAAACCAGCCCGTCGGCTCCGCCGCCCGACCTGCTGAACTTTTGGCGCACCCACAACGGTCCGCCACCGGGCAGCTGCTGGCGCTATTCCGACATGGCATACATCACACTGGGCTTCACCACGGCATCGGCTTACGCCTGCGCGGCCGGGGGGAATCCCCCACCGCCGCAGGCTTATTCGGCGCTGCTACAGAGTCAGATCACTGGGCCGTTGAACATGCCCGACACCGTGACGAACGTGCCGAGCGGTGCTCCGGTGGCCCAGGCATATCCCAACGGCGGCACGATGGTGTCCTCCACCGCGGCATCGGATATCAAATCGTCGGCCACGGACATGCATACCTGGCTGCTGGCGCATCTGGGTGCGGCCAGCGGAACGACACCGCTGGACAAAGCGCTGGCCTCGACGACCCAGTCCTCCCCGCTGTCGCTCGACCAGTGTGGCGAATCCCAGAAAGCACCCGCGCAAATGGGCCTGGCCTGGCAGGTTGCCCCCGGCCCGCCGCGGATCGTTTGGAAGGACGGCCTGACATCCCTGGGCGGCTGCTCGTCCTGGATCGGTATGACCATGGCTACTCCCAACCAACAGCCACTGGGCATAGCGGTACTGCTCAACAGCTACTGGAACAAGGGCCAGCCGAACATCATCGCCGACTACGCCGGAATGGCAATGCTGAAAGAGATCTCAGCCGCGATCTAGCGAATCGCGCTGCGCGCCAAACCAGCAAATTCCGGCTTGCCGCGTGCCTGTGTCCCGCCGTCGACGAGGGCCGTCTCAACGCGGCCGGAGCAAGCTCGTTACCCTGGATTGATGAGCGTGCATGCCCCGTCGGCTCCCGACTTGCGCCAGCAGGTGCACGACGCCGCGCGCCGGGCCCGCGTCGCCGCCCGGGCGCTGGCGGCGTTGCCGACTGTTGCCAAAGACCACGCGCTGGATGTCGCCGCGGAGGCGATCGTCGCGCACACCGACCAGGTGCTGGCGGCCAACCGCGAAGATCTCGATGCGGCCCAGGAGGCCGGCACGCCGGCCGCCATGCTTGACCGCCTGGCGCTGAACCCGCAGCGTATCGATGGAATTGCCGCCGGGTTGCGCCAGGTTGCCAGCCTGCCCGACCCGGTCGGTGAGGTGCTACGCGGCTGCACGTTGCCCAATGGCCTGCATCTGCGTCAGCAGCGCGTTCCGCTCGGCGTGATCGGGATGGTCTATGAGGGTCGGCCGAACGTCACCGTGGACGCATTCGGTTTGGCGCTCAAGTCCGGCAACGCCGCGCTGCTGCGTGGTAGCGCGTCGGCGGCCAAGTCCAACGAGGCGCTGGTCTCGGTGTTGCGTGCTGCGCTGGTCGGCGAGGACCTGCCTGCCGACGCCGTCCAGCTGCTCTCGGCCGTCGACCGCTCGACCGTTACCCATCTGATCCAGGCCCGCGGCCTGGTCGATGTGGTGATCCCGCGCGGGGGAGCCGGCCTGATCGAAGCGGTGGTCCGCGACGCGCATGTGCCGACCATCGAGACCGGTGTCGGCAACTGCCACGTCTACGTGCACGACGCCGCCGACCTCGAGATGGCCGAACGGATCCTGCTGAACTCGAAGACCCGCCGCCCCAGCGTGTGCAACGCCGCCGAGACGCTGCTGGTCGACGGCGCGATCGCCGGACAGGCCATCCCGCGATTGGTCGCTGCTCTGCAAGACGCCGGCGTCACCGTGCACCTCGACCCCGACGAGGCCCACCTGCGCCGCGAATACTTGGCTATGGAGATCGCTGTTGCGGTTGTCGACGGCGTCGACGAGGCGATTGCCCACATCAACGAGTACGGCAGCGGACACACTGAGGCCATCGTGACCACCAATATGGCTGCTGCTCAACGGTTTACCGATGGTGTCGATTCAGCCGCGGTGATGGTCAACGCCTCGACGTCGTTCACCGACGGCGAACAGTTCGGGTTCGGCGCCGAGATCGGCATCTCTACCCAGAAGCTGCACGCCCGTGGACCGATGGGACTGCCGGAATTGACCTCGACCAAGTGGATCGCCTGGGGAGACGGCCAGATCCGCCCGGCCTGACACTGCTGAGGAGAATCGGAAAAAGTGAGTGTGCCCGCGCGGCCCGTGCCGCTGTTCGCCGATATCGACGACGTCGGTCGGCGACTGGCCGAAACCGGCTACCTGCCCGACACCGCCACCGCGACCGCAGTTTTCCTCGCCGACCGGCTCGGCAAGCCGCTGTTGGTGGAAGGCCCGGCGGGGGTCGGCAAGACCGAGCTGGCCCGCGCCGTCGCGCAGGCCACCGGATCCGGTTTGGTCCGGCTGCAGTGCTACGAAGGCGTCGACGAGGCCCGTGCGCTCTACGAATGGAACCACGCCAAGCAGATTCTGCGGATCCAGGCCGGGTCCGATGACTGGGATCAGACCAAAACAGACGTGTTCACCGAGGAGTTTTTGCTCTCCCGCCCGCTGCTGACCGCGATCCGGCGGACCGAGCCCACCGTGCTGCTGGTCGACGAAACCGACAAGGCCGACATCGAAATTGAGGGCCTGCTACTGGAAGTGCTCTCAGACTTCGCGGTGACCGTCCCTGAGTTGGGCACCATCACCGCAGAGCGTGCGCCGTTCGTGGTGCTGACCTCCAACGCCACCCGAGAGCTGTCCGAGGCCCTCAAACGGCGTTGCCTGTTTCTGCACATCGATTTCCCCAGCCCTGAGCTGGAACGCCGGATCCTGTTGTCCCGCGTTCCTGAATTACCCGGACACATCGCCGACGAGCTTGTGCGCATCATCGGAGTGCTCCGCGGAATGCAACTCAAGAAGCTGCCGTCGGTGGCCGAGACCATTGACTGGGGACGTACGGTGCTGGCTCTGGGCTTGGACACCATCGATGACGCGACGATCGCCGCCACGTTGGGGGTCGTGCTCAAGCATCAATCCGATCGGCAACGCGCTACCGGCGAACTCCGGCTGAACTAAGACGCACCGATGGCCGTCCGCCGCGTTCGCCCCAGCCAGCCGTTGGCACCGCACGGCTTGCCGGGTCACCTGGTCGGGTTTGTGGAAGCGCTTCGCGGGCAAGGTATTTCGGTTGGCCCGTCGGAGACGGTTGATGCCGGCAAGGTGATGGCGGTCCTTGGCCTCGGTGACCGGGAGGTGCTGCGCGAAGGACTGGCGTGCGCGGTGTTGCGCCGCCCCGAGCACCGCGAAACTTACGATGCGATGTTCGACCTGTGGTGGCCGGCCGCGCTGGGCGCGCGGGCGGTGGTTACCGAGGAGGCCGAGGCTGATCCCGATGTTCAGTTGCCGCCCGACGACGTCGAGGCAATGCGACAAATGCTGCTGGATCTGCTCACCGCCAATGCCGACCTCGCCGAAATGGATGAGCGGCTGGTGGCGATGATCGCGCAAATCGTCGATGCCTACGGCAAGTACACCTCCAGCCGCGGCCCGTCGTACTCGTCATATCAGGCGCTTAAGGCGATGGCGCTGGACGAGTTGGAGGGCAAGCTACTGGCCGGTCTGCTTGCTCCCTACGGCGACGAGCCCACCCCGACCCAGGAGCAGATCGCCAAAGCGCTGGCCGCGCAGCGGATCACCCAACTGCGGAAGATGGTCGACGCCGAGACCAAGCGGCGTACCGCCGAGCAGCTCGGCCGCGACCACGTCCAGATGTACGGCATCCCACAGCTGTCCGAAAATGTCGAATTCTTACGCGCTTCGGGTGATCAGCTGCGTGCGATGCGCCGAGTGGTGCAGCCGCTGGCCCGTACCCTGGCCACCCGGTTGGCCGCTCGTCGACGCCGTGCTCGCGCCGGCGCGATCGACCTGCGCAAGACGCTGCGCAAGTCGATGTCGACTGGCGGCGTCCCGATCGACCTCGTGCTGCGCAAGCCGCGGCCGGCGCGCCCCGAGCTGGTGGTGTTGTGCGACGTGTCCGGATCGGTCGCCGGGTTCAGCCACTTCACGCTGTTGTTGGTGCACGCGTTGCGTCAACAGTTTTCCCGCGTCCGGGTTTTCGCCTTCATTGACACCGCCGACGAGGTGACCCACATGTTTGGGCCCGACGCAGACCTGGCCGTTGCGATCCAGCGGATCACCCGAGAAGCCGGTGTCTATACCCGCGACGGCCACAGCGACTACGGCAATGCGTTCGTCTCGTTCATCCAGGCCCATCCCAACGTGCTCTCACCGCGCAGCTCGTTGCTTGTGCTCGGCGACGGCCGTACCAACTATCGCGACCCGGCCACCGACGTGCTGGCCCACATGGTGACCGCCAGCCGGCACGCGCACTGGCTCAACCCCGAGCCCAAACACCTGTGGGGCAGCGGCGACTCGGCGGTGCCGCGTTACCAAGAGGTGATCACGATGCACGAATGCCGCTCCGCCAAGCAGTTGGCGACGGTGATCGACCAGCTGCTGCCGGTCTAGCAAGCTGGCGTCGCCTGAACCCCGAAGCCGCCGAGCGTCACGCCAGAGCAACGCTGGACCACCGCCGTCACGCTGGCCTGACGCTCGCGCGAGCCAGGCTCGATGCGCCGCTCCAGTAAGCTGGCAAACCATGCAAAAGCGGCGACTGGGGGTAATGGGTGGGACATTCGATCCCATCCATAACGGCCACCTTGTCGCGGCCAGCGAAGTGGCTGACCTGTTCGACCTGGACGAAGTGGTTTTCGTGCCGACCGGTCAGCCATGGCAGAAGGAACGCCAGGCCAGCGCCGGGGAAGACCGCTACCTGATGACAGTCATCGCCACTGCGGCCAACCCACGCTTCTCGGTGAGCCGGGTCGACATCGACCGAGGCGGACCCACCTACACCAAGGACACCTTGCGCGATCTGCACACCCTCAACCCGGACTCCGACCTGTACTTCATCACCGGTGCCGACGCGCTCGCCTCGATCCTGTCGTGGCAGGACCTGGAGCAGATGTTCGCGATGGCGCGGTTCGTTGGAGTCAGCCGGCCCGGCTACGAACTGGGCCGCGAACACCTCACCGGCGTGCTCGACGGGTTGCCTGATGACGCGTTGACGCTGGTCGAAATTCCCGCGCTGGCAATTTCGTCCACCGACTGCCGTCGGCGCGCCGCAGAAGGACGCCCGCTCTGGTACCTGTTGCCCGACGGAGTCTTGCAGTACATCTCCAAACGCGAGCTCTACCGCAAACCCCGGGACGAGCAGTGACGGCCACTACCGAGGCGATCGAGATGGCTACTGTGGCCGCGCGCGCGGCCGCGTCGAAGCTCGCCGACGATGTCGTCGTCATCGACGTTTCCGGTCAGCTGGTCATCACCGACTGCTTTGTCATCGCCTCGGCGTCCAACGAGCGACAGGTCAACGCCATCGTCGACGAGGTCGAGGAGAAGATGCGCCGAGCCGGGTACAAGCCTGCCCGCCGCGAGGGCGCCCGCGAAGGCCGCTGGACGTTGCTGGACTATCTGGACATCGTCGTGCACATCCAGCATCAAGACGAACGCCACTTCTATGCGCTGGATCGGCTCTGGCGTGACTGCCCGATAGTGCCGGTGGACTTATCCGAGAACCCCGAGAACACAGCGAGTCGGCCGTGAAAACGCGTCGCTTGGTGATGCTGCGGCACGGACAAACCGATTTCAATCTCGGCAGCCGGATGCAGGGCCAGCTGGACACCGACCTTACCGAGCTGGGCCGCGCCCAGGCGATCGGCGCGTCCGAAGCGCTCGCCAAACGCCAGCCGCTGCTGGTCGTGTCGTCGGATCTGCGACGCGCCTACGACACCGCGACCGCACTGGGAGAACGCACTGGCCTGCCGGTGCGGGTCGACAATCGGCTACGCGAGACCCACCTGGGCGACTGGCAAGGCATGACGCACGCCCAGATCGACGCCGCCGCGCCAGGCGCCCGGCTGGCCTGGCGCGAGGACGCCGGCTGGGCTCCGCACGGCGGGGAAAGCAGGGTCGATGTGGCGGCCCGAAGCCTGCCATTGATCGCCGAGCTGGTGCGCGGTGAACCCGAATGGGGTGCCGCCGACGAACCGGTCCGCCCAGTGGTCCTGGTCGCACACGGCGGCCTGATCGCGGCCCTCACCGCAGCGTTGCTGCGGCTGCCGGTGACCAACTGGCCCGCGCTGGGCGGCATGGGCAATGCGAGTTGGACGCAGTTGACCGGGCATGCGGCAGGTTCGGATACCGACCACCTCGAGGACATTCGGTGGCGCCTCGACGTGTGGAACGCTTCGGCACAGGTCGCAGGCGATGTCCTCTGAGCGACAGCCCCGTCCGGCACTGCTGATCTTCGCCGATTCACTGGCCTATTACGGTCCGACTGGTGGGCTACCCGCCGACGATCCACGTATCTGGCCCAACATCGTTGCCACGCAGCTAGGTTGGGACCTAGAGCTGATCGGCCGCATCGGCTGGACGTGTCGCGATGTCTGGTGGGCGGCCACCCAGGACCCACGGGCCTGGGCCGCGCTGCCGCGGGCCGGGGCAGTGATCTTCGCGACCGGCGGAATGGATTCACTGCCGTCGCCGTTACCGACCGCGTTGCGTGAGCTCATCCGCTATGTGCGCCCGCCGTGGCTGCGGCGGTGGGTCCGCGACGGCTACGGTTGGGTGCAGCCACGATTGTCGCCGGTTGCCCGAGCTGCGCTACCGCCGCACCTGTCCGCCGAATACCTCGAACAGACCCGCAACGCAATCGATTTCAATCGGCCCGGCATCCCGATCGTGGCGTCGCTGCCGTCGGTGCACATCGCCCCGACGTACGGACATGCCCATCACGGCCGCGTCGGCACGGTCGCGGCGATCACGAATTGGGCTCAGCAGCACGATATCCCGCTGGTTGACCTGAAATCGGCGGTCGGTGAACACGTTATGAGCGGTCGGGGCAACCCCGACGGGATTCACTGGAACTTCGAAGCCCATCAGGCGGTCGCGGAACTGATGATCAAGGCGCTGGCCGAAGCCGGCGTGTCTACCGAGAAACCGCGCGGCTGAGTTCATGCCTGTCGTGATAGTCACCGACTCGTCGGCGCGCCTTCCCGAGGAACTGCGCCGGCAGTGGGCGATTCGCCAGGTCCCTTTGCACGTCTTGGTCGACGACAGCGACTTACGCGACGGCGTGGACGAGGTTCCGGACAACATCCACGACTACGGACAGGCCACCACCGCCGCGGTGACACCGGCGGAACTGAGCGATGCGTATCGGCAGGCGCTGGAAGACAGCGGCGGCGATGGGGTAGTGGCCGTGCACCTTTCGGCGGCACTGTCGGGAACCGTCGGCGCCGCCGAGACCACTGCTGCCGAGATCGGTCCGGCGGTGCGGATCGTCGATTCGAAGTCGGCGGCGATGAATACCGGTTTTGTCGCGTTGGCCGCCGCGCGGTCAGCGGCCAGCGGCGCCGACCTGGACACGGTTGCGCAAGCGGCGGCTGCGGCGGTCGACCGCAATCACGGGTTCATCGTTGTGCACCGGTTGGACAACCTGCGCCGAAGCGGTCGAATCGGCGGCGCCGGCGCCTGGCTGGGA
Source organism: uncultured Actinomycetota bacterium (assembly GCA_963838755.1). Classification (GTDB taxonomy): domain Bacteria; phylum Actinomycetota; class Actinomycetes; order Mycobacteriales; family Mycobacteriaceae; genus Mycobacterium. The sequence goes on along the minus strand of CAWISO010000010.1, from coordinate 229,191 downwards.
ACCAAGCTGTCGCTCAAGCCGCTGCTGCGCATCGACGACGGCAAACTCGTTCTGGCGCAACGGGTGCGCACCGCCAGCAAGGCTGTTGCGGCGATGATCGACCGGGTGTGTGAGGTTGTCGGCGAGCATCCCGCCTCGATCGCGGTGCATCATGTCGCCAACCCTGACGGCGCCGCGGCGGTGGTCGCTGCGCTGGCCGAGCGGTTGCCTGCGAGCGAGCCGGCGATCGTGACCGACTTGGGTCCGGTGCTGGCGTTGCACGTCGGCGCGGGCGCACTCGCGGTCTGTTTGGAGATCACCAATCCAGACGTCGCGCCCGAGTAGGTCGCTGCGGTTAGGACCTTTGCATTGCCAGCGGCGCGGTGTTGGCCTCCTCGGCGGACGTCGGCGGTGGCTTTGGTTTGGCGTGATCGCCGCGCGGGTGGACGACCTGGGGCCACCAGAACCAGCGGCCCAGCATGGTGGCCAGCGATGGCATGAACAGCGTGCGCACCACCAGGGTGTCGAGCAGAAGACCGATGCACACCGTCGAGCCGAACTGGCCCAGCACCGTCAGGTCGCTGCCTAGCATCGCCGCCATGGTGAAGGCGAACACCAGACCCGCCGATGTCACCACCGCGCCGGTGCCGGCCATCGACCGGATGTAGCCGGTCTTGAGTCCGGCGTGGATTTCTTCTCGGAATCGGGAGACTAGCAGCAGGTTGTAGTCAGAGCCGACGGCCAACAAAATGATGACCGACAGCGCAGCGACGATCCAATGGATGTTGATCCCGAACAGGTCCTGCCAGATCAACACCGAGAGGCCAAAGGACGCCGCGATCGAGCTGGCCGCGGTCCCGACGATGACCAGTGCTGCCACCACGCTTCGGGTCAACAGCAACATGATCATGAAGATCAGCGTCAGCGCGGAAACCACCGCGATCATCAAGTCGTATTTCTCGCCGTCGGCCATATCCCGGAAGGTTGCTGCGGTTCCCCCCAAATACACCTTGGCGTCGGACAGCGAGGACTGCTTGAGTGCCTCTTGGGCGGCGGTTCGCTCCGCGGACACCCGGGCGATTCCCTCGGGCGTCATCGGATCTCCCTGGTGAGTGATGAAGAAACGCACCGACTTGCCGTCGGGTGAGAAGAATAACTTCACCCCGCGGATGAATTCCGGGTTGCCGAACGCCTCGGGCGGCAGGTAGAAGAAGTCGTCATTTTGCGATTTGTCGAAACTTTGCCCCATGACGATGGAGGTGTTGCTCATCGCCTCCATCTGGTTGATCATCGCGTTGAACGTGGCGTACATGGTCAGCGTGAGACCATGTGTCGTCTTCAACGTTTGGAGCATGATCGGGATGAGCTTCTCCATCTCGTGGGAAGCCACGGCGGTGCGCCCGATGTCGCCCGAGAGAACGTGGAACTTCTCGGCGAGCTGATCGAAGCCGTCCAACGAGTCGAACAACGACCGCAACGACCAGCACATCGGAATGTCGAAACAGTGCTTCTCCCAGTAAAAATAACTTCGCAGCGGCCGCCAGAAGTCGTCGAAATCCGCGATGTGGTCACGCAGGCTGTCGGTGATCTCCGACGTCTCCTCGGTGGTCTTCGCGCTGTCGGTGGCGGCGGTGGCAAGTTCGTGGGTGACCTGCGCCATACGTTCCGTCGTCTCGATCATGACCTGCATCTCGTCGGCCATCTTCAGAATGTCTTTCATTCTGTCTTTCAGAAAGTCCATGTTCTGCATGGTCGTCTGGCTCTGGATGCTGTTCTGGAAGGGAATCGAACTGTGCTGGATGGGGATTCCCAATGGCCGGGTGATGTCCTGGATCATCGCGATACCGACGGTGCGGATCTCGTTTTTGGCGACCTTGTCCAACACCAGCATGTCGGCCGGATTGCGCATGTCGTGGTCGGCCTCAATCATCAGCATGTCCGGATTCATCCGCGCTTCGGAGAAGTGCCGGTCGGCGGCGGCGTAACCGATGTTGGACGGCGCGGATTGCGGCAGGTAGTGGCGGTCGTTGTAACTCGTTCTGTACCCGGGCAGCGCGAGCATGCCGACCAAGACGACCGCGCCGCTCACCGCGAAAACCGGTGCGGGCCAACGCACGACGGCAGTGCCGACCCGTCGCCACAGCCGGCCGCGGGCCTGACTTTTCTTTTCGAAGAGGCCGAAACGGCTGCCCACGAAAACGACCGCTGGACCCAGCGTCAGCCCGGCCAACACGACCACCAGCATGCCGATGGCCACCGGTGCTCCCATGGTGTTGAACCAGGGCAGCCGCGCGAAGCTCAGGCAGTACGTCGCGCCGGCGATCGTCAGGCCAGAACCCAGCACAACGGGGGCCACTCCACGAAATGTGGTGTAGTAAGCGGTCTCACGGTCTTCGCCGGATCGGCGTGCCTCCTGATAACGGCCGACGAGGAAGATGCCGTAGTCCGTTCCCGCGGCGATCGCTAGCATCGTCAGAATGTTCGCCGCGAACGTCGTGAGCCCGAATGCGTTGTTATAGCCCAGCACCGCGACGATTCCGCGTGCACAGGCCAGTGCGATGAAGGTCATGAACAACTGGACCAGTGTGGTGACGATCGAGCGGTAGACCAGTAGCAACATGATCGCGATCGCGCCAAGGGTGAACAGCGTGATCTTGGCCAGGCTGGCGTTGCCGATGATATGCATGTCGTCGGACAGCGCCGCGGGGCCGGTGACATAGGCCCTGACCCCGGGCGGCGCGGGTTCGTTGTTGACAACCTTGCGGACGGCATCGACGGATTCGTTGGCCTGCGTGGTGCCCTGGTTACCGGCGATGTTGACCTGGACGTAGGCAGCCCTGGCATCGGCGCTCTGCGCGCCGGCCGCAGTGAACCGGTCCCCCCAGAAGTCTTGGATGTGCTGGACATGGGCACGGTCCTGGCGCAGTTTGCGCACGATGTCGTCGTAGTAGTGGTGCGCGGCGCCGCCGAGTGGCTGCTGGCTTTCCAGCACGACCATCACCGTGCTGTTGGAATCGAATTCCTTGAAGTTGTGTCCCAGGCGCATCATCGCCTTCATCGACGGCGCGTCCAAGGGCGCCATCGGTGCCGAGTGCTGCTCGCCGACGATTTCCAGCTTCGGGACCGCGACGTTGACCACTACGGTGAGAACGACCCAACCCAAAATGATGGGCACCGCGAGCAGGCGGATGGCGTGCGGGATGACCGGTCGGCGCGGGCGCTTGGATTCGGCTGTCGTGGCGCCGGCCGAGTCTACGTGCCGCTCTTCACCATCGCTGCCGGCGCGGCTCATGCGGACTTCACCAGGCAGAAGGTCTGGGCATTGTGGCCGTTTACACTCTGGTGCTCGCGGAGTACGCCGTCGACAGTGATGCGGCAACCGATGTGATCAGCGTCGGTTTGCGCCATGATGTTGGCGCTGACCGCAGGCAAGGTGGTGGAAATTGTGTACGTCCACGGCAGCGGTGCGCCATTGATCTGGTGCGTGTTGGCGTCGGCGTCCCAATAGTTGATGTTCGCGGTGCTGCCGGGCGGCCCGTCGATTTCGTACTTCACCACCTTGGGGTTGAACTGGACGATCTTGATTCCGGCCCCGGCATTGGCGTTGAGGTCCTGTGAACCGAAAACCTTGTGCAGGCGCGTCACGACGAGTCCGGAGACCGACAGCACGACCACCAGAAGCAGCGGTATCCAGAAGCGTTTGAGCAAACCGCCAATCGACATCGCTCTCACTCCAGGTCTCCTCCCGCCGGCCCGTCCGCAATCTTCCTCGCGAACGCCTCCAGCCGCAGATTGATTCCGTCCGCCGCCGCTGGCGTTCTTACTTTGCGAATGCGCTAGTGTCCGTCAACCACCCTCACCGATGCCAATAGAATCTTCGCTCGGCTAACTATGCTAGCCGGTAGGGCACGGCAGCGTTCCGCTAGGCCCGATTCGATGTGTGCGGGTCTCGCTGCGGGCCCGGCGCCCGTCCGGTGATCGGCGGCAGGTCGGCTAACGTCACGATCCCAGGGCTGGTCGTGACCACCGCCGGCACCGCGTTGGTCACCGGCATCGCAGTGTAGATCATGCCCAAGCCCATGAACCCTGGCTCGGTCCAATCTTTCGGCGGTAGGCAATGGATCACCGTGCGCATGTTGGGCAGCCCGAACACCTGAATGACGTGGCCATGCTCGAGCGGCTTGGGCGGGATCACCTGGTCGCCCATGATCCAGTTGAATCCGACGCTGACGACGTTGCGGTCGCCGACCCAGCCGCGGTGGTAGCCGTAGACGCCGCCGACGGTACCGGCCGGGATTTTCATGAACCCGAGGTCGGAGTCGCCGGTGGCCGCGGTGAACGTGACATCGAAGGTTATTTTGTCCAGCTTCGCGCCGATCGCGTCGGCCATCATCGCGGCCGACTCGGCGAAGACCTCGCTTTCGCGTCGCACGTTCTCGGCCAGTCCCGGAGTCTCCGGGTCCTGCGAGAAACCCATCGCGGTCTGAGTCTCCGCGGATTCGTAGGTCGAGCAGTCCACCGATTCGGTGATGCGGATCTCGTCGACGCGTTCGCACGACCCGCTGAGCGCCATGGCCACCAGGTTCGTCATACCGGGGTGTGCACCGCTGCCGAATATCGTCGAGCGGCCCCGTTCGCAGGCGTCGGCGATGCGTTGCCGGTCCTCTTCCGTCTGCTTACCGCCGGTGATCCAGGCCGCGCTCGTGCACACATTGACGCCCGATTCGAGTAGCCGGACCAATTCGTCGACGCTGGCCCACAACGGGTTATAGCAACAGGCGTCGGGTCCAAGAGCCAGCAGCGCATCGATGTCGTTGGTGGCTTTCACGCCGGTTGGCTCCGGCCAGCCGGAAAGCTCGGCGGCGTCCACACCGACTTTGTCCTGCCCGTGCGCGTATACCCCGACCAGCTCCATGTCGGGTCTGCCGATGATCGCGTGCAGTGATCGTCTTCCGATGTTCCCGGTGGTCCACTGGATCACCCGAAACGGAGATTCTGCGCGGGTTGTGCTCATCGGGGCTCCTTTGCTGACGCGATGACTCATTATGTTCAGCCCGGTCGGTGTACACGAGAGCCGGGCGGACCAACAATCAGAGCCTGGCTAACCGACCGCGAGGAACACACAGCCGACCGCGGCGAGCAGGATGGCACCTTCGAGGCGGCGACCGGTGAGAGGCGGGTTCGGATCCGGTTGGGCCGCCAGAGTCGAGTTGATGCCCGGTGGGTCAGTCGGCGATCTTGAAGGCCGAGTTGACCGTGGTTGGCCGAACCCGCACCACCAGCTCGCCGGGTACCGCGTTGCGCTGGCCGAACTCGTTAACGCGATGAGCGCCCATGTAGCGCCCGCCGATTCGGGTGGCGACCTCCAGCAGGTCCGCGGCACCGTCCTCAACGGAAGCCGTTCCCTGCACCTGCACAAACGAGTAGGGCGGATGCGGATCATCGACACAGCTGACGACACGCGAATCCCTGCCCAACGCACGGCCTTTGGCGATTCACGGCCGGTATCGAACACCAGCTCGCCGTTGTCGACGATGAACCACACCGGAGCCACCAGCGGCTGGCCGTCCGGCGCGGGCGTCCGCCGACAGGAATTCTGCCGCCTCCGTGGAGAGTTCAGCCGTCTGACTCATCGACCTACAGCGTCACGACGTCGTAGTCGCCGACCTGATCGATCAGGGTGTGCAGTTGATCTTGAGACGATCCGAAGGTGTGCTCGATTGCGGTTAGCCGCGCCGCGTAATGCCCGACCGGGTATTCCGCGGTCATCCCGATGCCACCGTGCAACTGGATCGCCTCCTGGCCGATGTGGCGGGCCGACCTGCCGATCTGCAGCTTCGCTCGCGCGGCGATCAGTGGGTCGAGATTTCCATCGGCGATCGACATTGCCGCATAGAGGTTCATACTGCGGGCCAGTTCCAGCGAGACGTACATATCGGCGGCGCGCTGGGTCAGTGTCTGAAAGGTGTTGAGGGTGACCCCGAACTGCTTGCGCGTCTTGAGATAATCGGTCGTCAACCGGAGCGCCTCCTCCATCGCGCCGACCGCCTCTGCGCACAGCGCGGACTGGATACGGACCACGGTGTTGCGGATAGCGGCCGACGCGTCCACCGCCTCCCCGAGCGGCTCGCCCGGCGCCTGGTCCAGGTCGACCTGCGCGCCGCGCTGACCGTCGAACGTGCGGAAGGGGTGCCGCGTGACGGCCTCACTGTCTACCAGGAACAGGCCGATTCCGCCGTCAGGCAGCTGGGCGCTTACCACCAGAGTGTTCGCGCTGTCTCCGGCAAGCACCGGGTTCTTCGTACCGTTCAGCACCCACGAATCACCTTGCTGGGCAGCGGTTGTCGCGACGTCTTCAGTGAGAGCCGCGCGCAGGCCGGGTTCTAGGTGTGCAAAGGCCAGCAGCCGCTGCCCTTCAGCCACCTCGTCGAGCAGCTGTTTTTGGGCTTCGCTGCCGGCCTCGGCGATGATCGCCCCCGGTCCCAGCGCGGCATGCACTACGGGCTCGGGTGCCAGCCGGCGCCCGACTTCGGTGAGCACGGTCACCACTTCGAGCTGTCCCGCCTCCGTTGGGTCGAATCCCAGCCCGAGGATGCCGGTTTCGGCGAGCTGGGTCCACACCTCACGGCTCCAGCCCAACTCGGAGGCGATGACCTTGTTGCGGCTCTCGGGGTCATAGCTGCGGGACAATAAGTCGCGCGTGGTGTCGCGCAGCAGCACCTGTTCGTCGCTCAACTGAAAGTCCATGGCTCTACCTCACTTCTGTCTTACAAGCCGAGAATGGTTGACGCGATGATGGTGCGCTGCACTTCGTTGCTGCCTCCGTAAATCGACGTCTTGCGGTAATTCAGGTAGCGCGGCGCGCTGTGCTGCGCCCACCCCGGCGACGCGATGTCGTCGCCGGCGTCGAACGGCAGCGCATTCGGGCCGGCCACTTCGATGAGCAGTTCGGTCGCGGTCTGCTGCAGTTGGCTACCGCGCAATTTGAGCACCGACGACGCCGGGTTGGGCTTACCGGCCGACGAGCCGGACGCGACCCGCATCTGCGTGAGTTCTAATGCCAGGAGGTCGTTTTCGGCTTCGGCAAGCCGGGCGGCGAAAAGCGGATCATCGAGCAAGCCCGTGTCGGCGGCACGTTTTTTCACATCAGCCAGACGTACTTTGGTGCGGCCTACCTGAGCGATACCGGTCCGCTCGTTGCCCAGCAGGAATTTCGCGTACGTCCAACCCTGATTTTCTTCTCCGACAAGCTGATCGGCCGGTACCCGGACATCCTCGAAGAACACCTCGTTGACCTCGACGCTGCCATCAATCAATCTGATCGGGCGCATCGTAATCCCCGGGGTGTCCAGGTCGATCAGCAAAAACGAGATACCGGCCTGCTTTTTCGGCGCCTGCGGGTCGGTGCGTACCAGACAGAAAATCCAGTCGGCGTATTGACCCAGCGTCGTCCAGGTCTTCTGCCCGTTGACGACATAACTGTCGTTGTCACGCAAGGCGGTGGTGCGTAGCGACGCCAAATCAGAACCGGCTTCGGGCTCGGAGAATCCTTGACACCACCAAATGTCGAGGCTGGCCGTCGGCGGCAGGAAGCGTTGCTTGATCTCTTGCGAGCCGAACTCGGCGATCACCGGACCGACCATCTTCGCGTTGAAGTTCAGCGGTTCCGGCACGCAGGCCAGCTGCATCTCGTCCAGCCAGATCTGGTGCTGAGCCGGTGTCCAGTCCTTGCCGCCCCACTCGACGGGCCAGCTGGGTACCGCCAGGCCGTGATCATTGAGGATCTTGTGGCTGGTGGCGATGTCGTCACGCTCAACCCCTTCACCCAGCCGGGTCCGCTCGCGAATGTCCGCCGGAATCTTCGTGGTGTAAATGGTCCGCAGCTCGTCACGGAAGGCGGCTTCGTCCGGCGTCAATGCCAGTTGCATGGCAGTCTCCTCTGTTGGATCCGACGGTCCTGCCCTGCACGTTATCTGTATTCGCGCTGGCCGAGTCCAGCGGATGGCCTCAGAGCGAGGCCACAAGCGCCTGCAGCGTCTGAGCAGACGTGTACTGCGGTGTCCAGCCCAGCTGGGTTTTAGCCTTGCTGGTGTCCATCACCACCGGTGTACGGGCGGCGTGCAGCCACTCGGCTGCCGACGGGACCACGGGCAACCGGGAGAGCACCGCCGAGGCCGCCGAGGCCGCGACGGCCGGCACCCGCACCGGTCGTCCGCCGAGCGCCGCAGCCACGTCGGAGACCGAGAGCACCCCGTCGCCGGCGATGTTGTAGGCCCCCGGCGGGGCCGATCCGGTCGCGGCCAACGCGATGGCGGCAGCGACATCGTCATGGTGCACCAGCTGCAGCGGAGTCCCGGGATCGGGAACTGGTGGTTTGAGCACCGGCAAAACCCGGTTCACGGTGCTCAGGTAGGGCAGGCGATTCCAGGGCAGCGCCTCAACCAGGGTGTGGGCATGCGGGCCTGCAACAACGCACGGGCGAAGGATGAAGACCTCTAGCGACGACTCCGCGGTGACGTCGGTGAGCGCGGCTTCGCAGGCCGCCTTCTGCTCGGAGTAGTAATGCTCGGGCGAACCCCGCGGGGGCACGTCCTCGGTGAGTGGAACCGGGTTGTCGGAGTGATAGCCGTATGCGGCCACCGAAGAGCTGTAAACCAGTCTGCGCGGCCGTCCTTTCCGGGCGCCGGCGACGCAAGCTTCGAAGACATTACGTGTCCCGTTCATGTTCACGCGCGCACTGTCTTTGCGCGAACCCATGATGACGAATGCCAGATGAACTACCACGTCGGCGTCGGCGACGAGCTCGTCCACCGCGTCGCGGTCGAGGATGTCGCCTTGGCGGTAAACGGTCTTCGTCCATCCTTGCGAATCCGGGTCGAAGGGCCGGCGCGCCATTCCGATGATGCGGTCAGTCGACGGTTGGTGTTCCAGCGCCGTCACGGTCGAAATGCCGATATCTCCGGTCGGTCCGGTAACCGCGACGGTGAGTCCCATGGAACGTCAGCCTTTACCGCTGCTCGAACGGCGCCGCCACCAGACGATGACGATTACGGTGGCGCCGGCAACCGATGCGACTACCGCCAGAGACGGCTTGGCCGCGGCCCTGGCCTTGTCGACCGCATTCTTTTTCGCCTCCAGTTTGGCTGTGAGCGCGTTGACGGTATCGCCAACCTCACCCCGGGTCCGCTCGATATCGGCCTGGATTGCATCAATGCCCGCGTCGCGCCCGGGTTCGTTGGGCTCAGCGGTGCTCATGGCGGGCGTCTCTTATTGGTTGCACGACTTGGTGCACATCTTCTTTGACATTGGCGACGGTCTGGGGGGCCGCCGGTGTCACTTCATCGACCTGCCGCTTGCTGATGAGCGCGGTTGCGCCGGAAGCCAAAAGCACTGCCGCACCGACGATCAGCGCAGCCGCCCACACCGGCAGCGCCAGCGCGAGTGCGGCGATGGCTGCCGCAATCAAGCTGGCTACGCCGAAGAATGCGAGCAGACCCGCGGCGCTCAGCAGACCGGCACCGACACCAGCATGCTTGGCAGACTGCTGAAATTCCTTCTGCGCCAAGTGCATTTCGTCTCTAACCAGACGGGATACCTGAGCCGACAGCTGAGACATCAGCTCACCGATTGAGGCCTCAGGCTTTGGGTTTGTTTCCAGACTCATTCAGTTACCTCCGGCCGACGGGCTTCGCGAGCACTCGGTTGGCCGCGGCCTTGACCGAATCAGGCAGGAGCCGGTTGGTTATTCCCATGATCTTGGTCGTCAGCGATTCAGCCACGACTTTGCGCTCACCGCTTATCAACGCATCAAAGCCCTGCTTGGCCACCGTGGCCGGATCATCCTTCGACATGCGCCCCATGCGAGTGTTGTCGGCCTGGCCGGCGCGCCGGAAGAAGTTGGTGTCGGTCGGACCGGGCATCAACGACGTGACGGTAATTGCGGTCTTGCGCAACTCATCCTGTAGCGCCTCGGCGAACGACTGGATGAAAGACTTCGAAGCGTTGTAGACGGATTGGTATGGACCGGGCATCATCGCCGCGATGGACGACGTGAACAACAGCTTGCCCGCGTCGCGTCGCACCATATCGGGCAGGATCAGTTTCGCGAGGTGAACGGTCGACCGGACGTTGAGGTCGACGATCGACAGATCGGCGTCGAGGTCGCTATCCACGAAGCTTTTGCCGGCGCCCATCCCGGCGTTCAACGCAGCGGCGTCAAGCTGCCGGCCCCCGTCGGTGGCCTGCCGGTACAGCTCCTCGACGCCATTCGAGTAGCGCAAATAAACTTGCACTGGCCTGACATCGGTGCCTAATCCCGACAACTGGGTGGCGGCCGCCTGAATGCCGTCGTCTTCGGCAGCGACCACAAGGTCATAGCCGTGCTCGGCGAACTGCGTGGCGAGTTCAAAGCCGATCCCGCTCGAGGCGCCGGTAATCAGTGCTAATCCCATGTTGCCTCGGCTACCCGCACGGCTGGCCGCCAAACCTGATCGCGATTGTGCACAGTCAACAGTTAGTCCACAGACGATGTGCGCAGGCTGCCTGACGGGTCCGATACGACGGTCAGCACACCTACGTTCGGCGCATGCGCACAGAACTGCCCGCCGAACGGCTGCACCGACGGCTCGGCGCCGAGCCGGACACCGACGCCGACGCCAGCGATCCCGACACCGACCCGAATTCTCTGCTGCCGCGGTGGATTCCGGATGGCCCGGTGCAAGACAACTGGCTTGCGAAGGTGCGGGCCGACCCGGGCCGTGCCGGCGCCATCGCATTGGCTGCAATCGCCGCGATCGCGGTGCTGCTCACCATCTTCACCCTGATGCGTGATGCGCCCGCGCCGGTTGTGTCAGCAAAACTCCCACCAGTCGAGCGGGCGACATCGGGTAGCCGCGGCCCGAGCCCCAGCCCGTCGGCCGGGCCGAGCCAACCGGTAGTGGTCAGTGTGGTGGGCCTGGTACACACGCCCGGGCTGGTCACTCTGGCGCCCGGCGCGCGGATCGCCGACGCGTTGAAAGCGGCGGGCGGCACCGTGAATGGCGCCGACACCGTCGGGCTGAACATGGCTCGCCAGGTCGACGACGGCGAGCAGATCGTCGTCGGGATCGCGCCTGTCAAAGGACAGCCGAACGTATTGGGCAGCTCGGTGAGTTCGGGTTCGGCTGCCCCCACGCCCGGTAAGACGCCCGGCAAGGCGCCCGGTCCCGCCCGACCCGGACGGGCTGAAGCGATAAACCTGAACACCGCGACCGAGCAGCAATTAGATGCCCTTCCCGGGGTCGGGCCGGTGACAGCGGCAGCCATTGTGGCCTGGCGAGAAGCCAACGGCAAGTTCACCAGCGTCGACCAGCTTGGCGAGGTTGACGGTATCGGACCGGCCCGTCTGGAAAAGCTGCGCCCGCTGGTCCGTGTCTGAGACCGGTGCAGCAGCCGGGCGGCGACTTAGGGGCGGCGCGGCTGGATGCGCGTCTGGTGCCCGCCGCGTTGACTGGTTGGGCAGTTACCGCGGCGGGAATCGTGTGGCCGATCGGTCTCGTCGTCGGGGCACTGTCTGCATCAGCAAGCCTGTTCGGCGCTGCGCTGTGGCGCGCCGGTGATCCGGCGTCACGAACGCGGGCCATCGGCGTCGGGCTGGTGGCCGTCGGTGTCGTCGGGGCGGGGTTTGGGTTCGCGATCGCGTTGCGCGCCAACGCAGTCGCTCGCCACCCCATCACCGCGGCGTTCGGAACCGCTGCCCAGGTGACGCTGATGCCCAGCGAAAGCGCGCGATCGGTGGGCTCAGGAGGTTCGGGGCGGCTGATGTTTCGCGCCAGCCTGCAGGAACTGGGAGACCACAAGATCTCCGGGCGGGTCGTCGTTTTCGCGCCGGCGCGCGACTTCGGTGCGGTGATGGTCGGTCAGTCGGTGCGCTTCCGCGCGCGGATAACCCGGCCCTTCCGCCGTGACCTGACGGTGGCCGTAGTGACTGCGATCGGCCAGCCGACCATGGGTCATGTCGGACCGCTGTATCGGGCTGCCCATGCAGTCCGTGCTGGGTTGGCTGCCACGGCTCGTCAAGTGCTTCCGGCAGACCAAGCGGCGATGCTGCCCGGTCTGGTCCTCGGTGATACCTCGGCGGTCACCGCGGTGACCAGCCGAGAATTCCGTGCTGCGGGCTTAACGCATCTCACCGCGGTATCCGGGGCCAATGTCACGATCGTGTGCGGAGCGGTGCTGTTCTCGGCGCGCGTGATCGGTCCGCGCGCGGCGGTGGGGCTGGCTGGTGCCGCGCTGGTGGCTTTCGTAATCGTGGTGCAGCCCACGGCCAGTGTGCTGCGCGCGGCGGTGATGGGTGCGATAGCGCTGATGGGTGTGTTGTCTGCGCGTCAGCGACAAGCGATTCCGGCGTTGGCTGCAACGGTGCTGCTGTTGATGGTCGTCGTTCCTGCGCTGGCCGTTGACGTGGGTTTCGCGTTGTCGGTAGTGGCGACCGCCGCCTTGGTTGTCCTTGCGCCGGTATGGTCGCGGCGTCTCGTAGCAGCGGGCTGTCCGAAGCCGTTGGCGGATGCCGCCAGCGTGGCGTGGGCTGCGCAGTTGGTGACGGCTCCGCTGATCGCCGGCATTTCCGGCCAGCTGAGCCTGGTGGCCGTGGTAGCTAATTTCGCGGTGGCAGCGCTGATCGCGCCGATCACCGTGCTGGGCAGTGCGGCAGCCGCACTGTGCTTGTTCTGGCCGGCCGGGGCCCAGCTGTTGATCCGGTTCACCGGTCCCGAACTGTGGTGGTTGCTGCGGGTCGCGCATTGGGCGGCCAGCGCGCCCGCCGCCACGATGCCGGTACCGTCCGGGTGGCCCGGTGTCTTGGTGGTCGGCGCGGCGTCGGCGCTGGTTGTGCTGCTGTGGCGGTGGCGATGGTTTCGAGCGGGAATGGCGGTCGCGGCGGCCGGGCTGCTTGCCTGGTCGTTGTTGGGTCTGGTGATAGGGGCCAGCGGGTCTGTCGGGCGCACGTGACACGATCGGACGGTGAGCCAGCAGGTTTCCGCGTTGCATCTCGTCTTGGGAGAAGAGGAGCTGCTGGTCGAACGTGCTGTCGCGGCGCTGCTGCGGGCGGCGCGGCAGCGTGCTGGTACCGACGAGGTCCCGGTCAACCGGCTGCGAGCCGGTGAGGTCGGTGTCTACGAGCTGGCCGAATTGTTGAGCCCGTCGCTGTTCGCCGACGAGCGTGTCGTCGTGCTGGAAGCCGCGGGTGAGGCAGGCAAGGAAGCGGCCGAGTTGATCGCCAATGCCGCCGCGGACATCCCGCCGGGCACCGAGCTCGTGGTTGTGCATTCCGGTGGGGGGCGCGCGAAGGCGCTGGCCAGTCAGTTGCGCGCGCTGGGCGCGCAGGTACATCCATGTGCGCGCATCACCAAGGCCAGTGAACGCTCTGATTTCGTCCGTAAGGAATTTCGCGCGCTGCGGGTCAAGGTCGACGACGACGCGGTCAGCGCGCTGCTGGATGCCGTCGGCTCCGATGTGCGCGAACTCGCTTCGGCCTGTTCGCAATTGGTTGCCGACACCGGCGGCAGCGTCAATGCCGACGCGGTGCGGCGCTATCACAGCGGTAAGGCCGAGGTGAAGGGCTTCGACATCGCTGACAAGGCGGTGGTCGGTGACGTCGAAGGGGCGGTCGAGAGCCTGCGGTGGGCGATGCTGCGCGGCGAGCCGCACGTGGTGTTGGCTGACGCCCTGGCCGAGGCAGTGCACAGCATCGGTCGGGTGGGGTCGCTCTCGGGTGATCCGTACCGCCTGGCTGCCGAGCTTGGGATGCCACCTTGGCGGGTGCAGAAGGCGCAGAAACAGGCTCGACGTTGGTCGCGCGAGATGGTGGCTACCGCGATGAGATTGGTGGCGTCGCTGAATGCCGACGTCAAAGGCGCGGCAGCCGACGCCGACTACGCGCTGGAAGCAGCGGTGAAAAAGGTCGCCGAGTTAGCCGCGGGCGACGATGCGGGGCGTGGGCGCTAGCTGGAGAGCTGATGCAGCGTGCGTGCTAAAGCGGACTTCTTGTTGGCCGCCTGGTTCTTGTGGATGACGCCCTTGCTGGCGGCCTTGTCGAGCTTGCGACTGGTGGACGCCAGCAGTTCGGCGGCTTTTTCCTGCTCGCCGGCGGCGGCGGCTTCGCGAAACGCGCGGACAGCCGTGCGAAGCGACGACTTCACCGACTTGTTACGCAGCCGGGCGCGCTCATTGGTGCGGTTGCGCTTTTGCTGCGACTTGATGTTTGCCACGCGGTATTCCTTCGCAAATCTCAGCGGCTTGTGGTCTGAAAGACCTGCCCCAGCGGCTCAGCGCTTAGGCAGCGACTTTTCAGGGTATCAGTCCGCCGCCCGCTCTCCCAAAATGGAGGGGCCGGGCCTGCGGAAACGGGGCATGTGTTGCAGCATGGGACGATGGCCACCCGAACCCTGGCCGCTGAGACGAAGCGGCAACCGCGCAGCCAGTCACAGTTATCAGCCCACTACGAGCGCATCTTCGACGGCTACAACACGAGGGGCAGTTACGCGGATGCCTTCGATGAGATGTTCGACGGACAGGGCAATGTGCGTGGCCCCTACAAGGGCATTTACGCGGAGCTGGCGCCGTCGGATGCCTCCGAGCTCGAGGCGCGAGCCGAGGCACTGAGCCGTGCCTTTAGCGACCAGGGCATCACGTTTTCGCTGTCTGGCCAGGAACGGCCGTTTCCGCTGGACCTGGTCCCGCGGGTGATCTCGGCCGCCGAGTGGACTCGGTTGGAGCGTGGCATCACTCAACGCGTGAAGGCCCTGGAGTGCTACCTCGACGATGTCTACGGCGAACAGCAAATCCTCAATGACGGCGTCATCCCGCGTCGGCTGGTCACCTCCTGCGAGCATTTTTACCGCCAGGCCGCCGGGATCGTCCCGCCCAACGGGGTACGCATACACGTCGCCGGTATTGACCTCATCCGGGACGAGCGCGGCAACTTCCGGGTGCTCGAGGACAACCTGCGGTCGCCGTCGGGAGTGTCGTACGTGGTGGAGAACCGGCGGACCATGGCGCGGGTCTTCCCGAACCTGTTTGCCACCCACCGGGTACGCACGGTTGACGACTACGCGGCGCACCTGTTGCGGGCGCTGCGCAACTCTGCCGCCACCAACGAAGCCGACCCGACGGTTGTGGTGCTGACTCCCGGGGTGTTCAACTCCGCTTACTTCGAGCACTCGCTGCTGGCCCGTCAGATGGGCGTCGAGCTCGTCGAAGGCCGGGACCTGTTCTGTCGGGACAACCAGGTGTACATGCGCACTACCGAAGGGGAGCGCCAGGTCGACGTCATCTACCGACGGATCGACGACGCGTTTCTCGATCCCATGCAGTTTCGCCCCGACTCCGTGCTCGGCGTTGCCGGCCTGCTCAACGCCGCTCGTGCCGGCAACGTCGTCATCTCCAGCGCCGTCGGCAATGGGGTGGGCGACGACAAACTCGTCTACACCTACGTGCCCACCATCATCGAGTACTACCTCGGCGAAAAACCGATGCTCGCCAACGTGGACACCTACCGATGCTGGCTGGATGACGAGCGCGAAGAAGTGCTGGATCGAATCAGCGAATTGGTGGTCAAACCCGTGGAAGGGTCCGGCGGCTACGGCATTGTCTTCGGGCCGGAGGCCTCTGGGAAAGAGCTGTCTGCCGTCAGCAAGAAAATCCGCGACCACCCCCGTGGCTGGATCGCGCAGCCGATGATGCATCTGTCCACCGTTCCGACTCAGGTGGACGACGAGCTGGCGCCTCGTTACGTCGATTTGCGGCCGTTCGCGGTCAACGACGGCGACGACGTGTGGGTGTTGCCCGGCGGCCTGACCCGGGTGGCACTGGTGGAGGGATCGCGAGTGGTCAACTCCAGCCAGGGCGGCGGATCCAAGGACACCTGGGTGCTGGCGCCGCGTGCCTCGGTGGCCGACCGCGAGCTCGGTGCCGCCCAGATCGTTCGGGCGCTGCCCAAGTCGGTTACATCGAACGGCGGAGTGGACGGTGACAAGCCAGCCCAGCAGCAGAAACAGTCGCAGGCGCGCCCGGGGCAGGAACAGCAGCAGCAGCCGGGTCAACAGCAACAGGGGTGATCTAGAAGATGCTGGCCCGCAACGCCGAAGCGCTGTACTGGATCGGTCGCTATGTCGAGCGCGCCGACGACACGGCGCGCATCCTTGATGTGACCGTGCACCAACTGCTGGAGGATTCCAGCGTCGACCCCGATCACATTTCCCGAGTGCTGTTGCACGTGTTGGGTATTGAGGCCCCGGAGACCAAGTTAGACGTTTGGTCGCTAACTGATTTGGTGGCTTTCCGCCGCAACACCGCAGGGGGCCCGTCTATTGTCGACGCGATCTCTGCCGCGCGGGAAAACGCGAGGTCGGCCCGCGAGGTGACGTCCACCGAGACCTGGGAGTGCCTCAACACCACGTTCAACGCGTTGGGTGAGCGCGAACGTGCCGCCAAGCGCCTTGGCCCGCATGAATTCTTATCGTTCATCGAGGGCCGCGCCGCGATGTTTGCCGGGCTCGCCGACTCGACACTGTCACGCGATGATGGGTACCGCTTCATGATGCTGGGCCGTGCGATCGAGCGTGTCGACATGACGGTGCGGATGTTGTTGTCGCGGGTCGGGGACAGCGCGTCGTCGCCGGCCTGGGTGACCGTGCTGCGCTCGGCGGGCGCACACGACACTTATTTGCGGACCTATCGCGGGGTGCTGGACGCCAACCGGGTCGTCGAGTTCATCCTGCTCGACCGGCTGTTTCCGCGTTCGGTCTTCTACTCGTTGAAGATGGCTGAGCACAACCTCGACGAACTGCTGCATTTTTCGCATAGTCGCATCGGGTCCACCGCCGAAGCGCAGCGGCTGCTCGGGCGAGCCCGCAGCGAACTCGAATTCATCCGGCCGGGCGTGCTGCTTGAAAAACTGGAGACGCGGTTGGCCGCCTTGCAGAAATCGTGCTATGACGTCGGAGAAGCATTGGCAGTACAGTACTTCCACGCCGTACCGTGGGTCGCGTGGTCGGATGCCGGCCAGCGTGAGCCGCTGCCGACACGGCAGGGGAAGAGCTGATGTGGCGGATGCGGGTGCTGCACGCCACCGGCTACGCCTATCCTTCGCCGGCGACGGCCTCCTACAACGAAGCCCGGCTCACGCCGCGATCCGACTCGCGGCAAAACGTCATTCTCAACCGGGTCGAAACGGTCCCGGCCACCCGGTCATACCGGTACATCGACTACTGGGGCACCGCGGTGACGGCATTCGACTTGCATGCGCCGCACACCGAACTGACCGTGACCTCCTCGTCGGTGGTGGAGACCGATCGAGGGGAGGCGGCGAGAGAAAAGCTCAGCTGGGCCGACTTGCGCACCGAATCGGTGGTCGATCAGTTCGATGAGGTGCTTCGACCCACCGAGTACACACCGACGAGCAAACGTGTTGCGGCAGTTGGCAAGCGAATCGCCAAGTATCACGAACCTGCCGAATCCGTCGTCGCGGCTGCGGAGTGGGTACGCAGCGAACTGGACTATGTTCGCGGTACCACCGGTGTCCATTCATCAGGTTTGGACGCATTGCGCGAAGGCAAAGGCGTGTGTCAAGATTTCGTGCACTTGTCGCTAATTGTGCTGCGCAGCATGGGTATTCCCGCACGCTACGTGTCGGGTTATCATCACCCCCACCGTAACGCGACGATTGGAAAGACCGTCGAGGGGCAGAGTCATTCTTGGATCCAGGCATGGACGGGGAGTTGGTGGGAACTCGACCCCACCAACGACAGCATGATCACCGAGCAGTACATCAGTGTGGGCGCTGGCCGCGACTACTCTGATGTATCCCCGCTTAAGGGCATTTACTCCGGACAGGGCGCCACCGACTTGGACGTCTTGGTCGAAGTCACCCGGTTGGCGTGATTTCCGCCTTTTCTCACGCTATGGACGATTCGCCCAGGGATGCAGCAGCCGTTGATCGACGGCCGCACGGCGGACCGTCGCTACCGCTTGTCGCCTCGATCTGTATCGCGCTGCTCGTTGGTGGTTTGGCGATCGCGGTCGGGCTCGGCGGCGTGATGCCGCTGCCATACGGACCGGTCGCCGCGGTCCAGCAATACGTCAGCTCCCAGCCGGTGGCGATCCAGGTTGTCGCCGTGGCGGTGTTCGCCTCGTCGGTGCCGCTGGCCGTCTATGCGGCGACGGCTAGTGCCAGGTTGCTCCAGCTCGGAGCCGGCGCCCCGGCAGCGACGATCGCTTTGGCCGGTGGACTCTTGGCGGCCGGCGCCTTGAGTCTGACCGGTTTAGTGTGTTGGACGCTGTCGCGGCGTGAGATCAGTGGCGACACCGCGTTGGTCCGGGCGCTGTATTTCCTGGTGTTTCTGATCGGCGGCCCGGGGCACGTCGTGGCGCTCGGCCTTCTTGTCGTGGGCATGGCGATACCGTGCCTCATCCTTGGACTGTTACCGCGACCGCTGGCGTTGGTCGGCTTGGCGATCGCCGCCCTTTCGGAATTGGCAGCGCTGGTGCTGATCTGGCCGATTTTGGGACCGATTCTGCCGGCGGCCAGGGTTTCGGCGTTGGCGTGGCTGCTGATGGCCGGCGCGCGGTTACCTCTGCGGCGCAACGAAACCGGGTAAGCCTCACCCGCGTGGTTCCACCTGGATACGGTGCAGGTCGTCGCCGAGCTCGATGCGCCCGTCGAACTCGGCCGCAGCCAATGCACGCCACTGCTCCTGCTGGCCGGGGGCGATACCAGGCACATAGTGGGTCAGCACCAACGTGGCGACGTCGGCACGCCTGGCCGTCGCGGCTGCCTCTTGCACCGACGAGTGGTAGTCGCAGATGTCCTTGATCCGCTGTTGTGGCGCCAGAGATATCAGGTCCTTGCGGATGACGGTGTGCACCAGAGCGTCTGCGTGAGCAGCCAGTTCGTCGAGGCTTTCACATGGGACGGTGTCGCCCGCCAGCACAACGGAGATGCCACCCGCTTCGATGCGGAATCCGATCGTCGATGTAACCGGCCGGTGGTCGGTGGGTGCCACCCGGATTGACACGCCGTCGCGGTCCCACACTAGGCCCTGGGTGTATTCGTGCACCTCGACCGGCGGCGGGGCGGTCAGATCGTCGTGGTGAGCGATCCGGTAGCTGATGTCGGGGCCGAAGGCTTTCAGGGTCGCCTCGACCACCGCGGCAGTCCCGGGCGGTCCGACGATCGGCAGCGGCGCGGGATCGGGTGCGAACGTGGTGACCCAGCGGGTGATCAGCAGGTCGCCGAGATCGGCGATGTGATCGCTGTGCAGGTGGGTGAGCAGCAGAGCCGACAACGCGTTGGCGCCCAAGCCGATCGCCGCTGCGCGCTGCAGCACCCCGCGCCCGCAATCCACCAGGAACACCTGCCCGCCGGCCCGCACCAGGGTGGCCGGTCCGGCGCGGTTCGGGTCGGGGATTGGGCTTCCGGTACCGAGCAGCGTGACATCGATCATGACGCCAGGTATGCCACAAAACCTGGCTGGCTGATGTTCAATTCGCTAATTCAGCTGGCATGCAACGCTTCTCGGTATTTACCGCGCGACGCAATGCGGTCACCCCTCGCCTTGCCGCCATGGTCGTGACCTGGCCGTTGGCCAGATTTTTCCAAGCAGCTTTCACGATGACCGATCTCGCCGTAGCCTTATGTGAACCGGATCACGATCGGTGGGAGGCTTTGATGCGGATTGCAGACGTGTTGCGTCGCAAGGGTGACTCGGTGGTGACGATCGACCCTGATGCGACGGTGACAGAACTGCTGGCCGGGCTCGCCGGTCACAACATCGGTGCCATGGTGGTGGTCGGGGCCGACGGTGTCGCCGGCATCGTCTCCGAGCGTGACGTCGTGCGCCAGCTGCACACTCATGGAGCCGAGGTGCTCTCGAAGCCGGTCTCGGAAATCATGACGGCGGTGGTCTCGACGTGTACCAAGTCCGACACCGTGGACAGCCTCACGATGCTGATGACCGAAAACCGGGTGCGCCATGTACCGGTACTTGAAAACGGAGAGTTGATCGGGATCGTCAGCATCGGCGACGTCGTGAAAACGCGGATGGAGGAGCTGGAGGCCGAGCACGAGCAGCTGCAGTCCTACATCACCCAGGGGTGACGGTCGGGCGCTCGACCGACGCGACCTAATTCAGCTCCAGGAGTAGTCGCTCCGCAGGCGGGCAGCCACCACGTCGAAGACGGCGGGTTCCAGGATCGCGCCTTCGCGCCGGATGCCCTCTTCGGGGACGTCGAGCACTCGGTCCAGCCGCACCCAACTGGGCCTGCCCGTCTCATCCCAGCTGCCGCTGCCGATTCCTATCCAGGCTCGATCGGCGGTGTGTCGCTGCTGGCTGGACATCATCAACCCGAGCAGAACGTCGCGATCGCGGCCCACGACCAGCACCGGGCGGTCTTTGCCGCGGGTGGGGTCGTCCTCATAGGTCACCCACGTCCACACGATTTCGCCGGGGTCGGCCCGGCCGTCCAGATTGGGGGAGTAGACGAGCTTGCGGGCCCGGAACGCGGTGGGCGCGCTGTTCCTGGTCACCGGACGGCCCGCAGTGATCTCAACCGGCGCTTCGGTAGCACTGCCGATGATCGCATCGAGGCCGATCTTGATGCCGCGCTGGACAGTCGGCGATTTCTGCAGCTGCTGGATCAATTTCGGTGCCTCATTGAACACCAGGTGTTCGAGGTTTCTCTGGAACCGCTGCAACGTCCTCCACCGTGACGCCATGTTCGCAGCATAGGCGAGCAGACTGGGGCGTGATGACGGCCCGGAAGGCGCACCCGGTTCTGTCTGCACCTACTCATGCTCGTCATCCGTTTCGGACGGCCTGGCGATTGAAAGCTTCAAAGTAGCTGTGAAACTTAATACTTCTATGCGTTCCTCTAGCCACGGGCACAGCTATTTGTTAGGCTGCCCTCAGGTTTCAGGCAACGGGGGTGCTGGGGGCCTCTGGCGGTACGAATCCGGCCGCCATCGGAGACAGCTAAAAGGGGTAGGTCACTATGAACATGCGCAAAATCGCCGTGGTCGGCAGCTTCGCAGCCGGGGCGGCACTGGCGTTGGCACCGCTTGCGTCGGCAGACCCTGCCGCTGTGCCCGACCCACTGTTTCCTTTTGTCGAGAGTGAGGTTGCGTCGATGAACGCCCTCTTCGTAAGCGAAGCCGACCTCGCGGGTGTCGGCAAGGACGTCATCGCACCCACGGCAACCCAACCGTTTGACACCATCCCGCTGGCGGACGCACCAAACACGGGAACACCCACTGCCCTCGACTTCGAGCTCTACGGGCTCAACCCGATTGCCAATGCAGGCTCTGACCCGGGTGCTTTCAGCGAGTTCAACGGCGCGTTGGTCAATTTCGACGACGCGTTCAACGTCGAGCTGTTCTCGCTGCTGAACCCCAGTGCCGCGATCGACACGATCCCAATGGCCGACCTGTTCGGAACGTCGAGCGGAATCGCCGAGGCTTTGGCTACCGGCACCGCCGCGGGAGCCGCCGGCGACTTCCTCACAGACGGCTTCGCCGACCTGACCGGGTTCTTCACGCCGTAATAGCTCGCTCTCGGCAACGAACCCCCGGGGTCACTCCGGGGGTTTCGTTTTGGCCGGGCCGCCCCGCGATTGTGCTGCAGCGTCCGCCGCTGGATACCCTGGAGGCACCAAACCCGGTTTCACCAGGAGATTCCCATCAGCAGTTTCGCCGACCAAACGTTCACCGCGCCGGCGCAGATTCGGAATTTCTGCATCATCGCTCACATCGACCACGGCAAGTCCACGCTGGCGGATCGGATGCTGCAGCTCACTGGCGTCGTCGACGAGCGGTCGATGCGGGCTCAGTATCTGGACCGGATGGACATCGAGCGCGAACGTGGGATCACGATCAAGGCGCAGAACGTGCGGCTGCCATGGAGGGTGCGCGACACCGACCACGTCCTGCATTTGATCGACACCCCCGGCCATGTCGACTTCACCTATGAGGTGTCACGGGCCCTTGCCGCCTGCGAGGGCGCGGTGCTGTTGGTCGACGCCGCGCAGGGCATCGAGGCCCAGACGCTGGCCAACCTGTACCTGGCGTTGGACCGCGACCTGGCGATCATTCCGGTGCTCAACAAGATCGACCTGCCCGCCGCCGACCCTGAGCGCTACGCCGGTGAGATCGCGCACATCATCGGCTGCGAACCCGACGACGTACTGCGGGTCTCCGGCAAGACCGGCGAAGGCGTGCCAGAGCTGCTCGACGAAGTCGTCAGGCAAGTGCCGCCGCCTAAAGGGGACCCGGAGGGGCCGACTCGCGCCATGATCTTCGACTCGGTCTACGACATCTACCGCGGCGTGGTCACCTACGTCCGCGTGGTGGACGGCAAGATCACCCCGCGCCAGCGCATCGCGATGATGTCCACCGGCGCCACTCACGAGCTGCTAGAGGTCGGCATCGTTTCGCCAGAGCCGAAGGCCAGTGACGGTCTGGGGGTGGGCGAGGTCGGCTATCTGATCACCGGTGTGAAGGATGTCCGCCAGTCCAAGGTCGGCGACACCGTCACCACCGCACGCCACGGTGCCACCGAGGCACTGACCGGCTACCGCGAACCCAAACCGATGGTGTACTCGGGTTTGTATCCCGTCGACGGCTCGGAGTACCCCAACCTGCGCGACGCGCTGGAGCGGCTGCAGCTCAACGACGCCGCGCTTACCTACGAGCCGGAGACTTCGGTGGCCCTGGGCTTCGGCTTCCGGTGCGGGTTTCTTGGATTGCTGCACATGGAGATCTCCCGAGAGCGCCTGGAACGCGAGTTCGACCTCAACCTGATTTCGACCGCGCCGAACGTGGTCTACCGGGTGGTGAAAGACGACGGCACAGAGGTTCGAGTGACCAACCCGTCGGACTGGCCGTCGGGCAAGGTCGCCAGCGTCTACGAGCCCGTGGTCAAAACCACCATCATCGCGCCCAGCGAGTTCATCGGCACGATCATGGAACTGTGCCAATCGCGCCGTGGAGAACTCGGCGGGATGGACTACTTGTCACCCGAACGTGTCGAACTGCGCTACACCATGCCGCTGGGCGAGATCATCTTCGACTTCTTCGATTCGCTGAAATCGCGCACCCGCGGTTACGCCAGCCTCGATTACGAGGAGGCAGGTGAGCAGGAAGCCTCGCTGGTCAAGGTCGACATCTTGCTGCAGGGTGAGGCCGTCGACGCGTTCAGCGCGATTGTGCACCAGGATGCCGCCGCGGCCTACGGCAACAAGATGACCACCAAGCTCAAAGAGCTCATTCCGCGTCAGCAGTTCGAGGTGCCGGTCCAAGCGGCGATCGGGTCCAAAATCATTGCGCGGGAGAACATCCGCGCGATCCGTAAGGACGTGTTGTCGAAGTGCTACGGCGGTGACATCACCCGCAAGCGCAAACTGCTGGAGAAGCAGAAGGAAGGCAAGAAACGGATGAAGACCATCGGGCGGGTCGACGTGCCGCAGGAAGCGTTCGTCGCTGCGCTGTCTGCGGACGCGGCTGGCGACAAAGCCAAGAAGTAGTGTCCGCTCGTGCGTGCCGGGCGGATCGTGCTCCCGCTGTTGGTCATAGTTCTTGTCGCGGCCTGTACCCGGGCAGTGGACGGTAGTGCCCGGCCAGCACGAGGGCTCACGCCGCGCCCGGTGACCGGACAAAGCGTCAGGCAAGCGTTGGTCGACGGTTCCGAGCTTGGGAACATGACCGGCCAGCGCTTCAAGACCAGGGCCGAGTTCCCACCGCGTTTCGGCGGTCGCGATCTGCTTTTCCCCTTGGACACCTCCCCGAGTGGATGCGCCGGGGTGGTTTTCGAGCTGGACAAAAGCGGCTATGAGACCGCCGATGTCGGCAACGTCGCGCAGGAAAGCTGGTGGACCGTTGGCGTCCGAGGCGTGAAGATAATTCACGTATCGGAGGCGGTGGTTGCGCTCCCCACCGCGGTCGCCGCCGATGCGCTCTTTGCAAGGTTCGGCCAGGAATGGAGCCGCTGCAACGGCGCGACGGTCCACCTCAACTTTCCGAGCGGCGGTGACCCAACGGCCGCTATCAGTGATGTGCGGGCCGCCGATTCCGTGCTCGCCGCCACCGTGGAGTCCTTCCATACGCTTGTCAGCGCTCGGGCCGTCGGTGTCCGGGTGAATTGCCTCGTAGAAGTCGATGTCGCCTTCTTTCACCAGCCCGATGGCACCGCCGTCAATATCGCGCATCGAATGATGGACAAGGTCAGCAGGCTGAGCCTGCATTAAAACCTCGGCATTGGTCTCCCGTGCGGATCGATCAGCTAAGCTCGATTCTTCTGATTCCACGGGGGCAACCAACAGCGTTTTAGCTTCGGTCGTTGCTGCATGGGTCGGCGCAGGAAACGTTACGTCGAAGGGGCACTAATTGATCTGGACCGATGTTCTTAACACCGCGCTGTCCCTGGCGGTCGGACTCTTGACTGGGTTTTACTTCGAACGGCGCAACACCAGAGCAACACGCGTCCGCAACGTGGAGCTGGAGCGTGCATTAGAGAGAATGCAGAACGCGATTGACGACGGACGCAGGTCGCCAGATATCCCGCAGTCGGCCCCCCTCGCGTCAGACAGTTCGTTTGTCGACCGGGTGCTGGGGGAGGCTCGGCAGATCCAGGACGCGGATGGCCGCATCAACCGGTTTAACTTGACATACCACTTGCGCGACTACCGACCACAGGATGTCAACGCCGCGATCAAGGCACTGTGCGCGGGCGGCCAATTACGCGATCAGGGCAAATGGTTGGAGGTGCGATGACACCCGGCATTTACGTCGGCGTCGACTCGGGGGGCACGCTGACAAACGTCGACATCGTTGTCCAGGCGGCTGATGGACATGAGCGCAGAACAAGTTACGAGGCTGCCGAGTGCCTTTCCGGGGCTCTCGAACACTCGCTGATACCCAAAGTTCTAGGCCGTATCCTTGCCCGGCTGCCCATGGAGCTCGAGGACCTGACGTCGGACCTCGAACCGGTGAACTCAGAAAAACTTCCGACTTACGTGTGGGTAGGTGCTGCGGGGTACACCTCGTGGACTCGCGACGAGTTCACCACGGCACTGCTCGATATCAGACCTACGATTCCCGGCGAGGTGGTGGCAATGGGAGCTGCCAACGACGCCGTGACGCTCCTACTGGCAAGTGGTACGGACGGTATCGTCATAGCCGGCACGGGCTCAAACGTAATCCTTCAATCCAAAGACGGCACGCTGCACCAAGCAGGAGGTCATGACTGGGTCGCCTGCGACTACGGAAGTGGATTTTGGATTGGTCTCGAGGGTATCCGCCGGGCATTTCGCGACTATGAGGCCGGCATCGATTCCACCTTGTTGCAACGACTTCGCTATACCTACGGCGTTCGAAGCCCAACCGACCACCGAGGCTTGATCTCGAAGATGCGAGACCTGGCTATCGCTTCGCCCGATCTGAAGCGAGAGATCGCCCGATTCACCGCTCTTATCTGTAGCGCGGCGGAGAAAGGCGATTCAGCGTCTCAAAACCTGGTGAAGAACGCCGCCGAAGAGCTTGCCGAGGTCGCGGTAGTCGCCATCAGAAGATGGTTCTCAATGGAGGAACTAGCCAGCGGTATCTGTCTGTTCTTGAGCGGCAGCGTGTTGAACAACAAGTTTTACCGCGACGCCTTTGAATCGCAGATCAGGATGCGCCTGCGTTCAAGCTCAGGGGATAACCTTCCAGTTGCGTTCGAGGGCTCCGTTACAGGTAGTGATTCATGTGTCAAGTTGGCTCGCCAGCTAGATCGGCTTGCCGCCGAGACGGTTCGACTTCCGATTGATTTTCGCCCGTCCATCGTCCAATTCAAATAGCTTCAGCGACTCAAGTGCGCGGGCGCCGGCGGCCGATAGGTCGTCAATAACAGCGCACGTGATGCAGCTGACCTACTAAAATGCGAGGATAACCGGCAACGAATCTGCCCTGAGCTGGAAACGATGAAAACTGTTGCGCGCATTGATGTCCCGCTGTCCGCCATTCTGGTCGCCGCGTTGGCGGCGGGCTGTGGTGGGGTGGTCGGCGGCACCGCGAAACCCGCGCCGAATCTGAAGCCGCGACCTCTCACCGGCAACACCATCAGGCAGGTACCTCTCGACGACGTCGCGCTGTCGCGGATGCTCGACCAACCCTTCGTAGCCCGTATGTCGCCTGAGTTCGGTGGCCCTGACAAGCTTTACAGTCAGATCCCCCCAGCCGATTGCCTGGGCGTCACGGCGATGCTGCAGAAAAGCGTTTACGAGTCAGCCGAGGTCGAAGATGTCGCGTCGGAGTCATGGTGGAACAACGGGGATCCGGCGCAAGTAATCAGCGTCATGGAAGGGGTGGTCACGTTGCCTACCGCCGCGCAAGCCCAGGCTTTGTTCGCAAAATTCTCGAAGCAGTGGCAACGATGCAACGGCATGACGACAACCGAACAAGCCGGTCCGATAAGCACGACGAACGCCATTAGTGACGTCCGCGTGACCGATGCCTCCAAAACTATTGTCGCGGCGACGAATACCGCGACATCCGTGTTGCCCAACATGCCGCCGCTGTTGCCTACCCCGCAGGCGCGTGCGATCGGAGTCGAGCTGAATTGCCTGGTAGAGGTGCAGGTGGTGTTCTTCGGCGATCGACGCCCATCCGACCCGGGTTCGGCCACCCTGGACACCAGCGGCGTCGACATCGCTCACGCGATGATGGACAAAGTCAGCGCGTTGAGCTGATTGCCCTCAGCCGGGCCTGGCAGGTTGGTTTCATCGGCAGCGCGGAATAAGGTGATCCCGGTGGACGGGATCCTCAGCTGGTGGGACGGCGTCGAGTTGTGGCTGTCCGGGCTGGGGTTCGTCTTGCAGACTATCGTGGTGATGCCGGTGGTGCTGGCGTTGGCCTACCTCATCGCGGTTGTGCTGGACGCGCTGCTGGGGCGCGGCATCAGTCTGATGAGGCGCGTTCGTCACGGCGACGAAGAACCCTGATGACCAGAAATACCGGGATGCCGCGATCGCAGGTGACGTTGGTACTGGTCACCTTGGTGGTTCTGGTGATCGTCGCCTGGTTGTTGAGCCACTGACCTGCAGCGCCCGCGCTGCGAGCGGGGCCGCTTCTGTTAGGCTTCCGCCATGCACGCAGCCTCCGGCAACCGAGAGTGCCACGTCTTGGCGCTTATTGCCGTGGGCGATTGCGCTGTGGCTGACGTGCACTGTTGTCGCTGACCTGCTACCCGCGCGCGGTCGGATGTCGGTGGATTTCGGCAACTGCTGACCTTCCCCCTCCGTAGCGACGGGACGGATTGCCTGATAAGCCCGCCACCGAAAGGTCGATTCATTGCTCGACGACGTGAGGGGTGTCGCACGATGGCGGCATGCTCTCGGGTTGACAGTCGCCGTGAGCGTCATCGCGGCGTGCCACGGCGGCGCCAGCGACGTCGTCGGTGGTGGTGGTCCGACCGACGCGCACACGAGCATCACGCTGGTCGCCTACTCGGCGCCCGAACCCGGCTGGAGCAGGGTGATTCCGGCGTTCAACGCCTCGCAAGACGGCAAGGGCGTGCAGGTGATCACCTCGTACGGCGCCTCCGGTGACCAGTCACGCGGCGTCGTCGACGGCAAGCCGGCCGATCTCGTCAACTTTTCCGTCGAGCCCGACATCACCCGATTGGTCAAGGCCGGCAAGGTTTCCGGTGATTGGGACAAAGACGCCACCAAAGGTATCCCGTTTGGATCGGTAGTGACCCTGGTGGTGCGACCCGGAAATCCCAAGAACATCAAGGGCTGGGACGACCTGTTGCGGCCAGGCGTGGAAGTCATCACGCCCAGCCCGCTTAGTTCAGGCTCTGCGAAGTGGAATTTGCTTGCCCCGTATGCCATCAAGAGCAGCGGCGGCCGCAATCCGCAAGGGGGCATCGACTTCATCAACAAGCTGGTGGGCCAGCACGTCAAACTGCGCCCCGCATCCGGGCGCGAGGCCACCGATGTGTTCGTCCAAGGCAGCGGTGACGTGCTGATCAGCTATGAGAATGAGGCGATCCTCGCCCAACGCCAGGGCAAGCCGGTTACTCAGGTTCACCCGTCACAGACTTTCAAGATCGAAAACCCGTTGGCGGTGGTGACCGGCAGCGCCCACATCGACGGTGCCACCGCGTTCAAAAACTTCCAATACACCGCTCAGGCGCAGAAGCTCTGGGCCGCAGCCGGATTCCGGCCGGTTGATCCGGCTGTCGCCGCTGAGGTCCGCGCACAGTTCCCGATGCCGGTCAAGCTGTGGACGATCGCGGATCTCGGCGGCTGGGACACCGTGGATGCGCAACTGTTCGACAAAAAGTCCGGCAGTATCACCAGGATCTACATGCAGGCCACCGGATGACGACGGCAGTGACGTCCGGAGCCGCGGCGACCCGACCCACCCGCGGCGGTGGCGTGCCGGTTGGCAAGGGTTTCGACGGCGGCACGTCATTGCGGGTCGGCGTCGCGATGGTGTGGCTCTCAGTGATCGTGCTGCTGCCGTTGGCCGCGATCGGCTGGCAGTCTGCCAGCGGTGGTTGGCGGGCGTTTTGGCTCGCGGTCACCTCGAATGCCGCGCTTGAATCTTTCCGGGTGACCCTGACCATCTCCGCGGGCGTCACAGTCCTCAACATGTTCTTCGGCCTCTTGGTCGCATGGGTGCTGGTACGCGACGACTTCCCGGGCAAGCGCCTGATCGACGTCGTCATTGATCTGCCGTTCGCGTTGCCGACGATCGTCGCCAGCCTGGTGATGCTGGCTTTGTACGGGACCAACAGCCCGGTCGGCCTGCACTTGCAGCACACAGCATGGGGTGTGGGGGTGGCGTTGGCGTTCGTCACGCTGCCTTTCGTGGTGCGAGCCGTTCAGCCGGTGCTTCTTGAACTCGACCGCGAGACCGAGGAGGCGGCCGCGTCACTGGGCGCCAAGAACGCGACAATCTTTAGCACTGTTGTGCTGCCTTCACTGACTCCGGTTTTGTTGACCGGTGCGGGGCTGACGTTTGCGCGGGCCATCGGTGAATTCGGATCGGTGGTGCTGATCGGGGGGGCGGTGCCCGGCAAAACCGAAGTGTCCTCACAATGGATCCGGACCTTGATCGAAAACGACGACCGTACCGGCGCGGCTGCGATATCCATTGTGCTGCTGGTTATCTCGTTCGTTGTGTTGTTCATTTTGCGGATCTTCGGGTCGCGCGCGGCCAAACGCGAGGAATTGTCGGTATGACGACATCCGCCCCGGTCCGCTACCTCATCCGCTTCGTCGCGTTGGCTTATGTGTTGGTGCTGCTCGTCGTCCCCGTCGGGTTGATCTTGTGGCGGACGCTCGCGCCCGGTTTTGGCCAGTTTGTCGCGTGGGTCAGCACCCCAGCGGCGGTGTCAGCGCTGAACTTGTCGTTGCTGGTGGTGGCGATCGTGGTGCCGCTCAACGTGGTCTTCGGCGTTCCGACCGCACTGATGCTGGCGCGCAACCGGTTCCGCGGCAAAGGGGTGCTGCAGGCGATCATCGATTTGCCGTTCGCGGTCTCGCCGGTCGTCGTCGGTGTGGCATTGATCGTGTTGTGGGGATCGGCGGGCCTGCTGGGCTTCGTCGAGAAAGACTTCGGGTTCAAGATCATCTTCGGCTTGCCCGGCATCGTGCTTGCCAGCGTCTTCGCCACGCTGCCGTTCGTGGTGCGCGAGGTCGAACCGGTGCTTCACGAATTGGGTACCGAGCAGGAGCAAGCGGCGGCAACGTTGGGTTCCAATTGGTGGCAAACGTTTTGGCGAATTACGCTGCCGTCGATCCGGTGGGGCCTCACCTACGGGATCGTGTTGACCATCGCCCGTACGCTCGGTGAATACGGCGCGGTCCTCATGGTGTCATCGAACCTGCCCGGACAATCTCAGACGCTTACGCTGCTGGTAGCCGACCGCTACAACCGCGGCGCTGAGTACGGCGCCTATGCGCTTTCGACACTGTTGATGGCGGTGTCCGTACTGGTCCTGATCGTTCAGGTAATTTTCGATGCTCGCCGTAGCCGAGCCACCAAGCAGGCCTGACAAGGAGGCTCTAACGTGACGAACGCGATCGTCGTGCGGGGCGCAAACAAGCGCTACGGTGATTTCGTCGCATTGGACAATGTCGATTTCGACGTGCCCGCCGGATCACTGACGGCTCTGCTGGGGCCCAGCGGTTCGGGCAAGTCGACGCTGCTGCGCGCGATCGCCGGACTCGATCAGCCGGACAGCGGGACCATCACGATCAACGGCCGCGATGTCACCCGGGTACCGCCGCAGCGGCGCGATATCGGCTTCGTGTTCCAGCATTACGCGGCCTTCAAGCATTTGACCGTCCGGGACAACGTCGCCTTCGGTCTGAAGATCCGCCGGCGACCCAAGGCCGAGATCTCCGAGAAGGTCGACTACCTGCTGGAGGTGGTGGGGCTCAGAGGTTTTCACACGCGTTACCCCAGCCAGCTGTCTGGCGGGCAGCGCCAGCGTATGGCGCTGGCACGCGCGCTGGCGGTCGACCCACAAGTGCTGCTGCTCGACGAGCCATTCGGTGCGCTGGACGCCAAAGTCCGCGAGGATCTGCGGGCCTGGCTGCGTCGGCTGCACGACGAAGTGCATGTCACCACGGTGCTGGTCACCCACGACCAAGCTGAGGCGCTCGATGTCGCCGACCGGATCGCGGTGCTACGCGACGGGCGCATCGAACAGGTGGGATCCCCGAGCGCCGTATACGACACTCCGGCGAATGCATTCGTGATGTCTTTTCTGGGCGCGGTGTCCTCGCTGAATGGCACCCTGGTTCGTCCGCACGACATCCGAGTCGGTCGCAGACCCGACATGAAGATCGCCGCCGACGAGGGCACCGGAGAGTCCACCGCGGTCATTCGCGCCACCATCAACCGCGTGGTGATGCTCGGCTTTGAGGTGCGGGTTGAGTTGACCAATGCGGCCACCGGCGGGCCGTTCACCGCTCAGATCACCCGGGGCGATGCCGAGGCGCTGGGCCTCAAGGAGGGGGACACCGTCTATGCGCGCGCGACTCGGGTACCGCGGATCCCCGACGAAGCACCGCCGCGCGACGCTGGGGCCGACGCAGCTAACGATGGGGCGAAGCTCAGTTCGGCTTGACCGATCTTGATCTGTGTTCAAGAGGATCGCTGGGTCACCATATCTTCGAAAGGCTGCACGCGAAGTTTGGTCATACCTCAGGCGGCGATGCATTCGTTTAGCGCCGCGTCGAAGCGATCCAGCACGGTCTCGACCACCAGCCGGTGTGCGCCCAGCGGCGCTGCCATCGGAATCCCTTCCGCCGCAGCTTCTTTAGCCACCCGATCAGTCAGGCGCCCCGGCGCCAGGAACCACGGTGCGATCACCACGCGATGTGCACCGCGGCGCCGCAGCCGGTCGGCGGCCTCGGCCGGCGACGGCCCGGAACCGGTGGCGAACGCAGTCGTCGCGCCTGCCCATCGACTCCCAGCCATCAGCTTGCGCGCCACCTGAGCGGTGCGCGTGTTAGCCACCGCATGCGTCGAGCCGATCGCCGTTACGACCACGCCCAGTGCAGGGTCGAACCTGCTGACGCCCAACTCGGCCAGCCGTTGGTAAAGGACGGACACCAGCCGGTCGTCCTCGCCGAGCACGTCGGCTTGTCGCACAGCGACATTGGGGCCGGCGATCTGTCGGGGAATGTCGATGCGAGCGTGGTAGGCGTCGGCCAGCAGTAACGGGGTGACCACCGCACCCGGTGTGAGCACGTCGACCAGGCGTGGTGCATTCAGCTCGCAGAACGCGACACGCACCCGAAGGCCCGGCCGCATGAAGCGAATCTGATTGGCGACGGCCCGGGCATTGGCCGACGAACGCGGATCTGCGCTGCCGTGTGCGGCCAGCACTAGGGTGCTCACGATGCGTGCAGCCCGCATTCGG
This sequence comes from uncultured Actinomycetota bacterium, assembly GCA_963838755.1. GTDB lineage: Bacteria > Actinomycetota > Actinomycetes > Mycobacteriales > Mycobacteriaceae > Mycobacterium. The sequence goes on along the minus strand of CAWISO010000010.1, from coordinate 197,263 downwards.
TCTTGGACAGCCCCTGCCAACGCCCGCTGCGCGGATCGGCGCCGTCGGCCACCCTCGCGGTGCAAGGAGCGCAGCCGATCGACGGGTAACCCTCGTAGACAAGCGGATTGACCAATACATCGTTGTCGTCGATGTAGATCTGCATATCGTCGTCGGTCCACGCGGCCAGCGGGTTGATCTTTACCAGCCCGAACGCCTCGTCGTAGCTGACCAGCGGCGCGTTAGCTCGAGTCGGTGCCTCCACGCGGCGCAGGCCGGTCACCCACGCGGAGTAGCCGCGCAGCGCCTTGGACAATGGGGCGACCTTACGTAGCTGGCAGCACTCGTTGGGTTGGCGGGCGAACAAGTCCTTGCCCAGCAGTTGGTCCTGCTCTGCGACCGTGTGCTCCGGTGTGACATTGAGCACCCGAATGTCATAGATCGCCTCGACGGCGTCACGCGTTCCGATCGTCTCAACGAAGTGATACCCGGTGTCCAAGAACAGCACTGGCACACCAGGTCGCACCCTCGCCGCAAGATCGATCAGCACCGCGTCCTGCATATTCGAAGCCACCACGTAATTGCACGTCGCCGAGGGCCGAGGCCCCCGAACGCCGCCAAAATGCTCGTCGGTCCAGTGCAACAAGTCGGTCGCGTTGGCACCTTCGAGCTCCGCGGCGCCTCGCGCTGCCAGCTCCCGTAGTTCTGCTTCAGTCAAACCGTCGGCCTTCTCACTCATCGCAGATCCCCCTCATCGGCACGCAGCGCCCACGTCGCGAAGCGCTCGCCGGTATCACGCTGCTTGATGAAGTTGCGCACCACACGGTCGACGTAGTCGCCGAGCTCGTCGCTGGTGACCTTGTGCTGGCGCAGTTTTCGTCCGAAACCACTGTCCAGGCCGAGGCTGCCGCCCAAGTGCACCTGGAAGCCCTCGACCGAGCCGCCGTGGCCGTCATCGACCATCTGGCCCTTGAAGCCGATGTCGGCAATCTGGATGCGGGCACACGAGTTGGGGCAGCCGTTGATGTTGACCGTGACCGGCACATCCAATTGAGCGTTGATGTCCTCGAGCCGACGCTCCAGCTCGGGCACCAGCGCCTGCGAACGCACCCGAGTCTCGGCGAACGACAACTTGCAGTACTCAATACCAGTGCAGGCCATCAGAGTTCGGCGCCAATGCGACGGCTGTGACGGCAGTCCCAGTCCATCTAAACCTGCGATCAGCTCGCCGAGCTTGTCGTCGGGAACGTCCAGGATGACCAGCTTCTGGTAGGGGGTGAACCGGATTCGCTGCGATCCGGCCCGCTCGGCCAGGTCGGCGACCCCAGACAGGATGGTGCCCGACACCCGCCCGGCGATCGGCGCCACCCCGACGGCGTTGAGCCCGTTCTTGAGCCGTTGCACACCGACATGGTCGATCGGGTGCGTGACGGGTTCGGGGGCCGGACCATCGATGAGTTTGCGTTTGAGGTATTCGGTTTCGAGCACCTCCCGAAACTTTTCGATGCCCCAGTCCTTGATCAGGTACTTCAGCCGGGCCTTCGACCGCAGGCGTCGATAGCCATAGTCGCGGAACACCGAGGTGACGGCTTCCCAGACCTCGGGTACCTCTTCCAGCGGAACCCAGGCGCCAACCCGTTGGGCCAGCATCGGGTTCGTCGACAGACCGCCGCCTACCCACAGGTCCAGGCCCGGTCCGTGCTCAGGGTGGTTGACGCCGATGAACGCGATGTCGTTGATTTCATGCGCGACGTCCTGCAGACCCGAGATTGCGGTCTTGTACTTGCGTGGCAGGTTGGAGAACGACGGGTTGCCGATGTAGCGGCGCACGATCTCGTCTAGGGCCCAGGTCGGGTCGAGAACCTCGTCGAGCGACTCGCCGGCCAACGGGGAGCCCAGGACCACTCGCGGGCAGTCGCCGCACGCTTCGGTGGTCTGCAGCCCCACCGCGGCCAGTCGCTCCCAGATCTCGGGAACGTTTTCGATCTCAACCCAGTGGTACTGCACGTTTTCCCGGTCGGAGATGTCGGCGGTGTCCCGCGCGAACTCGGTGGAGATCTGGCCGACCGTGCGCAGCGCCGTTGTGGACAGTGCTCCACCGTCACAACGCACCCGCATCATGAAGTACTTGGCTTCCAGCAGGTCGGCATTCTCGTCGCCGGTCCAGCTGCCGTCGTAACCCTGCTCACGCTGGGTGTAAAGCCCCATCCAGCGCATGCGGCCACGCAGGTCGTTCTTGTCGATGCTGTCGAAGCCGGCTTTCGAGTAATGATTGAGGATGCGGTCGCGCACGTTGAGCGCGTCGTCATCCTTCTTGAATTGCTCGTTGGGGTTCAGCGGCTCGCGGTGACCAAGCGCCCACTGGCCTTCGCTGCGGCCTTTGGTGGGGCGGGGGGACGTCATGCGCCATCTCCTTTTCGGAGTAGCTGGCTTGGACCGCGCGAGTCACCGGTTGCTGTCCCGGCGGCGCAGATCCGGCGGCCAGCTGGAGTTACAGGTGGGCGGGTCTACGACATCAAGGCAGACAACAACAGCTGCAGACACGCTTGAGATCGATGTGCCGACGAGCCACCAGCGCAATGCGGAACTGGCTTGGGTGGGCGGCGGTCACTAGACCATTGTGCCATGGATGTCGTGGACCAGCTCTACCAGGGTTGAATTTTTCTCACAGTGAGCGAAACTACGCGCTGACTCTGAGACGCGGCGCAAACATCCCCGAGAGTTGGCTGGACGCTGGAACTGCGGTTTTGGCCCGCAGAAAACAGCCAGAAAACAGCATTGCCTGGTCGCTAGCGGTGGAGGTTGTGCCGTGACTCGGGAATATTGAGTTGAATGACGGCCGACCTACCCGACGTGCGCCTGAGCCCAAGCGGCCAGTTCGGCATCTACGTGCACGTGCCGTTCTGCATAACCCGCTGCGGCTACTGCGACTTCAACACCTATACCCCGGCTGAATTGGGCGGGGTCAACCCCGACGCATGGCTGCTGGTGCTGCGGACGGAACTCGAGCTGGCGGCCGCGCGGCTGGGCGCACCGACCGTGCATACAGTGTTTGTCGGCGGCGGAACCCCGTCGCTGCTGGGCGGTGAGCGCCTTTCTGCTGTGCTGCAGTCAGTGCGCGACAATTTCGAGCTGACCTCCGACGTAGAGGTCACGACCGAAGCCAACCCCGAATCGACCTGGCCGGAGATGTTCGCGACGCTGCGAGCGGCTGGGTTCAACCGCATTTCGCTGGGCATGCAGTCGGTGGCACCGCGGGTGCTGGCCACCCTCGACCGCGTGCACTCCCCGGGTCGCTCGGTAGCCGCCGCCGGCGAGGCGTTGTCGGCGGGCTTCGACCACGTCAGCCTCGACCTGATTTACGGCACCCCAGGGGAATCCGACGACGACCTGTGCCGCTCGGTGGAAGCCGCCGTCGGCGCCGGTGTCGATCACGTGTCGGCCTACGCCCTGGTGGTCGAGGACGGCACCGCGTTGGCGCGACGGGTCCGCCGCGGCGAGATCGCGCCTCCCGACGACGACGTGCTCGCGCGTCGTTATGAGCTGGTGGACGAGCAGCTGACTGCGGCCGGGTTCCAGTGGTACGAGGTATCCAATTGGAGCCGTCCCGGCGGGCAGTGCCGACACAACATCGGCTACTGGGATGGCGGCCAGTGGTGGGGCGCCGGGCCGGGGGCGCACAGTTATGTCGGCTCGACCCGTTGGTGGAATGTTAAGCACCCCAATGCTTACGCGGAGGCTCTGGCAACCGCGACGTTGCCGATCGCCGGTTTCGAGCAGCTCGATGCCGGCGACCGTCACACCGAGGACGTGTTGCTGCGGATCCGACTGCGTCAAGGTCTGCCGCTGGACCTGCTGAATGCCGCCGAGCGCGAGCGCGCCGCAGTTGCCGTCGGGGACGGCTTGCTGGTGGCCGAGGGTGAGCGCCTGGTGCTCACCGACCGCGGACGGCTGCTGGCTGACGGTGTGGTCCGCACGCTGCTGGGCTAGAAGGGCGGCGGATCGTAACCCGCTGCACGTTTTCGGCGCTGTTGGGCGAGTCGCTCTTCGGAAAGCCGAGTTTCGTTGATCCGTCGCTCCGAGGCGATGCGGTGACGGCGATCTTCTGCCCGCGTGCGTTTGCGTCGCGGCATCATCAATCCTTTTGTAAGGCTTGGCGGTTCAACCTGCGTGACCTCGAGCTCTCCTGTTGGCTTGGCCAACGCGGGAAAGAAGATGCTGCCGCCGGGGGTAGTCGGGTAGGTGTGCCCACTGGGCGCGGTCCACTCCACGGTGCCATCTGGCAGCTGACGATCTGCCCAGCCGCCGCATCCCGTGTAGAACGTCTTCAGCAAGTGGTGGTAACGGCAAAGCAATTTTAAATTCGATGCGTGCGTCGGACCCAACGGGAATGGCACAGTATGGTCGAGATCGCACACTTCGGCCGGTTTGTCGCAGCCCGGGAATCGACACGTCAAGTCCCGGCATCGCACGAAGTCAGCCAGTGACGCTGAAGGCCGATAACCACGCTCAGGGCCCGTCGATGGCATCACTAACGGCTTGATCTTCGCGGTCCTCGCCATGTCGCGCACGGTGGTTGAGTCCAAAGGGCCGAATGTTTGCAGGTAGCCGGGCGACTGTGAATCACCACTAATCGTGGCCTGCTCGGCCAAGACATGAAGCACCACGTCGGTGGCCGGGCGTCGTTGCGCTGCCCTGCAGTCTGTCGAACCGCATTCACAGCGTATCGCCGCAAGCCCGGCAACCAAGGCGGCCAAGGCGTCGGCCCGACGTTGTTGCTTGGTTCGTGGATCTGCCGCGCAGACCGTTTGAGCAAGCGCGTCGAGCTTCTGATCCAATGCCACGCCGTCGGTGGCATGTAGCTGCGCCCAGACCCCTGCCAAACCTGCATCGGTGGGCGCGATTTCGACATAGCGATTCTCAGTGTGCTCTCTCGGCACTCGCTTGCCAGCTGGATCGAACCGCATGACCCACATGTCGATGCGTTCGAAAAGCCTGGGCCCGGAAAGCCGCATCCACTTCGGCGCGTGCCTGGCGATGGCCCCGTCCACCTTGGCGATCAGGACCTGATCCTCAACCAACTCGGTACGAGACACGACCGCGGCCATCATGCGAAAGTCGATGAGCCCTCGCGCGAAAATCTCGGCAACCCGGGGTAGCCGCTCGCGTAGGGCGATCGCATAGCGCAACCGCCCTCGGGCTCGGCCCCGGCTTATACCCAAGGCCGCGGCTACTTCGGCCACGACGTTCTCGTGGCCGTCGATGGCCCAGTTCTCGCGATCGACATCGTCTTCCGGTGCACGGCGGGCGTACAACTCACCGATTGCCGCCAACTCCCGCCCACACATCGCGTTCTGCCGGCACGCCGCATCGGTGATGACGTCAACCACGCCAGCGTCCGCCACACCAGCAAAAGCACTGCTGGCCAGCGTCGATGCATTCGAATCGAACATACTTTCGATTCTACCGCAATCCACTGACTCAAACTTTTTGTCAGGGTCGCAAGTTGTGGCTGGATGCGGCCGATGGCCGACCCGCCGAGCAAGCTAGAAGCACACCACGCTGCGGGCGCCGTGCCCCGCGGCCATGTCAGAGAACGCCTGCTCGACGTCGTCGATGCCGATCCGACGCGTCACCAGTGCCTCGAGGTCCAGCCTGCCGCGGCGGGCAAGGTCGGCCAACACTGGGATATCCCGCGCCGGGTCGCTGGCGCCGTAGACGCTGCCCTGAATTGTCTTGCCGTCAGCCATCAAAGAGAGTGCGGGAAAACTCACCGATTCCTCGATGCCCGCGGCGCCGACCAGCGTGACCTTGCCGCCGCGGCGGGTGGCGTCGTAAGCCGCGCGGATCGTGGCCGGCTTTCCCACGACTTCGATTCCGTGGTCGACCCCGGCGCCGCCGGTCAGGTCGCGCACCGCGGTGGCCAGGTCGACCGCGCTGGCATCGATCGTGTCGGTCGCGCCGTTTTCGACTGCGGCCGGCAGCTGTGCGGCCACCCGATCGGCGGCGATGATCGGCGTCGCGCCGGCCAGCCGGGCACCTTGGATCGCGGCCAAACCCACACCGCCGCAACCGATCACCAGCACGCTTTCGCCCGGGCGCACAGCCGCCGTGCGCATCACCGCGCCGACCCCGGTGGTGACCCCGCAGCCCAGTAGCGCGGCCTGGTCCAGTGGCAGCGACTTGTCGACGGGCACCACCGCCGTGGCAGGCAATAGCGTCTGTTCGGCTAGCGACCCCACGCCCATTCCAGGCCATACCGGGCCTGCGGCACTCTCGGCGTATGAACCCCCGTAGGCGTGGTCGTAGGCATGCACGCAGAGCTGGGGCTGCCCACGCAGGCAATGCGGACAGGATCGGCATGCCACCAACCAGGTCAGCACGACATGCTGACCCGGGCCGACTGTGGTGATGCCGTCGCCCACCTCGGTGATGATCCCGGCGCCCTCGTGACCGAGGGTGCACGGCAGCAACGTCGGTATCGATCCGTCGCGCAGCGAGAGGTCGCTGTGGCACACTCCGCTGGCGCCCAGCTGGACCCTGACCTCGTGGCGGTCGATGGGCCGTAGCACCAGCTCCTCCACCGCGGTGGGTTGCCCGACCTGCCGCAGCACCACCCCCTTCACTCGAACACCCCTGTGATCGCCGTCATAACGACTTACCATGACGGGGCGATCTCTCCAGGTCAAGGAGGCAGGACGTTGACTGCAACATCGGCCGAAACACCTGCAGCATCCACAACCCTCACCATCGGCGGCGAGCCGCAGCCGGGTGCTGCCGCGAGCTACCCGGTGCGCAACCCGGCCCGACCCGCCGAGATCGTCGGGTATGCGCCGGCCGCTGCCCTTTATCAACTCGACGCCGCAGTAACCGCGGCGCGGCGGGCCGCTGCGGGGTGGCGCGCACTCGACGTCGCTGAACGCGTCGCCGCGCTCAACGCGGCCGCCACCACGGCAGCCGGCCAGCTTGCCGGCAGCGACGCTGCGCGGCTGTACACCCGCGAGCACGGCAAGGTGCTTTCCGAGGCGCGCTTCGAGATTGACACCGCCCCGGCCCTGCCCGCCATCATCGGAGCGATCGCCGAGCAGGCGCTAGCACCCGAGCGGATCGACCCGCAGTCGGCTTATCCCCGGCTGCAGCGAGAGCCGTACGGCGTGGCGGCGCTGGTGTTGCCGTTCAACTGGCCGCTGGCGCTGACCATGACCAAGCTGTCGTCGGCGCTCGCCGCCGGCAACACCGCCGTGGTCAAGGTGCCGCCGACATGTCCGCTGGCGGCACTGCAGCTCGGCGCAGCTCTGGCCGCAGCGCTGCCGCCCGGCGTGGTGAACGTGCTCTCCGGCCCGGGCAGCGAATTGGCCCAGGCACTGATCACCCACCCCGGCATCGACGTCATCTCGCTGACCGGCGGAGTGGCCACCGGACGCGCGGTGATGGCGGCGGCGTCCCCGCGGCTGACCCCGGTGCTGCTCGAACTCGGCGGCAACGACGCAGCAATCATCGCCCCCGACATGAGCGTCACCGACGAGCTCGTCGAGCGACTGATGACCGCGACCTACACGACCTGCGGTCAGGTGTGCATGGCGATCAAACGGTTGTACGTCCCTGCCGACCGTGTCGACGAGCTGGCCGACGCGATTCTGGCGCGCTGTCGACGCGAGGTGGTCGGCGACGGGCTCGCCGACGAGGTCACGCTCGGGCCGATGCACACCGCCGCCGGGCGGGACCGGGTAGTGGCGCTCGTCGCCGACGCCCGGGCGCGCGGCGCGACGGTCCGAACCGCGGGAATCTTCCGCGAGGACGACGTCGACGCCGGCGGACACTTCGTATTGCCAACTGTCGTGACCGGCCTGTCCGACGAAGCAGCGCTAGCCACCGAGGAGCAGTTCGGTCCGGTGCTGCCAATCTTCGGCTACCACGGTCTCGACGACGCGGTTACCGCGGCGAACGCAACCGACTTCGGCCTTACCGCGTCGATCTGGACCGGTGATGATGCGCTGGCCGAGCGGGTGGCCGCCCAGCTGATCGCCGGTACGGTCAGCGTCAACTGCCATGGCATGGCCGCCCAAGACCCACGGGTGCCATTCGGCGGGGTCGGCCAATCGGGCCTCGGCCGCGAACTCGGTGTCGACGGGGTGCGGGCGTTCACCCAGCCGCGGGCGTTCGTGCGGCACCCTGCCCCGCAATAACTGCGGATCTATACCCAACGCCGAGGTTTGGTGTCAGGCTAACCGGCATGACAGACACCGAAGGGTACGTCGACCAGGCGGTGGCTGGTCTGGCGGAACCCCAGCCGATGTACAAGGCGTTGCGCGAGTCGACCCCGGTATTCCGGTCGCCGCAGGCGGTCGTGCTCAGCCGGCTGGCTGATATCGAGATGGCGCTCAAGCACACCGAGTTGTTCTCGTCGAACATGGATGCCGTCGATCTCGGTAACATACGGCCGCTGATTCCGCTGCAGATCGACCCGCCCGAGCATGCGAAGTACCGTCGCATCCTCGATCCGCTGTTCACCCCGCGGGAGATGGCCCGACGTGAACCTCGGGTCACCGAGCTGGTGAACGAAATGATTGACCGCTTTGCCGACCGCGGCGAATGCGACTTCCATGCTGAATTCGCCGTGCCGCTGCCGTGCACGGTGTTCCTGCAGCTGCTCGGCTTGCCGTTGGAAGACCTGGACCAATTCCTGGAGTGGAAAGACGGCGTGATCCGCCCGGAGGGCGAGTCCGGCTACGACCGCCGCCACGAGGCCACGGCGCCCGCGGCGCAGCAGATCTATGAGTACTTCGAGCGCGCCATCGACAACCACATCGCCAGCCCTCGCGACGACGTGCTGTCCTCATTGATCGCGGCCAGGGTCGCGGGAGAACCTCTGACGCGCGACGAGATCCTCGACATCTGCTTCCTATTCCTGATCGCGGGGCTGGACACGGTGACCGACTCGCTCGACTGCTTCTTCGTATATCTGGCCCGACACCCGGACCATCGTCACCAGCTCGTCGAGCAACCCGCCGTTCTGCCGAGCGCCATCGAGGAGTTGTTGCGTTGGGAGACACCGGTGCCCGGCGTCGTGCGGGTAGCGATGCAAGACGTCGAGGTGGCCGGTTGCCCGATCAGCAAGGGGGAGCGGGTCAGTCCGCTGCTCGGCGCGGCGAACACCGATCCGGCCGAGTTCCCCGACCCGGAGCTGGTGGACTTCAGCCGTAACCCGAACCGGCATCGGGCATTTGGCGGTGGTCCGCATCGCTGCCTCGGCTCCCATCTGGCCCGCATGGAGCTGCGGGTGGCATTGCGGGAATTCCACCGGCGCATACCGGATTACGAGATCAAGCCGGGTAGCCAGCTGACCTACACCGCTGCGCTGAGGTCGGTGGAGTCGCTGCCGCTGACCTTCCCGGTGGCCAAATGATCAAAGTCTGCGTCGACGCAGACCGCTGCGAAGGGCACGGGCGCTGCTACACGCTGGCGCCTGACGTTTTCGACGCCGACGAGGTCGGGCACGCCGTCGTGCTCGTCGAGAACGTCGCCGGCGACCTTGAAGCGCAGGCGGCGGACGCCGAGCAGAACTGCCCCGAAGGCGCGATCACGTTGTCTGGCCCAGGTTGACGGCTCATGAGCGGGCGCACAAGTCGCAAGCCCCGCAATGACCCTGCGGCAGCTCAAGATCCCGGCGAGTGAATGGCGCGGTGTAGACATCAGCGCAGTGCGCGAGGTTCTGGCCGAAGTTGGTGCTGATCCCGAACAGGCCACAGACTGGAGCGGATCGGTCTTCCTGACCTTCGCAGAGGCACCAGAGCCTCATCCCTACCTGAATCCGTCGATTTCTGCCTTCTTGCAAAAGTTGTATGCAGAATTCCCATATCTCTTGTACTTCTTGAATCCTGATCCGGTCAACGGCGCGCTCGATAGCTTCTTCGCGTCGATCGGTGCCCTCTACGAAACCGAACATGGAGTCTGGGTCGTGTGGACCGATGATGCCGCGACGGCGTTCTACCGCGCACTCGCCGAGGCTGCCGAGTTTGCGATCAAGCAAGGCGATGACTGGGTCGCGGTTGTTAAGGGCTATGAGTACGACGAGCAGCAGACCAGGTATGCGGAAATACGCGAAATGCTCATCACTCGCGGAGTCATACGGACGTGAATCGAACGTTAACCTTGCATTCATTGCATAGATAGCGTTGACAGTCGCCGAAAACCGACGATAGTCGTCAGGTATGGCGCTGCTGCCGGACCCTGCTCCCCGCGAGCGGCAGCACGTGCTGATCTCGGTCGACGACCACGTCATCGAGCCGCCCGAGATGTTTGAGGGCCGGCTTCCTGCCGCGCTAGCCGAGCGTGCGCCGCGCATTGTGGAGACCGACGATGGCCGCCAGGTATGGCGTTACGAGGACCGCGATTATCCCAACATCGGGCTCAACGCAGTGGTCGGCCGGCCGACGGAGGAGTGGAGCATGGAGGCGGCCCGCTTCGACGAAATGCGGCGCGGCTGCTGGGATATCCAGGCGCGGATCGCCGACATGGACCTGGCCGGAATCTGGGCGTCGCTGAACTTCCCGTCCTTGATCGCCGGGTTCTCCGGGACCGTGTTCTGGAAGAGTGACGACCCGGAGCTGGGACTGGCCGTGCTTCGGGCTTGGAACGATTGGCACCTGGAGGTGTGGGCAGGCAGCTATCCGGATCGGATCATCCCACTACAGCTGCCGTGGCTGGCCGACCCGCAACTGGCGGCGGAGGAGCTGCGCCGCAATGCCGCGCGTGGTTTCAAGGCGGTGAGCTTCCCGGAGCTGCCCGCCCAGTGCGGGCTTCCCAGCCTGCACACCGGGGTGTGGGACCCGTTTTTCGTCGCTTGCGAGGAGACGGACACCGTGGTGTGCCTGCACACCGGATCGGCCCAGTGGGCGCCGATTCCGGCACCCGACACCCCATTCGAAACCATCACCACGTTGTTTCCGGTCAACGGCTTGGTCGCCTGCGCTGACATGCTGTGGTCGGGCGTCCCGGTACGCTTCCCGCGGCTCAACATCACCTTGGCCGAGGGCGGTCTCGGCTGGGCCGCGATGCTGGCCGACCGTGCCGACTATGTGCTGGCGCACTCCGCGTCGGGACGTGAAGGTGGAGCCTGGAAGGGTGATCTGCTGCCCAGCGAGGTGCTGCGGCGCAACTTTTGGTTCTGCTCGATCGACGACCCGTCGGCGTTCGGTGCGATGGATGCGATTGGAGCCGACCGCATTCTGGTCGAAAGCGACTATCCGCACGCCGATTCCACCTGGCCGGACACCCAGCAGGTCGTCGCGCGCAATGTCGCAGGACTGCCCGCGCAGCAGGCTGCCCGGATCACCCACCGCAACGCCGCCGAGCTTTTCCGTCACCCGCTACCGGACGACGGGTGGCTGGCTGTTACATAGGAAGGGAGAGCCGTGCTCGATCTGTTGATCCGTGATGCCCAAATCGTTGACGGCACAGGCGCACCCGCTCGACACGGCGACGTCGGTATCAGCGACGGGCGGATAGTTGCGGTTGGTTCCGTCGAGGATCCTGCCACGAAAACCGTTGATGCTCAAGGCCAGACGCTGGCGCCTGGTTTCGTCGACCTGCACACCCACTACGACGCCCAGCTGTTCTGGGACCCGACTGCGAGCCCGTCGGTGCAGCACGGCGTCACCACCGTCTTCGGGGGCAATTGCGGGTTCACGCTGGCCCCGGTGACCGCCGACCAACAGGACTACCTCACCCGAATGCTCGCGCGGGTCGAGGGCATGCCGCTCGACGCGCTGCGGGCCGGGCTTGACTGGCAATGGACGTCATTTGGCGACTGGCTGAAACGGTTTGACGGTCGCATCGCCGTCAATGCCGGTTTCCTGGTTGGCCATTCGGCGCTTCGGCTGGCGGCAATGGGTGACGATGCCGTCGGCGGCCGGCCAACGCCCGCACAGATCGAGCGGATGGTCGAGCTACTACATGAGGCGTTGGCCGACGGGGCGCTCGGGTTTTCCACGTCGCAGTCGCAGACCCACAACGACGGATCGGGCCAGCCTGTGCCGTCCCGCAGCGCGTCCCGCGACGAGCTGCTGGCGTTGGCGACCGGAGTCCGGGCGCATCCCGGCACCACGCTCGAGGCGATCATCCCCGGGTGCCTGCAAGGCTTCACCGACGACGAAATCGCCCTGCTTGCTGACATGTCACTGGCCGCCGACCGCCCGCTCAACTGGAACCTGCTCGGCGTCTCGGCGGCCAACCCGACCGGCCACCGGGCTCAGCTGCGCGCCTCGGAGGTCGCTGCCGAACGCGGCGCTCGGGTCGTCGCGCTGACCTTGCCGCAGGCCATGAAGATCCGGCTGTCGTTCCTGAGCGGTTTCGTGCTCGACGGGTTGCCCGGCTGGCGCGACACCATGCACCTGCCGGTGCCCGACCGGTTGGCCGCGCTCGCCGATCCGGAAGTACGTCGCAGGCTGAACGACGGCGCCCAGTCGAAAGAGGCCGGAATGTTACGCGGCCTGGCCAACTGGAAGCGGCTGATCATCGTAGAGACCTTCGCCGCGCAGAACGCCGACGCGACCGGCCGCAGCGTCGGTGAGGTCGCCGCTGCCCGCGGCGATCAGCCATTCGACACCCTGCTCGACATCGTGATCGCCGACGAGTTGCGCACCGGGCTCACTCCGGCGCCGTTCGGCGACGACGCCGCGGACTGGCGGCTGCGCGCCGAGGTGTGGCGCTCACCGCACGCCGTCATCGGTGGCTCGGACGCCGGTGCCCACCTCGATATGATGTGCGGCGCCATCTACACGACATCGCTACTCGGACAGGGTGTCCGCGAGCACCAGGTGGTGACGCTCGAAGAAGCAGTGCGACTGCTCACCGATGTGCCGGCTCGGCTCTACGGGCTGGCCGAACGTGGCCGGATTATGCCGGGCTGGCACGCCGACTTGGTGTTGTTCGATCCGGCCACCATCGACCACGAACCGGAGCGCACCCGCTACGACTTGCCCGCGGGTGCTCCGCGGCTGGTCGCCGAGGCCCGCGGCATCACTTCGGTGTGGGTCGGCGGCGTCGAAGTGTGCCGCGGCGGCGTCGCCACCGGCGCGCTGCCGGGCACAGTGCTGCGCTCCGGCCGTGACACCCACACGGTGCCCGCTGATGCTCGCTGAACCGAATCCGGGCATCGGCGAGTTCGACCCGGCCCAACTGCAGGGCGGTCTGCTGATGCAGGTCGAAAACGTGCACGAGCGGTTACGCGAAGCACGCTCACAGCACCGGGTCATGGTCGGCAGCCCGTTCACCGAAACCACCAGCCAGACACTGGGATCCGCAGGGGTGACCGTGCTCGGATACGACGAGTGCCAGACCGTCCTCACCCACCCCGACACCTTCTCCTCCTCGATCTACTCCCAGATCATGGGTCCGGTTATGGGCACGACCATGCTCGAACTCGAGGGCCCCCACCATCGCGCCAGCAGAGCCCTGGTATCCCCGTCGTTTCGCGCCGCGCTGCTGGACCGCTGGCGCAGTGAGTTGGTGGAGGTGGTGGTTCACGAACTCATCGACGGCTTCGCGTCGCGCGGGCACGCCGAGCTGGCCCGCGATTTCACCTTCGCGTTTCCGGTACAGGTGATCGCGCGGATCATGGGTTTACCGCGGCAGGATTACCCGCGATTTCAACGGCTGTCGATCGAGTTGCTCAACGTGGTCTACAACTGGGACTGCGGGATTGCCGCGTCTGGTGTGCTGAAGGCGTACTTCAGCGAGATTTTGGCCGAGCGGCGGCGGCACCCGCAGGACGACCTGATCACCATGCTTTCGCAGTCCGAGGTCGACGGTTCACGGCTCACCGACGACGAGATCTTCGCGTTCCTGCTGCTGATCCTGCCTGCGGGAGTGGAGACGACGTACCGCGCCTCGGGCAACCTGCTGGTTGCCTTGCTCACCGAGCCCGCCCAGCTGGATGCCCTGCAGGCCGATCGCAGCATGCTGCGCGGCGCCTTCGAGGAGGCGCTGCGCTGGGAGCCGCCGATCACCACGGTCATGCGGATGGCGGCCCGCGACTGCGAGCTCGGTGGTGTGGGGATTCCGGCCGGAACCAACGTCAGCGTCAGCGTCGCGGCCGCCAATCGTGATCCCAGGCGTTACCCCGACCCGGATCGCTTCGATCCCGCCCGTAGAAACATCGCGCACCTGACGTTCGGCGGCGGCCCGCACCTCTGCCTGGGCATGCACCTGGCGCGGATGGAGGCGACCGTCGCAATCGATGCGCTCTTGGACCGGTTGCCGGATCTGCGATTGGACCCGAAAGTCCCGAGGCCGCATGTGACCGGCATGGCGTTTCGGTCGCCGGTGGCGCTGCCCGTCGAGTTCAGCCGCTGCTGAGGATGGGTTACTTCTTGTTTGAACCCACCAGTGACGGCCGCACCACCGTCTGCTTGACTCGGTGCGTCACCGAGCCCCAGGCCGCTGGCGAGTAGTGCGTCGTTACTTCTTCGAACCCGTCGACCCGCGAAACGCTGAGCACGCCAGTTTCTTGATTGATGGTGAGCTGGTCGCCCTCGGCCGCGTGGACCTCTTCTCCGTCAAGGAGTCGGATGATGAACACGATGCTGTCCTCTCGTCAGAGTGCGGCCTGGCGCCTGATCCTACGATCGGTCCACTGCCGGACGAGACCCATTGTGGGACTGTCACGTGAACGGTTTGAGAACGTGCAATGACAACCAAGCACAGGTCAGCGACTAGGCGATCCCACCCTCAGCGCGTTCCCGCGGTTAAATTCAGGCTTACCAAAAGTGCTGGTGACCAAGCTCATGGACCGGCAGGGCAAGGCATTCGCCGACGGAGCCCCCGCGAGTTCATAGGTTAGGCTACATTTACTAAGCGTGACCGATGTCGGTGTCGAAACGAGTGCGGTAGGCACCCCGTCACTGTCATTCCCGCTGCCGACCGACATCGCTCCGGCGGATCTGGCGGCCGAATTGGCGGCGGCTTTGCCCGAGCGCGACGGCGAGAAATACCTGCTCTACGAGCGTGACGGTCAATGGGTGCTGGCCGCCGGGGCGGTGGCCATGGTCGAGTTGGACCGTGACGAGTTGCGCATCATCCGCGACGGTGTGATGCGGCGACAGAAATGGTCCGGCCGGCCGGGACCTGTGCTCGGCGAGGCCGTCGACCGGCTATTGCTGGAAACCGACCAGGCCTTCGGCTGGATCACCTTCGAATTCGGCGCTTACCGCTTCGGCCTGCAAGATCGCTTGGCGCCGCAAGCCCCGTTGGCACGGGTGTTCTGGCCGCGAACCCGCATCGTGATCGCCGACGACACCGTTCGTCTGATCGACGCCGAGGATCGCTACCGCGAAATGGTGGATCAGTTGCTCAGCAAGGGTTTGCCGAGTGCACCGCCGGCATCCGCGATCGACGTCGGTGCCGACACCACCGATTACCGCGGACGGGTGGCGTCAGCGATCGACGAGATCGCCGACGGCCGCTACCACAAAGTGATCCTGTCCCGCTGCGTCGACGTGCCATTCGAGCTGGACTTCCCGTCGACCTATCGGCTGGCGCGCCAGCGCAACACCCCGTCCCGGTCTTTCCTGTTGCGGCTCGGTGGGTTTCGGGCCTTGGGCTACAGCCCGGAAGTCGTGGCAGCGGTGCACCACGACGGCGTCGTGGTCACCGAACCGCTGGCCGGCACTCGGGCGCTGGGCCGCGGCGCCGCGCGCGACAGCCAAGCCCGCAACGAACTGGAATCTGACAGCAAAGAGATTGTCGAACATGCCATCTCGGTGCGTAGCTCGCTGCGCGAGATCACTGAGGTTGCCGAACCCGGTAGCGCGGCGGTCATTGATTTCATGGCGGTGCGCGAGCGCGGCAGCGTGCAGCACCTCGGCTCGACTGTCACTGGCCGACTCGACCCGTCGAAGGATCGGATGGACGCGCTGGAGGCGCTGTTTCCCGCAGTCACCGCGTCGGGAATCCCCAAAGCGGCCGGCGTGGACGCCATCCTGCGCCTTGATGAAAGTCCACGCGAGTTGTATTCCGGTGCGGTAGCCATGTTTTCGGCTGACGGTGGGCTGGACGCGGCGCTAACGCTGCGGAGCGCCTACGAACGTAACGGACGGACCTGGCTGCGGGCCGGGGCGGGCATCATCGGCGCCTCGGATCCCGATCGCGAATTCGAGGAGACCTGCGAGAAGCTCGCCACGTTGGCGCCATACCTGGTTGCGCACCGCCGTGTGCGTTAGCGAACTTCAGCGTCCGGCGAGCGCTCTAAATAGTCGGCCAGGATACTGCTGACCATCGACTCAATGGTCGACTCGATCGACGACGCCAGGGTCGCGGTGACAGATGAGACGGCTTGGGTGCGAAACCGGATCAGCATGGTGATCAGTTCAGCAATCTCGGTGTCGGCGGGCAGCGCTTCACGCGGTTTGATCCGGTCGACGACGTGCTCGGCGCCGGCGCGCACCAGCATCTCGCCGATCTGGTCGACCAGCGGGACGATCTGCTCGTGCAGATCGATCAGCTTGTCGAAGCTCATGCCGTAGCCGCGGATCTCGTTGAAGGCCTCGATCAGTTTGGGACGGGTGATGGTGGCTTGTGTGCCGTCGACGCGGATCACCTGCAGCCGCACCAGTCGGTCGAACGCCTTGACGTCATTGATGAGTCGTTGAGCCTCGGCCAGCGGCATGATCGCAGACTGCTCGGTGGTCCAGGTGCCGACGATCGCGGTTTCCAGGCCAAGGACGTCGCCGAGGTCCTTGCCCTGCTCCCAGGCGCCGAGCATTTCCCGGACGTGCGCGATGTTGTATCCGCGGTCGAGCATTGACGTGATCAACCGCAATCGGGTCAGATGAGTGTCGTTGAACAGCGCGATCCGCCCCACCCGCGTCGGCGGGGGCAACAGACCGCGATCGCGGTAGACACGGATGTTGCGGGTCGTGGTACCGGCCAGCCGGGCCAGGTCGTCGATGCGGTATTCCCCGGAGACCGCAAGCCCGTGCGGGTGGCGGACTGCCGCATCGAAGAGTTGCGACACAGCGTTTTCGATGACGTCGCGGGAATGCCGCCGAACGCGGTTGGGCGCGCGCCGCAGATTGGCCAGGACACCTGCGATGGTGCCGGTCTCGGCCCGTGAAGGTCGCTCGGGAGCCATTGTTCAGGCGGATGAACTGACGGCGACGGCACCTTGCTCGACCGCGTCGTAGTCGGCAAACCGGAAATCGCGCATTTGTCGAAGGTACTGGGTGGCGAAGCCGGGGTACATTGATGCGTTGAAACCGTCCTTGGTCAAATACCAACTGCTGCAGCCCGACATCCACGTCGTCTTGGTGAGCCGCTGCTGGATGCGCTCGTTGTAACGCTGCTGGACATCTTTTCGCACGTCGAGGTAGCGCAAGTCGTTGCGCAGGACGGTGGTGACACCGCGCACGGCGTAGTCGAGCTGTCCCTCGATATAGACCAGCAGCGAATTATGGCCCGGGCCGGAATTGGGACCGGTCATGAAGAACAGATTCGGATAGCCGTGCACGCTGGCGCTCTTGTAAGCCTGTGCGCCATGGGTCCATTCGGCGCTCAGCGAGCGTCCGCCGAGTCCGGTGACCGGAAACGGCGGACCAGTCAGATGCACGTCGTAACCGGTGGCGAACACTATGCAGTCAAGGTGATGTTCGACGCCGTCGCTGGTGCGAATGCCGACCGGGCTCAATGTCGCTATCGGCCAGTCGACGAGCTTGCAGTTATCGCGTTGCAGGGCGGGGTAGTAGTCGCTGGAAACCAGCATGCGTTTGCAGCCTGGGACGAAGTCGGGAGTCAGCTGGCGGCGCAGCCACGGGTCTTTGACCTGCTGGCGCAGGTGCAGACGGCCCAGTCGGGTGACCAGCGAGGTCAACGGGGTGTTCCACACTAGTGCGGTGGCGCTGGCCTCATGCCCCCAGAACAGGGCTTGACGCACAAGTTGTTGAACCGCAGGCACTTTGGTGAATGCCATTTGGAGCACGGGCGGAGTGGCGATGTCCAACCGCGGTAGCACCCAGCCGGGAGTGCGCTGAAACACCTTGACGAACTCGGCTTGTTGGACCAGTTCGGGGATGATCTGGATGGCGCTGGCGCCGGTGCCGATGACCGCGATCCGCTTGCCGGCGAAGTCGTAGTCGTGGTCCCACCGAGCGCTGTGGATTTTGTGCCCACGGTAGGAATCAATGCCGCGGATGTCGGGGAAGCTGGAGTCCGGTAGTGGTCCCGATGCCAGTATGACGGTGCGGGCCCGAAAACGCTTGCCGGCAGCCGTCGTTGCCGTCCATACTCCGGTGCCCTCGTCGAATGCCAGCCCGGTGACCTCTTGGCCGAACCGGATGCGCCGGCGGACGTCGAATCGGGTGGCCATGTCCTCGATGTGCCTGCAGATTTCCTCAGCGGGGGAGTAGGTTCGCGACCACATTGGGTTCTTGACGAACGAAAACGAGTACAGCAGCGACGGGATGTCACAGCTGGCGCCGGGATAGCTGGTGTCCCGCCAGGTTCCGCCTACCCGGTCGCTGCGCTCCAGGATGACGATGTCGCGGATGTCGGCCTGTGCCAACTTGATCGCCGCACCGAGCCCGCTGAAGCCGGCTCCGACGATCAGCGTGGCGTAGGTGTGTGCGCTCGCCATGATCACGCGGCTGGCTCGTGGGTCAGCTCTTTGAACCAACTGGGTACCGGTCGCAACAGTGGCCGTGGATAGCGGTCCGACAACCACACCATGGAATTGGCCACCAGGTGGTACGGATGACGCGGGTTAACGACCACCGCGGCATGCCGTTTGAGGACTTGGTAGGTGGGCACCCGCCAAGTGTGTTCGCCACGCTCGCCGAGTTGCTCAAACCGCTTGACCGCGTTATAGAGCCGCTCGGGCTCCATGCCCATCTCGTCCAGCTCGTTGCGCACCCGGTTGAGCAAAGGCAGATACATCAACGCGCCGAGGATCAGTCCCGGCGAGGCAACGTTGCCCACAAAATCGATGGCGAGTCTTCGAGCCTTCGCCTGACCGATCATATTCAGGACCTCGAAATCCACTGCGAGGTGACGTGATTCGTCATTGTTGATCTTTTCGAAGACCTGGTGGCAGACCGGATCGTTGACCTCGTCGAGCAGGAACTTCAGCAGCGCCCCGTCCAGTGCCACCTCGAGCATCGGGATGACGGTGCCCAGGATCGACAGCGACATGCCGTCGGCGTAGGCGTCCAGCCATTGCATGGCCAGCCGGATGTTCACGTTGGGTTCGGGCATTTCACCGTCGTCGAGCATCCCCCAGCGCTTCATCAGCGCGAGTTCGGCATTGGCGTGGCGCTGCTCTTCGGCGTGGAAATACCGGTATATCTCGGCGAGGGTGGGGTCGGGCGCCTTCTTGGCCAACGCCGAAAATCCCCGAGCGCCGATGTTTTCGATCCAGCACAGATCGGCCATGAACGCCTTCAACTTAGGCCGGAATTCGTCGCTGATGGTCTCGGCGCCGGGTGCTGCCCAATCGATATCGGCCAACGCCCATTGGCGATCCTTGATCTTGGCCAGCATCGCTTCCATATCGATAGCCACCGGGTCCTCCTTCGGATTGGCGCTGTCAGTGCGGGATAACCCGGGACGCCAGGCCCATCCCGCGGGTGAAGGTGCCCGGGGCCAAGCGTTTGACGTTCCAGCCGATCTTGGCTTCGAGTTGCGGCATGCAATAGAGCTCGCCGCGATCGTGGGTGTCCAGACAAATGCGTGCGACTTTGGCCGGTGACAAACCGGACCACCGCATCACTCTGTTGGCGAATTGGGTTGTTTGCTCCGCCATACGGCCAGATTCGACGATGTTCGTCTTGACGAAGGTGGGGCAAAGCACGGTGACTTTGACTCCAGTACTGGATAATTCGGCGGCCAGTGTCTCCGACAGCGACAACACACCTGCCTTGCTGACGTTGTAGGCAGCCATGCTGGGCGCCGCACCGAACGCGGCGGCGGAGGCGACATTGATGATGCCCCGTGGGCGTTTCGACGGTTGGGCCGACCGCAAGACCGGGGCGAACACATGGCATCCGTGAATGGGTCCCCAGAGGTTGATACCCAGCGTCCAGTGCCAGTCGTCCATCGAGAGGTCTCCGATGTGGGCACCGCCGCCGCCGACACCGGCGTTGTTGATCACCAGCGTGGGTGCAGCGCCGAACCACGATTCGGATTGAGCAGCCAATTGGCGGACGTCGTCGAATTGGGATACGTCGCAGGGGACCGCGACGGCCTCACCGCCGTGGTCGGTGATCGCGCCTACCGTTTTCTGGGCGGCGGCTTCATCGATGTCGCTGCATACCACCCGGCCGCCACGACGGGAGAGTTCGGCGGCAAACGCCGCCCCAATGCCACTGCCCGCACCGGTCACCACCGCAAGCGCTCCGTGGCTCACCTTGTTCGACCCAAGCAACCGACCGAGCATCCTCAGCCTGCCTTCCGTCGCCGTCGGATCAGCGCCCGCCAATCGACTTAGTCAACACAGAATGGTGACATTAGTCAATGGCAGGGTTGGTTTAGAGACCGCACCAACCGGCGAGTTTGCCGGCCTACGCGCCCAGCTGATAGCGACCCGTCGATACACCAAGAGGTACGGAGCGCGGCTGCGACTCCAGTCGACACGTTCGACCTGTCAATCGATTACTTTCGCGACCGTCGAGCGCACAGGCCACTCCGGAGTCCGTGGTGGCGCGTCCCAGAGTAGGTACTTCAGTACTCTAGCGGACCGGCATAGATGCGCGGATAGTTTCAATGCAACGGCGATGGCTTCGAGTAGCGATCGTGATTGAGTAATTGTGAACGACCGGGGAAGGACGGCACCATGGTGAGCGGTCCAATTTCCGTCCTCATTGCCGAGGATTCCCTATTAGTGCGAGATAGCGTCTACCGGGCATTGTCGTCCGATGCCGATGTGACTGTCGTTGGCGTGGCAGAGAATTACGACTCCACGGTCGAACTCGTCGAAAAGCATCAACCGACGATGCTGTTTACCGATGTGCGGATGCCACCGACGTCGACAGATGAGGGCATCCGGTTGGCCCGGTGGATGCGGACGGCGCATCCGGATACCGGGGTGATCGTGTTATCGCAGTATGCGGATCCAAGCTATGCGGCGGGGCTGCTGGACGGCGGTACGGCTGCCCGCGGGTATCTTTTGAAGGAACGCGTCTCACATTTCGACCAACTCAGCGAGGCGGTACATCAAGTCGCGGCCGGTGGGACGGTGCTTGATCCGCTGGTGGTAGAGGCGCTGCTGGCCCAGCCGCGCTCCGCCGCAACGCTCAGCCGATTGACCCCCCGGGAACGTGAGGTGCTCGCCGAACTAGCAACCGGGCTCAGCAATCGCACCGTGGCGCAGCGGCTTGTGCTTTCTCAGCGGGCGGTGGAAAAGCATATCAATTCAATCTTCGCCAAGCTCGGTTTGACCATCGACGACTCGGTCGATCGGCGGGTCAAGGCTGTGCTGATGTTCCTCGACGACCCCGCCTCGGCTTAAATCTGTGATGTAAACACCATACGAAGGGTGGTGTGTACACCATGGTGTGCGGCACACAGACCCCGCATAATGCACAGGTGCGGGACGAGCGGGTGCGAGTCTGGGTGGTTGACGACCAGGCCAGTTTCCGGGTGGCTACCGCCGCCACTGTGGCGGCCACGAAGGACTTCGTCATGGCCGGCGAATGCGACACCGGAGAATCCGCGATCGAGCTCCTTCGCGATGGTGGTGCTGGGATCGTGTTGATGGATATCCACATGCCGGGAATGGATGGCATTGAAGCCACGCGGCGAATCCGCGCCGCCCATCCAGATTTGATGGTCCTACTGATGTCAACCTACGACGCAGAGGATCTTCCCTCCGGAGCCGCAGATTGTGGCGCCGCGGCCTACCTGCACAAAGAACACCTGAGTCCAGATCTGCTGACCCAGCTATGGCGAGCAGCCCACTAACGCCCACGAGGGACGCCGGATCGGTGCCCTACTGGCGGGTGCCCAAGGTGCTGTTTCTCGCAGCGATCAGGTCTTCGTCTCTGTTAGGTCACGACCTCGTCAACCGCTTTAAGGCGGAACGCTTTCAGCTGTTCCTCGCTGGCTACTTGGCCATGTACTTCGGTGCTGGCGTGTTGCTGCCGCTGTGGGAGTACCAGTTTGTGCTGCGATCCACCTGGTTCCTGGCCATCGGCACAATCTGTGTCGCACAGTGTGTGGTGCTGGGTGCCGCGCTGCGCCTGGCGCGACACAGCAGATATCAGCAGTCGATCACGCTGTTCTGTATCGGTAACTGGGTCAGTGTTTTGCTCATTACGTTCGTCGCACCGGTCCTGTTGCCGGTGATGGTGCTCGCGGTCATGCTGCCCGTCGTTTTCGCCGAGCCCTACATCCGCTGGCAGCGAGGGTTAGTTTTCGCGGTGATTACCGCCGGCTGCGTGTTGGCTCTGGCTGCGTTAGCCCGCTTTCAGCATGTTGCACACGTGGCCGGGCAACCGCCTGGCTGGATCGAGACTGCATTCATCGTCGTAGCACTGCCATTCAATGCCTTTCACATCATGGTGATCGTATGGAACAACGCCGCGGCGCTGAGGACGTCGGAGGCACATCTCGCCGAGCGCGCCGCTCAACTCGAGGCGTCACGTAACCGGCTGATCACCGCCGCTGACGAGGAACGCCGCCGCCTCGAACGTGACCTCCATGACGGCGCCCAACAACACCTCGTCGCTTTGGCAGTGCTCATCCAACTCGCCCGCAGAGCCGACCAGGAGCGATATCGGCCCCTGCTCACCGAAGCGTCCGGGCTGTTGGAGACCGCGATCGCCGAGATCCGCCGACTCGCCCACGGAATTTATCCCCCGCTGCTCGTCAGCGGCGGTCTGGCCCAAGCCTTGCCGGCGGTCGCCGCTCGCGCCCCGATCCCGGTTGAACTAAACCTGCAGGGCCTCGACCGCTACCCCGCTACAATCGAAACCGCCCTCTACTTCTGCTGCAGTGAAGCGCTGCAGAATGCCGCCAAACACGGGGGCCCCGGCACCACGGTCACGATTACAGCCAAAGCCGACGACCGGATGCTGACCATCACGATCAGCGACACCGGCTGCGGATTCGACCGCGCGACCATCGGCACTGGGCTGACCAACATGACCGACCGCTTGTCAGCCATCGGCGGGGACCTCGTAATAGACACCGCGCGCGGACGCGGGACCCGCATCACTGCTGTCCTCGCCACCACGGCGCAGTTAGGCAGATCGCAGTAGCAACGTGAGGTTCTAGCTTGACACCGTCAGCCCTCGTGAAACTCATTGTCGCGGAACTCGAGTCGACGGGCGCCCTGGCGCGGCACTGCTGCCGCCACCGCCACCACCATCATTGGGCGGACCCCCGAAGTGTGCGGTCGCGGCTACACATTTGCTACTGCTGATCGGCTGCCGTGGCACTATTCAATTCGCGGACGCTCGCACCATACATTAAGCGACACTTTGCCATTCGAGGACGACCGGCCCATAAACGAGATCGACATCGACAGGGCGCTCGGCGACCTGCCCGACCCGCAAGTTCGGTGTCCCCCGACCCAATACCCAGCTTTAAAACGCCGTCATCCCAGCTGACGGTTCGGTAGAGTCGGAGCACCCCGGCGGTCAGCACCTAGCCCATGCTGGCGCCAAGTACCACCGCATGCGCACCGAGCTCACGCATCACAATGCCTTAACTCGGCTTGCAAACGCGGTCCCTGTCGCGGCCAAGCGGACCAGCCAGGCACGCGGAGAGGGACTCGTTCCCGTCACAGTCGCTCCATCTCGCGGGACATCCGCGCCGCCTCGAAATATGCGGGTTCACGGCGTGGATAGTGCGGCCCCGGCTGTGTCAGCGCGGACCGGACGCGGGCGAGTCGGGGCATCAGCACGGTGTCCAGCCACCGGCGACGGCCCGATTCGACCGAAACTCGAATCGCCCTGATCCACCAGCGACTCGTTTTGGGTTGGACCCCCAGTGCTGCCGCCGTGCCGAAGGTAACCTCTTGCTCGGTGACGAGGATGGGCTGCACCGACACCCCTTCAAGGGCCGACGCGGGTCCTCCGGATATTTCCAACGTTGCAGCGGGTTTCACGTGCGGTTGGGTCATTTCAGATCGCCTCCTCAGGCTATTGATGCGGCTATGCACCGGCTATCGTGTAAAAGCGGCCGGTACAGCGCCCAACTGCTTATTGGCCCGGCTCTCACGAATTGTGAACTGCGCCAGGGCGTACTGAAACGGTGTCGCCACCACCATTCGCAGGGATGCCTACACCACCACGACGTCGCAATTCCGAAGGGCCTGGTTAATCATCGGCTCGGCCGCCGAAAGTCCCGCTTCGTTCACCGGTAGGTCCGCCGAGGTGCAGTCCACAAAATATGGCGCCAAAAAGCGCTGCGGTCACGGCTTTTGACTTGGCTTCCAAACCACTTCGGGCGATTGCGTTCCACGCCGTGGGTGTACACACCACCGCCAACTGTGGTGTGAATACCCTCGCTCGCCTAGGCGCCGGGTGGTGACATTGCAGGTGGTTGTGGCTGCAGTGAGGCAGAATGCGGCAGCCATAAAGACTTCTGCTCCCCGGAGAGGTGCTAGACATGGCTGAGACCATCACAGCAGCAGACACTCCTATATTGCCTCTGCCACCGAAGAATCCGATGCCATACTGGCAACGGCTGCAGGCGATCAGGGACTTCGACACCGGACTTGAGGCATTGCGCGATGCCGGCGGCCCGGTGACCCGGGTTGACCACGGACTCCAGTGCGCAACGCCACCGCTGGTGCTTGTCGCGTCACCGCAAGGCGCTCGCGACATTCTCGGCCGCACCGACGCATTCGCTGAACGTGGGCTGACTCCTGTCGCATTGGAGATGCGGCGACTAATGGGCGATAACTTGCTTGTCGTGCCGCATCACGAATGGCTGCCACGTCGTCGCGCGCTGCAACCGATCTTCACCAAGCAGAACGTTCCTCGATTCGCCGGGTACATGGCCCAGGCCGCCGAAGAGCGAGCGCACCGATGGGCCAGCTGCTTGGAGATAGACCTTGACAACGAATGCCGCGCATTGACTTTGCGGGCACTGGGCCGCTCTGTTTTAGGACATGACCTGGATGAGCAGGGCGTTGCGATTGGCCCCGCGCTTCGCGCCGGAGCCAAGTGGGCCGCTGACCGAGCGATGCGCCCGATCAACCCGCCGCACTGGCTGCCGACGCCCGGGCAGCGGCGTGCCCACGCCGCCAGTGCGACCCTGCACGATCTGGCCGCTCAGATTCTGCGCGAATGCCGAACCGACCAGCGACGCGATGCACCCCTAGTGCGCTCACTGATGCAGACGACCGATCCAAATACGGGGAAACCGCTGTCGGACAGTGCGATCTGTGACGAGTTGGTACTGTTTCTGCTTGCCGGCCATGACACCACAGCCACCACGCTGACGTATGCGCTGTGGGCGTTGGGTCACCGGCCCGATCTGCAGAAGCAGGTCTTTTCCGAGGTCGGTCAATTTGGCGATCGACAGCTGACGCCTGACGATGTACCGCGCCTGCGTTACACCGTACAGGTGGTGCACGAAGCGTTGCGGTTATGCCCACCGGCACCTGCTGTGGGCCGAATGATGATGCAAGACAGCGTGGTTGACGGCTACTGGCTGAAAGCCGGCACGTTCGTCGTAGTGGCGATCCGCGCCATACATCGTGACCCGATGCTATGGGATGATCCGCTTACTTTCGACCCTGACCGGTTTAGTCCGCAGCGATCAAAGGGGCGTGACCGTTGGCAGTACCTGCCGTT
This sequence comes from uncultured Actinomycetota bacterium, assembly GCA_963838755.1. Taxonomy (GTDB): domain Bacteria; phylum Actinomycetota; class Actinomycetes; order Mycobacteriales; family Mycobacteriaceae; genus Mycobacterium. The sequence goes on along the minus strand of CAWISO010000010.1, from coordinate 171,491 downwards.
CGGAGGAGGCCCCCGGTCCTGCATCGGTGATCACTTTGCGATGCTGGAGGCCAGCCTCGCATTGGCGAGCATTGTCCGACGCGTCGAAGTCCGGTCTTTGAACGTCGATTTCCCCATCGCCACGCCGTTAACTGCCATCGCTGCCGCCTCAGTTCCAGCACGCGTCCAACAGCGAATGCTGTGATCCAGAGAGGCCGCGACCGCCAACGAAACCTCTCCGGTCGAGGTCCTGCCCGGTTTGTCTGCGATGTTCTGACGGCGCTTCACCGCCGCAACTGCCGGGCTATCGCCTTCTTGTCGATCTTGCCGACCGCAGTGGTCGGCAGCGAGGGCATCTGAGCCAGCACGTCGGGCCGAGCATGCGCGGCCACTCCACGTTGGTCGAGATAGTCATTCAAGTCAGACAGAGTCAGTGGATGGCCCACGAACACGACCGCCGCACAGATCTTTTCGCCGAGATAGGGGTCCGGTAGCGCTACCGCCGCCGCGGACGAGATCGCGGGGTGAGCGCGCAGGTGTTCTTCGAGATCGGCTGCAGCGATGGTCTCCCCGCCGCGGTGGATGACGTCTTTTACCCGTCCGGTGACCTCCAGGTAGCCGTCGGCGTGTTGGCGGACGAGGTCGCCGCTGCGGTAAAAGCCGTCCGGGTCAAAGCAGCGTGCGTTGTCGCTCTCGGCACGGAAGTAGCCGTTGAGTGTGTACGGGCCCCGCACCAGCAGCTCACCCTCCGCACCCGCGGGGACCGGCCGCCCGGCCTCGTCGACGATGCGCAGTTCGTCATCGGCCGATAGTGGCCGGCCCTGGGTTTGCTCGACTACCTCTGGCGGATCACCCGGTCGCGTGTAGCACAGCAGTCCCTCGGCCATCCCGAATACCTGCTGCAGACCCGACGTCAGTGTTTCGCGGATCCGGCGGGCATCAGCGGGTTCCAGCCTCGCGCCGCCAACTTGCAACAGCCGCAACGAGGTTGGCGTCACCTGCTCCCAGTCGGTGGCCTGGGCCCACAGGTTGGCCAAGGCCGGAACCAATGCGGTGACGGTGACACCGTGTCGGTTGATCGCGGCGAATGCCGCCTCCGGACTGGGGTCGGTGGTGAACACCGTGGTAGCACCGACCGTGATTGCACCCAGTAGGCCCGGGCAGGCCAGTGGAAAGTTGTGCGCGGCCGGTAATGCCGCCAGATAAGTGTCGTCGCCGGTCAGCCCGCAGACCTCGGCGCTGGCGGTGGCGTTGTAGACGTAGTCGTCGTGCGTGCGGGGGATGAGCTTGGGCATGCCGGTCGTGCCCCCGGACACCAGCAGTAACGCCGGGGATCCGGGGTCTGCGGTGTGCGGTGTCGTCGGCCGGCTTGGATTCGCGCACATTTGCGACCAGGACGTAAATGGCCCGGGGTCGCCGTCAACGATGACATGGCGCAGTCCGGGATGATCTTTCAGCAGTCCCTGCGCCATGGGACGGTAATCGAATCCGGTTGCGGTATCGGGTATTAGCAGAGCCTTGGCCTGGCTGACGGCGGCGAAGTGGCTCAACTCGGCGGCGCGGTGGCCGGGTAGGCACATCACCGGGATCGCGCCGGCGCGCAGCAACGCGAACAACGCCACCGCGAACTCGCAGCCATTCGGCAGTTGCAGCAACACCCGATCACCGGGTCCGATGCCCAGCTCTGCCAGCCCGGCCGCGGCGTGGTCGACGCGTTCGGCGAGTTCGGCGTAGCTCAGGCGCAGCGGCGGGCGATCCGTTGCGCCGGCGTCGAGCACCGCGACGCTGTTGGGCCAGCGCTGCGCTGCTTCGGACAGCAACGAGTCCACCGTCCGTCCGGTCCAGTAACCCGCGGCCCGGTAGCGCGCGGCACGGTCCGGCGGAAACGGCACGAATCCTTTCAGCTCGGCTGATGGCATTCCCGTCCTCCCGCGACCCACCGCATCCTCTGCCTAGAAGCTAAGCAGCCCGCTGAGGAGGTCGGGAAGCGACGTCGTTACCGTGGCAACCTGCTCGGGCCAGGTCACCAGACGAGCAACCAGCGGCCAGGGCAGACCCTAGCTTCCCAAGGACCCCGGAAGTAAAGTAGCCAGCAATTTAGGCTAGCCTCCACTAACTAGTAGGAGGGATGTGTGGTAACTGATGGGGTTGGGGCTTCCGTCGCGGGCAGCCCAGGTGCCATTCGCGCGGAGGTCGCCGAAATGCTCGGCGTCAGCACCGATGCCGTCGACCCCGACGGCAACCTCGTCAGCCAGGGTCTCGATTCGATTCGGATGATGGCGCTCGCGGGCCGGTGGCGTCGCCACGGTATCGCCGTGGACTTCGCCGCGCTCGCCGCCGCGCCGACGATCGAGGCGTGGTCGCTGCTCGTGGCGGCGGCCGGGGTGCACCCGGAAACAGTCAATGTGCCGGCCGGGGCAGCGGTTGCCAGCCCACTTCAAGACGCATTTCCGCTTGCCCCGATGCAGCACGCCATGTGGATAGGGCGTCACGACAATCAACCACTCGGGGGAGTGGCAGGGCATCTTTACGTCGAGTTCGACGGCGGGAACATCGACCCCGACCGGTTGCGCGCCGCAGCCACTGAGTTGGCGATGCGGCATCCAATGCTGCGGGTGCAGTTTTTGTCCGATGGCACCCAGCGGGTCGATCCGGCTCATGAACGCCCGAACTACCCGATCACCGTTCACGATCTTCGGGGCCTCGCCGCGGATGCCCTCGATGAGCGGCTCACCGGCCTTCGGGAAACCAAGTCCCACCAGCAACTTGACGGGCAGGTCCTGGAGCTGGCGTTGTCCTTACTGCCCGGCGAACGCTCGCGTCTGCACGTCGACCTGGACATGCAGGCCGCCGACGCGATGAGCTACCGCATCCTGCTGGCCGACTTGGCGGTGCTCTACCAGGGTCGACTGCTGCCGGAATTGCGCTATACCTACCGGGAATACCGCTGCGAGATGGTGCGGCGGGAATCTGAGCCGCAGCCCGCCCGCGAAGCTGACCGCGACTGGTGGGCACAGCGTGTTCCCGAACTCCCGGATCCGCCCAGGCTGCCGACCGTGAGCCGGAAATCTATTTCTCGCAACAGCATTCGGCGCTGGCAGTGGTTCGATAGGCAAACCCGCGACGCGCTATTCGCCAACGCCCGGTTGCGCGGTGTGACCCCGGCGATGATGTTCGCGGCGGCATTCGCCTACACGTTGGCGTGCTGGTCGGACAGCTCGCGATTCCTGCTGAACATGCCGCTGTTCGGCCGCGAAGCCCTGCATCCCGATGTGGACCGCCTGGTCGGCGACTTCACCTCGTCGCTGCTGCTCGACATCGACCTCACCGGCACCAGCTGCGCGGCGTCGCGGGCCCACGTCGTGCAAGACGCGATGCGGACCGCGGCAGCGCACTCCAACTACCCGGGCCTGTCGGTGCTCCGCGACCTTGGTCGCTATCGCGGCGTCCCGGTGCTGGCACCGGTGGTATTCACCAGCGCGCTCGGGCTGGGCGAACTGTTCAACGCCGATGTGACCGAAGTGTTCGGCACGCCCGCCTGGATCATCTCGCAAGGGCCCCAGGTCTCGCTGGACGCGCAGGTCACCGAGTTCGACGGTGGCACTTTGGTGAACTGGGATGTCCGAGAGGACGTGTTTCCCTCCGACGTCATCGACGCTATGTTCGCCCACCACATCGACGAACTGCTGCGGCTTGCCTCCGCTGATGACGCGTGGAACGCGGCTGGCCCAGGGGCACTGCCGGCCGCGCAACGCGCGGTGCGTGACGTCGTCAACAGCCGTCGCGCCGTCGCTGGCGCAGAGGCGTTGCACGACGGCTTTTTCCGCCGTGCACAGCAACAGCCGGATGCGCCGGCGGTGATTGCGAGTTCCGGTGACCTCACCTACAAACAGCTACGCGACCAGGCGTTGACGGTGGCTGCGGAGTTGCGTGCGAACGGGATCGGCGCCGGCGACACCGTCGCCGTGATGGGTCCCAAGACCGCCGAACAGGTGCCGGCGCTACTGGGGATCCTGGCCGCGGGGGGCGTGTATCTGCCGATCGGCATCGACCAGCCACCCGATCGCGCGCAGCGCATCCTGCAGACCGGCGAGGTGAGCCTGGCACTGGTGTGCGGCGGGCAGCAGCTATCCCTGCCGGTGCCCGCACTGGCAATTGCTGATGTGCTGCGCAGCGCGCCCACCGGTGTTGCCATTTCGCCCGCGACAACCGATCCCGCCGAGCTCGCCTACGTGCTGTTCACCTCGGGGTCCACCGGCGACGCGAAGGGTGTCGAGGTCACACACGACGCCGCGATGAACACCGTCGAGTTCATCATCCGACACTTCGAGATCGGCGCGACCGATCGCTGTCTGGCGTTGTCGACGCTGGAATGCGACATGTCGGTACTGGACATCTTCGCCACCCTGCGGACCGGCGGCGCGATCGTGATGGTGGATGAGGCACAGCGTCGCGAGCCCGACGCCTGGGCGCAGCTGATCGATACCCATAACGTGACAGTGCTCAATTTCCTGCCGGGCTGGCTGGAGATGCTCGTCGAGGTCGGGGCGGGATGCCTGTCATCGCTGCGAGCAGTGCCGACCGGCGGCGATTGGGTGCGGCCGCAACTGGCTTACCTGCTGAAAGCTTCGGCGCCGCAACTACGGTTCGCCGGCCTTGGCGGTGCGACCGAGACCGCCGTGCACGCGACCATCTGCGAGCCCGGTGAGCTGCCCGCGGGCTGTACGTCCGTGCCCTACGGCATTCCGCTTCCCAATATGTCGTGCCGGGTGGTCAACGACATCGGTGGCGACTGCCCCGACTTTGTCGTCGGCGAGCTGTGGGTGTCTGGACGCGGTCTCGCGCGCGGCTATCGGGGGCGGCCGGATCTCACCGCCGAGCGTTTCGTCGTGCACGACGGCCGAACGTGGTATCGCACCGGCGATCTGGCGAGGTATTTGCCGGACGGCACGCTGGAGTTTGTTGGACGCGCCGACCACCGCATCAAAGTCAGCGGCTACCGCGTCGAGCTCGGCGAGGTTGAGTCCGCGCTGCGGCAGCTGCCCGGTGTAGCAACAGCAGTCGCGGCGTTGGTGGCGACGCCAAGCGGTGCCGACGTTCTGGCCGCTGCCATCCAAGCTGATGACGCACAGCTGACCGCGGCGGGTGTGCGAGAAGCCATGACCGAATATCTTCCCGCGCACATGATCCCACGCCACGTGTCACTGGTTGGCCAGGTCCCGTTCACACTCGGCGGCAAGATCGACCGGCGCGCGGTCACGCGCCAATTGGCCGCCGCAACCACCACTGTCGCCGAGCCCGCCGACCGAGTCCCGTCGACACCGTTGGAGGCAGCACTCGCCGCGATCGTGAGCGATGTGCTCGGCATGCAGTCAGTCGGCGCTGACGATGACTTCTTCGCCCTGGGCGGAGATTCGGTGCTGGCAACTCAGCTCGTCGCGCGCATCCGGGCGTGGCTGGACACCCCGACCGTCATGGTTGCCGACATCTTCGCCACCCGAACCGTTTCGGCGCTGGCCGACTTGCTTGGCCGTCGTGAACATGACCCCGCGCGGCTCGATCAGATTGCTGAACTGTGTCTGGAGGTTATCCACATGGAGGCTCACGACGTGGTCTCAGCTATCGCTAAACCTGAAACCGTGCAATGACTTTCAATAATCTGATGGCAGCGCCGACGACCTTCGCACCATGGATCAAGCGGGTAGCGCAGCGCGACGACGCGCGGCGCTCCGGCGCAACGGTAGTGTTCCCGCACGCCGGGGCAGCCGCCGCAAGCTACCGCGAATTGGCGAGTGCCCTGGCCGCAGGCCGGGACACCTACATCGTGCAGTACCCGCAGCGCGCAGACCGTTTGACTGACCCCGCCCCTGATACCGTTCACGACCTTGCTCTCGGCCTGTTCGAGGCCGGACCGTGGGCTCGCGTGGCGCCGCTGCGGCTGTTCGGTCACAGCATGGGTGCAGTGGTGGCTTTCGAGTTCGCCCGGATCGCACAGTCCCGCGACACTGCGGTGCAGCGGCTGTGGGTGTCCGCCGGTCCGGCGCCTTGCACCGTCTCCGACATGCCGGTTCTACCAACCAGCGACGACGGAATGCTGGCCGACATCGCCGATTTGGGCGGCACCGATCCAGCACTACTTGCCGACGAAGAGTTCGCCGAGCTGCTGACCACTGCAATGCGGGCGGACTACCAGGCGATCAACCGCTATGACTGTGATCCCGGTGTCCGCATTCGCGCTGACATTTACGTACTCGGCGCACGTGAGGATCACCGTGTCGATGCCGAGGCGTTGCGGCTGTGGGAAAACCACACCGCGGGCGCCTTCGAATTGTCGCTGTACGACGGCGGACATTTCTATCTCAACGAACATCTCGACGACGTCGCCGGGCGGGTGAACGCCGATGTCTGACGACATGTTCGGCTCCGCCGAGCCAGTAGTGATCGTCGGCATGGGCCTCGAAGCGCCGGGCGGCATCGACACACCTGCGGGGTACTGGGATCTGTTGTCCCAGGGCCGTGAGGCTTTGAGCCCGTTTCCGACGGACCGCGGTTGGTCGATCCGCGAGCTGATCGCAGGGTCACGGCGCAGCGGCTTCAAAGAAATCAACGACTGCGGTGGATTCCTTACTGGTGCCGGGACGTTCGATCCGGAATTCTTCGGTATCTCGCCACGGGAGGCCGTCGCGATGGACCCACAGCAACGCGTGGCGCTTCGGGTGTCCTGGCGTGCTCTGGAGAACAGCGGGATCAATCCCGACGACCTGGTCGGGCATGACGTGGGTTGCTACATCGGGGCTTCCGCCACCGGATACGGACCCCAGATGGCGAACTTCTCCGCGCACAGCGGTCATCTGCTCGCCGGAACCGCACTCAGCGTGATATCCGGCCGGATCGCCTACACGCTGGGGTTGACCGGCCCGGCGCTGACCATCGACTCATCGTGCGCGTCCGCGCTGGCGGCGTTCCATCTCGCTGTGCGCGCGCTACAGAGCGGCGACTGCGACCTGGCGTTGGCCGGCGGAGTCAATGTGTTGGGCTCGCCAGGTTTCTTTGTCGAATTCTCCAAACAACACGCCCTTTCCGACGATGGCCATTGCCGCCCCTACAGTGCGCAGGCCAGCGGAACGGTCTGGGCCGAGGGCGCGGCGGTGTTTGTGCTGCAACGTAAGTCGGCGGCGGAGCGCGCGGGGCGACAGGTGGTGGCCGAGGTCCGCGCGACTGCGGTCAACCAGGACGGCCGCAGCGCTGGTCTCAGCGCGCCCAGTGGTGACGCGCAGATCCGGCTGTTCCGTCGTGCCATCACCCAGGCCGGGATCGAACCCGAAGAGGTTGGCATGGTCGAGGGGCACGGCACCGGCACCCAGCTTGGCGATCGCACCGAGCTGCGCTCGCTGGCACAAACCTACGGTGCGACCACACCCGGGCGCGGCGCGTTGCTGGGTTCGGTGAAATCCAACGTAGGCCATGCCCTGGCTGCCAGCGGAGCACTGGGTCTGGCCAAGATTCTGGTCGCCGCCGAGCACGCCGCTATCCCGCCCACCCTGCACGCGGCGGAACCAAGTCATGAGATTGACTGGGAAAGCCAGGGTTTGCGCCTTGCGAAGACCTTGACATCCTGGCCTGCGGTTGGCGGACAACGGATCGCGGCCACGTCAGCATTCGGGATCGCCGGCACCAATGCGCATGTGATCGTCTCACTGCCAGAGGTCGCCTGATGGTCTCCCATCCGCTGCCCGATGACCGCTTGCCGATCTTGCTCTCGGCACATGACGAAAACCTGCTCGGTCAGGATGCCCGCGCGATTCTGGAGTACTTGGACCGCACCGCGGAGCACAACGATCCGATCGATCCCACTGCGGCGGTCGCCTCCACCCTGCTGCGACTACGGCGGGTGCGCCGGCACCGTGCACTGGTACGGGCCGCGGACCGGACCGAACTCGTCGCCGGCCTGTCCGCACTGGCCCACGGCGAGGATCATCCGCTGATCGCCCGATCCTCGAGAAGCGGTGGCCTGCATGTCGCGTTCGTGTTTCCCGGACAGGGCAACCAGTGGGAATCGCTGGGTGCCGAGGCCTACCACCGGTTGCCGGCGTACCGGGCGGAGGCCGACCGATGCGCCCAGGCGTTCGTCTCTGCCGAGCTGCCCTCGCCACTGCCCTACCTGTTGGGGGAGGTGACGCAAAGCTCGTCGCAAATCCAGATTCAAGCAGCGCAGTTCATTCACGCGGTGGGTCTGGCCCAGCAGTGGCGGCTTTGTGGAGTTCTTCCCGACATCACCATCGGGCATAGTCTCGGCGAGGTCGCGGCGGCATATGTGGCCGGGAAGATCACGTTGTCTGATGCGGTCGCCCTGGTCGGCGCGCGCGCCACCGTGGTCGACCGGTTGACCGGTGACTACGCCATGGCGGTGCTCGGTGCAGGCGTCGATGCGACCCAGGCCATCATCGACGAAACGGCAGGCTGGCTGGAAGTTTCGGCGGTCAATGGACCGTCGTCCACGGTGGTCTCCGGTGAGCATCACGCAGTGCTGTCAGCCGTGCAACTGGCGCAGCAACGTGGGATGTTCACCCATCAACTCGCCGTCGACTACCCGGGCCACACCAGTGTTTTGAGGCCGCTGCGCACCGACTTGGCCACGCTGCTACCCAGGTCGGTATTCCAGGACGGGCCGGTGAGATTCATCGGCTCGACTTTTGGCACCGAGGTGAGCAGCGACATGGGTTTTTGTGACTACTGGTATGAAAGCCTTTGCAGCACAGTGCGATTTGATCGGGCGGTCGCAGCGGCCAAAGGCTGGGGGGCCGACACGTTCGTCGAGCTCTCCGCGCACCCGTCGTTGTTGTATCCGCTGGTCGAACTTGTCGACGACGAGTCGGCTGTGATCGTCGGCTCGGGGCATCGCGACAAGACCATCACCGACTTGCTGTCGACGAATATCGCCGCAGTCGCCACCGCGGATGCCGGCTACCAGTGGGCCGATGCGGTCCCCGGAGGAATCCAACCACCGCTGCGCGGATTTCCGAACGCACCGATGCGGGCGGTGCATCTGTGGGCTGCGCCGGAACCCTCCGCCGCCGCTGCACCTGACCCGAACAGGGCGCTGACGATCGCCGTCGAGGATTGGCAGCCAGCGCTGCCGCCGACCGCGACGAACGGTACACAGTGCGGCATCGCGATCGTCGGCGGTGCCACCGAAGCGCTGACGCAACGATTGACCGAAGCGGTTGGGGCACATCAGGCCTGCGAGGCGGTATTGCCGAACGAAGCGGACATTGTGGCGGTGATCGCACCCGAGCTCGAGCAGCTCGACGTCACCGCCGCCGTCGAACAGATCGCCGACCGTCCCGACGTGGGGATGCCCGACTACGCCGCGATCATCGGTCCACGATGTCGAGCGGTCTGGTTGGTTACCAGCAGGGGGGAACGAGTTCATCGGGACGATCCGGATGTCATACCCTCCCAAGCGGCACTGGCCGCAATGCACCGCAGCGTTGGCTTCGAGTTCGACGACCAGACATTTGGGAATTTGGACCTACCGTCACGAACTGTCGATGCCCGCACTGCGTCCGCGGTTGTCGACGCACTGCGCGGTGACGCCGGCGTCATGGCGCTTCGCGACAACGATATCGGTGGCCCACGGCGCTACGTCCGGACATTCCGCCGTGATGCGACAGCCAACCGGCCGCTGGACACGGCCGCGTTAGAGAACGTGGTGATCACCGGCGGCAGCGGGGCCGTCGGCCTGCGGTATGCGCGGCACTGCATCGAGAACGGCGCACAAACGGTGATCCTGTTGAGCCGCAACGGCCTGGACCCCACGATGCTGGCTGAGCTCACCGCGCGACACGAGACCGAGGTGCACGCCCCGCGGTGCGACATCACTGACGGTGACGCATTGTCAGCCGTGGCCGTCCGCTACGGTGGCGCCGGCGCGTCACTGCTCATCCACGCCGCGGGCATCGCCGCTGTGCGTCGGCGTGCCGAACTCAACGGCGCGGATGTGGCGGAGGTGTGCGCGGCGAAAGTCGCAGGGTTGGCCCAGATGGCCGAGATCTGGCCGCTGCGGCCAGAATGCCGAATCGTGGCCTGCTCGTCGGTGTTCGGAGTGTGGGGTGGTCACGGACATGCTGCGTACGCGGCGTCCAACCGGATACTTGACGTGTTGGCCGCCCAACTGCGTGCCAAGGGGCTGGACTGCACGGCGCTGCGATGGGGATTGTGGCAGGACGCCGGAGTTGTCGAGGCCGGCGAACTCGCCCGCACCGAGCGCTCCGGTCTGATCGCGATGGAACCCGACTTGGCTTTGGACGCCAGTCTGCGCAGTTATACCGACGATCCGCTGATTTTCGCGGCGGACTTCGACCGGCTGCGGGTGTTCTTCGAAAGCCAGGCAATTGCACTGCCTTTCGAGGCCCCGACCGGAGTCGAAAACGCCTCACAAAGCAGCGACTCCGTGAAACCGCTTGTCGACGTGGTCTGCACCGAGCTGGCCGCGACGCTGCATTTAGGTGATCCGGCGCTGATTGACCCGCGTGCGTCGCTGATCGACCTCGGTTTGGATTCCCTGCTGGCGCTCGATCTACGCAAGCGGCTACGCCGGGTGGTGGGCTGCTCGGCTCCGGTGGCGCAGATGCTCGGCGGAATCACTGTCGATGAACTGGTCGACGCCGTGCGCTCTGGCTCGACTAACGGGGCACCAGTACCAGCGCCTAGAAAGGTGGGAATCCACGCGTGACTGACATCACCGGCTCCGCCACCCGGCTCGATGAACAACGCCTGGAGTTGTTGCGCCGCAAGATCGCCGAGCGTGGCCTGGTCCGGCCGGACGCTGCCGCGGAAACGGGCGCCAATAAAGCAGCTCCGGCGATGTCCGATGGGCAACGGCGAATGTGGTTCGTCCAGTCGCTCGACCGCGACAGCGCGTTGCTCAACATCTGCGTGTCGTATCGGCTCACCGGCAGCGTTGATGTCGCACGATTGCGCCGCGCCGTGGGAGCCGTCGCCTTGTGGCACCCGGTTTTGCGCACGGTCTACCAGACCGACAGCGACGGCGATCCGCAGCCGGTGACCAGTGAACATCTGCGGCCCGGCTGGGCCGAGCACGACCTGTCCGAGCTTGGCGAACAGGCGCGCCGGCTACGGCTGGAAGTGCTCGCGCAGCGTGAGTTTCGGCGGCCGTTCGACTTGACGAAGGATTCACCGCTGCGGGTCACGGCGGTGCGGGTAGGTGTCGACGAGTTGATGCTATTGCTCACCGCTCACCACATCGCCTGGGACGACGGGTCGTGGGCGCCGTTCTTCACCGACCTGACCCGCGCCTACTGCGATCCAGACGTCGACGCCGCGCCGTCCATTGCCATAGCAGCGCATTCCGCCAGCAGTCTTGCTGAAGACCTGGCTTATTGGCGCTCGCTGATCACAGATTTGCCTGAACCGCTTGAGCTTCCGGGACCCAACGGCTCGGCGGTGCCGAGCACCTGGCGTGCGCAGCGCGCCGTGGCGCGGTTGCCGGCGGGCACCGTTGAGCGCGCCGCAGCCCTCGCCAAGGAGACCGGCGCCACCCCGTACATGGTGTTGATGGCCGCATTCGCCGCCTTGGTGCACCGCTACACCCACGCAACCGACTTTTTGGTCGCAACCCCGGTGCTGAACCGCGCCGCAGGCACCGAGGGCGCGATTGGCTACTTCGGCAACACCCTGGTGATACGAACGCAGCCGCAGCCGTGGCAGACCTTCCGGGAATTGTTGCTGCAGACCCGCGACAGCACCGTCGGCGCCTTCGCCCACTCGCGCGTCGACCTGGAATGGCTGGTCCGTGCCTCCAATCCGGACCGCAGGCACGGCGCCGAGCGAATGACCAGGATCAGCTTTGGATTACGCGAGCCCGACGGCGGCGGCTTCTGTCCGCCCGGCGTGCGATGCGAGCGTGCCGAGTTGCGCGGTCACTTCAGCCAGCTGCCGCTGAGCCTGATGATCGAACTGGCCGGCACGGCAGCATTGATCGAAGCCGAGTACCTAGTCGAGGTGCTCGATCGCGCACTGGTGGACCAGCTGCTAGAGCATTACGCCGTCCTGTTGGACAACGCGCTGGCCCACCCAGATACCGCCCTGTCGGCCTGCGGACTGATGAGCCAGGCAGACGCCGACTGGCTGCGCGCCGTGTCGTCGGGTGCCGACTTCACAACTCCGGCCGCCACCCTGCCCGCATTGATCACTCAGCGTGTGGCCCAGTCACCGGATGCGGTCGCGGTGGTCTACGAAGGCCGCCATTACAGCTATCGCGAGATCAATGACGAAGCAAACCGAGTTGCGCACTGGCTGATCGAGCAGGGCATCGGCACCGAGGACCGAGTCGCGGTGCTGCTCGACAAGTCACCCGAACTGGTCATTGCGGCGCTGGGCATTCTCAAAGCCGGTGCGGTGTATCTGCCGATCGACCCGACCTACCCCGATGACCGACTGGCGTTCATCCTTGCAGACGCAGCAGCTGATTTGGTGCTGCGCGAGCCGGTCACCGGTTGGGCGGACTACCCGACCGCCGACCCAAGAGTCGATGACCTGATTCGCCCGTTGCAGCCAAACAACACCGCGTACCTGATCTACACCTCGGGTTCGACCGGCCTGCCCAAAGGCGTCCCGGTTCCGCACGCACCGATCGCCGAGTATTTCGTCTGGTTCGGCGACGAGTACCGGGTCGACGAAACCGACCGGCTGCTGCAAGTGGCGTCGCCCAGCTTCGACGTCTCCATTGGCGAGATCTTCGGAACGCTGATTTGCGGTGCCCGCCTGGTAATTCCGCGGCCAGACGGGCTGCGTGACATCGGATATCTGACCGAACTGTTGCAGCGTGAAGGCATCACCTCGATGCATTTCGTCCCGTCGCTGCTGGGCCTTTTCCTGTCGCTGCCCGGTGTCAACCAGTGGCGCACGCTACGCCGTGTGCCGATCGGCGGAGAGCCGCTACCGGGCGAGATCGCCGACAAGTTTCACGCCACCTTCGATGCGCTGCTTTACAACTTTTACGGCCCGACCGAAACCGTGGTCAATGCCACCAGCTATCCCGTCGAAGGCGCCCAAGGTGTCCGGACAGTGCCGATAGGCCGACCCAAGATCAATACCCAGGTCCATCTTCTCGACGACGCTCTGCAACCGGTACCAGCGGGGGTGATCGGCGAGATCTACATCGGTGGAACACATGTCGCCCACGGCTACCATCGCCGGCCGGGTCTGACCGCCGAACGCTTCGTCGCCGACCCATTCACTCCGGGTGGGCGGTTGTACCGGTCGGGTGATTTGGCGCGCCGCAATGCCGACGGCGATATCGAGTTTGTCGGCCGCGCCGACGAGCAGGTGAAGATCCGCGGCTTTCGCATCGAGTTGGGCGAGATCGCGGCCGCCATCTCGGTTGACCCGAGCGTTGGGCAAGCGGTCGTGGTGGCCGCTGAGCTGCCCGCGCTGCCGCAGGTGGGTAAGAGTCTGGTGGGCTACCTGACTCCGGCCGATGGCGCCGGCTGCGAAACGGTAGACCTCGAGCGGATCCGTGCCCGAGTAGTAGCGGCGTTGCCGGACTACATGGTTCCGGCGGCCTACGTGGTGCTCGACAAGATCCCGATCACCACGCACGGCAAGATCGATCGGGATTCCCTGCCACAGCCACAGATCGCGGCGAACGCCGAATACCGCCACCCGACCACCGTGACCGAACGCCGAGTCGCCGGGCTTTTTTCCGAGCTGCTGGGCCACGGTCGGGTGGGTGTCGACGACTCGTTCTTCGACCTGGGCGGGCACTCGTTACTGGCCACCAAGCTGGCCACCGCAATCCGGTCGGAATGTGGTGTCGAAGTTGGCATCCGAGATGTTTTCGAATCCGCAACGGTCAACCGACTCGCGGCGCGGATCGACCAGCTGCGCCGTGGCCAGTCCGTGCAATCGCGGCCCAGGCTGATCGCGACCGCCCACGACGATCCCCAGCCACTGTCGGCTTCGCAGCTGCGCACCTGGTTCGCCTACAAGGTCGACGGACCCAGCCCGGTCAATAACATTCCGTTCGCAGCGAGGCTGACCGGGCCGTGGGACGTCGAGGCGCTGATCACCGCCGTCGGCGACGTCGTCGCCCGCCACGAAATCCTGCGCACCAGCTACCTCGAGGTCGACGGCGTTCCGTATCAGGTGGTCGCCCCCGTCGCCGAGATCCCGGTGCGCCGCGCCACTGGGCCGGATGAGGCCTGGCTGCAGGCTGCACTCGCCATCGAGCGCCGGCATTGCTTCGAGTTGGACTGCGAGCCGCCGATTCGAGTTGCACTGCTGCGCACCGCAAATGCGGACCATCAGCAGGTCCACGAGCAGGTGTTGTCGTTGGTGGTACATCACATCGCAGCCGACCATTGGTCGGCCGGGGTGCTGTTCGCAGACTTGATGACCGCTTACCGTGCGCGTCGGGCCGAGAAGTCCCCGTCCTGGGCACCGCTTCCAGTGCAGTACGCCGACTACGCGGCGTGGCAGGGCGCATTACTTTCGGACGCATCCGGCCAGGGGGTACTCCCCTGCGAAGCGGGGTCCCCTCGCGCTTTCGGGGGAGAGTCATCGGTCGCCGCTGCGCAGCGGGAGTACTGGATTCGGCAGCTGGAAGGACTGCCGGAGGACACCGGCTTGCGGCCCGACTTTCCTCGACCGCCGGTGCCCCGCGGAGCAGGCGGATCCGTCGAGTTCGAAATCGGATCCGCTACCCGTGCCAAGCTCGCCGAACGGTGCCGCGAACTGGGCGTCACCGAGTTCATGCTGCTGCAGGCCGCCGTCGCGGTGGTGCTACACAAGGCCGGCGGAGGCGTGGACATCCCGCTGGGTACCCCGGTCGCGGGTCGCACCGAAGCCGAGTTGGACCAACTGGTCGGCTTTTTCGTGAACATCCTGGTGCTGCGCAACGACTTGCATGGCAACCCGACGTTGCGTGAGGTGTGCAACCGGGCCCGGGAAATGGCGTTGGCCGCCTACACACACCAAGATCTGCCGTTCGACCGAGTCGTCGACTGCGTCAGTCCGGTCCGTTCGCTGTCGCGCAACCCGCTGTTCCAGGTTGTCGTGCACGTCCGCGATCATCTGCCCGCTACCCGGGTGGTCGATCCGGCCGGGCCGGGCAGCCAGGACACGGTGTGCACCACCCTGGTACCACCCTTCGACATGGCGCACGCCGATCTGAGCGTCAACTTTTTCGGCGCCGACGGCTCCGGAGAAGTCGGCTATAACGGCAGCATTATCTTCCGCACCGAGCTGTACCGGCAATCCACCATCGAGCGGTTGGCCTGGTGGCTGACGCAGGTGGTCAATGCATTCGCCGACAATATCGATCAGAGCCTGCGCGACGTTACGTTGATCGATGCCGAAGAGCAGCACCGGATTCTGGACGGCTGGAGTCGCGGCGATCAGCCGGCGTCGGATCGGCCATGCACCATTCCCGAGTTGCTGGAGCCGAGTCGGCAATGGGGGCCCGACCGGATTGCGGTGCGTTGCGGTCAAGAACAGATCGATTACCCCGCGCTGCATCGCCGTTCGGACAACTTGGCGGCACTGCTCGCCCGTCACCAGGTTGGTCCGGGTTCGATGGTCGGGCTGTCGACGCGACGCAGCATCGACCTGGTCGTAGCGCTGATGGCCATCATGAAGGCGGGAGCTGCCTACTTCCCGATCGATCCCGGTTATCCAATCGCGCGTAAGCAATTTATGCTCGACGACGTCGCGCCGCGGGTCGTGGTGGCTACCGCCGAGGCTACTGTCGGGCACGCCACCATGCCGGAAATACCTGGAGTCATGCTCATTTCGCTCGATGACGCCGAGGTGCGCGCCGCGGTGGGCAACCCGGACATTCTCGACCCGCAGCCGCAGACCTTGCCGCGGCCGCATCCCGATGACCCGATGTTCCTGGTTTTCACCTCTGGATCGACCGGGAAGCCAAAGGGAGCGGTGGGCACCCATCGGTCAATGGCGGCGCGGTTGGATTGGCAGCTGCGCCATTACCCACCCGCGGCCAACGATATTCGGTTGGCACAGGCTTCGATCACGTTCCTCGAGGGCGCGATGGAGATGCTGGCCGGGCTGGCGGCGGGAGCCACCATGATTCTCGCCGACGACGCCGAACACCGCGATCCCGAAGCGTTGGCGGCGCTGATGCAACGCCATTCGGTCGCTCAGGTGACCGCAGTGCCCAGCTTGGTCTCCGCGCTGGTGGACAGCAGGCCAGCTGCGGTGCGTGCACTGTCCCGGCTGGTCTGCGGCGGTGAACCGGTGAGCACCTCGCTGTTACAACGGCTGGTGTCGGCTTGTGGCGCAGGAGAGGTCGAGCTGCTGAACAACATCGGCTCCACCGAAACCTCCGGCGCGGTGACACGGGGGCGGCTGAGCTTACCGACACCGCTGGTTGGTAAGCCGGTAGCCGGAGCCGACGCCTATCTGCTCGATGACGGCCTGCGGCCGGTACCGGTCGGTGTGGTGGGCGAGTTGTACTACGCCGGCGACCAACTGGCCCGGGGCTATTGGAAGCGACCTGCCCTGACCGCGACACGATTCGTGCCTAATCCGTACGCCACCCAGCCAGGTGCGCGGTTGTATCGCAGCGGCGACCTGGCCCGCTGGACTGAGGACGGCCAACTCGAATTCGTCGGTCGCGCCGATCATCAGGTCAAGGTTCGCGGCTTCCGAGTCGAGTTGGCCGAGGTCGAGGCTGCGCTGGTGGCGGCCGACGGTGTCAGCGCCGCGGCAGCTCGAACCTGGGAGGTGCACGACAGCACCACGTTGGCCGGATATGTTGTGCCGCAACGGCCGATTACCGATGAGGCGCACAAGGCGGCATTCGCGGGCTCAGTGCGGACAGCGGTCGCCGCAACGCTACCCGGCTACATGATGCCGTCATCGCTGACCGTGCTCGACGCTCTGCCCAAAACCGAATCGGGGAAACTGAACCGGCCCGGGCTGCCGCGACCGGCGGTCAGCACCAGCGGGCAGACCGAACCTCCGCGCACCGACACCGAACGAGCGCTGGCAGCTGTTTTCGCCGACCTGCTGGCGACCTCCGAAGTCGGCCGCTTCGACGACTTCTTCACCCTCGGCGGTGACAGCATCCTGTCGGTGCAGCTGGCCGCGCGGGGACGGGCGGCCGGTCTGGCGATCAACCCGCGCATGGTATTTGAGCACCCGACGGTACAGCAACTGGCCGCTGCTTTGGATTCACTCGGCGAGAAGGCTTCGCTGATCGACCAGGGTGCGACGGCATCTGTGGCTACCGACACCAGCTTCGAGCCGATGAGCACGTCGGGGTTGTCAACCGCCGATCTGGCTGCCGTAACGCGGCTTTGGTCAACTTCGCACGGCGGTACGCCATGACGGCCACCGAGACCGGCTCTGCTCCCGCTATCGCGCCCGACATCGAGGACGTGATGGCGCTCAGCCCCCTCCAAGAGGGTTTGTACTCGCTGGCGGTGCTTTCGGAGCTCGCCGATCCATACGTGATCGGGATGGCTGCAGACATCGACGGCGCGCTCGACGCCGACCTGCTTCGTGACTGTGCGGCAAAGATGTTAGTGCGGCACCCCAACCTGCGGGCCAGTTTCTTCAGCCAAGGAATTCCGCGGCCGGTGCAGATCGTGCCGTCGCGGGTCGACGTGCCGTGGAGACACGTCAGCGCCTCACCCGGGGACGTCGAGACCCTGCAGGGCGCGGAGCGTCAACGACCGTTCGACCTCGAACACGCACCCGCGATTCGCTTTTTGCTCATCGAATTGCCCGGCGGACACTGGCGGTTGGTGATCACCGCCCACCACATCGTGATCGACGGGTGGTCGTTGCCGGTATTCGTCAATGAGATGATGATTTTGTACCGGGCCGGCGGAGACCTTGCTGCGCTACCCGTAGCCCCTCGGCCATACCGCGATTACATCGGCTGGCTGGCGAGCCGCGACCAGGCTGCCAGCCACCACGTCTGGCGTCGACATCTGGGCGAGCTGGCTGGGCCGACGTTGCTGTCGGCGGCCCTGGGCGGTGCACGGGCGCGATCCACCGGCCTCCCACGTCGCACCGAACTGCGCACCGATGCGCAGGCCACCGCATCGCTGGTCGACGGTGCACGTGCGCACGGTGTCACCGTCAACACGCTGCTGCAGATGGCCTGGGCGCTGGTGCTGTCGCGGCTGACGGACCGCGACGATGTGGTGTTCGGGGTGACCGTTTCGGGCAGACCGGCCGAGTTGGCCGGCGTCGAAACCATGATCGGCCTCTTCATCAACACCGTGCCGCTGCGGGTGCGGCTCGGTGCCGCCGTCGGTGTCGGTGAGCAATGCCGTGCCGTGCAGCGTGACGCCGCGATGCTGCGTGAGCACAGCTATCTCGGACATGCCCAACTGCGGGCGCTGGGCGGTGTCGGCGAAATGTTCGACACGTTGCTGGTTTACGAGAACTTCCCGCTGAACGGAATGGCTGCTGGCGGCGAATTAACCAGTGCCGGTCTGAGCTTCCGACCCGCCGCGCTAGAGAGCCTGACACATTTTCCCGTCGTGCTCGCAGCCCATCTAGCCGAGCGTGAAATGGTCTTACAGGTGGAAGTGATCGACGGCGCGCTGGGTCCCACGACCGCTGAGACACTGGGTCGCCGGGTGCTGGCCACCGCCGAGCGGCTGCTGGGAATGTGGGAGCGCCCGCTGCGTAAGGTCAGCGTCCTGCTCGACGACGAAGCGGCGCCACTGCACGCTTACGACGCGACGACACCGTCGCCGGCGCTCAGCATTCACGCGCGGTTCGCCGCGGTTGCACAGCGGACGCCCGACCACCTCGCGGTCAGCTGGGCTGGAGGCACGCTGAGCTACCGCGAGCTGGACGCCGCGGCTGACCGACTGGCGAGCGGGCTAGCCGATCTGCTGGCAGATCGTGGATCCGGTGCCGAAACCCCCGTCGCTATCAGGCTTTTACGCGGTCCTCAGTACATCGTCGCGATGCTGGCTGTCCTCAAGGTCGGCGCCATGTGCGTACCTCTGGAGCCCGATATGCCTCCGGAACGGGTGGATTCGATCCTGCGCCAGAGCGGCGCGACGATCGTCGTCGACGAGCAGCTGCTGCACCGGCTCGTCGACGCCGCAGAAGAACAGATCGGTGAGTACCGTCCGGTCGACGTCGCGCCGGAGCAGGCAGCCTACGTCGTCTTCACATCCGGCACGACCGGAGAACCCAAAGGTGTCATCGGAACTCACGCCGCAGTGAGTGCCTACGCGGACGATCATCTGGACAGCGTGTTGCGCCCCGCGGCCGCGAGGCTGGGCCGGCCGCTACGGATCGCGCACGGATGGTCCTTCGCATTCGATGCCGCCTGGCAGCCCCTGGTTGCGCTGCTCGACGGTCATGCCGTGCACGTCGTCGACGAGCAGACCCAGACCGACGCCGAAGCGCTGGTTGGGATCATCGCTGAGCAGCGCATCGACATGATTGATACCACGCCGTCGATGTTTGGCCAGCTCAAGGCATTTGGCCTGCTGAACGAGATACCGCTGGCGGTGCTGGCACTGGGCGGTGAATCGGTCGGCAGTGCGGCGTGGGCGCTCATCCGCAACGTGTGCACCCGTACATCAATGACGGCGTTCAACTGCTACGGCCCCACCGAGACCACGGTCGAGGCGGTGGTGGCTGTGATCGCCGAGCACGACGAACCCTCGATTGGGCGCCCGACCCGACATACCCGCGGCTATGTGTTGGATGCCGGATTGCGCCCGGTGCCGTACGGAGCATCCGGCGAGCTGTATCTGGCTGGAAGCCAACTGACCCGCGGCTATGTGGGCCGCCCCGCGGAGACCGGCCGCCGCTTCGTCGCCGACCCGTTCGTCTCTGGTGAGCGGATGTACCGCACTGGTGACCTGGTGCGGCGCCAGCCCGACGGCTCGCTGCAATACCTGGGACGCGCGGACGCCCAGGTGAAAATCCGTGGCCACCGCGTCGAACTCGGCGAGATCACCGCAGTGCTCGAATCCCATCCGGGCATCCGGCGTGCGGGTGTGGTGGTGCAGGCGCGGCATGGAGTCGCACGGCTGACTGCCTACGTCGCGGCAGCTGATCCCGCGAACGTGCAGCCGTCCACGGCTGAGCTGCGCCGCATGCTGAGTTCCCGGTTACCTCGGTACATGATCCCGCAGCGCATCGTCGTCCTCGACGAAATACCACTGACCCCCAACGGCAAATTGGACGAGAACGCCTTGGCCGCCGTGGATCCCGCCACTACAATGGCCGCAGATGCCGATGGCCGACCTAAACCCGAAACTGCCACGGAAGCTGCTCTGGCAGAACTGGTTTCAGAAGCCCTGCAACAGCCGTTGGTCGATGTCACTGCGGATTTCCCGCAACTGGGCCTAGATAGCATCACGGCGCTTTCAGTGGTGCAGGCGGCGCGAGCGCGCGGGATAGCACTACGCGCGCGGCTGATCATGGAGTGCACCACAAT
Organism: uncultured Actinomycetota bacterium; assembly: GCA_963838755.1. Classification (GTDB taxonomy): domain Bacteria; phylum Actinomycetota; class Actinomycetes; order Mycobacteriales; family Mycobacteriaceae; genus Mycobacterium. The sequence continues at coordinate 151,045 of CAWISO010000010.1, read as the reverse complement.
ACGTGAACTGGCCGATGCGATCGATATGGGTGAAACAGCAGTACCGGCCGTATCTCACGGGCTCGAGCGTTACGGCGACATCGTCCCGGCGCCGATTGTGTCGTGGCTGTACGAGTATGGGAACTTTCGCCGTTTCAGCCAGATGCTGATCATTGCCCTGCCGCCCGGTATAGGCGCCGAACAACTCGAGGCGGTGCTGCAAACCGTGTTGGACCGCCACGACATGCTGCGTGGCCGTCTCGATCTCGTCGATGGCGATTACCGGTTGATCACCCGCCCCCCAGGGTCGGTACCGGCACAAGACATACTTACTCGGGTGTCGGGCCCCGTCGACCAGACGCTGTCCGTCCATGCCCGCCCCGCGATTGACAGCATCAATCCGTTCAGCGGTGCCATGATCCGAGCGCTGTGGTGTGAGGTCCCGGGACCCGAGTGCGGCCGCATGCTGCTGATCGTTCATCATTTGGCCACCGACGCGGTGTCGTGGTATGCGCTGCTGGCGGGACTCTCCACCGCCTGGGCGGGACTGGCGGAGCCAAAGCAGGTCCCGCTGTCCGGCGAATACACCACCTATCGGGAGTGGTCGCGGCTGCTCGAGCAGCGATCGCGCAGTGCCGATGTCGTAGCTCAGCGTGATTATTGGCTGGCCCAGTTGGCCGGATCAGAACCCGCGCTGGGCACCCGGCTGCCTGATCCGTCTCGCGACACCTGGGAATCTCTTCGGGTCAGCGGATTGTTCAGCGACGTGACCACGACGCGCGCGCTGCTCGACAAGGTCGCATCCGCTGGCGCGGGTATCGGCGTTCGCGAGTTCCTGTTGACGGCATTGACGTTGACGCTCACATCATGGCGGATGCGCCGCCGCGAACCGGCCGGCCAGGGAATTTTGGTGGCGGTGGAGGGCCACGGACGTGAAGACGCGCTGATCGCCGGCGATGGGCCTGATGCGCTCCCGGTGGATACCTCCATGACCGTCGGCTGGTTCACCAATGTCTTTCCCATCCGGCTCGGGGCCGCCGAGCGACCCGTGGATGTCGAGGCTGCCCGCCGTGACCCGGCGTCGGCTCGCAATCTGCTGTGCACCGTGACTGACCACGTCGCGATGGTGCCGAACGGCGGCCTGGACTACGGCCTGCTGCGTTATCAGCGCCGCGACCCCGAGTTGGCCGCGGCGCCACATCCGCAGGTGGAGTTCAACTATCTGGGCCGACTGGACCTCGGACCCATGTGTGCACCTGGGCAGCCGTGGACACCGATCACCGACGATGAATTAACCGAGTCGGTGCCGCTGGCAACCGAACCCGATCTGCCGCTGCGCTACACCTTCGATGTGGTCGCGGTGGTGGAGGGCACCGCAGCGGGGCCTCGACTACGGACCAGTTGGATCTGGAGCGAACTACTCACCACTGAAGACGAAGCCACCGAGTTGATCCGCCTGTGGCAGGCGGCGATCACGGCGTTGGCGGACGCGCTATGAGGCAGAACAGGATTGCGACATGACCACACTTGCGGTACTTGGCGCCGGGGTGAAGGCCGTAGCTGTCGCGGCCAAGGCGTTCGCGCTGGGCGAGATGGGTGTCGACGCGCCGGAAGTGGTCGTCGTCGAGCGGATCGGGGTGGGTGCCAACTGGCAGGCCAGCGGCGGCTGGACCGACGGTGCGCAACGGCTGGGAACGAGCCCGGAAAAAGACGTCGGCTTCCCGTACCGCTCGTCGTTGGTGCCGCGTCGCAACGCCGAACTCGACGAGCGGATGACCCGCTACAGCTGGCAGTCGTATCTGATCGGCACCGGCCAATTCGCCCAATGGATCGACCGCGGCCGACCCGCACCCACCCACCGACGGTGGAGCCAGTACCTGCGCTGGGTGGCCGAGCAGATCAACATGACAGTGGTTTACGGTGAGGTCGACCGTCTTGCCGTCGACGGTGACCGCTGGGTGCTGCGCACCGACGAAACCACCGTGCGCGCCGACGGTGTGATGATCACCGGTCCGGGTCAGGCCGAACGGTCCTTATTGCCCGGCAACCCGCGGGTGCTCTCGATCGCGCAGTTCTGGCATCGCGCCGGCCAGCACGAGCGGATCAGCGCCGAGCGGGTGGCAGTTATCGGTGGTGGCGAAACCGCCGCGGCGATGCTCAACGAGCTTTTCCGGCACCGGGTTTCGACAATCACGGTGATCTCGCCGCAGGTGACCCTGTTCACCCGCGGCGAGAGCTTCTTCGAGAACACGTTGTTCTCCGACCCCACCGACTGGACGGCGCTGACGTTGGACGAACGTCGGGACGCGATCGCCCGCACCGACCGTGGGGTGTTCTCCGCCAACGTGCAGGAGGCCTTGCTGGCCGACGACCGTATCCGGCACCTGCGCGGACGGGTTGCTCATGCGGTGGGCCGCGACGAGCAGATCCGGCTGACGCTGTCCACCAATCGAGGCAGCGAAAACCTCGAGACAGCACACGGTTTCGACCTGGTCATAGACGGATCAGGCGCCGATCCGCTGTGGTTCACCACACTGTTCAGCCAAGATGCGCTTGACCTGCTGGAGCTGGGGTTGAGTGGACCGCTGACCGGGGATCGGCTACAGGAGGCGATCGGACACGACCTCGCCGTCGCCGACGTCACCCCAAAGTTGTTCTTGCCCAACCTCGCCGGACTTAATCAAGGTCCCGGCTTCCCCAACCTCAGCTGTCTGGGACTGCTGTCCGACCGGGTGCTGGGCGCCGAATTTGGCCCACGCACCAACCCCTCGAGCAGGAGAAATGATGAGCACCAATCCATTCGATGACGAGACCGGCAGTTTCTTGGTGTTGGTCAACGACGAAGACCAACACAGCCTGTGGCCGACGTTCGCCGATATTCCGTCGGGCTGGCGAAAAGCCTTCGGCGAAGCCAGTCGCGCGGAGTGCTTGGCGTATGTCGAGGAGCACTGGAGCGACATCCGGCCCAAGAGCCTCCGCGAGACATTGGACCACTGATGGCACGCGGCTTTCAGGGCGCCCTGCTGCGCGGCTTCGGCGCTCGTGACCACACCGCGACGGTTGTCGAAACCATCCGGATCGCACCACATTTCGTTCGGATACGAATGGCGTCACCGACATTGTTCGAAGACGCGCAGGCCGAGCCGGCTGCGTGGCTGCGGTTTTGGTTCCCCGACCCGGACGGCTCCAATTCCGAGTTCCAGCGCGCCTACACGATTTCCGAGGCCGACGTGCCCGCCGGCCGCTTCGCGGTCGATATCGTGCTGCACGACCCGGCTGGCCCGGCATCGTTATGGGCGCGCACCGTCCAGCCCGGCGCGACGATCGCCCTGATGTCGTTGATGGGCTCGTCACGATTCGATATGCCCGACGAGCAGCCGGCCGGCTATCTGCTGATTGGCGACTCGGCGTCGATCCCCGGGATGAACGGCATCGTCGGTGTTGTTCCCGACGACGTCCCAATCGAGATGTATCTCGAGCAGCACGACGACAACGACACGCTGATTCCGATCGCGCAGCATCCTCGGCTGCAGGTGCACTGGGTGAGCCGCCGGGACGACAAATCGCTGGCCGCGGCGATTGAGATCCGGGACTGGTCGGACTGGTACGCGTGGGCGACACCGGAGGCCACGACACTCAAGCACGTTCGAGCACGGCTGCGCGACGAATTCGGGTTTCCCAAGTCCGAGATACACGCCCAGGCCTATTGGAGCGCCGGGCGCGCGATGGGCACCCGTCGCGGCGACGAACCGCACGCCCTGAAAGCTATCGACACCGGGACGCAGGCGGCCGACCAAAGGGAAATCGTTGCGGCACAGCCTGCGCCAGTCGCCGCGGCCGCCACGATGTCGGCTCGCGGCAGTTGGCGTGCACAGGCCGCCGGCCGGTTGCTTGCGCCATTGCGTTGGCCGGTGCTCGTCTCCGGTGCGCTGCAGGCCGTGATAACGCTGTTGCAGCTGGCGCCGTTCGTCTTACTGATCGAGTTGGCTCGCCTACTGGTATCCGGCGCCGCCGCATCCCAATTGTGGACGGTCGGAATCGCGGCCGTGACCGTGCTGGGGGCGGGCACCGTTGTCGGCGCGGCACTTACGCTGTGGCTGCACGTCGTCGACGCGCGGTTCTCCAGCGACGTGCGCTCACGGTTGCTGAGCAAGCTGTCGCGGTTGCCGCTGGGCTGGTTCACCGCGCGTGGATCGGGGTCGATCAAGCAACTGATCTCCGACGACACGCTGTCGCTGCATTACCTGGTTACCCATGCCATCCCCGACGCTGTCGCCGCAGTCGTCGCGCCGGTGGCGGTGCTGGTCTATTTGTTTACTGTCGACTGGCGGGTTGCGCTGGTTTTGTTCGTGCCCGTGCTGTTCTATCTGGTTCTGACGTCGACGATCACGATTCAGTCGGGGCCGCGCATCCCACAATCGCAGCGCTGGGCCGAGAAGATGAGCGCGGAGGCTGGCGCTTACCTCGAGGGTCAACCGGTGATTCGCGTTTTCGGCGGAGCCGCCGCATCGAGTTTTCGGCGACGCCTCGAGGAGTACATCGGATTCCTCGTCGACTGGCAGCGTCCCCTCGCCGGGAAGAAGACCCTGATGGACCTGGCCACTCGTCCCTCGACGTTTTTGTGGCTGATTGCCGCGGCTACCACGTTGCTCGTCGTCACCAACCGGATGAACCCGGTGAATTTGTTGCCGTTCTTGTTGTTGGGTACTACATTCGGCGCCCGACTGCTCGGTATCGCCTACGGGCTCGGCGGCATCCGAGCTGGCTTGTTGGCCGCTCGCCGGCTGCAGATCGTGCTCGATGAAGCCGAACTCGGCGTGGGTGAACACGTGCCCGAAACGCCCGGTGGCAACGCGTCCGGGACGGTGGTGTTCGACCATGTCAGCTTCGGCTACCGCCCGGGCGTTCCGGTGATCCATGACGTCTCGCTGACGCTGCGGCCAGGTACGGTTACCGCGCTGGTTGGCCCTTCGGGATCTGGAAAGTCGACGCTTGCTGCGCTACTTGCTCGATTCCATGATGTCCAACAGGGTTCGATACGCATCGGCCGACAAGATATTCGGTCGCTGACCGCCGATGATCTCTACACCCGGGTTGGATTCGTCCTGCAGGAAACTCAACTCGTGCACGGCACGGTCGCCGAGAACATCGCGCTGGCGGTGCCTGATGCCACCGTCGCGCAAATCCAGGCCGCAGCCCGCGAGGCCCAGATTCACGATCGGATTCTGCGACTGCCAGACGGTTACGACACCGTGCTGGGTGCCGGCAGCGGACTTTCCGGCGGCGAACGGCAACGCCTTACGATCGCCCGTGCGATTCTCGCGGACACCCCGGTCCTGATCCTCGACGAGGCCACGGCATTTGCCGATCCCGAATCGGAATACCTGGTGCAGCAGGCGCTTAATCGGCTGACCCGGCAGCGCACTGTGCTGGTGATCGCCCATCGATTGCACACTGTCGCCGGCGCCGACCAGATCGTCGTGCTCGATCACGGGAGGGTCGCCGAATGCGGCGTCCACGACGAGTTGCTGGCCGCGGACGGGCGTTATCGACGGTTGTGGGAAAGCGGCCGTCACGATCCGGTCGCCGTGACGGCTGCAAGGGATCCGCTGCGATGATCCGCACCTGGATAGGCCTGGTACCACAAGATCGCCGCGGCAAGGTGGTCGGCTACGCCGTGCTCGCGCTGGTTTCGGTCGTCGTGCGGGCATCGGCCACCGTGCTGCTGGTCCCATTGGTCGGGGCGCTGTTCGCCGACGCGCCGCAGCGGGCGCTGGTCTGGCTGGGCTGGCTGACCGCGGCGACGGTGACCGGATGGGTGATCGACACCGCCACCGCGCGAATCGGTTTCGATCTGGGTTTCGCCGTGCTCGACCACACCCAGCATGACGTTGCGAATCAGCTCCCCGACGTCCGGTTGGACTGGTTTGACGCCGACAACACCGCGACGGCGCGGCAGGCGATCGCCGCGACCGGGCCGGAACTCGTTGGCTTAGTGGTGAACTTGCTGACGCAGCTGGTTACCGCGATCTTGCTGCCGGCAGCCATCGCGCTGGTCTTGTTGCCGATCTCCTGGCAGCTCGGCGTGGCGGCCATGGGTGGCGTTGTACTGCTGCTCGCGGCGTTGTGGGCTTCCGCACGGCTGACGCGTCGCGCGGATATCGCTGCCGGCGAAGCCAATAGCGCGCTGACCGAGCGGATCATCGAATTCGCCCGGACTCAGCAGGCGTTGCGGGCTGCGCGGCGCGTCGAGCCGGCGAGAAGCCTCGTCGGCCAGGCGCTGACCGCGCAGCGCGGCGCGACCATGCGATTACTGCTCATGCAGATCCCTGGGCAGCTGCTGTTCAGCCTCGCCAGCCAGCTGGCTCTCATCCTGCTGGCGGGCGCCACCGCCGCGCTGACGGTGACAGGCACGCTGACTGTGCCGGAGGCGATCGCGCTGATCGTCGTAATCGCCCGCTATCTCGAGCCGTTCACCACTATTAGCGAGCTGGCACCGGCGCTGGAGAGCACCCGCGCCACGCTCGATCGCATTCGTGTCGTGCTCACTGCGCCGGTCATGGACGCCGGAACCGAAACGCTGCGCGCCCACTCCGGGTCCCCCAGAATCGAGTTCGACGACGTCGCGTTCAGCTACGACGGCGCAAGCAAACCCGTACTCGACGGGGTCAGTTTCTCGCTGCAGCCGGGAACCACGACGGCCATCGTCGGACCATCGGGCTCAGGCAAAAGCACCATTTTGGCGCTGATCGCCGGTTTGCATCAACCGACCCGCGGCCGTGTCCGGTTGGACGGCGTCGACGCCGCCACGCTCGATGCCGAAGCTCGGCGCGGCGCAAGCAGCGTGGTGTTCCAACACCCGTATCTGTTCCACGGGACAATCCGCGAGAACGTGTATGCCGGAAACCCCGGTGCCGGCGAGGATCAGTTCACCCGGGCCGTCGGACTGGCGCGGGTCGACGAGCTGAGCGACAGGCTGCCCGATGGTGTCGAGACAATCGTCGGCGAAGCCGGTTGCGCGCTGTCGGGCGGGGAACGACAACGTGTCAGTATCGCCCGCGCTTTGCTCAAACCCGCGCCGATACTGCTGGTCGACGAGGCGACCAGCGCTTTGGACACCGAGAACGGGGCGGCTGTGGTCGATGCGCTCACGGCCGATCCGCAATCGCGCACCCGGGTGATCGTCGCCCACCGGCTGACCAGCATCCGGCATGCCGACCGGGTGCTCTTTGTCGACGACGGACGGGTGGTCGAGGATGGCGCGGTCGACGAGTTGCTCACCGCAGGCGGACGTTTCAGCGAATTCTGGCGACAGCAGCAAGACGCCACCGGATGGCAAATCCATGCCGGTTAATGGATGCCGCACTCAGCTGGCGCCGTTCATTCATAGCTAACGCACAGCTGGCGCTAATCCGGCACATCAGCATCATCGTCAACACTGATAACACGAGTGGGACCTGGAAGGGGGAACAGCTAGTGACCGTGAAATCGATAGCCACAGGCATGGCGGCGGTGGCCGCAATTGGTGCTGCAGCCGCCGGCATGACCGCCGTCGCGGCCGGCACGGCATCAACCGATACCGCAGTCCAAGTGAAGCAGGTGGTACTCAGCGCACCGCTGCCGCTGGATCAGATTGGGAACTTGCCAACGGCTGACCAGCTGACAAATGTCCTCAACAACCTCGCCGATCCCAGCGTTCCGTTCGCGAACAAGTCCGGATTGGTCGAAGGCGGCATCAGCTCAGGCCAGGCCGCCTTGGCCGATCACGAAATGAAGAAGGCCGTAACGAACGGCGAGTTGCCGCTGGCGTTCGGTGTCTCGAATATCCAGCCGGCGGGGGCTAACGGGGCCAGCGCCGCAGTTGCGATCTCGGGCCCCACGCTGCAACCGCCGGTCACCGAGAACCTCACGTTCGTCAATCAAGGCAGCTGGATCCTGTCGCGCGACTCGGCAATGACGTTAATAGAGGCGGTCTCGGGGAACTGAGGGCTTCGAATTTCGCTGCATCGGGGCCGCGAACACGAATAAGATGTGGCCCGCACGAGACCACCGATGCCCGAATCGAAGGGACAGTCAATGACCGTGAAATTGCTCGCCGCCGGGGCGGCCGCCGTCGCCGCAGTCGGAGCTGCCGCGGCGGGTGTGACGGCACTTGCTTCCGGCGGCACTGCCGTATTCCAGGTGCAGCCAGTTGTGCTCAGCGCACCGCTCGACCCGCCGCCGCCTCCGCCGCCGGGAGCGCCAGACCTGCCGAGCGCAGGCGACTTGTCCAGCCTCTGCACCAACCTCACCAATCCTGGCGTGTCGTACCACAGCAAGACCGGTCTGGTTGCGGGCGGCCTCAGTGACAACGATGGGCGCGCTGCCGACCACGAGCTCAGAGACGCGTTCCGGGACGGGAAGTTTCCGCAGTCCTACGATGTGACGAACATCCAGCCGGCCGGCCCGAATGCGGCCACCGCCGATGTGGCCATCGGGGGTCCGCAGTTCCCAGCGCCGGTGACCCGGAACCTCACGTTCGTCAATCAAGGCGGCTGGACGATATCGCCCGAGTCCGCACAGGCGCTGCTGCAGGCAGCCACGAGCTAGCCAGTCACCGCGCTCAAGTCGATCCGCGCGATGCGCTCAGGGTCGGCCAGCACGTCGATCGCAGCGATACGCCCACCGCGGACCACAAAGCCCATCACAGCGGTCGCTCGGTCGGCGACGAAAATCACCGCGCCGGCCGCACCGTTGACGCGCGCGGGGCGGACCTCGCGTTCCGGTGCCGCGTAGCCTCGGGCCAGCCCGGCGACGGCGGTCGCTCCGCGCACCGAGCGCCGCCCGGCCGGGCCAGGTCCAAAGTCGCCGCGCAACGACACGTCGGGGTCCAGCACGGCGACCAGTCGATCGAGGTCACCGCCACGCCCGGCGGCGAAAAAGGCGTCGACGACGGCCTGCTGGGCCGCCAGGTCGGTGTCCGGGTTGGGCGCGGCATCGTGGATGCGGCGCCGTGCCCGGCTGGCCAGCTTGCGGGTAGCTTCTGGGGACCGCTCGACGATGGGCGCAATCTGCTCGAACGGCACGGCGAACACGTCGTGCAGCACGAACGCCAGCCGCTCCGCCGGCGGCAACGTGTCCAGCACTACGAACAGCGCCAAACCCACCGCGTCGGCCAGCATCGCCTGGTGCTCGGGATCAATCTCACCGACCCCGTCGACGATGGGGTCGGGCACTCGGGCGACGAGTTCTTCGCGGCGACGCGCTTGGCGGGTGCGCAACGTGTTGAGGCAGATCCGTGCCACCACGGTGGTCAGCCAGGCGTCGAGGTTGGCGATCTCAGCGGCATCCTGACCTAACCGGGCCAGCCGCAGCCAGGCGTCCTGTACGGCATCCTCTGCGTCGTCGAGCGAGCCCAGCATGCGATAGGCCAGGGCTCCCAGTTGCGGCCGCGCCGCCTGGAAACGTACTGCCAGGTCCGTGTGGGTCACCGTCTACCGGCGTCCGGCAGGGCGCACACCCTGCCGTCGCTGAAGCCTGAGGCCCCGATGCCCAACGCGAGGTTGAACCGGCCGCGCAGGTTGCCCAGCGTGATGATGTGGGTCAGGCCGACGAGTTGCGCATTGTCGAAATGCGCGCGCAGGCCGTCGAATAGCTCGTCGCTGACGTGGACCGGTGTGCGGCTGATCGCGGCGGAGTACTCGAGGATGAGCTTGTCGACGTCGGAGAAGCAGGTGGCGTTTTGGTAGTCGGACAGCGCCAGCAGTTCCTCGTCGGTGAGTCCCCAGCCGCGCGCGATTTGCGAGCCGAGGTCGATGCAGTACTCGCAGCGAACCGTCGTCGCCGACTTGAGCTCGGCGAGCGCGCGATGCCGGGGGCTGAGGATGTCCATTTTCGACTCCGCCATTTCCAGTCGGCCATAGGCGCTGAGCAGCTTGGGGATGTACGCATACATCCGCAGCGGCTCGAGCATCGTCGCGGTCTTTAGTCCGGTCATCTGCGCCAACCGCCGCTTGGTGAAGAAATAGGCGATCTTCGCGCCCAATCCGGCGTCGCGGTCGGATACTCCGGCAAGTCGTGGCATGGTGGTCCTCCTGAACGGCTTGAAAAGACCCGGTACGCGGTCTCACCTACTTCGACACCAGCTGCCGCAAGAACGTGACCGAGCGTTGTTCTCGCGGGCTAAGCCTGCTGGGTGACCGCGTCCACATCGTCCAAATCCAGCAGCCGAGCGTGCAGCACGATGCGGTTTCGTAGCGCTGCGCGCACCGCGCGATGCAAGCCGTCCTCGAGGTAGAGAATGCCCTTCCATCTCACCGCGTGCGGGAAAAGGTCGCCGTAAAACGTGGAATCCTCGGACAGCAGGCGATCCAGCTGCAGCACGGTCGTTGTGGTGACCAACTCGTCGAGTCGGATCTGCCGGGGAGGAATCCGCGACCAGTCCCGGTAGGAGAGACCGTGTTCGGGGTACGGCTTACCCTCTCGCACGCCCTTGAAGATCATCCGCCGACCGCCTTCGGTGCGTCGCCGCGGCTCGACGTGGGCATGCTGGACAGGCTAGCGGGTGGAAATGGTCGGTGGGCTGTGGGTGCTAGCAGCGGTTGCCGCTGGTGATCACCGTAAAATGAAGCCGGTAGAAAGGTGGGTTGCGGGTGGACCGAAATGTCTAGTGCCGACGAGCGTCGCTTTGAGGTGCTGCGCGCCATCGTCGCCGACTTCGTCGCCACCAAGGAACCGATCGGCTCGAAGTCGTTGGTGGAACGGCACAACCTCGGCGTTTCGTCCGCCACGGTTCGCAACGACATGGCGGTGTTGGAGGCCGAGGGCTACATCGCCCAACCGCACACCAGCTCCGGACGCATCCCGACGGAGAAGGGCTACCGCGAGTTCGTCGACCGCCTCGACGACGTCAAGCCGCTCTCAATGGTTGAGCGACGCGCCATCCTGAGTTTCCTGGAATCCGGCGTCGACCTCGACGACGTGCTGCGCCGCGCCGTGCGGCTGCTGGCGCAGCTGACCCGGCAGGTGGCCGTGGTGCAGTACCCGACGCTGTCCACGTCGACGGTGCGGCATCTGGAAGTCATCGCGCTGACCCCGGCCCGGCTGCTGATGGTCGTCATCACCGACTCCGGCCGCGTCGACCAGCGCATCGTCGAGCTTGGCGATGTCATCGACGACCATCAGCTGTCCCAGTTGCGGGAGATGCTCGGACAAGCGCTGGATGGCAAGAAGCTCTCGGCCGCGTCGATCGCGGTCGCCGATCTCGCCGCACAGCTCGACCGCCGGGGCGGGCAGTCCACCAGCCTCAGCGACGCTGTCGGACGCTCGGCGACGGTGTTGCTCGAGTCGCTGGTCGAGCACACCGAGGAGCGTTTGCTGCTGGGCGGCACAGCCAACTTGACCCGCAACACCGCCGACTTCGGCGGTTCGCTGCGCTCGGTGCTGGAGGCGCTCGAGGAGCAGGTGGTGGTGCTGCGCCTGCTGGCCGCCCAGCAGGAGGCCGGCAAAGTGACCGTGCGCATCGGCCACGAAACCGAGGCCGAGCAGATGGTGGGTACATCAGTGGTGTCCACCGCTTACGGCACCACCGACACGGTCTACGGCGGCATGGGCGTGCTCGGGCCCACCCGAATGGACTATCCGGGAACTATCGCTAGTGTCGCTGCGGTTGCTTTGTATATCGGCGAAGTGCTGGGTGGGCGATGAACGTCTACTCATTGCAGAATCTGGGGATGGCTGTGTCGATGCGGTCTGAAAAGGCCTACAAGAGGCTTTAAGGAAGGTCAGGCGTGGCACGCGACTATTACGGGCTGCTCGGCGTGAGCCGGAACGCGAGCGATTCGGAGATCAAACGCGCCTATCGCAAGCTGGCGCGTGAGCTGCATCCCGATATCAACCCCGACGAGGTCGCCCAGGCGAAATTCAAGGAGATCAGCGTCGCCTACGAGGTGCTTTCCGACCCGGAGAAGCGACGCGTCGTCGACATGGGCGGCGATCCGCTGGCGAACGCGGCATCAGCCGCTAATGGTTTCGGCGGCTTTGGCGGCTTGGGCGATGTCTTCGAGGCGTTCTTCGGTGGGGGCTCGACTTCGCGCGGCCCGATCGGGCGGGTCCGCCCGGGTTCGGACTCGTTGCTGCGGATGCGGCTGGATCTCACCGAATGTGCGACGGGAGTCAGCAAGCAGGTCACCGTGGACACTGCGGCGTTGTGCGACCGGTGCCAGGGCCGCGGCACCAACGGCAATTCGGCACCGGTCGCCTGCGACACCTGTGGTGGTCGCGGGGAGGTGCAAACTGTGCAGCGGTCCTTGCTCGGTCAGGTGATGACGGCGCGACCGTGCCCGACGTGCCGAGGTGTCGGCGAAGTCATCCTCGACCCGTGCTACCAGTGCGGCGGCGACGGACGGGTGCGGGCGCGCCGGGAGATCACCGTGAAGATCCCCGCCGGAGTTGGCAACGGCATGCGGGTCCGGCTTGCTGCTCAAGGCGAGGTCGGGCCGGGGGGAGGACCGGCGGGCGACCTCTACGTCGAGGTCCACGAACAGCCCCACGACATCTTCGTACGCGACGGCGATGATTTGCACTGCACGATCTCGGTGCCGATGGTGGATGCGGCCCTGGGCACCACGGTGACGTTGGACGCGATTCTCGACGGCCTGACCGAGATCACCATCCCCGCGGGTACCCAGCCCGGGTCGGTGACGACCCGGCGCGGCCACGGGATGCCGCACCTGCGCTCCGGCACGCGCGGTGATCTGCACGTGCACGTCGAGGTGGTCGTGCCGGATCGACTAGACCACCGTGACAGCGAACTGCTCCGCGAGTTCAAGAGCCGCCGCAACCGTGACGTCGCCGAAGTCCGGTCGACCCACGCCGGCGCCCCCGGCGGGTTGTTCAGCCGGCTGCGCGAGACCTTTACGGGGCGCTGACCGGCTGCCGATGCCCGGCCTGTTCTATATCGACGCGCTGCCCGAGACCGGTGAGCAGGCCATCGTCGACGGTCACGACGGGTTCCACGCCGCCACCGTGCGGCGCATCCGCCGTGGGGAGCAGCTGGTGCTCGGTGACGGCGTCGGGGGCCTGGCCCACTGCGTCGTCGAGCAGACCGGCCGCGACGGGCTGCGGGCCCGGGTGTTAGACCGTTGGCGGGAATCTCGTCCGCAGCCGCCGGTCACGGTCATACAGGCGCTGCCCAAGGCCGAGCGCTCCGAGCTGGCGATCGAGCTGGCCACCGAAGCCGGGGCCGATGCGTTGGTGGCATGGCAGGCCGCGCGTTGTGTGGCCCGCTGGGAGGGGGCGCGCATCGACAACGGCCTGCGGCGCTGGCGATCGGTCGCTCGTGCCGCCGCACAGCAATCCCGTCGCGCGCACATCCCGGCAGTTGACGGCGTGCTGTCCACCGCCGCGCTAACTCAGCGGATACGCGACGAGGTGGCCTCAGGTGGCGTGGCGCTGACGCTGCACGAGTCAGCTACCGCTGGGCTGGCGGATCTGCCTCTGGGACAAGCCAAGTCGGTGATGTTGGTGGTGGGCCCTGAGGGCGGGATCGCTCCCGACGAGCTCGACGCGCTGACCGGCGCGGGCGCCGCGGCGGTACGGCTGGGCCCGACGGTGCTGCGCACCTCGACCGCGGCGGCGGTCGCGTTGGGCGGGTTGGGTGTGTTGACGCCGCGGTGGGATGGCTAACCGAAGGGAGCATGTGGGATGAGCGGAACTGCCTACGATCTGAGCGCGATTTTCGACGAGCACCTCGCCGACGAGTTCGTCGTCAAGGATGTGGCCGCGACGATGGCGACGATGACCGCGGACCCATACGTCAACCACGTGCCGACCATGATGGGCGGTGCCGGCGTCGCGGCGCTGACCGAGTTCTATGACAAGTACTTCATCGGGCACTGGCCCGCCGACACCAGGATCATCCCGGTATGTCGCACAGTCGGGGCGAACCGCCTCGTCGACGAGATGATCATGTCGTTCACCCACGACATACCAATGCCAGCGTTTCTTCCCGGTGTGGCGCCGACCCACCGTGCGGTGATGCTGCCGGTAGTGGCCGTGGTGGGATTCGAGGCGGACAAGGTGGCTCACGAACGAATCTATTGGGATCAGGCGTCGCTGCTGGTACAGGTCGGGCTGCTGGACGAGAAATTACTGCCGGTGACCGGCGTTGCCCAGGCGGAGAAGATCCTCGACAACGCCTAGCCAGCCTCGCAAGCCTCATGTATCCCACGAGCCCCTTGCCGAGGGGTGCATGCCTTCTCCAAGGTGATATCGCAGGCGACATCGTTTCACGATGTCAGACGGATACCGTTCCGTGCCAACACCATCCGGGCCGTCGACCAGGTCGTCGTGGTGGCAACAGATCGTTCGGTTGGCCGGATGCGCTGCCGGCCGGCTTCGGTCCGCTCACGCGACGGCTAATCATTGGGTTCGCAAACCGACCGGCGGTAGACTGAACCGTCCGAGCAAACCATTGCTACACCGCAGAAAGCAGGCATCAGAGACCACGTGACGCCCCGCGAAACCAACGCTGCTGATTCGTCGACATCTCAGGTCCGCAGCAGCATCGACGTTCCGCCCGACCTCGTCGTGGGCCTGCTCGGTTCCGCTGACGAAAATCTGCGTGCACTCGAACGCATCCTGGCCGCAGACCTACATGTCCGCGGCAATGCGGTGACGCTCTCCGGTGAGCCCGCCGACGTCGCGCTGGCCGAACGGGTGCTCTCCGAACTCGTCGCGATCGTCGACGGTGGCCAACCGCTGACCCCCGAGGTGGTGCGCCACAGTGTGGCCATGCTGGTCGGCACCGGTAACGAGTCGCCAGCCGAGGTGTTGACGCTAGACATCCTTTCGCGTCGCGGCAAGACGATTCGGCCCAAGACCCTCAATCAGAAGCGCTATGTCGACGCCATCGATGCCCACACCATCGTCTTCGGGATCGGCCCGGCAGGCACCGGCAAAACCTACTTGGCGATGGCCAAGGCGGTCAACGCGTTGCAGACCAAAAAGGTCACCCGCATCATCCTGACCCGGCCGGCGGTGGAAGCCGGTGAGCGGCTTGGCTTTCTGCCCGGCACGCTGAGCGAGAAGATCGACCCGTATCTGCGTCCGCTCTACGACGCGCTGCACGACATGATGGATCCCGAGTTGATCCCGAAGCTGATGGCGTCCGGGGTCATCGAGGTCGCGCCGCTGGCGTACATGCGTGGGCGCACCCTTAATGACGCGTTCATCATCCTTGACGAAGCGCAGAACACCACCGCCGAGCAGATGAAGATGTTTCTCACCCGACTGGGATTCGGCTCCAAAGTCGTTGTCACCGGCGATGTTACGCAGATCGATCTACCGGGAGGCAACAGGTCGGGGCTAAAGGCCGCGGTCGACATCCTCGAGGACATCGATGACATCCACATCGCTGAGTTGACAAGCGCTGACGTGGTCCGGCATCGGCTGGTCGCTGAAATCGTGGACGCTTACGCCAAATACGAAGCACCTGAGTTGACGATGAATCGGGCCGCCCGGCGGTCGTCCAGCGTCCGTCATCGCCGGTGACAGCGCCGTGAGCATCGAGGTCGCCAACGAATCGGGATACGACGTTTCCGAATACGAACTGATCAGCGTCGCAAGGTTTGTCATTGCCCGGATGGAAGTCAACCCGGCCGCCGAGTTGTCGATGTTGCTGTTGGACACCGCAGCGATGGCGGATCTGCACATGCGTTGGATGGACTTGCCCGGGCCGACCGACGTGATGAGCTTTCCCATGGACGAGCTCGAACCGGGTGGCCGCCCCGACGCGCCGGAGCCGGGACCGGCAATGCTGGGCGACATCGTGCTATGCCCCGAATTCGCCGCCGAGCAGGCCGCCGCCGCAGGCCATTCGTTGGGCCACGAGCTGGCCCTGCTGACAATCCATGGCGTCCTGCACTTACTCGGCTATGACCACGCCGAGGCGGACGAGGAAAAAGAGATGTTCGCTCTGCAACGCAGTCTGCTCGAGGAGTGGGTCGCCGACCAAGTCGAGGCCTACCATCACGATCGGCAGAACGAAAGAGACCAGCGGCTGCTAGACAAATCAAGGTATTTCGACAATTGAACGGGTTGTCCCCGCTGTTCGGCGCGATCGTGCTGATCGGTCTGGGCGGTTTGTTCGCGGCGATCGATGCAGCGATCAGCACGGTGTCATTGGCGCGGGTGCACGAACTGGTCCGTGACGAGCGACCCGGCGCGGTGCGGTTGGCCAAGGTAATGGCCGACCGGCCGCGCTACATCAACTTGGTGGTACTGCTGCGGATCATCTGCGAGATCACCGCAACCGCATTGCTGGTGGTGCATCTCCGCCACAATCTGGGCCACGGTTGGGGGCTCTCCGCTGCTGCCGCGATCATGGTGGTGATCAGTTTCGTCGTCATCGGCGTCGGCCCGCGCACCCTGGGCCGCCAGAACGCCTACACGATTTCGTTAGTGTCGGCCTTACCCCTGCAAGTGATCTCGGTCTTGCTGGCCCCGATCAGCCGACTGCTGGTGGTGCTGGGAAACATGCTGACCCCGGGGCGGGGATTCCGCAACGGTCCGTTCGCCTCCGAGATCGAGTTGCGCGAAGTCGTCGACCTGGCCCAGCAGCGCGGGGTGGTCGCCGCGGACGAGCGTCGGATGATCCAGTCGGTGTTCGAACTCGGCGATACACCAGCGCGGGAGGTGATGGTGCCGCGCACCGAGATGATCTGGATTGAAAAGGACAAATCGGCGGGCCAAGCGACATCGCTGGCCGTGCGAAGCGGGCATTCCCGTATCCCGGTGATCGGCGAAAACGTCGACGACATCGTCGGCGTCGTGTATCTGAAAGACCTTGTCCAACAGACATATAATTCGACGAGCGGTGGACGGGACACCGGCGTGGCCCAAGTGATGCGTCCTGCGGTGTTCGTACCGGACTCCAAGCCCTTGGACTCGCTGCTGCGAGAAATGCAGCGCGACCGCAACCACATGGCGTTGCTGGTCGACGAATACGGTGCGATAGCCGGGCTGGTGACGATCGAGGATGTCCTGGAAGAGATCGTCGGCGAGATCGCCGACGAGTACGATGCAGCCGAGGTTGCACCGGTAGAAGACCTGGGCGACAACCGGTTCCGGGTATCGGCGCGGCTACCGATCGAAGACGTCGGCGAACTATACGGCGTGGAATTCGATGAGGACCTCGACGTCGACACGGTCGGTGGTCTGTTGGCCTTAGAGCTGGGCCGCGTCCCGCTGCCAGGCGCCGAGGTGATATCGCACGGGCTGCGGCTGCATGCCGAGGGCGGGCCCGACCACCGCGGTCGGGTCTGGGTCGGCACTGTGTTGCTGAGCCGCGCTGGCGACGATGGTCAGGAGGTCAACCATGACGGCTGAGCCGCTCGACGCCGAGGACACCAAGCTGGTAGTGCTGGCCCGCTCGGCAATGGCGCGTGCCGAGGCCGGCAGCGGCGCAGCCGTGCGTGACGTCGACGGCCGGACCTACGCTGGCGCACCGGTGAACCTGTCGGCGCTGCGGTTGACCGCGTTGCAGACGGCGGTCGCCGCGGCGATGTCCAGCGGGGCCCACGGGCTGGAAGCTGCGGTGCTGGTCGCCGGCTCGGCCGAGGACGCCGGCATCGCCGCGGTCCGCGAACTATCTGGCACGGCGGAGGTCATCATCACCGACCGGGCAGGCAACGTTGTGTCATGACCGCGCCGAGTGTGAAACCACTGCGGAAGATCGCGGGAATCCCAACAGTTTCACGTTGGGCGGGTTCACGTGACTGAGTTCCGCTCCGGCTTCGTCTGTCTGGTTGGACGGCCAAACACCGGGAAATCAACGCTGACCAACGCGCTGGTCGGCTCGAAAGTGGCGATCACCTCGAGCCGCCCGCAGACCACCCGCCACACCATTCGCGGCATTGTGCACCGCCAAGACTTTCAGATCATCCTGGTCGACACTCCCGGGCTGCATCGGCCACGCACCCTGCTGGGCAAGCGGCTCAACGACTTAGTCCGCGACACCTACGCCCAAGTCGACGCCATCGGCTTGTGCATACCGGCCAACGAGACCATAGGGCCGGGAGACAGATGGATCGTCGAGCAAATCCGTTCCACGGCGCCCACAGCAACATTGGTTGCCGTCGTCACCAAAATCGACGAGGAGTCCAAGGACAAATTGGCCGCGCAGCTCGTCGCGGTCAGCGAGCTGGTAGGCGAGTCGGCCGAGGTCGTCCCTGTCTCGGCGGTCACCGGTGAGCAGATCGATGTGCTGATCGACGTGCTGGCCGCGGCGTTGCCGCCCGGGCCGGCTTATTATCCCGACGGTGAGTTGACCGATGAACCCGAGGAAGTGCTGATGGCCGAGTTCATCCGGGAGGCTGCCTTAGAGGGTGTCCGCGACGAGCTGCCGCATTCACTGGCAGTTGTGATCGACGAAGTCAATCCACGTGAGGGGCGCGACGACCTGATCGATGTGCACGCCGTTCTCTACGTCGAGCGCGACAGCCAGAAGGGCATCGTGATCGGCAAGAGCGGAGCACGGCTGCGTGAGGTGGGCACCGCCGCACGCAGCCAGATCGAGAAGTTGCTGGGCAACAAGGTCTACCTCGACCTGCGCGTCAAAGTCGCCAAGAACTGGCAGCGTGACCCTAAACAGCTTGGTCGGCTTGGCTTTTAATCGCGAGTTAGACGTGATGGCTGCGGAATCACCCGCGACCACAGCCCTGGCTTCTACTTGGAAGCACCCAGCGCCGTAGGGAATGCGCAGCCACCGGTAGACGTCCGATAACCCATCCCCCCACAAGACCTCCTTCATCGCAGCGCCGGCCCCCTGGAGACCGGAGGAGTATCCCTGCCGGTATTCCACCAAACCTCTGGCTGCTTGGCGGACCAGCCGCTGACTGCTTCCAATTCGGCGGCCAGCGAGACCAGCAGCGGCTCACTGTTGGCCGGTCCCATCAGCTGCACACCGATCGGCAGGCCCTTAGAGGTAAACCCGGCCGGGACGCTGATCGACGGCCATCCCAGCACATTCCACGGCCACGTCACCGGGCAGGCGGCGATCATTACCCGATCGGTGCCCAAACCGCCCAACTTGTCGAACGCGTGCACCAGCGGCGGCGGCTGCGCGGTGGTGGGCGCCAGCACCACGTCCACAATGCGGAAGATTGAGCCCACCCGGTGCTGATCGGCGGCCTCGTGTGCGCGGGCGCCCCGCAGGATCGACTCCGAAAGCACCCGCCCCATCCGCACATTGGACATCGTGCGTTGGTCCAACTCCACGCCGCTGCCTAACCGCTCCACCCATTCGAGCAGCCCCGACGTGGATCGCGATAAAAAGTTCCACGACAGTCGCAGGCCGTAGTCGGGGTTGCCGGAAACCACGCTGTGGCCCAGCAGGCGCAGTTGGCCGCCCACCGTTTCCAGTGCCGACTTGATCTCCGGATGCAGCCGTGCCGGAAAACCGGTGAACGGAAACCGGGTTGACATCGCGATGCGCAGCGGCCCAGGAGCGGTGCCCACGCGGTCGGACAACGTCACCGGCCGCGGCTTGTGCAGATCGCCGTCAGCATTGCCCGACGCGGCATCGAGCACCAACGCCGCATCGGCGACGGTACGGGCCAGCACGCCGTTGACCGTGATGCCGTTGAACGCCTCCGGCAACGGCCATGTCGAGATGCGGCCCCGTTGCGGTTTGATGCCCACCAGATGCGTCCAGGCCGCCGGGATGCGAACACTGCCCGCCCCGTCGGAGCCGATCGCGGCGGTGACCAGGCCGGCAGCCACGGCGGCGGCGCTGCCTCCCGAGGAGCCGCCCGGGGTGTGCCGACGCGACCACGGATTGCGGGTGTGCCCGAATCCGGGTCCGCTGGTGAACGGCCACTGGCCCAGTTCGCACGCGTTGGTTTTACCGACGATCACCGCGCCGGCCACTTTCAGCCGGCGCACCACTTCGGCGTCCTGGGTGGCCGGCGGAACGAATCCGGACGTGCCGAACGCGGTCGGTACTCCAGCGATGTCGACATCGTCCTTAACCGCGATCGGAACACCGAGCAGCGGCGCCAGATCCCCGGCGGCACGCCGCCGGTCGGCGGCCGCGGCATCGGCCAGTGCCGTCTCGGTGAGCACCACACGAAAGGCGTTCAGCGTCGATTGGCTCCGGTCAATGGCATGCAGCGAGCGGCGGACCAGCTCATCGGAGGTCACCTCACCGCTGGCCAGCTGGTAGAGCTGGTCGGTCAGGGTGGGGAAGCGGTGATAGGCGGCGTTACTCATCGGTATCGACATTATCGGCGCGTGCTGGAGGTCCCGTCGCAGCGCGGTGACAAACTGGTATCCATGCGGCTGTACCGAGACCGTGCGGTGGTGCTGCGCCAGCACAAGCTCGGCGAAGCCGACCGGATCGTCACCCTGCTCACCCACGAGCACGGACTGGTCCGCGCGGTGGCCAAGGGTGTGCGTCGTACCCGCAGCAAGTTCGGCGCCCGGCTGGAGCCGTTCGCGCATATCGACGTGCAGCTACACCCTGGCCGCAACCTGGACATCGTCACCCAGGTCGTCTCGCTTGACGCGTTCGCCACCGACATCGTCAGCGACTACGGTCGATACACCTGCGCGTGCGCGATGCTGGAAACCGCCGAGCGCCTCGCCGGTGAGGAACGGGCACCGGCTCCGGCGTTACATCAACTCACGGTCGGTGCGCTGCGGGCGGTGGCCGACGCTCGCCGACCCCGCGAGTTGGTGCTGGACGCTTATCTGCTGCGTGCCATGAGCATCGCCGGGTGGGCCCCGGCACTGACCGAATGCGCTCGCTGCGGCACACCGGGCCCGCATCGGGCATTTCACATCGCCGCAGGCGGCAGCGTCTGCGGGTACTGCCGCCCGGCCGGTGCGACGACACCGCCGCTGGGCGTGCTGGATCTGATGTCAGCGTTGCGCGACGGCGATTGGGAGGCCGCGCAGGCCGCGCCACAGTCGGCCCGCAGCCAGGCCAGCGGACTGGTGGCCGCTCACCTGCAATGGCATCTGGAGCGGCAGCTGCGAACGTTGCCGCTGGTCGAGCGGATCGGCCGGGTCGATCATGGCTACCCAAACCTTTCGGGCCTCGCCGACCGTCGCATAGCTTTGGTCAGGCAGGATGTGCCGCATGGGGACGAGCCGGGTGACCCGCTTGCAGCGGAGGGCTGAGCGCAAACGGAGGGCGCCCGACTTCCCACAGCTGGATCCCGCACCCGACGACTACCCGACGTTCCCCGACAAGTCGACGTGGCCAGTGGTGTTTCCCAAGTTGCCACCGTCACCTGATGGCGGCCCGCGCCGGCCCCCGCAGCACATCTCCAAGGCGGCCGCGCCGCGGATCGCCGCCGACCAGCTGCC
This sequence comes from uncultured Actinomycetota bacterium, assembly GCA_963838755.1. Lineage (GTDB taxonomy): Bacteria > Actinomycetota > Actinomycetes > Mycobacteriales > Mycobacteriaceae > Mycobacterium. The sequence continues at coordinate 129,715 of CAWISO010000010.1, read as the reverse complement.
TAACCACGTCGCCATTGTGATGGACGGCAACGGACGCTGGGCCACCCAGCGCGGACTGACCCGAGTCGAAGGCCACAAGATGGGCGAGGCGGTAGTCATCGACATCGCCTGCGGCGCAATTGAAATAGGCATCAAATGGCTGAGCCTTTACGCCTTTTCCACGGAGAACTGGAAGCGCTCCGCCGAAGAAGTCCGTTTTCTGATGGGGTTTAACCGCGATGTGGTACGACGCCGTCGGGAGAACCTCAAGGAGATGGGCGTAAAAATCCGGTGGCTGGGCTCGCGTCCACGCCTGTGGCGCAGCGTCATCAACGAGTTGGCGATCGCGGAGGAAATGACCAGAAGCAACGACGTCATCACGGTGAACTACTGCGTCAACTATGGCGGTCGTACCGAAATTGCCGAAGCTGCAAGGGACATCGCGCGTGAGGCCGTCGCGGGCAGGCTGAATCCCGAGCGGGTCACCGAGGCGACTGTGGCCCGCCACCTGCACCGGCCCGACATTCCCGACGTAGATCTGTTACTGCGGACCTCGGGCGAGCAGCGGACCAGCAATTTCATGTTGTGGCAGGCGGCCTATGCCGAGTACATCTTCCAAGACAAACTCTGGCCCGACTACGATCGCCGCGATCTGTGGGCGGCCTGCGAGGAATACGCGTCGCGGCATCGACGATTCGGGACGGCCTGATGCCTTCATTGCAGGAGCGGTTGCTCACGGTGCTCGGCGAAGTGCTACCCGTCGAGGAGGAACCCGACGGTGCGCTGACCGTGCGTCACGCCGGCACTATCGCGTCGTTGCGGGTGGTGACCGTCACCGAAGATCTCGACCTGGTGTCACTGACCCAAATTGTGGCGTGGGATCTGGTGTTGACCAAAAAGATTCGTGACAAGGTGGCTGAGCAGGCGGCCAACACTCAGCTGGGATCGGTGGCGGTGGTGGAGAAGGCCAGCGAAACGACCGCCAAACGCAACTCGGGCAAGACCGCAGACGTGATGCTGCGCTACAACTTTCCAGGCGGTGGCCTGAGCGATGACGCGCTGCGCACGCTGATTCTGATGGTGCTCGACAAGGGCGCCGACATCCGCAGCACGCTGACGGGTTGAACCTCAGCCCCCACACTCCGAGCAGATTCCGGAGATCTCGATGGTGTGGCTGACATCGGAGAACCCGTGTCTGGTCGCCACCTCCGAAGCCCACGTCTCAACCTCGTGGTCGCCCACCTCGACGGTGGAACCACAGCTGCGGCACACCAGATGGTGATGATGGTGTTCTGAACACCGCCGGTAGACCGACTCCCCGGTGTCGGTGCGCAGCGTGTCGAGCAGGCCCGCGGCCGACATCGACTGCAGCGTCCGGTAAACCGTGGTCAAGCCGATGTTCTCGCCGCGCTGACGTAATTCGTCGTGCAGTTCTTGGGCCGAACGAAACTCGTCGAGAGTGTCCAGCAGCATCGAGATCGCCGCTCGTTGCCGGGTGGATCGCACGCTGGGGCTACTCATATGCGCCGTTCCTCGCCGGCGTGCGCGACAGCGTCGATCACGATATGAGCCAGGTGGTGGTCGACCAGCCGGTAGAGCACTTCGCGACCGGACCGCTCTCCGGAGACCACACCCGCGGCCTTGAGGATCTTCAGGTGCTGGCTCACCAGCGGTTGCGGCACCCCCAACGCATCGACCAGTTCGTGCACGCAACGCTGCGATTGGCGCAACTGCAGCACGATGGCGATCCGCACCGGCGCGGCCAGCGCACGCAGCAGCTCACCGGCGGCCTCGAGAATTTCTCGCGGCGGTGGCGCGGGGAGTTCGACGAAGTCAGCATCGCCGTGCTCGTGGCGTTCCACCAAAGCGGAGCCGATATCGCCGTCGGGCTCGGTTGATGTTGCGGGGGACATCACCACCACTTTCGGGCCGGGCTATCTCTGGGAGTCTCTGGACAACCTGCCGGCACTTTCCACCTTCACATGCATAACCACGCATGTCAAAGAGCTGGTGGTCGATCGCTACGATGACGTGTGCTCACCGGCGCGCACTGGCTCAGTGCCGGTCAGATCGTCCCGGATCCAAAGACAGGAGTGCACTACCTCGTGGCGTCCGTCATCGACACCGTTGTCAACCTCGCTAAACGGCGCGGTCTGGTTTACCCGTCGGGCGAGATCTACGGCGGCACCAAATCGGCATGGGACTACGGGCCGCTGGGGGTGGAACTCAAGGAGAACATCAAGCGGCAGTGGTGGCGGGCGGTCGTCACCGGCCGCGACGACGTCGTCGGCCTGGACTCCTCGATCATCCTGCCGCGCGAGGTGTGGGTCGCCTCCGGCCACGTCGAGGTGTTCCACGACCCGCTGGTCGAATCGCTGATCACGCACAAGCGTTATCGTGCCGATCACCTGATCGAGGCGTACGAAGCCAAGCACGGCCATCCGCCGCCCAACGGCCTGGCCGATGTTCGGGACCCGGAAACCGGCGAGCCCGGCCAGTGGACCGAGCCGCGCGAGTTCAACATGATGCTCAAGACCTACCTCGGTCCGATCGAGACCGAGGAGGGCCTGCACTATCTGCGGCCGGAAACCGCGCAGGGGATTTTCGTCAACTTCGCCAACGTGGTTACCACGGCGCGCCGCAAGCCCCCGTTCGGTATCGGCCAGATCGGCAAGAGTTTCCGCAATGAGATCACCCCGGGCAACTTCATCTTCCGCACGCGTGAGTTCGAGCAGATGGAGATGGAGTTCTTCGTTGAGCCCTCGACGGCCAAAGAGTGGCACCAGTATTGGATCGACACGCGGCTGGGCTGGTACACCGAACTCGGTATCGACCCCGAGAACCTGCGGTTGTTCGAGCACCCCGAAGACAAGCTGTCGCATTACTCGGATCGCACCGTCGATATCGAGTACAAGTTCGGCTTTTCGGGCAATCCGTGGGGCGAACTCGAGGGCGTGGCCAATCGCACCGACTTCGACCTCTCTACGCACGCAAAGCATTCCGGTGTCGACCTGTCCTTCTACGACCAGGTCAACGACACCCGCTACGTGCCGTACGTGATCGAACCGGCGGCGGGTCTGACGCGATCGTTCATGGCGTTTTTGATTGACGCCTACCACGAGGACACTGCACCCAACGCCAAAGGCGGCGTGGACAAGCGCACCGTGCTACGGCTGGATCCGCGGCTGGCGCCGGTGAAAGCCGCGGTGCTACCGCTGTCTCGTCATGCCGAACTCAGCCCCAAGGCCCGCGATCTGGCCGCCGAGTTGCGCAAATACTGGAACGTCGAGTTCGACGACGCCGGCGCGATCGGACGGCGCTACCGGCGCCAGGACGAGATCGGCACCCCGTATTGCGTGACGGTGGATTTCGACTCGCTCGACGATCATGCCGTCACCATCCGCGAGCGGGACGCGATGACTCAGGAACGGGTGGGAATCGACGCGGTAGCCGGTTTTTTGGGGTCACGCCTGCGCGCCTGCTAGTCCGCCGAGATGGCTTCGCCGGCCAGCATCGACAAATCCCGCTGAAGAATTTTCGCGATCTTCATGCTTATTACTCATACGGCCAATATCATTATTGACGCGGACGATAAGACGCCCAGCTTTTCAAGACTCGGCGCGACAGCTCGCTAGGGCGTGGTGAGCTGTCGCGCCCTCCTTCTCTAAAAGATCTTGTGCCGCCCGATGGCTCAGAACCGTCCACCGCCGCCCATGAAGCCGCCGCCGCCCGATGAACCGCCGAACGACGTCGGGCCCCAGCCGCCGCCCCAGCCGCCACCGAAACCTCCCCCGCCGAGCATGTCGCCGATGATGATGCCGCCCATCATCGCGCCCATGTGATTGCCGCCGCCGTAGCGGCCGGTGTAGGCGAGCTGGGCGGACTGGACATCGTCGTTGGCCAGTGACTGAGCCTGAGCGGCCAGTGTTGCCGCGGTATTGGCATGGGTGATGGCTTCGCTCAGATCGGTCGATCGTTTGTCCGAGGCGGCTTGCAGGTGCCGGCTCGCCTCGGCCAGGCGGGTCCGCGCCTCGGGACCGATGCTGCCGCGGCGGGTGTCGATGTACTCGGATACCGCATGAATCCGCGACTGCGCCGTGAACAGTGCCTGCTCGAGGGTGCGGTTGAGCCGCTCGGCGGTGGCCTGCTCTTCGGCGACGGTGGCCAGCAGCCGATTCAGCGCGGCGTCCGCCTGCGTCAATTGGGTGAACGCGCCGAGCGGGTCGGCTGAACCGCCTGCGCGTGCAGCCTCGAGCGCTTTGGCCGCGGCCTGGCGGGCACCGGCCAAATCGCGGATGTGCGGCGCCTTGGTTTTCTGCGCCTGGTGCATCTGGGTGTCGGCGTGTTCGATTCCGGCCTGGATATCGGCGATCAGCGACGGCAGGGTGGCCACGGCGTGGCGGATGTCATTGGCGGCGCTGTCCACCGCGTCGAGCAAAGCACGCGCTTGCCCCAGCGACGACTCGGCGGCCTGTACCGCGTCCACCAGGCCGCTCTGCTCGCCGCTGACCGGCTTGGCCGCCACATCTCGCGCATGGGTGAGATTCTGGTCGGCGAATGACAACCGGTCCTTGGCGGTCGCGACATTGGTGGCCACCGAACTCAGAGCCGACGTATCGAATTCGTTGTGCAGCTCAGTCATTCGCTGTTCGGCCGGGGCGATGCGCGCCGTCAGCTCGACGATCTGTTGAGTCAAGGCGTCCAGGCGCTCTGGCGCGTTGACCACCAGGTCGCGCATCTGCTCGAAGGCCTCGCGCTGCGACTCCAGCTCACGATCGGCTCGCGCCGCCGCGACGATCACCTGGGTCAACAGCTCGCGCCGCTGCGCTCGGGTCTCGGGTATCGCGTCGTCAAGCTGTTGGCGGATGGTGAACGCCTGCGACAGAGCGGCTTTGGCGCTGTTCACCGCACGAGTGAACGGCTGGGTTCGCGGTTCGCCGAACTCCTCGATGGTCAGCGCCAGCTCGTTGGCGCTGGTCCGCACCGCGTTGTCGACATCGACGACTTTCCAGCGGGACAGGTCGTCGAGGGCGCCCAGGGACAACGCCGCCAGCGCGTCCGGGTCGGTGGCGTCGACGCGTTGCGCGGCAGCCAGTTCGGCTGCGCGCCGCCGGCGGCGCCGGTACCGCGTGACCATGAGGAGAGCCAGCACCACCACCGCGATCACACCGAGCGCGATCAGCAGCGGTGCCCACGATGACGAGCCCTGCGGCCGGTCGATTCCGTTGGCCGCCGCCACCGCGGCACCGCTCCAGTCGCCGCGGTGCAGCGCGGGTTCGATTTGGTTTCTTCGCAGATCATTGAGCTGACCCGGGCTGATCGTCTGCACCGTGCTGGGGACAAGCAACCAGTAGGCGTGGTCGACGGTGGCGACGGCGAGCAGTGCGTCGAAGTCGCCCAGGTCACTTGCGGACCACGTACTTCGCGCCCAGCTCTCGGCTGGTTGTCCGGAGAAGCTGTCGGTGAAAACCACCCACAGCTGGATGTGTCGGTCGGAGTAGAGCTTGCCCGTTGCCGACTGGATCGCGGCGCGACTCGAATCATTCAACACCCCCGCGTTGTCGGTGAGATAGGTGGGCAGCCGGAAGGGCGGCTGCGCGGTGGCGGACGGCGCCACCAGTAATGCGGTGATCAGGACCGCCAGTAATACGGCAAGCGAGCGGACTTTGCTCATGCTCGACAATCTAATCCGCTCCGCGGCATAGCCAAGTGCTGCTGGCAGACTGTGGGTCGATGAGTCAGCAAGACCCCTATGACGATTTCGCCCGCCAGCGGGTGGTGCCCGAGGCACCGAAGACCGCGGGCCTACCGGGCACCGAGGCCCAGCACCGCACCGACTTCGCCCGGGACCGCGCCAGGGTTCTGCACAGCGCCGCGCTGCGCCGACTGGCCGACAAAACACAGGTTGTCGGACCGAGGGAAAGCGATACCCCACGCACCCGGCTGACCCATTCGCTGGAAGTCGCCCAGATCGGGCGGGGGATGGCGATCGGGTTGGGCTGCGACCCCGACCTGGTCGATATGGCCGGTTTGGCCCATGACATCGGACACCCGCCCTACGGGCACAACGGCGAGCAGGCGCTTGATGAGCTCGCCGCGGCGCACGGCGGGTTCGAGGGTAATGCGCAGAACTTTCGGATCCTAACAAGCTTGGAGCCCAAAGTCCTTGACCAGCAGGGACATAGCGTTGGCCTGAACCTGACCCGGGCGGGATTGGATGCGGTCACCAAATATCCGTGGACGCGGGGTCGGGACCGACGCAAGTTCGGCTTCTATGACTTCGACCAGGACGCCGCCGCCTGGGTGCGCGAACGCGCACCCGCAGATCGGGCCTGTCTGGAAGCTCAGGTAATGGACTGGGCCGACGATGTCGCCTATTCGGTGCACGACGTGGAGGACGGCGTCATCGCCGGCCGGATCGACTTACGGGTGCTCGCCGACGATGACGAGGCCGCCGCGCTGGCCAAGGTCGGCGAGCGCGACTTCGGCCGGGTGCGTGCCGCGGACCTGGTCGCAGCCGCGCATCGGCTGTCCGGGCTGCCGGTAGTCGCGGCGATCGGCAAGTACGACGCCACGCTGTCGGCCTCGGTTGCGCTCAAGCGGCTCACCAGCGAGCTGGTGGGTCGGTTCGTCTCGGCAGCGATTGCAGCTACCCGGGCGAGCGCAGGTCCGGGCCCCCTCGTCCGCTACAACGTCGACCTGCAGGTGCCCGAGGTGGTGCGCGCCGAGGTTGCGGTGCTCAAGACCCTGGCGTTGCAGTTCATCATGTCCGATCCGCGACACCAAGAACGTCAGCGCTTGCAGCGCGAACGCATCCACCGGGTGGCGCATTGGCTGCTGGCCGGAGCGCCCAGAACCCTCGACCCGGTGTTCGTGCCGGCATTCAACACCGCCGCCGACGACGGCGAGCGACTGCGGGTCATCGTCGACCAGATCGCTTCGTTCACCGAGGGACGCCTGGAACGCATTGAAACCACCGGCACTTGACCACCGGCTTCGGGCATCGTCGCCGGCCGGCACCTCTACACTGAGCCGATGGCCGGCCGCATATCCGATCGCGATATCGCCGCCATCCGCGAACGAGTCCGCATCGACGAGGTCGTCGGCGACTATGTCCAGCTGCGTCGTGCCGGCGCGGACTCACTCAAAGGCCTGTGCCCGTTTCATGACGAGAAGTCGCCGTCGTTCCATGTGCGGCCCAACCACGGTCACTTCCACTGCTTCGGCTGTGGCGAAGGTGGCGACGTCTACGCGTTCGTCCAGAAGATCGAACACGTCAGCTTCGTCGAGGCTGTCGAACTGCTGGCCGACCGAATCGGGTACACGATCAGCTACACCGGCGCGGCCACCAGTGTGCAGCGTGACCGGGGCAGTCGCAGCCGACTGCTGGCCGCCAATGCCGCGGCACTGGCGTTCTACGCGGCAGCCCTGGAATCCGCGGAGGCGCTACCGGCACGCCAGTACCTGACCGAGCGCAACTTCGATGCCGACGCCGCCCGTCACTTCGGCTGCGGATTTGCGCCGTCAGGATGGGATTCGCTGACAAAACATCTGCTGCGCAAGGGTTTTGAGTTCAAAGAGCTGGAGGCGGCAGGTCTGTCGCGCGAAGGTCGTCGCGGCCCGATCGACCGGTTTCACCGCAGGTTGCTATGGCCGATTCGCACGTCGGCCGGAGAGGTGATCGGGTTCGGGGCGCGGCGGCTGTTCGACGACGATCCGATGGAAGCCAAGTACGTCAACACCCCCGAGACACCGCTGTACAAGAAGTCGTCGGTGTTGTTCGGAATCGACCTGGCCAAACGCGACATCGCCAAAGGGCATCAGGCCGTCGTCGTCGAGGGCTACACCGACGTGATGGCAATGCATTTGGCCGGTGTGTCGACGGCGGTCGCATCCTGCGGCACCGCATTCGGCGACGAGCACCTGGCGATGCTGCGCCGATTGATGATGGACGACAACTTCTTTCGCGGTGAACTGATCTACGTGTTCGACGGGGACGAAGCCGGCCAGGCAGCCGCCCTCAAGGCGTTCGCCGGCGAACAGCATCTGGCCGGCCAGTCTTTCGTCGCGGTCGCCGCCGACGGCATGGACCCCTGCGATCTACGTCTGGCCTCCGGCGACGGCGCGCTGCGCGATCTGGTGGCGCGACGAACCCCGTTGTTCGAGTTCGCAATTCGCGCGACGCTGACCGAGGTGGACCTGGACAACGCCGAGGGCCGAGTTGCCGCACTGCGTCGGTGCGTACCGATAGTCGCTCAGATCAAAGACCCCACGCTGCGTGACGAGTACGCCCGCCAACTCGCGGGTTGGATCGGCTGGCCCGATGTCGCGCAGGTCATCGGCCGGGTGCGCGAAGAGGCCAAGAATCCCACCGGTCAGAGCCGGGGCAAACCCCGTCGTACCGCTGTCGCGCATGCCAACACCCGTTCGCCCGCACCAGCCGCCATTCGTCCCGATCCCCATGACCCCACGCTGTGGCCGCAGCGCGAAGCACTCAAGTCGGCGTTGCAGTACCCGGCGCTGGCCGGGCCGGTGTTCGACGCGTTGACCGTCGAAAGCTTCACCCATCCGGGCTATGCCGCGGTGTGCACGGCCATCGCGGCGGCCGGCGGGACCGGGACCGGCATGGGCGGGGCGGAGTGGCTTGATGCGGTGCGCCAAAAGGCGCTGTCGCCGGCGGCTGCCGGGTTGATTAGCGAACTCGGCGTCGAGACCATCCGAGTCGACGATGATGACAAGCTGCCCCGCTACATCGCCGGGGTGCTGGCGCGTCTGCAAGAGGTTTGGGTGGGCCGACAGATCGCGGAGGTCAAATCCAAGCTGCAGCGCATGTCACCGGTCGAGCAAGGCGATGAGTATCACGCGCTGTTCGGCGACCTGGTGGCGATGGAAGCCTACCGGCGCAGCCTGCTCGAGCAGGCCAGCGGCGACGATCTCACCGCCTGAACACCACTCGATCAGGGAGCTCGCCGCGATGTTTCAGGCTCGACCACGCTGGTCTCGTTGTCGATCTCGGTCAGCGTCACCATGCGCGCGTCGGGCGACACCCGATTCGCGATCTTGCGCCGGCCCGCCTCGATGACCGACTTGGCGGCGGGACTGCTGGTCAAAGCGCGGTAGGTGCCGACGATCTGCTCGTAGCGGCGGCGACCGGCCCTCGCGCCCAGCACGTAGCCCAGTCCCAGCACGACGACATACCGGATCAAATCGATCCCTCCCGACATTGGTGCTCTTGACCCCATCCTGCCTTATCTAGGCGGGCGCGCTTCTTGGGGCAGGCGTTCGATCTGGTTGGGCGTGAGCACGCCGGTACGCTAGAGTCATCCCGCGATCCGCAACAGGGTCGGGCAGTCCCCTGTAGCTCAATTGGCAGAGCGTTCGGCTGTTAACCGATAGGTTCCTGGTTCGAGTCCAGGCGGGGGAGCAGTGTCTGTCACTGGCCCAATTGACGCGGACCAAGACCAGGGATAAGGGGCTGGCTGGTCTTCGCACTCGACGCATTCAGGTACTGCGGACAGTAAGTGCTCGAGGCCAGCGCCGCGAACCTCATCGCGCCGCCATTGTTCAATCCGGGATTGCGCGCCGACAACTCATTGACGACGTCCATTTCCGATCGCCCCGAAATCATCATGTTGCAGGCCATTCTGCCGGCCGCGACGGCGTCCGGCCCGCTGCGATAGGTCATGCCCGCTTGGTTCAGCGTGTCCAGGAAGTGCGCATCAGCGGCAGGATCGTCGGGGACAGGGCCCGGGCTCGGGTCGGGGTCGGCCAGCGCCGGCACGGCCAGGCCGACAACGGCAGCGGCGCTGGCAAGCAGGAGGGGCAGTCGCATCAGTCCATCATCGTCCAGATCGGCGCGATTGTCCTGTCGAGCCGCCTTCACGGGGTCGGAGCCATGTGTTTCGATTGGGCCTGTGACGCCAGTTGGGTCGCCCTCTGCAAGCTCGATAACCTGGGCCGACGGTGCATTGGTTGCCGTTGACCAGCGCGCGTTGCCCCACGAGCTGCGTCAGCTGCGGATCACAGGAGTCGACGAGCTCATCGACGCCATCAAGACCTTGGCCATCCGGGGTGCACCGGCGCTCGGGGTGACAGGCGCGTTCGGGGTGGCGCTGGCGGCCTTCGCACACGGGGCCGATGTCGAGAAGGTCAGGCTGGAGGCGGCCCGGATCGCGTCGGCGCGGCCCACCGCGGCGAACTTGGCTTGGGGTGTGCAACGTGCACTGGTCAAACTGCCCGAGGGACCCGACGCGGTGCTCGCCGAGGCCCGAGAGATGCTGGCGGAGGATGCTCGCGTCAACCAAGGCTGTGCCACCCACGCCGCCGATCTCGTGGGACGGTTGTGTCCCGATCGGCCGCTGCGCATTCTTACCCACTGCAACACCGGGCGGCTGGCAACCACGGCATTCGGCACCGCGATCGGTGCGCTGCGGGTGCTGCACGACCGCGGCAGGGTCGCTGACGTTCTGGTCGACGAGACGCGACCGCTGCTGCAAGGGGCCCGGCTGACCGCGTGGGAGCTAGCCGAGGCCGGTATTCCGCACCGGCTGACGATCGACTCCGCCGGGGCCTGGGCGATGGCCACCGGGCAGGTCGACTGCGTCATCGTCGGTGCCGACCGCATCACCGCGGACGGCTCGGTCGCCAACAAGATCGGCACCTACGCGTTGGCGCTGGCGGCGCACCGCCACGGCATCCCGTTCATCGTCGTCGCACCCGAGTCGACTCGTGACCTCGCTACGGCGAGCGGGCCCGAGATTGAGGTGGAGGAGCGGGCCGCGGTCGAGGTCACTCATCTCGGCGGCATAGCCACCGCCCCCGAGCGCACCCCCGTCTTCAACCCCGCCTTCGACGTCACCCCACCGGAACTGGTCTCCGCGGTCGTCACAGAGAACGGTCCGGTCGAACAGACCAGTGGCGCGAATACCTTTGTGCCGCGCAAGATCGCCGACATCGCCCGCGACCTGTATACGCGTGGCTGGATGCCGGGCACTGCCGGCAACATTTCGATGCGTGCCGGACAGAATGCCGTGATCACCGGAAGCGGACTGTCCAAGGGCGAGCTCACCGCCGACGACATGGTGACGGTGAAGGTGGCTGACTCCCAACCGGTTTCGGGTAACTGCCGCCCGTCGGCGGAGACCGCTATCCATACCGCCGTTTACCGCGCCACCGACGCCGATGCCGTCGTCCACGTGCACCCCCCACATGCGACCGCCCAATCGATCAATGCGTCGCAGGCGTTGACGTTCAGCGGCTACGAGCTGATCAAAGGGCTGGGCAGGACAGAAACGATTAGCATCCCAGTGTTCGCCAACCACTCCGACGTCTCGCGCATCGGCGCCGACATCGAGGGCTACTTGACTACGCACCGTGACGCTCCACCGGTCTTGTTCATCGCCGGCCACGGCATCACCGCGTGGGGCGCCGACCTCGCCCAGGCCCGCGACCGGGTGGAATGCCTGGAGGCGATGTGCGAGTTGGCCACACTCACCGGCCAACGGGATCTGAGCCAGATGCCGGGAGGGCCAACATGACACTGCTGCAAGTGATGGCCGAAGCTGACGCTGCCGACGTGCGGCTGCGCACAACCGACCCCGGCCTGATCGGAGCCGAACTCGTCAAGCGGGACATCGTTTTCGACCGGTGGCCGACCACGTCCGGCCTCGACGTGCACCGGCCGTCCGCGCAGATCCTGGCCGAATTCGCCGACCGTGTCGAGACTCTCAACAGCGACGGCCGCTACCAGCACATCGACGTCGCCGCGATACACCCCGACGACAACGATGCCAGGTGGCCCGAGGTGGCTGCCACCGCTCGCTCGAAATTCCTTGGCGAGCACCGCCACGCAGAGGACGAGGTGCGCTTCTTCGTTGCCGGCCGTGGCTGCTTTTATCTGCATCTCGAACCCGAAGTGCTGGCAGTGGTGTGCCAGGGCGGCGATTTACTGTCGGTGCCGGCAGGCACCCGCCATTGGTTTGATATGGGCGCCCGGCCCGACTTCGTGGCGATCCGGTTCTTCGAAGAAAAGGATGGCTGGATCGGCAATTTCACCGGCGATCGCATTGGTGAACGCTTCCCGACGCTCGATCAGCTCGTCGCGGCGTGATCGCCGCAATCGTCATCGACATCGAGGGCACCACCAGCCCGACCCGCTCGGTGCGGGAGGGGCTCTACGAGTACACCAGGGCGCATCTTGGGCAGTGGCTGGCCGACAATCCCGGTGGTGCCGCGGATCCGGTGATCGTGCAGACACGGGAATTGATCGGGCATCCCAACGCTGGCCCGGCCGAAGTGGCGGAAACGCTTCAAGGTTGGCTGAATTCGGATGTCAAGGCCGAGCCGTTGAAAACCGCACAGGGATTGATCTGCGCGGAAGGCTTCCGCCGCGGTGAACTTCATGGCAAATTCTTCGACGATGTCCCGGCGGCGCTGGCGACCTGGTACCAGAGCGGCATTGCGCTATATGTCTTTTCGTCGGGTTCGATTCGCAATCAACAGGATTGGTTCGCCAACGTTCGTGGTGGCGAGCTGGCGTCACTGATCAGCGGCTGGTTTGATCTCGCCACCGCCGGCCCCAAGCGCGAGAGCTCGTCCTACCAGACGATCGCCCACGCAATCGGGCTGGACCCCGACCGAATCCTGTTTTTGTCCGATCACCCTGACGAACTCGATGCCGCGGTCGCCTCGGGTTGGTCGGTGCTCGGCGTCGATCGCGTCGGCGAGCCGAATTCCCCGCGCCCACCGCATCGTTGGATCCACTCATTCGGCGAGGTCGACCTGCGGGCGCGATAACAGATGACGCGCGACAGTGGTGGAGAGGGCGCGGCCTGAAACGGGCTCAGATCGAGAAGTCCTCGCCGTGCCACACTCCGGCTTCGGGGGGCCGGATGACGCGGCCGGTCTGAGGGCCGTCGTTCTGGGCTTCGAGTTTGGCGACTCGGGTGAGCAACGACTGCAAACTCACGCCCACTAAATCGGGCATCACCGAATCGTCCCCGGTGCCGGGCCGAGCGCGGCTGATGATCTGCCCGGGGACCCCGATGACTACGGCGCTGGATGGCACTTCTTTGACCACGACGGCGTTGGCGCCAATCCGGCTGTCGTCGCCGACCTTGATCGCGCCGAGCACCTTGGCTCCGGCGCCGATGATTACCCGGTCACCGATTGTCGGATGCCGTTTGCCGGTGTCCCTGCCGCTACCGCCGAGGGTTACGCCGTGGTAGATCATCACGTCCTCGCCCACTTCGGCCGTTTCCCCGATTACCACGCCGGTCGCGTGGTCGATGAACAGGCCCGGGCCGAGGGTCGCGCCCGGGTGGATGTCGACCCCAGTCAGAATGCGGGTGAATTCCGCGAGCGTGCGCGCGGCCACCCTTGCGCCGCGATTCCACAGCCAGTGGCTGATCCGGTGACCCCAGATCGCGTGCACGCCGGGGTAGGCAAAGATCACCTCCAGCGTTGTGGGGGCGGCCGGATCGCGCTGCCTGGCTGCCGTTATGTCACGCCGTATCGCCGCGAGCATGGCTAATCGGTTACGTCGCCGAACAGCGGGGTGCTCAGATACCGCTCGCCGAAGTCGGGTAGCACCACGACGATGAGCTTGCCGGCATTCTCAGGGCGACGGGCCACCTGCAGCGCGGCCACCACCGCCGCACCCGAAGAGACGCCGACCAGCAGCCCCTCCTCGCGGGCAAGGCGGCGGGCCAGGTTGATCGAGTCGTCGTTACCGACGGTGATGACCTCGTCGACCAGATCCATGTCCAGCACCGGCGGGATGAACCCGGCGCCGATGCCCTGAATCGGGTGGGGTCCCTTCTGCCCGCCCGACAGCACCGGTGAGGCGGCGGGCTCTACAGCCACGAATTGCACTGAGGGTTTGCGCTCCTTGATCACCTGGGCAACGCCGGTCAGGGTCCCGCCGGTGCCGACCCCGGACACGAAAAAGTCAATCCTGCCATCGGTGTCGCGCCACACCTCCTCGGCTGTGGTTTTGCGGTGGATCGCCGGGTTGGCCGGGTTCTCGAACTGCTGTGGGATGAAATAGCGTTCGTCGCTTTTCGCCAATTCCTCGGCCTTGGCGATAGCGCCCGGCATGCCTTCGGGACCGGGCGTGAGGACGAGCTCCGCACCGAGCGCGTGCAACAGCTTGCGCCGCTCGACGCTCATCGTCTCGGGCATAGTCAGCGTGATCCGATATCCACGCGCCGCGGCCACCATCGCCAGCGCGATGCCGGTGTTGCCGCTGGTCGGCTCAAGGATGATGGTGTCCGGCTTGATCAGGCCCGCTTCCTCGCCCGCGTCGATCAAGGCCACCCCAATGCGATCCTTCACGCTGTTGGCCGGGTTGAACGATTCCAGCTTCGCAACAACATCGGCGCCCGCGCCGTCGGTAACCCGGTTCAACCGGACCAGGGGCGTGCGCCCAATAAGTTGCGTGACGTCCTCGGCGATACTCACTTACATCCGTCTCCAACAATGTCGGACCAGGGTTCGTCGGTCATCCAGCTAATGTCGAACTCTATGGCCATCTCGGTCGGAATAGCTAGCGCAACGGGGCTTGAACCGGTGCGACGCACCGTCCAACGCAACCGGGCGTCAGAAAATCAACAACAACAGCAACAACAGTGCACGACGAGGCAGCGCGACGGGACAAGGCGCAGGTGTGCGGCGTGTTGCATAGCCCCACTATAGGCCATGTGGCGTTTCAGCTGTTCGGCTCAGCCCGCTGTGCGCCCGTCGTTCGCGTTCTACAACACCTTCGAGAAGATCGACCTCTTCCTCAACGCGGTACGCCGGATCGCCGAGGGTGGAACCACCGTCGGCTGACCCTCCCGAATTGCTTTGGGGGCAAGGCTTGTTCGGCCCAGACGGCCAACTAGATCACCCGGGCAGGTTCTCCGGGTGCAGCATCTCGGCGTATCGCAACGGCTCAGGGATCCCGAACCCGTCGACCAGGGTTTCGGCATATGGCCGCAGCAGCCGGCACCGGTCGTTGATACCGCGAGTGACCGCCTTGGCGCGTTCGGTCGACAGATACCGATGCTCGACGTACCACGCCTTGTCCTCTTCGATCACCGACAGCGCGTAGAGGTCGCAGACCAGGCCGAGCACCTCGCGCGCCTCCTCGTCTTCGCACCCCTCGATTCCCGCGACGAATGCCTCCAGCACCACCCGGTCGATATGGGCTTGTGCGGCATGCAAGACGTGATCCTGCACGGCGTTGAAGGCGTTGAACGCCGACATCTCTTTGGACTTCGCTTGCAGCCGGCGCGCCACCGAGGCGATCAGGTATTCCTCGCGGTCCTCGAACATCGTGACCTGCGTGCCGCGGTTGAACAGGCTGCCCTCTTCCTCGTTGTCCTGGCGTGCGTCGACGATGGTCTGGATGATCGTCTCGGCCGCAGTGCGTTTCAGCACCCGCTCACCGGCGAAGTTGGCCGCGAACCGCACCCATTCCACCGGGCTCATGCTCTTGATGTCGTCGGCGTAGGCGGTCAGCAGCTCTTTGGCCACCAACTGGGTCAACACGTGATTGTCGCCCTCGAAGGTGGTGAACACGTCGGTGTCGGCCCGTAAGGCGATCAAGCGGTTGTCGGCCATGTAGCCCGCGCCTCCGCACGCCTCCCGCGCTTCCTGGATGGCCTTGGACGCGTGCCAGGTGTTGGCGGCTTTCAGACCCGCGGCCCGCGCTTCCAGCTCCCGCTGTTCCTCGGCGTCGGGGGCGTCGGCCGTCTGGAGATCGTGGCACTTGGCCACCAGCTCGTTCTGTGCGAACTGCAACGCGTAAGACTTCGCGATCAGCGGAAAAAGGCGGCGCTGGTGTACCAGGTAATCCATGATCAGCACCTCGCCCTCCTCGTCGGGAGCGCTGAACTGCCTGCGCTGCAACGCATACCGGGTGGCGATGTCCAGCGCTACCCGCGCGGCGCTGCCAGCGCTGCCGCCGACCGTGATTCGGCCCCGGATCAGCGTGCCGATCATGGTGAAAAAGCGGCGGTTGGGGTTGTCGATCGGTGAGCTGTAGGTGCCGTCCTCTGCGACATCGCCGTACTTGTTCAACAGGTTCACCCGTGGGACGCGGACGTGGTCGAACACGATGCGACCGTTATCCACACCCGGCAATCCGCCCTTGTACTGACAGTCCGACGTCGTCACTCCGGGCAGGTCGTTGCCGTCGGCGTCGCGGATCGGCACCAGAAAGCAGTGCACGCCATGGTTGACCGGTTCGCCGTCCTCGGTAGTGATCAGCTGTGCGAACACCGCTGCAATGGTGGCGGTTTCAGCGGCACCGCCGATGTAGTCCTTGCGCGCGTTCGGGGTGGCCGAGTGGATGACGAACTCCTGGGACGCGGCGTCGTAGGTCGCGGTCGTCTCCAAAGCCTGGACATCGCTGCCGTGCCCAGTCTCGGTCATCGCGAAGCAGCCGCGCAGCTCGAGGTTGATGATCTTCTTCACATATGCCTCGTGGTGGCGTTCGGTGCCCAGGTTCTCGACGGCGCCGCCGAACAGACCCCACTGGACGCCGGCCTTCACCATCAGGGACAGATCCGACATCGCGAGCATCTCGATCATCGTGATCGCCGCCGCCACATCACCGGTTCCGCCGTGCTCTTTGCGGAAGCCGTCGTCGGCTGCGCCAGCGGCAGCCATGATTCTCATTTGCTCCGCCACCTTGGCCCGGGCGATGACCGTGTTCGGTGTGTAGTGCGGGCGGAAGACCTCGCCGGTCAGCCGCTCCCGCATCTGGTTTTTCACGTCTCGCCAACGGCCGTCCAGCGTGTTGCGCACATGTTCCGCAGTGGTGGTCATACCCGACGGTAACCCGACGCCCGATGCGCGGGGTAACCTCCGCGAGGTCAGTCCGACACTTTGACGACCCGGCGGCTACATGAACGTCCCGTTAACCCAGGATGGCTATAGTCTCCCGGGCGGTCGCGGCCAGGCGATTAAAGGGAAGGTATGCCATGGGCAGGATTTCCCGCGTCTTCAGCAAGCAGGGCGCGGTTGACGTCGAGGCAATCGCGGCCGCGCTGCAGCCAAGATTTGCGCTGGCCGCCGGACCGGAAAAGACCGTCTCTCACACCTGGCTGGATACCTTCGATTGGCGGCTGCACTCCGCGGGGATCTCCCTCGAATACCTCGACGACGGTCCGCTGACGATGCAGTTCGCGGATGGCACCCGGTTGCAAGGCCCCCTGCCCGCGAAGAAATGGCCGGTCCAGGTGCACGATCTGCCGGCCGGGCGGTTGCGCGACGCGTTGGCACCGGTTGTCATGCCGCGGGCCTTGTTGCCGGTTGTCACCGTGCGTCGCGCTGCGCGGGAGAGCCGAGTGCTCAACGAGGACCAGAAAACTATCGCCAGGCTGCTGACCGAAAGCGCCGACGACGACATCAGCCAGGTGCAGGTACAGCCGCTGCGCGGCTACGACGCCGCCAGTGACCAGGTCGCGCGGCTGCTGGCCCGAGTCGACGGGCTCGCGGCGGTGACGGTGACTCCCTACGACTTGGCGTTGACGTGTGCGACTCGTAGTCCCCGCGACTACGAGAACAATTTCGCGCTGCATATGCGGTCGGAAACGCCTGCAGCGGTGGCGATTGCCGCCGTGCTGACACAGTTCGCGGCGGTCATCAATGACAATGTGGCGGGCACGATCGCGGCAATCGACACTGAATTTTTGCATGACCTACGGGTAGCGGTGCGGCGCACCCGCTCCATTCTCAAGCTCGCCGGCGATGTGCTGCCCGCGAACATCAGCGAGCAGTTTCAGCCGGAATTCAAATGGCTGGGTGATCTGACCACTCCGGTGCGGGATCTGGATGTGTACCTGCTCGAGCTGGACAGCATGGCGGCCGGGTTGGCGTCGGCCGATCCGCATGATCTCGACCCGTTCCGGTCGTTTCTGGTTCGGCATCGGGCTGCCGAACGCCGCCGCCTGGTGCGCGGGCTACGGTCGCGACGCTTCGAGGAGCTGATGGACGGTTGGCGCAGCGCGCTGGCGCAGGTGGTCGCCGGTGGCGACGGCGGGCCGTCGGTGGCGAAGCTGGCCCGGCAGCGACTCGAGCGGGCCTTCCGGACCGTTGTGCAGCGCGGCAAAAAGATCGCCCCCGACTCACCCAGCGACGAAGTGCACTCGCTGCGCAAACGATGCAAGGAACTGCGGTATCTGCTCGAGGTGTTCCGGCCGCTGTGCGCCGAAGCGTCGTATCGCCCAGTGGTCAAAGAGCTCAAGGCGCTGCAAGATACGCTTGGCGACTTCCAGGACGGTGAGGTGCAGCGGGAGGCGGTCCGCGAATTCGCCGCGGTGATGATGAACGAGGGCGCCGCACCGGCTGCAACCGTACTGGCGATGGGGGAGCTGGCCGCCCAGCTCGACGCTCACCAACTGGCTGCACGAGCGGCGCTGGTGGGCCGGCTGCGGCCATTCCTGGCCGATGAGAACCGCGCCCGATTGAAGGCATTGGTGCGCCGGTGAAGATCTACGCGACGTACAACATCAAGGGCGGCGTTGGCAAGACCTCGGCCGCGGTGAACCTCGCGCATCTGGCGGCGCGCAGCGGATACAACGCGCTGCTGTGGGACCTCGACCCACAGGGCGCGGCCACCTATCTGTTCCGGGTGCGGCCCAAAGTCAAGGGCGGCAGCCGCGCTCTGGTGAGCGGCGCCCGATCGCTTGACGATGCGATCAAAGCCACCGATTTCGACGGGCTCGATTTGCTGCCAGCGGATTTCAGGTATCGCAATATGGATTTGCAGCTGGACGACGTTAAGCGGCCGACCCGTCGGATTCGCCAGCTGCTGCAGCCGCTTGCGGACGATTATGATGTGGTCTTTCTTGATTGCCCACCGAGCATTTCGTTGTTGTCGGAGAACGTCCTGCATGCGGTCGATACGCTGCTGGTGCCGATGATCCCCGCCACGCTGTCGGTGCGCACCTTCGATCAATTGGTAAGTTTCGTCGGGGAATTCGAGGGCGGCCAACCGCAGGTGTGCGCGTTCTTCTCGATGGTGGACCGGCGCAAGCGGCTGCACCGCGACGTGGTGGAGCAATTGTCGGCCGAACGTGCGGGAATCTTGACCACCGCCATCCCAGCCATGTCGATAATCGAGCAGATGGCCGAACAACGGGCGCCGGTGACGGCGTTCGCTCCGCTCAGTGGCGCAGCCCGATGCTACAAAGCACTGTGGGACGAGGTGAACGGGGTCGAAACTGGTTGAGCAATAAGCGCTTTGACTCTAGCCTGACGATTGTCGTTACCCGACAAAAGCATTGAGCTGATCAGCGCTGGGCATGCTGGCGTGCCGGTCGTCGCAGCCGCCACCGTAGCCAGGCGGTGGCGACCACACCGAAGACAAGCAGCATCCCCATGTCGAACAGCCACCCGCTCGCCGAGTGTTTCCACGAATCATCGGTCGACGCCAGCAGGTTGACTGCGTGCACGTCGACGGTGGACGCCGAGGCGGCGAAGCCCCACCGGGACGGCACCAACCAGGACAGCTGCTCCAGACCGAACTTGCCGGCCAGCGGGAACATCGCGCCGGCAAAGACCACTGAGATCAGCACGATCAGCACCGCCGCCAGCAGGATCTGTTCGGAGTACTTCGCCAGTTCCGACAATGCCAGCGCGACCATTGCCGAGACGATCGCGGTGGCGGCCAGCGTCACGAATAGCTCGACGGCAGCTCCGAACGTGGAACCGCCGAGTAGGGCGGCGCCATGGGTGGGGGCGCCTTTGCCGACAACGGCGGCGGTGGTGATGATGCCGGTCGCGATGATGGCGACCAGGCTGTAGACGATGATCTTGCCGGCCAGAAACGCTGACGCTGACAATCCGTTGGCCTGATCGCGGCGGAAGATGCGCTGTTCGCCGAACAGGTCGCGGATGCCTAGCGACGTACCGATGACGACGGCGCCGATGTTGAGCACCGCGAGGATCTCGACGGCTTCTTCGGGGCTGGTCCCGTAGGGGTTGGCCAGGCCTAAGCCGGCGTGGCCGGGCACGAGCAGTGTAATGGCGCCGAACAGCACCGGCAGGATGGTCAAGAAGATGAAATAGCGCTGGTCACCGACCATGATCCAGCCCTGTCGACGGGCCGCGATGGCAATTTGACGCCACCGGCTCAGCCTGGCTGTTGGGCCTGGTTCCTCAGCGGGGGGCTGCGGTGTGTCGACGGGCGGGGGCTCCTGCTGGCGGGCCAGATAGGCGTCGTGGGCCGCATACGGGTCTGCGTTGACCCGCGCGAAGATCTCCGCCCAGTCGGTCGTGCCCAGTTCATCGCCGATCTGCCCAGGCGCTCCAGCGAATGCTGGGGTGCCGGCGGCGGTGAGCAACACCACCTGGTCGTACATGTCGAGGTCGGCTGGCGATGTGGTGGCCACCACAACGACGCGTCCGCCGTCGGCGAACCGCCGCAGCGTCGCCGCCATCTCTCGTTCGGCTGCCGGATCGAATCCGGTGGTGGGCTGGTCGAGGACAAGCATTGCCGGGCTGGTCAGCAGTTCCACGGCAACCGATGCGCGCTTGCGCTGCTCGACGTTGAGGTTGCTGAGCTGGATGGTGCGCTGCGGGCTCAGATTCATTTCGTCGAGCACCGAGTGCACGATCTGGCGGCGGTCGTCGGCGGAAGTGCCGGGCGGGAGCCGTAATTCGGCGGCGTAGCGCAACGCTTGTTCGACGGTGAGCGCAGGATGCAGGAGGTCATAACGCGGCACCACTCCGATGTGTGGCCGTAGGCGATCCGCCGCGACGTCGGCATCACCGAAACGGACTGTGCCGACGGCGGGTTTAACCGCGCCTCCCAG
Source organism: uncultured Actinomycetota bacterium (assembly GCA_963838755.1). GTDB lineage: Bacteria > Actinomycetota > Actinomycetes > Mycobacteriales > Mycobacteriaceae > Mycobacterium. The sequence goes on along the minus strand of CAWISO010000010.1, from coordinate 108,932 downwards.
CACGTCGACCAACGCGGATGTGCTCGCCTCCGAGAGTCCAACGACGGCAGTCAGCTTTCCCGGCTCAGCGGTGAAGGACAGATCCGCGAGGGCCTGCTGGCCGTCGACGGTCAGCCGCAACCGGCGTGCCTCCAGCGAAGGGGCCTTGCCAGGAGGTCGCGGTGGCGGGGCTTCAACGACGCTGGGCTCCGGAGTGTCCGGGGTCTCCGGCCGGCGAAGTGCAGTGGTGGGCGCGGCCTCGTGTGGCCGGGGCTCGGGCATCGAAGTGACGGGCTCAGCGGGCGGGGCCTCGACGACGCTGGTCTCCGGGGTGTCGGGCTGGTGCAGTTGAGTGGTGGGCGCGGCCTCGTGTGGCCGGGGCTCGGGCGCCGGAGTGACCGGCAGAGCCGGGGGGCCCTCGTACGGCCGGGGTTCGGAACGCTGCGGTCGAAGCTTTCGCATCGCTCCGGTCAGCCGCTCGACGAACGCGGACCGTTTGGGCTGGGCGGCGGACCAGTCCGACTTGGGTTGCGGCGGAGCTTGCGCCGGCTGCGCCAAGGGCGGCCACGGCGCTGCGGTCGGGCGCGGCGCCGCTGGTGGTTGGGGCGGAACGGGCTGGTGAAACGGATGAACTGGCGGCGGTGGGGGCGCCGGTTGCGTCTGCATCGCAGGAGGACGCGGGAGCGGCGGTCGGTTTTGCTGATCGAATCGCGGTGGTGGTTGAGGCGCAGGCCGCCAACCAGGTCGGTCGGGTGGGCGATGTGCAACCGGTGGGGGTGGTGGCGCGTGCTGCACCCGCGGGGGCGGCGGGACGCCGAGTTGGAACACCAATCGGGGCCCGTGTTGCGGATCGCCGAGGGTGATCGCCCGACCGTCATGGATGAAGACCGTGGACATCCGCACGCCGTCGACGTAAATCCCGCCTTCGCTCCGGTCGACGGCGATCCACTGCCTGCCGTTGTGGTGCAGCACTGCATGGGTGGGCGAAGCGGCGGTACCCACTCCGTCGAGGCGGATATCTGCTCGGCTGTCGCGGCCGATGGTCACGTCCCGGCCAACGGGAAAGGTGTACCGGCGAGGTCCCGACCAGACAATCACTGGGGAAGCAAACGCCTCCGTCGGCATAGCCACCACCTTCCGCGCCAGTCATGTTAAGTCGAGTGAGCGTCGAGGGAGCTTCGTCTACCCGCCATCATGCGCCAAGCCTCTTACACAAGGCCCGTCGCGCTGGCCAAGGCGCCAGTTGCCGGCCGCTATCGAGCCGTGCCGGGACGTGGAGGCGGTGCCGAATCATCGAGAAGTCGGCGCAGCACCGCCACGGCATCCGCCAATGTCTTGCGGTCCGCGGCCGCCAACCTGGCAAGTTGTGGCTCGATCGCCGCGGCTCGGTCGGCCCGGACGCGGTTGATCGACCGCACACCTTCGGGAGTGATCCGGATGCGAACCGCGCGAGCGTCGCAGGGGTCGACGGTCCTGGCGACCAGCCCTGCATCTTCAAGGCGGCGCACTTGGGTGGTCATGGTCGGCTGTGAGCAGTGGTCCACGGCCGCCAGATCGCAGATGCGTGCCTCACCGTGAGCTTCGATGGTCGCCAACAATCGGGCCTGCGCGGCCGGCAGCTGCATCTGGATGCGCTGGGTGGCATAACGGTTGAGCCGGGCGACCACGGCGAGCAGATCCGCGCCCAGACCGGCGCTGGCCTGCTCGGCCGCGCCACGATCGGCTGTAGCGGATGACGTCATCCCTCTATAATTGCATAGCTAGGCTATCTAGACCACCAAGCGTGGAATTTCGATGCTCGAAATTGAAGTGAGCCGCGCCCGTGTGCGCACCCGGAACACCCCGTGAGAACTGGCACAATCAATGAAATGAGCGCGACTCGCCCGGCGGCCAAACCCCGCGGGACTGGACCGCTGCGACCCGGCGAACTCGCGCAGTCGTCGGTCATGGCGGCATTGTGCGCGGCGACCGCGATCATCGCCGTCGTCGTCCCGTTTGCTGGTGGATTGGCACTGCTGGGCACTGTCCCGATGGGGCTGCTCGCTTACCGCTACCGCTTTCGCGTGCTGATCGCCGCGACGGTCGCCGCCGGGATGATCGCGTTTTTGATTGCCGGCCTCGGCGGTTTGATGACGGTTGTCAACAGCGCCTATGTCGGCGGGCTCACCGGAGTCGTCAAACGCAGGCGTCGCGGCACCCCGACAGTGATCGTCGCCTCCTTCGTCGCGGGAACACTCTTCGGCGCGGTGACCGTCGCCGCGCTAGCAGCACTGGCGCGGCTCCGGCACCTGATCTTCGCGGCCATCACCGCCAACGTCGATGGGGTTGCGGCCGTCTTGCGTCAGATTGGCCGCTTCGCGACTGAGCACCCTTTCCCGCTCAGCAGACCGTTAGGCATCGGGCTCGAGACGGCCGCCGAGCGGCTCAAGTGGTTTCTCGGCGAGGCGCTGCATTACTGGCCATGGCTCATGCTCGCCAACGGCATCGTCTCGATCATGTTCGTGTCCGTGATCGGTTGGTGGGCGCTGTCGCGGGTGCTCGAGCGGATGCGCGGTATCCCCGATGTGCACAAACTGGACGCACCGGTCGACAGCGCGCCGATCGCGCCGGTCCCAGTTCGGTTGGACCAGGTGCGCTTTCGCTACCCGCACACCGACCACGATGCGCTGCGTGCAGTCAGCTTGGACATCCACGCCGGCGAGCATCTGGCGATCACCGGCGCCAACGGCTCGGGTAAAACGACGTTGATGCTGCTGCTGGCCGGCCGACAACCGACGTCGGGCACCATCGAACGCCCCGGCGCGGTGGGGTTGGGCCGGCTCAGCGGCACCGCCGTGGTCATGCAGCATCCCGAAAGTCAGGTGCTGGGCACTCGGGTTGCCGACGACGTGGTGTGGGGTCTGCCACCCGGGACCACCATCGACGTCGGCCGGCTGCTTAGCGAAGTCGGCCTCGACGCGCACGCAGATCGTGACACCGGCAGCCTGTCGGGCGGTGAACTGCAGCGCCTGGCGGTGGCCGCAGCGCTGGCCCGGGAGCCGGCGCTGCTCATCGCTGACGAGGTGACCAGCATGGTTGACCAGCAGGGACGAGAAGCTCTGCTTGGTGTGCTCTCCGGCCTGAAGCACCGGCACCGTACGGCGCTAGTCCACATCACGCACTACAACAACGAAGCCGATTCCGCTGACCGCACAATCAATCTCAGCGATTCCGGTGATAACACCGACATGGTCGAGACCACGGCGGCGCCGGTGGCATCCGCAGTGGTGGACCAGGACTCCAGTGCCCCGGTGCTTGAGCTCGCCGGTGTCGGGCACGAATACGGCAGTGGGACCCCGTGGGCAAAGGCAGCGCTGCGCGATGTCAGCTTCGTGGTGCATCAGAGGGATGGCCTACTGATCCACGGCGGCAACGGCTCAGGTAAGTCGACGTTGGCGTGGATCATCGCCGGGTTGACGGTGCCGACCACCGGAACCTGTCTGCTTGACGGCCGGCCCACCTATGACCAGGTCGGCGCGGTGGCATTGTCATTCCAGGCGGCCCGGCTGCAGTTGATGCGCAGTCGCGTCGACTTGGAAGTGGCTTCGGCTGCCGGTTTTTCACCCGAGGACCATGACCGCGTGGCGACCGCACTGGCCGTTGTCGGACTGGACAGCACGTTGGCGAAGCGGCGCATCGACCAGCTCAGCGGTGGTCAGATGCGTCGCGTGGTGCTCGCTGGGCTACTGGCGCGCTCGCCACGAGCGTTGATCCTCGACGAGCCGCTGGCGGGCCTGGACGCCGCCACCCAACGCGGTCTGCTACGGCTGCTCGAAGAACTGCGCCGCGAGAAGGGGCTGACCGTGGTGGTCATTTCTCACGACTTCGTCGGATTGGAGGAGTTGTGCCCACGCACCCTGCATCTGAGGAGTGGTGTGTTGGAACCGGCTTCGACGACAGTAGGAGGCCGGCAGTGACCACGGCGCCACCGGATGAAACCGCGACCCGTCGCCCGGCTCGTCCGGTGGTGTTGCTGCGTCCGGTGCCGGGTAAGTCGGCAGTCCACGAACTGTGGGCCGGCACCAAACTGTTGGTGGTCTTCGGTATTTCGGTGTTGCTGACGTTCTATCCAGGGTGGATCGCCATCGGGCTGGTGGCCGCGCTGGTGTTGACCGCGGGCCGGATCGCGCACATTCCCCGCGGCGCGCTGCCGTCGGTGCCGCGCTGGCTGTGGATTTTGATGGCCATCGGAGGCCTCACCGCGGCATTTGCCGGCGGCAGCCCGGTGATCGAGGTTGCGGGGGTGCCGCTCGGTTTAGGCGGCCTGTTGAACTTCCTGCGCATCACCACGTTGTCGATCGTGTTGCTGGGACTGGGAGCGATGGTGTCGTGGACCACCAATGTGGGCGAAATAGCCCCGGCGGTGGCCACATTGGGTCGACCACTACGGCTGTTGCGGATCCCGATGGACGAGTGGGCCGTCGCGTTGGCGCTCGCCCTGCGGGCATTCCCGATGCTGGTCGACGAATTTCGGGTGCTCTACGCGGCGCGGCGGTTACGGCCCAAACCGGCGGCGCCCACTCGCAGGGCTCGTCGCAAGCGTCGCGCGTTGGAACTGATCGACCTGATCGCTGCGGCCATCACCGTGACGTTGCGGCGCGCCGACGAGATGGGCGACGCGATCACAGCGCGGGGCGGCACGGGTCAGATCTCGGCGGCGCCGGCGCGGCCGAAACTGATTGACTGGCTGACACTGTCGATCACCGTAGCGGTGTGCGTCGCGGCGATAGCACTCGAGGTGCCGTTGGGGCGCTAGCGGCGCCTGGCGGCGTTGGCCGCGTCCTGGGCCTGGCGCAAGGCGGTCGCCACATCGCTGCGGCCGAGGAACATTTCGTCGAAGTAGGGTTTGAGCGCTTGGTCTCCGGCGCCGAAGCCGGCTCCGCCCGGGGCGGAGATGCGCGGGCCGGTCAGTACCGCGAAGAACGGCAAGACGTCGACGCCCTTGTGCTCCCAAAAGTCGAAGTACGTCCGCTGGGCCGATTGCACCGCGGGAATCGCGCTGCCGTACCGGCCCACGTATTGGTTACCCTCGTCGCTGCCCATCCAGGCCAGCACCTGACCCACCGCGGCCGGGTGCGGCGACGCCGAATTTCCAGCTGCGGCAATGCCGTTGGTGACGCTGACTCGGCCTTTGGGGCCAATGGGCAACATCGCCACACCCCAGCGGAAGTTGGCCTGCTGCGCCACTGCCGCCAGGTTGTAGGTGCCGGACTGGAATAGAGCCATGTTGCCTGCCAGGAACTGGTTACGGGAGAAATCGCCGTTGTCGTTGGTGTCCGAGGCCGGCGGCGCGACGTGGTCATCGTTTATCAGCCTGATCAGGTAGCTGAACGCCTCGATTGCGCCGGGGTTGTCGAATGCGAAGCGATCTCCGGTCTGAAAGACGCCGCCGGCCGAGCCGATGTAGTTGAGGTAGATGCCCTGCGCATCGTTGGCCGCGTTGTACGCCCACTGCCGGACTCGTCTCGGGTCGAAACCCGGCGTGGCCGCGGTGCGTCCGTCGGCGTCGACCGCCAGTCGGGCCAGCAGCGGGCGCAACGTGTCGCTGCTGTCCGGGCTCCACCGCAGCGTATTCAGAACCGCGGGGTCGACACCAGCGGCGCCGAGCAGATCCGCGTTGTAATACAACGCGATGCCGGCGTCGGTCAGCTGCGGAACCGCCCACAGCTTCCCGCCGCGGGTGAACTGGTCAACCACCGAGGGCTCCCACGCAGATGCAGTCTGCATACCCAAGGTTTTCCCGATGTCCATCAGCCGACCGCTGTCGGCGTATCCGGTGAGATAGGCGTTGGAGACCCAAAAGATGTCGTCGGCGCTACCGCCTGCGACATCGGTGCGCAGCGTATTGAAGTAGGTGGAGTAGGAGACCACGTCGGTGCGCACTTCGATGTCAGGATGAGCCTGGCTGAACGCTGCGAACGACTGCCGGTAGGCCGCGGCGACCTGTTCGTCCCAGAGCCGGACGGTCACAATGGTTTTGCCGCTGCGCGGCCTGGCGGAGATGTCCAGCAGCGTCGCCATTGCGGCCAGCAATGCGGCCACCAGCACGACCGCCAGCGCGGCCAGCGTGGAGACCCGGGGCCGCATCATGTGGTTTTCTCGCGAGATTGCAGTGATGGTCGTGAATCAGCCAAAATCACAGCCCTGGAAGCAATCTCGACATGCGGGCTGCTCATTTGAGCCCCGTGACGACGATCGACCGAACAATGTGTCGCTGGAAAACGATGTACAACACCAGCAGCGGCACGATCGCCACGGTGGTCGCCGCCATCACCAGCGTCCATTGGGCGTTGTAGCGGGACTGCAGCGCGGCCGTCGCCACCGTCAGCACCTGCCACTTGGTGCCGCTGGTAATCACCAACGGCCACATGAAGTGGTGCCACTGCGCCACCACGGTGATCAGCATGAGCGTGACCAGCACCACTCTACTCGAGGGCACCACCACGTGCACGATCACGTCCAGGGTGTTGGCGCCGTCCAGGCGTGCGGCGTTGATCAGGTCATCGGGGATCGCGCGGAAATACTGGCGCAGCAGAAAAATCCCATACGGTGAACCGAACACGAACGGCAACACCAATGCCCAGAATGTGTTGCGCAACCCGATTTGAGCCATCATCAAATACAGCGGCACTACCGTCACCGAACTCGGCACCATCAACGTCGCGATATACACCCAGAACAGTACGTCCCGCCCGGGGAAGTGCAACCGCGCAAACGCATACGCGGCGAACACCGAAAAGGTTAGCTGCCCGAGCAGAATCACCGCAGTCATCAACGCGGTTACCGCCAGTGCCCGGCCAAACCCCGCGCCGCCCAAACCGGCGTAGTTGGCCAGCGTGGGCGGGCGCGGCCACGCCAGCGGTGTACTGGTCGCGAACTGGTGCGCGGGTGTGAAGGAGGTCAGCAGGCCCAGCGCGAACGGCGCCAGCGTCAGCACAGCACCGAGCGCCAGCGCGACGTAAACCACCGCCGCCGAATGCCATCTAGATGACGTCATAGCTGATCCGCCGACGGAAATACAGATGCTGGAACACGGTGATGCCGACCAGGATGACGAACAACACCACCGCCATCGCTGACGCGCGACCGATCGCCGCCGCCCCGAACGCCTCGGCATAGATGCGGTGTGCGACCAAATCGGTGCGGCCTTCCGGCCCGCCGCCGGTCAATGCGTAGACGGTGTCGAAAACCTGGGCTGCGCTGACGACTCCGGTGACCAGCACGAAAAACATGGTGGGCCGCAGCATCGGCAGCGTGATGCGCCAGAACCGCTGCCAGCCGGTTGCCCCGTCGGTGCGTGCCGCGGAGTGGATATCGGCCGGGATGGCCAGAATTCCGGCGAGAAAGAACAGTGCGACGTAGCCGACGTTGGTCCACACGATGACCGCCGAAACCACCGGCAGCGCCAGCCCAGGATTGGTGAGCCATTCGATGTGATGACCGAGCACGGTGGCAACCGCGCCGTCGGTGGGTGCCAGGATCCAGCGCCACAACACCGCGATCGCCAACGGGGTGGAGATCCATGGCAGCACGTAGAGCGTGCGGAACATCCCGCTGCCGGGCAGACCGCGCGCCAGCAATGCTGCCACCGCCAGCCCCAGCACGGTTTGCGTCGGGACCACGATCGCCACGAACACCAACGTCACCAGCAGCGAGTTGCCGAACGCCGAATCGGTGAGCACCGAGCGCCAATTCTCGCCTCCGACATACCGGATCGGCCCCAGCAGATCCCAGCGGTGCAGGCTCAGCCACAGCACTACGAAGATCGGCAGCAGCAGGAAAGTCACCACCCCGAACAGGCTGGGCGCGAGCAGCGCATACCCCAGCGCGGTCGATCGGCGCGTGGTGTTCTTCATCGGATTTGCGGCGTGTGGAAACTCCTGGCGTTAGCCGGATGCGAAAATGCCGCGTCCCTCCTTTCGAGGTTTTGTCGGTGCCCGCGCCTATGTTGCGGGTGTGCAGGTTTCGGTTGCTTCCTAGTATTGAGCAGGTGCCTGTATTGGCCGAGCATTGTCGCCATGCCCGGTTTGTGTGGAATCTGGCCGTAGAGCAGCAGCAGCACTGGCAGCCAGGACGCCAGGCACCCCGTTACAACGAGCAATGTGCCCAGTTGACTGCCGCCCGCGCCGAATGCGAATGGCTCGCGGCCGGGTCGCATGCCGTCCAGCAGCAGGCGTTGCGGGACTTCGCCCAAGCGATGCGCAACTTTTTCAACGGCACCCACGGTCGCCCGACGTGGCGCAAGGCCGGCAGGCACGAGGGATTTCGGCAGGTCGGGTTCAAACCGCGCCACCTCAAGCGGCTGAGCCGCCGCTATGGGCAGGTATGGATACGCAAGGTGGGTTGGGTTCGGTTTCGGTGGACCCGCGACATCCCCGACGCTGTGAAGTCTTGCCGAGTCACTTTGGATCGATCGGGGCGTTGGCACATCGCTTTTGCTGCCATCCCCGAATCTATTCCAGGTCCTGCTGACGGCAGCGTGGTGGGTATTGATCGCGGCGTGGCGGTTTCGGTGGCGCTGTCCAGTGGGGAGTTGTTGCGTGTTCCTGGCCTTGGTGCTGGTGAAACCAAGCGGCTGCGGCGGTTGCAGCAGCGCCTGGCCCGGGCGCGACGCGGATCGCACAGGCGGGCGCGAACCAAGCTGGCCATCGCCCGGGTGCGCGCCCGTGAAACAGATCGCCGCCGCAACTGGGTGGAAAAGACCAGTACGGATGTGGCGCGCCGCTTCGACACAATCCGCGTCGAGGATTTGAATGTGCGGGCCATGACCCGCTCGGCGCGCGGTACTCGTGAGCGTCCAGGCACCAATGTCGCACAGAAGCGCGGCCTCAACCGTGAGATTCACCGCCAAGGGTGGGGACGACTGATTGCGCGACTGAAGCATAAGGCTGCGGGGCGGCTCGAATTCGTCCCGGCTGCGTACACATCGCAACGATGCTCTGTTTGTGGGCATGTCGCGCCGGAAAACCGCAAGAGCCAAGCGGTTTTCCAGTGCTTCGCCTGCGGCGCGGGCCCGTGTAATGCCGATGTGAACGCCGCACGCAACATCGCCGCCGGACGGGCGGTGACAGCACGGGGAGACCTCGGCGCTAGCCGGTCTGTGAATCGTGAACCTCACCCGTCTTCTCCTGCTGCCTAGCTGGGACGGAGTTGGAACCCACCGGCTTAAGCCGATGGGGGACGTCAATAAAGCTCGCCGTTACGGTTGTGTCGTGACACCGGACCGGGGGATCGATGCCGACTTTCTGAGTTTGCCGCGCCACGAGCTGGCCGACGCGGCGCTTTCGGCGGCAAAGCACGCCGGCGCCAGTCACGCCGACCTGCGAATTCATTGGCTCACCAGCGAGATCGTCCATCTGCGCGACGGTGAGCTGGAGACGGCGGTGATTGATCGTGAGCTCGGCCTAGCGGTCCGAGTGGTCGTCGATGGCACCTGGGGATTTGCCTCGCACGCCGAGCTGTCGCCAACGGTTGCCGCGGACACCGCGCGACGCGCTGTTGAGGTGGCCACTACGCTGGCCGCGCTGAACACCGACCAGGTCGAGTTGGCGCCCGAGCCGGTGTACAGCGACGCCACCTGGGTGTCCAGCTACCGGATCGACCCATTCGCTGTGACCACCGCCGACAAGGTCGCCGTGCTCGCGGAGTACTCCGGCAGGCTGCAGGCCGCCGACGGGGTGGACCACGTGTCGGCTCGCTTGAACGCCGTCAAGGAGCAGACGTTCTACGCCGACACCTTCGGCTCGTCGATCACCCAGCAGCGAGTGCGGGTGAATCCCGTTCTGGAGGCGTTCACCATCGACACCGGCGGGTGCGGGTTCGACTCGATGCGCACGCTGGCGCCGCCGATGGGCCGCGGCTGGGAAATGATGGCTGGCGACGACGTCTGGAACTGGACCGACGAGCTGACGCAGTTGCCGTCGCAGCTGGCCGAGAAGATCAAGGCACCCAGTGTGATGCCGGGCCGGACAGACCTGGTGATCGACCCAACCAACTTGTGGCTGACCATTCACGAATCCATCGGCCACGCCACCGAATACGACCGTGCCATCGGCTATGAGTCCGCCTATGCCGGTACCTCGTTTGCCACCCCCGACAAGCTCGGCAGCTTGCGCTACGGCTCGCCGGTGATGAACGTGACGGCCGACCGGACTGTCCAATTCGGTTTGGCCACAATCGGTTACGACGACGAAGGGGTGGCTGCTCAGAGCTGGGATCTGGTGCGCGACGGGATCTTCGTCGGCTATCAACTGGACCGGGTCTTCGCGCCGCGGCTGGGCCAGCCGCGTTCTAACGGTTGCTCATACGCCGACTCGCCGCATCATGTGCCGATCCAGCGGATGGCCAATGTCTCGCTGCAGCCCGGCCCCGAGGACCTAAGCACCGACGACCTGATCTCCCGCGTCGACGATGGTATCTACATTGTCGGCGACCGATCTTGGTCAATAGACATGCAACGCTATAACTTTCAGTTCACCGGCCAGCGTTTCTACCGCATCCGCAACGGCCGCCTTGACGGCCAGCTGCGCGATGTCGCCTATCAGGCCACCACCACCGACTTCTGGAATTCGACGGAAGCCGTTGGCGGGCCGTCGACGTGGCGGCTGGGCGGGGCGTTCAACTGCGGCAAGGCTCAGCCTGGCCAAGTGGCCGCGGTCAGCCATGGCTGCCCGTCGGCGCTGTTCCGCGGCGTCAACGTGCTCAATACCCGCACCGAGGCCGGCCGATGATCACCGCGCAGCAGGTCGTCGACATCGCGTTGGACACCGCAGCGCGGCGGGGACGCGCCGATGAGACGATCGTGCTGGTCACCGACCGCATAGCGGCATCACTGCGGTGGGCGAATAGCTCGATGACCACCAATGGCGTTTCTACTGCGCGCAGCACCACCGTGATTTCCATTGTCCGGCAGGGCAATACCGCGCGAGTGGGTTCGCTGACGTCTTCCGAGGTGGACCCCTCGGTCATCGAGGAATTGGTTGCGGCCTCGCAGGCGGCTGCCATCTCGGCCTTGGTGGCCCCCGACGCCGCGCCGCTGCTGAGCGGCGACGGTTCCCCGGCTGACTGGGATACTCCGACGCCGGGCACCGGTCCCGAGGTATTCGCCGACGTCACCCGGGGATTGGGTCGGGCGTTCCGGGGCAGCGACCAGTTGTACGGTTTTGCCCGGCATGCGTTGGAGACGGTGTATCTGGCGACATCGGGCGGGTTGCGCCGCCGCTACACGCTGCCGACCGGTTCGGTGGAGATCAACACCAAACGCGACGCTGCCAGCGCGTGGGTGGCCATGGGTACGCCCGATTTCGCCGATGTGCCAACGGATGTGCTGCTCGACCAGTTGGCGACTCGGCTGGGCTGGGCCGAGCGCAGCGTCGAACTGCCCGAGGGACGCTACGAGACGATCCTGCCGCCGTCGGCGGTGGCCGACATGATGGTCTATCTGGCCTGGTCGATGGCCGGTCGCGGTGCGCAGGAGGGTCGCAGCGCGTTGAGTTCACTCGACGGCGGAACCCGGGTGGGGGAGCGGTTGAGTGATCTGCCGCTGACGCTGTATTCGGATCCGACTGTGCCCGGTTTGCTGTGCACCCCTTTTGTGGCGACCGCCAGTTCGTCAGAGACGGTGTCGGTTTTTGACAACGGCATGGACATCGAGCGCGTGGACTGGCTCCGCGACGGGGTGATCAATGCGCTTGCCTACCCGCGGGCCGCGGCCGCCGAATTCGCAGCCCCCGTAGCGGTGGCCGCCGACAACGTGGTGATGACTGGCGGCAGCGCCGACTTGGCAGACATGATCGCGGCGACCGAACACGGGCTGCTGCTGACCACGCTGTGGTACATCCGCGAGGTCGAGCCCACGACATTGCTGCTGACCGGGCTGACCCGCGACGGCGTCTACCTCGTTGAAGACGGCGAGGTGACCGCGGCGGTCAACAACTTCCGGTTCAACGAGAGCCCGCTGGATCTGCTCCGGCGCTGCACGCAGGCCGGCGTCAGCGAGCGGACGTTGCCGCGGGAGTGGGGCGATTGGGTCACCCGGACTGCGATGCCCTCGCTGCGGATTCCCGACTTTCATATGTCGTCGGTGAGCCAGGCGACATAATGCGTTGGTGCGTGACTTCGACTCCTGCGAGCTGACCCGGCTGGTTGCGTTGTCGCCCGGCGACGGCCGCATCACCGGACTGGTGCGAGGGGTGTGCGCGGAGACGTTGTCGCTGCCCGCATTGCCGTGTGCGGTCACGGTGAACGGGCCTGGATCGGATGCCGAAGCGGTGATCGCGTCGTTCGCCGAGCAGTTCAGTGCGGACGTGTCGATGATCGGAGTCGGGCAGCGCTCGGAACTGTTTGCGGCGCTGGGGCACAGCACGTTTGGTGTCGTGGTGCAGATGTATATCGCCGACTTCGTCCCGCGGGTGCGCGCCGGTCTGGAGGCGCTTGGGCTCGGTCAACAGTATTTAGGGTGGGTGAGCGGCCCGCTCGTGTGGGATCACAGCATCGACCCATCCGACGCCGTCTTCAATGTCTTTCTGCCGACGGTGGCGCGGTTGCGTGGGCTCGATGCGCTGACGTCCGAGGTGGTCCGGCTGCGCGGCGCGACTCAGCACAACTGCCGGTTGTGCAAGTCGCTGCGCGAGAGCACCGCGCTGGACGCCGGCGGGTCAGAGACGCTCTACGGCGACATCGAGCACTTCGAAGCCTCGGCGCTGCTGACCGACCGCCAAAAAGCGGCGCTGCGGTATGTGGATGCGCTGATTTGGTCGCCGCGCGATATCGACCGCGGCACTGCGGCCGGGATGCGAGCGCACTTCTCCGACGACGAAGCCGTCGAGCTGACCTTCGACGTCATGCGCAACGCCAGCAACAAGGTCGCGGTGGCGTTGGGCGGCGACGCCCCGCGGGTGGAGCGTGGCACCGAGGAGTACCTGCTCGACGCCGATGGCCAGACAGTGTTCAGCTAACGGTTGTAGGCGTGACTCCTCATGGCATGAAACATTGGTGCCCCAGAAAAGCCGTGGCAACAGCAAAGGAAGCACAGCATGAGGGCGAATCCTAAATCCTCTGCGAGATTGTCTCGGGCGTTGTAGAACTTGGGGTGGCGGTCCCCCGCTCGAGGCACGCGCTGCCATTGCCGAAGCCAGAAGGCGTTTACAGTGAAAGAGTCGTTGGGCAGAGGAATTAGATTACTTGCACTAGGGGTTCCGTTGTCGGTAATCCTCAATTCCCCCGTGGCCTGGGCCGGCCCAGGCGGCAACCTTCCAGGCCCTGGCGTGTGCGACTATCCCGGCGTGGGAGGAAGTAATTTCGAGGCGGGGGCCACGACCTACTACTGCGATTTCCCTATCGAAGAGAACAGCACGCACTGGCACTGTGAATATGGCGGATGGAACCTGGGTGGTCCAGGTGGCAACGCCCCCGTTGGTGGAACTTTCATGGGTTTTGGGTTAACCATTCCTGCAGGCGATTTCGGAGGTGCTACCGGTAGTTGTTCATGGCGCTGGCCGGATAACACTATCGGCCCTGCACCGAACCCACCGGGCGCGTGGAAGAACTACTTGGTGCCCAAGCCGCCACCGCCCGAACATCGGGCAGCCCCGACTCCACCGGCTGAACCAGAGTCCGGACCACCACCAGTAGCGAATCCTAGTCCCGGCGGTGAGCCACAGACGCCGGCCTACACTAACCCGGCGTTTCCGAATCCCGGCAGGACACAGAACCCGCCAAGTTAGCTCGTGTCGCATTGAGGGACTAATTCCACACTCGGCTTTCGGCGCACCACGGCCTCGCTCGCGAAAGGCGCGGGCGCTAATGTCAAGGTCGTGCAACGCATGCTCGGCCACGCGACAGCAGCCATGACCTTGGACCTATATGGGCATCTGCTGGACGGTGATCTATCCGGGGACGCTGACGCAGTGGGCAAAGCTATCGAGAGCACTACGGTAGCTCTGCGGTGCCCCGAGCCGGACCCAGAGGAGACTGAGGCTTTTTACACAGCTAAATAGCACCAGGGGCGGTAGCTCAGTTGGTTAGAGCCGCGGACTCATAATCCGTTGGTCGCGGGTTCGAGCCCCGCCCGCCCCACAACGCTTGGTGTATTACCTCGGCTGATGCTTGACGTTTTGTGTTCGGGTGATGCCTGACAGTGTTTCGGCTGATGCTTGACAGTTATTTCGGTTGATCCTTGACACTCCTTCGATGAGGGAGTTGAGCGTGGCTGAGCAGAGGTATCAGGCTGTGTTGGCGGTGATCAGCGACGGGTTGTCGATTTCGCAGGTCGCCGAAAAGGTTGGGGTGTCGCGCCAGACGCTGCATTCCTGGTTGGCCCGCTACGAGGCTCAGGGCCTTGAGGGGCTGGTGGATCGGTCGCATCGGCCGGCGAACTGTCCGCATCAGATGCCGGCTGTGGTGGAGGCCGCGTTGTTGGAGTTGCGCCGGTCACGTCCGTATTGGGGGCCGCGGCGGCTGGTGTTCGAGCTGGCTAAGCGCCGGGTGAGACCGGTGCCCTCGGAGTCGGCGGCCTATCGGGCGCTGCTGCGCGCGGGCATGATCGACCCGAGTGTGCGGGATCGGCGCTCGCGCAAGTGGAAACGCTGGGAACGCGGCGTCCCGATGGAGTTGTGGCAGATGGACATCGTGGGCGGCTTCCCGCTGGCCGATGGCAGCTGCGCGAAAGCCTTGACCGGCATCGACGATCACTCTCGGATGTGCGTGGCCGCACGGCTGATGGCCCGGGAACGCACCCGTGCGGTCTGCGACGGGCTGCGCGCGGCGCTGGCCGCCTACGGGGTGCCAGAACAAATTCTCACCGATAACGGCAAGGTGTTCACGGGCCGGTTTTGCCATCCCCCCGTCGAGGTGCTTTTCGATGCGATCTGTCGCCAGAATGGGATCGAGCATCTGTTGACCCAGCCCCGGTCTCCGACGACGACGGGCAAAATTGAGCGATTCCACCGCAGCCTGCGCGCTGAGTTCCTCAGTAACGCAGCCCCATTCAAAAATCTGAAGGTGGCCCAGCAAGCCCTGGATGAGTGGGTGGACTATTACAACACCGCGCGGCCACACCAGTCCCTGGACATGGCCACCCCTGCCCAACGGTTCAGCCCAGCCCAGTCCTCGATGCCAGTGATCGCCATGGCTGCTGGGGGCCACGCCGACCGCAGTGGCGCCCACTGGGTCAGCCGCAGGGTGGGCGCCAACGGCGTGGTGGGCGTGTCCTGGCAGCAGGTCTGCATCGGCCGCCATTACGCCGGCGCCCGCTGTGATGTCCACGTCGACGGCGACCTACTGCGGTTCTGGGTCGGCGACAAACTGGTCAAAACCGCCGCCCGCACCAGCCGCGGCGAGGTACGAAACAAACGCGCCCTCCGCACCAGCGGACAGGCCTAAACCACAACACAGAGTGTCAAGGATCAACCGACATAGAAATGTCAACCATCAACCGACACTGAACAGCCCCACAACGCTTGGTGTATTACCTCGGCTGATGCGTGACAGTCGTTTCGGTTGATTCGTGACACTCCCTAGATGAGGGAGTTGAGCGTGGCTGAGCAGAGGTATCAGGCCGTAATGGCGGTAAATCGGTGACGCGTTGACGGTGTCGCAGGCCGCAGAGAAGACGGGGGTGGCGCGTCAGACGCTGCACCGGT
Organism: uncultured Actinomycetota bacterium; assembly: GCA_963838755.1. Lineage (GTDB taxonomy): Bacteria > Actinomycetota > Actinomycetes > Mycobacteriales > Mycobacteriaceae > Mycobacterium. Next base: position 93,273 of record CAWISO010000010.1, on the reverse strand, counting down.
GGCTTGCCCGCTATGAGGCATCAGGCCTGGACGGGCTGGTCGGTCGGTCGCATCGGCCGGTGCCGTGTCCGTGTCAGATGGCGGCGGTGGTCCTTGCGCGGTCTGCTGGGTCAAGGGCGCGACATCCTCTCTCAGGCGCATAGGATCTCTCTATGAGAACGGCTTTCATCGTTGCATTCGCCGTTGGGTTGATCGTCGCAGTGTTCGGTCTGATCTGGGCGCTCCAGGGATTCGGAGTGCTTGGTGGCAGCCCGATGAGCAACACCACGACCTGGTCCATCATCGGTCCGATCACCGTGCTGATCGGCATCGTGATTGCGGTATTCAGTTGGCGGAAACTCTCGTCGAAATAGCGCTTCAGGTCTCCACCACGGTGAAGTCAACCGTGTGCCAGCCGGTGGCGCCGTCTGGGACGGTACCAACCTGATCTGCAGTTTGGACAGCTCCGGTGTTGTCGGTGGCGCGCACGGTGATCGTGTGTTTCCCAGGGCTTTTCGCCTGCCAGGGGAAGCTCCACAACCGCCACGTCTCGTTGGAATAGCTCGCGCCTAGCTCAGCGGGCAGCCACGCGCCATCGCCGATGCGGACCTGCACGGCCCGCACGCCGCGATTCTGTGCCCACGCGACTCCGCCAAACACCACGGGCCCCATCGGTACTTGTTGACCACCTTTCGGCACGTCGATCCGCGACTCGGTCTTGATGGGTCCACGGGGCGCCCAGCCCTGGCGCGTCCAGTACGCCTCTGTTCTGTCGAAGCGGGTCAGCTTCATCTCGACGACCCACTTAGTGGCCGACACGTACCCGTAGAGCCCGGGTACTACCAGCCGGGCCGGGTAGCCATGCTCGATCGGCAGCGGCTGACCGTTGAGGCCGACCGCCAGGAGCGCGTCGCGGCCATCGGTGAGCGCCTCCACTGGCGTGCCGGCGGTGAACCCGTCGATCGAAGTCGAGAGCATCATATCGGCGTCCGCGTGTACACGGGCCACCGCCAGCAGGTCACTCACCCGGTAGCCTGTCCAGATTCCCGTTGAAATCAGTTTGCCTCCAACGGGATTCGACACGCAGGTTAACGTCGTCACCAGTTCGACGACGTCGAAGTCGGCGAGGTCGTCGAAGCTGTAGGTGGCTTCGCGGTCCACCATCCCGTGGATGCGCAGCCGCCAGTCGCCGTGGCTGAGTTGGGGAACACTGAGTGCGGTGTCGACCCGGTAAAAGTCGGCGCTGGCGGTGACAAAGCTCGGTAGCGCAACGCCGTTCGGTTGCACATCAGCAGGTATTAGTGGCGCCGATGTGCGCGGTCGGGGAAGTGTGAAGCTGCTGCGGTCAGCGGCCACTGAATGCACCAACCGCGTGATGATCGCACCAACCACGCCACTCACCACTCCGAATCCGAGCAATCCGAGCATGACCAACCTGCGCCTGCCGGCATCCGGCTCGTCGTGGTCGGCTCCGTCTTCCGGATCTTCTAGGCCGGGCCGGAACCGACGGGTGAGCAAGCGTAGGGCCGCCACCCCACAGGCGGCGCCCGCGACGGTGGGGATGGTGTCGAGTGCTGTCGCCCCCTGTCGCGACAGCACTGCGATGCATCCGAGGACGCCCGCCGCGGCGATCACGGCGCTTCCGATCGGGCGGCGCTGGGTCTCAAAGGTCCCCGCGATCGCAGCGATCGTAGCGATCACCACGAGGATGACGACGGACACGAAGAGTTTGTCCAGAGAGCCTAGGGTTTGAATCGCCCACTCCTTGATGGGCCCCGGTGTCAGGTCGACGACCACTGAGCCGATCGCAGCACGCGCATCGGCCCGCGCGCCGAATGGGATGCCCACTAGCTGGGCTCCCCCGAGCGCGACGGAGGCGGCGGCGACCCCAGCAATCATCCGCTCATTCGACGGGGCGACAGCCATCGGAGTGACTGTACTCCCGTTTCTTCCAAAGACCGCAAACACCTTGCTGTGCAGGCGAACCGGCGACATCGGCATGCTGCCGACGACCGGCGGCACGGTACTGGCGATCTAGCCTGCCGCTGCACCGGCAACGAAGCCGACCGCCGGCGCTCCCTCGTCGGGTGCGGCGAGCCTGCCAATAGGTATAGCCGTGGTGAACTCGGCCAGCTTGTCCGGCGGCACCCCGGCTTCCTGCAGGTTCGCGGTACTAGGTGAGATCAACGAGCGAGATCACCGAGCTGCGTGTGCCATCGCGGCGCTCGGCGGGCGCGCTCAAGCGTCGGCCCTATGGCCGAGGCAGTATTCGTTAGAGCCTGTCTTCAGGCGGTTCTTCGGTGTCTAACGGTTGGCCTGAGCGGTGCTCGGTGACTGCCCGAAATCCTTGTGCGCGCACCTCTTTTCACTAAGTGCGCAGCGGAGGCACCGTCGTGCGCGATGCGCGGCCGAAACCTGTTGGCCCAACAAATGTCACGGAACAGCTGTGCGGGTTGTTGCGGCGTGGCCGGCCCGCGCAGCAGCGCGTCGTGCGGCCTCCGTGTGCTCGGCGGCGGTGACGACCACCGCGTCAGACCCGGGGTACACCGTCGCCTCGTGCCCGGTCACGAGCCAACGCACCACGTATGGCGGAGAGCCGTCTTGTGAGCGCACCTCGATGATCTCAGCATGCTGATCATGCCGTTCCGTGGTTGTGCCCTTTACCACGAGGTAGTCGCCGACATTCGCCTTCATCGGCCGCCCCCTTATCGTCTTGTTGAGGCCGCGGACCCCTCCATCGTGCGCGCGTTCGTCACTTAATGGAAGCGTGAGTAACTACTGCAGCTTTCCGGCGACGAAGTCCGCGCTTGTAGGTCGGCGCGTAGCCCCGCGCCCGTGGCTGAATTCCGACGCGGTAGCCGCGCGAAGCTCGCGCTCGGTTTCGCCACACGGGTTTAAATTGTGCGCGTGGCAGCTCGCGCAGTCCTGGTTACCCCACTGTCGGGGCCGCTGGCCAGATTCGGGAAAGCAGGGGCGAGCGCCCTTGGTCTCTGGGCCGACCGTTCCGGAGTAAGTCTGGAGGTTATTGACGCTTACCCCTCCGCCGCGTCCGCGATACGGGCCGCTGAGGCGAGCCGGCCCGAGGTGGTGTTCGGCCCCTACGGTTCGGGGCCGGCGCTCGCGGCCGCGGCCGCCAGCACAGGGGTTGTCTGGAACCACGGTGGCGCCACCGCCCGGCTGGCGCGGCCGGAGTATCCGCGTGTCGTTAACGTGGGGTCGCCCGCTTATCGCTATTTGGCTGCGGTGCTCGAAACCCTTGTCGCCGAAGGTCTTGGTGAGGGCTCGGAGATTGTGCTTATACACGTGGATACGGTGTTCGGCCGCGAGGTGGCCGCAGGGGCGGCGGTGGCGGCGGGGAGACTCCGTCTCTTACCACGGTCAGTCGCTTTTCGGCCAGGACGGGCGCGAGACGTGCTGGCACAAGTCCCGGGGTGCGATGTGCTGTTATCAGCCGGTTCCTTCGACGATGACGTCGCCATCGCGCAGTGGGGCAGCGAACGCCGGTGGCGTGCGGTGGCGCTGGTCGCCGCCGGAGTCGAGGAGCTGCGGCACGCTATCGGCCAGCGCGTTGAGGGCCTGTACGGACCTTGCCAGTGGTTCGACGACGGGACAGATGATCCCGCGGACGGACCCAACAGCGAGTGGTTCAGCCGGTGGTACCGGGACGCGAACGGTACCGAGCCGCCCTATCCGGCTGCTGCGGCCTTCGCCGCGGGTGTCATTTGGCAGCGCTGCGTGAAGGAAGTCGGCACCGTTGAATCCTTGCCGTTGCTGGCCGCGTCACAACAACTCGATACCACCACCCTGTTCGGTCGGTTTCGTGTCGACCCGGTCACCGGCGTGCAAACCGGCCATCAGATTCGTGTCGTCCAGTGGCGAGGCGGACAGCGGGTGCTGGTTGATCGGCCGCTTCGTCGGACGTGAGGGTCGAATTCGCATCAGCTCGTGCGGAAGTCGGCGTGAAATCCTGGACCTACCACTACGTGATGGTCTCAAGACATACCCGTAGCCCGAACCCTCGTTTAGGGTTCGGGTTTCCTTGAGGCAGCCGCTGGACTGAGGCGGCCACCTCGTCGATCGAGATCCCGGAGCTGCTTGCGACGGTCGCGGCACCGGGTGCCAGTCATACCATCTCAGGCACACGCAGGTGTGCGACCGCCAACTCGAAGTCGCACTCGTCGAGCACTTCTGCGCGTGCTTCTTGGCTGCCCGTAGCTCTGATCCTGTCCAACTGGTCCTTGTTCCGCGCGATCGCTTCGACGCTGTCGAAGGTCGCCGAGGCCACGCCCCGACCGGACGCTCGGTCCACCAGCAGGCTGGCGCTGCAAAATCCCTCCAGCTCCTCGAGTGCGGGCAGGATTGTCATCTTATAGAAATCGATGCCCTGGTCCACCTGATCCGGGCCGACCTTGACCCAGGTGGCTCGGACACAGGCGCCCTCACGTGAACCGTGGTCGCGGTGCAAGGCAGCGATCTCCCATTCCTCGAACTGTGTGCTACCACCGAAAAGCTCCGCGGCCTTGTCACGAACCGGCCGAATCGACTCCGCGCTCGCCTGCATAGCCTCCTGGGACTCCCAGGCGGAGGTGGCAATGCAGCGGCCGGATGTTCGGTCGACCAATAGTGACAAGCCGACGCACCCGTCGATGCCCTCGAGCGCGGGCATCACGGTATCGCGCATGTGTGCGATACCGGCGTCAATGGACGAGGGCTGCGCCTGGATGGTGGTGCTTCGTGCGTACATGATCTGCCTCCGATTTGTGTGGGGCAGCGTCTCGACGGCGCCGCCGGACTACTTCATCGTCCTCTCACTGGCAGAGCAGGGCAATGGGTAGCGGGCGTCAGCTGGAGGGTACTACCGATTAGCTGAAATCTGGTGCACGCTTGAGCAATACGTTGTTAACAGTCAAGCGCAACTAATGATTTCTGCGTCCCGGCAGTAGGAGCGCGCTGTCCCCGAACTCGTGCCAGAGGTAGCTGTGCTCGATCGCTTCCCGGTACGCCGCGGTGACCAGGTCAGGACCTGCGACTGCCTCCAGCAACAGCAGGTGGGAGGCGCCTGCATCGTGCCAACCGGTGATCAGGCCGTCGACCACACGCACTGGTCGATCTGGCCCGAGCACGAGATCCGTCCACCCGCCAGCCGCATGCACGTAGCCGCCAATGGTTGCCGCTGACTCGAGGGCGCGGGTCGCCGTCGTGCCGACCGCGATCACCCGGCCGCCCGTCGCATGCGTCAGGTTCACCAACCGAGCGGTGGTCAGCGGCACATCGAACAGTTCGGCGACCGGTGGCTCGCCGACGTCTGCGGAGGAGACGCCAGCGTGCAGCGTGATCGGCGCGATCGTAACGCCGGATGCAACGAGCGAGGTGACCAGTTGGGTGCTGAAGGGCCGAGCGGCGCTTGCCATCTCCGCGCTACCGGGCTGGCGGGCGAACACCGTTTGGTAATCGCTGAGCGCCCATTGCCGCGGGACGTAGGAGTAGCGGATCGGTCGGCCATGCCGGGCGAGATAGGACATCACGTCGCCTTCGATCGCCAGGCGCGAGGTCCACAACCGGCTGCCCGCCAGGCCTACTTCGGGGTACGACGAATTCACCACGAGGGCGGCGCCGTCGGGCAGATCGATTCGCTCGCCTGCCAAAATGTCGGGCAGATGTCCAGTTGCGTCCGTTGCCGGTCGGAGTTCGACAACCCAGACGTGATCGTCGCGGGCAGTGGAGAAATGGACCGTGATCGGCTGGCCACTGCGACTCCCGTCGACCGCCGCCGGCAGTGTCGCTGAATTGTTCACTACCAGTAGATCACCGGGGCGAATGTAGTCACCGAGGTCGGCGAACCGGGCGTGGCTAATGCCGCTCGGCTGGGCGACGAGCAACTTGACCCCGTCGCGGGCTACGCCATGTGCCTCGGGCGGTTCGATGGCATCGGTGGTAGGGGAGCGATCGAAGTGGGTGTGCGGAATCGCGAGGATCACGGCTGCGCTCCGGCCACAGCCAGGTCGCTGGCCCGGTAGCGGCCGGCCACCGGCCTGGTGTCGAGCAGGCGCAGGAACGCCGGCACGACGGACTCGGGGTCTGCGCGGTCGGAAATGTCCTCGCCCGGGAACGCGGCCTGATGCATTTCGGTGCGCATGTCGCCTGGATCGAAGGCATAGATCCGGACAGCTGTGTTCTCAGCAGCAAGAACCGCGGAGAGCTGATCGAGAGCGGCCTTTGACGAGCCATATCCGCCCCAGCCCTCGTACGCCTCGATCGCCGCATCCGACGTGAGGTTCACGATCGCACCCTGGGTCTGGAGCAGCGCCGGGAGCGTCGTCTGGATCAAGGCAAGTGGCGCGAAGACGTTCACGTCGTACACGGCTCTCAAGTCCACGAGGGGGTAGCCGGCCAGCTTTGGCTGCGGGCTGGGGCCGAGTCGGCTGGCGTTGTTGACCAGTAGGGCGAGCGGCCCCGCGTCGAGTGCGGCGTCGACCAATGCGGCGCGGTGGGATGCGTCAGTGACGTCGCCTGCGATGGGGATCAGCCGCGGTGAGCTGAACGCGATAGTCGTGGCGTCCAATTCCGCGGTGCGACGAGCGTCCACAACGACGGTCCAGCCGCGTTCAAGAAGCGCGGCAGTAAGCGCCCGGCCGAACCCGCGCGAGGCGCCCGTAACGATTGCAACATTGGTGGTCTCGGATCGACTCATAGGGGCATGATGACAGTTAAAGTTAACTTTAAGTCAAGGACAGTAGGGCGAGGTGCGTCATATGGACAGGGCAGACCTGCTCGCGGTCAGCGAAGTGGCGAATCGGAGCGGGTTCGCACCATCGGCGATCCGATTCTATGAGAAGGAGGGCCTGATCCAAGCGTCGCGAACGGCCGCTGGTCAGCGGCGATTTGAGCGAATCACGTTACGCCGCCTCGCATTCATCCGCGCTGCGCGCAACGTGGGATTGACCCTCGACGAAATCGCCTCCGCGCTCGCGATGCTGCCCGGCAGCCGCACCCCGACGCGCGCAGACTGGACCCGTTTGTCGAAGGATTGGCGTGCGCGCCTGGACGATCAGATTGCGGGGCTGATCGCGCTTCGCGACAGTTTGGATTCCTGCATCGGCTGCGGCTGCCTGTCGCTGAAGCGCTGCGCGATCTCCAACCCTGCGGATGCCGCGGCGGTCGCCGGACCCGGCGCGGTCTATCTGCCGAAGTCGTTGCGGCGAACCGCGGTAGGCCGAGCGGGCTGACAGGCCGCAGGCGAGAGAGGCGACTGGAGGCGATGAGCTCGCGGACGAACTTGAGTCGGGCGTCCGGTCGTTGCAGCGACGTGCCTGGGACGGCCTCTGGCTAAACAGACTGCGCCGCATGTCACTCCCGCGTCCAGGGGCGATTTGCAACCGTACTCGAGAGGTACCGGTACCGTACTGGAAGCGACCGAAAGCGCTATCTCACAAAGAATATAGGGTAAACCAGTTAACCGTTTCCGGTGGTCGCCGAGACACTTGCCGCGGACTCATAATCAATGGTCGCGGGTTCGATTCCTATCGTGCAGACTAATTATTGAAGTCATTTACTCATGAGGCGTGATCAAGTCGACAGCCCACTGGAGCGAAACGAGGTTTCGAGTCCGGCCGTTGATCATCGTTGCTCATGTGACCGGTCCTTCCTCCAACCTCGCGAGTTCCTCGCCCTGAAGCTCGCTGCGCTCGCCCCGCTCGCCGGTGGTGTGACCTTTCGAGGTGTCGCGATGTGCATCTCAGGCTGTTGCGTTTCCGCGCGAGATTAATTGTTCGGTCTCAGCGGAGACGGGTGCCTCGAGGAAGCCCGCGAGCCCGTCGATGACGCCGCTTACGAAGAGGGCGAACGGGATAACCGCGTCATCGCGGCGAATCGCGCGCTCACGCTCTGCGGCGAGGTGGACTGCGAGGTCTTGGGCCTGCTGGATGCGCATTGACCGCGCCGGCTCTTGGATGTGCAGCAGGAGCCGCTGCATCCCGGAAGTGAACTCTTCCTGGGACTTCATTGCGCCCGGCTGGTGCATGAAAACATTGACCGCGCCTGCGCGCTGAAGCTGCTCGACGAACGATACGTATGAGCTGTCGGGCGATTCTGCCAACTCGATCAGCGGAAGGATGTGCGCCTCCAGCTGCGCGCGAAGATCATCAGGGTTCGCTCTGGCCCTGAGAAGGGCGCGGCGTCGCATCAGGTCGTTGAGGCGGTAGGCGAAGATCGCGCGTAGAAGATCCTCTTTGGAGCCGAAGTGGTATCGGATCGCCGAATTGTTCGACGAGCCCGCCTCGATCGAGATCTGGCGCAAAGAGACGCCGGCGAGTCCATGCTCGGCGAACAGCCGTTCAGCCGCCAGCAGCAACTGCAGCGCCGTCGCTGGAGGAGGTCCAGTCGGGGTGTTCACCATCAGATCATTGCGCACCGGTTTTCTCCGGATCGTTGAGATGCATGGCGTTGATGGTGGCCTTGGCCACCTGGAGCAGTTCGGGGGAGTTGTGCCCGACCAAGTCAGCGAGGATGCCGACGTCCTTGGCCAGGAGCGGCCCGGCAAGCTCCGCCATCAACGAGAGGCTGTGTCCCGAGTTGGCTATCACCTCTCCCGCGTAGCTGCGGCCGCTCCCAGTCGACAGGACCTTGGTCAGGGCATCGAGGTCCACGCCGAGGCTGCCGGCGACACAGAAGGTGCTGGCGGCCAGCCCGAGGTGCGCAGTGAACAGCGAATTGTTAAGCAGCTTTGCTGCTTGGCCGGCACCCAAACCGCCGAGATGGACGAGTGGGTTCGCGAACGTGTCGAAAACCGCCCGGCACCGCTCGACCACTTCGTCGTCGCCGCCCACCATCACCAGTAGCGTTTTCGCCGCGGCCATGTGGCCACCTCCGGAGACGGGGGCGTCGACGAAATGCAGGTCCGTGAAGTCGGCCTGAAGGCGACGGCAGGTGTCGGGACGGACGGTGCTGTGGATCACGACGATCCCGTCCGGTGCCATCCCCGCAAGTGCTCCTTCGTCCCCACGAAGGATCTCATCGACGTCAGTGTCGCCAATCACGCAGAGGCACAGTATATCCGACGCAGCACCGAGCGCCCGGCGATCCGCTGCGTAGGCAGCGCCGGTACCGTCGTACGGTTCGAGGGACTCCGGTCGGCGAGCCCACAGCGTCGTCGGGAAACCGTCCTCGATGATCCTGCGGGCCATCGGGCCACCCTGGGACCCGAGACCCACAAACCCAACTCGCAGCCCGGTCACGTCTGCGCCTCAATGCTGGCTTGCAGGTACGCCTCGATGTCATTGGCGCGCTCCAGGAGGACATCGCGCATCTCGGGGGCAGTCACGACGAGGAATCGACCCGCCTCGACCGCCTCGGCGGTCAGGTTCCCGACGTCTTCGGCGGTCACGATCTGGTGCGCCGGTGCTCGGGGCGTAGCGGCCGCATCGCCGTACACGGTTATTCCTTCGAGGATGTTGGTGATCACCCCGGACGGGCAAAGGCACGTCACCCCAACACCTTTCGGCCCGAGGTAGGTCGCCAGCGCCTCGGAGAGCCCGACGATCGCGTGCTTGGACGCGACATAAGGAAGCCGATCAAACCCATAGCCCAGCAGCCCTGAGGCGGAGGCGGTGTTGACTACATGGCCACTGCCCTGCGCGATCAACCCGGGAAGGAACACTCGGTTGCTGCGCGCGATGCTGAACAGGTTGACATCGATCGTGTGAATCCATGCCTCGTCGGGCAACGTTTCAGGGGCGCCGATTGCAATCACGCCCACGTTGTTCATCACCAGATCGATCCGACCGAACCACTCCAGCGCAGCGTCCCGGAGTTTCACCAGATCCGCTTCAACGGTCACGTCGACGGGAAGCCCGATCGCCGGCTTGCCGAGCGCATCGATTTGCTCAACGACCTCGGTGACCCGGTCTTCCGACAGGTCGCTCACGACAATGGATGCGCCACGTTCTGCGAGCGCGACCGCAGTCGCCCGGCCGATGCCGCTGCCCGCGCCGGTGAGTACAGCGACTGCGCCGTTGAGGCGGAGCGCCCTGGTCATGCGATGCCAATCGCCTTGGTACGAAGGAACTCGAACAGACCTTCCTCGCCGCCTTCGCGGCCGTAACCGGAGATGCCGACGCCGCCGAAGGCGAGCTCGCAACCGGTGACCGGGCTCGCTCCGTTCACGTACACCCCGCCCGCTTTGAGCGCGGTCACCATTCGTTTCACCCGGTCGATGTCCTTCGTGTACACGTATGAGGCGAGCCCGTACTGAGTCGAGTTCGCTATCTCAATTGCCTGTTCTTCGGTCTCGAACCGCATGAGCGAGAGCACGGGGCCGAAAACCTCGATCTGACCGAGCTCGGATGCCGGCTCCACATCTCCGAGCACGGTCGGTTCCACGAAGAAGCCGTTCTGCAGGTGACCGGGAGCGCGTCCGCCCGCCAGCAGCTTCGCCCCGTCCGTCTGTGCGCGTTCGATCATCGCCAGAATGCGTTGCTGCGCTTCGCGAGTTACGACCGGGCTGATGACCGTCGCGGGGTCAAACGGGTCACCGCACTGCATGCCGGCGACAATCGCGAGGACACGCTCGATGACGTTGTCGTAGATGTCGTTGTGAACGATCATGCGTGTCGGGATTGCGCAACCTTGCCCCGCGAGAGTGCCCAGGACGCTGAAGGTGTTGATGGCGACCGCTGTGTCCAGGTCAGCGTCTGAAAAGAGGACGTTGGCGGACTTGCCGCCGAGCTCAAGTACGGCGGGCTTGAGGGACTCGGCGCACGCGGCGAGGATTTTCCGCGCTGTTGCTGGACCGCCGGTGAAGCTGATCTTCTCGACGGCCGGATGGCGCACCAGCGCGTCACCAGTTTCCGGCCCACCCAGCACGAGGTTTACGACCCCGTCGGGGATTCCCGCTTCTTTAACGAGACCCATCAAGTGCTCGGTCGCGTAGGGCGTCAGTTCCGACGGCTTCATGACGACCGTATTGCCGGCTGCAAGGGCCGGGGCCAACTTCATGCCAACTGAGACAACCGGGCCGTTCCAGGTGAGGATGATCCCGACGACGCCGTACGGTTCGGGCATCGAGTAAGCGAGCTCGCGCTGATTCGCCGGGAAAGATGTGACACGTCCCTCGACCTTGTCGGCCCAACCGGCGTAGTAAATCGTCCAATTTGCCATGATGCCGACGAGTGGCTGGCTCATACTTGCCGACATTCCGTTGTCGAGCACTGACAAACGGGCGATTTCGGCGGTGTCGCGCTCTATGAGTTCACCGAGCCGGCGAAGGAGCCGTGCGCGCTCGGCTGGCCTCCAGGCACGCCACTCCGGATAGGCGGCGTGTGCGGCCTGCACGGCGGCGTCGACATCCTCCGGACCGGCCAACGGCACCGGTCCCTGGATCTCCCCGGTCGCCGGATACACGTGCTGGTGCACGCCGCCCGAACCACTCGTCCGTGCCTCGCCTCCAATGTGCAGGTGCACTACTGGGACGCTCAGGTCAACAATCATCGTCTGGTCCTCCGGTTTCTCTGGTCCTACACCTTTAAGAAACTACACTTATTAGTAAGACACTTGACTTCATGGGTCAAGTGTGTGCCTAATGCTCGAATGGGTGTAAAGGAACTCTTTGACCTCACGGGCAAGGTCGCCGTGGTGACCGGCGGCGCCGGCGGCATCGGTGAGGTATACGCGGAGGCGCTGTGCGACGTTGGCGCTTCCGTCGTGATCGCCGACATCAACCTCCAAGCAGCGCAGCGCACCACCGATGGGCTGAAGGGCAAGGGCTTTCACGCCATCGCAGTGCATCTCGACGTCACCTCCGCCGAATCGGCCGCCCAGATGGCGTCCGCAACGATCGCAGCATTCGGTGGGATTGACATCCTGATCAACAACGCAGCGCTCATGACGAATCTCCCGCCGTATGGGCTGTCCAACATGCCGATACCTGACTGGGATCGGGTGCTCAACGTGAACCTGCGCGGGCCGTTGGTCTGCAGCCAGGCAGTGATCGAGTCGATGACCGAGCGCGGCGGCGGGCGGATTGTGAACGGCCTGTCCGCCGGCGCGTTCATGCCTGGAGGGATCTACGGTGTGTCGAAATACGCACTGCACGGCTTGACGTGCAACCTGGCGACCGAGCTCGGTTCTCGTGGCATCAACGTCAACGCGATCGCGCCCGGTCTGGTCGCCAGCGAAAGCGGCTATGCGAGCCTTCCGAAGGACTCGCCGTTCCGCGAGGTCCTCGGTGCGCAGATCCCGGGCAAGACCTCAGGTCCTCCTGAGGACTTGATCGGGACGATGCTTCTCCTGTGCTCACCTGCGGGCGACTGGATCAACGGCCAGACCATCTCGGTCGACGGCGGTTGGATCTTGCGGCTTTGACGGACGGGATCCGAACTCATTCGAGGAAGGGACTTACGTGACCGAATGGACAACTCGCGACGAGCGGCAGACGATCGCGAGAGCCGAGTACGAGCACATCATGACCACCGCGAGCCCGGACCCAAGCTGCGCCTACATCGAGTCCGGGGTTATCGGATACGTCTTCGGCGAGATGTGGCGGCGAGGCGTTCTCACCCCCAGAGACCGGCGCTGGATCACCCTCACTTGCGTCGGCGCAGCAGGAGCGATCACACCCATTGAAACCCACGTCTACGCGGCTATAAAGAGCGGGGACATCGCGTACTCGGAGTTCGACGAGTTCGTACTCCATTTCGGCACGCAGGTCGGCTGGCCCAAGGCGTCTGTCATGCAGATGTACGGGATGATGGCCATGTTCAAAATCGCCGAGGAGGCCGGTGAGGAGGTGCAGCCCCACGACTTCGACCTCTGGGCGGCACCGACTGACGACGATGCGCGCCGGGAACGCGGCGTCGCCGTCTACGAGAAGATCCACGGCACTGCGCCGCCCAAAGCCTCAACGCCCTTCAAAGGGCGCGCCCGTCTCGACTACCTGTACGGCGAGATCTGGAGCCGACAGAAATACCTCACCCGCCGGGACCGCCGCATCATCAGCATCTGCAGCGCCGCATCAACGGCGATCGACGAGGAGGTAACCGAGCACTTCCGAGCGGCCCTCACCCTCGGAGATATGACCCGCGAAGAGCTCGAAGAGCTGGTGGTCCACTTCGCTGTCTACCTCGGATGGAACCTCGCACGACGCCTCGACGACCTACTAGTCGAGGTCGCCAGCCAAATCTTTCGCGTGTGTTGACGCCGTCAACACCTTTCGCGTGATCCCAGGTATTTCGCGTGCTTTCGCTTCCTGAAATCCAGCGTTTCCGCGGGTGACTGCGGTTACGTATCGGGTCGGATCCCGGCAACTCCACACGACCGCGGCGGCTGGGTCTAGCTAACATGCCGCGGCCGCGTCTCACCCCGGCGTCTAGGGGCGATTTGTAGCCGTACCGAAGGCGTACCGGAACCGTACTGGAAACGGCCAAATATGCTGTCCTGCAGGCGATATACGATGCTTCAGCTAACCGTTTAACCTGGTCGTGGAGGTCTTAACCAGGGCCTCATAATCCGTTGGTCGCGGCTTCGAGCCCCGCCCGCCCCACTGTAGAGCTGAATTACCTCGGCTGATGCTCGACGGTTGGCTTCAGCTGACGCCCCGGCCTGACCGGAGACTCTGGACTCATCGGGCGACCGACACCCGTGTTGCGCTATCCGGAACGCCGCTGCCCGCCAACAATGCTGAGAAGATTCACGGTCAATCACTCGTGGACTCTACGGCGGCCGCTGCGCTGTCGGCTGATTGATTCACACGCCGCTATCAACGCGCATGTCACACATCGACGTGGCGTCTCGTCTAGGACTTAAAGACGAAACGAGTGGAGGACGGCACATGATTGCTATCGGAACCCAGGCACGGGTGTATCTGATCACGATCACGGCACTAATAGGACTGCTCACCGCTGGGATAGGGGTCTACTGTCTGATCAATCCTTGCTCGTTCGCCGCGTTCGTCGGGTTCCCCGCACATGAGCACTTCGTGCACGATGTCGGCGCATTCCAGGTAGGTCTTGGCGTCATGCTGCTGCTCGCGCTGATCTGGTCGGATGCGTTGGCCACCGCACTTGCCGGATACGTAGTGGCGAACACCGTGCATACCGTGAACCACATCGTGGACCTCGACCTCGGCGGTTCGGCCCTCCAAGCGTGGGCGCTCGGCGCGGCGTCGGTGGCGCTGGTCATCGCGTTCGTGTTGCGGTTACGGCAGCTCGGCTACGTCCTGGGCAACGTCAGCGTAGCGACCGACCCGCTGTTGATACCGTTCGTTCGGCAAAAGACCATCAGGCTCACCACATTTCGCAAGGATGGAACCGCTGGGACCAGTCCCGTCAGCATCGCGGTGGATGGAGACCGTGCGTACTTCCGCACCTACGAGCGAGCGATCAAGGCACGCCGAATTCGGCGCAACCCGAACGTCGAGTTCGGTAAGGCGACGATGTCAGGCACGCCGGCCGGGCCCATGCTGCCGGCGCAGGCGCGTTTGCTGGAGGGAGCCGAGTACCGACAAGCAGCACGGCTGCTGCGGCGCAAGTATCCCGTCCTTCATGGCGTGGTTGTCCCGTCGGTACACCGCCTGATGCGGTCCAAGTATGGACGGACGATGCATGCCGAGTTGATTCCGTCACCGTTGTCCGAATACGAGGCAGCCTCCGAATTTGTTGCCACCGTCACTGACGAAGTTCGCTAGCTATCGCAGCCCGCTAGCGCACCCTCTTCGCGGCGTGTGCGCAAATTTGTTTAATTCGGCTGATGTTTGACAGTTATTTCGGCTGATCCTTGACACTCCCCACGCGATATTTGCTATTTCGACGAAAGCGCTCGACTGTAGGTGTGATACTCGCGCTCGTCGACTTCGCCCAAGTTGGGCATCAGCCAAGGATGAGGCACGTCATGGTTATTTTTCGAAGACTCGCTACGGCTGTGCTTTTCGCAGCTGGATCTGCAATCGCCTTCGCGGGCTCGGCGTGGGCCGAGGCCCTCGATGGCGCTTACACAGCCACGGGCTGGAGCGACGGCAGTCCCGACCTGGCATGGACCTTCACTCCGTGCGGCCCCGGATGCGCCCGCTTGACCACCAGCCGAGGTACGAGTTCAGACGCGCATCTTGCCGATGGCACATGGACGGTCGATCCATTTAAAAGCACCGGTACCTGTGACGATGACATCACGACTACCGACGACACGCACCACATGACGATCGACGCCGACACGCTGGCGGGTACAACTTTCGTCACCTACCCCGTTGCATGCCCCGAGGATCCACCAGGCGGTATGTCAATTCAGTTCACTCTGATCAAGCCGGGCTAGACCAAAAGCCCTGCGAGTCCCAATGACAGCGCTGGCCTCTGCCGCTGGGCGCGAGACTCCTAACGGACCGCGGTGTGGGCGAGGTTGATGGCGTACTGGTTCACGAAGGTGCCTGCCGGTGGATCACCTTTGTCGCATGTTCCGTCGGATTCACCGGGACGTTTGATCCACAAGTAGGCGTCGGCGTGCGCGCCCCCGGTAGCCGCCGTAGGCGGAGTGCCCAGTGCTCGGCCATTGGGGTTGCACCAGTTGAGCCCGGAGTCGGGCGCTGGCCCGACGCCGTTGCGCGACGTGTCGATCACGTAGTGCGAACCGTTGGTGAGCGCCGAAATCGATTCGCCGTAGCCGATTTCGTCTTCGGTGGTGAAAAAGTTCGCAGTGTTGAGGCTGAAACCCCGCGCGCGGTCGACACCGACGTTGTGGAGCCTGGCGGCCATGTCCTCAGCGCTATGCCAGCGCACGTGACCACCGTCGACGTACACGGCGGCGGCCGGATTGCGCGTCAGCGTGTCGACGGCGTAGCGAATCAAGTCGTAGCGTTCTTGGCGCTGGTCAGCCGACAGGCAGTCGGCCATGGCGAGTGCATCCGGCTCGACGATGATCCCCACCCGCGACGCGCCCACTTGGGATGCGATGCCGTCGATCCACGCGCGGTAGTCGTCGGCGGTCGCCAAGCCACCCGCAGCGAAGCTGCCGCAGTCGCGGTGGGGGATTCCGTAGAGCGCCAGAACCGGGATGGCGCCGGCGGTCTGCGCGTCGCTGGTGTACTTGGCGACCGTAGCTGCCGAAGGGCCCGGGACGATCCAGTAGGCCTGCGGCGTGTTGGCGATGGCCGTCAACTCGGGACTCGGTGGATCGGCATGCTCAGCGGCGCGCATGGCTGCCGAGGTGGGATTGACGTAGAAGGGCATGCCGGCCAACGGGTCAGCCTCATCGGCCAACCGCACCGCCCGGTCGGGACCAACCCGCACCGGGTCGGCAAGAAAACCGATGCCGGCAACGACCGCGACCGTCAGAAGGGGCGCGATCCACCGCGCGACTGCACCAGCAGCTGAGAACACCATCCCAAGGAAATTAGTGCATTGAGCGCCAGTCGCCGACGGCAGGTGATGGCGACGGTCCCGTTATCGGTGGTTCGGGGCGAAGAACTGCCAGATGGTGTCGGTAGCATTCAGCGCCGTCGACGGTGCCGGGATGTTGCCGACCCATTGCGCGAGTGGGCTCGGGTCACCGCCGGGCCACTGGTGGCCCGCTCCCTTCACCGAGATCAACTCCACGCTGCGCCCGTCGGCACAGCCGGCCGTCTGCGTCGTCACGTCCCCGGCGGTAGTCGAGTTGGGTTGTCCGCAGCCATCGATCCCGCGCCAGGTGGCGTTGACGGCCTCCACTGAAGGGCCGTCGACGCGCGCCTTCCCGTCGGCGGTAAATGCCTTGCCCGGCCCGCCGTTGTAGGGGACTCGTTCGTCGGCGGTGCCATGTATCTGCAGCACCGATGTCGGCCGTGCGCCAGAACAGTCGGTCAGCAGCGTGCCCGCCACCGGGGCTATCGCCGCGAATGTGTCGGTCTGACACCCCAAGCGAAGCGCCATCATTGCCCCGTTCGACATTCCGGTTGCATAGACGCGCGCCCGATCGATCGGCATCTCATGCTCGACGGCGCCGACCATGGCGGTGATGAAGCCGACGTCGTCGGTGTTGGTGTGCTGCGGTTCGCCGCAGCAGCTTCCGGCGTTCCAGGCGCGCATGAGTCCGTCAGGGTAGGCGACCAAAAAATGCTCGGCGTCGGCCTCGCTGTCCCAGTGGTAAGAGCGTTCGGCCTGCGCCCCGGTTCCGTACCCGCCGTGCAGCATCACCACCAGCGGCGCACCGTCGCTCAACGCCGATGGACGGTACAGATGAAAGGTTCGGCTGACCCCGCCGACGTCGATGGTCTGTGTGGACTGCCCGACCGGAATCGACTTCGCACCCGGTATTCCGACTGCGTGGCCACCACCGAGGCACCCGCCGAGTACCACGACCAGTGCTCCGAGCAGACACACGGCGAGTGCCCGAAAGTATCGAGATCGCATGCGCCCATCGTGGCAGGCCTATCGAAAATTGACAAGTAGCTTGTCAATCACGCTCAAAGTGGCACACTGGTAGGCCATGCGATCTGGTCGAGATGCCAAGTGGGAGCCCACTGTGCCGGCACTGGTGAATCTGGTGGCCGCGTCCGGAGCGCCGCGCTTCGGGGCGGCTTTCGCGGCCGCCGGGCTCGACGGGATCCGGCCCGCGCAAGCGGTTGTCCTGGTGCCGCTGGCAACCGGCGGGTTGCATGCGTCAGATCTGGCTGACCGGCTCAGGGTCAGCCGGCAGGCGGTGGCCCAGGCGCTGACCGCACTGGAACGGCACGACTACGTCGTTCGGGGGCCTCACCCATCCGACGCCCGTGCGCGGATCATCGAGCTCACGCCTCGGGGTCGCCAGGCACTGCGCGTGATACGTTCCACCGCGCTCGAGGTGGAGAAGCGTTGGCGCGATGTGCTGGGAGAGCAACGATTTGGAGAGCTGCGCGAGATTCTGCTGGCGTTGCTCTCGGCCGAGGGTTTCAGCTATTCGGAAGATATTGAGCCGCTGGCGGATTCCCAGGCGCGATAGAGCTCGGTGCGTGAGCGGACGTTGAGCTTGCGGTAGATGCGGCTAGGGTGAACCTCGACGCTGGAGCCGGCGACCGCGGTACGTACCGTATAGCACGAGGAGCAATATGCATTTCGACATCATCGCGCAGGTACGACCTTGACCGCAGGACCACTGTCGGGGGTCCGCATTGTGGACTTCACGGCTAACATGTCAGGGCCGCTTGCGACGATGATCCTGGGCGACCAAGGAGCGGACGTCATCAAGGTCGAGCCGCTCACCGGGGACATCATCCGGTTCGTCGGCCCGCGAAATCGCGATGTTTCGGCCTATTTCGCCAACCTCAACAGGTCCAAGCGGTCCATTGCCCTTGATCTCACCGACGATCGCAGTCGACGCGTTATCGAAACGCTGCTTGACTCGGCCGATGTCATGATCCACAACTTCCGGCCGGGTCTGGACGAATCCTTCGGCCTTGATGCACAGACGGTCCGACACGGCCGGCCCCGACTCATCTATGCAGCGATCAACGGCTTCGGCAGCGCGGGTCCGTACGGCAACCGGCCGGCCTATGACCACGTGGTACAGGCGCTGTCGGGAATGGTCGCGCTACAGGGTGTCGATGGCGACCAACCGAGCATGGTCCGGCACGGGATCGTGGACAAGACAACAGGGCTCAGCGCGGCTCAGAGCATTACCGCTGCGCTGTTCCAGCGCGCCTCGACCGGCGAAGGGCAGCAGCTCGAGATCCAGATGCTCAATGTCGCAACCGCATTCATGTGGCCTGACGGCATGATCGCACACACCGTCGTCGGTGCCCAGCAGGGGGAGTCAACTGTCGCAAAATCTTTCCGGCTGACCAGAACCCAGGATGGCCACCTCGCTTTCATTCTTGTTACGGCAGCACGGATGAAGCGGCTGGCGATAGGCCTTGGCGTTGAGGACGCCGACAAGCTTCCCGACCGCGGACCGGTGAGCGCAGGGGCGTCGGTCATGCGGGAAGCCGCCCGGCGGTTCTCGTCAATGTCAACCGCATCGGCGGTGGAGTTGTTGCGCTCGTTGGACGTACCGGCGGCACCCGTGGTGGCACTTGACGAGCTCGTGTCCCATCCGCAAATCGAGGCCGGCGGCCATGTCGACCAGGTCGACCATCCCGTCCTTGGTCGAATTCATCAAGCCAATCCAGCGGTGCGGTTCGGTAGCGACCGGGCAGGGCTGCTTCGACCTGCTCCCGTGCTTGGCCAACATAGCGCGGAGGTCTTGCGCGAGCTCGGGTTCACCGGTGCCGATATCGACGCCCTGCTGGAGGCGGGAGTATTGGGAGCGCCCCACGGGCAGGCCTTGCAAGGCGTGCGTCCGGCGCGGCAATAGCGTTGGGAGAAAGGAACATCAGTCATGGCCAAGGTAGTTTGCGTGCTCTACGACGATCCAGTTGACGGTTACCCGAGCACCTACCCGCGCGACGGCTTGCCTCGTCTCGACCACTATCCGGGCGGCCAAACGCTACCGACTCCGTCGGCGATCGACTTCACCCCGGGAGTTCTGCTGGGCAGCGTCTCGGGTGAGCTTGGTCTACGCCCATACCTGGAAGGTCTGGGCCACGAATTGGTCGTCACCTCAGACAAGGATGGTGAGAATTCGGAATTCGACCGGCATTTGGCCGACGCCGAGATCGTCATCTCACAGCCGTTCTGGCCGGCGTACCTCACCGCCGAGCGCATCGCGCGGGCACCCAAACTCAAGCTCGCGTTGACAGCGGGAATCGGCTCTGACCACGTGGACCTGGACGCCGCGATCAAGGCCGGTATCACGGTCGCCGAGGTCACCTTCTGCAACAGCATCAGCGTTGCCGAGCACGTCGTGATGATGATTTTGTCCTTGGTCCGCAACTACCTGCCTTCCCATGAGTGGGTGAGGAAGGGCGGTTGGAATATCGCCGACTGTGTGCAGCGCTCGTACGACCTTGAGGGAATGGAAGTGGGCACCGTGGCCGCCGGTCGGATCGGGTTGGCCGTGATGCGGCGGCTGGCGCCGTTTGACGTTCATCTGCACTACACCGACAAGCACCGGCTGCCGGCCGAGGTCGAGGAGCAGCTGCACGCCACCTATCACCCCACGGTGCAGGAGATGGTGCCCCACCTCGACGTGGTCACGATCAACGCCCCGCTGCACCCGGAGACGCGCGGCTTGTTCAACGACGAGTTGCTCTCGACGATGAAACGCGGCGCGTACCTGATCGACACGGCTAGGGCGCTGATCTGCGACCGTGATGCCGTGGTGCGCGCACTGCAAAGTGGTCAGCTCGCCGGATATGCCGGTGACGTGTGGTACCCGCAACCGGCCCCCGCGGATCATCCCTGGCGCACGATGCCGTATCAGGGGATGACGCCGCATATCTCAGGTTCGACGCTATCCGCGCAGGCGCGCTACGCGGCGGGCACCAGAGAAATCCTCGAGTCTTACTTCTCTGGGCGACCCATCCGCGACGAGTACTTGATCGTCGATGGCGGCGCGCTGGCCGGCGCAGGAGCGCATTCCTACACGGCAGGCGGCTGACCCGAATTTCCTAGATAGTCAGCCAGCGCGTTGGTGAGACCATGCCGGGCTTCATCGAGGTCGACGTAAGAGCCGAGCTGCCGCTCGGAGACAAGTCCGCGCATCGCACCGGGGATGAGGGCGGCCACCTCGCGAACTCGCTGCGGGTCGACGCCAAGTACGGCGAAGGCGCGTTGGCAGGTTTCCTGCCAGCTCTTACCCCATGAGAACAGTTCGGCAGCGGTCCGTGGATAGAGATGTTCCAGGTCGCGGTGGTCCCGGGGAAGCGCCGCCCGCAGGTTCTCGATTGCGCGGGAATCGTCCGAGGCCAGCCCGTGGTAGAGGGTGTCAATGATCGCACCGACGCGCTCACGCAGCGGTGCATCAGGCTTGACGCTGCTCAACGCCGCGAACGTGGCATCGCGACGCTCAGCAGTTCGATGCAGGACGGCTGCCCAGAATCCATCAACGTCACCAAACTGGTACTGGACCGCACCCCAGGTAGCGCCGCTCTCCTTGGCGATTCGGGTTGCCGATACCGCGCTTGGGTCCCCAGATGCCAGCGAACGTACCGCGGCATCCAGCATTGTCTGGCGAGTTGCCAGTCCGCGCTTGTTACTGCGCCGCGGCTGCACTTCGGCTCGGGTCATTATGTGGATGGTAGCGGCTGTCGCACAGTTTCATAGTGCCCACTAGGATTTTTTCGTAAGCGGCACTATGATTCCTGGCGTCGCCCTGATGCCGCAGGAAGGACGAGCTGACATGGCTAAACCGCCGCTGTCGATGAAACCGACCGGCTGGTTCCAAGTCGCATGGTCGGACGAAATCGGCGTCGGTGCCGTCCGCACGCTGAAGTACTTCGACCAGGAGATGGTTGCCTGGCGGGCCGACTCCGGCCTGCTCACCGTGATGAACGCGTACTGCGAACACCTCGGCGCGCACTTGGGCTATGGGGGAAAAGTCGTCGGTGAGGTGCTGCAATGCCCGTTCCACGGGTGGCAGTGGAGCCAGCAGGGCCGCAACCTCTGCATCCCCTATCAGGATCACCCCAATCGCGGCAGGCGGATCCGCACCTATCCGGTGGTGGAGCGCAACGAGTCCGTTTACATCTGGCACGACGTCGAGGGTCGTGAGCCATACTTCGAGGCGCCAGATGTGTTTGGCGGGTTCAATGACGGCAGCAGCGCGGACGACTACTACCCCCAACAAAGGCTGTTCCGAGAGCGCCTGGAAATGCATCCGCAGTACGTACTCGAAAATGGCGTGGACTTCGCACATTTCAAGTACGTGCACAACACACCCATCGTGCCGGTGTTCACCCGCCACGACTTCGACGAACCGGTGTCCTATGTCGACTTCACCATCACTTTTGAAGGCGACGACAGTCAGAAGATCGAGGACATCGAAAGTCGCGTCGAAGCCATCAACGGAGGTCTGGGAGTTGCAGTGACCAAGAGTTGGGGGATGGTCGACAACCGCACCATCTCCGCGATTACGCCAGTCGACGAGTTCACCTCCGATGTGCGGTTCATGGTCTACATCGGCCGGACGCGGGACAAGGAGGCGCGTCAGAGCTTCGAAAAGGCCTCGGCGAAGGCGCAAGCATTCGGACAAGAAGTGATCCGGCAGTTCGAGCAGGACGTCCACATTTGGGGGCATCAGCGCTACTCCGACCCACCCGCGCTGGCGGCTGCCGAGTACGAGGGGTTCACCGCAATCCGCAAGTGGGCCAAGCAGTTCTATCCCGACGGCATTGGTGGCAGCGCCGCCGAAGTCTATGCCGCATCGCAGAAAGGCTGAAACCGGATGAATGCAGCCGCTCGAGCTATCCGAGTGTTCCAGGTTGCCACTGGGAATGTCGGTTCGGAGATGATCAAACGCATCGCCGAACAGCCTGACCTCGAGCTCATCGGTGTGCACTGCTACTCACCGGAAAAGATCGGCAAGGACTCCGGTGAGTTAGCCGGCCTTACACCCAACGGCGTCAAGGCAACTGGCAGCATCGAGGAGATCATCGCGGCCAAGCCGGATGTGCTGACGTTTCACGGGGTGTTCCCCGACGAGGATCTTTACGTCAAAGTGCTTGAGGCGGGGATCAATATCGTCACCACCGCCGACTGGATCACCGGCTGGCATCGCGACCACAATCACCCGCACCCGTCGGGCAAGCCGGTGACCCAGCTGTTGGCTGAGGCTTGTGAGAAAGGCGGTGCAACGTTCTACGGCACCGGAATGAACCCGGGCCTGAATCAGATAATGGGTGTGGTGTGTTCCGCTGACGTCGCCGAGATCGAGAACATCACCACCATCGAGTCGGTGGACGTTTCATGCCATCACTCCAAGGACACCTGGATCGAGGTCGGTTATGGCCTGCCGGTGGACGATCCGGAAATACCGACAAAACTGGAGAAGTACACTCGCGTCTTCGCCGACAGCGTGCTGATGATGGCCGACTGCTTCGATCTGCCTGTCGACGAGGTCAAGTTCAGCTATGAGTTGGCCGCGTGCACCAAGGATGTGGATTTGGGCTGGTACATGCTGCCCAAGGGCTCGCTGGGCGGTAACTACATCAAGTACCAGGGGATGGTGGACGGGGTCCCACGGGTCGAGACACACCTGGAGTGGCAGATGACCCCGTACACGGACCCGAGCTGGAACATCCAGGGCTGCTACATCACTCAGATCACCGGTGACCCGTGCGTGTACAACAAGCACATGATCTTTCCCAAGCCGGGCGTGGACCTGTCGAACCCGGAGAACTTCGCCTCCATCGGCATGACGGTGACCGGGATGCCCGCCCTCAGCGCGATCAAGTCGGTGGTGGCGGCGCGCCCTGGACTCATCACCAGCGCCGACCTCCCGCTGCGCGGGTTTGCCGGGCGCTTCAAGAGGTAGGCCTACCGGGGAGTGTCCTGGGGCCGCCGCGCTGGAGACAAAGTAACTATGCTTGGCCCATCGACGCCGACGCGACGACGGGAACAGCCTCGGATACGACAGTGATCTTGGTAGACGACCGCTGAATTGGGTAGACAAGATGGCTATGACGTGGGAGTTGCCGTGGCTGCTGGGCAACGATGCACCGAGGGCGACGGCATGAGCCCATTCGATCCCTCAGAGCACCATACCGAGGCAATCACACTGGGCCTACACGACGCGTCGCCACCGCACCTCGTGGATGCGATGGCCAAAGATGTAGAGCTCGAATTGGGTTGGGGCCGCTTGATATTCGGCCAAACATTCGCCGATGCCGACACGTTGGCAGAGACCCTGCGACGGGAAGCACCGGGGCGGCGCGACATCTGCATCTACGCGCGCGAATCCCACGTCGTGGTCGCTGGAGCG
This sequence comes from uncultured Actinomycetota bacterium, assembly GCA_963838755.1. Classification (GTDB taxonomy): domain Bacteria; phylum Actinomycetota; class Actinomycetes; order Mycobacteriales; family Mycobacteriaceae; genus Mycobacterium. The sequence goes on along the minus strand of CAWISO010000010.1, from coordinate 69,504 downwards.
CCGACTGAGCTCTTCATCGACCCCAGCCACACCTATCGACTGCGCTTCACCAGCGACTTAGCCGAGGAAAGCCTGGCTCCGTCGCCGATCGGCGTAACAGTACGGACGCTGAACGACCCGATCGATGCCGACGCCATGAACCGGGTATATGTGCGCTGTGGGATGGTCCCGGCACCGGTCGAGACCATCTGGGACAACCACCAACATGCCGACGCGGTGACCTACTTGATCGCGGTACGTGACAACGACGGTGCGGTGGTGGGCACCGTGACCGGCGTTGACCATAAGCTGCTTTTCAAAGACCCCGAGCACGGATCCAGCCTGTGGACCTTGGCGGTCGATCCTGCTGCCGCACTGCCGGGCATAGGCGTCGCGCTGACCCGGACGCTGGCCGAGCACTTTCGCAGCAGGGGCCGCGCCTACATGGACTTGTCGGTCGCCCACGACAATGCGGCGGCAATCTCGCTGTACGAGAAGCTCGGTTTTAGCCGCGTTCCGGTGCTTGCGATCAAACGCAAGAACGCGATCAACGAGCCGCTGTTCACGCCGCCGCCGGAGACCATTGACGACCTCAATCCGTATGCCCGGATCATCGCCGACGAGGCGATGCGCCGCGGTATTCGGGTAGAGGTCGTGGACGCCGAGACCGGCGAGATGCGATTGACCCATGGGGGCCGCAGCGTAATCACGCGTGAAGCGCTTTCCGAATTCACCACCGCGATCGCCATGTGCCGATGTGACGACAAACGCTTGACTCGGCGCCTGGTCTCCGAGGCCGGCATCAGGGTGCCTCGCGCCCGTCTGGCCACCTTCGACAACGACGACTTCAGCTTCTTAAAAGAGGTCGGCGAGGTTGTCGTGAAACCGACTCGCGGAGAGCAAGGCAAAGGCATCACCGTGGGTATCACCGTCGAACACGGTCCTGACGAGCTCGACGCCGCGTTGGCACGGGCGCGGGAGCAGCACCCCGAGGTACTCATCGAGCAGCGGGTGATGGGCTCTGACCTCCGGCTGGTGGTGATCGACGGTCGGGTAGTGGCCGCCGCGCTGCGACTGCCCCCAGAAGTCCTCGGCACCGGCAGGCACACCGTGCGGGACCTGATCGTGGCCGAGAGCCGACGGCGCTCGGCAGCCACCGGTGGTGAGTCACGCATACCGCTCGACGCGGTGACCGTGGCGACGGTGGCGGAAGCCGGCTGGACGCTGGACGACATCTTGCCCCAGGGAACTCGGCTCCGCGTCCGCCTCACCGCCAACCTGCACCAAGGCGGCACGATCCACGACGTCACCCCCGAGGTGAACCCCAAACTCTCCGAGGTTGCGGTGGCTGCCGCCGAGGCGATCGGTATCGGGGTGACGGGCATCGACCTGCTGGTGCCTGACGTCACCGGCACGGAGTACGCCTTCATTGAGGCCAATGAACGACCGGGTTTGGCCAATCACGAACCACAACCCACCGCTGCGGCATTCGTCGACTATCTGTTTCCCGGTCAGCCTGGGCAGCCTCCGGCTTGGACTCCCGAGGAGTCCAGACCGTAACGCGGCAGATCAGTGCCGGCCGAGCCGCTCGCGGATCGTGTCGGCGAGGAAGCGCCTCGTCGACACCGGCCGGAAGGCGCGGGCCGCATCGGTGAGTGCGTTGCGGGCATCCGCGCTCAGCTCGATGTCGGCCGCGGCGACGTTGAACTCGAGCTGCTCGACACTGGACGCCCCCGGAATCGCGACCACGCCGGGCAGGCTGATCAACCAGGCCAGCGCCACCTGGGCCGGTTTGGCGTCGACTTCCTCGGCGACATCGCGCAGCGTCTGCAGCAGCGGCTCGATTCGGCGCAGATTTTCGGTGCCGAACAGCGAATTCACCGCGCGAACGCCACCGGGCCGGTTATCGACGCCGTACTTGCCGCCCAGCAGTCCCTGCGCCAACGGACTGTAGGCAATCACGATGCGCTTCTCGCGCTCGGCGAACGGAACGAGGTCGTCGAGGGCGGCTGGATGGGCGAGGGAGAAGTGCACTTGGTTGCTGATGACCGGACGTCCGAGCGCAGCATCGGCCTTCTGCCAACGCGACAGCGAATAATTCGACACACCGGCGGCGCCGATAGCGCCACTGTCGAGCAGGCTCCGCAGGCCGGGCATGATCACTGAATCGGGAACTACCGGGTTGGGCTGGTGGATTTGGTACAGCGGGATGTGGTCTAACTGCAGTCGCCGCGCGCTGGCGCGCTCACGTTGCTTGATGACCGGCGGGAACGGCGCAATCGGCATAATTTTGGTGGCCACTGCGACCTCGGTGCGCTCATCGCCGAGCGCCTCACCGAGGATTCGTTCACTTTTGCCCAGTCCGTACACCTCGGCGGTGTCGAACAACGTCACACCCAGGGCACGGGCGCGGGCAACGATGTCGCGGGCGGCACCCGTGGCATAGCTTTCTCCGTACCCCCACTCGCGCGAGCCGAACTGCCAGGTGCCAAGCCCGATTCGACTGACTTCGCCAACGCCGTCAACGCCCAGATACTTCATCTGCTCACCGTACTGGGCTGGTCGATCATGCCCACACCTCAGGTGGGCATGATGGACCAGCTAGAGCTATGCGGCGTGAAACCGCAAGTCAGCCGCCTTGCTGACTGCGCCGTGCTTTTCCAGCAGCTCGAGAACTTGTTCCCGGTGAACGTCATCCTTTTCACACAGTCGGCAGAGCTCACTGACGGCGGTTTGTAAGACATCCAGACGTGTGGAGACTTGAGTGAGGGTTACTAGCAACTGGTCGTACTCACTGTCGTCGCGATCGATCTCAGCAACGATCTGAGAGGCCATACCCATCTGATCACACTCCCGAATTCCAAGTAGCGGCGCGGGGCGCCCACGCACGTTATGAGTTGGGGGTTAGCCCACCGTAACTGTGTCTAAACTCACAAACCTCCTGGTGACCGACTATCCGGACACAACTTCTAAGCTTCCGGAACTCAGGTCCAAGACCATCGGCCCCGGCTTTCCGGCAGGGCGGCAGTTAGTCGCCCGAGTTGGTGGCCGATACGCTGTGCCTGCAACGGGCTCGTTACAAGAGAGGGCAGATATGTCAAGGACAGTGGTGGTTGGCGCCTCAAGCGGTCTCGGGCGTTGCATTGGCGTCGGCCTTGCGAAGCGTGGCGCTCAGGTCGCGCTGCTGGCCCGACGCCGCGCGCGTATCGAGGCTGCGGCGCAAGAGGCCGGACCAGGCGCGATCGCCATCGAATGTGACGTCACCGACGAGCGATCGTGCCGATCGGCCATTCATGAGGCCGCGGCGACCCTCGGCGGCATCGACAACCTGGTCTACACACCTGCGGTAGGGCCACTGGTCCGCATGGTCGACACCGATGCCGAAACCTGGCGACGCATCTTCGACACCAACGTGATCGGCGCGGCGCTGGCGACGGCAGCGGCAGTGCCGCACCTGACGGCCTCCGCGGGCAAGGCCATCTACCTCTCCTCTGACGCGGGCACTTTTGGGCCGCCCTGGCCGGGCCTAGGCGCCTACGGCGTCAGCAAGGCTGCGCTCGAAAGACTCGTCGATGCGTGGCGAGCCGAACACCCGGAGATCGGCTTTACCTGCCTGATCGTCGGAGAGTGCGCCGGCGGGGAGGGCGACAGTCAAACCGGAATGAACGTCGACTGGGACATGGAACTCGCCATGCAAGCTGTCCCGCTGTGGGCATCGCGTGGCTGCATGCCTGGCAAGCTGATGCCCGTCGAAGACCTCGTCGAAGTCGTGCACACGATCCTGCGCACCGACGCGACGACGTCCATGCCGGTCGTTGTGGCACGGGGAGCGCCCGCAAGCACTGCGGCGTTTCCGGATTCATCTGGCCGCTGAGGGCAACCGCGTCCTCTACAGTTGCGCTGTTAACGACGACCGAAGGAGACGCGGATGGCGTGGTTCCTCGCCCTCCAGGGCCCATCCCACACACCACATCAATCATTGGTCTACGAGCTCCAAGACTCGGTAGATGTGGAGAAGATCTCGCAGGAACTAGTCAGTTCCGCGACGCTGGATCGGGTCGTACCTATTCCTGCGGTGCTGTCGCAGAATAAGCGTCGACATCAGAAAGTCACGCTGTATGTTCGCCCCGCCGCGTGGGGGCTGTGGGCGTTCTACGAGCTGTCCGACGAAGACCGGCGACAGCTGTTGAAGGACAACCCGGTGATCAACGCGCTGAGCCAAGCGGCCCAGCAGCGCGGGCAGGGCAAGCCGACGGGACAGCCGGGCCCGATGACAGTACAAGTGAATCCGCTCACCGGTCAGGTTGGACCTGCCAGGCCGTAGCGCTATGCGGTGTGTTGAGATCCGCCGCATTCCGCGGCTGACGATGCAGCCCCAAGAGTTGTCAGCATGCCGACCGCCGCCCGCCGCCAGGTGAACATCTCGGCGCGGCGCCTCGCGCTGGCCCGGCGCTGGCTCTCGGGCAGGCTGACAATCGCGCTGACCGCCCGTGCGATGGCCATCGGGTTGTTGTCGGCCAGCCCGCCGCAGTCGGCAGTGATGATTTCGCCCAAGTCCGAGGTGCGAGAAACCACGGCCGGCGTCCCGCATGCCAGCGATTCCAGGGCGGCAAGTCCAAAGGTTTCGTGCGGTCCTGGCGCCAGCGCGACATCGGCGGAAGCCAGCAGCTCGGCCACGGTGTGCCGGTCGGAAATGAAGCCGGTGAATTCGATCGGGAGCCGGGCGGCCTGGCGCTGCAACCTGGCCCGCAACGGGCCGTCACCCACGATGATCAGTCGGACCTCGATACCGGCGCCACACAACACGGCAACTGCATCGATGCTGCGGTCGACCCGTTTTTCTACCGACAGGCGCCCGCAGTGCACCAGCAGAATCTGCGTCGGCGCAGCCCAGCGCCGGCGTACCAGGTCGGAGCGCCGGCATGGATGGAATGTCTCCAGGTCGACGCCCAGCGGAATGGTCACGGTGTTCGTCGCGCCTATGCGATCGAATTCTTCGCGCGCAAACCCGGTGGTGCACACTACGGTGTCGTAGTTGGCGGCGGTGCGCCTGTTGGCGAAGTCTGCGAACCGTCGCGCAGTTCGGCGCGGAAGTACTTGACCCGCAAGGCGATCAAGGCGTTCGTGGGAGATCATCACCGTGGTGGCACCGTGTTCACGGCCCCAGCGTCCCAGTGACCTCAGCGTGAGCCGGTCAGAAACCTCCAAAGTGTCCGGCTGCAGCGCTTCCAGCAATGCACGCACCGGGGCCGGCAGCACCGCGCGGTAACCGCCGGTGAGCGGAATCAACTTGGCGGGCACGGTGATTCGGACCACACCGGTCGACAGCCGGGTGTACTCCCCACGCCGACCCGGAACGATCAGCAGCACCTCGTGTCCGGCGGCGCAGTATTCCGCGCCCAGCCGGTCCACGGCGGTGCGTAGGCCGCCAGAGCGAGGTCCGTAGAAGTTGGCGACCTGTACGACACGCATATAGCCAGAAGAACCGGTGCTCGTGTGCGGTCAACGATCTAACATCGACGGTTGGCTGAACAAGCCATGAACTCTCCAGGGCCGCAGACGCCGAGAAGCTTGCTGGCGCATCACGGCGGCAAACATCGCCGACACTATTGGGAATCACTGAGCGGAGTCTAAATTTGGGTTGATTCCTCGGTAATGCCCAACGAAGCCCGCGGTACGCTTGGCGCACTCGGCAACACCGTAGGGCCAGTGCGCCGCGGTGATCGGTCGGGCCTACGGCGGGGATGAGGATGAAGAGATGCGCCATTGCGCGGCCGCATTCGTTATTGCCGGCATCTGCATTCTCAGCGCCGGTTGCGGCGGTAGCAACCAAGCCGGTTCGACCTCGACGACGACCGCCGCCAGATCGCTGATTCCGCGTCCGGTCGTAGAGCGTGAGCTCGATGCGTTGCTGCTCAGCCCTGAGCAGATCAACCCCGTCATGGCCGCGAAGGATATGGCGGTCACGAGAAAGCACGACGCGATGTCAGACGACAGCGCAACAATGCAGCCCAAGGAATGCCTGGCTATCGACGGCTCCGCGCAAGCCCAGGTCTACGCCAACAGTGGCTTCACCGCCGTGCGTGATCAGGCACTCAACGATGGGGACAACTTCAAGCATTACGCCGAGCAGGCGGTGGTGCTGTTTCCCACCGCCAAACTAGCCAGAGTCTTCTTCGTCGCTTCGGGCCTGCGTTGGCCGAACTGCCGCCAATACACCCACATCCAGTCCGGAACACAGTGGACCGTCGGGCCGATAGCCGATAGCAATGCGACATTGAGCACCGTTGCAACGCAACAGGATCCCAAGCCCGGCGGCTGGGCCTGTGGTCGAGCGCTAGCGATCAGGAACAACGTCATCGTCGATGTCAACACCTGCAGCCCCGACCCGCAGAACTCAGCCGTCGACATCGCCAACCAGATCGCCGCCAAAGTGCCAACGCGGTAACGCCATTTGGGTCGTCACTCGGTGTCGGCCGGGTCTAGAAGTCGCACCTCCTCGAGGTCCATCGCCGACTGCAGCTCACGCAGGACAATATCGTCGATCCGATTTTGGTCTCTAAGTTCGACGATCGCTCGGCGCTTGTGTTCCAGTACGCCAAGCCGGACCTGCCTCAACAGCTCATTCCGCTCAGCTACATCATTGGGCCCGGCACCGTCGCCGCCGGCTTCAACGAGCGCTGCGTGTTCCTGGTATTCCTGTTGCAGGCGCCTCAAAAGGTCATCGCCGACGCCGATTTCACCGGCGACCAGCGGCAGGGCTTGCAGGGCGGCTTGGGCGCCACGACAGCGAGCCAGTTGCAGTTCGTCAGCATGAGCTACGTCGTCGGGCATCCGAGCCCATCGAACGACGTCGGGCAGCGTGCTTCCTTGAATAAGGACGGTCACCAGAATCACGATGCACACCACGAAGACGATCAGGTTGCGGTCCGGAAACGGTGCGCCGCTGTGCGTAGTCAGCGGGACCGCCAATGCCGCGGCAAGGGACACTGCGCCGCGGAATCCGGCCCAGCCGGACACCACGCGCTGGCGCCAGTCGACCCGACGGGCGCGTTGTGTCGCGCGCCGGTCCACCATACGAAACAAAGCGGTGACGATTTCCATGCAAACAAATCGCGTTGCCACGATGACGCCGGTGACCGCGATAGCCAGTACTGCGGCGTGGCGGATGCCGCCGCTGAACTGGCCTTCGCCGGCAATACCACGCACGGCGTTGGGCATTTGCACGCCGACGAACACCCAAAGCGAGCCGTTGATCAGAAATGTCGACAGATCCCAGAATGCAAAGGTCTGAAGTCGTGAGCGAGCCCGGATCACGTACGGCGAGGCGTAGGCGAGCACGAGTGCCGAGACCAGAACCGCCACCACGCCGCTGCAGTGAATGGCTTGGGCGAGCAAGAACGCGGCGAACGGCGTCAGCAGGCTCAAGGCTCCCTCCTCCTGCGGCGCGTCGATCCGGCGGCGCACCTGGGTCACCGCGATGCCGACCACCAGCCCGGCGCAGATGCCACCGAGATAAGAGCCAATAAACTTCGCCGTCAACGCAGCCGGGCCGACTGGGGCGCCGCCGACCGCAACGGAGACGCTAACGGCGAAGAGCACAAGCGCGGTCCCGTCGTTGATGATGCTTTCCGCCTTCAACACGGTCACTGCGCGGCGTGGTAACTGTTTCGCCAGGCCGGCCACCGCGGCTGCGTCGGTGGGAGAGAGCACGGCCCCAAGGACCGAAGCCGCGTGAGACTCCATCCCGAGCGCCCGTGCCGTCCAGGTCACCGCTACCGCAGTGGCGATCACCAGGCCCACACTGAGAAATACGATGACGCGGAGGTTGGCGCGGATCTCGCGAAAGCTGGTGTTCAGGCCTTCCCAGTACAGGATCGCCGGCAAGAACAACAGCAGCACTACCTCCCCGTCGAGCCGAACGCCGCCGAATCGGGGAATCAAACCCAGTAGTGCGCCGAGCAGGATGAGCAAGACGGGGGGACCCACCCGATAGCGCCGGCCTATTACCGTGCCCACGATCACGATGGCAAACAGCGCGACGATTACAACAAGCCCGACCACCAGCACATCATCCTGTAGGAACCGCCAACTTTCACATCTTCGCTTCTAGGGCCCGATGCTTGGCCTCGATTCGGGTCGCCGGCAGGGGGTTGGGCGCTGAGATGAGCGCAAGTGACGGTCTTATTCGCCGATGTCCGTCATGGCGGGCACATACAAACGTCCCAGTGCAGTTCGGGGCCATCACGCTGGACGACCGCTCGCTTGAGCACACCGCGGACGCATCACGGCGGCGCCGACATCGAACAGGGGGTCGCGCAACTGGCGGCTGTCCGCGAGCTGAGCACTCAACAACGACTCAGCATGATGATGCTGCCGGCGATCGACACGTACTTTGCCCGTCGTAAAGCGCGCGACGGCGATCTCGACGGCGCAGTTGAATTGTCCCGCACGGTGGTTGACGGGTTGCATCGGTCCCGACCGACGACGGGTTCGTGCTGCACGAGCTACCGCTGCTGCGGACTTGGCGATTCGCTCGGCTTCACAGGACACATGGCAGTGGCCGCCGAAATGTAGCCAGACACCAACGAGTCTGGTTAGCACGCTAGTGCATTCCAACTGCTTTCCTACCAAGACGGTCACAGATACGTACCGATATCGGCGGTGGTCTGGCGTAGCCGGATGCGTGCGCAAATCATGGCACAGTGCTCCCCTAGTGGATCACGCTCGCGAAATGTCCATATTGGCGCCCATATTTGTCCACATGCGGACGAGGGATATTCGCATGCTCAACAGGAAGGTAAGTACAGCATGACGGCGGACGTGCACGGTGGTCGCATCTTCGACACCGCGAAGGGAATTCTCATTGGCTTGCGTCGGTGTCGGTCAGAGGCAGCTTTTCACGAGTTGCTCAATGCGGCACAACGGCACCGGATGCCGGTGTTCGCGATGGCCTGGGCGCTTGTCCATCTCGCAAATGGTGGTGAAAACTCGGGCCACACCTCTGCCGACGCCGAGTCGGCGGCCCGTAACGAATGGGGCGAGCTCTTCCGTGAGCCGGCATTGTCGATCGGTTGAAAGACCTAGCGACGAAATGTGCACATAGGTCTCAATATTGCTATACGGCAACGGGATCGACGCGGGACCCGCAACCCCGTGTGGATTTCGAAATGCACCAGCGAGAACGGGTATGTAACGGTGCCACCCGGTGCGCCTCCGCAGCCCGCGTCAAATGTGGACTCCACCGAACCCTCCAGCGTCACCGCATCCCACGAGTAGGTGTCATGGGAAGGAAGAAAATACACCGTGCACCGCGCTCCGTCCGGGAATCATCGCTCCGGCAGCCGGTGCGAGGGCTATCGCGGCTGCGTGATTGCAACACCGGGCGCCCATGTTCTCAGGGCTTTCACGGTCCTCACGGCTTCCCTCCGTTCATTGCCGCTGACTACAAGGTTCCAACGGCGCAGATTTCTGTGAAATGAGCCGGATCACCCCGGGGGCGTCCACGCGATCGGCAGCGTCTTGATGCCGTGGATGAACGCCGACAGCAGCCGTGCAGGCTCCTCGGTGGCGACGACATCGGGTATCTCGCGTTGTAGTTCTTCGAACATGACCCGGATCTCCCGACGGGCCAAGTTGGCGCCTAAGCAGAAGTGGGCGCCGCCGCCACCGAAGCCGACGTGTGGATTTGGGTTGCGGCTGACGTCGAAAGTCCACGGGTCGGTGAACTTCGACTCGTCGCGGTTGGCTGAGCAGTACCAGAGCGTGGCCTTGTCGCCTGCTGCCATCTTCGTCCCGCTCAGCTCGAAGTCACGAGTGAGGGTGCGTCGCATGTAGATTACCGGCGACGCCCACCGAACAATCTCCTCGACCGCCGTGTGCGATACGCCGTCGAAGTCGGCCCACCATTTCTGCCGCTGCTCGGGATGACGCGTCAATGCGAGCAGGCCGTGGCTGATCGCATTGCGGGTCGTTTCGTTGCCTGCGACCGCCAGCAGAATGAAAAACGACGCGACCTCGGCCGAGGTCAACCGCTCGCCGTCGACCTCGGCTTCCACCAGGCTCGTCGTCAGATCGTCGTGATGATTCACACGACGGTCTTCGGCCAGCGCGCTGGCGTAGGCGCCGATCTCCATCGACACCCGAATGAAGTCATCGAAGTCAGTCGTCAGATCGGGGTCGCCGAAGCCGAGGATCACGTTGGTCCAGTGAAAGATCTGCTGATGGTCCTCCTCGGGGATGCCCATCATGTCGCAGATGACCTGCAAAGGCAGCGGCCCGGCCAGCTCGCTGACTGCCTCGCCCGTGCCGTCGGGGTGAGCGGCAATCATCGCCGCGACCAGCAGGCGGGCCCGCTCGCGCACCGATGCCTCGATCCGGGCCACCACTTTTGGGGTGAACGCCCTGCTGACGATCGATCGCAGCCGCTGGTGTCGCGGATCGTCGAGCACGATCATCGAGCCGAAGTACTCGGACACCTCCGGCATCTGGTCCGCGATGGTGATGCTGGGGCTGGAGCTGAAGATCTCGGGGTGCCGGCTGGCGTAAAACACGTCATCGAGTCGGGTCAGCGCCCAGTGCCCGGCGCCTGTCTCAAACCCTTCTTGGACGGGCTCAGGCCAAAACGAGATCGGCTCTTCGCGCCGTAGGGTGGCGAACGCCCCGTCGCGCAAATCGTCGTCGAGTTCCCAGAACTCCCACATGCCCAGATCGATCTCGGCGAGCGGAACCTCAGGCGGCGGCGTGCCGTTGACTCGAGTCGCAATGCCCATGTCGACCGTCCTCGTCGTTGAGCGGGCTACCAGCGCGAGCCTAAACCGCCCGTCGCCTACCGTGAAGGCGAGTCAAGGAACGGCTGTTCGTTCCGGCCTCACTGCACCCCGTCATATTACGCTTGGCGTACTACGCCAAACGTACTAACGTCAACGGCATGGCACGGGACTCCGGAGCGGCCCGCAAGATCGGCAGAAGAAACGATCCTGGTGTGCTGATCATGACCAGCTTGGCGTCCGGCGCGAAGCACGGCTACGCGTTGGCGCGCGATATCGAGAGATTCGCCGGAGTGACATTGGGGCCGGGCACGCTGTACGGGGCTATCACTGCGCTCGAGCAGCACGGCCTGATCGAACCGGCGGGCCAGGACGAGCGGCGGCGGCCGTATCGACTCACCGCAGCCGGCCGGGCCGAGCTGGCCAATGCGGTACGCAGCCTCGGAGCGATTGCCGCAGAGGGGGCTCGCCGGCTCGGGATTTCATCGCATGTGTTCCGCCCCGGGTGGACCCAATGAATCCCCGCGACGCCCGGAGCATCCTGCGGTGGTACCCGGGGGTCTGGCGCCGCCGGTACGGCGAAGAGCTGCTGGCCATGCTCGACGACACCTACGGCAATGACAAGCTTCCGCGGCGCGCCCGGCTAGCGCTGGTGCGATCGGGTTTGATGCAGCGAATCCGGCTTCTGCGCAAGTACTCTCGGACATACCTCGGCTACAGCATCGCCTGCGCCGTCGTGTGGGCTGTCATCCTGACGACGGTGTGGATTCACGCGGGCGATACCACTCGGCACACCTTCACCGTGTTCTTCGGCGGATGGGCGATCGGCTGGCTGTCCGCAAGCATCGCACGGGTCGTCTATCCGCCGCCGAAACCGCGCACGCCGGTCGACACCGCGCCCTGAAGCGACCGGACCCGGTCGAGCCTTTAGTTCGAGCAGACCGTCCGGGCAGGCTCGCCGTTTGAAGTCGCCTGGCTGACCACCTTGCCGTCGACCACGATCGTGCAGGTGATCGAGCCAGGACTCTGCGCACTGATTACGAAGACTTCACCGCCGAACCCGGTGAAATGGGTCTGCCATGGCAACGGCACGTGTGCCTGCAGGATCTGACCGGTGTCGTTCTGATACGAGACGTAGTCGGCCACAGGGGCGCTGCCGCTCAACTGATAGGTCACCTGGGGCGCGTGGCCGATGGCGTTTGCCACGCCGCAGATCCCTCCCGTGGCCGCAAACGCGGTCAGCACCGAAAACAGGATCGGCAGCACCGCGCGGTGCGTGCCTCGGAATGGTTGGCGGGTCACGATCGTGGTCATCTCCGCGATGGTGTCACTCCAGCCGACCGCGTGGGCAGGTTTTGGGTCTTTTCCCACGCCCCAACTGCGGGGTCGAGATGGGAGTTGAACCGATGCCATGCAACCGTCGTAGACGGTGAGCCGATGACCCATCGAGACCCCGCGTTGCCCTCCACCGTCGGCGCGTTGGAACGCAAGCTCGTGGCGATGTCTGAAGTGTCGCTCTATGCGTTCCTGTTGATTCAGCCGCTTTTGGGTTGGACCATGGTTTCGGCCGGCGGGGGACCGGTGGTGTTGCTCGGATCCATCCAGCTTCTGCGTATCGGGCCATTTGACGCCGGATTGTTTTGGGTTCTGCGCCAAGCGCATTCGGTGGTCGCGTATGCGCTGATGGCCGCGATCGCCGCGCACATTTCCGCGAGTGTGCTGCCCACGGTGACGTTGCACGATCGAATTATCCACAGGATGATATTCCGGTCGACCCGCGCCCGGTCTGGCCCGAACCAGGGGCGGCCCGCTTAGGGTGAACCGGGGCTCGTCGATGAAGAAGGTGGCGCATGGCTAAGCGGATCTTGATCTGGGGTACCGGCTTCGTCGGCAGGATGGTGATCGCCGAGATCGTCAAACATCCGCAGTTCGAATTGGTAGGCGTGGGCGTCAGCAACCCGCAGAAGGTCGGCCGGGACGCCGGCGAGATTTGCGGACTGGCCGAACCTATCGGCGTCGTCGCCACCGACGATGTGGACGCGCTGATCGCCTTGCGGCCCGATGCGTTGGTGCACTACGGCCCGACCGCGGCCCACGCCGAAGACAACATCGCGTTAATGACGCGGTTCCTCCGGGCGGGCATCGACGTGTGCTCGACCGCGATGACGCCATGGGTCTGGCCAACGATGCATCTGAACCCGCCCAACTGGATCCAGCCGATCACCGAGGCCTGCGAGCTGGGCGAGTCGTCGTGTTTCACCACCGGCATCGACCCTGGCTTCGCCAACGACCTTTTCCCGATGACGCTGATGGGCGTGTGCTCGGAGGTGCGCACGGTGCGGGCATCCGAACTGCTGGACTACACCAACTACGAAGGTGACTACGAAAACGAGATGGGCATCGGGCGCGAGCCGGAGTTTCGCCCGATCTTGGAGAACCGCGACGTGCTGATCTTCGCGTGGGGCGCCACCGTCCCGATGATCGCGCACGCTGCCGGCATCATGCTCGAGGAGATCACCACCACCTGGGACAAGTGGGTAACCCCGACCGAACGCAAGACAGCTAAAGGCCTCATCCCACCGGGACACGTCGCCGCCGTCCGATTCACCATCAACGGCGTCTACCAAGGCCAGACCCGCATTCAGCTCGAGCACGTCAACCGCATCGGGCTGGACGCCGCCCCCGACTGGCCGGCCGGCACCAAGGACGACGTGTATCGGGTAGACATCGAGGGGACCCCCAGCATCTCCCAGGAGACGGCATTTCGGTTCACCGACGGATCCGGACGTGATGCGGCGGCTGCTGGGTGTCTGGCCACCGGGATGCGGGCACTCAACGCGGTCCCGGCCGTAAACGAACTTTCTCCGGGCTGGGTCACCCCGCTCGATTTGCCGCTTATCGCGGGGGTGGGCACGATTCGCTGACGCGCGAGCTGGTGACCGGTTCTGCGCGGCAGAACCCAAGCGACCGATAAGTTGGGAACCGATGCGCAAAAGTCTGCGTAGGTAAGCCCGAAGTGCGGATTGGACGATATGGCTGACGGAGAACGGTCGGCGTTAGGTCTCTCGGTGGGAGCCACCAATTTGGCGGCGGTGACCGCCGATCGCGCGGTGACCCGCAGGCCGGTTTTGACGTTGTATCGACAGCGCTCGGCCGAAGTCGGCGTGCCGTCGGAGAACCCGATGCTCAACGAGCCCGGGCTGGTGATTACCGACTTCGTCGACGAGGTCGGCAACCCGGCTGGCATCTTGGCCGCCGACGGCACATCGCACCGCAGCGACACGTTGGTCGCCGACGCGCTGCGAGCCCTGGCTTACACCGCGACGGACGGGCGAGCACTGCCGGACGCGGTCGCGGTCACCCATCCCGCGCATTGGGCCCCGGTGGCAGTCGAATCCTTGCGGGTTGCACTGACCCGGGTTTCCGAATGGACCGGTGGACAATTGGTGTTGATACCGGACTACGCGGCAACATTGATCGCCCTGCAGGCCAACCCGGGGATCCCGAGCCGCGGAATCATCGCCGTCTGCGATTTCGGGGGCACGGGAACCAGCCTGACCCTGGTTGACGCCACCAACGGATACCAACCGGTCGCCGCTACGGTGCGGCACGCGGAATTCTCCGGCGACGTGATCGACCAGGCACTGCTGACTCACGTCCTCGACGATCTGTCGTCGGCGGGCGCGTTCGACACATCGACAACCTCGGCGATCGGTTCGCTGGCTGGACTGCGGGCCGCCTGTCGACACGCCAAAGAAGAACTGTCATCGGTCACCGCCACCACGCTGAGCGCCGACGTGCCCGGATATCGCGGCGACATCCGGCTCACCCGGCAAGAACTCGACGACGCGATCCGTCAGTCGTTGGATGGCTTCCTGGCGGTCGTTGAAGAAACACTGCAGCGCAGCGGAATTCGCGCCGCAGACTTGGTGGCGGCTGCGTCCGCGGGCGGGGTGGCCAGCCTGCCGGCGGTCACTACGGCCCTGTCCGGACATCTGCGTGTACCGGTCATCACGACCCCGCGACCACATCTAACGGCCGCCATTGGTGCGGCGTTTCGGGCCGCTCGCGGCCCGGGCGACGACAACGCGACGGCCATAGCGGCGACCGCTGCAGGGCCGGCCACCGATGCCACCACGATCTCGGATATGGGCCTGCCATCCGAGCGGGTGCCCGCGTTGGCTTGGTCGGAGGCCGGTGACGACTCCGGCATCATGCCGATCCGCCCCGGCGAGTATCCGGAGCAGGGCACCGACACCCCGCTGACGTCGGCGCGACCGTCGGCAGTCGTCGATCGGGATACCCGATCGGGCATGACCGACGCGCCTGCCGCCGTCTGGTATCGGCGGCCGATCGTGGTCATCCTCGGTACCGCGTTGGCTGTCCTGGCTGTCGGCGCCGCAGTGATAATCCTGCGTCACACCAGTGGGAGCTCGCCCAGTACTCCTACGCCCAGCTTGAGCACAGCACCAGCGCCGTCGGGTGCAACGGACACTCAGGCGCCGGGGCAGAGCCCGACGTCATCGACCGAATCCGATACCGGGGCGCCTCCGTCGACAACGACCACAACGACCACAACGACCACAACGCAGGCACCCACGACAACTACGCAGTCCAGCCAGACACCCACTACCTCGCAGGCACCCACTACCTCGCAAGCGCCGGGCCGATTATTCCCGGGACGGCCGGGCGGCTTCGGCGGACCGGGACCTGGCTTCGGCTAATTGCGGGTCAGGCGTTTGCCGACTCGTCGTGCGACTTCTCTTCGTCCTCGTCGTGCGACTTGTCTTTGTCCTCGTCTTGGGCCTTATCCGTGCCCTCGTCCTCGTCTTGGGGCTCGTCTTTGCCCTCGTCTTTGCCCTGGTCTTGTGACTCTGACTGGTCTTGTGACTCGTCTTCTGACTCGTTCTTGTCCTTGTCCTGGCCGAATTTCGGGTTGCCCTCGTCGTCGAGCCATTCGTTGACCGCGGTGCCAGTGATGGTCCGATCAGTGCCGGGCAGCACCGCCGTCTCCTTGTCGTCGTCGTATTCTGCCCGCATCTTTTTGACCTTCTCTTTGCCCTCGTCGCTCAGGTCAAAATCCTCGGCTGACTTTTCGGATGAATCATCGTCCTCGCCGCTGTCGTCGCTGCTGGTCTGCTCCTCGCCGCTGTCATCGCTGCTGGTCTGGTCGTCGCCGCTATTCTCGCCGCTGCTCTGCTCGTCGCCGCTGTGTTCGCTGGTGGTCTGCTCGTCATCGCTGTTTTCGCTGGTGTCTTCGGCATCTTCTTTGCCGCTCACAGAAAGTCCCTCCAGTAGTTACGGCCGGATTTGCTAGTTCTTGACGATTACCCGTTGTGACGACGGTCTCAAACCGGGCTATCTGTCGGATAGCTCACGCCGGTCAACTGCTCGGAGAGCTCCCAGAGCCGCTGGCTGTCGGCGTCGTCACGGGCACGCGCGGGCACCTTGGCGGCTGTTACGCCACCGCCGAAGGCCTCATGAATGCCGCGGGGCGCATAGAACGCACCACCCTGCGCCTCCGAAGAGGTTGCAGCGTAGAGCGCGGGAAGGATTCCCTCGTCGATCTCCTGCCACAAGAACGGCGCCAGCCGCCACGACAATGTGTAGAGCCGCTGCATCGTCGACGGTTTCGCCCGGCCACGCGACGGTCCGCTGATCTGCAGGTTGGTCTTGGTCAAGCCTGGGTGGGCGGCACTGGACAAAATGCCCCAGCCGGCCGCTCTGCTGCGACGGTCCAACTCGCGAGCGAACATCAGGACCGCCAACTTCGACTGCGCGTAGGCCTGCATCGGTTTATACGACTTCTCGAATTGCGGATCGTCGAAATGGATGCTGCCCTGACGGGCGGCCAAGCTGCTCAGCGAAACAACCCGAGGACGGTCCGCGGCACGAAGTAGCGGCAGCAGGTGCGCGGTCAGTGCGAAATGCCCGAGATAATTGCTGCCGAACTGCAATTCGAATCCGTCGGTCGTGCTGTCGCGCTCCGGCGGAGTCATCACACCGGCATTGTTGATCAATATGTCGATCGCACGGCCGTCGGCGTTGAGCTGCTCACCGAGGGCGGCGACGCTGGCCAGCGACGAGAGGTCGAGCGGCTGGATGGTCAGTTTCGCATCCGGAACCGCCGCGCGAATCTTGTCGATTGCGGCCTCACCCTTTTCGCGATTGCGGATCGCCATGACGACGTCGGCGCCCGCCGCGGACAGCCGGCGGGCCAATCCGAATCCCAGACCGCTGTTTGATCCGGTAACGACGGCCAGCCTTCCGGACAGATCGGGCACATCGGCGACGAGATCGGTAGCCATGCGTATCACCCCTTGGTGTGTTGTGGGCCGGTTCCGGTGTCCTGTTTACCCCGCCTCCGACGAATTCGACCTCGATCCCAGCGGTGTCGTCGGCGTTGTGTTGTTTCGCTGGCACCGCTTCGCGCACGTGACAAACTGCGTGGATGAGTAGCAGAACACTGCCAAGGATTTCGCTGGCGCTCTCCATCGTGGCAGTGGTTGTGGGGGCGATCGGCTTCATTGTCTTGCCTGTGCTCAACGCGTTCGTGCTGGACAAGTTCAACGCCTACGGTGACGTGCCCATCCCCGGCTCGGCCAGCCTGCACTTACCGGCCGGCAAGCTCAGCATCAGCTTTCACACCGAAGTCATCTCCGGTCCTCGTGGCGAGGGGCTACCGGTGCCAAAACTCGGGATAGACATCGAGCCGCCACCGGGGGTATCGGATCCGACGGTGACTGAAAGCTATGGCACGACAACGACAATCAACAACGACTCACATCGGCGGGTCTGGGTCGTTCAGGTTCCGGCCGACGGCATGTACAAAGTCACGACCGAAGGTGACGTCAACGGATTCATTAGCCCAAGCCTGGCGTTTGGTCAAGAAAGCTCCTACGGCTCGTCGGTATGGCCGTTCGTCGGGCTGTTCGCCATTGGTCTACCGGGACTGATCGGCTCGACGTTGTGGCTGGCTCGGGCCCGGCGAGTGATCCGACCGTTCGCGAATGCCGGGCAGACCATCCCGTTGTACGCCCCCACCGACTCGGAGGTGTCGGTGGCTGCTCCGGAGCAATCGCTCGCATCGCATGCTCCGACCGACGAGGCCGTCACATTACAGCAACTGAAAACACTTGCCTCGCTACGCGAAACCGGTGCGTTGACCGAAGCGGAGTTCGAGACCGAAAAACGCAGGATTCTCGACGGCCGTTGATGGCTCTTCAGTGTCCGCGGGCCACCCAATCGTCGTAGTGGACGATCTCGTCACCGACGGTGGTGGTGTCGCCGTGGCCGGTGTAGACCACGGTATTGCCGGGCAGGGCGCCTAGTCGGCCTGAGATCGACTCCAGGATTGTTGGGAAGTCGGAGAATGACCGGCCGGTGGCGCCGGGTCCACCGGAGAACAGGGTGTCTCCGCTGAACACGGCGTCTAGGTCGGGGGCATACCAGCACACCGACCCCGGGGAGTGGCCGGGGGTGTGCAGCGCCCGCAGTTCGATGCCGGCAACGCTCAACGAGTCGCCATCGGAGACCGCCCGAAAGTCTTTGTCGGGATGCGTCATCCGCCACAGCACGTCATCGCCGGGATGCAGCAGCACCGGTGCGTCGAGCGTCTTGCCGAGTTCGGGAGCCACCGTTACGTGATCGTTGTGCCCGTGGGTGCATACCACCGCCACCACATTGCGGCCACCGACGGCGGCCACGATTGGTTGGGCGGTGTGTGCGGCGTCGAACACCACGACGTCGGAATCGTCACCGATGATCCAGATGTTGTTGTCGACTTCCCAACTGCCGCCGTCGAGTTCGAAGGTGCCGTGGGTGACGATCCGGTCGATGGCGGCCGTCATAGCATCACCACCGAGCGCAGCACCTTGCCGGTGTGCATGTTGTGAAACGCCTCTTCGATATCGCCCAGGCCGATTCTTTCGCTGACGAACTTCTCCAACGGCAGGCGGCCCTGCAGGTAAAGGTCGATCAGGGTAGGGAAGTCGCGTTCGGGCAGGCAGTCGCCATACCAGGACGACTTCAGCGCCCCGCCGTGGGAGAAAAAGTCCACCAGCGGCATCTCGATGCGCATATCCGGCGTCGGAACACCCACCAGGACAACGGTTCCGGCCAGGTCACGAGCATAGAATGCCTGCTGCCAGGTTTCGGGCCGACCCACCGCGTCGATCACCACGTTGGCGCCGAACCCGTCGGTGAGATCCTGGACGGTCTTGACGACGTCGCATTCTTTGGCGTTGACGGTGTGGGTGGCGCCGAACTTGCGGGCCCACTCGAGCTTGGTGTCATCGGTGTCGACGGCGATGATCTGTTTGGCGCCGACGAGCGCCGCCCCGGCGATCGCGGCGTCGCCCACCCCACCGCAACCGATCACCGCCACGGTGTCATCGCGGGTGAGCGCACCGGTGTTGATCGCCGCGCCCAGACCGGCCATCACCCCGCAGCCCAGCAGCCCGGCCACGGCCGGGTCGGCGGCGGGATCGACTTTGGTGGCTTGCCCGGCGGCCACCAGCGTCTTGTCGGCAAATGCCCCGATGCCCAACGCCGGGGTGAGCGCGGTGCCGTCGGTCAGTGTCATGCTGGCTTTCGCATTTGAGGTGTCGAAGCATAGGTGCGGTCTGCCGCGTTTGCAGGCGCGGCATTGACCGCAGACCGCGCGCCAGTTCAGGATCACGAAGTCGCCGGGTGCCACCGCGCTCACCCCTGCGCCCACCGACTCGACGGTGCCCGCGGCTTCATGGCCGAGCAGGAAAGGGTATTCATCGTTGATGCCGCCGTCGCGGTAGGTCAGGTCGGTGTGGCAGACCCCGCAGGCGATCACGTCCACCACTACTTCACCGGGTCCGGGATCGGGGACGACGATGTCGACCAACTCGACCGGCTCGCCTCTCTTCCGTGAAACCACACCGCGCACCAACTGACTCATGGACTACAACGTAGCCCGGCGACGATGCGCGCCGTGCAGCGGCGGCGCCGCGCCGCCCGCACCCATCCTGGACACACACCGCCTTTGCTGAGATGCTGCGGCGATGCCAGCCAGTACCGGGTTCCGCGTCGGACTCGCCAATCAAATCGTGAATGCGCGATTTTCGGCGACCGCCGGTGCTCGCTCCGATCACTTAACCGCGATGGCCAGCGGCATCGATTCATACTGGGTGGCCGATCATCTGAATGCATTGCTGCCACGGGCGATCGCCACTCCGCAGTACCTGGGTGTCACAAAACTCGCGCCGAAGATCGACGCCCAGCTCGAGCCGTGGACGGTGCTCGGACATCTTGCCGCACGCAACCGGTTGGCGCGGCTACGGCTCGGCGTGGGCGTCACCGACGCCAGTCGTCGCAATCCTGCAGTTACGGCGCAGGCCGCCGCGACGTTGCACTTGATAACCCGTGGCCGCGCCATCCTCGGCATCGGCGTCGGCGAGCGGGAAGCCAACGAGCCATACGGGGTGGACTGGACCAAACCGGTGGCGCGGTTCGAAGAGGCAATCGCTACCATTCGGACGCTATGGGACTCTGGCGGCGAGCTGGTCTCGCGCGAGTCGGCCTACTTCCCGTTGCGCAATGCGCTGTTCGACTTGCCGCCCTACCGCGGCAAGTGGCCCGAGATCTGGATCGCTGCTCATGGTCCGCGCATGCTGCGGGCGACGGGGCGCTTCGCCGATGCGTGGTTCCCGGCTGTGATAGTGCGGCCGAAAGACTACGCGCGCGGCCTGGAGACCGTGCGAACGGCGGCGTCGGACGCGGACCGGGACCCCATGTCGATCACCCCGGCTACCTGGCTGTTCGTCGTCACAGGCCGCAGCCGTGACGAGGTTGACGCGACGCTGAATTCCGATATCGCCAAGGCGTTCGCGCTCGGCTTTCCGGCCGACGTATGGGCAAGCCACGGCGGGCAGCATCCGCTTGGCGAAGACTTCGCTGGCGCGCAAGACCTCATTCCGCAAACCCTGGACCAGGAGACCGCGCTGTCGTATGCACGCCGAGCGCCGTTGTCGTTGTTGAAGGAAGCGCTTTTGACTGGGACACCGGAGGACGTGATCGATCAGGCCGCGGAGTGGCGTGATCACGGGCTGCGTTACCTGGTGGTGTGCAACTTGAGCGGTTTGCAGCCCAGCCTGCGGAAGAGCCTGGCGTCTGGAGCGCCGTTCTTCCGGATTTTGCGGGGCCTACGGAAACTGTGATCCGCGGGATCCGGTTACGCTCCAGCGCGATGGCTGCGCTTGACGTACTCGATGACTGGCCGGTCCCGAACGTCGCTGCGGCCGTGGTCGGGCCATCGGGCGTGCTCGCCACGCGCGGGGACACTGAGCACGTGTTCGAGCTGGCGTCGGTGACCAAGCTCCTGGTCGCGCGGGCCGCCCAGATCGCCATCGAAGAAGGCGCCGTCGAGCTGGATACTGCCGCCGGGCCGCCGGGATCGACGGTTCGGCATCTGCTGGCCCATGCGTCGGGGCTGGCAATGCAGTCCAATGACACGCTGGCTTGGCCCGGCACCCGGCGGATGTATTCCAACTACGGCTTCACTGTGCTGGCCGAGACGATGCAGCAGGCATCCGGGATCGAGTTCGGCCGTTACCTGACCGAGGCGGTGCTCGAACCGCTGGGAATGTCGGCCACCCGGCTGGACGGCGGGTTGGGGGCGGCCGGCTTCGGAGTGAGCTCGACGGTCGGGGACCTGACGGCCTTGGCCGCTGACCTGCTGGCTCCCGCGACGGTGTCGACGCAGATGCACGACGAAGCAATCGCGGTACAGTTTCCCGGCCTGGACGGAGTTTTGCCTGGATACGGGGTGCAGCGGCCTAACGACTGGGGGCTGGGTTTCGAGCTCAGGGGCGCCAAGTCACCGCACTGGACCGGCGCGAGGAACTCGGCGGCTACTTTCGGCCATTTCGGACAATCGGGCACGTTTATCTGGGCTGATCCGGAGGCCGAGCTGGCGCTGGTGGTGCTCACCGACCGCGATTTCGGGGAGTGGGCGCTGCCGCTCTGGCCGGCGTTGTCCGACCAGGTGCTATCCGAGTACAACTCGGACTAGCGCAACATGGGTCTCACAAGGCACAATAGACACGCAAGGCACAATATTATCAACCCTGCTCGTCGGGTTCACCAGGCCGTTGGGGAAGACGTCCCTCGTGGAGCCGAAGGAGCAGCAGATGCGTTCGTCGAACCAATTCGCCGACGTGACAACCGGCGTGGTGTACATCCATGCCTCGCCCGCCGCGGTGTGTCCGCATGTCGAATGGGCGTTGGCGGCTACTTTGGGGACGCCGGCAGCCAAGCCCAATCTGAAGTGGACCCCGCAACCGGCGATGCCCGGACAGCTGCGCGCGGTGACCAACTGGGTCGGTCCAGTGGGTACCGGCGCCCGCCTAGCCAACGCCTTACGCTCATGGTCGGTGTTGAGGTTTGAAGTCACCGAGGACCCCAGCGCCGGCGTCGACGGGCACCGGTTCAGCCACACACCTCAGCTGGGACTGTGGAGCGGTCCAATGAGCGCCAACGGCGACGTGATGATCGGGGAGATGCGGCTGCGCACGATGATGGCCGCCGGCGCCGACGCGCTGGCCGCCGAATTGGATTCGGCCTTGGGCACGGCCTGGGACGAGGCACTCGAGGCTTACCGCGACGGCGGCGACGGCGCCGAGGTGTCGTGGGTTAGCCGGGGAGTCGGTTAGGCCGCAGGATCTGCAGGGCGCCGGGTACCGCAGAGATCTCGGCGGGCAGCGCGCAGGCGAAGTCGCCGTCGGCGTAGACGTTGATGCCCGCTGATTCGACGTCGATGGAAGTCGCCCGCGCCGTTGTCACCGCGTCGAGGTCGACGTGGGTACCCCGATAAACGGTGGGAAACAAGCGGATCAGTCGGCTCCGCGATGCCGAGTGCACCATGGTGATGTCGAGTTGGCCGTCGGTGTAATCGGCGTTGGGGCAGATGCGCATTCCGCCGCCGTAGCTGCGGGTGTTGCCGAACGCGGCCAGGGTGAGATCACTGACGATCTGCTCGCGCCCGTCCAGCACCAACCGGAACGGCAGCAGCCTCAACGCCGACAGCTCAGCCAGCATCGCCAGGTTGTAGCGCATCCGGCCACGCGGCCAGCGCATCCGGTTGGCCCGATCGGTTACCAGCGAATCGAATCCTGCAGCGGCAACAGTGCCGAACCACTTGGTCATTCCTTTGCGGTCCCGAATCCTACCCAGGTCCACGACTTCGGTCCAGCCGTCGGCGACGACGTCGGCAGCGGCGACAGGATCCTTTGTGGGCAGCCCGAATTCGCGGGCGTGATCGTTGCCGGTGCCGGCCGGAACGATGCCCAACGGAATATCGGTGCCCGCCAAGGATTGCAGCGCATCGGAAACCACGCCGTCACCGCCGACCACTACCAGTGCGTCGGTGCCCTTTTCGACGGCAGCATGCAGCAGGCGACGTGCATCCTCGGCGTCGCTGCCGACGATGGCCACCGCATCGACGCCACGCTGTTGCAGCCGCTCGATCGCCGTTTGTGCGGCGTGCGGCGCGTTTCCGCGTCCCGATGCCGGATTGGTCAGCACGGTGATCCGGCCGATTTCACGGTGGGTCACGGGATGAGCTTGCCGGGATTGAGAATTCCCGCCGGATCCAGTGTCGATTTGACCGCTCGCAACACCTGCACGCCTAAATCGCCCACCTCGTCGCGCATCCAGGGCCGGTGATCGGCGCCGACCGCGTGGTGATGGGTGATCGTCCCGCCGGTGGCCACGATCGCATCGCAAGCAGCGGCCTTCGCGGCACGCCATTGCTCAATAGGGTTGCCGCGTTGCCCGGCGACGACGGTGAAGTACAGCGAGGCGCCGGTGGCATACACATGCGAAATGTGGCACAGCACAAGCGCCGGCGTGCCGGATTCGGCCAGCACCGTCGTCAGCGCCTCGGTAACGGCGGTCTTGAGGGTCGCGATGTTCGACCAGTCGGTGGCCGTCTCGAGGGTCTCGCAGAGCGCCCCTGCGGCCAGCAGCGAGTCGCGCAGGTAAGGCGCACTGAACCGACCATGCTCCCAGGCCCGCGCCGGGGCTTCGCCCAGCGACGTGCCACCGGCGGCTGCCATCACCTCGCGGGTTTCGGCGTGCCTGCTTTCGGCATGCGCGGTCGTACCTTCGAACACGGTGATCGCCAGGCAGCCGCCGGTGATCTGGGTCTCGCCGATGGCATCGCTGGTGGCCAGATTGACGCCGGTCTCGGCTTCGTCGGACAGCCGGATCACCGTCGGTCCGGTGCCGGTTTGGGTGACGGCCCGCAATGCGGCTGCGCCGGTGGCGAAGTCGGGAAACGACCAAGCCTCGTAACGGGTGGTTTGCGGCAGCGGGTGGACCCGCACCCGCACCCGGGTGATGATGCCAAAAGCCCCCTCCGATCCGATCAGCAGCTCTCGCAGATCCGGACCTGCCGCCGACTTCTGCGCGCGGCCCAGATCCAACACGCCAGCCGGCGTGATGACACGCAGCCCGCGGATCATGTCGTCGAACCTGCCGTATCCCGCCGAGTCCTGGCCTGAGGAGCGGGTGGCCGCAAAGCCACCGACGCTGGCGAACTCAAAGCTCTGCGGAAAATGCCCGAGTGAAAATCCGTGGTCGCCGAGCAGTCGCTCCGCCTGCGGCCCGGTAACGCCGGCGCCGAACTCGGCTTCGCCGGACACCTCGTCGAAAGCATGCAGTTGGTCGAAGCGCCGCAGGTCCAGCGAGACCACCGCACTGAAGTCGCCGCGGATGGGATCGAGCCCACCGACCACGCTCGTGCCGCCACCGAACGGGACAACCGCGATGCCGTGCCGCGAGCAGTACTGCAGGATCGTGGCGACCTCGTGGTCGCTGTCGGGCAACAACACTGCGTCAGGCGCCTCTTGTACGCCGGAGTTGTTGCGCCGCAGCAGATCCAGTGTGGACTTGCCGCCGGCATGCAGCAGTCGGTCGCGATCTTCGACGCGGCAGTACTCGTGGCCCACAATGGCGGCCAGCGCGTCGCGGTGTTCGCGCGCCAATTGCGAGGGGCGCAGCCGCACCTGATCTGCGTCGACTTCGGCCGCCGACGAAGCGCTCACCCCAAGGGCCTGCTTCAACAGCTTGCTGAT
The DNA here is from genome assembly GCA_963838755.1 of uncultured Actinomycetota bacterium. GTDB lineage: Bacteria > Actinomycetota > Actinomycetes > Mycobacteriales > Mycobacteriaceae > Mycobacterium. The sequence continues at coordinate 44,648 of CAWISO010000010.1, read as the reverse complement.
GCCCTCCGAGAGAGGCTTGGCCTCGCGGGGATCACCCCACGCATTCCACTTCATCGGTGGTAGTAACTCGTCAGGCATGCGTTACAGTATTACATGTGCTGTCAATCAGTAACGCCCCAGTCGAGATCGGCGACCGGATACTGGCGGCCGCCGCCAGCTGCGTGGTCGACTTCGGGGTCGAGCGTGTGACGCTGGCCGAGATCGCCAGGCGGGCGGGTGTGAGCAGACCGACCGTCTATCGACGCTGGCCGGACACCCGATCGGTGCTAGCGGCCCTGCTGACCTCCCACATCACCGCCGCGTTGGCTGATGTGCCGGCACGCGGGCGCGGGCGTGAAGCGCTCGTCGATCGGGTGGTGGCAGTGGCCGAACGCCTGCGTCGCGACGAGCTGGTGATGGCGGTGCTCCGCTCGGAGCTGGCGCTGGTTTACATCGCCCAGCGGCTCGGCAGCAGTCAGCAGATGCTGATCGAGGCGCTCGCCGACAACCTACGGGCCGCCCAACGCGACGGCAGCGTCCGCCCCGGCGACCCCCGCCGGCTCGCCGCGATGGTGCTGCTGATCACCCAGTCGACGATCCAGTCCGCGCAGATCGTGCGCTCGATCCTGGACGCCGATGCGCTGGCCGCCGAACTCGCCTACTCGCTGAACGGATACCTGTCCTGATGTCAACTGCGCTAAACGCCACGCGCCGCAGCGCCGACCTGACCACGCTGGCCGATGGCACACCGACCGACGTAGTGGTCATCGGCGGCGGCATCACTGGCGTCGGCATCGCGCTGGACGCCGCATCCCGAGGCCTGCGAGTGGTACTGGTGGAAAAGCACGATCTTGCGTTCGGCACTAGCCGTTGGAGCTCCAAGCTGGTGCATGGGGGATTGCGCTACCTGGCGACCGGCAATGTCGGTATCGCCCGGCGCAGTGCCGTCGAGCGTGGAATCCTGATGACGCGCAACGCGCCTCACCTGGTCCGGGCTATGCCGCAGCTGGTCCCGTTGCTGCCCTCGATGGGCCGGATGCAGCGGGCACTGATACGGGCCGGGTTTCTCGCCGGCGACGTGTTGCGACAGATCGCGGGCACCCCGACGTCGATTCTGCCTGGCTCACGCCGAATTCCGGCGCAACGCGTCATCGAGATGGCTCCGGCCGTGCAGCGCAGCGGACTCGACGGCGGTCTGCTCGCCTACGACGGACAACTGATTGACGACGCTCGGCTGGTCACCGCCGTTGCGCGCACCGCAGCGCAGCACGGCGCCCGGATCCTGACCTATACCGCCGCCTCGCAGGTCACCGGGATGTCGCTGCGGTTGACCGACCAGCGCACCGGCGAATCGTTCGACATATCCGCACGAGCCGTCATCAACGCCAGTGGAGTGTGGGCCGCTGAGATCGACCCATCGCTGAAGCTTCGTCCCAGCCGCGGCACCCACCTCGTCTTCGATGCCGCACTCCTCGGCAATCCCACAGCGGCGCTGACGATTCCGATACCCGGCGAGCTCAACCGTTTCGTGTTCGCCATGCCCGAACAACTCGGGCGCGTCTACCTTGGACTGACCGACGAGGAAGCGCCCGGGCCTATTCCCGATGTGCCACAACCGACCTCGGCTGAGGTGAAGTTCTTGCTGGACGTGGTGAACACTGCGTTAGGTATCGAGCTGGAAAGTGCCGATGTGATCGGCGCCTATGCCGGGCTGCGGCCACTGATCGACACCGGAGCCGGCCGCACCGCGGACGTCTCGCGCGACCATGTTGTGCTCGAGTCGCCCTCCGGGGTGATCAGCGTGGTGGGCGGCAAGCTGACCGAGTACCGGCATATGGCCGAGGACGTTCTCGACCGGGCTATCGAGTTGCGGGAAATCACAGCCGGAGAGTGCCGGACCCGAAACCTGCCGTTGGTTGGCGCGCCGGCAAACCCAGGCTCGAGCGTGGCGCCGATGGCCGGCCTGCCTGAGTCGCTGGTGCTGCGTTACGGCGCCGAGGCGGCCAACATGATCGCTGCTGCGACGTGCGAGCGGCCGGTCGATCCGGTGGCCGACGGGATCGACGTGACCCGCGCGGAGTTCGAATACGCCATCACCCACGAGGGGGCGCTGACCGTCGACGACATCGTGGATCGTCGTACCCGGATCGGCTTGGTGTCCGCCGATCGGCAGCGCGTCCTCGGCGTGGCGTCCGACATGCTCGAGCGGCTGGGTCGATAGTGATAGTTACTACTATATAGTTGTAACTGTCATTTTCTGGTCGACCTCGGAAAGGTGCTGGCGCATGAACATCAGACACGTTCCGGTTCTGGTTGTCGGGGCCGGCGCCGGGGGGCTTGCCACATCGGCTCTGCTGGCCAAGCACGGAACCGCATCGCTGGTGGTCGAAAAGCGGCGCGAGGTTTTCATTTACCCGAAGGCCCGCAACCTGAGCTTTCGCAGTCTGGAGATTCTTCGCGGTCTGGGTCTGGACGAAGAGGTCCATGCCGTCGCCGACCGTGTTTCGGACATGTTCGTCAGGCCGACGCTGAACAGCGACGAAGAAAAACTGGCCATTGACATCGACTCGTTCTTCGCCGGCCTGGACCATCTGAGCCCCGAGCCTTCCGTGCAGTACTGCCCGCAGAGCAGCCTCGAGCCGATGCTGCTCGCCGAAACCCGGCGGCGGGGCGGCGAAGTGCGCTACGGGACAGAAATCTGTTCCTTCGAGCAGGACGATGCGGGAGTCACGGCCGTGCTGCGCGACCTGGACTCCGGCGAGTCCGAGACGGTCCGCGCCGAGTATCTCGTCGCCGCCGACGGGGTACACAGCCCGACGCGTAACCGGCTTGGCCTGAGCACCTCGGGATACGGGGCCCTGCCCATCTTCGTTGTGTTTATGTACTTCCGTGCACCGTGGCGCAAGTTCGTGACGCATCTCAACCAAGGCGATGGCGTGCAGGTCAAAAACGCCGACGTCGATGGCATATTCCTGATGGTCGAAGACGACCTCGGCATGTTCATCACCACCTACTTTCCCGGCAAGGGAGAGACGGCGGCGCAATTCACGCCGGCCTATTGCCGCCAAGTGCTCACCAAGGCCATCGGCGAGCCGATCGAAATCGAAATCATCGAAGCCGCGACCTGGCAACCGTATGAGCAAGTGGCTGACCAATTCCAATGCGGGCGAGTCTTTTTCGTCGGCGACTCGGGACACACCATGCCGCCGTTCAAGGCCGGGGGAGCCAACACCGCGATCCAGAGCGCGCACAACCTGGCCTGGAAACTAGCTGCGGTTCTGGATGAAATGGCGGATCCCGCCTTGCTGACCACCTTCCATGCCGAGCGCCACCCGGTCGGGCAGTTCGCCGCTCGCCAGTCGCTGACCGGGCCCACAGTGGGCTTGCTCACGGTGGAAGACCAGGCTCCGGGTTTGCCGCCGGAGGAAGAAGCGTCGATGTTTTCCCTCTTAGTCGGCTACCAGTACCGGTCAGCGGCGGTCGTGACCGACCAGCCGTCGCCGGACCCAAACGACGCCGTGTCTTTGGTGGACGAATTGCGTGGCCAACCGGGCACCCGGATCCCGCATGCCTGGGTGCGATACGGCGGTCGGCGGGTGTCGACTCTCGACTTGCTCGGCCGCAGCTTCACCGTGCTCACCAGCGACGACGGCGCCCCGTGGGTCGAGGCCGGCGCCGCGGTGTCAACTACCCTCGGCATTCCGATCGCGGTCCACCAAATCGGGCCCGCGGGTGACGTCCTCGATCCCGACGGCGAGTGGGCGCAGGCCACCGGACTCACACCCGGCGGGGCTCTGCTGGTGCGGCCAGACGATTTCGTCGGATGGCGCACAGACGAGCTTCCCGCCGATCCCGAAAAGCAACTTTGCCAAGCGGTTTCGGCCATCCTCGCCCGGGGCTGACCTGGACGTCGAATTGTCCACCTGATGACTGTTGACCAATCAAGTATTTTGGTCATACAGCGGCATCGACGTAGAGGGGTCTGCGCCTTGAAGATCTCGACTACACCCTGCCCACGTTTCATCCGCCGGCTATCAGACTGAACTGCGCTGCGGCGAAAGCTCTCCTGATTTTTGGAACGACTGGCCCGAGACCTCGGGACGGCAACCTACGAAGGCGATCACGATGACTGAGCTGGCGGCTAGGCTCGTTGGGCCGCGGGGGCGGGATGGGGTAGACGGGGACTACCGGTTGATTCCCGCGCCGGTCGTCTTGGCCGGCTACCTGCTGACCCACGCCGCCACCGCCACCAAGAGCAGGCCGACGCGGTGAGCATGAGGTCGGTGTCACGGGTGGTGGCATTGGAAGAGGCGTTTCTTCACCCACGGGTGTGGGAGCTGTTCGGTGAACCGCTGCAACGCAAATACCAGGCCGTGCGCGCTCGACTCAGCGACGTCGGGGCCGAGCGCATCCGACTGATGGACGCTGCGGGGATCGATCTGCAGGTGCTCTCCCACGTCCAGCCCGGTGTCCAAGTGCTCGCCGATGAGCAAGCCGAGTTGGCCACCGCGGTCAGCCGCGAGGTCAACGACTGGTTGGCCGAGGCGGTCGCCGCGCACCCTTCCCGGTTCGCAGCCTTTGCCATGCTGCCGACCCAGTCACCGGCTGAGGCCGCTGCCGAACTTGAGCGCGCCGTTGGCGACCTCGGCTTCAAAGGCGCGCTGATCAACGGGCATACCAACGGACGCTATCTTGACGACCCGTCGTTCGACGTGATCCTCGGTCGGGCCGAGTCATTGGACGTTCCTATCTACATTCATCCCACCGACCCGCCGCAGGCGGTGGTAGATCGCTACTACGCGCCTTTCGATCCCGCGCTGGTACCGACCTGGGGCTGGCCGGTGGAAACCGGAACGCATTTGCTCAGGTTGATCTGCGCTGGGGTATTCGATCGTCATCCGAATCTGAAGGTCATCGTCGGGCACATGGGAGAACTGCTGCCGTTCTGTTTCACCAGGCTCAATGTCGGGTTGACGATGGCCGGCTGGTTGCTCGCCAACCAGGACGAGGCGCACCCGCCGATGCGTCACAACTTCGGCTATTATTTGCGAGAAAATGTTTTCATCACCAGCAGTGGGGTGTTCGACGTTCCGGTGTTCGACTGTGCCCGAGCGATGTTGGGCCTCGACAACCTGATGTTCTCCGTCGACTATCCGTTCCAAGACAACTTTGTCGCGATGGACTTCCTCGAACGATGCGAGCTTTCCCTCGAGGACAAGGAGCGCTTCGCGCACCGGACCGCAGAAAAACTGCTGAAGCTTGATGATCGACCACGCCACACGGGTATCGCGAGTGCCACCGTCGGCGACGCGTGGTACCGATGGCGCAGCCGCGCCACGTCGAGAATCGGCCGAGCGCTCATCTCAGCCCTCGTGAAGTGACGCGCAGAAATTACAGCGGGATGTTCTTGTGCCGTCCGCGCCGTGCAGGCGCCTCGGCCAGCGCTTCGGTGAGCTTGCTGCGAGTGTGGGCAGGGTCGATCTTCTCGTCCACCACGCCGATGTCGATGGCGTTGTCCACGCCGCCGGCGATCCGCTCGTGTTCGGCGGCCAGCTCTTCGTGCAGCGCCTCACGCTCGTGGTCCGGTGCTGCCGCTAGCTTCTTCTTGTGCAGGATGCCGACGGCCGCCTTGGCGCCCATCACCGCGACCTCGGCGTCCGGCCAAGCGAACACCTTGGTGGCGTTCAACGAACGCGAGTTCATCGCAATGTAGGCCCCGCCGTAAGTTTTGCGGGTCACCAGGGTGACCCGCGGCACGGTGGCCTCGCCAAATGCGTGCAGCAGCTTGGCGCCGCGACGCACGACACCGCCCCATTCCTGGTCGACACCCGGCAGGTAGCCGGGAACGTCGACGACCACGATCAGCGGAATACCGAAGGCGTCGCAGAGCCGGACGAAACGCGCTGCCTTCTCGGCGCTTTCCGAGTGCAAGCAACCGCCGAGTCGTAACGGGTTGTTGGCCAGGACACCGACCGTGCGACCGGAAAGCCGGCCCAAGCCGACCACCATCGACGGCGCCCACTTGGCCTGGAACTCGTCGAACGGCGCGTCGTCGTCCAGGATCGCGGTCACGATGGGGTGCACGTCGTAGGCCCGGCGCGCCGATTCGGGCAACAGCGCGTGAATGTCGGTGTCGCCGGCCTCGGCCTTGCTCCGGTCGAAATGCCCTTGCTGGCAGAACAATCCGACCAACCGGCGCCCACGCTCATAGGCGTCGGACTCGTCGTCGGCGACGATGTGGCACACTCCGGATTTCTTGTGGTGAGTGTCCGGACCGCCCAGCGAGGCCATGTCCACGTCTTCGCCGGTGACGCTGCGCACGACATCGGGCCCGGTGACGAACACCCTGCCCTCCGGCGCCATGATGACCACGTCGGTCAGGGCAGGACCGTAGGCCGCGCCGCCGGCGGCGAACCCGACCACCACCGAGATCTGCGGAATGTAACCGGACGCCCGAATCATGGCCTCGAACACCAGCCCCACCGCGTGCAGCGATCGCACGCCCTCGGCCAACCGCGCCCCGCCGGAGTGCCAGAGGCCCACGATCGGGCTCTGCTCTTCGATAGCGGTGTCGTAGGCGTTGACGATGTGAGTGCAGCCCTCCAGCCCCATGGCGCCGCCCATCACAGTGCCGTCGGTGCAGAACGCGATGGTGCGCACGCCGTTCACGGTTCCGGCGGCGGCCAACACACCCGAGCGGTCGCGCTCGTGCAGGAGCTCCACGCTGGCCTCGTCGAATAGCCTGCTGAGGCGCAGCAATGGATCGCGCGGATCGAGCGACTCGTCAACCGTATCCGGGACTAGGGTCGTCATCGCAGTTCTCCTGTGTCAGTGCGTGCTTCGATTAGTAACGGCCGAAGGCGATCGCGACATTGTGACCGCCGAATCCGAACGAATTGTTGATCGCGTACTTGAAGTCACCCGTCCGTGGCTGTCCCGCCACCACGTCCAAATCGATCTCCGGGTCGAGGTTGACCAGGTTTCGGGTGGCCGGAATGACCTGGTCGCGCAGTGCCAGTACGGTCAAGATCGATTCCACCGCGCCGACCGCACCGACCGAGTGACCGAGCGCGGCTTTGGGTGCGTACACTGCCGCGTTTCCGCCATGCGGTCCCAGCGCGTTGTTGATGGCCCGGCCCTCGGCCAAGTCGCCCACCGAGGTGCCGGTGGCGTGCGCGTTGACGTGGCTGATGTCGGCCGGGGTAAGGCCGGCGAGCTGGACTGCCCGCGACATCGCGTGTCCGGCGCGCTCGCCATTGGGATCCGGCGCCACCATGTGAAAGCCGTCCGAGGTGATGCTGGCCCCCATGATCCTGGCCAGGATGTTGGCCCCGCGCGCCTTGGCATGCTCCTCGGTCTCGATCACCATCAGCGCGCCGGCCTCGCCGAACACAAACCCGTTGCGATCCTTGTCGAACGGGCGGCAGGCACCGGCCGGGTCGTCGTTGGTGGTCGACATCACGATGCGCATCTGGGCGAACCCGGCGATGGGCACGGCCTCGATCTTGGTCTCGACGCCACCGCAGATCGCGACGTCGGCCTCACCGAGCGCGATCTGTTGCCAGGCATGGGCGATGCCCTCCGAACCGGACGCGCACGCGGAAACCGCGGTCATCACCCCGGCCTTGGCCCCGCGCTGCAGTCCGATCGCCGCCGCCGCACCGTTGGGCATGTACATCTGCACGGCCAGCGGCGAGACCGCCTTCATGCCCTTTGCGCGCATGCCGTCATAGGCGAAAATCAGCTCTTCACTAGAACCCAGGCCGGTGCCGACTGACACCAGCAGCCGGTTGGTATCCACCTCGGGCGAACCGGCGTTTTCCCAAACGCGTCGGTTCAGCACAGTCGCCATCTTCTGCAGATAACCCATCCGGCGGTTCTCGACGCGGTCCAACTGGCTGTCGAACTCCTCGAGTAGATGCCCTCCGATGCGGACCGGCAGGTTGTACTCCTCAACGAACGGATCGTCGAGGGTACGGATCCCACTTTGCCCGTCCAGCAGCAACTTCCAGGTGGTCTCCGCATCAGTTGCCAGCGCGGTCGTCAAGGCGATGCCAGTGACGACGATATTGGGGAAACCGTTCCCCGTAGCCAACGATGACGATGTTGACATAATTTTTCTTAAGGGCCCGCGCCCGTTTCCTTTCTACTTGTCCGGCTTCTCCTCGGGCCGTTCGCGGCCCGCATCGTCGCCGGACGTCCGGCTCAGTATCTTCCGAAGACCAGCGCGACGTTGTGTCCGCCAAAGCCGAACGAGTTGTTGATGGCGTACTGGTAGTCGCCATAACGTGGCTCGCCCGCGACGACGTCGAGGTCGATCTCGGGATCCGGCGTGTGATAGTTCAGTGTCGGCGGTATCACGCCATCTCGCAGCGTGAGCACCGTCAACACCGATTCCAGGGAACCCACCGCGCCGATGGAGTGACCCAGCGCCGACTTTGGCGCATAGACCGCGGCGTGCTGGCAACTGGCCTCCCGCAGCGCGTTAGCTTCTGCGGTGTCACCGATCGGTGTAGCGGTCGCGTGTGCGTTGACGTGATCGATGTCCTGGGGGGACAAGCCCGCAAGCTCCAACGAGCGCGTCATCGCGCGCCCGGCACGAATACCGTCCGGCGCCGGCGCCACCATGTGGAAGGCGTCCGACGTGATGCCGGCACCCATCAACCGGGCCAGCGGTTTGGCTCCGCGTGCCTTGGCATGCTCCTCGGTTTCGATGACCATGAGCGCACCCGCTTCGCCGAACACGAAGCCGTCGCGGTCCTTGTCGAACGGACGGGACGCGCCTTCGGGGTCGTCGTTGCGGGTCGACATGGCCCGCATCATCGAGAACGCCGCGATGGGCAGCGCCTCAATGGGACCCTCGACACCGCCGCACACGGCGATGTCGGCATCGCCCATGACGATTTGCCGCCACGCGTGGGCGATGGCTTCCGAGCCTGATGAACAAGCCGACACCGGGGTCATCACTCCGGCGCGGGCGCCAAGCTGCAGCCCCACGGTCGCCGCGGCGCCGTTGGGCATGATCATCTGCACGGCTAGCGGCGACACCTTGCGGGGGCCCCCTTCGTTCATCAGGTCGTAGCTTTCGACGATCCGCTCGGCGCCGCCCAGACCAGTACCGACAACGACGGCGAACCGGTCGGGGTCGACTTCGGGACTGCCCGCGTTCTCCCAGAGTTGGCCGCTGAGCAGCTTGGCCAGCCGCTGGACATAGGACATTCGGCGCAGATCCAGTCGACTCATATGCTCGTCGACGGATTCCTTGAGGTGCCCGCCGATCTTGACGGGCAGGTCCCACTTGGTCACGAACTCGTCTTCGAGCACGCGGATGCCGCTCTCTCCGGCCAGCAATCCCTTCCACGTGCCCTCGATGTCCGGCGCGATCGATGTCGTCGCCGCGACGGCGGTTACCACAACGTTGGGGTAACCGCCGTTAGCAGTGGAAGGTTTGGTCACTGGTGGTCGGCCTCCAGCCTGGATTTGACGCTGGCGACAGCCTCGGGGTTCTCCGACTCCAGCTTTGCGCGCAGCGCCTGAGCGGCCTCGGGGTTCTCTTCCTCGAGCTTCTGGATGTAGTTGACGACGTCACCGACGGTGCGTAGACCTGCGAGGTCCTCGTCGGGGATCTTGACGCCGTACTTGTCCTCGGTCTGCACCGCGATCTCCACCATCGACAGTGAGTCGATGTCCAGGTCGTCGACGAACGACTTCTCTGGGGTGATCTCGGACGGCTCGATACCGGTGACCTCTTCGATGATCTCAGCGATCCCGGCGATGATTTCTTCCTGGCTGACGGCCACGGTCGGTTTCCCTTCGTAATGTGTTGTGTTACTGCTCATTTATTTGATGTGCGATATGCGGTTGTACGGGCAGAGGGGTTTGGCTCTGCCTTTTGGGTGACATGCACCCGGGGTTTACAGCCTTGTCAAACCGTCCAGGTCGGCGGGGATCTTGACGGCGTGCGTTAGTGTCCCGCGGAGTTCACGCTTGGCGATGCCGGTAAGAGTGCCGGCAGGGGGGAACTCGACGAGCGCTGCGACATTGCGCTGACGCAAGGTCTCGGTGCACAAATCCCAACGCACTGGGCGAGTCAACTGTGCGACAAGTTTCTCTATCGCATCGCTAGCCGACGACACCGGCTTGCCGTCGCTGTTCGACAACAGAACAGCGGTCGGCTCCGCGGTCGCGACGTTTTGCACGGCTGCGGCATAGCCGTCCAGCGCGGACGCCATGAATTCGGTGTGGAAGGCTCCCGCGACGCCCAGCGCCCGCACCCGGGCCTTGGCCGGTGGGTCTTCGGCGAGCTTTTCCAGCGCGCTCAGCCGGCCGGCGGCAACGATCTGACCGGCGGCGTTGCGGTTGGCGGCGACCAGGTCGAGTTGGTCGAGGCGGGCGAGCACTTCGGTCTCGTCACCACCGAGGACGGCGGACATCCCGGTCGGCTCGTTGGCGCAGGCCTTGGCCATCTCCGCACCGCGGGTTGCTGCCAACGCGACCGCGTCATCGGGGGAAATCACTCCGGCAATCGCGTAGGCGGCGATTTCACCTACCGAGTGGCCGGCCGCCAGAACGTCTGTGCCGGGTTCGGCGAGAACACCGCGCCGAGTCAGCTCTTGGTGAGCGAGCAAGGTGGCCGCGACAACCAGTGGCTGGGTGACAGCGGTATCGGTGATCTCCTCAGCCGAAGCCGTGGTGCCCAGTTGAGTGAGGTCGAGGCCGCTGGCCGTCGACCACGACGCCAGCTGGTCGGCGGCGCCGGGCAGCTCAAGCCACGGCGTTAGCATTCCGGGGGTCTGCGATCCCTGTCCGGGGGCAAGCAGCGCAATCACGTCTTTAAGAGAACACTGTGAAGACGGATTTGCGCGGTGTACTAGATTATGAACCTCGTCTTATGTTTTTGTGGAAACTCTACAAAAACGCACGATATGCGACGTATTCGATATCGTGCCGCAATCTGTCACCCGGTTCGAACTGGCACCGAGGGCGAGACCAGGTCCTTTTCCACCGGCCGCGTGACCGGCGTCACGATGTCGCTGGCAGGGCTGGGCTGCTGGGCCTGGTAAGCGAGATGGCCCACGGTCGCCGCCACTCGAAGGACGTAGGCGTCGCGCGGCTGGGTGGGATCACGGCCGGTGAAGTCGGCGATACGCCGCAGCCGGTAGCGCACGGTGTTTGGATGAACGAACAACTTGCGGGCGCAGGCTTCGATCGCACCGCCACAGTCGAGGTAGGCGTCCAGCGTCTCGGTGAGGGTGGGTCCTGCGTCGGCCAGCGGCCGCATCACATCGGTATGCAAAGCGGCGACGGCCGACGCATCGCCCATCAGGGCCCGCTCGGGCAGCAGTTCACGCGCCGGCACCGGCCGCGGCGCCCCCCGCCAGCCGGCCACCGCATTCATTCCGGAGATGGCCTCACTGGCGCTGTGATAGGCCGCATTCAACATCGGCGCGGTCGGCCCGATCACCACCGGACCGTCAGAGAACGCGTTCAGCAGATCGCCAAACACCTTCTCGGTCGGTGTCAACTGGCCGGACACGATCGCCACCAAGTAGGTGCCGTGCACGTCGGTGAGTGCGGCGCGGCCATGGCGGCTGGCGATATCCCGAACCTCTTGGCTGGCGTGGCTTTCGCGTCCCGGCGGCGGTGTGCCCACCACGACCGTCGCCGGAGCGGTGGTATCCCAGTTCAGTGCGGCCGCCCGGGACAACAACTCGGGGCCGGTGTCGCCACGCACCACCGCGTCCACCACGCTGGCCTCCATTCGGCTATCCCAGGTGCCACGCGCCTCAGCGGCATCGGCGTAGGCGGTGGCCGCACTAAAGGCCAGGTCGCGGCTGTATTTGAGAATGCCCACCATTAGCGCGGTCAATTGTTCATCGGAGCGGGCCAGCAGGGGAGCGACCTCTTCGAAGAACTCCATGGTGACTCGCACCATGTCCACCGAGTGGCGCAGTGGCATGCGCCGGGTCAGATCCTGCGGCATCAGTTCGAATGCCCGCGCGGTGTAGTTGACGTTGCTGTTCGGGTCGGTCATCCACTCCACGAAGTTCACCACGGCGGTCTGCACCACGAGGGCTACGCTGGCCCGCTGGGATGCTTCCAGCTCGGCGAAGAACGGCAGCCGATCCTGCATTGCCGTCACCGCCTCGGTGGAAAACCGACCGGAGTACTGCTTCAACCGCCGCAGCAGTGACTCCGGAACGCTGTCCAGCAGATCGAGCGTCGATCGCGGCAGCGCAGATTGACTGTCAGTCACGCCTAAAAGCTACGCCACTTTTCTGGATGTTTCCTCTAAGCGCGTTATGGACGCTGCCCACCGAGCTGCCGAGCGTGCGGCTGGCCTCACGCTCGGCGGGGCGAGACGCGCCATTAGGCGCCCGGACCGGGGTCGGACGTCTGCTCCGGCGCGGCCTGCACGTCGTCGATCCGGTACTGGTGCGCCGCCGCGATCGGTACCGAGGAGTCGATCTGGCCGTCGCGTGCCAGCCCCTCCAACACGGCGACGACCTGAGACTCGGCGTCGGTGTTGAAGTAGCGGCGGGCTGCCGGTCGGGTGTCGGAAAAGCCGAACCCGTCGGTGCCCAGCGTGACGTAGGTACCCGGAACCCACGGCCGGATCTGTTCGGGGACCGCGCGCATCCAGTCCGAGACGGCGATGATTGGGCCCGAGCATCCCGAAAGCGCCCGCGTGACGTAGGCCTGACCCGCCGGGCGGTCCGGATGCCGCAGTCTGTCCCTTTCGATCGCGACGCCGTCGCGGTTCAGCTCACTCCAACTGGTCACCGACCAAACATCGGCGGCGACGTCCCATTCGGAGGCCAGCATCTCGGCGGCTTGCAGCGCTGAGGGCATCGAAACCCCGGAAGACAGGATGTGGGCGGTGTTGGAGCGGCTTTCTTTGGCCGCCTGATACCGGTAAATGCCCCGCAACACGCCCTCGGAGTCGAAATTCTCCGGCTCCGGCGGTTGCACATACGGCTCGTTGTACACGGTGATGTAGAAGAAGACGTTCTCCGGGTTTTCGCCGAACATCCGGGCCAGCCCGCTTTCGATGATGTATGCGATCTCGTAAGCGAAGGCGGGGTCATAGGCCACCACCGCCGGATTCGTGTTGGCCAGCACCAGCGAGTGGCCGTCTGCGTGCTGCAGGCCCTCGCCGGTAAGCGTGGTCCGTCCGGCGGTGGCGCCCAGCAGGAACCCGCGGGCCATCTGGTCGGCGGCAGCCCACAAGCCGTCACCGGTGCGCTGGAACCCGAACATCGAATAGAAGATATAGATCGGGATCATCGGTTCGTTGTGCGTCGCATACGACGTGCCGGCCGCGATGAATGAGCCCACCGACCCGGCTTCGTTGATGCCCTCGTGCAGGATCTGCCCGATTTCACTTTCCTTATAGGCCAGCATCAGCTCGGCGTCGACGGCCGTGTACAGCTGGCCGTTACGGTTGTAGATTTTCAGCGACGGGAACCAGGAGTCCATTCCGAAGGTTCGAGCCTCGTCGGGAATGATCGGTACGATCCGTGGGCCAACTTCTTTGTCCCGCAACACTTCTTTGAATGTGCGCACGGTTGCCATGGTGGTGGCGACTTCTTGGCTTCCCGATCCCTTCTTCAGCGACGCGTAGGTGTCCCGACCGGGCAGTGTCAGCGCCTTGGTCTTGGTGCGGCGCTCGGGAACAAAGCCGCCGAGGGTGCGTCGCCGGTCGAGCAGGTAGCGGATCTCGGGGGCGTCCGAGCCGGGGTGGTAGTACGGCGGCAGGTAAGGATCTTCATCCAGCTGAGCGTCGCTGATCGGAATCCGCATGGAGTCGCGGAAGTGCTTAAGATCCTCCAGGGCAAGCTTTTTCATCTGGTGGGTGGCATTGCGCCCCTGAAAGTGCGCGCCCAGCGAGTAACCCTTGATGGTCTTGGCAAGGATCACCGTCGGCTGGCCCTTGTGGTCGACGGCGGCGCGATAGGCGGCATACACCTTGCGGTAATCGTGCCCGCCGCGCTTGAGGTTCCAGATCTCGGCGTCGCTCATGTTCTCGACCAGCGCTTTGGTGCGCGGGTCGCGGCCGAAGAAATGATCGCGAACATAGCCGCCGTCGTTGGCCTTATAGGTCTGGTAGTCGCCGTCGGGCGTGGTGTTCATCAGGTTCACCAGCGCACCGTCGCGGTCGGCGTGCAGCAGGGCGTCCCATTCGCGCCCCCACACCACCTTGATGACGTTCCAGCCGGCTCCCCGGAAGAACGACTCCAGCTCCTGGATGATCTTGCCGTTGCCGCGCACAGGGCCGTCGAGGCGCTGAAGATTGCAGTTGATCACGAAAGTCAGGTTGTCCAGACCTTCCAGCGCACCAACGTGTGCCAGCCCGCGGCTTTCCGGCTCGTCCATCTCGCCGTCGCCCAAAAAGCACCAAACGTGCTGGTCGGAGGTGTCCTTGATACCGCGGTCATGCAAATAGTGGTTGAACCGGGCCTGGTAGATGGCGTTCAGCGCGCCAAGACCCATCGACACGGTGGGGAATTCCCAAAAGTCGGGCATCAGCCGGGGGTGCGGATAGGACGGCAACCCGCCTCCGGCGTGGCTGTGCTCCTGACGGAAGCCGTCGAGTTGCTCTTCGTTGAGTCGCCCTTCTAAGAAGGCGCGGGCGTAGATACCGGGCGACGCGTGGCCTTGGATGAACACCTGATCCCCGCCGCCGGGGTGCGATCTGCCGCGGAAGAAGTGGTTGAAGCCGACCTCGTAGAGCGCCGCCGACGACGCGTAGGTCGAGATGTGGCCACCGACACCCACACCCGGCCGTTGCGCGCGGTGCACCATGATGGCGGCGTTCCACCTGATCCATGCCCGGTAGCGACGTTCGACGTCCTCATCGCCCGGGAACCACGGTTCCATCTCGGTGGGAATGGTGTTGACGTAGTCGGTGGACGTCAGTGCCGGTATGGAGACCCGCTGTTCGCCTGCGCGTTCCAGCAGTCGCAGCATCAGGTAACGGGCCCGGGCCGGCCCAGATCGCTCCAGCAGCTCATCGAAGGACTCCAGCCACTCTGAGGTCTCCTCGGGGTCGATGTCGGGCAGGTAGGACGCCACCCCCTCGCGGATCACCCGGACGCGGTCGGGTTCGCTTGCGCTGCTTGGGTTTTTCGCCAGATCGTGGCGGACGAATTCGGTAGTCAACTCACTACTCCTTGTTTGACTCCTTGTTTGACGGCTCATCCGCTTGTGGCTGATCCCACCGTCGCCGATTGAGTCCTTGGTCCTGCGTCGGTGCTCTGTCGGTTGTGTGGCCCGGTCGGGTCACTCCTATCGTGCCGCACTGTCGTTCTCGCCGCGTAGTCCGTGTCGAAGCTGGCACGAGATAGCAATCAGCGACGCGGTAACGTCGGGACCGTGCTGATCGGATGGCGTGCCGGCATGCGACCTGGATCTGCCGAAAGGCTGCCTGACGCGTCTGCCCGGCGGTGTCGTATCGGCGCACGGGCGATCGGCTGCACCGCGACAATTCTAATCGCCATCGTCGGGTGTACCACTGTCACGGAGGGCACGCCGACCGTCGATACCGCGATGGCCCCGGCTTACCGGGCCTCGGTGTCCTTGTCGATCTCAGAGTCGGCGGCGACGTCGAGTATCCGGGAGACCCAGCGTCAGCGATCACTGACCACGCGGGCCATCGTCACCGCGTGTGAGTCATTTGCCACCAGCAGCAAAGACGCCGTCAACAAGGTGAATGACTTTGTCGAGGCGTACAACGCGGGCGGCGACACCAGGTCCGCCGAAGGGCCCGCCATCGATGCGCTTAACCACAGCGCCGACGTAGTCGCCGGCAGCATCAGTGGTCCGCTGTCGCAAGACCTGCGCGAGCAGCTCACTGCTTACAGCGATGCGGCGCGCCAGGTAGCGGACGCCATTCGGACGCATGTGGCGACCGGAGACTTCAACCAGCGCGTCAATCAGCTCAACGACACCAAGACCAAAGTCGTCAAACTGTGCTTGGCGTCCTGATGAGTTGGCGGATGTGTAACGCTACGTGCTGTGCGACGATAAGTGCCATCGCACGGCATGTTGACGCGATTAGGAGGTCCCACCGTGGTGGCGGCGGATGACGCCCCGAGCTTCGCCCGCAAACTGGGCATCCAACCAGGGCAGGTTGTTCAGGAGTGGGGTTGGGACGAGGACACCGACGACGATATCCGCGCCGACGTGGAAGATGCGTGCGGTGGCGAGTTACTCGACGAAGACAGCGACGAGGTGATCGACGTCGTGTTGCTCTGGTGGCGGGACGGCGACGGCGATCTGGTGGACACCTTGATGGACGCGATCGCGCCGCTGGCCGACGACGGTGTGATCTGGGTACTGACGCCCAAGACCGGGCGGCCCGGCCACGTGCTGCCTGCCGAGATCGCGGAGTCAGCGCCCACCGCTGGACTGATGCCGACCTCGTCGGTGAATCTCGGCGACTGGAGCGCCAGCCGGTTGGTGCAGCCGAAGTCGCGGGCCGGGCGCCGCTGATGCTGACGGTCGGTTCTGCCGCACCGGACTTCACCCTCCACGACCAGAACCGGCAGCCGGTCACCCTGTCCGATTACCGCGGCACCAAAAACGTGCTGCTGGTGTTCTTCCCGCTGGCGTTCACCGGAATCTGCCAAGGCGAGCTTGGTCAGCTGCGTGATCATCTGCCCGACTTCGAGAACGATGACCGTGCAACGCTGGCGATTTCGGTGGGTCCGCCGCCGACCCACAAGGTGTGGGCCACCGAAAGCGGATTCCTGTTCCCGGTCCTCTCGGACTTCTGGCCGCATGGCGCGGTGAGTCAGGCCTACGGGGTGTTCAACGACGACACCGGCTTTTCCAACCGCGGCACTTTCGTGGTCGACCGGTCTGGGATGATCCAGTTCGCCGAGATGAAACAACCCGGTGAAATCCGCGACCAGCGGCTGTGGACCGACGCGCTCGCACAGCTGACGGCCTGATCTTGCGCGAGCGTGCGTGTCTGTACGTCGACTCGCCGAGCGGCGCGTACAACTACGCACGCTCATTGCGCATTGTGGCGTTTTGGGCACCAGGCACTGCGGGCGGTATCTTGGCGCGGCACGGGCGCGTAGCTCAGTGGTAGAGCTCTGGTTTTACACACCAGCGGTCGGCGGTTCGATACCGTCCGCGCCCACCAATCAAGCCAGTACCCCGGCCGAGCTCGGGGCGCGGCAGCTGGGTCATGCCGAGCACGTCGCGATAAAACTGCACGTCGGCGACGCATACGGCGCCATGGCGTACACCTGCTGGCTTCATCAGAGCCAACCCTGCGGTGGATCCACGTGGCAGGTTGTCAGACCTCAACGTACCGCCGGCAGGCTTTCCTACTAGAGCGTCCCGAAAGCCTTTTTGCGACAAGGTGGGCATGCCTCCCGACTGGTCAGAGTCATGACATCGCCTCTGCCCACGCGATATGTCCCTCGAAGTCAAGGGATTTCGCCATGTTGCGGTAGCGGTCCCGGAAGTGCGCATAAGCCGCGGCATCGCCGCGCGCCCGCGCCACTAGAGCCCGCAGCCGCAACAGCCAGATGTCACGCATAGCTAAACCGTCGTCGGTCGGCGCCGCTAACCGCTCGGTCGCGGCCTTGGCTAACCGCTCGGTCGCGGCCTCGGCTTCGACCAAGTCACTCTCGGCCCCCCGATCGAGCAGTGTCTCCACAAGAACACCTGTTGTCGGAATGCTCCATCCCAGCAGCCGTCCCTCGCGGAAATGATGGTCGACGGCCGCCCGCATGAGCGGTATTGCGCCATCGCGGTCTCCGCACCGAGCCTGCTCACGAGCCAAGTAGACCTCGACCATAGGTATATCGGCCAGGAAGAAGCCCTGGCGCACGAACACTTCCCTGACCTCCGTCAGGACCTGCTGTCCCCGACCGCGCTCCGTGTTCGTCCCGCGGTGCACCAGCGCAATGCCCTGCGTCATCCGGGCGAGGGCGAACGCGACATCATCACCGGATTGTTCGGCAGTTCGCAGGGCATCGTCGATTTCGCGCATCGCGCGATCGTCGGGCCTCAGCACGCCGGTCAATATTCCCGGGTAGTAGCTACAGACAGCGGTGGCGTGGGACAGGGGGTCGGTGCTCCGGGCTAGGGTGAGGCCGTGCCGCAGGTCGTCACGCCATCCAGGACGTCCCAGGCAATAGCGGGCATTAGCGCGCGTCGTAAATGCGACGGCCAACGGAGACCCGATTATGAAGTTGCCTTTTGAGGGATCACCGTTGCTCAGGTCGATCACCATCTGTGACCACCGCAGCGCGTCAGACCACTCGGCGCACTCTTCTCTGACGTAGATCGATGCGAGGGACAGGCCCACCGTCAAGGTCGGATCGCCGAGCGACTCGATGAGGGCCATTGCTTCCGATGCCAGCTGCGACGCCTCGCGCAGCCGGGCCTTGTGAAAGTGATCCATCACCAGCCCCGTCATCCCGATGGCCAGTGACGCCTTATCCCCGGCGGCGGCGCACAACTCCCTCAGCTCATCAAAGCGGTCACCGGCCACATGCTCGTGGACTCGAAAGGCGATCCCACACAACATGGTGCGAGGAGTAATACGCATGGTTGCCCGGTATGGATCGTCGGCGGGTAGGGCGTCGGCGATCGTTCGGGCACGCTCCCAACTCCGCCATGCCGCGGCGATGTCGCGGTTGGTCGCCCAGGTCGCGGCGCGCATCTGCCAGCCGTAGGCGGCGCGGAGATCACCGGCGGCCTCCAAATGTTCGGCGATTAGCGCCGCGTTCTCCTCCGCCGCTGCCGGGTCACGTGATTCGATGGCCGCCGCGACTCGCTGGTGCAACTCTGCCCGATCGGATTTCGGTAGTGCTTCGTATGCCACGGTGCGGATCAGCGGATGGTGAAACACATACTCCGGGTCTCGGGTGGACCTGATTTGATCGATAAGCCTGCCCGCCACCAGGTTCTCAAGGACAGGATCAATCCCCAGGCTTTCGAGTAGCTCGCGGCCGAACCGTGACCCAATGACCGCTGCCCCGCTCAAGGTGCGTTTGGCTTTCGGGTCGAGCCGGTCGATGCGAGCGGCGATGGTTTCCTGCAACGTGACCGGCACGCTCACCTCGGCGATCTCTGCCGCCGACAGGTATGCGCCCGGCTCGCCGCGCAGCAGGCCGCGCGAGGCCAGTTCGCGCACCATCTCCTCGGCGAAGAACGGATTACCCGCGGCCCGCTCGGCGATCCTCTGGCGCAGCGCGCCATTCGAGGGATCCGACCCGAGCAGTTCGGCGACCAGTGACGCGGTTTCTGAATCACTCAGCGGCGCAAGGGCAATGGTCTGCGCGCCTGCCACCCGGCTCAACGCGCCCCGATATTCGGGCCGGTAGGTGAATAGCACCAGCGAGGGCGTTTGCGGGATCACCGCGAGGAAATCGGCCAGCAGCGATTCGCTGACCTCGTCGATCCAGTGCGTGTCCTCGATAACATAGACCGCCGGAGCCTGGCGGGCCACCAAGGCCACATTGACCAGCGCGGTCAATCGCCGACGACGGGCATCCGGATCGATCTTCGGCAGCTCCACATCGGAATCGGCTATGCCCAGCAGGTCGTCAAAGAGCAACAAGTCCTCAGACTCCGCGTCAGGAGCCTCAGCCCGGATCTGTGCTCGGGCGGCACGCGCGTCCAGGCCCGCGACACCGGTAGCCGCGCGCAGCAGCTCTACGACGGCATGGAAGGGCACCTGGCTGGTGTGCGACTCGCAGAAGGCCGTGAATACCTCGACATCACGAGCGGCTGCCATCGCCGAAACTTCACGCACAAGACGGCTTTTACCTATGCCAGGCGAGCCGACCAGGCCGACCACCACACCGTGACCATCGAGTGCACGCTCCAGCAAGCCTTCAACGGCGGACATTTCCCACCGCCGACCAACCAGATCCGGCTGCGGCCATGGCGGCCGAACTGCTACCGAGTCATCTTCATCGGTAACGTCGTCGCGGTCGATCAGCGCCAGCAGCGCGGGCATGCCGGAAAGTTCGGTTACCGCGTCCCGACATGACGGGCATTCGCCCAGGTGTGCCTCGTATTCGCGCCGGTCCTTCTCGGACAATGCCCCCAGCACGTAGGCCGCGTCCCACAGAGCGTACTTGTCGCCCTCGTGTACGCGGAGTTCGGGGACGGGTGCCCCGCGCCCCGGAAAGGCGGTCATTGTGCCACTCCCATCTCCTGCAGCGTCTGCTGCAGGTTTCGCAGCGCGTGATGCAGCCGCGATTTCACTGTGCTTTCGGCGATTCCCAGGTCGGCGCCGATTTGCGCGGTGGTCCAGCTGTAATAGTGCGCGCGACGAACAATCGCGCGCTGTTCGGCCGGCAGCCGTGCGAACGCGTCGGCGACCAGTGTCCGCTCCAGCGCCGAATTGAGTTCATCCGATCCGCCCAGCTCCGGCCTGCCAGAGCCATTGGACGAGATCATGTCGCGGGCGACGGTGAACAGCCAGGCGCGCGCCGATCGCTCGTTGCCGTCAACCATCTGCGGATGCTGCCCCGCTCGCAACAGCGTCTCCTGCACCACGTCCTCCGCATGGGTCGCGTTGCTCGTCAACCCGCACGCATAGCGCCGTAAAGCCGCGCCGTGCTGGTTGTAGAGCACCCGCGTGACGCCGGTTTCCGGAATATCCATCACCAGCCTTCCGATGGTGACACGAGTGCGGCGCCGTGTTGGTTCAGAACCGGCATTAACAGACGGTCAATGTGCGGGGCCATCCTCGGTAACCGCTACGGTATGCCCCCAGCGTGCCGCACGCGATCCGTCGACGGTAGTGCCTATCCATTGGTCCGGCCCGGATTTACACACCAGCAGTCGGCGGTGGGATACCGTCCGCGCCCACCAATCAGTTCACGGCACTAGGACGACCTTGCCGACGTTCTCCCGAGCGGCCAGGATCCGGTGTGCTTCTGGTGCGTCGGCGAACGGCACGGCGGCGTGGACCACCGGAGCCGCTGTGCCGTCCGACAAGGCCGCTGACAAAGGGGCTATCCAGGGTTCCAACGTGCCGCGGTCATCCCACAATCGCAGCATGTTGAGGCCGATCACGGTCTTGGAATCGTTCATCTGGGTGATCAGACTGAAGCCGCGCAGCATCGCCAGCACCTGCGGCGCTGCCCGGCGAAGCGACCGCTTCTCGCCTTGTTGCAATGACGAGAGGCCATAGGCGACCAGCCGCCCGCCGGGCCGCAACAAGTCGAACGACCGCCGCAACGACGTGCCGCCCAGCGGATCCAGCACGATGTCGTAGGGCTCCAAGCCTTTCCACCACCCGGCGCGGCGGTAGTCGATGGTGCGGTCGATGCCCAGCGCAACCAGCTGACTGTGCTTGCCCGGTGATGCGGTGCCGTGCACAACCGCGCCTGCGGCCTTGGCCAGCTGGATCGCCGCGATGCCGACACCGCCGGCCGCGGCGTGCACCAGCACGTGCTCGCCGGCCCGCAGCGAGCCGTAGCCGTGCAGCGCCGCCCACGCCGTCGCATAGTTGACCGGGATCGCGGCGCCCTGCTCGAAGCTCATCGACTCCGGAAGCGCGACAGTGTCTTCCGTCGAGGCGTTGACCAGCTCGGCGTACCCGCCGAAACGCGTCCCGGCCAACACCCGCTCGCCTACGCGGGCGGGATCTACGCCGTCGCCAACGGCCTCGATCGTGCCGGCCACCTCGTAGCCGACCACGCTTGGCACCTTGGGCGCATCGGGATACAGCCCGACGCGAGCCAGGTGGTCGGCGAAGTTCACTCCGGCTGCGCGCACCCCGATACGTACCTGTCCGGCCGCGGGTGGCGGGGGATCGGGTCGGTCCTGGACTTTGAGCACCGACGGGGCGCCATGCTTGGTGATGACGACAGCGCGCATGACCAGCGCCGGGCTACAGGTGACTTGCGGCGAAAGCCGCGGCCTGAGCCGGCATCCCTGAGTTCGCATAGGAGAGGTGCGCCGCCGAGAACATCTCGTCATGTGTTGGTACCGACAGAAGTGCGCCTGGACTGCAGACCGGGTCGCCGGGCGCACACAGATCGATGGCCTTGGCCCCGTACCACGGGCTGAGCGTGCTCACCGGCGCGCCCAGATATCTGTCTGCCGGATTTCCGAACAGGGTGAGCGCGGCGACGTGATCGGCCTGGTCCGCGGATAGCGTCTCGGGGATAAAGCCCTCGACCGGAGCTTGGGCGATGGTGATCTGATCGATCACGATCGCCCCTTGGGAGTATCCGCCGAGCACGATCTTGGTGGCGGGGCAGTTCGCGATCATGGACTGGACGTGAGCGTTCGCATCATTAGTGCCTGCGTTGACGGATGGCGCGAAATCGTCCGAGGCGGGGTAGTTCACCGGATACACCCCGACGGACCGACCGCCCACTTGTGACCGCAGGGCATCGATAAACTCCTGTCCGACCACGCCGACTCCGGGCGGCTCGGTGGTGGCGCGGGCAAACGCCACCTCGACGTCGGGGCAAGAAGCAGCGGACGCGGGCGGAATGTCGATCGGTGCGCTCAGCAGCGTCACCGAGATGGTCACCACCGCGGCAGCCAAGAATTGCGCGATTTGGCGCGCGCTCACGTTGTCATGCTGTCACACCGCGGATGCTTTTAGTGAGTCAGCCCGGCGGCGCGAAGAACTCGAGCGCAATGCCGTCGGGGTCCCGAAAGCTCAGTCCCGAGCCGTAGGGCGCGTCGACGATCCCGCCGTGCTGCACGTGAAGCTCGTTGAGTCGGGCCATCCACGTCTCCAGCTCGGCACGGTCCGCACAGTCGAACCCGACGTGGTCCAGGCCCACCCGAAACTCGCTGAATCGCTCGTCAGGGGCCCCACGCTCGTGCTGGTGGATTCCGAATACCGTGCCGCCGCCGAGCAGCCACGCCTGATGCCGGAACCCGGCGTCGGTGTGCTCGTCGAGCAC
Source organism: uncultured Actinomycetota bacterium (assembly GCA_963838755.1). Lineage (GTDB taxonomy): Bacteria > Actinomycetota > Actinomycetes > Mycobacteriales > Mycobacteriaceae > Mycobacterium. Next base: position 21,762 of record CAWISO010000010.1, on the reverse strand, counting down.
CGGGTCGGCGCCGAACAGCTCCCGATACCAAGGACCGCTAATGTTGATGTCGCGCACGGTAATCGCGACGTGGTTGAGTCCAGGGAACGTCATGGTTCTGCTCCTCTCTGAGCCTAGTGTGATCTACGTCGCAAACCGGGGTCGATGAGGCGAGCGCCACATTTACTTTGCCTGACTAATTAGCAATGCTTGGTATATGACTTCACAGCTGACGCCCGAGCGCACGACGTCCCTTCCGGCGAAGACCGAGAAAACCCGCGAACTTCCCGTGTTTCTGCAGCCGTGGTTTTTGATGGCTGTGCTAAGCATGGTCGCTATCGTTTTAGTCGTCCTAACCGGCTAGCAGTTACACGATCCGTTTACCACGGCGGGCACGAAACCGCATGTCCCACAGGTAAAGCCGATAGCCGACGATCCACGCCTGGCGCGGAATGAGTCGGTCGGCCAGCCGCAGCGCGGCCAGCAGCCAATCGAACCGGCGCTGCTGGGACGGCGCCCAATCCAGCTGCATGATCGAGCGGAACTCTGGGGCCAAAAAGCCCGTGGTCGCGAATAGGTTGAACGGCCCGGCGAGCGCATGCAGCGGCCGAGGCAGAAACGCCATCGTCGCCACTCCATGAAGATGTCTGCGCACCGGGGGATCGATGTGCAGGTCTTCCAGCGAGCGCTTCCAGTAGGCATCGAACGCGACCCGGTCCGGTGGCCACATGTCCTCGCGCACTTGAAGAGTTGTGCCTAGCCGCATGGCGTCGTGGTACACCGCATCCGCAGTGGCGGTGTCCAGCGGGCCGTACAAGAACTCGTGCTGGTCAACGAAGTAGCGGTACAGGCAGGCGGCCACCCACAGCTGTAGGGCAGGATCGAATGCGTTGTAGGTCATCGGGCTCGACGGCGTCGACCGTACCTGCCGGTGCGCGGTGTCGACGGCAGCGCGGATCAGTTCGCGGTCCGATTCGGTGCCGATGGTTGCGACGGCCAAATATGTGCCGGTGGTACGCGCCCGTTTGAACGGATGCTTGTACACGTTGCCGCTGTCGACCGGGCTTTCCAGCACCCCGTAGCCGACACCGGGTAGCGACAGCTGCATGATCACATTCGCGGCGGGCAACAGCACTGCGGCGGGGTTCAGCAGATCAGCGACCCGGCTAGCTTGCCGCTTCATCGCGGCCCCGAAGGCTCCATCAACTTCAGTAGACCACGTGTGAGACGCTGCCGGAGTGTTTGGGCCGACGGGGCACACCCGGGTCGTCGGGGTGCTGACCGGCTACCTGGCCGACCTCCTGCTGGGTGACCCCCGGGCGGGTCACCCCGTCGCCGGATTCGGTGCTGCGGCCTCGGTGGCCGAGCGGCTCACCTTCCGCGACAACCGGATCGGCGGCGCCGTCCACGTCGGTGTATTGGTCGGCGCGGTAAGCCTGCTCGGCGCGGCGGTGCAGCGCCTGGCTCGCCGGCGCGGTCCGCTGTGGTCCGTCGCTGCGACGGCAGCAGCCACCTGGACTGCACTGGGCGGAACCTCCTTGACGCGCACCGGCCTGGCGATGGCCGACCTGCTGGCCGGCGCCGACGTTGAGAGCGCCAGACGATTGTTGCCGTCGTTGTGCGGGCGGGATCCGGCGCGGCTGGACGCTGCGGGACTGACCCGCGCCGCGGTGGAGTCGGTAGCCGAGAACACCTCTGACGCACAAGTCGCGCCGCTGCTGTGGGCGGCCGTGGGCGGCGTGCCGGCCGTCCTCGGATACCGCGCGCTGAACACGCTCGACTCGATGGTCGGTCACCGCTCGCCGCGCTATGCCCGGTTCGGATGGGCCGCAGCACGTTTGGATGATGCTGCCAACTATGTCCCCGCGCGGGTGACCGCAGCCGTGGTGGCGGTCTGCGCGCCGATCGTCGGGGGCTCACCTTCCGGCGCGATACGCGCCTGGCGCCGTGACGCCGACCGGCATCCCAGCCCCAACGCGGGCGTCGTCGAAGCGGCCTTCGCCGGTGCGATGGGCGTGCGGCTGGGCGGCCCCACTCACTACCACTACCAACTGCAGATGCGGCCGGTTCTCGGCGACGGGGCGCCCCCATCGGCTGCCGACCTGCGTCGCGCGGTGCTGCTCTCCCAGGCGGTGCAGGCGACGACGGCCGCAGTGGTCGCGCTCAGCGCCGCCGTCCATAGCGGTCAGCGAGTTTCTCCTCGACGGTCACCGGCTTAGTGGGCTGCGTGAACGGCGTTGATTCGGCCGGGCTTTCCCCGGCAACGGCGCGCGCCGCTGCCTTTTCGGCGCGACGGGTCCGGACCTCGGCGTAGATGAAATACCCGAGCAGAATCGGGGCGACGACACCGAAGGTGATCCACTGAATGCCGTAAGACAGGAAAGGTCCTGCTTCGAGGTGAGGCACCCCGATCACCCCGAGCCCGCCAGGCTGGTTGTCGACCAGCTGCAGGTAGGACCCTGCCAACGGAACCCCGGTCAGCGCCGCTATCTGGCGGATGTTTATCGAATACACCTGTCGCACAGCGCCACTGGTCAACGGCTTCTTATCCAGCACCGGCGGCTCGGAATCGCGCAGGCGCGCGGTAATGGTCACCGTCTGGTGGGGCGGCGGTGGAATCGACGGCACTTGCGAGCCCTGCTCGGGACGCACATAGCCGCGGTCGACCAGCACGGTCGGGCCGCCGTCGACGACGAAAGGCAGCAGCACCTCCAGCGACGGGTCCCCGTCAGCAACCCGCAGCCGGACCAGCAGCTGTTTATCCGGCAGGTAACGTCCCGTCGCCGTCACTCTGCGCCACTGCGCGTCGGAGGCCGATGAGTCTTGGGCAGGCAACAGGGTTTTCAGCGGCACCGGCGCGGTCGTCAAAGATTGCGCTATCTGGTTGTTCTCTCGCGATGTCTTGGTGTTCTTCCCCAGCTGCCAGGGCGCGAGCACACTGAAACACAGGTAGGTGAACGCGATCACCACCACCGCCAGCGCCACCCAGCCCGGTCGCAGCAGGAAGGCCAGCCGGCGCATCAGCCGAGTCCGTCCCGGGCAAGTTGCTGGTCGACCCAATTGTGCAGGCCGGGCAGGGAAGCCTCGATGGCGTCGAAGACCGCTACGAAGTCGTCGTGATCGCCGTAGTAGGGGTCGTCGACGTCGAGAACATAAGCGCCTGACCGAGGGTCGAAGGATCGCAGCATCCGGATCCGGTCGGGCGCGACACCTAACTGCTGAAGCAGCCAGACGTGGTTGCGGGCCAGCGCGACCACCAGGTCGGCTTCCATGTGCTCGATGTCGATCTGCGCGGCGCTGTGGTCGGTGGGGTAGCCGTGCGCACGCAGCACGCGGTTGGCCCGCTCGTCGGCCGCCTTGCCGATATGCCAGCCCGCGGTTCCCGCACTGGTCACCCGCACGGTGTCGTGCAGTCCGCGCTGGCAAATCTGGTGAGCGAACATCTTCTCGGCCATCGGCGACCGGCAGATGTTGCCGGTGCACACGAACGTGATGTGCAGCCTGCGCTCAGACACCTAATGCCCTCCGCAGCTCGACGATCGTCGTGACATGCGACGTGCCGCTGGTCACCGTGGCGCCGGTGAAGTCGTCTTGGCCGTAACCCCAACCGACGACCACGGCGTCGATACCATGGGCGGCCGCGCCTTCGACGTCGTGCAGGCGGTCGCCGACCATGAGCACGCGGTCCGGGAGCGGCTGCAGTTGCGCCAATGCATGCGCGAGCACGTCGGCCTTGGTGGCGCGGGTGCCGTCGATGCTGGCGCCGGCGACGACCTCGAAGTGCTCGTCGAGCCCGAAATGGGCCAGGATGCGCCGTGCCGTCGGCTCCGCCTTCGAGGTGGCAACGGCCAGCCGGACCCCGGCTGTCCGCAGGTCGGCCAGCAAGGGCGCGATGCCGTCGAAAAGACTGTTCATCGCCCAGCCGCGGGAGGTGTAGTCGGCGCGGTAGGCGGCGATCGCGGCTTCGGTGTGCTGGCCCAACCCCATCGCGGATAGCGTGTGGTGCATCGGCGGGCCGACGATCCGGCTGGTCAGGTCGCCCTCGGGCACGTCAACGCCGATCTGGCTGAGCGCGTGGCGAAAGCTGGACACAATGCCGTCCGCGGAATCGGTCAGCGTGCCGTCCAGGTCGAAGATCACCAGCTGAGGCTTAGATGCCGAGACCGTGCCTGTCACATCCCTATTGTCCAAGATGGCGTCACCTGCTCGTGACTGTGTCCCGATACCTGGCCTCTCCGCGGGGCCGTTAATGTTTCACACGTGGCGAGTTTGGATCCGAGTGCGTCGATTTCGCTCGCGACGGCGCGCTACCACGGCGATCAGGCCGCCGAACCCGGCATGCTGGATTTCGCTGTCAACATCCGTCATGCGCAACCGCCAAAATGGCTGCTAGCGCGGCTGGCCGCGCGGCTGCCGGACCTGGCGCGCTACCCGAGCGTCGATGACGAGCGCGCCGCGATCCAGGCCGTCGCCTCCCGTCACAACCGTGCCCACAACGAGGTCGCACTGTTGGCTGGAGCCGCGGAGGGATTCGCGTTGCTTGCCAACTTGCGCCCGAGGATGGCGGTGGTGATCGCGCCGTCGTTCACCGAACCGGACCTGGCCCTGCGGGCGGCCGGGGTTCGCGTGCGGCACGTTGTGCTCGATCCGCCGTTCGGACTGGCAAGCGCACAAGTGCCCGATGAAGCCGATCTCGTCGTGGTAGGCAATCCCACCAACCCGACCGCGGTCTTGCATGCCCGTGAGCAGATCCTGGCGTTGCGGCGACCCGGCAGAATCCTGGTGGTCGATGAGGCGTTCGCCGATTCGGTGCCCGGCGAGCCGGAATCGCTGGCCAACGAGTCGCTACACGACGTGCTGGTCCTGCGTAGCCTGACCAAAACCTGGTCCCTGGCCGGCTTGCGGGTGGCCTACGCGTTGGGTGCACCTGACGTGTTGACTCGATTGTGCGCTCAGCGCGCGCACTGGCCAGTGGGCACACTGCAGCTGACGGCCATCACGGCCTGTTGTACACCCGATGCCGTGGCCGAGGCCGAGGCAGACGCCCGGCGGCTCAAGGCGTTGCGCAACGAAATGGTGTCCGGTCTGCGATCGGCCGGTGTCGACCCTGTCGATGGCAGTGCACCTTTCGTGTTGTTCTCTGTCGGTGACGCCGAGTTGATCCGAAAGCATCTGCACACCAGGGGAATTGCGGTGCGGCGATGCGATACATTCACTGGTTTGGACGGCCGATATCTGCGGGCCGCGGTACGCACGGAATGGCCGTCGCTGGCCGAGGCGATCGCCGACATCGCGGCGAGCGGGGTGCTCCGATGACGGTGCGATTGGCCGATCTGATCGACGTGCTGGACGAGGCCTACCCGCCAAAGCTTGCCCAGTCGTGGGACTCGGTCGGCTTGGTCTGCGGCGACCCTGACGATGCAGTCAACTCGGTGACCGTTGCGGTGGACGCCACTGCGGACGTGGTCGACGAAGTTCCCGACGGTGGTCTGCTGCTGGCCCACCATCCGCTGCTGTTGCGCGGTGTGGACACGGTGGCGGCCAGCACCGCCAAGGGTGCATTGGTGCATCGCCTGATTCGTTCCGGCCGTTCACTGTTCACCGCGCACACCAATGCCGACGCTGCATCGCCGGGCGTGTCTGACGCGTTGGCGCACACGCTTGGGCTGACGGTCGAGGCTGTTCTGGAAGCGTCGCCCGGGGGGCCCGATCTGGACAAGTGGGTGATCTTCGTGCCACCGGAGAACGCGGAGGCAGTGCGGACGGCGGTTTTCGCCGCTGGTGCCGGCAGAATCGGCGACTACTCTCATTGCAGTTGGAGTGTCACCGGCACCGGCCAGTTTCTGCCGCAGGACGGGGCTTCCCCGACTATTGGCAGCATCGGTACCGAGGAGCAGGTGGTCGAGGATCGGGTCGAAGTCGTCGCACCTGCGCGGTCGCGACGCGAGGTGCTCTTGGCGATTCGCGCGGCACACCCTTACGAGGAGCCGGCATTCGACATCGTTGCCCTGGCTCCGCAGCCGATAGATGTGGGTTTGGGCCGAATCGGCACCTTGCCAGAGCCGGAGTCGTTGAGCGCGTTCGTCTCCCGGGTCAGGGCGGGTCTGCCACAAACATCGTGGGGAGTGCGTGCGGCTGGTGACCCGACGATGGCCGTGTCGCGTGTCGCGGTATGCGGAGGGGCCGGAGGCTCGCTGCTGGACACCGTCGCAGGAGCCGGTGTGGATGCCTACGTCACAGCCGATTTGCGTCATCACCCCGCCGATGAACACTGCCGCGCTTCCACGGTGGCACTGATCGACGTTGCGCACTGGGCCAGCGAATACCCGTGGTGTGACCAGGCCGCCGGTGTGCTGCGGTCGGCTTTCGGTGACGCCCTGTCGGTGCGGGTGTGCCCCATCCGAACCGATCCGTGGAACGTCGACAACCACGCGGGGAGTGGACAGTCATGAAAGCCGCAGTCGCGCAACAGCGCTCGCTACTGGAAGTGGTCCAGCTGGATGCCGAGTTGTCCAGAATCGCACACCGCGCCAGCAAACTGCCTGAGCGTCAGGACTACGAGCGAATGCAGACCGATCAGGTCGCTGCCAATGACCGGCTGGGGGCCCTGAAAATTGCGTTGGAAGACCTGGACGCTCAGATATCGCGCTTCGAGTCAGAGATCGACGCGGTGCGCCAGCGCGAGGACCGGGACCGCTCGTTGCTGCAATCGGTGGCAGACGCCAAACAATTGTCGGATCTGCAGCACGAGTTGGAAACTCTGCAGCGCCGCCAATCCAGCCTTGAGGATTCGTTGTTGGAGGTGATGGAACATCGCGAGCAGCTGCAAGCGCGACAGAGCGCCGAGGTGGCTGCGATCGAGGCTCTGCAAGCTGACCTGGCCGCTGCGCGGCAGGCGCTTGATGGCGCGCTGGCCGAGATCGACCAAACCCGCAGCCTTCATTCATCTCGGCGCGACGAACTCACTGCGGCGTTGGATCCCGATCTGATCGCGCTCTACGAACGACAGCGTGCCGGCGGCGGTCCTGGTGCGGGGCAACTGCAGGGCCGTCGCTGCGGGGCCTGTCGGATCGAGATCGACCGCGGCGAGCTGTCCCGCATCTCAGCGGCCGCAGACGACGACGTGCTGCGGTGCCCCGAATGCGGAGCAATCTTGCTGCGAGTCAAAGGTAATAACCAGTGAAAGCCCTGAAAGTCATTGTCGAAGCCGACGGAGGGTCACGCGGCAATCCGGGTCCGGCAGGGTACGGCGCGGTAGTCTGGACCGCCGACCGGTCGATCGCGCTGGCCGAGAGCAAACAAGCGATTGGTCGTGCCACCAACAATGTCGCCGAATACCGCGGTCTGATCGCTGGTTTGGAGGAAGCGGCGAAGCTGAACGCCACCGAGGTCGCCGTGTCAATGGATTCCAAGCTGGTGGTTGAGCAGATGTCCGGGCGCTGGCGCGTCAAGCATCCCGACCTCGCGGAACTCAACGCCAGCGCCCGCGCACTGGCATCGCGGTTCGAGCGGGTGAGCTATAGCTGGGTTCCGCGGGCAGAGAATTCCCACGCCGATCGGCTGGCCAACGAGGCGATGGATGCGGCCGCGGCGGCGGAAAAGCCTGCCCAGGAAGATAACTCAACCACGACGACCCAATCAGGCGAGGCCCCGACGGCGCCGGGCTGGACCGGGGCGCGCGGTACTGCCACCCGGCTGCTGTTGCTGCGCCACGGCCAGACCGAACTGTCGGTGCAGCGGCGTTACTCAGGACGCGGCAACCCGACGCTGACCGAGCTGGGACGGCAGCAAGCCGACGCGGCAGCGCGGTATCTGGGAGAGCGCGGCGGCATCGCAGCGGTAATCAGCTCACCGCTGCAACGCTGCTACGACACCGCAACGGCGGCTGCCAAAGCGCTGGGTTTGGACGTGACCGTCGACGAAGACCTCATCGAAACCGATTTCGGCGGGTGGGAAGGCCTGACGTTCGCCGAGGCCGCGCAGCGAGATCCCGAATTGCATCAACGTTGGCTGCGTGACACCAGCACCGAGCCCCCCGGTGGGGAGAGCTTCGACCACGTGAACCAGCGGGTTCTGCGCGCACGGGACCGGGTTGTCGCCGAATACGGCGGCACCACGGTGCTTGTGGTGTCGCACGTGAGCCCGATCAAGATGCTGCTGCGACAGGCGCTCGACGCCGGGCCCGGCATCCTTTACCGGCTACACCTCGACCTCGCGTCGTTGAGTATCGCCGAGTTCTACCCGGACGGTGCCTCGTCGGTGCGGCTGGTAAACCAAACGGCCTACCTGTAGTTAGAGATCGCCAGCATCCGGGTAGCTTTCACGGGTGGAGTGGGTGACGTCGCATGCGGTGGCGATCGGGTCGGCCCTGCTTGCAGCGATCTGGGCTGCGGTGGGCATTGTCGTTCGGCAGCGTGCAATCCAAGACGAGGCAGCCGGCCGGGAGGACTCGACAGCGATTGTGACGTCATGGGTTCGCCAGCCATCCTGGTGGGCAGGCACCCTGGCTGCAGTCGGCGGGTATGTATTTCAAGCGCTTGCGTTGGCGCACGGATCGTTGTTGCTTGTGCAACCGCTGCTGGTGTCCTCGTTGTTGTTCGTGCTGCCCCTGGGTGCCAGGTTCTCCCATCAGCACGTACGGGCACGCGATTGGTGTTGGGCGTTGACGCTGACCGCGGCGCTGACTGTTTTCGTCCTGGTCGGGCAGCCCCGCGAAGGCCACTACCGGCCTCCCGTGCCCGCATGGAGCGTGGCGCTGGCCGCTTCGGTTCCGGTAGTGATCGTTTGCGTGGTGGCAGCTCGTCGAACCTCCGGACGATTACGCGCCATGCTGTTGGCCACCGCCGTTGCTGTGCTGCTCGGCATGATCGCGGTTTTGACGAAAGTCAGCACTCACCACTTCGCCGTGCACGGGTTGTACGGACTGCTGACGGTGCCGGCGCCCTACCTGTTGGTAGTGCTGGCTATCACAGTCACGGTGTTGCAGCAGTCAGCTTTTCACGCCGGCGCGTTGCAAGCGTCGGTGCCGATCATGCTGGTCGGCGAGCCGGTGGTCGCGGTGGCATTGGGAGTCGTGATCCTCGGTGAGCACCTTGTCGTGCGCGGTGCCGGAGCGGTGCTCCTGGCGGTAGCGGTTGCCGCGATGACCGCGGCGACGATCGCGCTTGGCCGCGATTCGGGTGCTGGCCCAACGCAAGTCGTCGATGGCGCGGGTTCAATCCGGGGACCCGACGTGACGTCACCTCAAGCGGCGTCGTGAAAGATCAGTCCCAGCGCATAGCGCTCGCCCGAACGCACGACCGAAAGGCCATGGCGGACCGCTGCGGCTGACCAGCCGCGAGCCGATGGCACCGGCCGGTCGCGGGTGGTGAAGAGGTAGCCGTGTCCCTGTGGCAGTTGGGCCGCGGTGCCGCGCGACTGGGCCCGCGCCCGCTGCTCGACGAGCATGAACTCCCCGCCGGTGTACTCGGTCTCCGGCTCGCTCAGATTGATCACCACCTGGAGCGGAAAAACCAAGTCCCCGTAGAGGTCTCGGTGTAGGGCGTTCCAGTCGCCAGTCTGATATTTGAGCACCAGGGCGGTTGGCCTGGTCTGGCCGGCGGCATGGCACGTCTTTAGCCACTCGTCGAGGCTGTCCGGCCAGGGAGCATCGCGGCCAAGTTTGGTCCACCAGTCCCGGGCGATCGGCAACAGCCGCGGATAGAGCGCCTGTTTGAGGTCCTCGATCGGATCTGGATAGGGCGCACGGAAGTATCGATACTGTCCCGAGCCGTAGCGCCGAGGCCCCATGTCGATGGTGGCTCGGAACAGTTCGTCCCGCCGGTAAAGCTTGCGCAGCCGTCGAGCCTCCGTGGGGGACAGCAGCCGGGGCAGCAGCGCGCCGCCGAACTCGCCCACGGCGGTGGCGATGGCATTCCAGTCGCCGGCGTCGACGCGCTTGGCCGGTCGGCTTGGTGGCATCAACGTTCTCCCTTCACTTCTTGTAGACGATAGGGATGGCTGCGACGTGAGATCCATTCTTGTCACCGGGACCGTTTATGATCGAATGCATGTTCGAAGTCGATGAGTCGGCGCTGGTGGAGCGCATCGCCGAGCTGGAGCGGGTCAAATCCGCCGCGGCCGCCGGCCAGGCTCGAGCCGCGGCCGCCCTGGATACCGCGCGACGGGCCGCCGAAGCCGCCGCGGGAGTGCCGACGGCTCGGCGTGGGCGCGGGGTGGCCAGCGAGGTCGCGCTCGCCCGACGGGATTCACCCGCACGGGGTAACCGGCACCTCGGCTTCGCCAAGGCGCTGGTACACGAGATGCCGCACACCTTGGCCGCACTGGAGTCCGGGGTGCTGACGGAGTGGCGCGCCACCCTGATCGTGCGGGAAAGTGCATGTCTGGACGTTGAGGACCGACGCGCTTTGGATGCGGAGTTGTGCGCTGACCCAGCCGACCTGGACGGGCTGGGCGATGCGCGGGTGGCGGCAGCGGCCAAGAGCATCGCCTATCGGCTCGATCCGCAGGCCGTCGTCGACCGGGCTGCCAAAGCCGAGACCGAACGCAGGGTGACCATCCGTCCGGCCCCCGACACCATGACGTATCTGACTGCGCTATTGCCGGTCGCCCAAGGCGTGTCAGTGTATGCGGCCTTGCGACGCGAGGCCGACATCTGCGGTGACGGACGTTCGCGCGGCCAGGTGATGGCGGACACGCTCATCGAGCGGGTCACGGGTCGATCGGCGGCAGCCGCGACGCCGATCGCGGTCAACCTGGTGCTATCGGACGAGACACTGCTGGGCGGCTCGAACGGACCAGCAGAGCTCGGCGGTTACGGACCGATCCCGGCGGCCGTCGCTCGCGGACTGGTCTGGGGCGCCGTCACTGATTCCCGGTCGCGGGCCACGTTGCGTCGTCTCTACGCTCACCCGCGCTCCGGAGCATTGGTGAGGATGGAGTCGAGAGCCCGGCTGTTTCCCCGCGGGTTGGCCGCGTTCATCGGGCTCAGGGATCAGCGCTGTCGCACGCCCTATTGCGATGCGTCGATCCGCCACCGCGACCATGCACGATCGTGGGCCAGCGGCGGTACGACCAACGCGCACAACGGGGTCGGATCGTGCGAACGGTGTAACTACGTCAAAGAAGTGGCCGGCTGGCGCGTCGAACCGAGTGTCGATGAAACCTACCGGCACACAGCGGAATTCACCACACCAACGGGTGCGCAGTATCGCTCGAAAGCGCCTCCGCTCCCGCGATCGCAGCTCAGGATGGAAATCAGCGAGATGGAAATCGCCGTCGGGATAGCACTCTCGGACTTACACGCTGCCTAGGTACTCGCTGGCCTGGGCATTGTCCAGCGAGTACGGTAATTGGCGCGGACGAGTTGGCTGGGCGGCCGCGGCTCGTGCTCATGGAGTAACGCGTCGAGGAAAGTCCGGACTTCACAGAGCAGGGTGATTGCTAACGGCAATCCGAGGTGACTCGCGGGAAAGTGCCACAGAAAATAGACCGCCATGATGGTAAGGGTGAAACGGTGCGGTAAGAGCGCACCAGCATTCCGGGTGACCGGAGTGGCTAGGCAAACCCCACCCGAAGCAAGGCCAAGAAGGCTGCACCGCGGTGTGGTCGCGCAGGCGATCGAGGGTTGCTCGCCCGAGCCTGCGGGTAGGCCGCTTGAGGCACCCGGTGACGGTGTGTCCAGATGGATGGTCGCCGCCGCGCCAGATGTTGGCGTGGAACAGAATCCGGCTTACAGGCCAACTCGCCCGCCTCGGCACTGTGACCAGCGTGTTCAGCTCGTTGCGGGCCGGCCAGTACGCAGTCGGTACGCAGTAGATCCCAACACCGAGTCGATCGCATCGCGGGTCCGGTCGTCGGAGTCCGGCCACAGATGGGAGTACGTGTCCAGCGTCTCGACGGCACTGGCGTGGCCCAGCCGCGCCTGCACCGTCTTGACGCTCTCGCCGTGGCGGATCAGCAAAGAGGCGTAGTAGTGGCGCAGCGCGTGGAACCCGGTCCCGTGCGGCAGCTTGGCCTTCTTGACCGCTGCACGCCACCGGTAGCCGAATGTCGAGCGGGTGATCGGCTTGCCCGACTGAGTGAATAACAGGCCGTCCGGCTCGGCGGGGAACGCTGCCAGGTGCGCGGCCAGGGTGTCGGCGACGACCTGGGGGAGCGGGATCGTCCGGTGACTCGCTCTGGTCTTTGGCGGCCCCAAGGTCGGCGCGTGACCGGCGACGGTGACCAGTTGGCGGTCCACGGTGATCGCGCGCTCCAAGAATCGAACCCGGTCTACGGTGAGGCCGAAGCATTCCCCTTGCCGCATACCGGTTCCCGCGGCCAGCGTGACAAGCGCCTGTAGCTCGACGGGTAGTTCAGCGCGGACTGCCTCCACCTGATCTGTCGTCAGCGGCACAATTTGCGGGCGCTGCACCTTCGGCAATTTCGTTCCGTCGCAAGGGTTTGCCGCTAGTCGCCGGTCGCGGATCGCGGACTTGAAAATCGTAGAGGCGATGCCGTGAACCACCCCGACCGTGGCCGGGGCCAACGTCAACCCCTTGACCCAGGCCTGTACGTCGCTGGGCAGGACGGATGTGAGTTGGCGGTCACCGAGGGTCGGGTAGGCGTGCAGGCGCAGCATTGTCTCGACGTGCGCGCGGGAGCTGGGCCGCTGAACCTGCATCTTGCGCCAGCGCTCGGCGTAGTCGCGGAACGTGATCTGTCCGGACTTCGGGTTGACGTACTGGCCGGTGACCACCGCCGCCGTGACTTCATTTAGCCAGCTCTGGGCGTCGGTTTTGCGGCCGAATGACTTGGAGTGCTCCCGGCTCTGATCGTCGACATAGGTTGCCCGCCAACGCATACCGACGCCATGCCGAGCGCTGGGCGCCGTGCGAGTGGTGCCGTCTGGTTCACGGACCGTCTTGGTCCACAGGTCGACAACGCCGGCCCTACGATTACGCTTCATCCTCGCCGCCCTCTCGCATACGTCCCTGATCGTCGAACCACTGGGGGAACGCGCGTCGCATGCCCTCGTTCAACCAGAGGGCCTGCGACGCGTCGTGGATTTCCTTGCTTCTAACCGTTATCGTCGCCAACAGAGCGGCCCGGGCTTTCGTCAGAGCGTCGCGGGCCCGGTCAGAACGCGCGACCATCGTGTCGCGCTCTTCAAACTCGAACGCGGCGAGCTCATTTGACCGATCGCTAAGCGAGGCCTCAATCGCTGAAAGCTGAACCGACGCCGATCGCACTGTTTCCAAGAAGGCTTGCAGCGTGGACGGTAAGTCTGGCTCGGGGAGATTACGGCCTAGCAACTCGTCAAGAGATACGGCGAACTCGTCGGCCAGGGCGTTGGCTTCGTCGATCCTGACTGCCCTGTCTCCGTTCTCGATCTTGGCAACCGTGCTGGGGAGCAGGTGCTGTAACCCCTTGGCTTGCAAGCGCTTTGACAGGTCGGCCTGCGACCATCCGCGGCGCGTGCGCTCGTCTCGCACGCGCTCCCGAAATCGGGTTTCCACTGAGGATTGCCTACCCATAATCGAAAACCTACCCCTAATGGGTTGACCAGCGCAACCAACTGTAATAACAATGGTGTAGTTCGAAAATCGGAGCGTCAACCGATTACAGAAAGGACACCATGCCAAACACCGAATACCTCGACTCGTTGGAGCTGGAGGAACTCACAGGAACGAAGGCCTCGACCTGGCGCTACTGGGCATCGCTCAACCCGCCCCAGGGCCCGCCGAGTTTCAAACTTGGGCGGCGTCGGGTGTGGCGGCGGACAGCAGTGATGGCTTGGATCGCCGCGCAAGAACAGCAATCTGACTGCGATCCGGTTCGGCAGCGCCACGCTGGTTAGCCGCGCGGACGTGGAAAAGCTGGCAACGCCAGCTGCCTAAGAAACCATCAACAGCCCTGAGGAAGAAGAAGTGAGAAGTGATACCGGATGACGAAAGGCCTGGGAACCACCACAGCCCCAGGCCCTTCCAGAAGCAACACCCTGCAGTAGCAGCATATCGCGCGAGTCGACAGCGCCGTGGGAGCTACGCCGATCGACGGCGTGGTGCGTCCTACCGGCTGCCCCCGTTGGCCAGCGGTCTTCGCGATCCCTGGTGGTATGAGCCGCCCGGTCCGCGCGGTTACGAGCAGGCCGCGCGGCACCTGTTAGAGCACGGGCTGCTGCCGGCGCCCAACCGTGAAGGACTGCTTGGGATGTACCGCAGTGGCGGTGCTTCACGGAAAGCCGCGCAGCACATCGCGCAAGCGTGGGAGCTGGTGGCATGACCGACATCGACCGCAGCGACGATTACCGCGAGTGGCTGACAGAGGACGACCCGGACGGGGCCGAACTACTGGACAAGGTGCACGCGGCATTTGGCCGGTATGTCATTTTCCCGTCGCCTGAAGCCCACGACGCCGCTGTGCTTTGGTGCGCGGCCACACACGGGCAACCCGCCTGGGAGCACGCACCTCGGCTGGCTGTCATATCCCCTGTAAAGCGTTGCGGCAAGTCAAGGTTGATGGACGTTACCGAGGCTGTCTGTCACAACGTCCTGATGACGGTCAATGTCAGCGTGGCCGCACTGGTCCGGTCCATCAACCCAGACGACCCGCCGACGCTGATGGTGGACGAGGCCGACACGCTTTTCGGAACCAAGCGGGCTGCCGATAACCACGAAGACGTGCGCGGCATCCTCAACTCCGGCCATCAACGCAACCGGCCCTATACGCGGTGGGACATGTTGACCCGCTCCCAGGAGCAATGTCCCACGTTCGCAATGGCCATGCTCGCGTCGATAGGTGATTTGCCGGACACCATCATGGACCGGGCTGTGGTTGTCCGTATGCGGCGCAGGGCACCTGGGGAAACGGTGTCCCCGTTCCGTTCCCGCCGTGATGGACCCGCACTCCGTGCGCTGGCCGTCCAGCTGCGCAAGTGGATTCGCGCCAACGTCGACAGCCTTACAGCTGCCGAACCTGACATGCCCGTCGAGGATCGGGTGGCCGATACGTGGGAGCCGTTGTTCGCGGTGGCCGACCTGGCTGCCGGCGGCTGGCAAGCGCGTTGCCGGCGCGCGTGTTTGGCCATGACTGGGGACGATGACGACGACGGCGGGCTGGGAATCCGGCTGCTGGCCGACCTCTACGCCATATGGGAAACAGAGGACTACCTGTTCACCACCACCATCCTGCAGCGCTTGCACAAGGTGGAGGAAAGCCCATGGGCCGAATGGGGCCGCAAGGGTGAACCACTGACCGCGCGCGGCCTGGCGGGGCTGTTGAAGCTCTACAGGGTCAAATCCAGGACGGTGCGCGTCGGGGACCAAACCGGCAAGGGTTACGCGCGTGCTGATCTGACCGATTCGTGGACCCGGTACGTCACAAGCGTCACAGCGTCACAGGAACTTGAAAACCCCGCCCTCACCAGCGGAGAGGGCAGTGACGGATACGTGACGGATCGGAATTCGCAAAGCGTAACGCGGCCTGATCAGCGCGAACAACCCGTTCGTGACGCTGTGACGGCAGTGACGGCTGGAGTGCGTGAAACCGGCTTGGGTGAGCTTTGTGGTGTCTGTGGCCGCGAGCTTGAACGGCCCGAGTCCATCCAGCTGGGCATCTGCGAGGAGTGCCGAATCACCACCGGCACCGACGACCAAGGTGGCCCAGGGGGAGAGATCGCCGGATGGTGACCAGAACCCGCCACAGACCGCGCTGCAGCGACAGCTGCCGCACCAGCCAGCCCACGCCCGTGCGGCCGGTACCAGCCAGGAGAAAGAAACGCAGCTATGACCGAGCACACCCCTGTTGAGTCCCAAGCCCCTGGCCGCGCCGATTACCAACGCGCGGCAGCGCTGATGCTCCACCAATACCGGGGAGACACGGAGGGCTGGAACGCGGTGATGGTCGACGCCGACGAGCTGGGCCGCATGTCGGCGCTGGTGGTGGCCCTGGTGGAAATCGCGGGCCGCGCACCGGAAGCGCTCAACACGCCGGAGGGGATGGCAGGGTTGCAGGCCGTCGCGCAGGGCATGGCCCTGGACGACCCACCACCCAGCTAGCCCCGGAAGGTTATTGAAAGGTGGGGGTGCCTGCGGGGTTTCCCGCTCTACGTGACAAGCGGCCGAGAAGCGCCGGCAGCGACGGCATCAGCTGGCAGGACCGTCGATCACGGTCACGCTCGCGGCCTGGCGATATCGTCGACCGACGCGGTGAGCGGCGCGATAGGGTTCTGAGCATGGCTGAGCAGTGGCGCTTGGACGATGTCTTCGGTGTGGCCAGAGAGCTTCCACAAAACTACGTCGTCCGCGATTCGGTCGACCAAGGCCTGGTCGATGCTCTTTCACGCGACCAGCACATCGTCATCTATGGCTCCTCCAAGCAGGGCAAGACCTGTCTACGCAAGTACAACTTAAACCCGGGCGAGTACCGCCTCGTGACCTGCGGGAACAGATGGACTCTTGCCCAACTGCACAGCGCAATCCTCAAGGAAGCAGGCTACGTCGTCGAAGGGTCGACCACGAGAACCGTGACCGGCCAATTGAAGGTGACCGCCAAGCTGCGCGGAGGCATCAACATCTTTGGCAACAAGGCCGAAGCTGAGGCGGGTACTGAGGCCGGTGGGACTAAAGAGAGGACAATTGAAACCACACCTTTGGAGCTCGATCCGGCCGACGTCAACGACATCATCGCCGCACTGGAATTTGCTGAATGCCCCCAGTTCATAGTCCTGGAGGACTTCCACTATCTCCCGGAAGAGACGCAACGTGATTTCGCCGTGGCACTCAAGGCGTTCCATGAGGACTCGAACTTCTGCTTCATCGTTGTGGGCGTTTGGCGCGACCAGAACCGACTGGTTCAGCACAACGGAGACCTAACCGGTCGCGTTGTGGCGATCGACGCCGATCAGTGGACGACGGATGAGCTCCGCGACGTAATCGAATCCGGGGAGAGTTACCTCAACATCACTTTCTCCGATCAATTCAAGAACGAGCTGCTAGAAGGGTGCTTTAGCAACGTATTCGTGGTGCAGGAGAGTTGTCGACTCGCGTGCGAGCGTGCTGGCGTGTACGGCACTTCGTCGGCGGCCATTGTGATCGACGCCGACGCGGCGGAGCTCATCAAAGTAGCGGTCGACGCCCATTCGGGGCGCTACACCGGGTTCATCATCAACTTCGCCCTTGGTTTCCAAACATCACAGCTCGAGATGTTCAAGTGGCTGCTATGGCCGGTGCTTACTGCCGACGTCCCAGAGCTCGAACGAGGGTTGAAATACGGAGACCTCCGGAGCGCCCTCAACGAGCACCACCCGGCCGCTCCTATCAACGCGGGCAACATAACCCAGGCGCTGCAGTCCGTCGCCTCGCTCCAGGTCGGCAGGATGGAAATCAAGCCCATCATCTTGGACTACGACGAGACCAACCGTCGCCTCAGTGTGGTGGACCGAAGCTTCCTCATCTGGCTTCAACACCAGGACCGAGACGAACTCCTGGCTCTTGCGGAGCTACCACCGACCGATGGCGGCTAGGCCGTCGTTGGGTCAATAACCGGAATTCATTGGCATTTCCACATCTGATCGGATGGGACACTGAGCTCTTCAGTCAAACCGTGGAATCCCCTGTGGCGTTTCGACGGTCAGCCGTAGGCGCGGGCACGGTCGCGGCGCATGCGTTCCAACACGTCCAGGCCCTCGTCGTCGACGGGGTCAGGCTCCGGCTCAACCTCCACCGCATCGGGTCGCGTGCCGGCCACCGAAACTTCCTGCTGCAGACGGTAAACCAGCACGTGCTGGGCAAGTATCTTGCGGCATAGCTCCGCTGAGCGGTGATTGCCCTCCAAAGCGCGATCCCAGTGGGCGCGCAACAGCCGCTCGCTGCGTTCCTGCCACACGGCGAACGCCTCATCCGTCAGCAGCTCGCGCCGATCCGTGGTCGACCCCAGCGCCGCCTGCACGATGTTCCCCACGGAGCGGTGGGACCGCAGCCCGACCACTCGCGCAATGGTCCGGTGACTGGCCCCGCCCAGGAACAACTGGAGCACCTGGGCGTTACGCCGCTCCCGCTCAACAGCCTTCATGGTGGGCATTTTCCCCGAACCCACCGACGCACAGCGGATTCCGGTATTGCCGCATGTCACGGGCGCCGCAAACCGTGCTGCAGCAACCGATGCAGCCACAGGTCAAACGGGCAATTTCGCTCTGGGGGGTATATCGCCAGCTGGTGGGGAGTGGACGGGCGGGGCGAGTTCGCGCGGCCACCCCACCCCCCTATGCGTTCGGGTTTGGATCGCACCCTTGGGGTGGCGGAAATGATCCACGCTCCTCTGCAGCTTCTACGAAGTGATGAATTGACGCATCACAGCAAGTCGATTCGCGTTGAACCGCCGTACCGTCGAGGTGCGTGCGCCAATGACATCGAATCCGTGGTAGCCCCCAGGAACTACTTCCAAGTGTGTTGGCACTCCGGCGGAACGAAGCCGCTGAGCGTACGTGACATCTTCGTCGTGAAATAGGTCGCCTGCACCGACGCCAATCCATGTTGGCGGCAGACCCGAGAAGTCCTCGCGTCGTGCCGGTGCCGCGTAGGCGCTTACACGGTCTGCGCCGGGTTCGCGGCCGAGGTACGAGCGCCAGCCGAACGAATTGTCGTCTGGTGTCCATCCTCTAGCGGCAGTGGCGGTTGACCGCTGAACAGTGCGGTCGTCGAGCATTGGGTAAGTGAGAATCTGCCCGGCCAACTCCGCCAGCCCGCCATCCACGCAACGCAAGACGAGCGCGGCGGCCAGACCGGCCCCGGCGGATTTCCCGGCAACCAGAATCCGACGCCGGTCGATGTCGTCTCGGGCAATCAGCCATTGGAGCGCCGCATAGCAATCGTCGAGAGCGGCCGGATACGGGTGTTCGGGAGCGAGGCGATACTGAACGCTGACCGCGACCGCGCGGAGCTGGGCAGCCATTCTGCGGACCGCACGGTCATTCGTCGCCGCCGAGCCTGCCACGTAACCGCCACCGTGTATCCACAAGAGAGCAGGCGCGATTCGGTCCAGTCCGCCGGGTCGGTACAGTAGTCGCACGCTCGCTGTGGCGGACACCTTCACTACTTCAACTTCACGAAGGGCCGCCGCTCGGCTCATAAGCGCACCTCCCGCTCGCATTAGCCCGAGGTGTCGAACGTATAACCCTCTTCGATAGGGCAACACGTGGGCAAGGACAGGAAGCCACGGGTCCACGGCCTCGGCAATCGAGCCCTCCGCGTCCAATAAACACCCTTCCTGGCGGCGCAACAGCACCGACATTAGTGCGCGCGCCTAATCGGAACAATTGTCTGGTTTACAACCCCGACCGGGTCACCTCTCCGAAGTCTTAAGGTCTGTGCCTAGATCGGCGATCTTGTGACATTTGCAGTGACGTGGAGGCTCACTGCGCCTACTTGAAGGATCCCACTACGGCCCGTCGTCCTGCGACCTTAGGCCACCAGCATCCGGAACGCGGCGTCGTTGATGGAATCTGCGCCGTACCGTGCCCACATCCACACGCCACGTTGCCCGGTAGGACGTCGATTCGCGCCGACCAAGTGCGGGACCAGCTCGACCGCCGAACCGACGCGCTGGGAGATCACGTAGTTCTGGAAATCGCCGTAGACGCCGATGGGCTGCCCGGCCGCGACGGCCCCGTTCAAGTTGGACAACTCATGCGCCGGACGACCGAGCAGGGTCGGCGGATCTGCCTGCAGCGACGGGAATTTCAGAGCACCGGCAGATGTCTCCATCTGCCGCAACAGATTAAGGACCGCGAGGTTGAAGCACCAGCGGGCGTTGGCCTGGTAGCGCGGCCCCAGGCTGGACTGCACCGCGTAAACGTCGGCCGCCGTGAGGGTTCCGCCCGTGGCCGTGCTCACCACGCTGGTGGTGCCGGTCAGGGCAGTCACGATGCCGGTCGGGCTGCCGATGCCCGGGCCGGTGGTGAACGCCGTGTTGAGCAACTGGGTCATCCCGTCGCTCATCAGCCGACCAAGCTGGTCGAGCAGCGAGATCGCATCGCCCTGGAGCTCGACGCTGAACGGCACGAAAGTGCTGGCCTTGTAGGCGGGCACTTCGGGCTCGGCCAGCACGGGGGAAGCATCGTCGGCCTCGGCAGCTTCGGCCAACCACTCCGAAACAACACCGGCAGAAGACACTCCGTGCCAAACATCGGTGACGCTGTGCACCAGCCGCGAAATTTCGAGCAACGGATTGGTCGAACCGGCGTTGACGATCGCGATAGTCGGGTCCAACTCGAACGGCACCAAGAATCCGCCCGAGGAATCCGTCAAGCTCATTGACCTTTGCTCGCTTTTTAACCGGCTAACCCGGTCGAACGCGGCTCGTTCGGCTGCGGTGAACTCCAACCCGGCCCGCTGCTCACCGTGGAACAGCAGCTTCGCGAACGCGCTGCGATAGTGCTCGCTGCCGGTGTCGGTTACCCAGCGAGATACCCAACTTCTCTCGACGTCGGTGCCGTTGTCCACTAGCTGCTCAACGATTTCGGCGCTGGCGGCGGGCAGGCCCGCTTTGGTGCTGCGCTCGAGTTGTCGCATGGCGCTATCGCGCTGCCCGCCGAACAGCCGCTCCGCGGCTGCATCCTGGCCCAAGTAAGGGTTGATTCCGCCGTCAGCGCGCTCCAGGCGCAGCCCGCCGCCACCTTCCCCGGCAGCTGCGGCTATTTCCTCCGCTCTGATCAGCTTGTGGACGTGGCGGGTCAGCGCCTCCCATTCGGCGCCGAGATCGGTCACTTCTTGATCTTCGGCCTTGGACGTCCGATGTTTCGCGCCCAGCTCGTTGAACCGATCGTCGATCTCTTGCAGTCGGGCAGTCGCGGCCTGGCGCGTCATTTCTACAATCATGGTTTTCTCGTCTCTCGAAGGGTTAGGGCTGTAACGGTTTCGGGGGTTGTCGCGTGGCCCCGTCACCGCAAGCCAGTCAGCGGTGACGGGTGCCACGCGACATGCGCTGCTATCCACGCGCAATGAGGGGTGCCGGGTCCGGGCAGGTTGACCTGCGCGTCCGCGAAATGCTGTCGGTCTGTCGTGCCGGCCTGGCGGGACCTGTCCCGGAGGAGCGGCGGCGCAACCCTTTCGGGTCGGGCTGAAAGAGCAACAGCAATCCCCACCATAGACGCGGCCGCCGACAAGGTCATGCCACAGCGCTTTCGGGCGTGTCCACACGCCGCCTGGCCCGCCTGGCTCTGCGCCCTTGGGGGTCGGTCAGCTTGCCACCCACCACACCAGTCGGCCGCTGCGACCGGGGCAGGCCGTCGACCCACGCCGCGCACTGGGTCAGCGCGGGACAGCTGGCGCACAGCCGGGTAGCGGCGCGGCGGGCATAAGTCACCGTGTCGTCGTGATTCCCGCCGCCGGGCCGGGTGATGGTTTGGTCGAACAGTTCTTCGCGGCCTTTGCAGCGCGCACCAGGCAGTTCGGGAATGCCCTGGGCGAGCTCGGCCAGCAACGTGGAAAGCACAAGATGTTCCTTCGGTCGGCCAGGGCTGTGGCAGGGAGGCCACCAGTTTTCCAGCGGCACAACACAGGCCGTGGGACCAGCTGCCAGAGGGCGTGTCGACGGCGCGGATCACCTTGCTCGGCGGCGATCTGGCGGGCGTCGGCCCATGCGTGCAGCGGTCTACCCGGTTTGCTGTGCTTCGCCAGTACGCAGTCAGTACGCAGTAAAACTAGGCACAGCTTCAAACAGCCAACAGACCCAACGCTTTGACCAGCGGTTTCACAACACAGCCAACGCGGCTTAACCCTGCAAACGCCCAGCAAACAGTCT
>CAWISO010000009.1:0-16654 GCA_963838755.1 uncultured Actinomycetota bacterium | reverse complement strand
GGGCGATTAGGATTCCGACGATCGGTTACCAAGCATGTTGTCCGACTTGGTGATTCGGTCGTGTGGGGATCTCCCAGCCGCGTGTCCATTCGATCTGCGCCGGGTTGGTAGAGCTCGGCGTGCAGATCGCCCCATCGACGTATTACGAGCACATCGACCGGCAGCCCACCCGGCATAGACTTTTGCTGAACAGCGCAGACCGCTACGGCAGGAAACGTGCGGCCACTAATTGTGCGGATCCCGGTCCGCTGAGCGGACCGAAGCCTTGCCCGCCAGCACGGCCCCGGGGACCGTTATGAGAAATCGTGTGCCAGAAGGAGGTTGTCATGCACCAGTTCCACCCGCCCCGGCGACATTCGCCCCCCGGCGGCGAATTTACTACGGACTGTGGAGGTGGTTTATACGTCAATAGCAATACGTCGTGCCCGTTCGCCCAGAATGTCGCCAACCAGTGGCAGTCCGCGGACCCAAAGGGAGCGGCCTCAGGGGCCTCGTCGTGGGTGATCGACGCCTGGAGCCCCGTAACGAACCAGAACTACACGATGACCTGTTTAAGGGAAGGCGATGCAGTCATTTGCCGGGGCGGAGACGACGCGGCGGTTTTCTTCTATATTGAATAGCACCTGGCCGATGACGTGCCGCCAGCCGAAATATGCGGCCCGCGCCGCCAGCTCGACGCCGAGGCGGCCAGGTCCCCGCCAGCTCGGCCACAATGGCGGCCCCCGCTCCTCTGCATCGCGCGCGTCTGAGTAGGAACACTCCGAGCCGGTGCCCGTGCCGACCAGCGCGCCAGACCGTGCTCTTGCCCTCACCACACCGATCGATGTTCACTGGAAGCACTAGCAAAATCAACTCGAATGCAGGCGAGCCATGTTGAGCGCTACGAGGACTGCAGTGGTTGTTCTCAGCGCGGTTTCGGCCATTGCTATTGGCGCAATAGGCGCATCCGCGCCCGCGAATGCGCAGGGGGGCTGGGTGGCGGTCGCGGCGGACGGCAAGGGGTCCTGGGGTTACGCGTCCAATCAGCAGACCCAGGATCAGGCGCGCGCCCTCGCTCTCCAAGGCTGCGCCGGGACCGGAATCGGTTGCAATATCGAGCAAGTGGCACAAACGAACTGCTTCGCCTATGTCGAAAGCCGCGCCGACGGCGGATATTGGTACGGCGACAGCGTCGGGCCGATGGAGGGAAACGTTGTTGGTGGCGCGCTGAACTATTGCCAGCTGGCGGCACCGCAAGGAACCTGCCAAGTCGTGAAGGCGAGCTGCGAGTAAATTGCTGAATACGTTTCGTACCGAATAGCGCGACGAGTCACAAATCGTCGGGTTGACAGAACCAAACATTTATCACGTCGAGGGGAGCTCGGTAATGTTCGCAGATGACTTCGTTTCGGCACTGTCTGCCTTAAAAGGCGTCGGCATAGGTTCGGATATGGTTCCTGCCTCAGGCGTCAGCATATCTTCGAACATTGTTCCAAGTGCAACCGCGATCCAGGCCGATATAAAGGCGCTTACGAGCTGGCTTCGTAGCCTTGATGAGGGCACTCGTCAGGCGATTGAAGAGGCCACGGCAGATAACCCCATTAAAGCAGGATTGGCGGACCCCAAAGTCGGAATAGTCACGTCGATCGGTCCGATCCTAGCGGCATTCGATAGCCACCCTTCTAGCCAATCTATTGGCATAGTGGGTGGCCTAATTGCAGAAGCATGGGAGCAGGCCATTTTGAAAAACCCCGACACGCCATTCAATGCCTAACAGACCACAGGAGCGAAATGACGACGACTTTCGATGATTTCGTAAAATGCGTAAACATCCAAGGCCATCTGGACTTCGAGGCCCTGAAATTCATATTTCTCGATCCGCTGAAGGACCTTAACAAGTGGTGGCAGGCGCTAGCCGCCAACACCAAGGCGTACATCGACTCGTTTACCGCGGGGGCCTTCGGCGTCTTTGCCGCTACGGCGTTGAAGAAGTTCCTCACAAAAATACTAGAGACCATTGCACCAGGGGCTGCAGCTGAATTCTCCGAGTACCTCTCGGCTGTCGTCGTCGGCATCGGCTTTGGTACCCTGTTCGATGTGCTGCTCCGCTGCGGATTACCCAACGTTACCAATCCCCTACCGCCGGGGCAGGGGGCGTAGCCGGTAGTTGTCGAAGGTTCTGAATCCGTGTGGTTCGATCACTCGTCTTGACCCCGTAGAGAAAGCTTGAACACAAGTCTTGACCGACGGCGACGATTCGGCTGGGCGCCGCCCGCGCGGAGGTGGTTGGGTGGCGCCGGGAGCGGAGCGGACGGCGCCACCCCCATTCCGTAGTAATCAGGCGTAGAGGCGTTGTTTGAGTCGTCGTAGTGCCGATTGTCGTGTGTGCTTGGTTTGGGCTTCGACGTCTTCGATTACGGCGGCGACCAGGGGTGTTTCGGCGAGTTCTTCGGGCGCGATGTGTTCGGCTTTGAATGAGGGCCTGCAGGGCCTGGGTTGGTGAGCGGGTCAGGATATGGGCGCGGGCAAGGTCGACGAGGCTGTGGGCTTGTCGTTCAGTGGACATGTGCTCGGGGCTGCGTATGTGGAGGCGATTACCATGTCGCGCGGTCGTGGATCTACACCTTGCTGGCCCGCTACCGCGCCGAAGGTGAGGCTGGTCTCGCGCCGCGCTCACGATGCGCGGCGTCCAACCCGCGCCAACTGCCAGCCCAGGTCGAAGAGCGAATCATCAAGCTGCGCAAGCAACTTGTTGAACAGGGCCTCGATGCTGGGCCCCACACGATCGCCTTTCACTTACACGCCCAGATCGGCACCGCGCCCGCGGCGTCGACCATCCACAAAATCCTGCGCCGCCGCGGCTTTATCACCGCCCAGCCGCACAAACGACCCCGCAGCAGCTATATCCGCTTTCAGGCCGAACAACCCAACGAATGCTGGCAGGCCGACATCACCCACTGGCATGTGGCCGGCCCCGACCCCACCACCGAGGTCACCACCCCCATCGAGATCCTCAACATCATCGACGACCACTCCCGCAAAGCCCTCAGCTGCACCGCCCGAGCGGTGTTCACCGCGGTGGCCGTGCGCGACTGCTTCCGCGCGGCCTTCACCGCCCACGGACTGCCCGCCTCGGTTTTGACCGACAGCGGCATGGTCTTTACCGCCTGACACGCCACCGGCCCCGGCGGCCGCACCGCCCTACAAACAGAACTGGCCACGTTCGGCGTGGTCTTCAAAAACTCCCGCCCCTTACCATCCCCAAACCTGCGGCAATCGACCGCTACGGCAAAATCACCCTGCGCCACGCCGGGCACCTCCACCACATCGGCATCGGACACCGCTGGGCCAACACCGCAGTCCTAATGCTCATCGCTGATCTGAACATCCGCATCATCGCCACCGCCACCGGTGAACTCATCCGCGAACTCACCCTCGACACCAGCCGCAACTACCAACCCCAAAAAACCAAAACACCCCCAGCCAAAAACTGAAGGTGTTCACTATGTCGCGAGACATCTGTCCTCAATGTCTCGCGACAAGACACGGGTGTCCGAGGGGGGACTTGAACCCCCACGCCCATTAGTAGGGCACTAGCACCTCAAGCTAGCGCGTCTGCCATTCCGCCACTCGGACTTAAGGCCAACCAATTAGCAGCTAAGGCTATCGGATTGGCCTGCCCGCCCCCAAACTGACGCGGGGACCATCAGCGCCGAGCGGGCTAGCGGAGGCAATGGTAGGAAAGGTGACTGTGACGGTGCCAACCGAAACTTCCGCTGACGACGTCGTTGACGTCGTCAGCAAGCTGATCCGGTTCGACACCACCAATACCGGCGATCTGGACACCACCAACGGCGAGGCCGAATGTGCCCACTGGGTCGCCGCACAGTTGGAAGAAGTCGGTTACCAAGTCGAATATCTGGAGTCCGGTGCGCCGGGGCGGGGCAATGTATTCGCCCGCCTCGAGGGCGCCGACAGCTCCCGCGGCGCGCTACTGATTCACGGCCATCTCGACGTGGTGCCCGCAGAGCCGGCCGACTGGAGCGTGCACCCGTTCTCCGGCGCAGTCGAGGACGGCTATGTCTGGGGCCGTGGCGCGGTCGACATGAAGGACATGGTCGGCATGATGATCGTGACAGCCCGCCAGTTCCGTCGGGCCGGCGTGGTGCCACCACGTGACCTGCTATTCGCCTTCGTTGCCGACGAGGAGAACGGCGGCAAGTACGGGGCGCAGTGGCTGGTTGACAACCGACCCGACCTGTTCGACGGCGTCACGGAAGCGGTCGGCGAGGTGGGGGGGTTCTCGCTGACGGTGCCGCGCCGCGATGGCGGTGAGCGTCGGCTCTATCTCATCGAGACCGCCGAAAAGGGGCTGCACTGGATGCGGTTGACCGCGCGCGGCCGGGCCGGACACGGATCGATGACCCATGACCACAACGCGGTGACGTGGATCGCCGAGGCGGTCGCGCGGCTGGGCCGCCACCGGTTTCCGCTGGTGGTGAGCGATAGCCTCGCGCAGTTCCTGACGGCTGTCGGCGAAGAGACCGGGCACAGCTTCGACACCGATTCGCCGGATTTGGAAGGGGCCATCGACAAGCTGGGACCGATCGCTCGCATCGTCAAGGCCACCCTTCGCGATACAGCCAACCCCACCATGCTCAAAGCCGGCTACAAGGCCAACGTCGTACCGGCCACCGCGGAGGCCGTGGTGGACTGCCGGGTGCTGCCCGGTCGGCAGGCGGCGTTCGAGGCGGAGGTCGACGAGCTGATCGGTCCCGACGTGGCCCGCGAATGGATTACCAACTTGCCGTCGTATGAGACCAGTTTCGACGGCGATCTGGTCGACGTGATGAACGCTGCGCTGTTGGCCGTGGATCCCGAGGCCAGGACCGTACCTTTCATGCTTTCCGGTGGAACAGACGCAAAAGCATTCTCGCGCTTGGGTATTCGTTGCTTTGGCTTTACCCCGCTGCGGCTGCCGCCGGATCTGGATTTCGCCGCATTGTTCCACGGCGTGGATGAACGGGTACCCGTGGACGCGCTGAGGTTTGGCACCGAGGTGTTGACACATTTCTTGACACACTGTTAGCCGCAGTTGAGCCGATCACACGAGAGGGGACCGACCATGATCGCACCACCCGACCCGTACGCAGCGCTGCCGAAACTGCCGTCGTTTCATCTGGAGTCGGCGTCGATCACCGACGGCCAGCCGCTGGCGACCCCGCAGATCAGCGGAATCATGGGTGCCGGCGGCGAAGACGTCAGCCCGCAGCTGAGCTGGTCTGGTTTCCCCGACGAGACCAAGAGTTTCGCCGTCACCGTGTACGACCCCGACGCGCCGACGCTGTCTGGATTCTGGCACTGGGCGGTGGCCAACCTGCCCGCCTCGGTCACCGAGTTGCCCGACGGTGCCGGCGACGGAAGCGATCTACCGGGCGACGCGCTGACCCTGGTCAACGACGCCGGTGAGCGCCGCTACATCGGCGCGGCGCCGCCCCCCGGGCACGGCCCACATCGCTACTACGTCACCGTCCACGCAGTCGACGTCGAGAAACTCGATCTGCCGGAGGACGCCAGCCCCGCGTTCCTGGGTTTCAACCTGTTCCAACATGCGATCGCCCGGGCCGTCATCTACGGAACTTACGAGCAGCGGCAGTGATCAGCTGGGCCGTCCACGAGTAGCCGATCCCACCGCATCGCTCAGCGACGAATACCCTCCTTCGCGCAACCGAACGGCGATGCCGTCGTGAATGTGCTTGGCCCACAAGCCGCCGCCGTAGACGAACCCAGTGTAGCCCTGCAGCAACGACGCCCCGGCGGTGATCCGGTCCCAGGCGTCGTCGGCCGTCTCGATGCCGCCGACGCTGATCAACGCCAACCGGTCTCCAACCCGGCGGTAAAGTCGCCGCAGCACCTCGGTGGACCGCTGCGCCAGCGGCGGCCCGGAGATACCGCCGCTGCCCAGGCGCTCGACGCCGGGTGTGCGCAACCTGTCGCGCGACACCGTGGTGTTGGTTGCGACGATGCCGGCTATGCCCAATTCGGCTGTCAGATCGGCTATCTCGTCGATGTCGCGGTCGGCGAGATCTGGCGCGATCTTCACCAGCACGGGCGTCGAGGTCTCGGCGAGCACCGCCGAGAGGATATCCCGCAGCGACTCGACCGCCTGCAGGTCGCGTAGCCCGGGCGTGTTCGGTGAGCTGACGTTGACCACCAGGTATGCGGCCAACGGGCCGACCAGCCGGGCGCTGGCCCGGTAGTCGTCGGCTGCGTGCTCGGGCGGAGTGGATTTGGTCTTGCCGATATTGACCCCGATCGGCACCTCAGCGCTCTGCCGTATGAGCCTGGACGCCAGGGCCGCGGCACCGTGGTTGTTGAAGCCCAGCCGATTCAGCAGAGCGCGATCGGCGGGCAGCCGAAACAGCCGCGGCGCCGGGTTGCCTGGTTGGGGTCGCGCGGTGACGGTGCCGACTTCCGCATAGCCGAACCCCAGCGCGCCCCAGGTCGTCAGGCCGGTGCCGTCCTTGTCGAACCCGGCGGCCAAGCCCAGCGGCCCGGGGAAGCGCACCCCGAACATCGTGCTGGCCAGCACCGGGTCCTTCGGCGCCAGCCGCGCGCTCAGTCGCCGCCGAACCGGGGCCGCGGTGGTTGCGCCGCGCAGCGCCGCAAACGCCAGCTCGTGGCTGCGTTCGGGCGGGACCATGAACAGCAACCGGCGTAGCGATCGATAAAGCGTCACAGTGCCGGCTGGTCGGGCCGGGCTTTCTCGATCTCGTCGATACGAGACTTCTTGCGGCGCAATAATATTCGTCTACTGCCGTCGGTATAGAGCCGCACCCTGGTCAGCTCCCAGCCGCGGTACTCCGCCTCGATGGACAATCGAGTCGATGCACTGAGCCTGGTGACCTCCGGCGGCAGGCGCAACGGCACCCATTCGTATTCGTCAGACATCTCGGTGTCCCAATCCGCCGGCAACCGGCCGCCCCGCGCCGTGGTCAATGCGGCCCCGCTGCCGCACGCTCGATGACCTGAATGCCGCCACCGGCGCCCGACGCCACGTACAAGGTGTCCGCTGCATCGTCGAAGGCCAGCGTGTTGGGTTGCCGCACGGTTGGGTACCGAACCTTTTCCACGGGTATTCCGGTTGACAGATCGTAACCAATGACCAAATTCGCCGTGGTCTGCGACACCCAGGTCAGCCCATCGGACCCGGCCAGGCCATAGGGCGAGGATCGCACCGGGTAGGCCTGACGCAGGATCAGCGGGTCGACGCCGTACACCAGCAGCTGGCCGCCCCGGGTGTCGGCCACCAGCAACCGGCCCGCCGGATCGGCCACCATGGTGGTGGCGCCCAGGCCCGCGCGCAACGCCTGCCCGACTTTGCCGTCGGGACCGATGGTGGTGACCGATGTTTGGCTCCGATCCAACACCGCGACGGTATTCCCTTGCGCTGCAAGGGAATCAGCGTGCCCGACAATCCCTGTTCGGCTGCTCACGGCGGTGGCGCCGGCCGCGACGGTGTAGAGCGTGCCGTCTGCGGCACCCAGTACCAGGGCGCCGTCGGCGCGCCGGGTAATGGCGGTGAAGTCGACGTCCGCGGCGTTGCTGAGACCGACGCGAAGGGCTCGCCCGGCCGACAAATCGGCCACGAAATAGCCGCCGTGGCTGGCCAGATATGCGGTGCCGCTACCGTTACCGGTTAGGCCGGTGGCCGGGCCAGGCAGCTCAATGATGCGCGGCGAGGTTTGCTGAGAGTCCAGCACGGCGATCCGGTTGGGCGCCGATGCCGACCCGGACGTCAAGATCACCAGCTGGGCGGTGCGAGGGTCGAATATT
The DNA here is from genome assembly GCA_963838755.1 of uncultured Actinomycetota bacterium. GTDB lineage: Bacteria > Actinomycetota > Actinomycetes > Mycobacteriales > Mycobacteriaceae > Mycobacterium. Next base: position 8,839 of record CAWISO010000009.1, on the reverse strand, counting down.
GCCGCCTGTGGGCGTCCGTCCAACGGGCGGATGACGCCCGCCACGGCCTGCGATTGCGGCGGGGATTGCCCGGGTTGCGCCGGCTCAATGGTGGGCGGGGGCGTGTCGAGCGTCTTCGACGAACATCCCGCAGCCATTGCCAGCGCAAACAGCAAGCCAGCGGCCCGCCGGCAAACCCGACGTTCAGCGTGTTTGCGGTATGGCGGCACCGGGTAATTCTCGGCTACTCGCGAAGGCTCACACTGAGGGGGTGCCGGCTTGGATAACGACCTCGGGCGACAAGGCCGCAAGAGCTGGCCATCGCCGCCCAGGTTTGGTCGCCCCAAGAGTGTCGCCGATGACCGCCAATACGCAGATCCAGAGTTTGCTATTGAGGACATGTGGGTGGGGGTCTTCTCGGCCAAGGTTTTGGCCAGCGGGTTCGGGCAGGCCGGTGATGGCCGCAGTTTCGCTTTCCGTATCAAAGGTCAGTGGCTGCTCGTCGAGATCTATCGGCCTAGGCTGAGCGGCCCGGTTCCTCAACCTGAAGATGTCGTCGAGACCGTGCGGCGCGACATCCGCGGCGTGGACATCACCGACGAGCGCAGCCTGGCCGCCGCGGTGCGCGACGCGGTTGCCGGCGCCGAACCCGTCAAGTCCAGTCCCCTCCGGTAGCTGCCAGGCCCAACCGGTACGGTCGTCGTCGTGACTGCGGCGCCAGCGATGTCTTGGTGGCAGGTCATCGTTTTGGCGGTGGTGCAGGGCCTGACAGAGTTCTTGCCGGTGTCCTCCTCGGGTCACTTGGCGATCGTGTCGCGGATCTTCTTCGCCGACGATGCCGGAGCGTCTTTCACCGCCGTAGCCCAGCTGGGTACCGAGATCGCCGTCGTGGTCTATTTCGCCCGAGACATCGTTCGGATCGTCAAAGCATGGTTCAACGGTTTGCTGGTCGCCGCGCACCGGAATACCGATTACCGGCTGGGCGCCTACGTCATCATCGGGACGATCCCGATTTGCATCCTGGGTGTGGTGTTCAAGAACGAGATCCGCTCGGGCGTGCGCAACCTGTGGGTGATCGCGACCGCGCTGGTGGTGTTTTCGGCGGTGATCGCCCTGGCCGAGCGGCTCGGCCGGCAAAGCCGGCAAGTCGACCAGCTGACCTGGCGCGATGCCGTCGTCGTCGGCGTTGCCCAGACACTGGCATTGGTCCCGGGGGTGTCCCGGTCGGGGGCAACCATCAGCGCGGGGCTCTTTGTTGGTCTGGAGCGTGAGTTGGCTGCTCGGTTCGGCTTTCTGCTAGCCATTCCGGCGGTGTTCGCCTCCGGGTTGTTTTCGCTGCCGGACGCCTTCCACCCGGTGTCAGAGGGGATGAGTGCGACCGGCCCGCAGCTGGTGGTGGCTACCGTCATCGCGTTCGTCGTCGGCCTCGCCGCTGTCGCGTGGCTGCTGCGATTCCTGGTGCGGCACAGCATGTATTGGTTCGTCGGCTACCGAGTATTAGTCGGCGCGGGCGTGTTGATCCTGTTGGCGTCCGGGGTGGTGACCGCGACGTGACGGTGATCTTGTTGCGGCACGGCCGGTCGACATCGAACACTGCGCATGTCTTGGCCGGTCGTTCCGAGGGCGTCGACCTCGACGACAAGGGCCGCGAGCAAGCCGCGGAGCTCGTCGATCGGATCGGTGACCTGCCAATCCGCGCGGTGGTGTCTTCACCCATGCTGCGATGCCGACGCACGATCGAGCCGCTCGCCGAAGCGCTCGGCGTCGAGGCGCAAATCGACGACCGATTCGCCGAAGTCGACTACGGCGAATGGACCGGCCGAAAGCTCGCCGAACTCGTCAACGAGCCGCTGTGGGCAGTGGTCCAGGCGCATCCCAGCGCTGCGATGTTCCCCGGCGGTGAAGGGCTGGCGCAGGTGCAGACGCGGGCCGTCGCTGCGGTGCGCGGACACGACGCACGACTGGCCGGACAGCACGGCGGTGATGCACTTTGGCTGGCCTGCACCCACGGCGACGTCATCAAGGCCGTCGTCGCCGACGCACTCGCCATCCATCTGGACGGCTTTCAGCGTATTTCGGCCGATCCGGCCTCGATGAGTGTGATCCGCTACACCCCGTTGCGTCCATTTGTGCTACATGTCAACCACACCGGTGCCCGGCTGACGTCGGCGTTGACCGCTGCTCCGCCGAAAGACGGTGAGCCGCCGCCCGACGATGCGGTCGTCGGCGGCTCCACCGACTGAGCGAGTTGCACCGGCAAATTTACGACTCAGCCGCAACTGCCGGTATTTTGGAGTTGCCATGTCCCGCGCGATCCACGTGTTCCGCTCACCCGACCGATTCGTCGCCGGGACAGTTGGCCAGCCCGGAAACCGCACGTTCTACCTGCAGGCAGTGCACGACGCTCGGGTGGTGTCGGTGGTGTTGGAGAAGCAGCAGGTCGCGGTGCTTGCCGAGCGCATCGGTGCGTTGCTGCTCGAAGTCAACCGCCGATTCGGCACGCCAGTTCCGCCGGAGACCACCGAGGTCGAAGATCTGAGCCCGCTGATCACGCCGGTCGACGCGGAATTTCGGGTCGGCACCATGGGTTTGGGTTGGGATTCCGAGGCACAGACCGTGGTGGTCGAATTGCTGGCCGTCAGCGACACCGAGTTTGACGCATCCGTAGTGCTCGACGACACCGAGGAGGGTCCCGACGCCGTGCGGGTGTTCCTGACCCCACAGTCGGCGCGGGAGTTCGCAACCCGTTCCAACCGTGTCATTTCCGCGGGTCGTCCGCCGTGCCCGTTGTGCGATGAACCGTTGGACCCCGAGGGACATATCTGTGCGCGCACGAACGGCTACCGGCGCAGTGCGTTGCTCGGGTCTGACGATGACGCCGAGGACTGACGATCGCGAGGTCCTGCGACGCGGCGAGCTGACGGTCCTGGGACGCATTCGTTCGGCCAGCAACGCCACCTTCTTGTGCGAATCCACGCTGGCTGACCGCAGCGTCCACTGCGTGTACAAGCCTGTCGCCGGAGAGCAGCCGCTGTGGGACTTCCCCGACGGCACGCTGGCCGGGCGAGAACTCGGCGCGTATCTGGTGTCAGAGCAATTGCGCTGGAACATCGTGCCGTACACCATCATTCGTTACGGGCCCGCTGGTTCGGGGATGCTGCAGCTGTGGGTGGACCAACCCGGTGACGAAGCCGGTTCAGACCCGGGTCCAGAACTAGACCCGGTCGACCTTGTTCCCGCCAATCGGTTGCCGCCTGGCTATCTGCCGGTGTTGCGCGCATATGACTATGCCGGCGACCCGGTTTCGTTGGTTCATGCCGACGACGTTCGGCTGTGGCGCATGGCGGTGTTCGACGTATTGATCAACAACGCCGACCGTAAGGGCGGCCACGTGCTGCGGAGTGTGGACGGCGACATTTACGGTGTCGATCACGGTGTATGCCTACACGTCGAAGACAAGTTGCGCACGGTGCTGTGGGGGTGGGCCGGCAAACCTATCGACTACAACACCCTGGAGAAGGTGGCGCGCCTGGTCGACGCGCTGACAGGATCGCTCCGCGATGCGCTGGCCGAGCACATCACCAGCGCCGAGATCGCGGCGTTGCGGCTGCGCGCTCGCGCGCTGCTGGACAATCCGGTGATGCCCGGCCCGGACCGGCACCGACCGATTCCCTGGCCCGCGTTTTGAGTAGCCTCCGGTGCTATGCCGCGCTCGTTCGACGTTTCGGTGGACTCGCCAGCCAGCGTCGAACGAATCCTTGGCGCATTCGGCGAAGCGGAATACTGGGCGGCGCGGTTAACCGCCTTTGACGACGGCGCCGCAACGCTGGACAAGCTGACCGTCGATGCCGATCAAACAGTGGACGTGGGCTTCAGCGTTGGCCTTTTCCGTGACCGACTGCCCAAGGTGATCATCAAGTTCGCGCCAAGTGAGCTGGCGCTCGTGCACAACCAGAAGTGGAGTCCGATCGGTGACGACCGCGTGCGCGGAGAGGTACGAGTCGAGGTGTCCGGGGTACCGGTGACCGCACTCGGGCAGGCGTTGCTCGCGCCGGCCCAGCACGGCTCGCGGCTGACGATGACGACAACCATAGCGGTCAAGATCCCCGTCGTCGGCGGCGCGATCGAGAGCGCAGTCGCCCGCCAAGTGGCCCAGGACATCGCCAAGTACCACCGTTTCACCAGCGAGTGGATCGCCGAAAACCACTGACGCGAAGCGCTGCGCGGTCGGTCGGTAATACTGGACCCGATGAGCGCACAGCTGACCGACGCCGCGCTGGCCGCTGATCTGGCCGTGGACGCCGGGAAGCTGTTGCTGGCGGTGCGCGACGCGGTCGGGTTCAGCCACCCGTGGCTGCTCGGCGACGAGGGCGACAGCCAAGCCAATTCGCTCCTGCTGCGGCGACTTCGCGCCGAGCGTCCGGGCGACGCGGTGCTGTCCGAAGAGGCCTACGACGACCTGACCCGGTTGCGGGCAGACCGGGTCTGGATCGTCGACCCGCTGGACGGCACCAACGAATTCTCCGAGCGGGGACGCGACGACTGGGCTGTGCACGTGGCGTTGTGGCAGCGCCACGGCGGGGCAGGCGGAGCGATCACCGACGCCGCGGTCGCCTTGCCCGCGATGGGGGAGCTCTACCGCAGCGACCGCGTCAGCATGCCGATCGCCGCGCATTCCGGACCCATCCGCGTTACCGCCAGCTCCAACCGTCCGCCGGCGGTGCTGTATCGGCTCGCCCAGCGGTTGGACATCCAGACCGTGCGGATCGGTTCGGCCGGCGCCAAAGCGATGTCACTGGTACGCGGCGACGCCGACGCGTACATCCACGCCGGCGGCCAGTGGGAGTGGGATTCTGCGGCGCCCGCGGGGGTGATCCTGGCGGCCGGTATGCACGCGTCACGGCTGGACGGTTCCGAGCTGGTCTACAACCGTCCCGATCCGTATCTGCCCGACTTCCTGATGTGTCGCCCCGAACTCGCCGACCTGCTGCTCGGTGCCATCCGACTGGCCAGCTAGCCCCAACATTTACAGTCGACGGTATGCAGTCCTGGCCCTCGGCACCCTTACCGGCGCTGCCGGGACGTGGCCCGGAGCTACGACTGTATGACACCTCCGACCGCCAAGTGCGTCCGTTGGCGGCCGGGCCGACGGCCACCATGTACGTGTGCGGGATCACCCCTTATGACGCCACCCACCTCGGCCATGCCGCCACCTATCTGGCGTTCGACCTGATCCAGCGGCTGTGGTGCGACATCGGACACGACGTGCACTATGTGCAGAACGTCACCGACGTCGACGATCCGCTGTTCGAGCGCGCCAACCGTGACGGCCTTGACTGGCGCGACCTCGCGGCCCGCGAGGTCGCGCTGTACCGCGACGACATGGTCGCCCTGCGGGTCCTGCCACCAACCGAATACGTGGCGGCGACCGAGGCGGTGGCCGAGGTCGTCGAGCTCGTGGAGAAGATGCTGGCCTCCGGAGCGGCTTACGTTCTCGAAAACGCCGAGTATCCCGATGTGTACTTCCGCGCCGACGCCACCGCGCAGTTCGGCTACGAGTCCGGTTATGACCGCGACACCATGCTGCGGCTGTTCGCCGAGCGCGGCGGCGACCCGGAAAGGCGGGGCAAGACCGACCAACTGGACGCACTGATGTGGCGCGCCACGCGGCCCGGGGAGCCCAGCTGGCCGTCGCCGTTCGGCCCGGGCAGACCGGGTTGGCACGTCGAATGCGCCGCGATTGCTCTTAGCCGCATCGGCAGTGGTCTGGACATCCAGGGCGGTGGCAGCGACCTGATCTTCCCGCATCACGAGTTCACCGCCGCCCACGCCGAATCCGTCAGCGGTGAGCGGCGATTCGCTCGCCACTACGTGCATGCGGGCATGATCGGTTTGGACGGGCACAAGATGTCGAAGAGTCGCGGCAACCTGGTTCTGGTATCGCGGTTACGCGCCCAGGGCGTCGAGCCGTTGGCGATCCGATTGGGCTTGCTGGCCGGACACTATCGGGTCGATCGGGACTGGAGCGCCGACGTGCTGGAAACGGCCAACGAGCGGCTACGTCGGTGGCGTGCGGCGAGCATCCTGCCCGCGGGCCCGGACGCCGCCGACACCGTTGCCCGGGTGCGCCGCTATCTGGCCGACGACCTTGATACGCCCAAAGCGCTTGCTGCACTTGATGGTTGGGTCACCGATGCGCTGGAATACGGTGGTAGCGATGCCGAGGCGCCTCGCATGGTGGCAACGGCGGTCGATGCGCTGCTCGGAGTGGACCTGTAGGTTGCCGCCATGACCTCTCTGAATTCGAAAGTCGTATTCATCACCGGCGGCGCTCACGGAATCGGGGCAGAGGTGGCCCGTCGGTTGCACGCCAAGGGCGCCAGGCTGGTGCTGACCGACCTGGATGAGGCCGCATTGGCGGCGACGTCCGCCGAACTGGGCGGCGACGACCGGGTGCTCAGCGTCATTGCCGATGTGCGTGATCTTGCCGCCATGCAGGGTGCAGCCGAGGCAGCCGTCGAAAAGTTCGGCGGTATCGACGTCGTTGTCGCCAACGCCGGAATCGCCAGCTACGGCTCCGTGCTGAACGTCGAACCCGAGGCGGTCAAGCGGGTGTTGGACGTCAACCTGCTGGGTGTCTTTCACACCGTGCGTGCAGCGTTGCCGTCGGTGATCGACCGCCGCGGCTATGTGCTGATCGTCTCCTCGCTCGCCGCGTTCGCGGCGGCACCGGGTATGGCGCCCTACGACATGTCCAAGGCGGGCAACGAGCATCTGGCTCACGCGCTGCGACTTGAGGTCGCGCACCTCGGTGTCGCCGTCGGCTCGGCGCACATGTCCTGGGTCGACACCGCGTTGGTCCGCGACACCCAATCCGACCTGCCCACCTTCCGCGAGCAATTGCGGAGGTTCCCATGGCCGCTGAACAAGACCACCTCGGTGGACAAGTGCGCCGCGGCGTTCGTCGACGGCATCGAGGGCCGCAAAAAACACGTGTATTGCCCGGGTTGGGTTGGTGTGTTCCGTTGGCTGAAGCCGTTGCTGTCGACCCGCCTGGGCGAATCTCCGATTCTCAAGGGTGCCGGTGACCGGATCGCCCGGATGGACGCCGAAGTCGCCGCACTGGGACGTTCCACCAGCGCCTACACCCACCAGCTAAAGAAGCATTGATAGACAGAGGTTCACGCCAAACCGGTGATTGTCGTCTGGCCCAAGGGTGACTTGTGTAACGCGACGCGCGCTCTACAGTTTGTAGGCCATGGAGTCTGTGCTGCGTGTCGATACCGCCGGCGTACGGCTAATGGCCGACCGGTGGCAGGTTGTAGCGGATGATCTTCGCGGTGGCGCGCAGCCCGGACAGGGACTGGGATTGTCGTGCCAGCCCAGCGCTGAGGCAGTGACTGCCGGGCATGCCGATGTCATGGCTTGCACAGCAGTATTGGCAGAGCGCCTGCTGGCCGGGGCCGCCCGAGTCGCCCTAGCCGATACCCGGTATGTCAAAAACGAAGCCGACTCAAAAGCCACGCTGGCCGCGGTGGTTGATCCGGTGATCGCGGTATAGCCATGGCCGTCAGTCCAGCGTTTCTCGGCTTGTCGGATCTTTTGGCCTGGCCCACCGACCATCTGACCGAGGGAGCCAATCACTGGGAGGCCGTCGCCGCGCGGTGGTATGAGGGTTTTGCGCAGGTTTGGCAAGACTCGCTGTCGATTGATTGGGAGGGCAAGGCCGTCAAGGCTTTACATGATCGGACCTACGCCGACAAGCTGAAGGTCAGCGGGCTGGTCAATCGACTGCACGAGGCAGCCACGGCCGCCCGCACTGGGGCGTCAGAGTTGAATGCGGCCCGCTGCGGGATGCGGTCGGCGGTCGAGGAAGCGCGTGCGGCCGGGTTCGAGGTCGGCGAACACCTCTCGGTTACCGACCGCTCGTTGGGCGGCAGCGCAGCAGCCAGGGCCGCCCGACAGTATCAGGCCGAAGCCTTTGCCGCCGAAATCCGCTGTCGGGCCGGCCAACTCGTGGCGGTCGATCAACAAGTCGCCGGTAGGGTCAGCACTGCACTCGTCGACGTCGGCAAGGTGAACTTTGCGGAGGGTCCCACACCGGGGATCCAACTCGTCGACAACCACTGGAAGCAAGACTCACCGCCAGCCCCCGACGGCCCACACTTGCTCTACTGTTATCCCAGTGCTCGTCCAGACCATTGGTGGTGCGAGGGATACGAAGAAGGCAAGGGACCGTACGCCTTCGGCTCGCCGTTTGATGCCTCGGGGGTCGCGTAGGTGAGCGATCCCCAGATGCGTCACATTTGGCGATTCCTCATCGAGACCGAGCAGCTCGGCGACGGCAGCTGGCGAGCATGGTCTCCGACACGCGCATGGTCGACGACAGGCGCCACCGAGGTGGAGGCCCAGGATAAGGCCATCGATCAGGCGATCGAGCATGGCGAGGACCCCGACGATCTGGTGCGCAGCGCACCGCGCAACCCGATCGAGTTCGAAGCCGATGATCCGCGGGTGGGCTGGGTGTGGCGGTTTTATCCGCAGACCGAAAAGTTCAGCGACGGCACGTGGCGGGCCTGGTTCGCCAGCGGCGGATGGACGGTGACGGGCTCTACCGAAGCGGACGCCATAGAAAAAGCCAATCTGGAGTGGTTCCGCCGTCGCGAGGACCCCGACGAAGTCGCCCGGCGGATTGCGATGATGCGGCGCCACCTCGTCGAACCGGTTCCCGGAGTGCAGAACTTCGACAGCTCGGTGCTGCAGTCGGCGTGGAGCAGCGACAACCCCGGCCAGGCGGTGCGCTCGATCATCGAGCAACTCGGCAACGCCGAACGCTAACGTCCGAATCCCGGACGGCGAC
>CAWISO010000008.1:0-118959 GCA_963838755.1 uncultured Actinomycetota bacterium | reverse complement strand
GGCCGGGGCATCGCGCTCAACGAAGATCTGCACGCGAATTAAGGACTCAGGGTACCCACCGGTGAAAGCAGTGGGCTCCCCACATCGCCCCCGCCGGCTGGCAATAAACCTGAACGTGGGATCGACGCGGTGCGTCCGGCTGGGGCAGGTCTGCCTGTTGCGGACACGATTCCGTCAGGTTGACGACACACGCCGGGTTGTCCGCGTGGGCTTGTGCAACTAAGTCGGCACCGCCAATGCCGCTAATGATCGCGAGCACACCAGCGCCTGCGATCACTGCCCGCTGCGCTAATTTCCTCACCGCTTACCTCCTGTTGCCGCCGGGTCGCACCGAACGTGAAACCGTGGGGCCGATCCCGCTCGTCGCGCAGGGGCTGTCCGCGTTGGGAAATCCGTCGAGGAATCTGACGGGTCGCCGGCTGAGGTAACGGGGTTCTGCATGCGTCGACGTCCAATCGGGGCTTAGGCTCGCCGTGGCTCCATATCGAGACGATAGTCCATAAAAGTAGACTTTTGTAGTGGATTAGAGACGCGGGTCTTGCAATGTTGCATAGCGTCTACCGGGTCGGGTTATTGTCTACTCATGGACGACTGCGATAAGGATCCGGCAGTGGTGCTTCCCTACCTTGTGGGCCGACCGCTTGCCGCCACCGAGGTGTACGAGGCGTTCGGCTACCGCAAATCGGCGTACTACAAGGCGGTTCGCGAGGGTAGGTTGGTCACTGCGGACAACCTGATCCGAGCAGCTAAGTATCTTCGTTTGAACCCTATTGACTTGCTCGTCCGGTTCGGGCTGATCCAGCTTGAAGCGGTCAGCGAATACGTTGCATCGACACGCACCCTGCCGAAACTGCGCGACCTCCGCCCCGACCCCAGCAAACCGCCGGTCTGACCGCAGCAGAGGAGCCGCTTGCGCCAATGATGTCCGCACTGATCATCGTTACGCTTGCTGCCGCCTTCTACAGCCTGTGGATCCGCCGGGAAACCTGGCGCTCTCGCTGGGAAGTCGACGCGAGCCTCAACATCGCCCTGCAGGGATGCGCCGTGCTGCTCATGTCGCCATGGGCATCGGCAACCTTGGGACCACCCCTGCACGACGTCTTCCGGCGCTGGAATGTCGAAGATCTTCTCGGCCACATCTGCCTGATGGTCGCTGCAGCGGCGATTATCGACCACGGGTTGGCCCGACTCGGCGACCATGGCCAGTGGCGTAGCATCTTCCGCCGGCACATCAAAGGCCCGTTGTGGCTGGGTATCCCGGTCCTGGTCGCGGTGTTCATCGTCGCGAACGAGGGTTATCACCCTGACCTGTTTCCGGCCCACGTCAGCACCGGCTGGTTCGGCGCCTATTGGATCGTGCTGGGAATCCTGCTCGTCTACTTGTTCGGCTACGCGGCCAGAGTGATGCTGATCGTCCGGAAGGACCCTCGCTCGACGGTGACGGCCACCCTGTACTTGATCTCAGCCGCATTCGGTGTGGCAGCGACCGTCATACAGGTGAGTACGGCCGAGGTCGGCATTGATATCACCCTGCCGGTCTGGTTGTGCGCATGTCTGGGCGCGATCGGCTTCGCGTACGGGTCCGCACGATCCTGGCACGCCAAGGTGGCGTGGTTCAGAGACCACAAGATGGCACCGCCGCCGCGAAGCGACTGCTGATCGAGCCAGATGATGCTGCTGCCCGTTGACGCCACGCCAACCCGCTCGCATCGCAGTCCACGGCCGACCAGGCACCGGCATGCGATCACTATGAACTTGCATACCAATCTGCGCGCCAAGCGATTTCAACGCACTGTGTCGGCGACTCACCATCGGGCAATTCCTGGGTCGTGTTCCGACAATGCCTGCCCGCGAGGCCTTTCTCCCCACCCTGGCGCCGCAGCGCTCTAACGGCACAACTCGTCAACAAGCCGAGCCTTGGACCGTCATCAAGGCCTGCCGCCCGATTTTTCTGCACATCATTGAGACGGCGTTTACCTCAAGCGTGGCCGCACGCCCCGTCAGGTGTGCGGCCACGCTTGCGTTTCATCCCCGCCCTGGGCTGCCACCCGAAAATCGAGAAACGTTGAGCTGCAATATAATCCGATCAGCGTCAGCGAGCATGGGTCGGTTGATCGTGGGCCAACCCCGTCAACGCCGTTTGGGCTCAACCACTATCCACATTTACCAGTGAGCACAGCTAATTTTCAGCATACTTACAGCTTCCATGCATTGCTGTTGAAACCAACAAGGTGTAGTGCCCAATTCCATTTTGTATGTCACTGCGCCGAATTCAAAGTGCTTTTGCCACAGCATTTTTCCCAAGGACGGGGAACGTGTCACACTACCAGGGCAAGTCTGCTGAAATAACCCAACGTCGACCTTTTTGGACAACACGACTCTAAAGGAGCCACACACATGTCTTTTGTGACCACCCAGCCTGACGCGTTGGATTACGCGGCGGGCAAGCTCGAGGGCATCGGTACGTCGTTGGCCGCGCAGAACGCGGCGGCGGCCGCCTCGACCGCGAGTGTGACTCCCGCCGCCGCGGACGAAGTGTCAGCGCTGCAGGCGACACAATTCAGTGCCTATGGCAACCTGTACCAGCAAGTCAGCGCCGAAGCCACGGCGATCAACCAGGCGTTTGTACAGATGCTCGGGCTCAGCGGAGATTCCTACGGCACCACCGAGGCTGCCAACTCGGCCGCCGCCGGCACTGGAAGCTTGGGCGGGTTCTCGGTGCTCGGTCAGCTGACCCAGTTCGGGCAGTTCGGCATCCTCCCGGGCGCGTTGAGCGACGGAAGCATGGTTGGACTGTACGCAGGCAGCCCGCTTCTCGGGTCATTGTCGAACTTTTCGGCGCTGGCCCAGTCCGGTGCGGGCGCCGGTGGCGACGCCGGCGCGGCCGGCGCCGCCAGTGCGGCGTTGGGCGACCTGGGCGGATTGTCGTTGGCCGATTCGGCGGCCCCGGCCGCCGTTGGTGCCGCGCCGGTGCTGGCGGGCGTGGGCCAGGCTTCGGCGGTCGGCGGGTTGTCCGTCCCGCCGAGTTGGGCCGGCGGCAATGGGTTCTCGGCGGGCGGCGCCACCCCGGCGACGCTGGCGGGAGCGGGCTGGACCAGCGCCGCCGCTCCGCACAGCGCACCGGTGAACACCGTGCCCGGCGGGGTGCCCTCGATGGTCTCGGCGGGTAGGACCTCCGGCTTGGGCGCGCCACGCTACGGCATCAAGCCACAGGTGATGCCCAAGTCCACCCTGGTTTAGCAGCTAACCCCAACTCAGAAACGAACAGGATCAAACAAATGTTTTTCGATTTCGCAGCACGACCCCCCGAGATCAACTCCGCGCTGATGTACTCGGGTCCGGGGGCCGGACCGATGGTGGCCGCCGCGGCAGCCTGGAACAACCTGGCCGCCGAACTGGCCACCGCGGCGGCCTCCCACGAGTCGGTGATCTCCGAACTCGGCGGAGAGTGGATGGGTCCAGCCTCGTCAGCGATGTCCGCCGCGGCCACCCCTTATGTGGCGTGGATGAACAACGCCGCCGCGGCCGCCGGACACGCCGCCACCCAGGCCAGTGCCTCGGCGGCGGCCTACCAGACCGCATTCGCGATGACAGTGCCCCCGCCGCTGATCGCCGCCAACCGGGCTCAATTGGCGACCCTGGTCGCCACCAACATTCTGGGCCAAAACACCCCGGCGATCGCGGCCACTGAAGTCCAGTACGGCGAAATGTGGGCCCAGGACGCCGCCGCCATGTACGGCTACGCCGCCTCCTCGGCCAGCGCCGCTTCGTTGAACCCGTTGACCTCGCCGACGGCGACCACCAACCCGGGCGGCGCCGGCGCCCAAACCGCCGCCGTATCGACCGCAGGCAGCCAAAGTCAGCTTTCCCAGCTGGTCTCGAGCCTGCCGGCCGCGATGCAAAGCTTGGCCTCCCCCGGCGCCGCCTCGTCGTCGGGCGGGTATGGATTGCTGACCAGTTCGGGAGGCAACGGATTCCTCAACGATCTGTTCAGCTCCGGCGGCAACATCGGTGTGTATAACTACACCGGCGCCGCCGTCGGCTTCGGGTTGAGCGGCGTCGCGGGCGGAGTCGGTCTTGCTGGGGCGCAAAATTCCGCCGCCGCCGCCGCGCCCGCCATCGCAGCTGCCGCTCCGGCGGCCCTCGGCGCCGGGCTTGGAGGGGCGCTGGCCGGCACCGTGGCTCCGGCGGGCACCGCGAGCTTGGCCGGGGCGCCGGTGCTGGCAAGCATGGCCCAGTCGTCCTCGGTCGGCAAGTTATCGGTGCCGGCCACCTGGTCTGCCGCCACCCCTGAACCCAGCGCGACGACGCTGACCACCGCCGACTGGAATGCGGACTTCGACGAAGGCGGCGGCACGACAAACGTCGCGACCGGCATGCCCGCGGTAGCCTCGACCGGACGTGCAGGCTACGGTTTCAGCGCCCCGCGCTACGGGGTGAAACCGACGGTGATGCCCACCCGGGTGCTCGTCTGAGACCGGTGGCCTGATCACACGACGACTTGTTTGGGCATCACGGTTGGCTTGAAGCCATAGCGTGGCCCCATGCCGTAGCTTCCGCGGCCGGCCAAGGCATACGCCGGCATGCCCGCCGACACCGTGGTCATACCGCCTTCTTCGGTGGGGGCAGTCCAACCCGAGCCCGTCAGCGGAGCAGCGGCGACGGACTCGGTGGGAGTGGCTGTCGACCAACCTGCCGGCACCGATAACTTGCCTACCGAGGCCGCTTGGCTCATCCCCGCCGTAACCGTCGCGCCACCCACGCTTGCAGCACTCGCCGGTGAGGCAGGTTGCCAACCCGCGACGCCCACACCACCGAAAGCGAGGGGCAGGTGATGACTGAGCAGGCCCGCGTCATAGGTGTGCGCATACAAAATCCCGGTCGTGATCCCATTGAAGGCGTTCCAGGCCGTTATATCGGAAATCCCGTTCGGAATGCTGTTCACCAGAGGGTTATTGAAGAAATCGTCCACGGACTGAGCGGGTACCGCCGCGGCGGACAGCGGGGTTGACAGCGACTGCGTGGCGCTCGGCAAGCTGGACACCAGTCCCGGCAGTCCGGCCGACGTGCCGGTTCCTTGGGTGACGGCGGCGGCCTGCGCGCCGAGCCCGCCGGGGTTGGTGGTCGGCGCCGGATCGGTCAGCGGCTGCAACTTCCCGGCGCTGGCCGACGAGGCGGCGTACCCGTACATGGCGGCGGCGTCTTGGGCCCACATCTCTCCGTATTGGGCCTCGGTGGCTGCGATCGCCGGCGTGTTCTGGCCCAGAATGTTGGTGGCGACCAGAGCCGCCAGCTGTGCTCTGTTGGCCACGACAACCGGCGGCGGCACCGTCATCGCAAACGCGGCCTCATAGGCGGCCGCGGATGCCATCGCCTGGCTGGCTGCGTTTTGAGCGGCCGCTGCGGTGGTGTGCATCCAACTCACATAGGGCGCGGCGGCGGCTGCCATCGCTGCCGCCGACGAACCCACCCACTGGTCGTCAGTCAACGTTGAAATCACCGATTGCGAGGCAGAGGCGGTGGTATGCAATTCGGCCGCCAGGTTGTTCCACGCCGCCGCGGCGGCCATCATCGGTGCCGCCCCGGGGCCGGTGTACATGCGGGTGGAGTTGATCTCCGGAGGTAACACCCCAAAATCGAAAGCCATTTCTTGATCCTGTTCTCGAGCAATTGAATGGTGTTTAAACGACGGCCGGCTTCGGCATCACCATGGGCTTGACTCCGTAACGCGGAGCGCCTATGCCGTAACCTGCACGCCCGGTCGAGGCCACCGACGGGACGCCGGCCGGCATTGTCGTCACCGGCGGCGTCTGCGGCGCAGGGCTGGCCCACCCCTCAGCTGCCAACGTCGCAGGTGCAGGGTTGGGTGCCGACACGCTTCCCGCGGCCCAACTGGGCGGCACCGACATCCCGCCCAGCGAGGACGCTTGGCCCACGCCTGTCAGGACTGGCGCCCCGCCAACTGCTGCGGGGCCCGCCGACCCTGTCGCAGCCGCGGGAGGGAGCGCCGCGCCCGCGCCGTCGGTCAGGCCGGTGGCGGCGACTTGGGTAGGGTCCCAGTTCACCGCGCTGGGAAGGAATTGGCCCTGGCCCAGCGCAATGAATTGGGACGCGGCGGCGCCGAAGTTCTGCGCTGAATTGAATGGGGTGGCGATAGTGGCGCCCGTCGAGGACGACACTTGCGCCGGAGCGGCCGCTCCGGCTAGTGGACCCAGCAGGCTGGACAAAGACGTTGAACCGGTCGCGGCGTTATTGGCCGATTCGGTTTCTTCGTAGGAACCGGCGCTGGTGCCCAGGGTGTTTACCAGCGTTTGGTGGATCGCCGCAGCTTTGGCGCTGACCTGCTGGTACCAGGTGCCGTAGGCGTCGAATTGGGTGGCCTGCAGTACCGATACCGGGTCGGCGGCCGCGGGCGCGACTTCCGTGGTAGGGGCCGCTGCCGCGCCATTCTGGGCGGCCATTGACGCGCCGAGGGTTTGTAGCGCACTCGCCGCGGCGGTCATTGCCGCCGGCTGTGTAGTAACGAAAGACATGAGAATTTTCCTCCTAACAAAAGAGGCCGAGTCTCTGGGGTTCGGCGCGATCGGATTCTTTAATTGAGCGCCTTAGGAACGCCGATTTCCGAATATTTGCCGGAAAACTCCGGGAAAGAGGATTTAACGCGCGCAGCAATTTTGGGCGCGGATCTCGCACCCCGGGGAGGGTGAAACAGGAACGCGATGTGCTGCTGTCAGCCGCCGGGCGATACTCCTGTGACGGCGTCACCTCGGGCGGATTGAAGCGCTGTGCCCTTGGTCTCGGGAAGTAGGTAGGTGCACACCAAACTGGCGAACGCCAGGATCGCCAGCATGGGTCCGACCGCCCAGCTGCCGTAGCTGTCCTGCAGGGTGCCGGCGATCAACGGCGGCAACGCGCCGCCGAGGACGCCGGCGAAGTTGACCGCCAACGCCGAACCGCTGTAGCGGTAGCGAGTGGCGAATAACTCGGGGATGAACGCTCCCGTCGGTCCAGAACCGATCGCGGCGATCGCGGACATGCCGACGATCGCGACCGCATACAAAGCGGGCCTGCCGGTGTCCATCAATGGGATCACCGCAAGCGCCATCGGCACGCAGCCCACCCAGCCCAGCAACATCATCCGGCGACGCCCGACTCGATCGCACAGGCTGGCCGACAGTGCGACGAACGCGATGCTTGCCAACCCGCCCAGCGCGCCGACGGCCCAGATGAAGCCGCGGGTGTATCCGAGATGGGAATGGGCGTACGCGGTGAGGTAGGTGTTGCCCATGTAGGCGAAGCCGAAGCCGCCCAGGATGCTGCCCGCGGCTAACAGGATCTCCCGGCGTTGCAACTGCCACAACTCCGTGATCGGCGCCGCGGGAACGAGGTTTCGGGCCTTTTCCTCGGCGAATACCGGAGTCTCGTCGATCCGCACGCGCACATAAAAGGCGACACCGATCAGCGCGGCGCTGATCAGAAACGGTATGCGCCACCCCCACTGCATGAAGGCCGGGCTGTTCTCTCCGATGCCGACGTTCACGCCGAGAAACGTCAGGCTGGAAAGTACCCCGCGGTGCCGCCGCCGAGCAAGGTGAACATGCCATACCGGCCGCGTCTGCCGGCCGGCGCGTGCTCGGCGCTCAGCAATGCCGAGCCTGCCCATTCGCCACCGACGGCGAACCCTTGCAGCAGCCGCAGCGCAACCAGAATCAATGGGGCTGCGTTACCGATGGCCGCGGTGCTGGGAACCACGCCCACCGAAACGGTGGCGACGGCCATAAACGACAGCGTGACGATCAGGGTCCTTTTCCGACCCAGCCGATCCCCGAAATAACCGAAGGTGGCCGCGCCGATCGGCCGAGATACAAACGCGCTGGCAAACGTGCCCATCGACGCGATCGTGGCCAACGTCGCAGAAAGGTGGGGAAAGAAGACAGTAGGGAACACCAGCGCCGCCGCGGTGCCGTAGATCAAGAAGTCGTAGAACTCGATCGCCGAGCCGACCAGACATGCGGCGGCAACCCGTCTCATGGGTGTGGCGGCACTACCGGCTGCAATCGTCGCGGTGGAAGCCCTGATGGCCGCCGTGGTTCGGCTGCGTCGTTGCACGGCAACCACGGTAGGACAACGAGCGCCATCCGCCCACCGAGAACGGCTGATGTCGCGCCGCAAAGTGCTGCAAGTTCACCAGCGTGACTGACATGGGTCGGCGGTTTTGGGCTCATGTCAGGATTCGATTTTTTCGACCGTGGCATTGGCGTAGCGGCGCATACTCTTTGCCATGAAACACCTAGCGGGGACCCTGGCCGCACTGGCCTTCGCCGGAACCGTCGCCAGCGTCACAGCCGGTGTATCCGTGGCAGAACCCAGGGCCGAGCACGTCGTGGGCGAACAATGCATCGGCGCTGATATCGGCAGGCAGGACGTCGCCCCCAACGGCCAGACCATTATTTGCGACAGCAACTATCGCTGGGAGCCGTACGTCGGCCAGACCCCAAATGACCCCTGGGTGTCCGGCCAAAATCCCTGATCGAGCACCAGCGCCCTGCTAGATCAGTTCCCGCCCGACAACTCCAGTCCAGGAGGCTCGTCTGCGACATCAGCAGGGGGAGTCGGTTGCGAGGCAAACGCTGTTCCGAGGGTCTCGGGGAGCAGATAGGTGCAGATCAGGCTGACCACCGCGAGGACGGCCAGCATGAGACCGACCGCCCAGCTGCCCCAGGTTGCCAAAAGCATGCCTGCCATCAGCGTCGGCACCGCTCCGCCGGCGATGCCGGCGAGGTTCGCCGTCAGCGCTGCCCCGGTGTAGCGGTAACGGGTAGCGAACAATTCGGGAATGAATGCGGCGGCAGGTCCCCAGCCGAACGCGGCGACGGAGTACATGCCGACGATAGCCACCGCGTACCAAATGGGTTTGCCGGTATCCATCAGCGGAATCGCCACAAACGACCACGGGAGACAGCCCAACCATCCCATCAGCAGCATGCGGCGGCGCCCGAACCGATCGCTCAGAACGGCCGAAAGCGCAATAAACGCGACGTTCGCTAGGCCGCCCAGCACGCTGACGTACAAGATCAGGCTGTTGGAATATCCCAGGTGGGTCTGGGCGTAGGTGGCGAAATAGGTGCTGGCCATGTAGAAGAAGGCTGAAGCGACGAGGATGCTGCCGGTGGCCAGGGCCAGCTCCCGACGCTGGAGAAGGTGCAGCACCTCCTTGAATGGCGCTTCGGGTACCAAGCTGCGGACTTTTTCCGCGGCGAACACCGGGGTTTCGTCGATGTTGACGCGAACGTATAAGGCGATGACGATCAGCGCGGCGCTGACCAGGAATGGCAGGCGCCACCCCCACTGGATGAACGCGGGGCTGCTTTCGCCCATGGTCTTGTTCACCGCGAGAAAGGTCAGGCTGGCCAGGGTCAGCGAGCTGCCACCACCGACTTGGGTGAAAAGGCCATATCGACCGCGTCTGTTAGCCGGTGCGTATTCGGCACTCAGCAGTGTCGATCCCGCCCATTGGCCGCCGGCGGCAAACCCTTGCAGGAGCCGCAGCGCGATCAGGATCAGCGGGGCAACTACACCAATTGCCGCCGTGCTGGGAACCAAGCCCACGGTCACGGTTGAGACGGCCATGATCAACAGGTTGATGACAAGAGTCTTTTTACGGCCCCACCGGTCCCCGAGGTGTCCAAAGACGGCCGCGCCGAGTGGCCGGGACAGAAACGCTGCGCCAAATGTCCCCATCGAGGCGATTGTGGCCATCGAAGAACTCAGGTGCGGGAAGAACACGGTGGGAAACACCAGCGCTGCCGCAGTCCCGTAGATCACGAAGTCGTACCACTCGATTGCCGAGCCGACGAAACAAGCGACCGCGACCCGTTTCATCGGTGCGACGCTTGGTTGGGCTGCACCCGTCGCAGAGGAGCCGGCTGGGCGATTCACCTCAACCATGGTGGTTGGCTACCTGCATTCGGACACGATAATCACGTGGGGGTGGCAGCGGCAACGCTTTCGCTGCTTGACGGCGCGGTGGTCAGCTCCGTGTCAGCAGTTCCTTCTTGAGCACTTTGCCCATCGCGTTGCGCGGCAGCGCGTCGACCACCCTCACCTCGCGCGGTCGCTTGTGCACCGAAAGTTGTTGAGCCACATAGTCAATTAACTCCTGCGGCTGCGCGTCACCGACAACGAATGCGACGATGCGCTGGCCCAGGTCTTCGTCGGGCAGTCCGACGACGGCCGCCTCGGCCACGCCTCGATGTCCGAGCAGCGCTGTCTCGATTTCACCCGCGCCGACGCGGTAGCCACCGGACTTGATCAGATCGACCGACTCGCGGCCCACAATGCGATGCATGCCGTCACCGTCGACGACGGCGGCATCGCCGGTGCGATACCAGCCGTCGGTGTCGAACGCGTCCGCGGTGGCGTCCGGCCGATTCAGGTACCCATCGAACAACGTTGGACCGCGAACTTGCAGCCGCCCAATCGTTTCCGCGTCATGCGGTACCGGGCTTCCGTCATCGTCGACCAACCGGGTCGCGATGTTGGCCAGCGGCAGGCCGACCCAGCCGGGACGGCGCTCGCCGTCGGCGCGGGTGGACAGCGTAATCAGCGACTCCGTGGCGCCGTAACGTTCGACGGGCGCATGCCCGGTGAGCCGGACCAACTTCTCGAACACCGGCGTCGGCAGCGGCGCGCTACCGGACACCAGCAGCCGCGCCGGCCGTAGCGCCTCGGCGGATCCCGCGTCACCCACCACCCGCGACCACACCGTCGGCACACCGAAGTACAGGGTGCCTTTTGCCTCCGCATAGGCCTCGGGCGTCGGTTTTCCGGTGTGCACGAAGCGGTTTCCGATTCGCAGTGATCCGAGCAGACCCAACACCAGACCGTGGACATGAAAGAGCGGCAATCCGTGCACCAAGGTGTCCTCAGCTGTCCACTGCCAGGCCTGGGCCAGTGCGTCCAAGTCGGCGGCGATCGCCTGACCGCTGAGCAACACCCCTTTGGGTGGGCCGGTGGTGCCCGAGGTGTAGATGATCAGCGCGGTGTCTTGCGGGGAGGGGTCGGGATAACGGTGCCAGGAGCGGGCGTGCTGTCGCACTGGGATGTGCGGCAAACCCTCGGGCTCATCCGGCACCGGGCCCAGCCACGCTTGCGCCGCGGAGTCGGTCAGAATGTGCCGCCGCTCGGCCTGCCCGACGTCGGCGGGCACCGGCACCACCGGCACACCGGCGATCAGGCATCCGGCGATGGCCAGTGCGGTTGCAGTGGTGGGCGTGGCCAGCACCGCGATCCGCTCCGCACCGCCGACGCGTTCGGCCACCGAGGTGGCGGCGCCGACCACGTCGCTGCGGCTGAGCGTGGCGTCGCCGATGCGGACGGCGTCGCCGATATCGCGACCACCCGTCACCGCAGCAGGATCCAGCGAGGTCAGCAGCACGTGTGCAGGGTACCCGGCGCCCCCCGGCAGCAGCCGACGGTCCGTCACGAAATTCACTGACGGTCGTCATTGACGGCTGTCAATGGCAGTTGTACCGTGTTGGCGTGGTTGCTTCTAGCCCCGCCACAGAGGTGGGAGTGCGTGCAGCGCAGCGGCTTGCGACCCGCGCGCGTGTGTTTGACGCCGCGTTGGCCGAGATCGGCCGGTCCGGATTGGCTGGCGCGGATGTCGCCTCGATCGCCGCAGCCGCAGGGGTGGTGCGCGGCACGTTCTACTTCCACTTCCCGACCAAGGAACATGTACTGGTCGAGCTGGAGCGGGCCGAAGAAGTCAAGATCGTGTCGAAGCTCGACACCGCAACGGCCGAGCCCGGCGATCTGATCGCGATGCTGCGGCTTCTGGTCCGCCAGGTGCTGGCGGCCGAAAAGCGGTTGGGCCCAGTAGTTTTTAGGGACATGCTGGGATTGCACTTCTCCGCAACACGGCCCGTCGAGGACGAGTTGGCCGCTCATCCGTTGGCGGAGTTCGTCATCGCGGCGATTGCCGATGCTCAGGCCACCGGAGAAGTGTCTGGAGATGCTGACCCCGGTGAGCTCGGGGTGATCTTTCTTACCGGCCTGTTCGCGTTGCTGGTCACAGATGTCGGTACACCCCGTGCGCGGGCCGCGCTGCTGGATCGGTATGTCACGACGGTTGTTCAGGGAATGGAGGCACGATGAACAGTGCGGGTATTGAGGGCTACCGGGCCTTCCTGATCCGACGGGACGGCGACGCGGATCTGTTGCATCGCCGCCTTGCCAGCCGCGAGGAATTCTTTTCAGCGCTGCAGGCGGATCCTGTCCGCTCCCGCTATCCCATCGATCGGCAGGTGTTCCTGCGCAACCTGCGGCGCCGCCGACCCGAGCCGGGTCTGGACGCGAAGATGTTGTTCTTGTTGGCCACCGCCAAGCTGAATCAGGCGGAGCGGTTCGGCGTGGACTTGGGCGACACCTACGGGCGCATCGGCGGCGCGGACCAGCCCCCCGAACGGGTCTATCTCGCGCTCGAAGAGCATTACCACACCCGCCTGCTGGCTTACGTGCTGGACATGTTCGGTCTGCCGTTCCAGGTCGTGGTGCCGCCACTGGTGATGCGCCAGTTCGTCAAGATCAACGTATTCCTCCCCGAGCGGTTGGGGTTCGGGTTCGTGGGTGCGGCGGAAATGGCGGGCTGCATCATGTTCGACGAACTGCGACGCGTTGGCGTCGAGTTGTTCGCCGACGAACCAGACGTCGCCGCACGGATCGAGCGGCTCTACACCGAGATCTTGACCGACGAGATCGGCCACGTCGGCTACTGCGCAGCGCGCTGCACCCAACCGGAGCGGGCGATCATGCGTTGGCTCTACCCACGTTTCGGACGACTGTTCGCGCGCCAGACTGGCGAGATCAGCCTCCTGATCGATCGCGACAAGCTGAATGCCCGTCTCGACAAGCCCTTTGATGTCGAGGAGCTCACCGCGGGCTTGCCCAACGAGACATTCCTTGCCGCACTCCCCTGACGTTCATGACGGATCGTGCACTGCGCAAGTTCTTCGAGTGCCGCCGGGCAGAGCGGCAATGTCCCAGAGGTCTTGGCAACGTCAGGGCAGGACATGATGCCAACCCCCAGTTGCCCGTTGAGCGACATGACGGTGATGTTTGAGTCCGGCACCCGCCGAGGATCGGCCCGAGCGGATAGATGGTGTCGACTTCGCAGCCCACAAAGTAGAGCCGAACTGGGTCCAGTTGTGCAGCAGGTTAGGGCCCAGCGCGAAGCTGTGATCTTTTGCGGCGGCAACGACGATAGGTCGACTTTGGCATGCCGTTGGGGCCATTGGTCCCTGATTGGCGGCCATAGGTCCTCACTGCCAGCTCTGCGATAGCCCAGACGCGGCGCGCGTAGGCATGATCAGGCCAGCGGAAATTCGGCGTGACGCCGAGCCGCGACCGGTCAAAGACGGGCATTCCGTCCGCGTGCAGAAGGGGCATCAGTATGGCAACGGAACCGGCACAGTCGCGGCGCTCAACTCCGGCGATTTCGCAACCGTTGATCGGCAAGGGCTGGGTTCAAGGTGTGGCCCTGGTGATGATTTTCGGCTTCCTGGTGTTGGGCATTCTGGTCTATCGCACCTATACCGCCTCCATGCCGTTGCCTGACAAAGTAGTCAGCCACTCCGGCCAACTGCTGTTCACGAAGGCAGACATCAGCCGTGGCCAAGAGCTCTACCAAGCCCGCGGGCTGATGGAATACGGGTCGGTGCTCGGCCACGGCGCCTACCTCGGTCCGGACTACACGGCGGAATATCTGCGGATGGCCACTGACGATGTCACCGACCAATTGCGCGTACAGGGCGCGACAGATCCGCGCGATCAGGTGGCCGCGGAGTTTCGCACCAACCGCTACAACCCAGACACCAAACACTGGTTTTCACCGACCGGCAGGCCAAAGCGTTCGACGATATCCAGCGCCACTACGCGGCGTTCTTCGGCGAGAACTCCACCAAATACGGCCTGCTGCCACGCGTGATCACTGGGAAGGCCCAGATCCATGACCTGACCGCATTTTTCGCGTGGACCGCGTGGGCGTCAGCGGCGCAGCGGCCAGGTCACAATTACAGCTACACTAACAACTGGCCGCCAGAGAAGCGCGTCGACAACGGCCCGACCGCGCAGGTCATCGTCTGGTCGGCGCTGTCGCTGATCGCATTGCTGGGCGGCATCGGAATCATGTTCACCGTTTATGGACGCTGGAGCCAAAAGATCGGTTGGCACGGCGAAGAGACGTCCACGCTGTCCTTCCGCGAGCCCGGCGAGGTGAGCCTGACAGCAGCACAGCGGGCCACAATCTGGTTCTTCGCCATCGTGTCGGTGTTGTTCCTGGCGCAGACGCTGGTCGGTGCGGCCGCCGAGCACTATCGGGCCGATCTGTCGACTTTCTTCGGGTTGGATCTCGCACGGTTGCTGCCCTACAACTTGGCTCGGACCTGGCATGTGCAGCTGGCGCTGTTCTGGACCGCGGCGGCCTTTCTGGCCGGAGGCATCTTCCTGGTTCCGTTCATCGCGCGCCGTGAACCGCGGCGACAGAGTTGGCTGGCCTATGGTCTGCTGGGCGCGGTCGCGGTGGTGGTGTTCGGCTCGCTGATCACCGAAGCGCTGTCGGTCTACGGAGCGATACCGGCGGGCAGCTTATTCTCCCAGCAGTGGGAATACCTGGACCTGCCGCGGATATGGCAGATCCTGCTGATCATCGGGATGTTCTTGTGGATCGCGATAATCTGGCGCGGGATGCGCGGCCGGCTGCGGAGCGAATCGAAGCTGAATATGCCGTGGCTGTTCTTCTTTGCCGGGCTGGCCATTCCAGTGTTCTACGCGGTCGGGCTATTGGCTAGCAGCCACACGCACTACACCGTCGCAGATTTCTGGCGCTTCTGGGTGGTGCACCTGTGGGTCGAGGACTTCCTCGAATTGTTCACTACAGTGATGGTGGCCTACATCTTCGTGCTGCTCGGGGTCGTGCGCGAGCGGATCGCGCTCGGTGTCATCTTCCTCGACATCATTCTGTATTCGGCCGGCGGTGTGATCGGCACGATGCACCACCTGTACTTCTCCGGAACCCCGGTGGAGCACATGGCGCTGGGTGCGTTCTTTTCGGCAGCTGAAGTCATTCCGCTGACCTTTCTGACCGTGGAAGCGTGGGCGTTCTTACAGCTGGGGTCGCGCCAGCAGTCCGGTGACGCCAAACCATTCCCGCACCGCTGGGCGGTGATGTTCTTGGTTGCGGTCGGGTTCTGGAACTTCCTCGGCGCGGGCATCTTCGGGTTCCTGATCAACCTGCCGGTGGTGTCCTACTACCAGATCGGCACCGCACTGACGGCCAATCATGGTCACGCCGCGATGATGGGCGTCTACGGCATGCTGGCCGTCGGTTTGGCGATGTTCGCGTTCCGCTACGTGATACCGGCGGACAAGTGGCCGGAGAAGTGGGCACGAATATCCTTCTGGGGCATGAACATTGGGCTAGCTTGGATGGTGTTCGCCACCCTGTTGCCGCTCGGCGTGCTGCAGCTGTATCACTCGGTCAACGATGGCTACTTCGAGGCGCGTTCGCTGGGCTATATCACCCGGCCGGGCAACTCGCTGCTGGAATGGCTGCGACTGCCCGGTGACGTGATCCTGATCGTCGGGGGTGTGTTGCCATTCATCTACATCGCGTGGACGGCGTTGCGCCACTTCCGGTCCGGCTCCCCGGCTGACGAGTTGCCGGAACACCCACTCTACATCGAGGCCGCGTCTCCGGCGGTCGGCAAGGACTGATGATGGCAGCACCCGCGACGTCGGTATGGCTGGTGGCCGGTTATTCGCTGACCCTCGCGGCTATCGCGTGGGGCTTCGACGCCATGGCCAAGCGGGCGTCCCGGCACGCCACGCGCTGGCGTACCGGGCAATTCATCTACCGCTCCGACCACGACGCCTGGGTGTGCCCGCAGGACCATTGGCTCTGGCCGACCTCTTTTGACCCCAAACACCGAGTGGTGCGGTATCGGGCACTTCCGCTGGTGTGCAACAGCTGTCCGGTCAAGACGACGTGTACGACGTCAAATCATGGCCGGGTGATCAGTCGCGAGATCGATCCCTGGCCACACTCGGATGCGGGCCGGTTCCACCGCGGAATCGCGTGTTGCGTGGCCGCGGTCGGGGTGGTGATGCCGCTGGTGATGTTGATCGGCCAACATCGCCCGGCCGACATGCTGGTGCTGGGCTGTGTTGCCGCCCTGGTGACGACAGCGGGGCTGCCGCTGGCTCAACATCTGTGGAATACGCCGGCGAATGCTCCGGAGTATCTGCCGCAGCGTTCCGGAATGGAAGAGCAGGCGGCCGCCGCGATAGACCAGTACTCCACCCGGTGGGGTGGTTGGGCCGAAAGGGAGCGCCAGCCATGACCGCGGGAGTGATCGTTGTCGTCGTCTTGACCGGTATGCTGGCCGCTCTGACAGGTGTGTCGCTGGTAGTGCTTCGCGAATACGAACGCGGAGTGGTGTTCCGGATGGGGCATGTTCGTCCTTTGTATCGACCGGGGCCGCGGTTTTTGATTCCGCTAGCAGACAGAATGATCCGGGTAGACCAGCGAGTGGTGACGTTGACCATCCCGCCACAGGAGGTGATCACCCGCGACAACGTGCCGGCTCGAGTGAACGCGGTTGTGATGTTCCAGGTCGTTGATCCGCTGAAAGCGATTCTCGCGGTAGAAAACTATGCGGTGGCGACTTCTCAGATCTCCCAAACCACGCTGCGCTCGCTACTTGGCCGCGCCGACCTAGACACCCTGCTCGCTCACCGCGAAGACCTTAACAGTGACCTGCGCACGATCATCGAAAAACAAACCGAGCCATGGGGCATCCAGGTCCGCATCGTCGAGATCAAAGATGTCGAGATACCAGAGTCGATGCAACGAGCGATGGCCCGGGAGGCAGAGGCCGAACGTGAACGGCGCGCCAAGGTGATCAATGCCCGGGGTGAATTGCAGGCCTCCGAGGAGCTGACCCAAGCCGCCGAGACGCTCTCGAAGAATCCGGCGTCACTTCAACTGCGTTACCTGCAAACGCTATTGGAATTGGGCGCCGACCAGAACTCGACAGTGGTGTTTCCTTTGCCGGTCGACATCATTACACCGTTCTTGAGGCACCGGGAAGTATTGGAAGACATCGCGAGCTCGCTCACCGAGCGCCGCTAAGGCCCGGTGACCCGGAGGACCGCCGCGCGTGGACCAATGTCGATGCTCAGAGGACCTATGGCCCTGTTACTTGGTGCCCTACCGGACAATCCTTGGGCATAGGTAAAGATCCGGAGGGTCAAAAAATGGCTGCCACAGTGGTGGAAACCGAAGTAATCGAGAATGCGCTGCGGTTGGCGTGTCGCGCTCCGTCACTGCACAACAGCCAACCCTGGCAGTGGGTTTTCGACCGTAGCCAACTCCGGTTATTCCTCGATCCAAGCCGAGTGATGGACACCGACCAGTCCGCGCGAGAGGCACTCATCGGTTGCGGCGCGGCCCTCGATCACCTTCAGGTAGCGATGGCCGCGGAAGGGTGGCAAGCGCATGTTGAGCGGGTCCCTAATCCCGACAACCCCAACCACCTGGCCTCGATCGACTTCGCCGCGAAAGATTTTGTAACCGACCGAGATCGCCGTCGCGCAAGCGCCATCGCGACCCGGCGCACGGACCGGTTGCCGTTCAGCGCACCAACCGAGTGGCAGTCCTTCGAACCGGTGGTGGCCAGCAGCGCCAACCGCGGAGCGGTGCACCTGGACGTCATCTCCGACGATTTGCGTCCGCAACTCGTGGAGGCAGCCCAGTTTGCGGAATCGTCGCGGCTGTACAATACCGTTTACCACGACGAACTGCGTTGGTGGACGGCACCATTCGCGAGCTCGGAGGGCATCCCCTATAGTTCGTTGCTCTCGGCGGCCGAGAGCGATCGGGTGGGCGTCGGGCGGGTGTTTCCGGTTTCAAAGCGGCCCGAACGACGTGCCGAAATTCCTGAAGACAACGCCACAATCTTGCTGCTATCTACTGACGACGATAGTCGCGCCGACGCATTGGCTTGCGGCGAAGCGCTCTCCGCAACACTGCTGGAATGCACAATGGCCGGCCTGGCCACCTGCCCGGTAACACATCTCACTGAGGTCCACGTCACGCGCGACCTCATCCGAACGCTGATCGATCGCGACGCGATACCGCAAGTCCTGGTCCGTGTGGGCGTGGTGCCGGTCACCGAAAAGTCGCCGCCGCCCACACCGCGACGACCGCTCTCGGAGGTTTTCCGTCTGCAACGTTGATGGGAACAGCTGGCGATCAAGTGCTATCGATCGCAGCGAAACGCAGCCAAACTCGGTTAATCAGGATTGCAGTCGCTGCGGAACCTTAGACAGGGCAGGAACGCCCTCGGTTGAAAGCTGATCAGTCGAGATATTCAACGACGTCTTCTAGTGTACGACGCGGAGTCGCCGGTAGCGGGTCAGCGTTGACCGGAGCCCAGCCGATGCGCAGCAGCATCTGGGGAAACCCGCTGACTCCGAAAACCTCGGCCCGTACTGCATCGCGTGTTTCGGCGATCTCTAGCGGTTCGGTGATTGGGCAGCTGGCCAAGCCGAGCGCGGTTGCGCTGAGCAGTACTAGGCTGGTGGCTTCGCCGGCGCGTAGCCGCGCCAGCGTGTTGTCGTCTTTGGTGCCTAGCGCCAACACCACGGCATTGTCATCGGCCGCTTCAGCGTCGGGCGGCTGCGCCAGTACGGGGCCGGCGAACAGCCGCGGCGGTACCGGCGCGGCTGGCTCGGACTTCGGTGTATTGCGAGCCGGCACGCCAGCAAGTGATGCGTATCTTCCACTCCAAGTGGTGAGTTCTGTCAAATAGTCATGGTCTCTCACGTGTCGCCAAGCTGCTTGGGCCACAATGGCTTGCAGCCGGGGTAGTGATTCGATTTGGCGCAGCATTACTCCCGCCCGAGCTGCGCGAGCACCCATCAAGGCGATGTAATTGGCAGGCAGGCTCCATGAGCCGTAATTGCGCCGGTCGGTGCGTCGTCTTGGGATCGCCGCTGCCAGCGTGATGTCAACCTCAGTGGGTTGGCGACGATAAACCTTCACCGCAGCGAGGTGTTCGGGTTCATCGGGGTTTGGTAGACGGTGGACCTTCGACTGCCATCCGAGCGCCGCCAGCGCGATCACGCAGTGGTGCAAGGCAATACCACAGCTCAAGATTAGGTCACGGCCGTCGGGATCGGTGCTGGGTAGATGTAATCCACGCTCGGCATATAGCTGCAAACTTTCCGCCCCCACCCGCCACCGCCACGGCTGTGTGTTGTGCACCGACGGCGCTCGGGTCGCCAACGACAAGACCGTGTGGACGCTCTCGCGATCCGGGAAGTGAGCGCTCATCGGGTCACCGCTTTCCTGGTTAACGAAATCAAATTTCAGCGTCGCCTAGCAGCGGCGGCAGCGACTAGAGGCGAAAGACTCCACTTGAGAAGGACTTACTGACGGACGATGGCGCTTGGTGCCGGACATCGGGATCGTATGGCTATCCGGCCAGCGATAAACGGCTCCTGGAACGTGTGCCTGTTATCGATACAGTTGCCTGGACACGAACGCTGGTGGGTTCGATTCGCGAAACCGTTGCCCAGTCGGCACGCATGCTAGTGAGCATGCTCGCCAGCTGGGAAGGTAAATCCCGCTGAGCTACCCAACGTCCGTCGCACCTATCTCTCCGTCCGATGGGTAATGTCTAGTTTGGACGCGAAGACCGCCGCTTGGGTCCGCCGCTCCATCCCGAGCTTGGCCAGTAACCGCGAGACATAGTTCTTCACCGTCTTTTCGGCAAGGAACATGCGGGCGGCGATCTGTTTGTTGGTCAACCCCTCGCTGAGTAGGCCTAGCAGTGTGCGCTCCTGGTCGGTGAGCCCCACCAGCGGGTCGGTGCGATCGATGCCGCCGCGAAGCTTCGCCATCAATGCCGCAGCTGCTCTATTGTCTAGCAACGATTTGCCGCCGCCGACGTCTTTGATGGCCTGCGCCAACTCCATGCCCCTGATGTCCTTGACGACGTATCCGCTGGCGCCAGCCAGAACCGCATCGAGCATCGCCTCATCGGAAGTGAACGAGGTCAACATCAGACAACGTAGCTCGGGAATGTCTGATAGCAGATCCCGGCAGAGCTCAATTCCACTGCCGTCAGGTAGGCGGACGTCAAGCACGGCCACGTCGGGCTGCACGGCGGGTATCCGCGCCATCGCTTCGGAAACTGACCCGGCCTCGCCGATAACTTCCAGCTCCGGATCCGATCCAAGCAAGTCGACAATTCCGCGGCGCACCACTTCGTGGTCGTCAACCAAAAAGACTCTCACTGTCATGGCGAATCCTCCAAGACGTTTGTCGCCGTTGAGCTCTCGACCTTGGCGCTTACACTTATCATGCTCGCTTGCCCTCACAGGTATTGGTGGTCAATTAACAGCACCACGCAGTCGGAATCGCCCAGGGCAGCGTTACCCGCCCGACCGACGACCGCACGCACATGATCTGCGTCGCGCGCGCCAATGACGAGCAATTGCAGCTCCGCGGCGTGGGTAGCAAGATAATTTATAATGCTGCCGTGCACGGCAACCGCCTCCATCTGCAAGTCGGGATAGCGTCGTCGCCATCCGGCTAATCGGCGATGCAGACGTGCCCGTATCCGGCGGTCCCACTCGGCCGCGGCCTTCGGGTCCACCTGGGGAGGTTGCCAGCAGGTGATCACCCGAAGCGGGGCGTCGCGCAGCCGCGCTTCGTTTATCGCAGTCTCCAAGACGACTCCGTCATTCGGTAACTGGTCGGCGTCGACAACCACCCACTTGGCACGGGGTGGAGTTCGACGTTTATGGCTGCGGATGATAGCGACCGGGCAATACGCCGAGGCAGCTAAGGCGGCGGCGGTGGAGCCAATCCGCCCAGGCTGGAAATGAGTGGACCCCACGGCGCCGACACAAATCATCGCTGCGCGGCGGGATGCGCGAATCAGTGTGCCAGTCGCCCGGCCTTCGGTGATGTCGATATCCACTTTCACTGGTTTGTCAGTGGCCTCAATAGCGGCGACGACATGACGGACGGCGCTGTCGGCGGTGGCGAGCTTGCGGGCTGCGGCTTCGGAGTCTAGGCCTTCGCCGTCGAGCACGTGAACCAAGCGTAACGGGATGTCCCGGGTCACTGCCTCGTCGATAGCCCACAGCGCAGCACACACCGCCGCTGCCGAACCGTCGACACCAATCACAACCGCTGGCTGCGTCGTATGCGAACCGCTCATCGTCAACTCCTTCCGTGAATCGTGCCGGCACAGCCTGAGCCGACACAACCGGCAACACTATCGATAACACGAGCTGTCGTCAGGGGCCGTTGGTCCTTGGTTAGCCGGCCGTTGGTCCCGACGCGGCCGCGGCAGATGACCGGTCCTTCATGGAGCTCAGTACGAGATCGGCTGGACCGTCATAGCTGGCTGGAGGCTTAAAGCCCAGCCTCTCGAGGACAAACGGCCCTGGAGGCTTGTCGAGAAATCCGTAACGTCAAGGTATGACGAACGAAGTGATGGAGGACAAAGTTATCCGCGACGCCGTGCTGCTCGCGTGCCGCGCGCCTTCACTGCACAACAGTCAGCCTTGGCATTGGGTGGCCGAAAGCGGGAGGCTTAGCCTGTTTTTGGCTCGTGAGTCGCTGGTGCAGGCCAGCGATCGGTCAGGTAAAGAGATGATCCTCAGCTGCGGCGCGGTGCTCGATCATCTCCGAGTAGCCATGGCGGCCGCCGGCTGGGACACCACCACCCGCCGATTTCCCGATCCGAATGAAGCCAATTACTTGGCCGTGCTTGATTTCAGTCCGTTGACCTCAATCAGCGATGCAGGCCGACAGCGCGCCGGGGCGATCCTGCGACGCCGTACGGACCGGTTACCGTTTGCCGCGCCCACCCGATGGGCGGCGCTGGAACGTCAGCTGTGCAGCCAGGTTGACCACGACGCTGTGATGCTTGGAGTCATACCCGAGGATGCTCGTGAAGAGTTGGCCGTCGCGTCCAGGCTCACCGAATCAATCCGCCAGCAAGATCCCTCGTATCAGTCCGAATTACGGTGGTGGACATCGCCTTTCGAATTAGATCACGGAGTGCCGCCGAGCTCGCGCGTGTCCGTCTCCGAGGCCGGCCGAGTTGACGTGGCGCGAGCGTTCCCGACAACTGGATACGGCGACCGGCGCCCGACGATCGATGTGGATCACTCCAAGATTCTGGTGCTCTCTACTCGGGACGACACCCGCTCCGAGGTGTTGCGGTGTGGCGAGGCGTTATCCGCTGTACTGCTTGACTGCACGCTCGCTGGGATGGCGACGTGCACCCTGACGCACATGATCGAAATTACCATGGCCCGTGAGCTGATTCAGCGTCTGAGCGGGCAAACCGGCCTGCCGCAGCTCTTGATCCGGGTGGGAAAAATACCGGCCGTAGAGCACCAGCATGTTCCTGCCACACCCCGCCGTCCGATTAGCGACGTCTTAGAGTTTCGGCGTTAGTACCTGTCATCCGTTTCAGGTCGATACGGCTGTGATGCCGTCGGTCTGTTCAGAGCATCCGTTTGAAGCGGTGGATACTCATGAGTGAATCAGGCGTGCATCGCTTCTCGGTCGGGTTCCGGGCCAAAGCGGAAACGACGACCAGTGACCGAGACAGGTTGAATGCGGACGTAATGCTGCTTTAACGTCGCGGTCCATGGCAGTAGCTGTGCTCGTTCAGCCTCTTCAAGCTCCCCGGTAGTACAGAGCATGCGGGCTGTTCCCTTCACGATGACGCTCCAGCCTTCGGCAACATTGTGGTCGTCGGCTTCGAACAGAACTTGATTGTTGATTGCGGTGCTTACCAACTTGGTGCCCTCTGCGGTGCGAAATAGGACAGTGCGGCGCTGGACTACGAAGTTGATCGGAAAGATCTCGGGCTGGCTCCCAACGCTGGTGACCAGACGCCCTAACGCCACGCTTGCCAGTAAATCCCAGCTGTCGCTTGTCGATAGGATGGTGACGGGTTGACTGGTTTCAGGCATCGTGGCGCTCACCGACCTCCGTCGTCCGGCAGCTTGCGGTACATCTAGTCGAGCAGGGCGATCTCCGCTCAATCAGCGAAACGTTCTCGATGCGAGATTTTCCGAAACGCCATATGCATGTTCGTATGTTCATGCTTACTCCTTATCCTCGTCACCCGTCCCGTCATGACCATTTGCCAACGACGGCCTGGTTAAGAACGGATTTCCAGTACATCGCCGATCGGCCGTCGCGGTGTTGCCGCCGGTAGGTCTTCCATGGGTGGTGCGACGCCGACACGAATCAACACCTGCGGCTGCCGGCGTTCATCGATGAGCCTGCGCACAATATTCCGGCTTTCGTCGACTTCGATCACATGGGTGAGCGTGCAGGTCGCCATGCCGGCCATCGTGCACTCGAGCAGTACGGTGGACAGGGCCTCGCCGCAACCGAACACCTCTGGCCTGGTATCACCGTCGGTGGACAGCACAAGGATCTTCGACCAGTCCACGGTGATATCTGCACGCCTGTCGGCATCGATGCGGACCGGGAAATCCCTTGCCACATCGACACGCCATCTTTCTGACGCGGATGCCAGCGCCTCCGGGGGTATGCCTGCTGATAGCGCGAACGGCGATGTCCACCATTGCAATTCGGCGTTATAAGCAGCATCGCAACGGCGCAACGCATGAGTAAGCTGGGAAGCTTCGGCCAGTTGCGGTCGCGCCTCGTCGGGGAGTACATCCAGCATCGCGACCCTCTCGTTGACGCTGCTGCGCAACACCGGCTCGAACCACGTCCAGAAGGTTGGGTGAGCAAATGGGAGCCGGTCGGTCCGACGTTGCAGAATTGCCTCGGCACGGTTGCGCTGAGCGTCGGTGACGAGCTCGAGTCGGCTGAACTCGACCGTTGCTAAATGATCTCGGTCGTTCGGGTTTGGGAACCGCTTGATGTGCGCCTGCCAACCAGCCGCCACCATGGCGACGCGAAGGTGGTCGAAGACAGCCCCACAACTGATGATCGCCTCGCGGCCGGAACGGTCCGCATTGTTTACCCAGCGGCTCCGATCGAGGAACAGATGCACGATCGCGCCCTCAGACTCCCAGCGCCATGGCTGGCTGTTGTGCACTGAGGGCGCGCGGCACGCCAGCAGCACTGCCTTCTTAACCACTTCGATGTCTGGGACCGCTTGACGCATATCACTTCCTCCGCTTCGTCTGACATCGACCCTACTGAGCGAACCGTGGGTCGCTAGAGTCATTAGTCCCCGTGGCGCGGGCGTACGATCGCCCCTCCAATGCCGTGGCAACCCGATTCGCCGACCACGAAACCAGGGTCCTGCGACCGTGGCATTGGGGACTAACGTCCCATGACTGGCGAGCCACGGCAGCCTAGCGTTTTCTTTAACCGAAAGACTCGGAGGAGAGCAAATTGTCTTCAAAGAGCAAGGATTACGGCATCATCGTCGGTGTCGACGGATCGGCCGCATCAGACGCCGCTGTTAGTTGGGCCGCGCACGACGCGGTTATCCGCGGTCTGCCGCTAACCCTGATACACGTGGAAGATCCCGCAGCTTCGACGTGGTCGCAGGCCCCGCTGCTGGAAGAGTTGGCGGGATGGCAGGAAGCCGAGGGTCGCAGCATCCTGACAAACGCATCGAAGATCGCCCATGACACCGCGGACGATAATGCGCAGATACCAATCAGTGGCGAATTGCTGTTTTCGGCCACCGTCTCGACGCTTTTGGACCTGTCCAAAGATGCCGAGTTGATCGTCGTCGGCACCAACGGACGCGGAGCGTTGACCCGCGGTTTGCTCGGCTCGGTCAGTTCTGGACTGGTGCGCCACGCTCATTGTCCCGTCGCGGTCATCCGCGACGAGGAGCCGCGGATACCACATTTCGCACAAGCTCCCGTACTCCTCGGAATCGACGGCTCATCAGCCTCAAAACTGGCTACGGCAATCGCGTTCGACGAAGCGTCGCGTCGTCGTGTCGACTTAATAGCACTGCACGCGTGGAGTTATAGGGAGATCATTGAACTCCCGGGTGTGGACTGGTCGGCGGTAGAGGCAGAAGAAGAGCGTCTTCTGGCCGTGGCGCTGGCGGGTTTGCAGGAGCGCTATCCCGACGTGACTGTGCACAAGCTCCTCGTTTGTGACCGACCAGCCCGCGCGCTCGTCGAAACATCCCAATCCGCGCAGCTTGTCGTGCTTGGGAGTCACGGGCGGAATGCTTTTACTCGCATGCTCTTGGGGTCGGTCAGCAACGCGGTCGTTCAATCCGTATCTATGCCGGTGATCGTGGCGCGGCCGGCCTAACGTCTCGTGCAGCGCACTGCCTCGACCCGATCGTTGCCGCGGACACCCTCCCGAATAAAGGTGCCGAGCTTCTGTCTTTTCAGGCGTACGCTAGGTCCATCACAGCGGCGGGCGGAGGTCTACGCCTGTGAATCCGGATGAGAGTCGATCGGGGTTTGGCGGATCCAGCCAGCATGCGTTGATAGGCCAGGTACACCAGGATCTCGCTGAGTTGCTGGCAGCAGGCCACGATCGTTTGGAGCCCTTGCTACGCTCGATCATCAACGTCAGTTCTGACCTCGAACTGGACGCGACACTGCATCACATCGTCACTGCGGCGATGGAATTGACCCGGGCCCGCTACGGCGCGCTGGCCGTACACGGTGCAGACGGCGCCTGGACTCGGTTTGTCCATGCCGGAATGGATCCTGAAACGGTGCGACGGATCGGCCAACCTCCCGTGGGCAAAGGTATTTTGGGTGTGCCGCTGCACAAGATACCGGCGTTACGTCTGGACGACCTCACCGCGCACCCGGCTGCGATCGGCCTTCCCGAACACAGTCCTCCGCTGCGTGCTTTTCTCGCGGTGCCGATCAAAATTCGGGAAACCATGGTGGCCAGCCTGTACCTGGCCGACGACCGGCCGTCACAAACGTTTGCCGAGTCCGACGAGGCTGCTGCTCGGACGTTGGCAACCGCGGCGGCGGTCGCCATCGAGCACGCGAAACTGTTCGACCATGCGCGTGTCTCGGCGGAGTGGACGGATGCCAGCCGTGAAATCATCACCGCACTGCTATCAGGTGTCGACCCCCACCTGCGGCCACTGCAATTGATTGCCGATCAAGTGCGCAGGCTTACCGATGCCGAGCAGGCTATCGTCCTGGTTCCCGGTGAAGCCGACCTGGCGGCCGACGAAGTCGACTTGCTGACCGTGTCGGCTGCGGTGGGACTGCATGCCAATGAAGTTATCGGGCAGAGTGTCCCAGTGGAAGGGTCCACCACGGGCGCCGTCTTCCGTTCCGGCACACCGCTGATCACCGAATCATTCCGTCACCCGATCCCGGCGTTTACCGATGTCGGGGAGCGGCCCGCGATCGTGATGCCGCTTCCAGCCGATGGCACGATCGTGGGAGTAATCGCCGTTGCACGCAGCGAGGGCCAGCAGCCGTTCGACGCCACTTATCTGCAATTGGTGAGTGACTTCGCCCAGCACGCCGCGATTGCACTGACCGTGGCCAGCGCTCGTGAACATGCCCGCGAGCTCTCAATCTTGGCCGATCGTGAGCGCATTGCCCACGACCTGCACGACCAAGTGATCCAAAGGCTATTCGCGATCGGCTTGGACGTACAGGGCACCATCGCACGCGCGCGTTCGCCTGAAGTCATCGACCGGCTAAACCGCACAGTGGATGATTTACAAGCCACGATCGAGGATATCCGCACCGCGATCTTCCAACTGCAATCGCCGACCGAACTCGACGAAGGAGTCCGTCGGCGGATACAGACGGTGATCGCTGATCTGACTCAAAACCGAAACATCGTTACCGCGCTGCACATGTCCGGCCCGATGACTGCTATCGGTCCCGGACTTGCTCGGCACGCCGAAGCTGTAGTCGCCGAAGCCGTGAGCAACTCTGCTCGGCACTCCGGAGCCACCCGTCTGACCGTAGACGTAACTGTCACCGACGAACTGAGCATCCAGATTCGAGACAACGGCCATGGGATTCCCGCGGATAACAAGAGACACAGCGGTCTGGCTAACATGCGTCGACGCGCCGAACAGATCGGCGGAGCATGCCGCATCACCTCGCTACCGGAGGGTGGAACTCTCGTTCATTGGACGGCGCCACTCATCGACTTATGACGCCAACGTCATGCATCATGTTGTGCGACACGCAAATCGACGTGTAGCGCCTTACGGCCCTGGAAGCAGGCAATGCCGCAGAACCCGGCGGAGGCAGCCGATCAGAGGCTCAGTCATCGGATGCTGACCCATCAGTGCACTGCACAAGTTCGTCGAGCGCCGCGGGGAAGAGATCGGCGATGTCCCAGAGGTCTGGCAACAAGTCAGGGCAGGAGCTGATGCCAATTCCCAGTTGCCCGTTGAGCGACATGACGGTGATGTTGAGTCCGGCACCGCCGAGGATCGGCCCGAGCGGATAGATGCCGTCGACTGCGCAGCCCAGGAAGTAGAGCCGGTCTTGCGGACCAGGCACATTCGACAGAATCAGGTTGTAGACGGGGCTGAGAGTTAGCGGAATGCGTGCCAGGATCCGCGAGGCAGTGCCGAACATCGTCTGGTTGAAGAACTGGGTCCAGTTGTGCAGCAGGTTAGGTCCTAGCTCAGCGGAGTGATCTTTCGCGGTGGCATTTCCCGCGGCGATGCTGCGCAGCCGCTCGACGGGATCGCTGATCTGAGTTTCGAGCCGACAGAACATCCACGTGGTTTGGTTGTGTCCCGGCCGGTCGGTTTTGTCGCGTACCGATACCGGCGAAGCGGCCACCAGCGGGGCATCGGGCAGCTCGTCGCGGTCGAGCAGAAACTGCCTGAGCACTCCCGCGCACAACCCGAACACAACGTCGTTGACCGTCAGGCCGAACCGGTCCTTAACGGCTTTGATCTCACCCAGATCCAGCCGGGTGTAAGCAATATTGCGCTGAGCGGTCAACGGGGCATTGAAGGTGGTCGTCGGGGCCGTAAAAGGCGCGGCCATCGTTCGCCCGTCGCGAGCGCGAAACAGGGTCTGCACCAGGCTAGACGCCGTCGCGGGCAGCATGGTCGCCAACCGCCACGGCCGCAGGGCGAACCGCACCAGCCCGCTCGCGGCGATCTGGAGGGGATAAGCGCCGCCGGCGCCACCGACGGGCGCTGGTGGCGGCGCATCGGGTTCGGTGGCGCACAACTGCGCCAGCAGGTTCGTCCCGCCGATGCCGTCGACCACGGCGTGGTGGGCCTTGAGCATCACCACCAGCGAGTCAGCCCCCGCCCCACCCTCGATCACCCACATCTCCCAGAGCGGATGGTCTCGGTTCAGCGGCTGCCCGGCGATGTCCCCATAGATCTCGGCCAGCTCGCGTCGCCCTCCGGGCGCCGGCACACCGACACGGTGTAGGTGACGCCGCAGCGCAAAATTCTCGTCGTCGACCCATACCGGGTGATCCAGGTTGAGCTGGCTATCGGCAAGCTTCATCCGAAATTCCGGTACTGCCTTCACCCGTTGAGCGAACGCGTCGCGGAAACGGGCGTATGTGTACCCGCCTGGCATCGTCGAGGTGTCCAATTCAAGGACACAGCAGATGTTCAACGGCTGCGTCGGCGTCTCCAAGTACAGGAAAAACGCATCAATGCTGCTCACTCGCTGCATGCCGGCCTGCTCGACTCGTAGCACCCACAAATCGTGTTCGGTAGAAGCGTAGTCATCACAGCCCGCCCGCGGGTCACGTCGGACATCCGTCCTGCTGTCTGCCTTGTGACCGCTACCCGCCGAGCACCCGTTCGCCGACGACGCGGTCACGGCGCAGCGCCGCCAATTCGTCGCTAGAAAGTCCCAGGCCGCTCAGGATCTCGTCATTGTGCTGACCGAGTGTCGGCGGGGCCAAGCGGTGGTGACGCCGGGGCCCGGGCGTGATGCGAAACGGCCATCCGGGATAGCGGTGCCGGCCGGTAACCGAGTGTTCGAGGTCCTCGTAGTAGCCGCGCGCATGTAGCTGCTCAAGCTCATACATCCGCTCGGCCACCACAACCTCTTCGGCCGCGATGCCGTGCTCCCGAAGGGTCGCAACGATATTCGCCGGCGGGTGGGTTGACGTCCAGGCGGTGACGACGCGGTCGAACACGTCATGGGCCGACGCGCGGCGGTCGGCCGTGGCCAATCGGTCATCCTCGATCAGTTCGGGGCGACCCATCGCCTCGACCAGCCGCGACCAGTCGCTGTCGTCGCGCACCGACAGCGCTACCCATGCATCGGCGGTGTCGGTCGGATAGACGCCCTGGCAGTACCCGCGTTGCCGGTTGCCGTCGCGCGGGCGGACGATCCCGTTCATCGAGTACTCGATCACCGGCTCAGCGGTGACGGCGGCGCCAACTTCGATCTGCGCGACCTCGATCAGCTGCCCTTCGCCGGTGCGACGACGATGCTCGAGTGCGGCCAGCAGTGCCACCCCCGCGTGTACGCCGACGATGGGATCGGCGGGGCCCTGCACGTTGCACGGTGGGCCGTCGGCGTAGCCGGTTACCGCCGCCATGCCCGAGACTTGCTCGATGTTCAGCGCCCAGCCCACGTACTCCCGCCATGGCCCGTCGAGGCCGAATCCGGGCATGCGGACGGCGATTACATCAGGGCGCAGCGTTACCAGCGACTGGTAGTCCAGCCCGAACTGCTCGACTACCCGCGGGGAAAAGTTCTCCACCACAATGTCGGCCTGTGCGGCCAGCCGGCGAGCGAGTTCACGGCCCGACTGGGTGGTCAAGTCCAGCGTGATATCGCGCTTGTTGAGGTTGGTGGCTTGCCACAGCGCGCTGCGCTCGTACCAGTCGTCGCCCTCGTGCGGGTAGGCGGCCGAGTAACGGAAGCCGTCGGGTCGTTGAATCGACTCGACTTTGACGACGTCGGCGCCGAAGGCTCCGAGGTAGCAAGTGAGGTACCCGCCCGCCCAGAACGTGGTCAGGTCGAGCACCTTCACCCCGGCGAACGGCATGTAAGTATCGGCGGCCTCGCCGATCGGTCGGTCTTCGCGTATTCGGTGAGCGCGCACCACCGCCTCCGACCTCTCAGCGAGACGCGGCGCGTGACCGGTAGGCGTCGCCGGTGTCTTCGAGAGTCGAAACGGCGGGCCCGGACGTCGAAACGACCAATCGCCGGTACCGGCGTCGACGAAGAACTCCCGCTTGACGTACTGCGGACATTCCAGCGCGCTGGCGCCGTCGGCAACCGGTGCCGCCGGAATGCGCAGCGCCTGGCTGAGTTCGACGATCTCGTTCGACGGTTCGCTCGGCTAGCCAGGGCTGGGCAGCTGCGAAGAACTCGGCACGCTCGGGGCCGCCCAGCTGGATGGCGAACTGCTGCTCGCCGAATTGCGGTAGTCCGAGCATGTCGCACACGTCGAGCCAGTGTTGTCCGGTCAGGCAGTTGATCCCGACCCAGCCGTCGGCTGCGCGGACGACACCGAGCATGGGGGCCGAACGGGTATTGGGCGAAAGGCCAAGCGTGCGAATTCGCTCGGCCATTAGCATCGGGTACGGAAGCGTGGACAGCAGTGCCTCCAAAACTGAAACGTCGACCTCGGTCACCTGACCAGTCGATGAGATCCGCAGTGCCGTCAGCGCGCCCAGCGCAGCGTAGGCGCCCGCGACATATTCGGCGATCCGGGCCCCGGCCTGCACAGGCGGACGATCGGGATCGCGTGTTGTGACCCAGCCCGATGCCGCCTGCATCGTCAACGGTGTGCCTGCTCGATCGCGGAACGGCCCGTGCTGCCCGAAGTTCGAGATGCGCACCACGACAAGGCGTGAATTGAGCTCTTCCAGTCTGCCGATTCCGAAGCCGGATGCGTCCAGAGCGCCGGGAGCCAGCGCATCGATGAGGACGTCGGCGCTGCCGATCAGTTGACTCGCGGCCATTGCGTCGCTTTTACGCGTGACGTCGAGGACCGCGCCGCGCTTGCCGGCGTTGAGGTACTCGAACAGTCCGCAGCGATCCGGGTCGGCTTGGCCGCCGGGAAAAGGGCCCCATCGCCGCAGCGAATCCCCGCCGGGCGTCTCGATTTTGGTGACCTCGGCGCCGAGGTCGACGAATAGTTTGCCGCAGTACGGACCTGAGATCTCGTTGGCGATCTCGACCACGCGAAGCCCCTCAAGGGCCCCATTCATGCCGGCAGTCCCATGGCTTTCGGCTCCATGTACTGGCGAATTCCCCTGATTCCGCCGCTCTCTCGGCCGAAGCCGCTCTGGTTAAAGCCACCGAACGGCGCACCGCCGGGACCGAACCCGTTGACCGCGATCTGCCCGGTGCGAACCCGGCGAGCGATGTCGACCGCACGCTCCACGTCGGTGCCCCACACCGCACCGGAGAGACCATATTGCGAGTTGTTCGCGATCCGCACCGCTTGGTCGTCGTCGGTGTAGCGCAGCACCGACAGCACCGGCCCGAACACCTCTTCCTGGGCGATGGTCGCATCGGGTGTGACCTCCGTCAGGATTGTCGGTTCGAAGTAGAAGCCGCTATCCAAGTTGGCCGGACGGCTGCCGCCCGTCGCCAGCTTGGCGCCATCGTCGAGAGCGCGAGCCACGTGCGCTTCGACGCGTTGCAGCTGTGTGGCGCTGATCAGCGGGCCCATCTGCACCTCCGGATCAGTTGGATCGCCGACCTTCACGGCGCGGGCCAGCGCGACCAGCCGATCGACGACCTCGTCGTGAATCGATTCGGGAAGCAGCAACCGGCTGTGCAGAATGCAGGCCTGCCCAGCGTGGAAGGAGCAGGACTCGAACAGCATCCGTTGGAGCATTTCGTCACTGAGCACGATGTCGTCGAGCACTATGCTGGCCGACTTGCCTCCGCACTCGAGCAGCAGCCGCTTCATGCTGCTGCCGGCCGCGGCCATCACTTCTCGGCCGACTACCGAACTTCCGGTGAAGCTCACCATGTCGATGCGCGGGTCGACCGTCAGCAGCTTGCTGGAGTCGATATCGGAGGGTGTGACGACATTGACCACGCCCGGCGGAATATCGGTGTGCTCGTCGATGATTCGCGCCAGGGCAAGTCCGGCGAGCGGGGCCAGCGGCGAGGGCTTGAGCACGACGGTGTTGCCCGCGGCCAGCGCGGCACTTACCTTCATGACATTGAGAAAGTGCGGAAAGTTCCACGGCGTCAGAATCGACACCACCCCGAGTGGCTCATAGCGCAGCATCGTGGTTCCCGCAGCGCCGTAGGCGTCAATCTGCTCCTCGACGGGATCGCCAGCCAATTCTGCGATGTTCAAAGTGGTAAACGCGGCTCCGTCGATGTGGATGACCCGCTCGTTGGCGGTGCAGCCCCACTCCAGTTGAGCCAGCGCGTAAAACTCATCGGCGTGCTCCAGCAACGCCGCGCCAAGCTGGTTGAGATAGCCCGCCCGCCGCTCGGGTCCGGCGTCGGCCCACGGTCCGTCGTCGAACGCGGCACGGGCGGCCGCGATCGCGTTGTGGACCTGCGCGGGACTCGGGTCGGGCGCAGCGGCGATCACCGACTCGGTGGCCGGATTGACGTCGTCATAGCGGCCGTTCTCGGGTTCGACCCACTGCCCGTCGATGTAAACCGCGTAGTTGTCGATGAGTGAGCTTTGGTCAGCCATGTTGATTCCTAACCGAGGGTCTGGCGGCTCAACGTTTGGTGTACACCTGTCGGGCTGGTGTCGTCAATGGGCAACATGCTGCACGCTTATTTCTGCTTGGCAGCAAGCATATTGACATCCCACGTGCTGCCGGAGTAAACAGAGTGCACCGGACAGATCATATAGATATGTATGATCGCGCTCGCGTCGAGGGAGGCCCGTGCAAACGAAGGTCCCGCTGCACTCCCCCGACTTTTACGCCGGCGATCCCTATCCGGCATACCGGGAGCTGCGCGCGTCGGCGCCGGTGTGCTGGAACGACGTCACCAACTTCTGGGCGCTGCTGAAATACGAGGACATCCGGTTCGTGTCGAGCAGCCCGGCCCTGTTCACCTCCACTAAGGGCGTCACGATCCCCGATCCGCACCTGCCGAGCCCCGTCCAGACCGGCAGCCTCATCTTCACCGACCCGCCGCGGCACCGGCAGCTGCGCAAGCTGATCAACTCCGGCTTCACCCGGCGCCGGGTTGCTGTGCTGGAGCCGAAGATCCGCGAGATCGTCGGTGGGATTCTCGACAGCATCGAACCGGGCTCGGTGCACGAGTTCGCCGAAGGGATCGCCGCTCCGCTACCCACCCGGATGATCGCCGAGTTGATCGGCGCCCCGCCCGACGACTGGGAGCAATTCCGGAGGTGGTCGGACGCGGCCACCGGAACCGCCGACCCGGAGATCGAACTCGATCCGTTGGT
Organism: uncultured Actinomycetota bacterium; assembly: GCA_963838755.1. GTDB lineage: Bacteria > Actinomycetota > Actinomycetes > Mycobacteriales > Mycobacteriaceae > Mycobacterium. The sequence continues at coordinate 85,562 of CAWISO010000008.1, read as the reverse complement.
CGCCGCAGGACAGCTCTTCGAGTACTTCCAGAAGCTGATCGCGGCCCGCCGAGCCGAACCTCGCAACGACCTCCTGTCGGTCCTTGCCGAAGCCGAGATCGACGAACACCGGCTTACCGACGAAGACCTGCTCAACTTCGCCTTCCTACTGCTGGTAGCCGGCAACGAAACCACCCGCAACCTGATCGCGCTGGGGACCCTCGCGCTGATCGCCCATCCCGACCAATGCCGGCTACTGGTCGAGGATCCTTCGCTGATTCCCGGCGCCGTCGAGGAGATGCTGCGGTGGAACAGCCCGGTGGTGCACATGGCACGCACAGCGATGGTCGACGTAGAGATCCGTGGTCAGCGGATCGCCGAAGGCGACGTGGTGGTGATGCTGTATGGGTCGGCCAACCGGGACGAGGATGTATTCGGTTGCGATTCGGAAGAATTCAAGGTGACGCGCCACCCGAACCCGCACATCGCGTTCGGGTGCGGCGAGCATTCATGCGTCGGCGCACAATTGGCCCGTCTGGAGGCGACGGTGATGTTCGAGGAGCTACTGCGCCGCTTCCCCAGGCTCGAGCTGGTCGGTGAGGTCGATCGGATGCGGGCCACGATGGTGCCCGGGGTCAAGCGGATGCCGGTCCGGCTGGGAGCTTGACCGATGCGACTCGACTACACCCCCGAGCAAGAACAGCTACGCGACGAGATTCGCGCGACGATGGAAAAGGTCATGACGCCGGAACGGCAGGCCGCCGTTAGCGAACGCATCGAAGGCGGGCCCGCGGTACGCGAATGCGTGCGTGCCCTGGCCGAGGCTAACCTGCTCGGCGTCGGCTGGCCTAAAGAATATGGCGGGCGAGGCTTTTCGGCAATTGAGCAGTTCATCTTCGCCGAAGAGGCCAGAAGGGTCAACGCGCCGATTCCGTTGGTGACCCTCAACACAGTCGGGCCGACATTGATGCACTTTGGCACCGAGGAGCAGAAGCAGACGTTTCTGCCGGCCATCCTGCAGGGCAGTGTCGAGTTCGCCATCGGCTACTCCGAGCCGGATGCCGGCAGTGACCTGGCGTCGCTGCGCACCGCCGCGGTACGCCACGGCGACGAGTACGTGATCAACGGTCAGAAAATGTTCACCAGTGGGGCTGCTTACGCCGACTACATCTGGCTGGCCGCACGCACCGACCCAAACGCCAAGAAGCACAAGGGCATTTCGATCTTTATCGTGCCCACCTCGTCGTCTGGGTTCTCCTGGCAGCCGCTGCACACCATGCCGGGCATTTCCACCTTTTACACGTTTTACGACGATGTACGGGTTCCGGCGAGCGCGATCGTGGCCGGTGAAAACCAGGGCTGGCAACTGATCACCACCCAGCTGAATTTCGAGCGGGCCGCCCTGGGCAATCTCGGTGCGCTCGAGCCGTTGTTCGAGCAGACGCTGCAGTGGGCGCGCGACACCGAGCTCGACGACGGTCGCGTCATCGACCAGCCCTGGGTGCAGCTGGCGCTGGCTCGGGTCGAGGCAGAGGTCGCAGCATACAAACTGATGAACCTTCGGGTCAACGCCGCGATGACCAAGGGTGTGCTCAGCATGGGAGAAGCGTCGGCGGCGAAGGTTTTCGGTACCGAGCTGGCCCCGCAGGTCGCTCGCCAGCTATTGGAAGTACTGGACTGCAACGGGTTACGGCGTGGTGCCGGTGCTCCGCTGCAAGGCGCGCTGGAGTCCGCATACCGGGTCGCGGTCATCAGCACATTCGGTGGCGGCGCCAACGAAATCCAACGAGACATCATCGCGATGGCCGGACTAGGCATGCCGCGGGCACCACGCGATCTTCGCGCGACCGAGAAGTCAGGAGAATCGACTCAGTGACCAACTCAGATAGCGAGTTCCCTAACAAGCTGAAAGCGCTTGTCGGCCAACCCACCGGCGGTGCCGGAACGCCGTCGGTGGCGCCGGATCCGGTCAATCAACCGATGATCCGGCACTGGGCGTATGCGCTTGCCGACATGAATCCGGTCTACCTCGACCCTGAGTTCGCGGCCAAGTCCCGGTTCGGCGGCATCGTGTCGCCGCCGGTGATGCTGCAAACCTGGACGATGCCGTCGCCGAAACTGGAGGGCATCGGAGAGCGTGGCGGTGCACCGATGGAGATCAAGGACAATCCCACCGCGTTCCTCGATGAGGCCGGATATAGCAGCACCGTGGCGACCAACTCGGAGTTCGAAATCGAGCGCTATCCCCGACTGGGCGACGTGATCAGCGCGACATCGGTGTTCGAGGACGTCTCCGACGAGAAGAAGACGGCGCTGGGCACTGGCTTCTTTCTAACCTGGGTGATCACCTACACCGATCAGAACGGTGAAGTGCTGGGGCGCCAACGGTTCCGCGTGCTGCGATTTAGGCCGGAACGCTGATGGCGACGCGACTGGCTCCGACGATCAGCCCGGACACCGAGTTCTTCTGGAACGGGCTGCGGGACCACAAGCTGTTGATCCAGCGCTGCCATGGATGCGGAGCGCTGCGCAATCCGCCCCGGCCGATGTGCCCGAAATGCCGTTCCCTGGAATGGGAAGCGATCGAGTCGTCGGGCCGGGGCACGGTGTACAGCTACGTGATGCCGCATGAACCGCGGTTCCCGTTCTTCGACTATCCCTACATCGTCGTCCTGGTGCAGCTCGCCGAAGGGGTAAGGCTGCTGTCGAACCTCTGCGAGATCGACCCACCCGACGTCACGGTCGGGATGCCGGTCGAGGTGTTCTACCAGACTTTCGATAACGACCTTGTGCTGCACCAGTTCCGGCCCGCTGCCGAATGACCGGGTGAATTTCCATGGATTTCACATTTACCGAAGAGCAAGAGACCATCAGCAAGCTGGCCCGGGAACTTTTCGAGCGCCGGGCCTCACCGGAACGACTGACCGAACTGGAAGCCGGCGAGACCCGCTACGACGTTGCCCTGTGGAAGGAACTTGCCGCCGTCGACTTGCTGGGCACCGCATTACCGGAGTCGCTCGGCGGCACGGGCGGTGGCTTCGTGGAACTTGGGGTGTTGCTGGCGGCGGTGGGCTGGAGCGTGGCTCCGGTGCCTGCTTACCCGACGCTTTTGCTGGGTGCCGACCCGATCGCCCGGCACGGGAGTCCAGAGCAACAGCGACGCTTCCTGCCCGGCGTTGTCGACGCAACCCGCATTCTGACCGCGGGTCTGCAAGAGCCGGGCCGCTCCGACCCCACGAACCCTGCTACCACCGCGCGTCGCGACGGCCCGAATTGGCGGCTGGACGGCACCAAAGAGCTGGTGCCGGTAGCCCAGCTCGCCGACACCGTGTTGATACCCGCCGCCACAGACGATGGTCATATCGGCCTGTTCCTACTGGCGACTGACTCGCCCGGCGTCGAGATCCGGCCGGTGTCGATCACCACTCGAGAACCGTGCGCCGACGTATTTCTCGACGGCGCAGTCGTTTCCGCCGCAGATCGGCTTGAGGGCCCTGATTCCCTGGTCTCGGCGCTGTACACCCGCGCGCTGGTTGGTCTGTGCGCGATTCAGCTCGGCGTCTCGGAGCGGGCGTTGCGGATGGCCGCCGATTACACCGCCGCGCGTGAGCAATTCGGCCGCCCGATCGGCAGCTTCCAAGCTGTACAACAACGGATGGCCGATGGGTTCATCGACGTTGAGGCGATCCGGTGGACCACCTGGCACGCGGCCTGGCTGATTGCGCAGGGACGGCCGGCAGATCGCGCAGCACGGATCGCGAAGTTCTGGGCCGCTGAGGCCGGCGCCCGCGTCGCGGCCACCACCCAACACGTGCACGGCGGGATCGGGATCGACACCAGCTATCCGTTGCATCGCTACTTCTTGTGGGCCAAACAGAACGAGCTCACCCTGAGTTCGGCTTCCCAGCAACTAGCGCAGCTCGGCAGCGCATACTCGTAAAGGACGGTTATGACGACAGCCAGAAGCCGCACAGCCACCTTGCAGTGGAACGACATCGAAGTCGGCGACGAAGTCAGCCCGCTCGAAATCCCGATCACCACCACGATGATCGTCGCCGGCGCGATCGCGTCGCGTGACTTCATGCCTGTGCACCACGACCGCGACTACGCCAACAAGCAAGGCTCGCCCAACTTGTTCATGAACATCTTGACCTCGAACGGCTATTGCGTGCGTTTCCTCACCGACTGGGCCGGACCCGAAGCGATGGTGACGAAGCTAGCGATTCGCCTTGGCGTGCCGTGTTTTCCCGACGACCCACTGAAGTTCAACGGCACGGTGACTGCCAAGTCCCGCGGCGAAGGTGAGGGGCTCGTCGAGGTGACCTTTACCGCATCCAACAGCCTTGGTGATCACGTCTCCGGCACCGCCGTTCTCAGTCTGCTCGACGGGGCTGGCGCATGAGCGGCTCGCTGCCGGGCAGCTGCGCCATCGTCGGGATCGGCCAGACCGAGTTCTCCAAGGAATCCGGGCGCAGCGAGCTGCAATTGGCGTGCGAGGCGGTCAGCGCTGCGCTCGACGACGCCGGGCTTTCGCCGAGCGACGTCGACGGCATGGTCACCTTCACCATGGACTCCAGCGACGAGATCGACATCGCCCGAAACGTGGGCATCGGTGACCTGAGCTTCTTCAGCCGTGTACACCACGGCGGCGGCGCAGCAGCCGGCACTGTGGTGCATGCGGCGATGGCCATCGCCAGCGGCGTCGCCGACGTCGTGGTGTGCTGGCGCGCCTTCAACGAACGTTCCGGGTTTCGGTTTGGCGGCAGCGGACGCACCAGCGCAGAGACCCCGCTGTTCATGGCGCACTATGCCCCGTTCGGCATGCTCACTCCCGCAGCGTGGGTCGCGATGCACGCCCAGCGCTATATGTCGGCTTATGGGGTTACCAACGAGGATTTCGGCCGCATCGCCGTGATCGACCGCGCACACGCGGCCACCAACCCCGACGCATGGTTCTACCAGCGTCCGATCACCTTGCAAGACCACCAGAATTCGCGGTGGATCATCGAACCCGTGCTGCGTCTGCTGGACTGCTGCCAGGAGAGCGACGGCGGGGTCGCGCTGGTGGTCACCAGCGTGCAGCGGGCCCGCGACCTACGGCAGCCGCCTGCGATCATCAGCGCAGCCGCGCAGGGCGCTGCCGCTAACGGTGAAATGATGACCAGCTACTACCGCGAGGACATCACCGGGTTGCCCGAGATGGGTGTGGTCGCCGACAGGCTCTGGCGCGATTCGGGTCTCAAGCCACAAGACATCCAAACCGCGTTCATCTACGACCATTTCACGCCGTTCGTGTTCACCCAATTCGAGGAACTCGGATTCTGCGGACGGGGCGAAGCCAAAGACTTCGCCACCATCGAACGGCTGTCGCTGGGCGGAGAGCTGCCGATCAACACCAACGGCGGGCTGCTCGGCGAGGCATACATCCACGGCATGAACGGCATCACCGAGGGCGTGCGTCAAATACGCGGCACCTCGTATAACCAAGTCGACAACGTCGAGCACGTACTCGTCACCTCCGGCACCGGGGTACCCACCAGCGGTCTCATTCTGGCGCCGGACCGGTAGGCACGACAGCCATGCCCAAGCTCGCATTGCTGACCGCTGTCGGAGGGCCGATTGAACTCGCCGAGTTTCCGCTCACCACGCCGGCACCGGGTACCGCCGCGCTGAAACTGCGGATGGCCGGGATCTGCGGGTCCGACTTGCACATCTTCCGCGGTGAGCTCCCCCTTTTCTATCCGTTCGCAATGGGCCACGAAATGGTCTGCGAAATAGCCGAACTCGGTGACGGACTGACCATCGACGCGACCGGCAAACCGCTGGCGGTGGGCGACCGTGTCGTCACGCCGTACTTCTGGACGTGCGGACAATGCCATGCGTGCGCACGCGGCCGGCCGCACGCCTGCCAGAACCCGATGGCAGGCGAATTCCGCACCCACGACCAGGTCCCGCACTTCGTCGGCGCCCACGGCGAGTACTACTACACCACCCGCAGACAGCCGTTGTACAAGGTGCCCGGGGAACTCACCGACGAAGCTGTTGCGCCGCTCAATTGTGCACTGGCCCAGGTGATGTTCGCGCTGCGCGACGTACGGCTGGGGGACACCGTTGTCATCCAGGGCGCCGGCGGACTGGGCATTAACGCCGCCGCCGTCGCACGCACCGCTGGCGCGGCGGAGGTCATCGTCATCGACAAGCTCACTGAGCGCCTCGACGTCGCATCCGACTTCGGTGCCACTCATTGCCTCGACGCCGGCGCCATGACGACCGCAGAAATCACCGAGCAAATCCATCAGCACACCGACGGCATAGGCGCCGACTGGGTGCTCGAAGTCGTCGGTGCACCAGGCGTAATTCCCGACGGCATCGGGTTCCTCAACAACGGCGGAACGTTGCTCGAGGTCGGCAACGTCGGAACTGGACGCACCTTCGAGCTCGACCCCAGCGTTTTGGTCTACGGCAACAAATCGGTGCGCGGTGTGATGCTCTACGACCCGGTGACCCTGGCGATCGGGTTGTTGTTTTTGCAGCACACCCGTTTTCCGTTCAGTCGGCTGATGCCCAAGCCGTTTCGCCTCGCCGACATCAACGCCGCATTCGAATCCGCCGATGCCGGATTGGTACCGAGGGGCGCTGTGGTTCCGTGATGACCCAGACCTCTGAGTTGAGCCCCGTGACCGATACCCGCGAACTCATCGTCGAGTCCGCATACAGCTGTTTCCGCAAGCAAGGACTGCAGAAGGCCACGATCGTCGACATCGCCAAGGTGGCCGGAGTCTCCCGCAGCACGATCTATGAGTACTTCCGCGACAAGGCCGCCATCGTCGAAGCCTGCGCCGAACATGCTTCCGAACAGTTCTATCGGCAGATGTCCACGGCGATGGACCGAGGCCGCTCGCTGGAGGACAAGCTGAGCCGCGCAGCGGTATTCGTCACCCAGGCGCGACGGGTCATCGCCTCCGAGAAATACTTCGACGAAGAGGCGATCAGCCTGCTGCTGACCAAAGACGCCGCTGTCTTACTGCGTGAGTGTGTCGACTTCCTCGCACCTCACCTCGCCGCGGCCAAGCTCACCGGCGAGGTTCGCAAAGACCTCGACATCCAGTCGGCCGGTGAATGGTTCGCGCGGATACTGTTCTCGTTGTTCAGCACACCGTCGTCAACGCTGGATATGGACAACGCCGATGTCGTCGCGGACTTCGTGCGGGCACACGTCGTGCGGGGCTTCGCCGACAACCGGCCCCGGCCGCGGCGTGCTTATCCAGCGACGCGGTAGGGGTGCCCGTCGGCGTCGCGGGCAACCAATCCTCGTGCCTCAAAAGCTGCTAACCATCCCTGCATGGGCCACCAGCCCCAGCGGTCGTGAAAGATCATCGCATTACGCAGGATGTCATCGAGATGATGAACTGGGGGGTCGGTCGTGGGGTGGAACTGATGGAATGCGTGGGCACCTCCCACCCACCGCATCGGGACCTTTCGCACCGCGGCGCATTGAGCGAAGTCGGTATCTTCGCCCCCATAGCCGCGATAGCTTTCGCAGAAGCCGCCGATCTTCTTCCAGGTTGGGGCGCTGACCGCGAACGACAATGACCAGAAAAGTGCATATTCCGTTGTGGGCAGCACTTCCCCGTCGCTTGGTACCGGGCGTGCGGAATGGGGATTGGCCTGCGACTGGAGTTCGGTGATCGAATAGCCCCGTGGCCCAGGAGGTGCCAAGTAGGTGACCGGTCCGCACAACAAAGCGTTTGCATGCACGGGCTGGCTTGCCGTGTAACGGTACCGGGCGATCAGTTCGGTACCCGGGATGCAGTCGACATCGAGAAAGATCAACAACTGCGCCGATTCTCGCAGCGCGGCGGCTGCTCCTTGGTTACGTCCGTGCGCGATCGGTATGGGCTCGGCGGCGTCCAACTCGATGACTGAGGCGGGCGAATCTTCTTCGGCAACGATGTCGCTTGCACGCGAATCGCCAAGCGCCACTACGATATGCATGTCGGCCGGATGGCTGCTTAGCGCCAACCCTCGCAGCTGCCGACGCAAATGCGAGCCTCTCCCGCGTACCGTTGTGATCACCGCGGTCTTCATCGCGCGGCCACCGGTGCACAACGTTGCGCTGTCAATTCAATCGCCGTTGCGGCGCGCGCCGCTGCGCCCTGCACCCGCCAGCGACTCCAGCTATGAGGATCGCTGGCCAAGGTTTGCGCAAGCAGTCCCGGCCATGCCCGAACGTCCGGCCAGGCCCGCGTGACGGTCGCCAGTCGGTACCGGCGTAACACTGCCGCGGTGACCCCCTGTTCATCAAAAGGACGCGGTTGAGGGATCACCACAGCCCGCCGTCCCGCGGCCGCGACGTCGGCAACGGCGCTTTGGCCCGCGTGGGTGACGACCACGTCAGCGGCGCAGATCTGCGGCCAGGGGTCATCTTTCCAATGACCATGGGTGCCACCGAGCAATGTCCACATCGTCCCCGGACAGGCTTGCGCGCAGTCGCCAATCCCGCTGCCGAAGTCCGCACTGGCCCCACCGAGAACGAGAACCCGCGCCTCCGCCGACGCATCCGCGGAAGAACAGGCTCGCCCGTCAAAACGGCTGATGCCACCGACGTAACTTGTTTTCTCGGCATGCGGACGCAACCACGCCGGCACCCCCAGCTCCTGTGGCCACGCCGCCACAATGTGATCGGCAAGCCGGTGGGCAAGCAGATGCGGGGCGTCGAACCGTTTGCCGGGAAGGGCCATCACGATCACCGGCACGCCCAGTAGGCGAACGAACACCGCGACTTCCACCGACACGTCTGTCACGACGGCTTCCGGCCGCGCCTCGGCAACCCAGCGGGCAATCGCATCCATTCGAGCCTGAAACCCACAATCGTGGTGCGGTGCCCAATGCAGCGCACCGTGCGCAGTCGCCTCGCTCACTTGCTCCGCTTCGTCGTCACGCGGTAACTCCACGACCGCGGTGAACGGATGCGGAGCAGGAATCCTCAGCGAGGTCAGCGCGGTCGTCGGCCGACGCAGTTCTGCGCAGATGCTCATCGCCCGCGCAAGATGCCCGAATCCCTGATGATGAATGTAATAGCCGATCATGTCGGACCTCGCAGTGTTTGTCGATCATCTCGCTGTACAGCTCCAGGTAGGCGCTCAGCATCGCCTCCGAAGAGCAATGACGAACGGCATGGTCACGTACCTGCCTTCGCGGAAGGCGCTCCGCTTGCCCGATGGCGTCTGCCATCGCAGCCACATCTCCCGGTGTGACAAGCCGGCCCGCTTGGGACGCAACGAGTTCGGGGATCCCCCCACGGCCAAAGGCGACGACCGGCGTGCCGCAACACATTGCTTCGGCGGCGACGAGTCCGTATGGCTCATCCCAAACCGGGGTGACCAACGCCACTGCGGCCTTGCCCATCAGCCGTGCCACTTGGCTCTGGTCGAGGTGGCCGGCATATCGGATTTGCCCGTCGAGTTGCGGCGCGACCATAGTTGCGAAGTAGTGCGGATCGGAGATCGGACCGGCAAGCACCAGGGGCCTGCGGGCTTGCCGGGCCGAGGCGACGGCCAGATGAGGTGCTTTTTCGGCCGTAATCCGGCCGAACCACACCAGCGGACCTCCACCGGGCCCCAGGGGCCACTGCTGCACATCGATACCGTTGGGCACCACGGTTATGCGCCCCAACGCGGCCGACCATGCAGCTGCCGTGTGGTGCGAGACAGCTGCGAACCGCGTCTGGAGTCCCGCCGTTGCGTCGACTGCTGATTCCAGCCACGGAGTCGGCGGCGTGTGGACGGTAGTAAGCATCGGTATTGAAAGCAGGGAAGCCATCGCGACTGGCAGGTAATGCAGGCTGTGGTTGTGCACTATGTCGAAATCGTCGCGGCCGCAACCGGCGAGCTGCAACATCAATGTCAGGTACGCGTGGTGGTCTGCCATGAACGTCTCCGCGGGCATGGATACATCTGCCCGCGCGGCATCCGACACAGCCAGGGGGCGAACCGCCAGGGTGTGACAGTCCAAATCCGGGTCGGATCCCGGCGCGGCGAAAACGGATACCTGGTGGCCGCGTCTGGCGAGCGCCCGGGCCAGGTGCCAGACATGAGCTTCCAGCCCGCCGGCAAAGGGCTGGCTGACCGGAAAACGGCTGGAGGCGATCAACGCGATACGAAGCACGGAATTCATGTGAGCAAGCCCTGGTAGATAAACCGATGAGCCGCAGCTATTTCGATTCGTTCGAAACGCCGCTCCGGCCAGGTTGCTCGTGGTGCGGGTTGTCCGAGCTCCCATCCGCGGTAGGCGTCCTCGACCGCACGACGCAGCGATTCGTCGCCGAAGCGGTCTTCGGTGAACTCGAAGACGCTGCATGGACATTGCTGATCGTAAAAGCCGCAGGACGGCACGATGACTGCGGTGCCGAGATCGAAGCATGCTTCGATCCACCCGGAATGGCTGCCAAACCGGTACGGCAGTACCGATGCGTCTAACGATGACAGGTATGCCCACAATTCGCTGTCGGAGAAGTACGGGTGCACGTGGACCCGCACGTGGTCGTACCGGTCGTACTTCAACAATGCCTGCCCGGTCTCCGGCGCGAACCAATGATTGTCAGGGTCGAAAATCTCGTCGTGCACATCAATTTGCAGCACGGCCTTCGGTAGTACTGAGACGATCTCGGTGAGCGTTTCGACGATCGGTAGCGGGTCCATATTGGCGCGCAAACTCTTGACGTGCACGCCAATAACGAAGCGGTCACCGACGCGGCGCGTTTGCTCAATGCGGTTGCGGTCAAGCACATGCGGGTGGGGCAGCACATGGCATTGCCGTCCCCAGCGATCCCAGACCGCTCCTGCAGCACCGGGCGTCAAGGTGATCAACTCGTCGGCAGCCGCGACAAGCACATCTTGTTGGTCGGCGTGTACCTGCGGGTCAGGATGATGTGGGTTACGCAGATCGTGCACCGTGTAGAGCAGCGGTTTGCCCTTCTCCCGTAGTTCCTGCATGACACCTGACAGCGCGTCCGGCTCGAGAGCGTCGAAACCGAAGTGCAGATGAAAAACGTCAAAGTCGTCGTGATGTTGGGTGACCCAGCCCGGTTCGAGCATCAGCGGCGGCCACCAGCCGCCCGGCACGGTACGTCCGTCAGCCGGCACCGGGTCTGCCAGGCGCACGACATCGTGAACCCCGTCAGGCTCTGACAGATGGCGCACGTAGACATGCGAAGCTGGCACCGAAGCAACGCGCAACACGATGAGTCCTTCGAGAAGAAACAGTCGAGTAGCGGCTGGGCCAACGCACTCTTCCGTTGTTACCCACCGCAGATCATTCCTGCAGGCTCAAGAATGTGGCGCAGTTCTAGTACCCGCTGAAGGGCCCGTTAAACGGGGTCAGCATGGCGGAGCAGCCGCCGGCGAACTCAACTGGGGTTCATGGCTTTAGCATGATTTTCACGGCGCCGTTCTGTTTCTTTTGAAAGATCTCGTAGGCGTACGGAGCTTGGTCCAGCGGTAGCACATGGCTGGCGAAGGTGTCGACGCCGAGCGGGTCATCGTCACCCAGCAAGGGCATGAGGTCGTCGACCCACCTCTTCACATTGGCCTGGCCCATCCGAACAGTTAGCTGTTTGTCGAACATTGTGAGCATCGGCAGCGGGTCGGCCATACCGCCGTAGACGCCGGATAGCGAGATTGTTCCGCCGCGGCGCACGATGTCGATGGCGGAATACAGTGCGCTGAGTCGGTCCACCCCGGCAGTTTGCATCAGTCGCTTAGCGACCACATCCGGCAACAGACCGACGGCCTGCTGGGCCAGGTGCGCAGCCGGAGAACCGTGTGCCTCCATCCCCACCGCATCAATTACCGAGTCCGTCCCACGCCCGCTGGTGAGATCCCGGATCGCATCACCGATGGATGGATCGACTCCGCCCAGATCGATGGTGTGAATCCCCCGCTCCGCGGCGCGGGCGAGTCGCTCGGGCACCAAGTCGACGGCGATGACCCGGTAACCGAGGTGATCGGCGATGCGAGCGGCCATGTCCCCGATCGGACCCAGGCCGAGTACGGTGACCGTTCCGCCGTCGGGGATCTCCGCGTAGGCGACCGCCTGCCATGCGGTTGGTAGTACATCGGAGAGATAGACGAACCGCGAGTCCGGCGGCTCTGCAGGAACTTTGATGTGGGTGAACTGGGCCTGCGGGACACGCAACAGCTCAGCCTGACCACCGGGTATCTCGCCGTAGAGTTCGGAATACCCGAACAGTGCCGCACCCATGCCATGGTCGCGCACCTGGGTCGTTTCGCACTGTGTGTAAAGCTGCTGGGCGCACGTGTGACAGGTGCCGCACGAGATCTGGAACGGGATGACGACTCGATCTCCGACCCGGAGGTCACCGGCTTCATCACCTACCTCACGGACGATTCCCATGGGTTCGTGACCGAGGATGTCTCCTGGTTTCATGAACGCACCGAGGACTTCGTAGAGGTGCAAGTCAGATCCACAGATGTTCGTTGACGTGACCTCGATGATGGCGTCGGTGGGCTCCTCGATCTTCGGGTCAGGCACCGTCTCGACGCGCACGTCGCGTTTGCCCTGCCACGTGACAGCTCTCATTAGCACACCTGCTTTCCTATTGCGGCTGGCTATACCCGTCTCAGGCCTGCCGAAACGCGGTGGCCGAGGCGCGCAATCGTGGTCGACTGACCGCTCAGTGACCGCGCTGCGCGAGCGCCCGCAGGAAAAACCTCAGGTTGGCCGGCCGTTCGGCCAGCCGGCGCATGAAATACCCGTACCACTGGGTGCCGAACGGCACGTATACCCGAACCTGGTTGCCGGCGGAGGCCAGCCGTAACTGCTCGTCATCGCGGATGCCATAGAGCATTTGGTATTCGAAATCATCTGATGCTCGGTCGAATTCATTCGCCAATGCGGCCACCGCGTCGATAACCACGGGGTCGTGAGAGGCCACCATCGGGTAGCCCGACCCTGCCATCAGCACCCGAAGGCAGCGCAGATACGAGTCGGTGACCGCTGCGGCGTCGCGGTAGGCCACCGATGCCGGCTCGTCGTAGGCACCTTTGCACAGCCGGACCCTGATACCAGACGTGGCGAGCTGTTCGCAATCGCTGTGTGTGCGTCGAAGGTAGGCCTGCAAAACTACGCCCAGCCAAGGAAAATCAGCCCTCAAGTCGGTAGCGATCGACAGCGTCGAATCCGTCGTGGTGTGGTCTTCGGCGTCCACGGTCACCCAAGCGCCGATCTGCTCGGCGCGCTCGCAGATGGTGTGCGCATTGGCAAAAGCGATCTTTTCGCCGTCGCGGTCCAGCGCGTGCCCCAACGCCGAGAGCTTGCACGATACCTCCAGCGGACGCACGCGGAAGTGGGCGGCGTCCGGGCGGCGACCCAACGCGTCGAGAAGCTGGAGGTAAGCACGCAAGGTGGCGTTCGCGCCGTCCACGTCGGTGACATCCTCGCCCAGGTAGTTGATACTGACGAGCCGCCCCAAATCCCGCAGTGCCGCAACGCTGTCTAACGCCCGACCCTGGGTCGCGCCCGGCACGAAGCGGTGCACCACCTTGCGGGTGACGGGTAACCGTTCTGCGGTGCGCCGCAAACCGTCGGAGCGGCCGGCGCCCAGGATCGCCGGCCGCAGCGTTTTGGCGAACAGACCGGACATCACTGCGCCGCCATATGCGGATAGTGGTGATCGGTGGCCGGGACAAACGTCTCCTTGATCGAACGCGCCGACGTCCAGCGCAACAGATTCAGTGCCGAACCGGCCTTATCGTTGGTCCCCGAACCGCGTGAGCCGCCGAACGGTTGGCGGCCCACCACCGCCCCGGTCGGCTTGTCGTTGACATAGAAGTTGCCGGCGGCGAACCGCAGCCGGTTCTGCGCGGTCAGCACAGCGTCGCGGTCGTCGGCGATCACCGCACCAGTCAAGGCGTAACGTGACCCGGTGTCGATCACGTCGAGGATCCGGTCGTACTGGTCGTCGGGGTAGACGTACACCGAAAGCAGCGGACCGAAGTACTCGGTGGCGAACGACTCGTCGGTCGGGTCGTCGGACAACAACACCGTTGGGCGCACGAAATATCCTTCGTTGTCGTCGTATTCGCCGCCGACCGCGATCGTCACACCCGCTGCACCTTTCGCACGTTCGATCGCATTGACGTTCTTGGCGAAGGCACGCTCGTCGATCAGCGCGCCGCCGAAGTTGGACAGGTCAGTGATGTCGCCGAAAGGTAACTCGGCGGTGGCCGCCAGGAAGTCGTCGCCCATCTGTTGCCACACCGAGTGGGCGATGAATGCTCGCGATGCTGCCGAGCACTTCTGGCCCTGGTAGTCGAACGCGCCGCGGATCAGCACGGTGCGCAGCATATCGGGCTGAGCTGAGGCGTGTGCGATGACGAAGTCTTTGCCACCGGTCTCGCCCACCAGGCGCGGGTAACTGTGGTAGCGCTCGATGTTGGCGCCAACCTCGCGCCACAAATGCTGAAAAGTCGCCGTTGATCCGGTGAAGTGGATGCCCGCCAGTCGCCGATCCGCCAGCGCCACATCAGAAACCGCGATGCCATCACCGGCCACCAGATTGATCACTCCGGGCGGCAACCCGGCCGCCTGCAGCAGTTGCATGGTCAGATATGCGGCGAATGTCTGCGTGACCGACGGTTTCCACACCACCGTGTTTCCCATCAGCGCCGGTGCGGTGGGCAGATTCCCAGCGATCGCCGTGAAGTTGAACGGCGTGATCGCATAGACGAATCCGTCCAGCGGCCGGTAGTCGGTGCGATTCCACTCCCCGCGTACGCTCAGCGGCTGGTGCGCCAGTATTTGGCGTGCAAAAGCGACATTGAAGCGCCAGAAATCGACCAGCTCGCAGGGCGCGTCGATCTCGGCCTGGTAGGCGGTTTTGGACTGACCCAGCATGGTTGCGGCCGCGATCGTCTCGCGCCACGGCCCGGCAAGCAGATCGGCGGCGCGCAGAAACACCGCCGCACGTTCGTCGAACGGGGTCGCCCCCCAGTGTGCTCGGGCGGCCATTGCCGCCTCTACCGCGGCAGCGGCATCGGCATGGTCGGCGTTGGTCATCGTGCCCAGCGTCGCGGCATGCCGGTGCGGCTGAACCACGTCGATCCGCTCACCGTCACCCATCCGATGCGCGCCACCGATGACGTGCGGCAGGTCGATCGGCTCAGCGGCCAGCGAAGTCAACGCGGCGTGCAGTCGGCTGCGTTCGGGTGACGTCGCTGCGTAATCGTGAATCGACTCGTTGGCGGGCAGGGGAACATCGGTGATCGCGTCCATGACTTCAGGATCTCAGGACCGATGGCCGGTCGGCTTGGCTGATTGGACAAACCGATATCGGCATTCGTAGTAGAATCGGACAATATGCGCATGGCCGGTGTCGGGCTGGGTCAGCTGCTATTGGCCCTGGACACCACCGTGGTGAGTCTGGTTGAGGCTCCTCGCGGTCTGGACCTGCCGGTGACGTCGGCGGCGCTGATCGATTCCGACGATGTGCGGTTGGGCCTGGGCCGCGGCGCGGACTCTGCGGACGTGTTCTTTCTGCTGGGCGTGGCCGACAAAGAGGCACAGCGCTGGGTCCAAGCCGGGCCGGCCGATCGTGCGCCGGTGGCCATCTTCGCCAAGGAACCGTCCGACGCCCTGGTGGCCCGCGCTGTCACAGTCGGGACGGCGGTGGTGGCCGTGGATCCGCAGGCTCGCTGGGAGCGGTTGTATCGACTGGTCGATCACGTCCTCGAGCACCACGGCAATCGGGCCGATCCGCACTACGACTCGGGCACCGACTTGTTTGGCCTGGCGCAGTCGGTGGCCGACCGGGTCCACGGCATGGTCAGCATCGAGGACGAGCAGTCGCACGTGTTGGCCTATTCGGCATCCAACGACGAAGCCGACGAACTGCGGCGGTTATCGATCCTGGGGCGTGCCGGACCGCCCGAGCATCTGAAGTGGATCGGCCAATGGGGCATCTTCGATGCGCTTCGAGCCAGCGGCAATGTGGTCCGGGTCGCCGAACGCCCCGAATTGGGCCTGCGGCCCAGGCTGGCGGTCGGTATCCACCTGCCGGGCCTCGACGCCCGCCGGGCGCCGCTGTTCGCCGGCACGATATGGGTGCAACAAGGGTCACGGCCGCTGGCGGACGACGCCGAGGAGGTGTTGCGCGGCGCCGCCGTGCTGGCGGCGCGCATTATGTCGCGACTGGCGGCTCGACCCTCGACGCACGTGCTACGCGTACAGCAGCTGCTGGGCCTGGCAGAGGGCGAATCGGTCGACATGGACGCCATTGCCACAGAATTGGGCATCGCAACCGACGGCGGCGCTGCCAGCGCCGCCCTGATCGGTTTCGACACCCCAGACCGTCATGCCCGGTTAGCCGACGTGGTGGCGTTGAGCGCCAGTGCTTTTCGTGCTGATGCCCAGGTCGTCTCGCGCGGCTCGAGGATATATGTGCTGTTTCCTCAGACGACAAAGCGGTCGTCGCTCATCTCCTGGATTCGCGGCACCATCGGTGCGTTGAGTAGCGAGCTGGGACTGCAGTTACGGTCAGTCATCGCCGCGCCGGTCACCGGACTGGCTGGCTTGGCCGCGGTGCGAGCCGAGATAGATCGAGTGTTCGATAGCGCTGAGCGCCATCCGGATTCGTTTGGCGAGCTGACGTCGCTGGCTGAAGCCCGCACCGCCGTGCTGCTCGACGAGATCGTCACGATGGTCGGCGCAGACGAACGACTGGTCGACCCGCGAGTGCGCGACCTACGGGCCCACGATCCGGTCTTGGCCCAGACGCTGGGCGTCTACTTGGACAGTTTCAATGACATCGCCGCTGCGGCCGAGCAGCTGCACGTCCATCCCAATACCGTGCGCTACCGGGTTCGGCGGATCGAGAAGCTGCTGTCCACGTCGCTGGCCAATCCCGATGTGCGACTGCTTCTTTCGCTGGGTCTGCGCGTTACTCAGCGATCCGGCTAGACGCCACGATCGTGCGCTCGTAGATCTCGGCGAGGAACTGCTCGACGGCCACCGCCGCATGGGTGGCACGCACCGACCCGAAGATATCGAAGGCGTGCTGCGCGAACGGCAATTCGGCGTAAGCGACCGGCTGGCGGCTGACTTCGCGCAACCGCGCAGTGAACCCGCGGGCCTGTTCAACCGGGATCAGCGAGTCGTTGGTCCCGTGTAACACGAAAAACGGTGGTGCGCTTGCGGAGGCGTACGTAATCGGCGAGGCGGCGCGGAATGCCTCGGTGGTATCGGCCCGCTTCAGCTTGAACACGTACTTCGCCAGTGTCGGCGCCATCAGCGGATGGATCGCGCTGTCTGTCCCGGTGAAGTCATAGAGGCCGTAGAACGGAACCGCCGCGCGCACACTGGTGTCGGCGTGTTCGAAGCCCGGTTGAAACCAGGGATCGTTGGCGGTGAGGGCGGCCAACGCCGACAGGTGTCCGCCGGCCGATCCGCCGGTGATCGCGACCCAGTCCGGGTCGCCGCCGTACTTGGCGATGTGCTCCTTAGTCCACGCCAGTGCCCGCTTGACGTCGACGATGTGGTCCGGCCAGGTCGATCGAGGGCTGAGCCGGTAGTTGATCGCCACGCACACCCAACCCAACTCGGCTAGATGGCTCATCAACGGATACGCCTGCTGGCGTTTGCTACCCACCATCCAGGCGCCGCCGGGAACCTGCAAAAGCACCGGCGCCCGTCCGTTCCGGTCCAAGTCGGGGCGCCGCCAGATGTCGAGGTGATTGCGCGCGCCGTAATCGCCGTAACTGATGTCGGCGTCGTGCGCATAGTCGCGGTAGATCCGCATCATCCGCACCACGCCCGGTGACTTGGCAGTGCCTGCGCCCTCCGGCCGCTTCCACAGGTCGGCCGACTCGGTGCGACGATCGGTGCCCAACCCGGCGTCGAGTGCGGCGGTGAGCGGCCGGTTGGCCCGCCGACCAAGGACGTCGAGGCCCAGCAGCCCCAACCATGACAAGGCCGACACTAGCCAGCTGAACCGGCGCACCCGAGGTGAGAGCCAGTGGGTCACTGCGGCCAGCGCCGCGAACTGGCCGGCAATCAGCTGCAATGGCAGCTCCGATGCGAACACTCCGAAGCTGAACGCATAGATCGAGAGATAGCCGCGCTTGCTCAGCGGCCGGTAGCCATTAGCGGTGACCGCGAGTCCGGCCAGCGGACCCAGCACGGCCGCCAGTTTCTTCACGCGACTGTCCCTTCCGTCGTCGGCGTCGACAACTTAACTACCCATCCATGGGCGAGTTGACGCGCTTCCTCAAACCAGTTGGGTCACTTTCGTTTTACCTGTGGATAGACGCGGCGGTCCGATGCTTCTATTTGTGTTGGGGTCAAGCGGCGTCGATGACCTCGGTGTTTAGCCACCTTCGGTACTTAGTGGCGACGGTGTCGTCGCGTTTGAGTCCGCGTTCGAGTCGCGAGATGTCGTTGGGCCATTCACCGAAGTGGGCTGCGGCGGTGGTCAGGGTGATGTTTCGGGCTTGTCTCATGATGGTCTACGAGGTCAGCGCGGAAGCGACGTTTTGAGCTTCTCAAGTGGCGATCCGACAAACTACGTCAAGCTTCGACCGCTGGCGAAGCGGATTGTTGCCGACTCCACCGCCGTGCGGCACAACGGCACGATGCTCTAAACGCAACCGGCCAGCCGTGATCAAGCAAGAGTTGCCGCGTTTGTCCACACAGCCGAATCGACGGCGGCCAGTCTGATGCTGGCTGCTTAACACCACAGTTGCACCAACGGTCGTCTGGCTTCGAAAAAGCGGACGCAACCGGCCCTAATTTCGTCGCTCTCATTACCGTACACGTCAGAAAGCGACGATCCTATGGAGACTGCTGTTAGACACGAGACGAGTAGGACTCTCGTCCGCCACACGGGTCGGTAGCTTTCCCGGCGATTTCTGAGCGGCTGCGGCAAATGCTGTGAATAGCCCAGTAGACGGTGTACGGTCTGATTTCGGTTGACTCTCCAGCCTTCCGGAAACGTCACGGCGGCGATCTGACTTCCCCGCCGAGTTGCGATGAACATCGACGTAAGCCGATAGATTTGGGTGCCGCTCCCCGTGGGCGGGTGTCGGTCGAACTAGCCAGGTGGCTCAGCACCGCGTCTAATCCTGAGGCGGTCTCCCGGTCATCCCGGCGTCTCCTAAACGCTTCTCACGCGGGTGCGCGATCTGCATTACATAACGCGTCCCGCGGGCGACGTGCCCGAGCGACCGCGCGGCGGCAAGAGGAACCCATGAGCACTTTTACCGACATGATGTTCATCAATGCCCGATGGAGTCTCAAGGGCATGGTCACTGGCGAGCCGCACGCACCAATACGGCACACCTGGGTGGAGGTACATCAGCGAGCCCGCCATGTTGCCGGCGGTCTGGCCACGGCGGGAGTCGAGCGCGGCGATGCGGTCGCCGTGTTGGCAGGAGCTCCTGTCGAGATCGCGCCGGTTGCCCAAGCTATTTGGATGCGCGGTGCCAGTCTCACGATGTTGCATCAGCCGACCCCGCGAACCGACCTGCAGCGCTGGGCCGAAGAGACCACCGCTGTCATCAAGATGATCGAGGCGAAGGTGGTTCTGGTCTAGGAGCCGTTCACGGCCGCGGCACCGCTGCTGGCACAGTTGGGCATGAATGTGCTGACCATTGCGGAGCTGCTCGACGGTCGGGCGATCGACCCCGTGCGCACCGATGATGGTGACGTCGCGTTTCTGCAGTTGAACTCGGGCTCCACTGGGGATCCCAAGGCTGTCCGGATTACCCACGCGAACATCGTTGCTAACGCGGAGGCAATGTTCGCCGGTGCGAAAGTCGATGTTGACACCGATGTGATCGTCAGCTGGCTGCCGTGCTTTCACGACATGGGCATGACGGGATACCTGACCGTTCCGATGTACTACGGTGTCGAGCTCGTCAAAATCACCCCAATGGACTTTCTTCGCGATGTTTTGTTGTGGGGCAAGCTCATTGACAAGTACCAGGGCACCATGACGGCTGCGCCCAATTTTGCTTACAATCTGTTCGCCAAGCGACTGCGTCGGCAGGCGACGCCAGGGCAGTTCGATCTGTCGTCGCTGCGGTGGGCGCTGTCGGGCGCCGAGCAGGTGAACCCATCAGATGTGGAGGAGTTGTGTGACGCCGGCGCACCGTTCGGGCTGAAGCCAGAGGCGATCGTTCCCGCGTACGGAATGGCGGAGACGACGGTGGCGGTCTCGTTCAGCGACTGCGGCGGCGGAATGGCCGTCGATGAAGTGGACGCCGATATGCTCTCGGTTTTGCATCGGGCAATCCCTGCGACCAAAGGCTGCACCCGTCGGCTGACATGCCTCGGACGGCCGCTGGAAGGCATGTCGGTGCAGATCGTCGACGAGGACGGCGACGTACTGGCCGCCCGCAGCGTCGGCGTCATCCAGGTGCGTGGCCAATCGGTGACCAAGGGATACTTCACCGTGGCCGGTCTGGTTGCGGCCCAAGACGATGGGGTTGGTACGACACTGGTGACCTCGGATATCTGACCGAGACCGGCAACATAGTGGTCTGTGGCCGGGTGAAAGACGTCATCATCATGGCCGGCCGCAAGATCTACCCCACCGACATCGAGCGCGCTGGTGCGAGGGTGGCAGGGGTCCGGCCGGGGTGTGCCGTGGCGGTTCGGATGGACGCCGACCCGTCACGCGAGACCTTTGCCGTGGCGGTCGAGTCGAACGCATGGCAGCAGCCTTCGGAAGTCCGCCGCATCGAGCATGAAGTGGCGCACGAAGTGTTCGCCGAGGTCGATGTGCGGCCTCGCAAGGTGGTAGTTCTCGCGCCCGGGATGATCCCCAAGACACCGTCGGGAAAGCTCCGGCGCGCGCACGTGCTGACGCTGATCAACTGATCCGCGTTGCGCCGCGGCCTACAATATGACCTACGATGTCGGACTACGATGCCCAACCTGGCCGCGAGCCGGCGCAACGCGCTCTGTCCCGGGCGCAGCTCGAAGCGGACGAGGTTGATCTGCACGCGGGCCTGAGTGGGGTGGCAGGGATCGTTGCCGACGCGCGTCGAGTCAGCGAAATCCTGCAGGATGTAGCCGATTTCGCGTCCCAGGCCATTCCCGGTGTGGACGGCGTAGGCGTGACGTTGATCAAGTCGAACGATCACCGACCGCGGATCCACACATGGGCGGTGACTGCAGCGTTCGTCGAAGAGATCGATATCGCCCAGTACGAGGATCTCGATGAGGGGCCTTGCATCACCTGCATGCGATCGAGGCGCCCCACCGTCAGCGGATCGCTCGGAAGCGATTCCCGCTGGCCGCACTTCGGCGGCCGGGTGGCTCGAATGGGAGTGCACTCCGTGCTTGCGCTGCCGCTGATGATTGATGATCAGGTGATCGGTGCCATCAACTCGTATGCATATGGCCGCGACGCGTTCGCAGATCACGCCGTGGAGCTCGGATCACAGTTCGCGCGGCCGGCGGCGGTGTCGGTGTACCACGCGCAGCTGTTGGCCAGTGCGCGGGAGCGGACGGAGCGGCTCCAGCGGGCATTGGTGAGCCGGGCGGTGATCGATCAAGCGATCGGGATCATCCGGAGCCGATCCGGCGTCGACGCGGTGGAGGCATTCGAGCGGCTCAGCGGCCTGAGCCAGCAGCAGAACCTCAAGCTTCACGTTGTGGCTGAGCGTTTGGTCGAGGAGGCTGCTCGGCGGGCCCGCGCGCGCCGGGGTTAGGGCGCGAGTTCCGATAACGCGGACAACAGTGCGGGGCGAAACTCGCGTTCGGTCACTAACCGATGGGCGACCTCGGTGAGGTGTTCCTTCCGACGGCGGGCATAGGTACGCAAGATGGCGAAGGCTTGGTCGACTTCGACGTCGAGGTGCTCACGGAGGAAGCCCTTGGCCTGCTCGATCGTGACGCGGCTGGCAAGCGCCAACCGTAGCTGGGGAAGCACAGCCGACGGTGTGATTGGGTGTTGCTGAACCAGCGCGACGCAGGCGATATGCGTAAGAGTCTGGGCGACAAGCAGATCGGCGTCAGTCAGTGTGCCGGGGCGGCTGCCGAACAGGCCGAGGGCGCCGAGTACGGCTCCGGCCGCGCGCAGCGGGACGGCATGCACCGATGCAAAACCGGCATCGTGCGCGGCAATTGCGAACTGAGGCCAGCGATCGGTTTCGGCCCGCACATCGGCGACGGAGACGGGTTGGCCAGTGGCGTAGCAGTCCATGCACGGGCCTTCGTCGGCCTGGAGCTGAAAGAGTTCGATTTCGCGGGCTTGCTCGGAGGTGGCGGCCAGCAGGCGGAGCTGTTGGAGTGGGTCTGCCAGTAGGAACCCCGCCGCCGCAATGTCGAGCAGTTCGGCGCAACGCTGAGTGAGGTCGGTGAGCAGGTCGACGACGTCGAAGTCGTCGAGCAGGCTGTCGACCAGGCTGACCACGGCTGCGAGGACGCGGGTCTCATGGGGGGTGTCGGTCACGTTGCCCTCCTCGGTATTTTCAATCGGATTCAAGCTTGAGGCGGCGATCTAGGATGTCGTGGGCGATGTCGGTGGCGCTGCGGCCGGTGGCGTAGGCGTGTGCGCGTAGTCGGACGAGCGCCTCGGCAGGGTCGATATCGAGTTGGGCCACGAGCATGCCGGTGGCCTGGCCGACCTCAGCCCGCGACAGCTCGTTGAGGTCAGCCCAAGCGTTGCTCTTCGGATCGCCGATGGCGGCTTGGAGGTCCGCGCTGAGGAGGTCGATAAGAGGGATGCCGGCAATTTCGGCGGCGGCGACGGCACCGGCGAGGTTCTCGCGGTCGAGAGGTCCGGGCTGGTGGCGGAAGAGGTCAAGGGCGCCGACGTACTCACCGGCTACCACGACGGGCATGGCGAAGACTGCGCGAATCTGCGAGCGAGCATCGCCGGACCGAAAGCGGGCCAGCGGCGGTCGCCAGGGTCGACGAGATCGACGACGAGGACGGGCGCTCGCTGGGTGATGGACTCCAGGCAAGGGCCTTCGCCAACGGTGAACTGGACTTCGTCGAGCCTGCGGGCCGACTCGCTGCTGCAGCCGAGGGTTCCTATCGTCGCGCCGTCAAAGATTAAGGAGATGGCTGCGGCGTCGATGTTGAGGAGGACGACGCAGACCTCACACAGGCGGTCGGCGGCTTCAGCCCCACGGTGGCCGTCGACGGCTTCGAGCAGTTGCTCGTGGATCGCCACGTCTAGCCGAGCGAGTTGCCGGGCAGCCCGACATAGACAAACGACGCGATTTCTAGCGTCATTACGACGCTCCTGTCTTGCGACCGAAGCGGCGGTGGCCTGACCCCGATCGATTGATCCAGGTTGCGTGAGAGTCTTACGGCCCACGTTATGGGCAGGAAGGCTCGACTAGATCATGGCGACCGGGAAGCGGCACAGTCCTGAGCAGGTTGTGCGCAAGTTGATGGCGGCCGATCGGCTGCTGGCCGAGGGCAAGGACACTGCGGCGGTGTGCCGTGAGCTGGGTGTCTCGGAGGCGACGTATCACCGCTGGCGTAATCAGTTCGGTGGCTTAAAGGCCGAAGACGCGAAGCGGCTCAAGGAGCTTGAGCGCGAGAACTCCACCCTCAAACGGCTATTGGCTGATGCCGAGCTGGAGAAGGTTGCGCTCAAGGAGATTGCGCGGGGAAACTTCTAGGCCCGGAACGCCGGCGGGCGGCAGTTCGTCATCTCCAGCGGGTGCTGGGGGTTAGCGAGCGGTTCGCTTGCCGCGTCACCGGGCAGCACCGCGCCACTCAACGGCGCGAGTCCGTGGCGACGACGCCGGCCGACCCGGATGCGACGTTGCGGGCCTGGCTGCGCGCCTACGCCCGTGACCACCCGCGCCGCGGGTTCCGGCCGGCCTACCATGACGCGCGCGGCGAGGGTTGGTTCGTCAATCACAAGAAGATTCAACGCCTTTGGCGCGAGGAGGGGCTCCGCGTTCCCGCACGGCGACGCCGCAGACGCCGCGGCGCCTCCACCGCGTATGACACCCCGAGCGCGGATGCGCCCAACCAGGTGTGGGCAGTGGACTTCCAATTCGATTCCACCACCGATGGGAAACCGATCAAGATCGTGTCCGTCGTCGACGAGCACACCCGCGAATGCCTCGGCGGAATGGTCGAGCGCAGGATCACCGGCGAGCACCTCATCACTGAGCTCGACCGTCTGGCCGGTCAGCGTGGCGCTTATCCGGCGGTGCTGCGTTGCGACAACGGACCCGAACTCGCCTGCACCGCCATGACGGACTGGGCCGCCGGACAGGTCGGTCTGCACTACATTCCGCCGGGCCAGCCGTGGCGCAATGGCTACGTCGAATCATTCAACGCCCGGATCCGCGATGAATGCTTGAACACTCACAGCTTCTGGTCACTGACTCAGGCCCGCGTGGTCATCAGCGACTGGAAGCACGACTACAACCATCATCGTCGGCACTCATCGCTGGGCTACCAACCCCCAGCCAGCTACGCCGCCAACTGCACCCACGGTCACGCGGCTCGCCTCGCCCCGCGGCTTAGCCGAGATGTGAGACATGACGAATAAGACAAGAAACGAGACGGCACAAGACATGCTCACTGGGACAACGTCTCCGGCGTAAACCCACCTATCCTGTCTCGTCTCTCCGGATTCGAGACAGGATTGGCCAGTGGCAAGTAGTCGCGTTGATCTGCGATAGGGCGGATTGCGTTCCCAGAGGCTCATCAGAACATTCGATGTTTATTTTGCCCCGCCGGGACCACTCGAGGGCTAGCTTGACGAAACCGGAGATGGACGGCCTCGACGGGGAGGTTCAAAGATGGCTGCACAACGTTACTCCTCGAACCACACGAGCCCATCACAGCGGGCTCTGGATCGCTGGCGTCGTGTAATCGGCTGGGGCAGCAGTGCGGGCGCGGCCCTGACCTTTACCGTCGGTCCGCTAGCCGCCATCCCCGCGGCACATGCTGACGGCCTGGATGTCATCTTCGATCCGATCATCAACGCCGTCGATCACGCCATGACAGGAGCGGACGCGTTGGCGAGTCTCAGCTCCGCTGCGAGCCTGGATCTCGGTGGCCTAGGCGGGAGCGCCTTCGATCAATGGTTGGTGCTGCCAACGGATTCGGTCGCCGGTATTGGTACGGCCACCGGCGCGGTAGCCAGCGCGAGTGCCGCTTCGGATGCCGTAGCCGGAGCCGGCAACGCGGCTGAGGGCGCCGCAGCATCGTCGGATTCCGCAGCGGGGTTCGACGCGACGTTCTTGCAGGCCATTCATACCGATGAGCAGAACTGGATCAACAGCCCGCTGGGCGAATCCATCGACAACACGATCAACAAAGACTTCGGCGAGTATCTGATCGGTAACGGGGCCAACGGTGTTGGCGGCGGCACGTTGGCCGAGGCCACCGGTGGTAACGGCGGCGCGCTGTTCGGTGACGGCGGCAGCGGCGCCACCGACGCAGCGGGGCAGGGTGGTGACGGCGGGGCTGCGGGGCTGTTCGTCGGTAACGGCGGAGAGGGCGGTGCGGGCCTCGACGGCGGCGCCGGAGGCGACGGCGGCGGTGCTGGAGTCATCGGCAACGGCGGAGACGGCGGCAACGGTGGGGACGGCGCCTCTGCGTCCGGTGCTGGCGGAAATGGCGGCAACGGCGGCGCGGGTGGGAACGGTGGTCACGCCGGGGGGGCGTTCGGAGATGGCGGCGACGGCGGCGACGGCGGGCACGGCGGCGACGGGGGAGCAGTGAGTGGCGGCGTCGTCGACTCGGGTGACAACGGCGGGGCAGGCGGGGCTGGGGGAGCCGGCGGCCAGGCCGTCGGCCTGATCACCAACGCCGGTAACGGCGGGGCCGGTGGCGCCGGCGGCGACGCCGGCGCGGTCAGCGGCGACAGCACCGTCTACTCCGGCGACATGGGCGGAGCCGGCGGAGCCGGCGGACTCGGTGCCTCGGATTTCGGGGTGATCGGCGACGCCGGCCACGGCGGGGAAGGAGGTGCGGGCGGCGACGCCGGCTCAGTCAGCGACAGCACCATCTACTCCGGCGACACCGGGGGCGCAGGCGGGACTGGCGGCGGCGGCAATTATGCCGGGGTCGACGGTGCCGGCGGCTACGGCGGCGCCGGCGGCAGCGGCGGTGACGCCGGGGCCGTCGCCGGCAGCACCGTGCACAACGGTGACACCGGCGGCGCAGGCGGATCGGGTGGCGCCGGACTTGAAGGCGGGCTCCCATTCGGCAACGGCGGAGACGGCGGAGCGGGTGGAACCGGCGGGGCCGCCGGAAACGTCACCTCCGGAAGCAACGTCACCACGGGTGACGCTGGCGGCCGGGGCGGCGACGGTGGAACCGGCGGGCTTGCTGGCGGTTACGGCAACGGCGGCACCGGAGGAAGCGGCGGCGACGGTGGGGCCAGCGGCACCGTCACCGACAGCACCATCGGCACCGGCGACACCGGTGGAGACGGCGGCAACGGCGCGGCCGGCGGGGAAGGCGTGTATAGCGGCGACGCCGGCGTGGGAGGTAACGGCGGCGACGGCGGGGCCAGCGGGACTGTCACCAACAGCTCGGTCGGCACCGGCGACAACGGAGGTAACGGGGGGAACGGCGCCCTCGGCGGGAAGGCCGCGGAAACACCTGGCGACCCCGGCGCCGCTGGCGGTAACGGAGGCGACGGTGGAAACAGCGGGACCGTCACCGACAGCACCGTCGCTACCGGCGACAACGGCGGAGCAGGCGGCACTGGCGGCGCTGCCGGGCTCTCCGACGCCAACGGCGCCGACGGCGGGGCGGGCGGAAACGGCGGCGACAGCGGCACCGTCATCGCCAGCACTGTGTACAGCGGCGACAACGGCGGTAACGGCGGCGATGGCGGCGAAGGTGAGGTCGCCGGGTATGCCGGCAACGGCGGAGTCGGCGGGATCGGCGGCGACGGCGGGAACGCTGGGGCCCTGAGCCAATCGAGCACCGTCTTCGTCGGCGACAACGGGGGAGCCGGCGGGACCGGCGGCTCGGGCAGCACTGCTGGAATTGTCGGCGACGGCGGGGCCGGCGGAGCAGGTGGGGTCGGCGGCGACGGCGGGGCCCTGAGCCAATCGAGCACGGTGACCACGGGCGACGACGGCGGGGCAGGCGGTGACGGCGGTAATGCCGGCCCAGCGTTCACCATTGGCACCGGTGGCGAGGGCGGTGTCGGCGGAAACGGCGGTGCAGGCGGAGCTGTCGAGGACAGCACGGTCCACTCCGGCGACAACGGTGCCACCGGCGGCGCCGGCGGCGAAGGCGGCACCAGCGTCTTCGGAACAGGTGGTAACGGTGCCACCGGCGGAACCGGAGGGACAGCTGGAGCCCTCACCGACAGCACCGTCACCACCGGCAACGATGGCGGGGCCGGCGGCACCGGCGGCGCGGGCGGCGACGTCGAGTTCGGCAACGCCGGTCACGGTGGCGACGGTGGGACCGGCGGTGACTCTGGCACCATCACCGACAGCATCATCGGCACCGGCAACAACGGTGGTGCCGGCGGGACCGCCGGCGACGGTGGACAGGGCGTCATCTTCGGCAACGGCGCCGCCGGCGGTACCGGCGGCGCGGGCGGCAACGCCGCAACGGTAAGCACCGGCACCGTTACCACCGGTAGTTTCGGCGGGGACGGCGGAAACGGCGGAAACGGCGGCCATCCCGGGCTGATCGGTTCAGCCGGGGAAGGCGGCGCTGGCGGACCCGGCGGCACCGGTCCCGTCGCCAACGGCACCACCGGCGAACCCGGCCAGCCCGGCTAACCGCGGGCCGACAACGGTCGCCCAAATGTTTCGTTTCTCTTCAACTGCCAGTGTCACGCTCGTCGAGGTCGGCTGGCTTGCTCCTTGCAACGCTAAGCCGGTGCGCGCCCGCCGCTTTAGCTTTGAGACAGGATCTGAGCCGTCTCGTTTCTTCAGATCTGAGACGCCCCGCACGATCGCCCAGCCGACGGAGACGTGGCTTTTAGACCGCTATGCTCAACCCCGACTGTTTTTCAACGACTTTCATGTGCGTTTGATCTGTCCCCGCCGTTTTGAGCCGTGGTTATGCGAGTTGAGGGACGGAATAGGTGGATGTCCAGAGCGTCTCGTACTCTGTCGGGCTGATGTTACCGAGGTAGCTGTGGCGGCGTTCGACGTTGTAGAAGTTGTCGATGTAGTCGGCCATGGCCGCCGCAAGTTCTAGGGTGGTCGCCCATTTGCGGGTGTTGAGTAGCTCGACTTGCATCCGGGCCCAGAAGGATTCCATGGCGGCGTTGTCATAGCAGTCGCCGACGGTGCCGAAGGAGGCGAGCAGCCCCCAGCGGCGGACGTTTTCACCGAAGCTCCAGGATGTGAATTGCGTGCCGTGGTCGGAGTGCACGATCGTTGAGCCACAACGGTTTCTGTCGGCCACGGCCATGTTGACCGCATTGTTGACCAGCGCGGTGTCAGGTGTCGTGGAGAATGTGCGGGCCACGATCATTCGTGAGAAGCAGTCCAGTATGGCGCAGCAGTAGACCTTCCCGTCGCGGGCCGGGTGTTCGGTGATGTCGGTGCACCACAGTTGGTTGGGGCGCGCTGCGGTGAATTGCCGGTTTACCAGGTCGTCAGGAGTATTGACCCGGATCAGGTTCGGCAGGCGCCGCGGTGGGTGCGGCAGACCGTACAGGCCGTGTTCGCCCATGATCGAGCGCACTAGCTTGAGGTTGACGTTCATGTCGTAGTCGGCCAGCAGGGCTGCCCGGATGCGCCGACCACCATAGGTGCCGCGGGAGCGTTGGTGGATCTCAGTGATGGTGTCGGCCACGATCAGCCGGCGGATCTGGCGATCGGGCACCGGCCTTCTGCGGTAGTACTGCAGCAGAGATCGCGCCAATCCCGATATCCGACAAGCCGATCGGGCTGAATGTCCCCGCGCGATCAGTCCTTCAACGATCGCGCGTCGGCGTTTTGGGGGCACCACCGCCTCAGCGTTGAACAACTCGCACGCATCCCGGGTCAACGCGAGCTCAGCCTCAAGCTGGGCGATACGTTTATGGGCCGCAGCCAGTTCGTCGGCCTCCACACTTGGGGTGCCCTCGATAACGCCGGCGTCGATCAACGCTTGGCGCTTCCACCGAAACAGGGTGGCCTGACAGATGCCCGTCTCGGCCGCAACCGCAGCGACCGTTTCGCCCGATCGCAGCCGGGAAACGATTTGCCGGCGCACCGTCGCCGAATACATACGGGGCATGTGACCTCCTAGTGATCACTCTGCCCTCAACTCTCACAACGGTGGACCTACAACACGGGTACAGATCTGTTGGACCAATTTGCGGGGTCCGGCCAGCATCCTCACGACAGTCAGTCGCACAATTCACATCCCGCGTTGTTGCGATGGTGCTGGGCAGACCCGGCGGTCGCATGCCTCTTTTGTGTCAGCGCCGATTCTCGACTTGTCCGGCGCCCTGGGACGCCCAACCGACTGACCGCGCGCCGGCATCGCACGTCCGCCGCGTAGGTGTCTCAATTCTGTGGCTCCTGACAGCGCCAGCCGAACTTGCAGGGCGTTTCGACCTGGTCCTATGAACCCGAGTAACGTGAGGTCTACGCACGGATGGCTAAGCCGACGCGCGTGGGCGTAAATCAGTTGCTGCGGGTCCTGACGAGACCCTTGGATCATTCTTCTCTTTGGCCCGCTTTCGACACGTCTTCTGCGACAGGGCCACTCTCATGGACGACCGCGAGTACGCCGAGGTTCTTCGGCAAGCTATGACCGAACTAACTGCGCAGTTCGCGCACCCCACCGAAATCGATGTCACTTTGCACAAAGTGACAGCCAGTTGCGTTGATTTGATTGATGGTGCCGAGTGCGCGGATGTACTACTGATCTCGGGTTCTGACCTCGTACGATCGGTGGCGGCAACTTCACAGCTTGCGGTCAACATTGACGATCTACAGCAGCGGTTCGGTGAGGGGCCGTGCTTGGACGCCGCTGTCGGTGAATCGATGGTCTTTTGCAATGATCTGCGCGAGGACGAGCGGTGGCCACGCTTCGGCAAGGCGGCGGTTGCAGCCGGAGTACATAGCCTGCTGTCGTTTCAGCTTTATACCCACAACGCCCGCATGGGGGCACTCAATCTCTTCGCACTGCAACCTGACGTCTTCACCGTCGAACGTCAGGCTGTCGGTGCCATGCTCGCCACCCACGCGGCGGTCGCGCTCATCGCCGACGATGAACGACTGCAATTTCGGTCCGCATTGGCAAGCAGAGACATCATCGGCCAGGCCAAGGGGATGATCATGGAACGGTTCGATACCGACGCCGTGCGCGCTTTCGAACTGCTGATAAAACTTTCGCAGAACTCCAACACCCGACTCGCCGTAATTGCGCAGGAGATCGTTTCGCGAGGATCAGAACCAACAACTTGAACCGACGCTTCTTCCATGTGTGACATGAGGCATACCGTGGTAGGTGGCGACGGCCCGCTCGGCATCGGCGACGACCGATTCGTTAGGCAGTGGGTGCAGACTCTGATGATGGCGATAGGTGCATGAAAATAACTGCCAAACCCAGGGTGCGCGATCCTCGGATCGTGATTATCGGCGCCGGGATGGCGGGGATCGCGGCCGCTCATGTGTTGCGGGAAGCGGGCTTCACCAATTTCTGCATTCTGGAAAAGGGCTCCGACGTCGGTGGCGTGTGGCATTGGAACCGCTACCCCGGCCTGAGATGCGATGTGCCCTCATATGGCTATCAATTCGCGTTCGCGCCCAAACCCGACTGGAGCCACGTGTGGGCCACCGGTGCGGAGATCCAGCAGTACCACCACGACCTCGTCAGAATTCTTGGCCTCGAACCGCATCTGAGGCTGTGCTGCGAGGTGACCGCGGCGGTGTTCGCCGAAAACCGATGGCGGCTATCAATCGCCGGGGGCGATGAGATTGACGCGGACTTCGTCATCGCCGCCACCGGCGTGCTGCACCACCCGTTCATTCCCGACATTCCCGGCCTCGACTCGTTCACCGGTCCGGTGGTGCACACTGCACGCTGGACCGATATCGATACCCACGGCAAACGCGTCGCGGTCATCGGCACCGGATCGACCGGCATTCAAGTCTTTTCCGCGCTGCAACCCGACGCCGCGCACATCACGCACTTCGCCCGCACACCGCAGTGGGTGATGTGGATGCCGATGGGGTTGCGGCAACCAAACGTCATCGGCCGGATTTTGCGATCGCTGCCGAAACAAGAGCGGACAGTGCGCATATCGCAGCTCGTTGGTTCGGACTACTTGGTCGACCTGACCATCCGGCCGACCTGGCGACGACGGCTGGCCCAGCGTTACGGGTGGATATGTCTTCGGATGCTGGTTCGCGACAAGGATCTTCGCGCCCGCCTGACTCCTGACTATCAACCCTTCTGTAAGCGACAGGTGCTTTCCGGCGACTATTATCGGCGAATTTCCAAGCCGAATGCCAGCTTCGTCAGCGAGCCGATCGCCGAGGTCACCACTACCGGACTACGGACAACAGACGGCGTGCATCACGACCTGGATGCGATCGTGCTTGCCACCGGCTTTCAGGCCCACAACTACATGCGCCCGATGATGCTGCGCGGCCGCGACGGGCTGTCCATCGATGACGCCTGGGCGAAAGGACCTCGCGCGTGGGGAATGACCGCGATTCCCGGATTCCCCAATCTATTCACGATTCTTGGGCCGAACTCGCCCACCGGATCGATGTCGCTACAACACGTTGCCGAACTGACTGCCCGATACATCACCGGATGGCTGCAGCGCTTTCGCGACGGGGAGATCACTACCGTCGAAGTCACCGAGGAAGCCACCAGCCGCTTTGCCGACGACGTGGCCGAGGCGATGGGCCCGACCGTGTGGAACACCGGGTGCAACTCGTGGTACTTCGCCGACGATAACCACATCGATCTGTGGCCGTTCGACCGCAAACGGCTCACCCGCATGCTGGCCCGGCCCCACGACGACGACTACATCCTCAGCCCGTGACGGCCGAATAGGCGGTGGCGACCTCCGCCGCCAACCGGGCATTGGCGAGCACGAGCGCGACGTTTGCAGCCAGTGACGCGCCATGGGTCTGGCGGTGGAAGAAGTCGAGCAGAAACGGCGTCACGTCCTTGCCGCGCACGTCCGCCGCCTCGGCGGCGGCCAGGCTGTCGGCAAGCACCCGGTCGTGCAGCGCCCGGTCCATTTCGTCGCCGGCCGCAATGGGGTTGGCCAGCACGAGTCCGTAGGTGTCGGTTCCCAGTCGCTGTCTGGCACGCAGCACGTCGGCCGCCTGCGCCGGCGTCTCGACCCGCCAGCCAACCGGGTGGCCGGAGTCGGCGAGGTAGAAGCTGGGGAACCGGTCGGTGCGGTAGCCGATCACGCCGACGTTGAGGGTCTCTAGCCGCTGCAACGTGGCCGCGATGTCCAAGATCGACTTGACGCCCGCGCACACCACCAGCACGCCGGTGCGTGACAGCGTGCTGAGATCCGCGGACTCGTCCCAGCTGTCGCGCGCCCCCCGATGCACGCCACCCAGCCCGCCGGTGGCCAACACCGTGATACCGGCAGCCGCCGCGAAATGCGCGGTCGAGGCGACCGTCGTCGCGCCATCCCCGCCCCGGGCCGCCAGCACCGCAACGTCACGGACGCCGACCTTGACCACCGCGTCGTCCTCCGCGATGCGTCGCAGCGCCGCATCGTCCAAACCGACGTGCGGCTCCCCGCCGATGATCGCAACCGTGGCCGGCACCGCGCCGCCGGAACGCACCGCTTCCTCGATGTCGCGCGCGACCCGCAGGTTGTCCGGACGCGGCAGGCCGTGACTGATGATCGTGCTCTCCAGCGCGACGACAGGCCGTCCGTCAGCAAGCGCGTCCGAGACCTCGGGGTGAACGTGCACGATTGTCTAAGTGTCTTCGGGAATTTCGACGATCTGATAGGTCGGGTCCAGCATCGATGCCTGGCGGTTGCCGCTCTGGGTTGCCTTCCCGGTGACTCGCAGCACTTGCCCCGGCTGGATGTCGTCGCCCTGCCCCGGCCGGAACGTAACCCGGACTTCCCCGCTCTTGTCCCCGACGAGGATCCAGCGGAACGTTTTTCCACGTTTTGAGATGTCTTCTACCTGGCTGACTCGGCCCTCGACGGTGGCACGGCGTCCAGGGATCAGGCTGTTCACCGGGATCACCGACGCTGACCGTTGGGGGTGCTCGTAAGCTTCCACGGTCCGGTTTTCGCCCTGCAAAATGCGCGCCTCGACCTTCTCGACTCTGCGCGCGATGCGTTCTTCCAAGACGTCGGGAAACGCTTCGCGGATCCGAGACTGCACGTCATAAGGCACGATCGTGGCGGCGGCATCGGGGATCCGGCTGACAGCCCGAGAGATCTTGTCCGCGGTGCGGTCGTGCAGCAGTCGTCCCAGTAGCGGCGCATATGTTCGGCGCGGCAGCAGCACCGTCACGTTGGTGTCGGCGTGTTCGTTTCGCGCTTTGACGATCAGCGTCTGCAGGGCCCGGATGATCTGTCGGTCCGGGCAGTCCACCACCCGCAACCGGGTGTCGAGATCAAAAGAATCCCAACGCTTTCGCAGCTCCGCCGCACGTTCCGAGTCGATCATGAAATGGACCGCGATCAGCTCGTCGGCCCGCAGACCCTTCCCATAGCGCAGCGCCTCGAGCACCGCGAGGTCAAGCGAATTGACCAGAACGTATACGCGATGTCGGGCATACTTCACCAACTCGGGACGGTCGGTGCGGAAAGCTTCGAGTATTGCTGATTCGGCCCGGTATTCGCGATTGAGCCGTATCAGCCCGAATACCAGCACGGGGAAGATGACGACGACCAGCCATGCTCCCTCGCCGAACTTGGCTACCGCGAAGATCCCCACCACAACCGTCGACAGAACGGCCGCGGAGAAGTTGATCACTAGTTTGTGCCGCCAACCGGCCTCGCGTTCGGTGAGATGGTGTTTGGTCATCCCGTAGCCGGCCATCGAGAAACCGGTGAACACCCCAATCGCGTAGAACGGCACCAGCGCGTTGACCGACCCGCCGGTGACCACCAGCAAGGCCACCGATAGCGCTGCGAGCGTGATGATCCCGTTGGAGAACACCAGGCGGTAACCACGTGTCATGAGGGGACGCGGCAGGAAGCGGTCTTCGGCGACAAAGCTGGCCAGCGCGGGAAATCCGTTGAAACTGGTATTGGCACCGGTGTAGAGAATGGCCGCGGTGGACACTTGGACCAGGACATACATGCTGTTGCCGATCAGTCCATTGCCGAACACGGCTCGGGCAATCTGCGAAAGCACCGACGGGTACTCGTCGAGATATGGTGCGGCGTGGGTGGCGTAGGCGAGATAACCGACGCCGGCCAATAAGAACCCCAGAATGCACGCCATCGCGGTCAGGACGCGCCGCGCGTTGACGCCCTGCGGCTTGCGGAAGACGTCGACGGTGTTGGAGATGGCCTCCACGCCGGTCAGCGACGAACCACCGTTGGCGAACGACCGCAGGATCACCAGAATCGTCGCGCCCATCACCAAACCACCGCCTTGGTGCACCCGCACCACTCCGGCCATGTGCTCGGGATGGTATGGCGTTAGGCCGAAGAAGATGTGTCGGATCACCCCGGTCACGATCGTCACCGTGACCATCACGACGAACGAATAAGTCGAAATTGCAAAGGGCAGACCAGCTTCGCGCAACCCCCGCAGGTTTGCATAGCAGATCAGGACCACGACACCGACGGTGATCTCCAAGCTGTAAGGCCCCAGTGCTGGCAGGGCCGACGCCACCGCCACCGTGCCCGCCGCGGACTGCACCGCCACCGTCACGACGTAGTCGATCAATAAAGCGGCCGCCGCCACCTGCGCCACCCGGGGCCCGAAGTTCTCCCGCGCCACGATGTAGGAGCCACCGGCCTTGGTGTAAGCCGTCACCACCTGCCGATACGACGCGGCCACCAGCCCCAGGATCAGCAGAATGACGCCCATGATGGGGAGCAACAACACGAACGCGGCCAACCCGGCATGCGGAAGCAACTCGGTCAGAATTTGCTCGGGGCCGTAGGCGGTCGATGAGATCGCGTCGGGTGAAAGCGCTCCCAGCGCAACGGGATTCGACAACTTCTCGGAGGACAGCTCCTCGGTGATCAGTGGCTTTCCTAGAAAGATGCGCTTGCACAAGTCGGAAAAAGACAGCGGTATCGACTCAGCGTCATCCGATGGTGTCACGACCACCTTCCCTAATCGGCCTGCAGCGTCGCCAGAAGTCTATGACGCAACCTGCAGCAACCGATGGACGATGAGGAATCCGCGTCGCGCTAGTCGGCCTCGACGTGGACGACCGGCCGGTCCGCTTCAACGACTTCTGGCGCGATTTGTGGCCTGATGGCTTCGGGGACCAGCCGAGCTATCCGAGATCCCACGTCGTAGGGCACGATGATCGCGGTCGCGCCGGGAATCCGGCTGACGGCTCGGGCCATCCTGTCGGCGGTGCGGTCGTGCAGCAGCCGCCCCAGCAGCGCCGAGAACGTTCGACGCGGCAACAACACCGTCACGTTGGTGTCTGGATGGTTTCTCAATTCCAGTAGCACCAGTTCTTGCGCTGTGCGGCCGAGGTGACGATCCGGGCAGTCGACTAGGCGCAGCGGGGTCTGTTCATCAAAGCGAGCCCAGATTTCCTGCAACCTCGCGGCATGGTCGCTGTCAATCACGAAGTGCACCGCGATCAGCTCGTCGGCGTGCAGACCCTTTCCGTAACGCAATGCCTCGATCTCGGCGAGGTCGACCGAATCCACGAATACGAACACCCGAAGCCGCGGATGCCTGGCCACATCGGGACGCTCGCTGCGCGACATTTCCAACACCGAGGCTTCGGCGCGGTACTGCCGGTTGAGCCGCATCAGGCCGAGCACCAACAGCGGAAACACGACCACGATCAGCCAGGCGCCTTCGGTGAACTTGGCCACCACGAAGATCCCCACCACCACCGTCGACAAGATCCCGGTGAGCAGGTTGACCACAACTTTGTGCCGCCAGCCGCGCTCACGATGCGTGAGATGGTGTTTGGTCATGCCGTAGCCGGCCATCGCGAACGCGGTGAACACCCCGATCGCAAAAAAAGGCACCAGCGCGGCAACCCTGCCCCGGGTCACCAGCAACAGCAGCACCGCAAGCGCGGTCAGCGTGATGATGCCGTTGGAAAACACCAGCCGATGACCGCGCTTCATCAGCGGCCGCGGCAAGAATCGGTCCTCGGCAACGAAACTGGCCAGCGCAGGAAACCCGTTGAAACCCGTGTTGGCGCCGGTGAACAAAATCGCCGCACTGGACGCCTGCACCAGAAAATACAAGACGTTGCCCAGCACACCCTGGCCGAAAACTGCCCGGGCAATCTCCGACAGCATCGAGGGGTATTCATCCACATACGGGGTGGCATGGGTGACATGCGCCAGCCAAGCCACCCCAACCAACAAAAACCCCAGAATGCAGGCCATCACGGTCAGCACCCGACGCGCATTGACCCCCTGCGGCTCACGAAACACATTGACGGTGTTGGAAATCGCCTCCACACCGGTCAGCGACGTACCACCGTTGGCGAACGCCCGCAACACAATCAGGATCGTGGCACCCATCACCAGACCGCCGCCGTGGTGGACCGGCACCGCCCCGGTGATGTGCGTCGGATCGTATGGCGTTAATCCCCCGAAGAGGTCCCGCACTAAACCGACCACGATCGTCACCAGGATCATCGCCACGAAAGATAAAGTCGCGATCGAGAAGACCCGGCCCGATTGCCGCAAACCACGCAGGTTGGCAAAACAAATCAGCAGCAGCACCCCAATGGTAATTTCCAAGTGGTAGGGCCCCAACGCCGGGATCGCCGAAACCACCGCCACCGTCCCGGCCGCGGGCTGCACCGCACAGGTGACCACGTAGTCGATCAACAACGCCGCAGCAGCGATCTGGGCCACCCGGGGCCCGAAGTTATCCCGCGCGACCATATACGAGCCGCCGGCTCTGGTGTAGGCCGTCACAACCCCGCGATACGTCAGGGTCACAAACACCAGAATCACCGCGATCACACCAATAATCGGAAGCAACAACGCAAACGCGACCATCCCGGCATACGGCAACAGCTCGACCATAATCTGCTCGGGACCATAGGCCGTCGACGAGATCGCATCCGGGGAAAGCGCGCCCAACGCAACCGGATTAGACAATCTTTCGGATTCCAGCTGCTCGCTGGTCAGCGGCTTACCTAAAAACATCCGCTTACAGATGTCGGAAAACGAGGACGGTATTTCTTCTGCAGCACCTCCGCCCGCCAATCTCCTCACAACACACTTCCTCGGGCTACTCGACGACTTTGCATGTGGGGTCGGCTTGGGGCGTCAGCCGTTTCGGCACGTCTTCCGCAACACATCAGCACGCAATTCCTCCCCCTGTCCGGGCCACCTGTGTGATGCGGGACTTGATGTCGTAGGGCACGATTTGTGCGCTGGCACCCGGGATCCGGCTGATAACCTTGGCCATCTTGTCCGCGGTGCGGTCGTGCAGCAGCCGGCCCAGCAGCGGTGAATACGATCGACGCGGCAACAGCACCGTCACCGTGATACCTGGATGGTTACGGAACTCCTGCAGCACCAATTCCTGTGCGGCTCGGGCAAGGTGGCGATCGGGGCAGTCGACCAGCCGTAGCCGGGTGTCGTGCTCGAAGTGCTCCCAGTGCCGCTGCAACTGCACGGCATGGGCGCCGTCCAACACAAAATGCACCGCGGTCATCTCGTCGGCGTGCAGTCCGTTCCCGTAGCGCAATGCCTCGATCTCGGCCAGGTCGACTGAGTCGACGAAAATGAACACTCGATGTCGGTGATGCTTGGCCACGTTGGGAGGCTCGGTGCGCGACGTCTCCAGCACCGAGGCCTCGGCGCGGTACTGCCGGTTGAGCCGCATCAGCACGAAGACCAGGATCGGGAAGACCACTACGACCAGCCAGGCTCCCTCGGTGAACTTGGCGATCGCGAAGATGGCCACCACGATCGTGGACAGGATGCCCGCGGACAGGTTGATCATCAACTTAGTTCGCCAGCCGGATCCACGGTGAGTCAGATGATGTTTGGTCATGCCGTAACCGGCCATCGAGAAACCGGTGAAAACCCCGATCGCGTAGAACGGCACCAGCGCGTTGACCGATCCCCCGGTGAGGATCAACAGTGCCACCGCCAGCACGGTCAACGTGATGATGCCATTGGAGAACACCAGCCGATGACCGCGCTTCATCAGCGGTCGCGGCAAAAACTGATCCTCGGCAACAAAACTCGCCAATGCCGGGAACCCGTTGAAGCTGGTATTGCCCCCGGTGTACAGGATCAGCGCGGTGGCCGCCTGCACCAAGAAATAGAAGACCTGACCGATCGCTCCGTTGCCGAAGACCGCCCGGGCGATCTCGGACAGCATTGACGGATACCCCTCGACATACGGCGTGGCGTGCGTTACATGCCCCAGCCAGGCCACCCCAGCCAATAGGAATCCCAGGATTCCGGCCATGGCGGTCAGCACTCGACGGGCGTTGAGGCCCTCGGGCTTACGGAAAGCGTTGACTGTATTGGAAATTGCCTCGACTCCGGTCAGCGACGAGCCGCCGTTGGCGAACGCGCGCAGCACGATGAGAACCGTGGCGCCCATGATGATGCCGTTGCCATGGTGGATCGGGACTGCCCCGACGATGCGCTCGGGATCGTAAGTCTTTAAACCGCCCGTGATCTCACGAATGACGCCGACAATGATCGTCGTCGCGACCATGCCGACAAAGAAGTAGGTGGGGAATGCGAAACGAGCGCCCGCTTCGCGCAAGCCACGCAGGTTGGCGAGACACATCACCAGCACGACAGCCACGGTGATTTCCAGGCCGTAGGGACCCAGCACGGGAAACGCCGAGGCCACCGCCACTGTTCCGGCCGCACACTGCACCGCGACCGTCACCACGTAGTCGATCAACAACGATGCCGCGGCGATCTGAGC
This sequence comes from uncultured Actinomycetota bacterium, assembly GCA_963838755.1. Lineage (GTDB taxonomy): Bacteria > Actinomycetota > Actinomycetes > Mycobacteriales > Mycobacteriaceae > Mycobacterium. Next base: position 46,584 of record CAWISO010000008.1, on the reverse strand, counting down.
CACCCGCGGTCCGAAATTCTCCCGGGCCACCACATAGGAACCGCCCGCGCGGGTGTAGACCATGACGACTTGGCGATAGGAAGCGGCCACCAGCACCAGAATCAGCAAGATCACCGCGGTGATCGGAAGTAACAGGGCGAACGCGGCCAAGCCGGCGGCGGGCAGCAATTCGATCATGATCTGTTCCGGACCGTAGGCGGTCGACGAGATTGCGTCCGGTGAAAGCACGCCCAACGCAACGGGATTCGACAGTCTTTCGTGCTGCAATTGATCGTTGATCATGGGCCTGCCGAGGACGGCCCGCTTACACACGTCAGCGAAAGACGGCGAGACCCCCTGTCCGTCAGTTAGCGGTGCCATTAACGAATTCCTTCAGCAATGTCGAGGATCTTTCACGCACTCTTGACGTGCCCCGCGCAAGCCTACGATGGGTCGCATCGTTCAGCGCGCCCAGAACGCCGCTCACCAGGCCTCCAGGACCATCTTTACGAAATCTTGACACGTCCCCGACGCGTACTGCGTTGACGAAGTATTGATATCGCCCGGAAGCCTACGGGGCGTTCTGCCGATGGCGCCCGCCGGTCCAGCACCTGGGCATCAGCCGACCACCAGCGCGCCCTCCACCAGCTCGTCGAATCGTTCGATCGCCTCGTCGGCCTCGACGTCGATTCCCCGAAGACGGCCCTGGTCAGCGAGGTAACGCAATGTGTACAACCGGGCGACCAGTGCTTTGCGCTCGGTTCGCCGGGTCGCGCGTTCCCAGGCGGCCTGCTCGATCAACAACGCGCCGGCGTAGACATCGCCGATAAACTGCGTGAGCGCGAACAACCTGGCCTCAGCAATGGCGCCGTCCAGTTTGCCCCAGGCGGTGACGGCCGCATCGAGATCGTCGATTCTGCACCGCAACAGACGCGTCGTCTCGTCGTCATCGGACACCGAAACCGCGTCGTGTAGGCGTTCCAGCAAAGGCTGATGCGCTTGGGCGCGCTCGATACCGCGCTTAACGTCGAGACACAGAATATTGTCAGGACCTTCCCAGATTGTGTTGACCTGCGCGTCGCGCAGCAGCCGGGCCACCGGCCAGGTTTCGATGTAGCCGTTGCCACCGTGGATCTCGATGGCGTCAGAAGCCATAGTGATGCCGAGCCGGCACACTTTGAGTTTCGTGACCGGCACGGCGATGCGCTGACGCACAACGCGAGGTTGGCGGTGATTAGCGAAACCGGCGCCGTCGAAAACCAGCGCTTGAGCGGCTTCTACGTCGACGATCATCTCGGCCAGCTTGCGGCGCATCAACGGGGCTTGTCGAGCAGCGTGTCGGCGAACGCCCGCCGCCGCCGCGCATAGCACAGCGATTCGACCAGTGCGCGCCGCGCGTTGCCGACCGCGAACAGCGCGATGCCGAGCCGAGCCGCGTTGGTCAGCTCCATCATCCGGCCTAGTCCCCTGCCGTCGTGCTGGCCTGACTGAGCCGTCTGGTCATTGGGTTCGCCGGATAGCAGGAAGGCTTCGGCATTGACGAACTCCACCTCGCCGGAGGCCACCGAGCGGGTGCCGAGCTTGTCTTTGAGGCGGCGGATTCGAATGCCGTTGCGCGAGCCGTCGCGACGGGTCCGCAACACCAGGAAGGTGGCCACACCGCGGCTGGAATCCGGCGCGCCCTCGGGCTTGGCCAGCACGACGAACACCTGACCGTCGCAGTTGGAAGCAAACCACTTGAAACCATTGAGAAGCCAAGCATCGCCTCGTCGGGTCGCGGTGGTCTCCAGAGCACCGAGATCGGAGCCACCGGCGCGTTCGGTCAGCAGCTGGGCGGTTTCGCCCTCCCACTCGCCGGTGGCGAACTTGGCCAGGACATGCTCGCGCACGTCGGCCGGGGCAAATGCTGCCACCAGTGACTTGACCATGCCGCCGCCCGTTCCAAGCGCGCACCCCATCCCGATGTCGGCCTGATTGAGCAGGTAGTTGGCCGCGAACAACGGCAGCGACGGGTTGACGCCGGCCCGCCGCGCATCGTCTTTGAGCGTCTTTTGCGCGTCCAGTACCGCCCGTTTGGACTCGACGAATGAGGTCGGCTGGATCACCTGGCTGACGTCGTGACCCCAGCGGTCGTAGCGCTCCAGCCGCGGTGGATTGCGATCGGTCTGCTCGGCCCACCTCGCCACCGGGCCGCCCATCAACTCGCCGATTTGGCTCAAATGCGGTTCGACGACGGCCAACTCGTCGGGCTGCAGGTAGTAGGCCATCGTGAACTGCAGGCTCGGATCGGTTGCATACCAGTTGAGGCCGACGGCTCCCCGGTAGTTCTCGGTGCGGTATCGCTCAGATTTCTCTGGCGTGCTGAACGGAAGCCGGTCGACCGCCTCGACGTCGTAGTCGTTCATCAGCGCCGCTCCTCCCCCTGCAGACGATCGACGGCAGCACCGATCCGCTCGTCGGTAGCGGTCAACGCCACCCGCACATGCCGATTGCCCCGTGGTCCGTAGAACTCCCCGGGCGCCGCAAGGATGCCGCGCTGTGCCAGCCACCCGATGGTGTCGCGACATGGCTGGCCACGGGTGACCCATAAATACAGCCCGGCCTCGGAGTGTTCGACGGTGAAACCGGACGACGCGAAGGCCGGTAGCAACGCGTCCCGGCGCTTGCGGTAGCGGTCGCGCTGCTCGTGCTCGTGGGCGTCGTCGTCCAAGGCCGCGACCATGGCCGCCTGCACCGGTGTCGGCACCATCATCCCGGCGTGTTTGCGCACCGCCAGCAGCTCGGCGACCACCGCGGCGTCCCCGGCGACGAAACCGGCCCGATAGCCCGCCAGTGACGAGCTCTTGGACAGCGAGTGCACCGCCAGCAGACCGGTGTGGTCGCCGTCGCACACCGAGGGATGCAATACCGACAACGGCTCGGCATCCCAGCCCAGACCGAGGTAGCACTCGTCGGATGCCACCAGCGCACCACGATCCCGGGCCCAGCCGACGACCTTGCGCAGGTGATCGACGCCAAGCACCCGACCAGTCGGATTGCTCGGCGAGTTCACGTAAACCAACGCCGGCGTCTGGGGACCGAGCTGGGTCAGCGAATCGGCGTAGAGCACTCGGGTTCCGGCCAGCCGCGCGCCGACCTCATATGTCGGATAGGCCAACTCGGGCACCACGACCAGGTCTGCGGCTCCCAGGCCGAGCAAGGTCGGCAGCCAGGCGATGAGTTCCTTGGTGCCGATCACCGGCAGCACGGCCGACTCGGCTAGGTCGGTGATCCCGTAACGGCGGCTGAGCGCCGCGACGGCCGACTGGCGCAACCCCTGCGTACCCGCCGTCGCGGGGTATCCCGGCGCAGCGCTGGCTTCGGCGAGTGCTTCGCGGATCAGCGAAGCCACCGGGTCGACGGGAGTGCCGACGGACAGGTCGACGATGCCGTCCGGATGCGACTCGGCCAGCGCTCTCGCGTCAGCCAGGGTGTCCCAGGGGAACACCGGCAATGACGCCGACACCAGCCGGCGGTTAACCAGGCTGCTCAGTCGCCCTCACCCTGGGGCGGGAGATCCTTGACCACCTCGGGATCGTGCTCGGTCATGCCGACCTTCGCTGCGCCTCCAGGTGATCCGAGCTCAGCGAAGAAGTCCGCGTTGATCTGGGTGTATTGACCCCACTGGTCGGGCACATCGTCTTCGTAGTAGATCGCCTCGACCGGGCAGACCGGCTCGCAGGCACCACAGTCCACGCATTCGTCGGGGTGTATGTAGAGCATCCGAGCACCCTCGTAGATGCAGTCGACGGGGCACTCTTCGATACATGCCTTGTCCTTGATGTCGACGCAGGGTTCGGCGATCGTGTACGTCACAGACGTCTCCTCACGGTCTCCTCCATGTACTGCTCAAAGTGGCTGTGCTTGATTACTGATACTAGACGTTGCAGCTATTTTCTTCGAAATGGGGCTAGATGAAGTTGTACCGGCCCGGCTGTAACCTGCGCCGAGCGTGAAGCTGGCTTCACGCTCGCGGGGCTAGTAGCCGGCCAACAAGCTGCGGACCCGGCCCAAGGTTTCCGGCCCGACCCGGCTGCAGATGCGCGACGGGTCGGCTGGCCGGCGCCCCCACAACAGCAAGACGCGTGCGGCGGCGTCGGTCTCCAGGGTGGCCGGACCGTCGGGCTCGGTCAGCCCGATGGTGACGCGGTCGGCGTCCGCAGTAACCACGACATCGTCCTTATCGGCGACGCGGAGTCGAGCCTCGACACGTTCGCCCGGCCGCAGTTGCTTGACGCCCTTGGCCAGCAGCGGTTTTCCCACCGCCAGCACACTGTGAGTGGTCATCCACGGCTGTGCCATCCGCGTTTGGGACGCGGCATCGTCGCCGGTGATGTCCCAGGTGTGCAGGACCAACTCCTCACGCATGTGCTCGGCGAACCACGGCACCTTCATCGTGCGCCCGGTCCACCCCACGTCGGTATCCACCGGAACGTCATCGCCGGCTTCGGCGACCTCGTTCAAATGCGCCATGTTTCGATGCAAGGCCGCCCACAGATCGGTCGCATTCATCGCACGCAGCGGGGCCTCCCGCTCCTCGAACCCCCGTGTTGCGACCGGCTCGCCTTCCAGGTGGCCGCCCAGCACCCGGGCCAGCTCTTCGGCGTTGGCCGCTTGATGGACCACCATGTCGCGCACGGTCCACGCCTCACACCAGGTGCCGGCGTCGGGGCGGCGCTGCTGAACCGCGTCGATAAACGGTTGCCACTCGGGGAACCGGTCGGTGTCGATCTTTGCGCCCATGGCGTGCAAGCTACGCCGCGAGCGGACTGTAGGTGGTGGTGCGCTGGCGCGCCGGACGGCCGATGCCCTCGGCGATCGCGACCAACTCCGCGACCGTCTTGGCCGATCCGTATTCGGAGCCGGCCATCCGCGAAATCGTTTCTTCCATCAGCGTGCCGCCGAGATCATTGGCGCCGCCGTTGAGCATCACCTGGGTGCGCTCGACGCCGAGCTTGACCCAGCTGGTCTGGATATGGGAGATACGGCCGTGCAACATGATCCGCGCCAGCGCGTGCACGGCACGGTTGTCGCGGTGGCTGGGCCCCGGCCGAGCCGCACCGGCCAGATACAGTGGCGAATTCTGATGCACGAACGGCAGCGGCACGAATTCGGTGAAACCTGCAGTGCGGTCTTGGATGTCACGCAAGATGTTGAGGTGCCCGACCCAGTGCCGGGGATCGTCGACGTGCCCGTACATCATCGTCGACGACGACCGCAGCCCGACTTCGTGGGCAGTGGTCACGATCTCGATCCACATCGAGGTAGGTAGCTTGCCCTTGGTGAGCACCCAGCGGACTTCGTCATCGAGAATCTCGGCGGCGGTGCCCGGTATGGTATCAAGGCCAGCCTCACGCAGACCGGTCAGCCATTCGCGAATACTCAAGCCGCTCTTTGTCGCACCGTTGGCAATCTCCATCGGCGAGAACGCGTGCACGTGCATGGACGGCACCCGGTCCTTGACGGCGCGCACCAGGTCGGCGTAGCCGGTGACCGGCAGCTCGGGGTCGATGCCGCCTTGCATACACACCTCGGTGGCGCCCTCGACATGGGCCTCCCAGGCACGTTGGGCGACCTCGGCCGCCGACAGCGAGTAAGCGTCGGCGTCGCCCTTGCGCTGAGCAAAGGCGCAAAACCGGCAGCCGGTGTAACAGATGTTGGTGAAGTTGATGTTGCGGTTCACCACAAACGTCACCTCGTCACCGACCGCATCGTGGCGCAGCGAATCCGCCAGCGCTGCAACGGCATCCAGTGCGGGACCGTCAGCGGTTGCCAGCGCCAGATACTCCGCGTCGGTGCATGCCGCGGGATCATGTTCCGCCGAGCTCAGCGCAGCGAGCACGTCGGTGTCAATGCGTTCGGGCGCGCGGGCGGCCAACTCGTGCACCTGCGCACGGATCGAGTCCCAGTCCCCGAATGCGCTGTCCAGATCGCTGCGGGTCTCGCTGTTGCGGCCTTCGGTGTCGATCGCCGCGTTCAAGTCCACCCGGCCGGCTGACGCCACGTCGTCGGGTTCCTGCCACGGCATGCCCGCCGGGTTCACCTCGCGGGCCAGCCCGGTGGCCGGATCAGCAAGCGCGGCAACATGTCCGCGAATTCGCGGATCGATCCACGCCGCCCCGGCCTGTACGTACTTGGGCTGCGCGGTCAGCCGCTCCACCAAGTCGTAGCCCGCCTCTCCGGTGACAGCGGCGAGCTCGTCCAGTGCGGGCCAAGGCCGCTCGGGGTTGACGTGGTCGGGCGTGAGCGGCGAGACGCCACCCCAGTCGTCGACACCCGCGGCGATCAGCGCCAGGCACTCGTCGGCCGACACCAGATTCGGCGGTGCCTGGATGCGCATCCCCGGGCCGAGCACCAGCCGCGCCACCGCTACCGTGGCCAGGAAATCGTCGATGCCCGCGTCGGGTGTCGATGCCATCGCGGTGTGTTCTTTGGCGCGGAAGTTCTGCACGATCACTTCCTGGACGTGACCGAACTCCTTGTGCGACTTGCGGATAGCATGCAAGGTGTCCGCGCGTTCGGCCAGCGTCTCGCCGATGCCGACCAGCAAGCCGGTGGTGAACGGAATCGATAGCCGGCCGGCATCGGTCAGCGTACGCAACCGGACCGCTGGGTCTTTGTCGGGGCTGCCGTAGTGAGCCAGCCCCTTGGTTTCGAACAGCCGCCGCGACGTCGTCTCCAGCATCATGCCCATCGACGGAGCGACGGGCTTCAGGCGCGACAACTCCGACCAGCTCATCACGCCGGGATTCAGGTGCGGCAACAGGCCGGTCTCCTCCAACACCCGGATCGCCATCGCGCGCACATAGGACAAAGTGGAGTCGTAGCCGCGTTCGTCGAGCCACTCGCGCGCCTGAGGCCACCGGTCTTCTGGCCGATCGCCGAGCGTGAACAATGCTTCCTTGCAACCTAGTTCCCCGCCGCGACGGGCGATATCGAGTATCTCGTCGGGTTCCAGATACATACCCATGCCCCGGGCACGAAGCTTGGGAGGCACGGTGACGAATGTGCAGTACTTGCAGCTGTCGCGGCACAAGTGCGTGACCGGGATGAACACCTTGCGTGAGTAGCTGACCGGCAGCCGGCCGCTGGCGCCGCGCCGTCCGGCCGATTCCAGACCGGCGTCGCGCACCCTCGCCGCGCTGCGACACAGGTCAGCGAGGTCCGCGCCGCGGGCGGTCATCGCGATGGCCGCCTCGTCGACGTTCAGCGCCACCCCATCGCGCGCGCGCCGCAACACCCGCCGCAGCGCGGACGTGCTAGACGGCGGCACCGACGGGTTGGGCAGCAGAGTCGGATCTTCGCCTGGATTCAGCGGCACGTTGGTGTAACTCCCGCCCAGCCGGATTTCATCCGCGCGGCCCAGCCACGAGCAACCCCGACGCGTGCCATACGCGCAACATTAGCCCCAGCCGTCCAGCAGCAAGCCCCTGCCCTCTTCGGAGGGGAAATGCCCGGTCAGCCGGTCGCTAGCTTTGGGCTCGGTGCCGCCACAGCACCCACGACGGCAGCAATACACCCAGCGCGAGCAGCAGAAAAGGGCTGAAGGCCAGCACTCCACGCTCGTCGAAGATGACGTCGTCGCCCGGACCGCCGAACGCCATTGCAAAGACCGTGAGCAACCATGTCCACATCGGCAATGCGGCCAGCCGCCTCGATGTGGTCCACCGCTGAGCGGCCCACACCAAAGCCGCATTGACCAGGCCAGAGATCAACGCGCTGATCGGAAAAGGGATTGAGCCGATATAGGCGGGCAGCAGTAGAGCACCGGCGATCGCCGAGAGAATCCCGTCGACGGCGAGCAGTGTCAGAATGACGATTCGAATCGCAGGATCCGTTGCGCCGGCGTCGTCAATGGTTTCGGCGCGCGGCTTGGTGGCGGTCAGGTCGGGACGCTGTCCAATTGCGAGACAACGGACATGAGCACCCACTGGAAGCTGTCCAGGCGGTCCTGCCAGTGTTGCTGGTTGTAGTCCAGATCCGGATCCATAGCGTTCCTTCCATGCTCCTGGTCGGAAGCTTACCGCGTGGCGGACTCGATGAGGTCGAGTCCGGCGAGTAGATCGGTTTCCCAGCCGCGCTCGTCGCGATTCCCGGCGGTCCCTGCCGCCAAAATATAGTGCTCCTGGCCCAGGATGGGCAGCGCCAAGTTGTTCGACAACGCGATGGCCCGACCGGTCGGCCCGACGGTCAGCTGGGTGGCGTGCGCTGCCAGCGCCGCCTTCTTGGCCGGCAGGCCGTCCGGCGCATCGATGACGGCGTCGATCTGCTCGTCGGAGTAGCCGAGTCCGCCAAAGTCGCCGTCGGCCGGCGGCATCAGCCATTCGGTGCGTAGATCATCCGGCCGGAGTGCCTCCCAACCTGCGGTGAACGCGCTCCGGGCGATGACCGTCCAGTAGAACTTCGGCACCTGCCACGGCGCGCCCGGGTAGTCGTCGGTGCCGGCGGCGGTGACCGCCGCTGTGGTGACAACGTGGGCGCGTACATGGTCAGGGTGCCCGTATCCGCCGTTGGGGTCATAGGTCACGACGACGTGTGGCCGCAACCTGCGAATCACGGAGACCAACGCGCCGACAGCCTCGCGTTCGTCGGCATCGATGAACCGTTGATGGCGTCTTGCTGCAGGGCTAGGTGTGGTGCCCACCATCCCCGAATCACGCCAACGGCCCGGGCCCCCGAGGAAGATCGGTCCGCTGACACCCAGGGCATGCAGCGCCGCGGTGAGTTCGCCAATGCGGTAACCGCCGAGTTGATCGGCGTGATCGACGGCGAGCTGCGCCCAACGCTCGCCGATGACCTCACCTTCTTCTCCGAGCGTGCAGGTGACGACGTGCGCTTGAGCTCCGCGGGCGACGTAATGGGCAATCGTGGCCCCGTTGGTGATGGTTTCGTCGTCCGGGTGGGCGTGCACGAACAACAGCCGCGGGGTCTCCTGCATGGACGAACCATACCGGTGTGGTCAGCGAAGAACAGTAATCGGCAACGGTTTTCGCGTTTGGTTGCCTGTGCGTGCGAAGGTAAACGACTGCGTCGCAATGACATTCGGCGGATCGGCAAACTCGGCGCGTCCGAAGATACGCCGGTGGCTACTATCAACGCATGGCACAGCAGACCGCAACGATCCGCACCCGTCGCCGAGGCAAAGAACTCGAGGACGCGCTGTACGACGCGACGCTGGCCGAATTGGCCGCTGTCGGTTACGGCGGGCTGACGATGGAAGGGATTGCTGCGCGGGCCAGGACCGGCAAGGCTGCGTTGTATCGACGCTGGTCCAGCAAGCACGACCTGGTTCAGGCAGCGCTGCTCTACGCGCTCCCGTCGCTGCCCGGGCCCCGAGGTGACCGATCGGTGCGGGAGAACCTGCTCACCGTCTTCACCGCACACTGCGACGTCGTTGCGGGCAAGACCGCATTTCCCGGCCTGCGGATCATCAACCAGCTTCTGCACGAGCCGGAATTGCGGGCCATCTTCGCCGACGCCGTGGTGACTCCCCGGTTACAGATCATCGAATCGATCCTGCAGGCCGGCGCGGCCAACGGCGAGATCCACGCAGCCACGCTCACGCCGTACACCGCACGGGTCGGGCCCGCGTTGATCAACCAGCAGGTGCTGCTGACCGGCGCCCCGCCGAACAAGCGTCAGCTCATGCACATCATCGACACGGTGGTGCACGCCGGCTGAGGTCAGTCGAACGGCGGACCACCCCCCGGCGGCCCGCCGTTCGATCTCCCCGCCGTCGATCTCCTCCCCGAGGTCGACTCTCCCGGTTTGACCCCGAACCGATCCCGTCGAACAGTACCTGAGAGCAACCTTAAAAGACACTAAATCGCTACATTCGTTCGACAGTGATCAGATCGTTATCGACGGGCCTTACTGTGCAGTCTTCACCCACCGCCCGGCGTCACCGACGATTCCCACCGGTACCGAACCTGAGAGACTCACGTTAAGCACACTGGGACCCGCGGCGACGATTGTGGTGTCCTGCAGGATCGGCAGCACGGTGGACATGTTCCACAGCCGCGGCTCCACCGCGTTGATCACGTCGTTGATGTTCTTGGTGCCGGCCATCGCGTCGTCGATGTTGGATTGGATGCTGTGATCGCAGATGCCGGTGAGGTTGGACGGCGCCTGCACCAGCGCGCCGGGCTCTTGTGCCCGGCTGGGAGCGGTCGACGTGGGGGCCATCGGGGTGGTCGCCGGTGCGGTTTTGGCTCTTAAGGACGGGTCGGATGAGGCCGTTGGACCCGCGGCAGTCGACACCGCGGTCGCCTCCAGCGCGGGGCAGCTGTAGCGCGACGCCAACAGGGTGGCCAAGTTGCCGCCGGCCTCCTGCCAGCCGACGATGGCGTCCACCCGGTTGTTCACCAAAGCGTCGCGATACAGCGCCACCGGATCAAGCGCCAGCACCGTCGCGGCGATGCCGACATTGCGCAGTTGGTCGGCGGCGGTGTTGGCCACGGCCACCGACGTCGGGTCGTTTGTCGCGACGCCGACGATCAGCGACAATTGCTTGCCGTCCTTACTGATGCGTCCCCGGGTGATCTCCGGCGGTCCGGGGGGCGGCGGGGCCGCCGAGCCCGCCGGGGGCGGCGTGACCGGCTCCGACGTGTCGTTCTCGATCTGGTATCCGGACGCCTCTAGCAGCGCCAGCGCCGCCGTTTTGGTCAGCGCTGGCGGCGCGGTCGGCACATAGCCGGGGTCGCTGGGTGCACGGATCTGCGCCTGGTCCAGGGTGACGGTGTTGTCGCTGCCGGCGCCCACGGTCGCGAGCAGGTCGACGTCGAGCAGCCCCAGAATCGCCTTGCGGACCTGCGCATCGGCCAACTTGAGCTCGCTGGCGCGCAACGTGAGCTGCATGACCCGCGGTGTCATGATCCGGGCGGTCCGCACGGCCGGGATCGCCGATAGCTGCGCGAAAGCCGCTGAGCCACCGTGCACCTGCGCCACCTGGGTGTCCCCGTTGCGCACCGAATCGGCCAGCGCGGCCGTCGCGCCAGCCCGCCGGAACAGGACCAGGTCCGGCTTGGCCGGCGGCCCCCAATAGCGGTCGTTGCGGGCGAGCAGTATTTCGTCGCGCTGAGGGTCGATGGTCTCCACCCGGAACTGTCCGCCGGTGACCGACAGCGCGCGCGCCAGGCCGGCCGGAAAGCCTCCCGGTACGTCCTTGACGATGTGCGCCGGCAGGATGTTGCTGAACAACTCCCGCCATGGCGGGTATGGCCGAGAGAAAGTGACGACGACCTGCTTGGCGCCGTCGATGGATTGCACGCCGGTGATCAGGTCGTAGCCGGCCGGATCGACCACACCAGGCTGGCCGACCATTTGCCGCCAGAGATACCAGAAGTCGTCGGCGGCGATGGGAGCGTTGTCGGTCCACTGCGCCTCCGGCCGGATCTTGTAGGTGACCGTGAACGGGTTCTCGTTGGTCACCTCGGCAGACACCAGCAGCGTCGGGTCCATCTCCCACCGCGACCCGGTCGGCGTGGCGGGGTCGGGCACCGGCCGGAACGCGCTGGGCAGCACCAGCGCACTGATCGCGGCGTTCACCGCGGACAGATCGGACAGCAGATGCGGGTTGAACCCGGCGCCGATCGAGTCGATGGCCATGATGATCTGCGTCTTGCGCAGCGGCGGCGGGGCCGTGCTGCGCTTGGTCTCGGTGCTCTGCGGGGCAGGCGGTGGACTGACGGTGCAGCCCGCCAGCGCTAGCGTCGAAACCAGCACGCCGATGGTCAGCCAGGCGTGGCGCGCTCGGTTCGGCACGCCCAACAGGGTATCGGGGTGCGGCCGCGAACTCCCCATCGCCAGGCCGAAACCCCACCAGACACATCGGTCTCTTCTGTCGCTGGCTAAGGGTTCCTCTCCCTTCGAATCGACGGCGCGGGCGGTATCACTGCCGGAGTGCTATCGCGTACTTCGCGTTTGCGAAAACCGTCTCATGGTCGCTCGCGGTACTGGTGTGGCCGGTGTTACCCGCGGGCTTTGGCCCGCGCACGGCTGCGGGCCCGGTCGGTGGCGTCGAGCTGGACCTTGCGCACCCGCACCACCTGCGGGGTCACCTCGACGCATTCGTCGGGCGCGCAAAATTCCATCGCCTGCTCCAGGTCGAGTTCGATCGGCTTGGCCAGCGTCTCGATCACGTCGGCGGTCGAGGATCGCATGTTGGTCAGCTTCTTCTCCCGGGTGACGTTGATGTCGAGGTCTTCCGGGCGCGGGTTGATCCCGACGACCATGCCCTCATAGGTGTCCTGGCCCGGCTCGACGAAGAACTGGCCGCGGTCGGCCAACTGAATCAGCGCGAACGGGGTGATGCTGCCGGTCCGGTCGGACACCAGCGAGCCGGTGTGCCGGGCCCGGATCTCCCCCGCCCACGGCGCATACCCGTCGAACACCGCGTTGCCGATCCCGGTGCCGCGGGTCTCGGTGAGGAAATCGGTGCGCCAGCCGATCAGCCCGCGGCTGGGTACCACGAAATCCATTCGCACCCAGCCGGTGGCGTGATTGGCCATCTCCGTCATCCGCCCCTTGCGCGCGGCCATCAACTGAGTGATCGCCCCGACGTACTGCTCGGGGATGTCGATGGTCATCGCCTCGAACGGCTCGTGCAGCCGGCCGTCGATGGTCTTGGTCACCACCTGCGGTTTGCCGACGGTCAGCTCGAAACCCTCGCGGCGCATCTGCTCGACCAGCACGGCCAACGCCAACTCGCCGCGGCCCTGCACCTCCCAGGCGTCGGGCCGGCCGATGTCGACCACTCGGATTGACACGTTGCCGACCAATTCGGCGTCCAGCCGGGTTTTGACCATCCGCGCGGTCAGCTTGTGTCCGGCCACCTTGCCCGCCAACGGGGACGTGTTCGTGCCGATGGTCACCGAGATCGCGGGCTCGTCGACCTTGATCCGCGGCAGCGCAACAGGGTTGGCGATATCCGCAAGGGTGTCGCCGATCATGATTTCCGGTATGCCGGCCACGGCGACAATGTCGCCGGCGACGGCCTCGTCGGTAGGCGAGCGTTCGACACCCTCGGTGGCGAGCAGTTCGGTGATCTTCGCGGTCGCGACCACGGATTCGCCGTCGATCTCGCGCAGCCACGCCACCTGCTGGCCCTTGCGCAACCGGCCGTTGTGGACGCGGATCAACGCCAGCCGGCCCAGGAATGCCGACGCGTCCAGGTTGGTCACCAGCGCCTGAAGCGCAGCGTCCGGATCACCGCTTGGCGGTGGAATATGTTGCAGGAGAACGTCAAACAGCGGATCGAGGTTATCGCCGTCGGGCACGTGGCCGTCGGCGGGCTGCAGGGTGCTGGCCACTCCGGCGCGCCCGGACGCGTAGAGCGTCGGCAGGCCAAGCGCTTCTTCGGCGGCTTCGGCCGCCGCGTCGTCCAGGTCGGCCGCGACGTCGAGCAGCAAATCGTGACTGGCGTCCACGACCTCGATGATGCGTGCATCGGCGCGGTCGGTTTTGTTGACGACGAGGATCACCGGTAGATGTGCGGCCAGCGCCTTGCGCAACACGAACCGGGTTTGCGGCAGCGGACCCTCGGAGGCGTCGACCAACAACAGCACTCCGTCGACCATGGACAGGCCCCGCTCGACCTCGCCGCCGAAGTCGGCGTGCCCGGGCGTGTCGATGACGTTGATCACCGTGACAGTTCCGTCGCTGTGATGGCGGTGCACCGCGGTGTTTTTGGCCAGGATCGTGATGCCCTTTTCCCGTTCCAGGTCACCGGTATCCAGCACCCGTTCGATTACCTCGCCGCGCTCGTGCAACGCTCCTGACTGCCGCAGCATGGCGTCGACCAGCGTCGTCTTGCCGTGGTCGACGTGGGCGACGATGGCGATATTGCGGAAATCCACGCCGGTGATTCTGGCAGTGCGGGGTCGGTTGACGGAAACTCAGCTGGTCAGCACACGCATCGGGGCGTGGCGCATCGTCACGCACATCACCAGACCGATCAGGCATATCGCCGCCAGCGAGTAGGGCGCGACCGCTGAATGCTCCAGCGGGTGATAGGTGGCGTTGTCCAGCATGCCGATGGTCGTCAACAGTCCGGCCAGGACCAGGCACGTCGCCGCCAGCGCCGCTGCTTCAGTGCCCGCCGCGACCACCAGGAGGAACGGCAATGGCCAGATCAGATACTGCTCCAGCACCACCTTGCTAAATAGTAGGAAGGCGACCAGGGTCAACGCGGTGCACAGCCACAGCTCGGCGGTCAACGCCAGCAGGACCACGACGAGCGCAAAACAGATCAGCAGCAGGTAGCTCAGCTGCTTGGCCTCTTCGACCCCCAACGGCCCCAGCAGTTCCCGCTGCCAGGACAGCCCCTGCGGCGCCTTGGTGGCGTCGTAACGGAAGATGTCGGTGTATAAAGCCCGCGGCGTGCCGAGGTAGGGCAGCGTGAGCACCACGAGCACCGCCGCAAGCATGATCAAAATCCGGTAGCGAGCGGCTCGGGCGCTGCGCAGCACGCCGGCCAGCACGAGCACCGGAAATGTCTTCGCGGCCACCGCCAGTGCGTAAACCCCGGCGGTGCGCCATCGGACTTCTTGTCGTCGGGATAGCCCGACCAGCGCGGCAAGCAGCAAGGCACAACCCAGCGAGTCGAACCGACCGTAGTAAGCGCTGTTGTAGAGAACCAGCGGGTTGAGGAAGAACGCGCCGGCCGCGCCCGCCACCGCCCATTCGCTGCGGCCCCGCGCTCGCACCGCCGCAGCGATCAACAACGCGCAGGCCAGGTCGGCGGCGACGATGGGCAGCTTGCCCGCCACTTGGAACGGGATGTCGCTGTGCTGCGCCAACCACTGGAACGGCAGTTCGATGTAGAGCCACAGCGGGAAGTAGGCGTACGGGCCGGCCGGGTAGGCCGGATGGTGGGCGTAGATGTTGACACCGCGCAGCGTCGCCGCGCTCGCTTTGTCCCAGACCACGAAATCCTGGCCGTGGGTGATCGGGATCAGCAGGCCCCGGGCGACCAGTCCGACCAGCAGCACCGCGACCATCGGCGAGAAGCGCAGCCGCCGCGGGCTAGGGGAGGGCTCAGGGCGTTTCAAGTACACCCGCCAGCGCGGGCAGCCACCCTCGGTCGGCAGGCACCCAATCGATGTCGAACAACTCGGTGGCTGTCACCCAGCGCAGCGCTTGGTGGTCGTGCGGGCGGGGTTCGCCGCCAATCAGCCGCACCAAGTAGGCCCGCAGCGTGATCGCCTCGTTTACTGCGATGTCCTCGCCCAGGCGCTCGCCGACTGCGACTTCGACGCCCAGTTCCTCGACCAGCTCGCGGGCCAGTGCGTCGGGTTCGGTTTCACCGGGTGCGACCTTGCCGCCGGGCAGTTCCCAGCGGCCGGCCAAATTCGGCGGGCTGCGCCGCTGGGCCACCAGAACCGTGGAGTCTGAGATGACGGCTCCGGCAACGACAATCTGGTTCGGCATCGCAGTGACGGTATACCGTCGGTTCTATGGCTGTGTTAACCGATGAGCAAGTCGACGCCGCCCTGCCCGACCTCAATGGCTGGGAGCGTGACCAGGGCGCACTGCGCCGCTCGGTCAAGTTCCCGTCCTTCCTTGCCGGCATCGATGCGGTGCGCCGGGTGGCTGAGCACGCCGAGGAAAAGGATCATCACCCGGATATCGATATCCGTTGGCGGACAGTCAGGTTCGCGTTGGTAACGCATTCTGCCGGTGGTATCACGCAAAACGACATCGACATGGCGCACGATATCGACGGGATCCTGGCCGACTAGTTCGGGCTTCGGCGCCCAACGTCACGCCAGTGTGGCCGCGGCCGCCGAGAGTCACGCTGGAGTGACTGAGACGGGCAGTAGAAAACTGAGAATCCTTCGCGCCGGATTCTGAGCCGTGGCTTCGAACACAGGCTGAGCTGCCCGCTGGACGCCAGCCGCCCGGCGCGGTGCGGTCGCCGGCCAGGACTACTTCAAGCTGAGCCAAATCTGAGAGGCCGTGCGCTGCCGGCGTTGCTGGGGTAGCGGCGACTTCGTCGAATCCGCGCGGTGCAGCCCTCGACCTCGGGACGTCGTGGAACACCCAAAAGTGTTGCGCACAAGTTTAATCGGTAGATCACAACAGAGAAACGCCAGCTCATCGGACCTGGGCGGCTTTCGGTGGGGCGGCATAGTACGCGACGGCATCCACCTATATTCAAGATCTGCAAAGTTTAAGCAAAATTGGTGCATTCATCAGTTTTCTATCAGTTTTCTCGTCCACGTGCTTAAGCTAAGCCTCACTCACAGCTCAAGTGAGGGTCACACTCGAGATTTGGAGATCACACAATGAATGCACGTCGTAGGACACTTACCGTTGGCGCCGCTGGTGGGGGCATGCTGGCCGCCGCGTTCTTGTCGACAGGGGTCGCCTTGGCCCAACCGGCCGCGGCCGCGCCGGCCGTCCCGACCGCCGACATCTTCGGCTTCACGCCTACCAGCGAGGAAGCGATCACCGGGTCAAACGGAATTGCGCCGCTCTTCCAGGACACCCTGGGCACCCAAGACTTCAGCACCGCGGCCGTCACCGGTACGACTCCTCTGGCCGCCGGGGCATTCACCGGTGACGTCAGCCAATACACCGTCCTGGGCGGCTGGACCAACACCGAAATCACCGTCGCTGCCTCCGACGCCGCAACAGGTAACACCGCCCCAAGCGTTGGATCGATCTACGACGTCTCCAGTTTTGCCGGCTACACGAACCTGTATACCGACATCGTGGGCGGGACGGCAGCCGCTCCGACGTACACGGTCACCGACACGTTGGAGACCCCGTTCGGCAATGTCGACCTCACCCCGCTGGTCAGCAGCTTCGAGCCGTCCTCGGGTCTCGCCGGGGATGACTTTGGGATCGCTGCGTTGATTGGCGACCCGGCATTGGTTACCGACTTCAACGCACTCGTGGCTGACATCGCCGCCGCTAACACAGCCGGAGCATCGACCGAACTCGCCAACATCGGGAACCTTATCGTTGACGCCTTCGGCTTCGGCGCCTGAGCTAGGCGCCCGGCGCCGCGCATCGTCTGGCGGCCACGGGGGTCCAGCAGTTCAGTCGGAAGTCGGCTAGAACAACACGAGCAATCCCACTCGGCGGGTCACCGCCGGGTGGGATTGTTTTTGTATCTGCAGCCGCGCCGGCGGTTGGCGTGGACCGCGCGCTATTAGCCGCGATCCACGTCACGAAGTTTGTCGCCCTGGCAACTAGGCCAAACGCCCTGCTAAGCGGAAACTAAAGAAAAACAGGGCTGTCCTCAGGTTAATCTCAACGTTTGTTCGTGAATCCCCTGTTTCTTGCATAAACTTAGGGCTACTCAGAGCATCCCGTCGGCGAGGACACAGCAGGGGGTTCCGGTGAGCTGTCATCGCATCGCCATCAGCCTCGGCGCCGCTGGCGGCGTGCTGGCCGCCGCATTCCTCCAACCGGCGTTGGCCTTCGCCGACGATTACAACATCACCCCCGATCCCCTTACGCCCGAGACGTTTACCGCAATAGGCGGACAGCCGCCCTTCGACCAGACCGTCGCCGGACTTCAGCTGTTCGGCACTGACGACGTGACGACCGGGCATATTGGGTCGTTCGACGGCGTGTCGCTCCACGACGTAGCTGCGTCCGGCCAAACCAACCAGGAAATCCTCGTCGCCGACCTAGGTACGTTCCGCGGCGGGGGACACGCCTTGAACGTCCCGCCGGCAGGGTCGTTCTTCGACACGGTGAGCTACGGCAACGGCTTTGAGAACCAGTACTCCGACCTTGCCGGAACCGGCGCCAACCAGACGAACACCGTCACCGACACTTTCGTCACCCCGTTCGGCGACATCAACATCCCGACCACCTTCGACGCGACAGAGGCACTGCAAGCTGCCGACTTCACCTATCCGTCGACCTCGCCTACCCTCGCCGGCTACAGCTTCGTACCCGACCCCGGTTCCCCGGAAGACATCAACTCGATCGGCGGTCTGCCGCCGTTCGATCAGTCGGTTTCCGGCACTCAGCTCTACGACCTAAACGACCCGACCGGCGCTGGGATCGGAGAGTTCGACGGTGTGTCGTTCAACGATGTCAATGCATTGGGCCAGACCAATCAGGAAATCCTGGTCGCCGCGAGCGTCGGCGGATTCGGCGGCGGCGGCCGTGGCGGTGGATTCCACGGCACCAACCCGAACGACCCGCCGCCCGGATCGTTCTTCGACACGGTCAATTACGGTCACGGCGTCGAGAATGTGTACTCCGACGTCGCCGGGACGGACGCGAGTCCGCAGACAATCACCGATACCTTTGTCACGCCGTTCGGCGACGTCAACGTTCCCACCAGCTTTGACGCTGCCACGGCACTGCCTGCGGCCGAGTTCACCTTCCCGACGGGATCGGCCGCGTTCGCCGACTACAGCTACGTGCCAGACTCCAATAACCAGGAAGTCGTCACCTCGATCAGCGGGCAGCCACTGGTTGACCAGACGGTGTCCGGCACTCAGGTCTACGACCTCAACGACCCCACCGGGGCCTTCGTCGGACAGTTCGACGGTGTATCGACCCACGAGGTCGACGCCTTGGGCTTGAGCAACCAGGAGATCCTGGTCACCACGAACATGACCGGCGACAGCAGTCCCGACGATCCGACGGCAGGCTCGTTCTTCGACACGGTGAGCGGATACGGCTACGCGAACGTGTACTCCGACGTCGTCGGGACGGGTGGGGCGGCGAATACGGTCACCGATACCCTCGTCACGCCGTTCGGGGATGTCACCATCCCCACCAGCTTCGACGCAACGGCGGCACTGACCGCGGCCGAGTTCCTGTTCCCGACCGCCTCAACTGCCGCCACCGACCTCGGTTCACTGTTCGACCTCGGCAACTTGTTCAGCTTCTGAGTGTCGCCCGGCGCTCGCGATCCAACCCAACGTCACCAGCGTCGCGACGATGTAAATCATCCCGCCCCAGGCCTGATACCACGGTCTGCCGTTTTGCCAGATGCTCGGCTGGGCAAAGCTCAGCAGCCACGGCACGCCGATCACCAGCAGCACCAGCCAGCTCCAGCCGAGAATCCGCGCGCCGCGACGCTCCGAGAGTGGTCCGTGTAGCAGCCAGATCATCAACGGCACCAGCCACACCCAGTGGTGGGTCCAGGAAATCGGTGAGAGCAGCAGCCCGAACAGCTCGACCACCAACAGGGTGCCGAGCGGATCTGGACCGCGGCTGCTCAGCGCTCGCCAGGCCAGCACGGCCAATATCGCGGTGACCGCGACCCCGGTCAGCACCAGCGGGCTATAGCCGGCGTCGTGGCCGAAGATTCGGCAGATGCCGCCACGCCAGGACTGATTGAAAACTGTGCAGATCGGCCCGACCCGGTCGGTCTTGAAAATCAGCTCGGTGAAGTAGTGCCGAGTTTCGCCGCCGATGATCAGCGCCGACACCGCAATGGTGGCCACAAAGACGACGGCGGAAGACACCGCTGCACCCCACCGGCGGGCGCCGATGAAATACAGGCCGGTGATCGCCGGCGTCAGCTTCACCCCCGCCGCCGTGCCCACCAACAATCCCGACAACCACCACCTGGTGGTGTAGACCGCCCACAGCGCAGCCAGTCCCAAGATCACATTGACCTGGCCGTAGTCGAACGTGCTGCGCAGCGGCTCAAGCCAGATGGCGACCGCGGTCCACAGCATCGCCATGCCGTGACCCTCACCGGCCGCAACACCGAGTAACCGCTGGCTGATCCTGACCACGCCATAGAGCGCGGCCATCGTCCCGACCGTCCAGCAGAAGGCGACCAGCCCGAACGGCAGCAGATGCAGTGGATAAAAGACAACCGCTGCGAACGGCGGGTAGGTGAACGGCAACGGGAAATTCGGGGTCTGGTCGGCGTAGACGTAGGAGTACAGCGTTCCGGGGTGGTCGATGGCCGCCGAGCCGCCGATGTAGACGTGCAGGTCGACGAAGTTAGCGCCGTTGGGAACCAGATATGTCCAGGCCAGCCGCGCGGCGACGCTGAGGACGAACAGCACCGGCCCGACAGCGCTGGGCGAAAGCGCCCGCCGGCGGGTGGTATATGCCGCCGCGGCGGCCGAGGTGGTGTCTATCTGCACGACTCTAACGGGAGGAGCCGCATGGTCACCGCGCCCGGCGACCAGCCCTTTGTGAATAGAGTCCTGCGGTGAAGCCTCGTCGCATACCCAGGAGTACCAGCCAGCGAGCGTGGCGGCGCTTCGAACGCGGCCTGAGCAGTGAGACTTGGACGCCCGGGGCCGCATTACGGCGGTTGGCGTCATACCCGGTGCCGCCCGGGGTCATCGAGCAGGAACTCTTACGCTATGGCGCCGCAACAGCGGTTTCGTGGGCCAAGAACCCACTGACTCGCCACCGCATTTGGGACAGGCTGAATTTTTTTAAGATATTTATCAGTTTTTCCTCAATCTCCGTTCAGGTGAGGGTAACTTTTAACCTGGACCGCTGAAGTTAGCCACACCCCTTCGGAAGGGAGTCCAGCCATGAAGCCTCGTCGTCTCGCGCTCACCCTCGGCGCTGGTGGTGGCGTGTTGGCCGCCGCGTTCCTCCAGCCGGCAGTCGCACTCGCCGACGCCTACAACTTCACGCCGGATCCCACTTCGACCGAGTTCTTTACTTCCATTGGCGGGCTGCCACCCTTTGACCAGACCGTTACCGGATACCAGGATTACAACGTTGACGACCTGACGACTGGGGCTACCGGGTCGTTTAACGGTGTGTCGTTCAACGGTCTCTCCGACCAGGAAATCCTCGTCGCCAACTCCTTGAAGTTCATCAGCCCCGACGCCGGCACCGTCAGCGGCACCGGGGCCGTGCCTCCGCAGGGGTCGATCTTCGAAACATTCAATTACGGTTCGGGCTTTTCCCAGGTGTACTCCGATGTCGTCGGCACGAACGGCGGCGCCAACACGATCACCGATACCTTCGTCACGCCCTTCGGGAACGTCAATATCCCCACGAGCTTTGACGCAACCGATGCGCTGGCTGCAGCCAAGTTCACCTATCCGACGGGTTCGACCGACGCCGGCGACAGCTACGTGCCTGACTCAACCCTCAGCGAACGCGTCACCTCGCTCAGTGGTTCGCCAAACTTTGAGCAATTAGTCTCCGGAACTCAGTATTACGACGTAAATACCCCTGCCGGAAACGATGTCGGCAACTTCTCCGGCGTGTCACTCAACGACGTCTATGCGTGGGGCCAAACCAACCAAGAAATCTTGGTAACCCCTAGTGCCCTTGCCGTAGCCCGGGCCCAACCGCTGCTGGTATCTGTCAATCCGAACGACCCGACAATTGGCTCGGTCTTCGACACCGACAATTACGGTAACGGCTTTGAGAATGTGTACTCCGACGTCGTCGGGACGGGCGGCGCGGCCAACACGATCACCGATACGTTCCAGACGCCCTTCGGTAACTTCAACATCCCCACCACCTTCGACGCGGCCGAGGCATCCTCTGCTGCCCATTTCAGCTATCCGACGAACTCCCCCGACGCCGGCTACAGCTACGTGGCTGACCCCAACTACTCGGAACAGTTCAACTCGATCGACAGCACCCCACTCGTCGAGCAGACCGACATCGGACGACAGTATTACGACGTCGATAACTCATCGGGGACCACGGTCGGCAATTTCGAGGGGATCTCGAGCAACAGCATCAGCGCCTTCGGCATCACCAACCAGGAAATCCTGGTCACCCCCAACGCCTTCGCCTTTGCTCCCTACGACGCAACGGCCGTGAATAGCGACGCCCCAGGTGCCGGGTCGTTCTTCGACACCTTGAACTTCGGCAACGGCTTTGAAAACGTGTACTCCGACGTTCTCGGGGCGGGCGGGACGGGCACCGTCACCGATACGTTCGTCACGCCCTTCGGCGACCTCAACCTCCCCTTCACCTTTGCCGCGGCGGACGCACTGCCTGCCGCTGAGTTCGCTACCCCGGCAGCTTCAGCTGCTGCCGACCTAGCAAGCGCGCTGAACCCCGCAGACTTAACCGGGCTGCTCGGCGACTTCGGCACACTTTGGAGCTCACTGTTCTAACGTCAGCCCCCAGCTGAGCCCCGCTGGACGTCCCGCTCCGCGGATCCCGCGGGCCGGGCGCATACCCACCCGGCCCGGGGTCGTCGAGCGGAATCGTCACCGCGCTAGGGCAGCCGCCGGGAGCCTCCTGGATGCCGATCCTCTTGGGGGCGATCCAGGTCCGCGTCGCCAGATCGTCGCTGCCGCTGGAACGGCCGAGGTGGTGTCTATCCGCACGACGCGGCCCGGGATGAGCCTGCCCGGTCACCGCAGCCGCTCGTATCCGTAACGATCGAATAACCGCCACACGTGTCACTTGAGTCACTTCGGCATCACGCGAACTATCAGCGCGGGACCAGTTATCGAGAACCAGGGAGAGTCATGTCAAACCTTCGCACGTTGTTACGGGCCACCGCCGTCGTGGCGGGCTCATCGACCGCGTTGCTCTTGGGCGGTCTGGTGGGTACCGCCCACGCCGACCCGGGGCCGCCGCTACCCACACCCAACATCGGGGACCAGTTGGTTACTTCGGTCGCCAACGCGCCTCAACTCCTGCAAAACCTCGCCGGGGCCCTGGGCGCGCAGCCGGCCACCCCGCCGCCACTGGCCAGCGCCGCGATCAAGGTGCCGCAGCCGTCCACAGCGCTTCCGGGGGCCGCGGGAATCCCGGGCGCCTCCGCGATCCCCGGCGCGAGCTCGGTCATCCCCGGCGCGAGCTCGGTCATCCCCAATGCCGTTGCTCCCGCGGCGACGGGTGCCACGCCCGGACTCGGGCTCCCGGGGTTGACACCGACCGTTCCGGCGCCGGTTGCGCCCGCGGCCGGGCTGCCCGGGCTCCCAGGGTTGACGCCGACCGTTCCGGCCGCGTCTGCTCCGGTAACCGGACCGACGGGGCTGCTGCCCCAGGCGCAGCTCAGTCTGCCGCAGCTGCCCTTCCTCGGTGTGCCGCTGCCTCAGCAGTTGTCGCTGCCGGGCGACCTGACCTCGCTAGCCACCGGCGGCGTGGCCTCGCCTCCGGCGACATCCGTCCCGGCCGTCGCGCCCGTCACGGCGCCCAACCCGTTGTTGTTCCCGGTGTCCGGCCTGCCCTGACCCAACCCCCTGGCCGGCTAGCGCGGCTCAGTGCTTGCACCTCGCTAGTCGGCCACCACCCACGAACGACAACGACGGGAGAACACCGTGGTAACTACCAGGACCCTGATCAGCGCCTTCGCCGCCGCAGCCATTGCATCCGGCGCCGCAGTGGGGTTGTGCCCGAGTGCGGCCGCTGACCCCGCGCCGCCCCTGCCGATCCCCTCCCAACAGCTGCCGGGGCTGCCGGGGCTGCCAGGGCTGCCGGCGCTGACTGAGCTGAGCCCGATCATCCAGCAGGCTGCCGGCAACCCGGAGCAGGCATCGCAGTTATTGATGGCGGCGGCCTCGGCATTCGCTCACAATCCGAGCGCGCCAGACGCATCGAAAAGCGTTGCGCAGTCGGTGAATCAGTTTGTCCAAGCGCCCAGCGGGGCAGTTCCTGCCGACCTGAACCAGCCGGCGGGCTCCGCTGCGACGGCGCACATCGTCCCGCCCGGCGTGGAACCGGGCGCTCAGGCACACCTGCCGACAGGCATCGACCCGGTGCACGCTGCGGGGCCCTCCCCCGAGGCCGCGCCGGCCCCTGCGACCGCCGTACCGGTAGCTGCGCCCGTGCCGGCGCCCGCCGCGGCTGCGCCGGCACCGGCTCCTGCGCCGGCCGCGGCTCCTACCGCTGCGACTCCCGGTTTCAGCCCGGACGCGCCGCCGACCCAGGATTTCATGTATCCCTCGATCGGCAACAACTGCTCGGCGGACGGCGGTAACGTGCTGGCGACCGCGCTGTCGGTGGCCGGACCCGCGAAAATCCCGGCTCCCGGGCCCCAAGCGGGGCAGACGGCCTACGTTTTCACCGCGATCGGCACCTCAGGACCGGCCGACGTGCAGAAGCTGCCGTTGAACGTGACGTGGGTGAATCTGACCACCGGCAAGTCGGGTAGCGCGACGCTGCGGCCGCAAGCAGACATCAACCCGAACGGGCCGACGACGCTGACCGCCATCGTCGACACCGGATCGGGCAGCGTGATGTCGACGATCTTCGGGCAGGTCACCACCAAAGACAAGCAATGCCAGTTCATGCCCACCATCGGGTCGACGGTGGTGCCGTAACCAGTTCCAATCCGCCGACGCGCACCCAATGCCGTGTGCGCGTCGGCGGATCAGCTAGTAGGCCATGAATAAAATCGCGTCCCGGTCGTATTCCAGGCCGGGATGCACGGTGGCAAGGTGTTGCTGAGTCAGCTCGACCAGGTCGTCTTCGTCTTTGCCGACGATGGCCTCGCCACACGGACAGTTCAGGTGCGTCTTCACGTTGCCGCCTTTCCCTTAGCCTTCATCTGCTTTTGCTGCTTCTTGAACGACCGAACCTTTTCCAGTGAACGCGCGTCGGCGATGTCGGCAACAGATAGATGCGTGCCGGCTTTGCCGTAGTCGCCCGCGGCTGCGCGCCAACCCTTCGGAGTTACCGAGTACTGCTTGCCGAGCAGCGCCAGGAAAATTCGCGCCTTCTGCTCGCCAAATCCGGGTAGCTCCTTGAGCCGCCGCAGTAGCTCTGCTCCGTCGGGGTCGCCCGCCGTCCACACGGCAGCGGCGTCGCCGTCGTAGCGGTCCACGACGATCTGCGCCAACGTCTGGATCCGCTTTGCCATTGATCCTGGAAAGCGGTGCACCGCAGGCCTTTCCGAGCACAGCGCGGCGAATTTGTCCGGATCGTAGTCGGCGATCTCGGTCGCGTCCAAGCCGCCTATCCGGTCGGCGATCTTCTTCGGGCCGGCGAAGGCGGTTTCCGTCGGTACCTGCTGGTCAAGCAGCATTCCGACCAGTAGTGCAAACGGATTCTCAGATAGGAGCTGGTCGGCCTCCGGGTCCTGCGCGAGGCAGAGCTTCACAGTCAACGACGTTCCTTTCAGCCGAGCAACGACCCGCCTGATCCACCCAACCACACGGCTGGGCGACCCGTGAAGGCCCAGGAGGTGGCTGGGCTCGACGATTAAAACGCCCAGCTCGTCAGAAGACGGTCAGGATGGCAGGGTCGAACGTCGCAACGAGGTCGGTAACTCCCACATTGAAGTCAGCGCCCAGCACCGCTAGGTCCGCATCGAGCAGCGATAATTCAGCCGGGAGCGCGGTGACGCCTGCACCTAAATCACCTGCCTGGGCAGCTGCCAGGAACCCTTGGTCAGCGTCGAGCAACCCGGCGTAGGCCTGGACCAACTGTTGGTCGACGTCGAGCAACAGTGGGTTGGTTTGGTCAGCCGCCGACAAGCCGGCTTGAAACGTCTCAGCAGAATCGAGAAGGCGTAATGCCGGGCCGGTTTGGATCGTCTCCTGGGTAGCAAGGGCCGCCGCTTGGCCGGCATCGAGCGACGTTGCGGGGACTTGTTCCAATGCCTGGACCCCTTGGGTCAAATCTTGCCCCGCTTGGCTCAACAGGTCGTCAACGTCGTCGGCGTGGGCGGTGGCCAGACCGATCATCGCGGCCAGGAAAGCACCGGAAGCCATAGCGAGGCCGGCGCCGTAGCGGCGGACACGACAAGCGGTGCGGCGGTCGTTGGTCATGGCGAAACTCCTATCGCAGCTAGCGGTTAGCGCAAAACCGGCCCACCCCCCGTTGCGGCGAGTCTCAGTCGCACCGAAGAATAGCCGAAGAAGTCGGGCCGAGGTGCCCAATTGCTCTGCCATTCGCGGTCAACCACATTCGTCCCGGCCGTGTCTAAGACTCGGCCGGTATCACCGCGTTGAGGGCGGCCATACAGATAACGCGCAGTTCGTCGCGGCTGAAATGTCCGTGCGCGAGCCACTGCACACACATCACCCGCACGAACGCCAGCCAGCTGATAGCGATGGCTGAAAGCCGTTGACGCTCAAGCGGATCAAGTGCAATCGCATTGGTGATTCGATCACCCAGGGTGGAGAGCTCGGTATTGATGATGCCTTGCACGACGGGATCGGTGGCCAACATCTGGTTGGCCGCCAGCACGGCGTTGCGGTTGGCGGCGAAGTAATCGAGGTGGGCATCGAGCCCGGCGAGGATCTGCTCCTGCAGCGGAGTGTCCCCGTCCAAGCGGACCCGGTCGACGAGCCGGTCGGCGGCACGCTGATACACCGCCGCAAAAAGTGCGTTCTTGCCCGGAAAGTGCCGGTAGAGCAGCGCACGCGAAATGCCGGCCTCGTCGGCGACCGCATCCATGGTCACTTGCTCGTATGGCTGCCCCGCGAATACCCGCTCCGCGGCGTCGATAACTCGTTCGCGCCGCAGCTCAGGGCGAAGACGCTGCTGCACTGGCACACCCCGATCGTAACGCACGCGAATTGCACGGACGTTCAATAAGGTTGTGCGACAAACTTTTAGGATTTAAGTTGACGTTCGTCTACTTACCTTCTACGGTGAGGACGTGGCCGGAACATCGGTGGTCAGTGGGCGCGTCTTGCGGCGTCTGGCGGCGTTGACCGGACTGTCCTGTCTAGCCATCGGCGCCTACCATTTCGCGCTGGGAACAGCGTCGGTCCCCGGTGCCAGGAACGCCAACGCGACGGTCGATTCGCGAGAGCGGTTCTACTCTGCCTATTTCGCCGGGTATGGCTTTGCTTGGCTGCGGGTGGCGCGCAAGTCCCCGATCCCAGCCGGCGATGTGCGCCTGCTGGCGGGCGTCATGCTGCTCAGCGCCGTAGGACGGCTGATCTCGCTGGTCCGCAACGGTCGGCCGCACTGGCTCCAAGAAGTGCTCACGGCGATCGAATTCGTCGTTCCCGCAGTCTTTTTCGGGATCGCCGACACCGAAAAGAAAGCCGCCCCGCGCGCCGGCGGATAGCCGACTACCCGCTCTTGCGGCGGAACTCTCGACGGCTTTCCTTGGGCCCGTGCGCGCGGGGCTGCTTGGCGCCGCCGTCCTTGTGATCCGCTCCGCCTGCCGACTGGGCATTCTTGCGCTCTAGCGCTTCGCGGAACTTGCGCTTGTTGTCCTCCGACGAAGATGCCGGCCCCGACTTGGATGCAGCCATGCCCGCAGCGTAGCGCGTCGACGGCAGTTCAGCGTGTTTCGACGATCAACGCACGCCCGGCGGCATGCCGTATACGTGGGTGATCGGCAGCGTCAGCAACACCCGGCGGTCGGTGACCATCGCTTGGCGGTAGTCGTCCCAGTCCGGGTGTTCACCGGCGATGTTGCGGTACAACGTGATCAGCGCTTCGACCGTCTCGTCGTCGAGCGCGGCCGCCGGCGGTGTCAGCTCCGCGTAGCCCTCGGCAACGGCATACGACCAGCCGTCGTCAGCGCTGACCAACAGCGACGCCCGCGGGTCGCGACGCAGATTGCGCGTCTTGGCCCTCGGCTCGGTGACTGAAATCTGGACAGCCATGTTGCGGGCGTCGAAGTAGTAGGACACGTTGGATAGCTGGGGACGCCCGTCGCGCTTGACGGTGGCCAGCACGCCGAGGGAATTGTCGGCGACCACGGCCAGCAGTTTGTCGTCGAACACTTGGCGTCCCATGGCGAAAGCCTACTCGTCGCTACCATGAGCCCATGACCCACTACGCGGCGTTCCTGCGCGGTGTCAACGTCGGCGGAGTCAATCTCAAGATGGCCGACGTGGCGGCCGCTTTCACCGACGCCGGGTTCAGCAATGTGCGCACCATCCTGGCCACCGGCAACGTGTTGCTGGACTCGCCGGACGCTGCGAAGGCGGTGCGCGCCGCAGCCGAGAAGGCGTTGCGGCAGCGATTCGGATACGACGCGTGGGTGCTGGTCTATCCGATCAAGAAGGTGCAGGCGATCGTGGACGCCTACCCGTTCGAACCCGAGGTGGACGGATATCAGTCCTACGTCACGTTTGTCAGCGACACCGATGTACTCGACGAGCTCGCCGCGCTGGCCGACGAAACCGGCGCCGACGAGAAGATCAGCCGCGGCACGGATTCCGCGGGTGTGATCTATTGGCAGGTGCCCAAGAACCACACGTTGGACAGCACCATCGGCAAGACGATGGGCAAGAAGCGGTACAAGTCGTCGACTACCACCCGCAATTTGCGCACACTGGCCAAAGTTCTGCGTTGATCGACGTTCAGTCCTCGGCGGCCTCGAGGTAACGCAGCGCGTCTGCCTTGCCCAGTCCCAGTCCGCGCGCGACGTCGAGGTAGGCCCGCGCGGCGACTGCCATCGCGGCATCCGACGGGTCGGCTCGCGCGACGAATGTGCCGAAGCGCCCACGGGTTTCGACGACGCCCGCGGTTTCCAGCTCACGGTATGCGCGGGCGACGGTGTTGACCGCCAGGCCCAATTGAGCGGCCAGTTCCCGGACCGTCGGCAGCCGGGCCCCGGCCGGCAACGTGCCGGCCCGAATCGCATCGATGATCTGGTTGCGAAGCTGGTCGAACAGCGGTCGACCCGCTCGTCCGTCAACCTGCAGCCACTCCCCCAGCTCCACCTGCTCAGTATCCCGCAGTCCCGCTATCTTGGTGGGGTGCGAATAACGGTCCTGTCCGGTGCGGGAATCTCCGCGGAGAGCGGGGTGCCGACATTCCGCGACGACAAAAACGGACTGTGGGCCCGATTCGACCCCTACGAGCTGTCCAGCACGCAAGGCTGGCTGCGCAATCCGGAACGGGTATGGGGTTGGTATTTGTGGCGGCATTACCTGGTCGGCACCGTCGAGCCGAACGCCGGCCACCGGGCGGTCGCAGCCTGGCAGGACCATGCCGAGGTCAGCGTCGTCACGCAGAACGTCGACGACCTGCACGAGCGTGCCGGTAGCTCGCCGGTGCACCACTTGCACGGCAGCTTATTCGAATTCCGTTGCGCGACTTGCAATGTTCCCTACACCGGCGAACTGCCCTTGATGACGGAGCCCGCGCTGGAAGTAGAGCCACCGGGCTGCGAATGTGGCGGCTTGATCCGGCCTAGCGTGGTGTGGTTCGGCGAGGCGCTGCCCGAGCAGCCGTGGCAGCAGGCGGTAGAGGCGACGACCGCCGCCGATGTGGTGGTCGTGGTGGGCACGTCAAGCGTCGTGTACCCGGCAGCCGGCCTACCCGAGTTGGCGCTGGCCCGCGGCGCGGTCGTCATCGAGGTCAATCCGGAGCCGACGCCGCTGTCCGGCAGCGCCACGATCACGGTGCGAGAGACCGCCAGCGAGGCGCTCCCGACACTGCTGCAGCGGCTACCGGCGCTGCTGAACTAAGCCGGCCGCCGCGCCCGACCGATCACAAACTCCGACACCGGCAGTGGCACCCACGCAGGCAGGGTCCGCTCGGTTCGGGAGTCGTCGACGTCGAATCCCGCGGCGAGGATGGATTGCTCGGTGTGGCGGTGGGTGTGGCAGTTACCCGCCAGCTTCGGCCATATCGTCGCGTCGACCACCTGCTGCAAGCGGCCCCGCACCCCGCCGGTGGCCACATGCTCCAGGTATCGCAGCTCGCCGCCCGGCCGAAGCCGGGAAAGTAGTTGCCGCAGAACCGAATCCGGATCGCCTACCGAGCACAACACCAGCGAGCACACCACCGCGTCAAACGGCTCGCCAGCGGAGAAACTCTCCACCGTCGTATCGGTCACCACAACCGGAACAGCGGCCTTGGCCGCCGCGGCACGCGCCCGGGTGACCAGCCGGGGTTCGGGCTCGACAGCGACAATCTGCGCAACCGAATCCGGGTAGTAGCCGAAGTTGGTCCCGGTGCCCGCACCGACCTCCAGCACCCGGCCCGAGAGCCCGGCTAGATTCTCCCGGCGCAGCGCGCGTAACTGCTCGGTCTCGTGAGCGGCGATGGTCGGCCAGATTCGGGCGAAGAACGGGTTGCTGACCGTTGCCGTCGACGATGTCATGCCTACGAGCCTTCCGGGAATTGCTCCAAAGCCGCCAGTCCCATCAGCCACTCCACAGTCTGCTGCGGGGTTGCGTCGGGCCCGGCTATTCCCGTCACGATATGCCCGCAGAAGACGGCCGACAGTACCCGCTCGGTGAAATCGTCGGCGTCGCCGAAGGGCAGGTGCGGCTTGGCGATCAACAGTGAGGCCACCCCGTGTGCGGCGGTCCACAGTTTCAGGGCGGCGGTCGTCGCGTCGCCGGATGGGCAGACGCCCTCGTCGATCAGCGCCTGCACGGTGGCGCGCATGTGCTCGAACGCCGAGCTGGCCAGGGCGGCGTCCACGTCGCTACCCGAGCGCCACTCACTCATCGTGGCGATGCGATAGAGCTCGGGGGTCTTCGTCGCGAACCGGACATAGGCCAGCCCCTGGGCTCGCAGCACCTCCAAGGTGGATGGCTGCCCCGCGGACACCCGCTGCATTTCCTCGTCCAGCTTGTCGAAGTAGCGCGCACATACCGCGTCGAGCAGGCTGTCTTTGTCCGCGAAATGCAGGTAGATCGAGGGCGGCGTTACCCCGACGCGTTGCGCCACCGACCGTATCGACACTGCTTTGGCGTGACCGGTTTCCAGCAGGAGTTCGGTAGCCGCGTCTAAGATTTCGTCGCGAAGCAGATCACCAGAGCCGCGCGGCGCCCGCCGACGGCGAAGATTTGCGGTTGCCGGGCTAGCCACGGTGGCTGACCGTTGCGGTGGCACGAGCGGGTAGTCCATGGTTTCCGCCAGCGGCCGCCGACGGTAGAACGGCCTCCGACTCGCTGATCCCGAACCGCTCATGCAGCCGCACCAGTGGTTTGGGCGCCCACCAGCTCCATTGGCCGAGGACGTGCATGAACGCCGGCACCAGGACCATCCGCACCAAGGTCGCGTCGGCCAGCACTGCCAGCGTCAGCCCGACACCGAACATCCGCATGAACGACACCTGGGCCGCAATCAACGCGGCGAATGAAATAGACATCACCAGAGCAGCGGCGGTGACCACCCGGCCGGTCCGCGCCAACCCGAGCGCCACGCTTTCGTCGTTGTCGGCGCGCAACTTCCGGGTGTCCGACACTGCGGGGCGGGCCGCGGCGGATGCCAACCAGTACTCCCGAATCCTGGAAACCAGGAACACCTCGTAGTCCATCGACAGGCCGAACGCGATGCAGAACAGCAGCACCGGAATGTTGGCCACCAGGGTCCCGCTGGACGTCGTGCCCAGCGCCCCGAGGTGGCCGTCCTGGAAGATCCACACCAGCGCGCCAAACGCCGCCGTCAGCGACAGCACGTTGCATACCAGCGCCTTCAGCGGCAGCACGAGACTGCCGGTGAGCAGGAACAGCAGCGCAAAGGCGATCGCGGCGATCACGCCTAACACCAACGGCAGTCGAGTGGTGATCGCGTGCACGCTGTCGCGGTTGATCTGGGCCAGACCGGCCATCTGCACCGGCCGGCCGGCCGGACCGGCCACCTCATGTAACCGGTCGAGCTGGGTGTTGGAGGCTTGCGAAAACAGTGGCGCGGTGCTGGCGACCGTCAGGAACGCACTGTTGCGGTCCAGGCCGGCGGGCGCCGACGGTGGTCCGACCCGGTTGCCGGCCACGAATGTCCCGGTCGGGGCCGATACCGCCGAGACGTCAACCACCTGTGACAAGCCGGCGGCATAGCGGTCCAGGTCGCCCGGACGCACCCCGCGGACGTCCGGGACGACAATGGGGACCGCCGTTGCCGAGTCATCGGTGAAGTCGCGGCGCAACTGGTCGCCGACCGCATGCGACGAAGTTGAGCGCGGCAGCACCCGGTCGTCGGGCATACCCCACTTCACCCCGAGGAACGGAACGCCGAGCAGCAGCAGCAACGCGACGACGGCTAGACCGATCGGCACGGCTCGACGCGTCACGAACTTGGTCGACCGGTACCAGAACAGCTGCTCCACCGGTTTGCGCACCGGATCCGGGCGACGAAGCATCCGCCGCAACAGCCGGCGCACGTCCAGGGCGTCCAGCCGCGGCCCGAGCAGCACGATCGCGGCCGGTGTCACCAAAATCGCCGCCACTGCAACGAACGACACCGTGGCAATACCGGCGTAGGCGAAGGACTTCAGGAAATACATCGGGAACAGCACCATCACCGCCATCGACAACGCGACGGTGGTTGCCGAGAACAGCACCGTGCGGCCCGCAGTGGCCATGGTGCGGATCAGCGCCTCGTCTCGACCGCTGCCGTCGGCCAACTCGTCGCGATAGCGGCTGATGATCAGCAGGGTGTAGTCGATGGCAAGAGCCAGCCCCAGCGCGCTGCTGAGGTTCAGGGCATATGTCGAGACGTCGGTGCTGAAGCTGATCAGACGTAACACCGACATTGATCCGACGATGGCCAGTCCACCCAAGACGACGGGCAAGGCCGCGGTCAGCAGCCCGCCGAAAACCCAAACCAGCACCAAGAAGCTCAGCGGAATCGCCAGGGACTCCATCAGCAGCAGATCACGTTCGTTTTGCTGATTGATCTGGGCGTACACCATCGCGACCCCACCGGCGCGCACCGTGACGCCGTCGCGATCATGCACGACTTGTTTGGCGATGGCTTTGGCGTAGTTCTGCGCGCTGTTTTCGCCGCCCTCGAGGTTGGCCACGATCAACCCGGATTTGCCGTCCTTGCTGACCAAGTCGGCCGCCGCCTGCGGCGGCACCGTCCACGCCGAGGACACGTTGTAAACCCCGGCCGACTGTTTCACTTGCTCGGCGATCTCGGTGCCAACCTGACGGGCCTGGCCGCTCTGGACGCCACCGGGCGCAGTCACCAGGATTACCATTTGCTGGTCGCTTTGCCCGAACTTGTCGGTCAGCAGGTGGATCGCCCGGGATGACTCCGACGCAGGATCTTGAAAGCCACCGGCGGAGAGGCTCTTGGCGACGGGGATTCCGAAGATCGCCGCCGCGGCCATGACCAGAGCGGCTACGGCGAGGATTCGCCGGGGGGCGGCGATGGCAAGGCGAGCGATTCGCTGCAACATGTCTGTCCTTCCGCCATCAATACCCGCGCTAACTTATCAGCGATAAGTTATGGATGCAATATCGCGCACGCCACTGCGCGCCCTAACAGTAGGTACGGGCCAGGCCCCTGCGACGGTTCACGGTGATACGGAATAACCAGGACATTTTCCCGAGCCTATCGGCTGCTAATTGGATACGCGACGAACATCCAGGAGTCCGGACGCGACGTCCGGGGTGCCCGCTTGCTACCCGGCGGTAATATTGCCAATGTTTTCCGAATCGTGACTCAAAGATTCCTTAAAGCTGACTCATACGCTCATCTACATGTGGATCGACGACTCGAGTGCCGACGTGATCAAAGCTGATTTCGAGGCTCTCTACCACGGCGACGTGCTGGTAGAGGGAGAGTGCTCGGAGCAGTTCGACGACTGGCACCCACTGCCCACCGCCAGCTGACTGGCGCGAAGCGCGCGTCCGATTGGGCGCGCCTTCGCCGTTTCGCTATTGTTTGGGTCCCCGCAACGCGGGGACCTTTTTTTGGCCCGGGTGGCGGTGCGTCATCTCGGCCTTATCGCGGTGCCATCCGGATCGCGCCATCGAGCCGAATGACCTCGCCGTTGAGCATCGGGTTCTCGATGATGTGCACGGCCAAGGCGCCGTACTCGTCGGGCTTACCTAGCCGGCTGGGATGCGGCACCTGCTTGCCCAGCGACTCTTTGGCCGGTTCGGGCAGGCCGGCCAGCAGCGGGGTGTCGAACAGGCCAGGGGCGATCGTCACCACCCGGATGCCCTTGCTGGCCAGATCGCGCGCAATCGGCAGCGTCATCCCGACGACGCCGCCCTTGGACGCCGAGTAAGCGGCCTGACCGATCTGGCCGTCGAAGGCCGCTACCGACGCGGTGTTGATGATGACGCCGCGTTCCTCACCGATGGGCTCGGTTTTGGCGATCCGCTCGGCACCCAATCGCAGGACGTTGAAAGTGCCGATCAGGTTGATCTCGACCACCTTGCGGAACCCCTCCAACGGAAAGACGCCGTCCTTGCTCAGCACCCGGATGGCGTTACCGGTGCCGGCGCAGTTGACCACGATGCGCAACGGGCCCAGCGACTCCGCGATATCGAGGGCCGAGGTCACCGCTTGCTCGTCGGTGACATCGGCCGGCGCGAAACGCGCACGCTCACCGAGCTCACGGACCACTTCCTCACCTTTGAGGTCGAGCACCACCACCTGTGCGCCGGCATCGAGCAGTCGTGTGGTGGTGGCCAGACCCAAACCTGACGCCCCGCCGGTGACCAGTGCCACGGCATCGTTGATCTCCACGCAGATGTTCCTTTCGGTCCGGTCCCGCTCCTACGCAAGGAGCCGACCTACTGGTTGGTCGGGACTATACCCAGTCGTGCAGGACGGCTTCGGTGTCGGCTCCGGGCTGCCCGGGCGGACGCGGCTCACCGGGAACGGTGCGAGAGAACCGGGGCGCCGGCATTGGCTGCAATCCGCCGCCGGTCCGGTAGAAGGTATTTCGCTGCGCGACGTGCGGCTCGGTCTCGACCTCACCGAACGTCAACACCGGCGTCACACACGCATCGGAATCAGCGAACACCTTGGCCCAGCTATCGCGGTCCCGACTTGCGAACGCCTCGGTGAACCTGGCCCGCAACTCTGGCCAGCCGGCGCGGTCGTTCTGCGGTGGCAGCTCGGCGGCATCCAGGCCAAGCCCGGCCAGCATCGCCGCGTAGAACTGCGGCTCGATCGCGCCCACCGCGACATAGCGACCGTCGGAGCATTCGTAGGTGTCGTAGTACGGCGCGCCGCCGTCAAGCATGTTGGTGCCGCGCTCGTCGGTCCACATGCCCATGGCTCGAAACCCCCACATCATCTGGATCAGCACCGATGATCCGTCGATCATCGCGGCGTCGATGACCTGGCCCTTGCCGGAGTTCTGCCGCTCCCAGAGTGCCGCCAGGATGCCAACCAGCAGGAACATCGACCCGCCGCCGAAATCGCCGACCAGGTTCAGCGGCGGCACCGGCCGCTCGTTGACCCGGCCGATCGAGTGCAGGACGCCGTTGAGCGAAATGTAGTTGATGTCGTGACCAGCCTGCTGGCTGCGTGGTCCGGTTTGACCCCACCCCGTCATCCGCGCGTAGACCAGCCCATCGTTCACCTTGGCGCAGTCCTCCGGGCCCAGACCCAGGCGCTCGGCCACCCCCGGGCGGAAACCCTCGATCAGCACGTCTGCCTTGGCGATGAGCTTGAGCACCAACTCACGGCCCTGCTCAGACTTGAGGTCGGCGGTGACGAAGCGCCGGTTGCGCAGCATCGGGTCCGCGCCGCTGGCGCCCGGCCGATCTACCCGCACGACGTCGGCGCCGAGATCGCCGAGGATCATCGCGGCATGCGGGCCCGGCCCGATTCCGGCGAGTTCGACGACTCGCAACCCTGCCAGCGGTCCCGCCATGTCAACCGACCTCCCTGTCGCCACTAATACAGTGGCATCTTCGCAGCCGGGCTGGATAACGCTGCATCCCGGTCGCTTAAGGTGATCCTCATGACCGCCATCGATTCCGGAATCGACACCCTCGCGCCCGTCAGCGGGCTTTCCGTCACCCTCGCCGACGGTGTGCTGTCGGTGACCATCGATCGGCCCAAGAGCCTGAACTCGCTGAACTTGGAGATCCTGGCCGGGATCGCCGAGGCGATGGAGCAGGCGGCCACCGATCCGCGGGTGAAGGTGGTCCGATTGGGTGGTGCTGGCCGCGGCTTCAGCTCCGGCGCGGGGATGAGCGCCGACGATGTGGCCGCCGGCGGCCTGCCCACCGAAATCATCTTGGCCGCCAACCGTGCGATCCGCGCCATCGTGGCGCTGCCGCGCCCGGTCGTCGCGGTCGTTCAGGGACCGGCCGCCGGCGTCGGTGTCTCGCTGGCCATGGCATGCGACCTGGTATTGGCTTCGGACAACGCGTTTTTCATGCTCGCCTTCACCAAGATCGGTCTGATGCCCGACGGCGGCGCCTCGGCGCTGATCGCCGCCGCGATCGGCCGGATAGGTGCGATGCGGATGGCATTGCTCGCCGAGCGGCTGCCCGCCGCCGAAGCATTGGCTTGCGGCTTGGTCAGCGCGGTCTACCCGGCCGACGACTTCGAGGCCGAGGTGGACAAGGTGGTGTCCGGACTTGTGTCGGGCCCAGCGGTGGCGTTCGCCAAGACCAAGGCCGCCATCAACGCGGCCACGCTGACCGAGTTGGAGGCTGCGCTGCAGCGCGAACTCGAGGGTCAGGCGGTGCTGCTGAAATCACCCGATTTCAGGGAGGGCGCAACTGCTTTCCAGCAGCGCCGGACACCGAACTTCACCGACAGCTGATCCTTAAAGCCCGAACAGCGGGGGCAACGCAAGCAACACGACCAGACTCCACACAAAATGAGTCAGGATCGGTGCCAGCACCCCGCCGGTCGCGCGGCGTTCCAACGCGCACACCGTGCCCAGGAAGATCGCGGCGAACCCGAGCATGAGGTTGCCGCTGGCCAATGTGGCGGCAACGTACACGACGGTCGAGATGAGCACTGGATGGTGTCGGCCCAACGCGGTGTAGAACGCACCGCGGTAGAACAACTCTTCCGCGACGGCGGCGACCAGCGCAATGGCCATGGTGAGCCGCCACGATTGATCGGTGTACCGCAGCACCTGGGTTATCAGGTGTGCGACCGGCTGAATCTCTCTGGCGACCAACCCGCCGAGCACGAAGACGCCGCCGAGCAACAGTCCGACGACGGTGCCGCTGATCACCGGACGCTGGTTGCGGCCACGCCAGCAGACGCCGCCAAGATGCAACGGTCCCGAGGCGAACGAGCCGATCGCCCACAGCACCGCCAAACCCAACGACAGCCAATAAAAGCTTGGCTCGCCGGGGTGTCGTCGCAAGGCAAAACTCAGCGCCGCCGCGCCGAGCACCAGCACGATCCCCACGACGATCCGCCGGCGTAGCACCGTTGAGGGCGGTTCATGATGCGGCACAGCGACATTGACGATTCCCCGACGAATCTCGGCCAGCGCGCTCGTCGGGGGGCGACTACTCAACTCGGTCATGCAAAAAGCACCTTCGGTGTCAGAGTGATCAGCAAGTCGAGGCCGGTTCGCAGCACACCGGCAATCGGCCCGGGGACGGCATTGACCAGCCCGAGACCGGGCCGCGCGATCGACGGCGTCACCTTTCCGGCGAGCCGCCGTAGCCGCAGTGCATCGCCGCCGGCCCACGCCGGATCGCTGTCGGCGAGGTGATGAGGATCAGCCAGCGCGTTGACTGGGCGCGGCCGGCGGCTCGACAGGGCCAGGGTGATCGCTTCCTCGACCGCAATCAGCCCGCCGGGTGGGTCGGGAACCAGGCCACGCAGGCCGGCGCCTGCGGCCTGCATAGGGTGATCCAGCGACTCCACCAGATCGGCGGCCAGCCCGTCGGGCACCGGCAACGCGACCGCTGTCACTTTTGACGCCACCGTGGTGGGCACCCCGGGCGCCGGCAGACCGGTGTGCCACTTGCCGGAGATCCGCGCATAGGTTTTCAACAGCGCGTGATACGACGTGGTGTCGGGGCCAGCGATGTCATAGGCGCCGGCCGGTACTCGTCCGGCATCGGCGGCCGCGACCAGGTAGTGCAGCACGTCACGAATCGAAATCGGGTCGATCGGGTTATTCATCCAGCCCGGGATCGGGATGACCGGAAACCTGTCCCCGACATAGCGCAGCATCTCGAACGACGTCGAGCCGGCGCCGAAGATCACTGCCGCACCCAGCCACACCACGTCCGCGCCGCCCTCGACCATCAGCGCCTGGGCCACCTCGGCCCGACTGGTCAGATGCTCTGACAGTGCCCCATCGGGGTCGTCGGGGACGAAGCCACCCAGATAGACGATTCGGCGCACATCGGCGTCCTTGGCGGCGACGGCGACGTTGTGGGCCGCGGTTCGGTCGACATCGCGGAAACCGGGTTGTCCGATCGCGTGCACCAGGTAGTACACGATGTCGACCGGCCCGGCTGCGGCGAATGCCGCGTGAGCTGACTCGGCGTCAGAGGCGTCCAGAACTATCGACGTGACGTCGTCGAACCAGCCCATCCGGCCCAAGCGCTCGGGATCGCGGGTTGCGGCGAGCACCTGGTGGCCGGCTGCGAGTAACGCCGTGACCAGCCGCGATCCCACATAGCCGGTCGCGCCCGTCACCAGAATCCGCACACACTCCAACCTAGCGGCAAGGCGGCACGACGACGATGCGGGGCCATGCGATCGGAAGCCGTACCGGCAAGACCGGCGTGTCAGACCCACCCTGCGGAGGTCCGATGACAACTGATCCAATATCTTGTGGTTGACATCCATCTAATTGGATACACAAGCAACGGGGGACAAACCAACCCAAGGGGGGCGTATGCAGGAGCGAGTCAAGAATGATCTCTTCCGCGTCCGTCACCTCGGTAACGGTCGAATTCCCGGCGCATCAGGTCGGCCAACAGGAGGCGCTGTCCGGCTTGACCGGCTTCGGCGGGCCGAAATTTGACCGGTTTTCGACCAGTTCCGGGGTCGAGACCCGCCGTCTCGCGATGCCGCTGGCTGAATACGGCAAGCTGAGCGGCTTCACCGAAGCCAACGACATCTTCATCGACACCGCCCTGGAACTCGGCGAGCGCGCGCTGCTCTCGGCTCTGGACGCCGCCAAGGT
Source organism: uncultured Actinomycetota bacterium (assembly GCA_963838755.1). Classification (GTDB taxonomy): domain Bacteria; phylum Actinomycetota; class Actinomycetes; order Mycobacteriales; family Mycobacteriaceae; genus Mycobacterium. Next base: position 7,943 of record CAWISO010000008.1, on the reverse strand, counting down.
CAAGCCCGCCGATGTCGATATCGTGTTCTCCACGACAGTCACTGGCCTCGCGGTTCCGACGTTGGAGGCTCGGCTGGCGACCCGCGTCGGTTTGCGACCCGACGTCAAGAGGGTGCCGCTGTTCGGTCTTGGCTGCGTCGCGGGTGCCGCCGGAGTGGCCCGCATGCACGACTACCTGCTCGCCTACCCCGACCAGGTGGCGGTCCTGCTCGCCGTCGAACTGTGCTCACTGACGTTCCACCTCAACGACTACTCCGTCGCGAATCTGGTCGCGACCAGCCTGTTCGGTGACGGCGTCGCCGCCGTGGTCGCCAAGGGGTCCGCCCACCCACCCACAGGTCCCAAAGTGCTGGCCACCCGTAGCCGGGTCTACCCCGACACCGAAGACGTGATGGGCTGGGAGATCGGCAGCGACGGCTTCCGGATCAAGTTGTCCACCGAGGTCGCCAACGTCGCCGAGAAGTACCTGGGCGAAGACGTCCACAACTTTTTGAGCGACCAGGGTTTGACGCCCTCGGACATCTCGACGTGGCTCTGCCACCCCGGTGGCCCGAAGGTGATCGAAGCAGTCGAGCACACTCTGGACCTTCCGGCGCATGCGCTCGACCGCACTCGAAAGTCACTGCGCGAGAACGGCAATCTCTCGTCAGTGTCGGTCTTGGATGTCCTTCGGGCGAACATGGCCGATCCCCCGCCACCCGGTTCGTTTGGGCTGATGCTCGCCATGGGACCGGCCTTCTGCTCGGAACTCGTGCTGCTCGGCTGGTAAGTCGTGTATTACCTGCTGATTCTGGCGATTGGCATCGAGCGACTGGTAGAGCTGGTCGTCTCCAAACGAAACGCACAATGGGCTTTTGCCCAGGGCGGCAAGGAGTTCGGCCGTAGCCACTATCCGCTGATGGTGGCGGTGCACGCTGCGCTGCTTCTGGGGTGCGTCCTCGAGGTGTGGGCACTGCACCGACCGTTCATTGCATGGCTTGGCTGGCCGATGCTGGCGTTGGTGGCACTGAGTCAGGCGCTGCGCTGGTGGTGTGTCGCGACATTGGGTCGCCGATGGAACACATTGGTGATCGTGGTGCCGCAGGCGCCGCTGATACGGCGGGGTCCGTACCGATGGCTGCATCACCCGAACTACGTGGCGGTCTTCGTCGAAGGTGTGGCGCTCCCGTTGGTGCACACGGCCTTGCTGACCGCGGCCAGCTTCACGCTGGCCAACGTGCTACTGCTGACCGTGCGGATCAGGGTGGAGGACGCGGCGCTGGGCTACAGATGACCCTATGACGCGGGTTTTTCCGCTGCGCCTACGTATTCGCCCAGGTGACGGCCGCCGAGCCAGCGTCGGGTCTTGGTCAGCTCGATGGTCAAGCCGGAGAGGTCGTGTTTTTCAAAAGCGCGCCCCGTGGCGAACGGATTCATCTTGGCCGTGTATTCCAGTCCGGCGATGGCCGGCCGCCGCGACCCCTCATCCTTTCGCAGGGGCCGGTACCCGACGTCTTCGAGAAGCCTGGAAAGTTCGGCGGCTCTTGGGAACCGGCGAAAGTCGTGAGTTGACTTGTGCAGGCCGGAGACGAACAACGGGCCGATGCTGACGAATGCCAGCCAGGTGTACAAATTTCGGTCTGGAGCCACATAAAACACCCGTCCGCCGGGTTTGAGCGCCCGGTGGACGTTCGCTAACACCGAGCGGTGCTCCCCGCAGTGGTCGAATATTCCGTGCATGTAGACCACGTCGAACTGACCGGAGGGCAGCACGTTGTCATCGCGGATGTCCCCGACGTGGAATTGGACATTCGGCATGTCGGCGAAGGACCGTCGCGCTGCCCGGATTGCCTTGTAGTCGACATCGAAGCCGTCGATGTCCCAGTCCTGCAACCGCGGATCCAGGTTGAGCAAGCTACGCATCGCGTGGCCGCTGCCGCAGCCGGCCACCGCCATACGCGGACGCTCGGTCCGCGCAGATTCCGGTAGATAGTCGCGCAGGAATCCCCAAGCGGCGCAGTCGATTTTGCTGACGAGCTCTTCGGTGAAGCGCCAATGCGCACTGCCCTGGGCTTGGGCGAAGTAGCGCACGCCGCGTTCAATCGTGCCGTTGTGGACTCTGGTCAGCAGCTTGTCCAGCCAGGAGTACCGGTAGTCCGGCTCGCCGCGGGCCTCGTTGCGCTGCTCGCGGTGCAGAAAGTCGAAGTAAGTCCGCTCTTCGACGTCGAGTGGGGCGGTCCACGCCTGCGAGTTACCCAAGACGCGCTCGCGGATCCATGAGTCGACAACCCGGCTATACAGGTCGGCCTCGAAGAGCATCAGCTGGTGTCCACCACCGGGCAACACAAAGAGGTCCTTCGGCCCTCCAACGCGCTCGAAGCAAGCCCGGACATGGTCGGCGCCGACGATCTCGTCGTTCTCGCCGCAGGCCAGCAGGACGGGCTTGGTGTTCGCCGCGGCGGGCTTATCCGGCCGGTAGTTGAAGACCGAGTGGTAGCTCTTGAAGCCGTAGGACCATACATAGAGCGGATCGGCCAGCTTCGTGGGCAACAGACCCGGATCCTCCTGATAAGCGGCTTTGAAGTCGATGAACCTGCGAAGCGGTATCCGAACCCGGTCGCCAAGAACTCGGGCCAGACGATCCACGAATCCCGAACGCATCAACCTAATTGCCCGATTCATCGGGAGCTCGTCGTTCAACAAAATGTTCATGCACACCGCGCCGGCAACGCGAGGGCAGCGCGCGAGAGCGTGGAACGCAATTTCGCCGCCCTGGCTGGCGCCGTGCAGCACCACTGGAAGGCCGGTGCGTTCGGCCGCGTGTTCGGTCACAGCCCGAACGTCGGAGAGGAAGTCTTCGAATGTGAAGACGCCGCGATCCCCGGGAGTCTGGCCGTGACCCGTCAAGTCGAAAGCCCAGACCGTCGCGGGAAAGTTACGTCGGAACTGCTCGGCGAAATCGTGGTAGACCGCGCTGTAGCCTGCGGTGCCGTGCACCAGAACCAGCGTGTACTCGGCGTTGGGATGCTCGTAGCGTTTGAGGAACAGAGGCTTGCCGTGGCTTCCCGCAACCCGATCGTCGACTGGGGGCTCGAGCGCGCTTTCCGGGTGCAGGGTGGTCATGGGGCCGGATGTTCCGTTCCTTGAGCGATCAGATGGTTGATCAACAGTTGGACATGGGCGTCGAAGCCCGCCCGGAATGTGGTGAGGTCGGTGGCGAAGGCACGGCGCATCGCCATCCCCAGCAGGAATGTCTCGATCAGTGCTACGGATAGGTCGACATTTGCTCCGGCTGCGGCGGGAGCCAACTCTTCGATGAACCGCACAACGTTTCGCCGTTGGGTTTGCTGGTAGTCCACATATGCTTGTTTGAGAGATGGGTTGTGGTTTGCGGCGGCGGCGAATTCCACGGTGAAGGTCGCTGCCCGTAGATTGTTGACGAAGAGCGCGTATACCAGTTCCTTCGCAGCATTTAGTCGCTGCACCACAGATCCCTGTGGCGGCAATAGATCGGCCGCGGTCGAAAATATGCCAGCGGCCATCTCGCCGATCGCCGACTGGACCAGCCGTTCTTTGGTGTCAAAGTGGTGGTGCAGCAGCGGTTGCGAGACACCGGCGCGCGCGGCGATCCGCTTCATCGAGGACTTCTCATAGCCAAAGTCGCAGAAGCAGTCGAAAGCCGCCGCCAGGATTCGCGATCGGGCGTTCGTCGAGGCCGGTCTGTCAAGCGTCGATGTCGTCAACGAGACCTCCATTGTCTCTGGTCGCAGTCCACGCTACATTAGCTGACTGATCGATCAGTTAGTAGGAGGTCCAAACAACGCTGTGACGCAGCCCAGGCAGCTCACACTCACCTTCGACAACGGGCCGACGCCCGGTGTGACCGATCGGGTTCTGGATCTACTCGCAGAGAGGTCGTTGCCCGCGATCTTCTTCGTCGTCGCCAACCAGGTGGAAAAAGACGCAACTGCACCTGCCCTGCTCACCCGAATGGTTCGGGACGGCCACCGGGTGGGCAATCACTCGCTGAGTCATGGCCGGCCGCTGGGCGAGCTGAGCAGGCAGGAAACCATCGCCGAAATCGCCACGGCGCAGGAGATATTGCAGGAATTTGCCGGCGAAGCATTCCTGTTCCGCCCCTGGGGCACCGAGGGACAGCTAGACCGCAGGTGCCTTAACCGCACCGCGGTCGACTACCTGGTTAGCGGGAAGCACACCTGCGTGTTGTGGAACAGCGTGCCGCGCGACTGGGCGGATCCGGTCGGTTGGGTCGACCGGGCACTCGCCGATGTCCGGGCCCGCGACCACACCGTGGTGGTGATCCATGACGTGGCATCCGGAGCGATGGACGAGCTACCACGCTTTCTCGACGAACTGGACCGCAGCGGAGTGGCAGTGACCGGCGACCTGCCCGACGAGTGTCTGCCAATCGTCGACGGCCGCATCGTCAGTGCTGTCGACCAGCTGATGCCACTCGACGACTGATCAACGCGCCTTCCAGACCGGTGCGCGCTTCTCGGCGAAGGCCAGCGGACCTTCTTTGGCATCCTCGGATTTCAGCACTACACCGAATTCGCGTTGGGTGCGGGCCCAGCCGGGTTCCTCGTCGGGGATGACGCCGTCGTCGGCACCGTAGGCGATCCGCTTGCTGGCCTGCACCGACAACGGCGCGTTCACCGTGACCCGCTCGGCCAGCGCGAGCGCGGCCTCCAGCACCGTACCGTCCGGAACGACCTGGTTGATCAGGCCCCACTTGGCGGCCTCGGCAGCGCTGATCGGCTCGCCAGTGAGCACCATCTCGAGCGCCACCTTGCGCGGCAGTTGATGCACGATCCGGAATACCCCGCCGGCAGCGGCAAACAGCCCGACCTTGACCTCGGGCAGACCGAACGTCGCGCTTTCGCAGGCCACCACCAAATCACTGGCCAGAGCCAGTTCGGTGCCGCCGCCCAGCGCGGTGCCATTGACCGCGGCGATGGTCGGCTTGTCGATGAAGTGGTGGACGTAACCGGCGAAGCCCCACTCGCCATGGTCCGGGTGGTACAGATTCTCCCGACGTGAAATCGCTTTGAGATCGGCTCCCGCACAAAAGGATTTGTCGCCGGCGCCGGTAATCACCACCGCCCGCACCTCGTCGTCGCTTTGGGCTTGCTCGAGCGCGTCGCCGACGGCGGTGCTGACCGCGCCGTTGACCGCATTGCGGGCCTCCGGGCGGTTGATCGTGATCACCACCACATTGCCGCGACGCTCGGTGAGCGCTGCCGTCACAGCAGCTCCACGAGGGTGGCGTTAGCCTGGCCACCACCCTCACACATGGTCTGCAAGCCGTAACGAATTCCCTTGTCCCGCATGTGGTAGAGCATCGTGGTCATGATCCGGGCACCGGAGCCGCCGAGCGGATGGCCGAGCGCGATCGCGCCGCCGTTGGGATTGAGCTTCTTCTCGTCAGCTCCGATGTCCTTCAACCAAGCCAGCGGTACCGGCGCGAACGCCTCGTTGACCTCGAACACTCCGATGTCCTCCAGCTTCACCCCCGAGCGCTTCAGCACCTTCTGAGTCGCCGGGATCGGTGCGGTCAGCATGATCACCGGGTTGGCGCCGGCCAGTGCGGCGGTGTGCACCTTGGCGATCGGATTGAGTTTCAACGACTTCGCCTTCTCCGCCGACATGAACAACAGCGCAGCCGACCCGTCCGAGATCTGGCTGGAGTTGCCGGCGTGGATCACGCCGTCTTCTTTGAAAGCCGGTTTCAGCTGCGCCATCTTCTCGATCGGCGTGCCCCGCCGGATGCCCTCATCCTTGAGCACCGCATTACCGTCCGGATCCTTGATGGCTACGATCTGGTCGTCGAACGCACCGGAATCCTGCGCGGCCGCGGCCTTTTCGTGAGAACCCAGGGAGAACTCGTCGAGCGTGGTGCGGTCGAGTCCCCACTGCTCGGCGATCATCTCCGCGCCGATGCCTTGGTTGGGGATCGCCCCGTCGTAGCGGTCGAGGAAGGCCCGCGAGAACGGCCTGCCGCCGTTGGCCAGCGAAGACCCCATCGGTGTGCGCGACATCGACTCCACACCACCGGCAACGACGACGTCGTAATGACCGGCGATCACACCCGCGGCGGCGAAGTGGATCGACTGCTGGCTGGACCCACACTGCCGGTCGACGGTGACACCGGGAACGGTCTCCGGCCAGCCCGCGGTGAGCAACGCGGTCCGCGCGATGTCGAGGGACTGCTCGCCGGCCTGCATGACGCAACCCCAGATCACGTCGTCGACGATCTCGGGGTCGACACCGGCTTTCTCCACGAGTCCGTTGAGAACTTGCGCCGACAAGTCGGCCGGGTGCACGCCGGACAGTCCACCGTTGCGTTTGCCGATCGGTGAGCGGATTGCTTCGACGATGACGGCTTCAGCCATGACCTTCTCCTTAAAAAGAATGTTGTGCCTTGATTCTTGACCAACCCGTTGGGCGGCTCACCGCGGGGGTGCTTAGCCGGCGGGTAGCGTCGCGAGCATGTCGCGCATTGTCGTCATCGGCGGCCACGGCAAGGTGGCACTGCACCTGGCTCGCATCCTCACCGATCATGGCGACGAGGTGACGTCGGTCTTCCGCAACCCCGAGCACGCCGACGACGTCGCCGCGACAGGTGCCCGTCCCGTCGTCGCCGACATCGAGACAACCGACACCGCCGCGCTGACACACCTGCTGGCCGGCAGCGACGCGGTGGTGTTCTCCGCCGGCGCCGGTGGTGGCGATCCGGCGCGCACCTATGCCGTGGACCGCGACGCCGCGATCCGGGTGATCGATGCCGCGCGCCAGTCCGGCCCGCGACGCTTCGTGATGGTCTCCTACTTCGGCGCCGGCCCCGACCACGGTGTAACTAAAGACAATCCGTTCTTCCACTACGCCGAGGCGAAGGCGGCTGCCGATGCCCACCTTCGCGCCAGCGACCTGGCCTGGACCGTGCTGGGCCCCGGCCGTCTGACGCTGGAACCGGCGACCGGCCGGATCACCGTCGGCGCCGGCAAAGACGTAACCCGAGAAGACGTCGCACTGGTGGCCGCCGCAGTGCTACACGATGACTCGACGATCGGCCGGACCATCGAATTCAACAACGGCGACCTGCCCATCACCGAGGCGCTGGCCGCCAGCGGCGGGTCGCCGCCATCGATCGGGTAATCTGCACCACGTAGCTGGTTTGCGGCGTCCGTCGGCATCGAGCGGGGCATGTTATGCATGCGCCGCAAGAGGGAACCCGGTGAGAGTCCGGGACTGTCCGCAGCGGTAAGCAGGAACGAACGCCGTCATCAGCACTGGTCACACAACCGGGAAGCGACGGCCACTAGGAGCACCACCGGAGTGCGTGCCTGCGAGTCCGAAGACCTGCCGGCTGTGCCCGGCGCGCCGCGCCTGGCGGCTCACCGCCTCGGGGAATGGGCGTACAGCCGTCCTGGTTACAGCGGTGTGCCTGCGGCACACCGCAACCGGATCGGCTTAGCGTCCGCTGGCGGTGACTACCCCGTCGATTGAAGGACCACAACTCGTGACCGCTACACCGTTTACCGCCACTGTCACCGGCTCGCCACGCATCGGCCCGAAACGCGAACTCAAGCGCGCCACCGAAGGCTACTGGGCACACCGAACCAGCCGGTCGGAGCTGGAGTCGGTGGCCGCCACCCTGCGCCGCGACACCTGGGCCCAGCTGGTCGCCGCCGGCTTGGAGTTGGCGCCGGTGAACACCTTCTCCTATTACGACCAGATGCTCGACACCGCGGTTCTGCTCGGTGCGCTGCCGGCCCGAGTAGAGGCCGTCTCCGACGACTTGGACCGCTACTTGGCGGCCGCGCGCGGTACCGAGGACATCGCGCCGCTGGAGATGACCAAGTGGTTCGACACCAACTACCACTACATCGTTCCCGAGATCGGGCCGAAAACGAAGTTCGTGCTGCACCCCGAAAAGGTGCTCG
>CAWISO010000007.1:0-578078 GCA_963838755.1 uncultured Actinomycetota bacterium | reverse complement strand
CTCGCAGGGACAGGCTTCCAGTTGGCCATCGCCTGAGCGATCGGGTCGCGCCCTTTCTTACCGCACTTCAGGAGGCGATTTGCTTAGCCCGCCGTGTTGCCACTGCGGCCAGCACCGCTTGGGTGGACGCGCGGCTTCCGACGGTGATCCGAGCAGCGCCGTCAGGGTAGTAGCGGGCCGTCAGCCCGGTGTCGTCGAATACCTCGCGCCACGGCCAACCCCTCGGCGGCAGGTACACGAAGTTGGCGTGCCCATCGGTGGTGTAGACACCCATCGCCCGCAGGCGCCGTCGCAGGTAGTCCCGCTCATGGGTGATTCGCAGAATGCGTTGCCGCAACTGGTCTTCGGCGTCGTAGGACGCCGCCACCGCGACCAAGCTAGTGATGCCCATGCCGAACGGCAATTGCATCTTCCAGAGTATTCTGGCTAGCTCCGGCGATCCGAAACCGTACCCGATCCGCAGCCCGGCCAGCCCGTAGGCCTTCGAGAACGTCCGCAGGACGATGACATTCGGGAACTGTCGGACCAGGTCCGGTCCGTCGATGCGGTGCTGGGATGCGACGAACTCGATGTAGGCCTCGTCGAGCAGCACGACGGTGTCATCCGGCACACGCCGCAGGAATCGCTGCACGTCGGCGACAGGCTCCACGGTGCCGGTCGGGTTGTGAGGTCGGCATAGTACGATCACCCTGGCGTCCGCCGCCGCCTCGGCCATTGCCTCCAGGTCGTGGTGGCCGCGCTTGTCGAGCGGGACAGTGACCGATGTCAGGTGAGCCATCTGGGCGAAAATCGGGTACCCGTCGAAAGTCGGCTCGCTGAACACAATCCGGTCACCGGGCCGCGTCACCGCATGCAGAACCTGCATCACCACCCCGCTGGCACCCGCTCCCACCACGACCTGTTCGTCGCCGACCCCGATGTGACCGGCGATCAAGCGGCGCAGCCGTTCGGGCAGGAACTCCGGATACCGGTTGGCGACATCGATCGAGCGGATCAGTGCCGAGCGCACCGCCGGCAGCGGCGGAAACGGGTTCTCGTTGAGCGACAATGCGAAAGGATCGGTCGCGTCGGGCAGCGCGTCGAGGATCTCCGCGGTGAAAGGGCTCGCCGCTAGCAGGGATAGCATCAGCTTCGTCCGCCCCAGCGGACCGCCGCCGCACCCGCGAAGTCGCCGGCGTGTGCGAAAGCGGCCATCATTACGACGTCGCCGGCCTTGACCTGACCGTCGGATATCGCATGATCCAGGTTGATCGGGATGCCGGCGCCGAACAGGTTGCCGCACTCATCAAAGGTGTCGCGATGACGTTCGCGCGGCACCTCGAGCGCTTCGCGCCAGTTGTGCAGGAACACCCGGTTTGGCTGATTGGTGACCAGCAGGTCGATATCCTTGGACGCCAGGCCGATTCGATCACACACGGCAAGCGCCACTTCGGGGACTTGCTGGTTGCCGCGAGCGAGCACCTTGGCGATGTTGGTTTCAGTGAACCCGATGCAGGCCTCACCGGGGCCGGGCTGCCACCATTTGCGGAGCGGGTCGATAACGAGCGTCATGTCGCCGGCGTATTCGCCGTAGGTGCGGCACTCGATGTCGAGTATCGGAGACTCGTCCGACACAGTGACTAGTCCAACCGCGGCGCCGTCACCGGGCACGGACGACTGCGCCTTGCGGCGTACCCCGGGCTGGTCGAAAACCTGGCCCGCGGCGTTCTGGGCGACCGCGATCAGCGCTGTGCGCCCTTGTCCGGACGCGAGCAGTTGACGGGCCACTTTGAGACCCAGCACGAACGCCGCGCACCCGCCGTTGTGCAGATCCAGCACCCAGTTGGGACGCATGCCCAAGCGGTGCGCGATGCCGCCGCCCCCGCCATAGAACGGCACGTCGGGCATTTGGGCGTGGGTGATGAGCACATCGACGTTAGCAATGACGTCCCGGCCGTGCCGTTCGATCAGGCCCTGTGCGGCCCGCTCGACCATGTCGATCGCAGTTTCGTCCGGCCCGACGTGATGGCGGAACTTGGGCGCGCGGAACATCAGATTGGCCGCCAGGTCGTCCGAGCCAGCGAACTGCGCGTAGTAGTCGGCGCCGACAGGCTCGCCAGGCAGATAGGTGGAAACGTCGGTCAGGCTAACGGGGGGTTGGTTCATGATGTACTCATCCAGGCCGGCGTGACCGGCAGTCCGTTGCGGTGGCGGTATTCGGCGATGGACTTGAGGTTGTTCAGCTCCAGCCCATGACCGGCGCCGAATATGTCCCAAAAGTCGCCCACCCAGCCCGTGCGCTCTGGCGGCGAGGCCTCGGGATACGGGTTGTGGTTGTAGAACGGGTGACGGCAATTGGTCCACAGCACAACGGAACCGGGCTTGCCGAGCACCACCTGCGCATCGAGGACCCGCATCACGTAGATCATCCACAGGTGCTTGCCCTGGTCCCAGGCGCAGTGGTAGTCGACGGTGCGCGCCTGCGCGTTGGCCACCGTGCGGGTGTAGATCTCGGTGTCCGGAAGCAACCGGTCGTAGGCCAGCCAGAGTCCCGGTTCGTCAGTGGGGGTGAAGTCGCGCAGGGTGTAGGTCCACTCCTCGAGGCTTCGGGTGTCCGAGAGGTACGCGAAAAGCTCGTCCGGCGGGCAGTCCACGTAGTCGTTGACCGTGCAGTACTGGCCGAAGACCTCGTCGTGCGGGTACACCGACCGCATCTTCGCCATGAAGATCGGGGCGGTCTGCTCCAAGGGTGAGGTCTCGATACGGACCACTCCCTCGATCGGCTCGGTGGTGCCGCTATGGACGGCGATATCGTCAAGCGCTGGTAGCGACATGGACTCGGTTCTCCTTGGGTGTTGTGATCTGTTGCTCGACAACCTGATTGGCAGGTTGTCTGTTCAGGAATGCCGCGAAGGGCGGGATTTCGTCTGCGGAGCACTCGACGGTGACCACGGACGGACCGTCGACGGCCATTGCCCGTTCCAGTGCTGTGGGTAGTGCGTCGATGTCGGCCACGTCGACCGAAGACAGCCCGGGGAACATGCTCGCCAGACCTGCCCCCAGCTGGCTGGGCGCGAACCGGTTGTAGCTGTACAGGTCGTCGTAGAACAGCTGCTCGCGGGTTACGCACATGGCGTGGGCGTTGTTGTTGAACAGTATGAAGGTCACCGGAAGTCGGTACTGCACCGCGGTGTGCACCTCCATGCCGTGCATGAAGAACGCACCGTCCCCGGCGATCACCACGGTGCGCCGAGTGTGCCCATGGTTGGCACGGCCGAAAGCCATGCCGATACCGGCACCGAAGCTGTAGCCCATGCCGCCCATCCCGAGTGCGACCGCAAACCGACCGTCCCGGCGAACGGGGAGGTAATGGATGGCCGCCGCGCCGGTATTGCCGGCGTCGACGACGATATCCGCCCCGTCGGGCAACACGCGGTCCAGCACGGTCATGGCATCGCGGTAGCGCACACCCGTACCGTCGAAGGCCGGCGGACTCAGTTCGGCGTCTGAGACGAAATCCGGTACGCGAAGGCCCCTTGGCCGCCCCGGCCCGGACAAAGCCCGGGTCAACATCGTCAGCGATCCTCGCAGATCTTCGGTGTGCACGTGCGTGCACGGCAGGTACGGGGGTGCCGAGCCGATTGAGAACGTTGGCACCGAGGCGAGCGCGTCGTCCAGGCCGGTGCGGGCGGTCACCGACAGCCGGGTGCCGACAACTAGGCACACGGCGCTCGCTGCCACCGCGTCGGCCACACCTGGGTGGCCCATCACACCGGTCACACCGAGCGCTGACGACGAACCGGAACCTGGTGTACCAGCTACATCTTTGGCGTCGGGCACACATGCCACCTGCGCGCGCAGCACGGCCCGCAGCTCCTCGAGTTCGGACCGGGCGTCATCTCGGGCCACCTGCTCGCCGGCGATGATTGTGATAGGTCCGTTCGCCCAGCGCAGCGCGCGCACGATCGGATGTGGATCACCAATGCGCGACCGCGGCGGGTCGACACCACGCCCGTTATGATTGTCGTAGCCGTTGGCCCCGACCTGCGACTGCTGAATATCCTTGGGCAGCAACAGTACTGCCGGGCCACCGGTTCGCGCCGCCGCTATAGCGTCGGGCAACGCCGAAACTATGTCGGCGGGTGTCACCACCCGCCGGCAGAAGACCGACACCGCAGAAAATAACTCCTCGGCATTCAATGTACCGTTGCGGCCACTGGTGTCTTGAAAGCTGCCCCGACCGTCCATCGTGGTCGCGGGCTGACCCACCAATGCCAACACCGGCACCCGGCTGGCCAATGATTCCCCAAGGCCCGGAATGAGATTGAGTGCGCCCCCGCCAGACGTCGCCGCCACTACCCCTAAACCGGCGCCGCTGCGACTGTACCCGTCGGCCATCGTGGCCGCGGAAAACTCGTGCTTAGCCAACACCGCGGTGATGTCCGAACGGAAATGTGCAGCATCATATAGATCTTCGATGTTGGCGCCATCGACACCGAATATGTAATCGATCTCGATTCTCGCGAGGTGCTCGACGATATGGTCCACCACTCGCTGTGTCCTGGGCATCTGTTCACCTAACTTGTCTATAGGTAACACGACCTGCGGGTGACTTCGGTTCACTCGGGGGGGCGAAATCTACAGCGAACGCTGCAGGAGCACCTCGCCGTCGTCGGCGGAAACCACTTGCACAGAGGCGATTTGATCGACAGGCGTTGAAATGCTGCCAGCGGGCGTCGCCGTATTGCCCGGGTTCGCCACCCAGGTTGCCAGCCGAGTATGGCTACCGTCGCGACCTACCACGACCATCGTTAGCGTGTCATGATGGGCGTTCAGCGGGGCCAGGCAGACGCAGTTCATCGAGATGAACGTTCCCCACTGTTGGCTGCTGAACGAGACGGTCGAGGCCAGCCTGTTGGTCCCGACCTGCGCCATCGGCTGAACCGACGCGCTCGCCTGTGGCGGGGTGGGCGCAGATGTCTGGTAATGACCCGCAACGCCGACCAGCACACCGATCGCCAGCACCGCGGCTGCGGCGGCCCCAGCCGTCCAAGTCACGATGCGGGACCGGCGCCGCCGCCAACTCACTTTGGCCAGCAGCGACGGAAGCAACTCGTCAGGCAGCAGCGGTTCTACGCCACTGCCATTGTCGATCGGCGCCAACTCGTCGCGATCCAGCTGCGACAGGATAGCCGGCATGCCGGTAAGCTCGCCAACGGCGCTGCGGCACAACGGGCAGTCGGCTATGTGTGCTTCGAATTCCCGCCGTTCGGCGGACGACAGTGCTCCCAGCACGTATGCGGCATCCCACATCGCGTACTCATCATGCCCGGATAGGTCGCCGCCATGCGGTGTTTCGGGCCGCCATCGCGGCATCATCGTGTAAGTCCCGTCTCTCCTGGTACGTCATGCATTTCATATCCCATTTCTTGCTTGTGAGTCGCATGGCCCGCACGGCATAGTGCAGCCGCGACTTCATGGCGCCTTCTGCGATGTCGAGACCGGCGCACCATCGCGCGATATTCGGCGGCTAGTTGTGCCGTCGCGTCGGCGACCAGTAGCCGGTGTGCGGTGCGGCTATCGCCGATGAACTATGTTGCGGCGACGGTGAACACGTGTGCGTCGTAGAGTGGCTTCATCCACTCGGCCTCCGCACCCGCCGAAATGGTTGGCATAGGCACTGCGTTCACCTCCTATACTGGTGAAACGTTTGAAGCGCCTGTTTGGTTCACATGCGGCACACCGGCCGGCCACCAACGGTCAGACGCCGCCCATCCAGCTGTGGAATCGACCATCCGGGTCGTAGGCCGAGCGGACCTTGTCGAGGCGTGCCATGTTCGATTCGGCGATGAATCGCGCCGGACGCCGGCACAGATTCTCGTCGGCGAGCGAGATACCGGTCGCCAAGTGCGACATAGCCGCCATGTTGGACCCGGCCCAGTCGCGATACCGTTCGTCGTCGGCCGGATCCTGCCAGATGGTGTAGAGGGCCATGTAGATCTCGTCTTCCAAGCCGTACACCTTGTCCACGCGTTCCGGGGACGTCTTCCAGCCCGTGAAAATGAAGTGCGAGGGGTGCGGTGGCATGGTTTCGATGATTCTGCGGATGCCCGGCAGTAGTTCTTCGGCGGAAGCCGATGTGAACATGCTGTCGGCGACATAGCGATGCCCCTGCGGATAATTGGTCATCACCGCGGTATACCAATTGGCCAAGGTGTTCGGCGCATAGGCAAGGTTGACGATCGCCTCATCAACGACCGGGCAGGTGCCCAGCGGCGCAAGGGCTTTCGTCGCCTCCTCTTCTGAATCGGCGAAGACTGGCGACGCGATGGTAATGCCGGGCTGGTTGAGCCCGGCTCCTGGAAAGCTGCGCGCGGTGTGGATCTGCAGTTCGACCCGGTCGTCGAGCTCAGAACTGATCGAGCGCGCCCAGGCGAACACCTCGTCGGCGACCTCCATCGGGTACATGTACAGGCAGGTACCCCAGACCGCCGGACGCGGGTAAATACGCAGTTTGAAAGAAGTGACCACACCGAAGAAGCCCGGCCCCGAGCCGCGGGCAGCCCAATACAGGTCTGGATGGTTTTCGGGGTCGCAGTAGATCTGTTCACCGTCGGCGGTGACGACTTCCAGTCCAAGGACGCTCTCGCACGCCGGTCCGAGAACCGAACTGTTCCAGCCGTATCCGCCCTGTAAGAGATAGCCACCGAGGCGAATGCCTTCACAATGACCCGCGGGAAAGAACAGCCCTTGTGCGTCCAGTTCGATCGCGAAGGCGCTGGCGGACTTGCCCGGGCCGACGTCTGCAGTCATCCGATCCGGTTCGACAGTGCAATGATCGAGGCGGCTGACGTCGAGCAGCAGGCCACCGTCGCGTAGGTGACTGGCTGCCCAGCTGCGTCCGCCCGAACATACGCCGACGTGATGTCCGTGGGCCCGCGCATAACGGATCGCGGCGACCACGTCGTCGGTGTCGTGCGCCTGCACGATCACATGGGGGAAACGCTCCGGCAGAAGGCCATTCCATACCGTTTCCCGACGGGCCGTTTCGTAGCCGTCTGCGCCACGGAAGAATGTCTTCTCGGTGGAAATTAAAATCATTGCGCCCCTTTGCGTTTTGCGCTCGCCGTCTCGGCCTGGATCGTTAACGCGATACCACCGTCAAACGTTCGACGCTGCTGCCCTGGTGCTACGAGATCCGCTGGCGCACAGCCAACTGGCGCCCGGACGGATGGGCCATTCCCCTTTAGGTAGACCGCGACTTCCCGGGCCAATGGCGTCGCGTTGACGCGAATCGCCCGGAGTGGGCCATTGGGCGGAATGCCGTATCCGATCGCGAACATTCCGTCGCCGACGTGCGAGGCAAAGCCGCCGCGCGGGTTGCCGTGCTCGTCGAGGACGCCAAGATGTCCGACCAAACCGTCGAGATCCGTGCCGAACCCGGTGGCGGCGATGATCACCTGCGGTGCTACGGACGTGCCGTCGGCGAGAATTACGCCGTCGGATTCGACCGCCTTGACGGCGCCGACGACCTCGACGCGCCCCGTCCGCACGACGTCGATGAGCTCGTCGGCCAGCGTCGGGATACGACCTCGTTTTTCCACCGTCGCCTTCAGCCCGAGCGGTGGCTGCTGGAAGCCGTAGGCCGACAGGTCGCCCCACATCAGGCGGTTCATGCACGCGATCAGCGGATCGATTATGCGCGCGGGGACCCTGGCGAACAGTTCAAGGAAGATATCCGACGGAAATGGTCCGATGGCCCGGCGCACGAGGTGCGGTGGGGTGCGCACCGCAAGCCAGACCCGTCGCGCGCCGTCGTTAACGAGCTGGACAGCGATGTCGGCGGCCGAATTGCCTGCGCCAACAACGAGGACGTCGCGGCCACGGTAGGGCCAAGCGTTGGTGAAGTTCCCGGAGTGAACAATCTCGCCGTTGAAGCGACTGAGTCCAGGCCAAGCAGGGATCGTGGGTACGCTGTAGTTGCCCGTGGCGAGAACGATTGTGGGGGTTCGGATTTCACCCGACGACGTGTCAAGTTGCCAAACTCCCCCGGCACGGTCGACGCGGTGGACTTCACATCCGAGCATGACCGCGATGTTCTGCCGCTGAACGTAGTGATCGAAATAGCGCACCATGTCCTCCTTGGTCGGCCACCGGCCGGCGTTCAAGGGAATCCGTTGTCCGGGAAGGTGCGACATGAACCCGTTCGTATTGAGGCGGAAGTTGTCATAGCGCGTGCGCCACGAAATCGCCGGGGCCGCTGCGCGGTCCAGAACAAGCGTTTTGATGCCATGCTGATGATCGAGTTCGCGTGCGACAGCCAGACCCGAGGGCCCCGCGCCAATGACAACGGCTTCGGGGCTGTCCTGGGCGGGCCCGCTACCACGCCTCACGCGGCAAACTTGCGAACGACCGTCGCAGCCACCAGGCTGACCCGCTGTTCTGCTTTTGGGCGAAGCCAGAATTGCCGCAGCAGCCGTCGATACGCGGCGAACGTCAGCGTGATCGGGTCGCACCACGGCGGTATGCCGCCGACCAGATGCAGGGCTGTCACCAGGATCATCGACGCGGTGGCAATCGGCTGAGACTTGAAGTAGCGGCGGGCCGCGTTGGTCAGCAGTTCGTCATCGGTGGCGATCAGGTCGTAGGCTGCCACGCCACCGGCCAGTGTCACCCACGCTCGGTCTGAGTTGCGCACCGTTACCGCCTCCTTTGTCTAGAACACGTCGGGCGGGGCTCGGAAGTTCACGCGTTGCGCCGCGCCGTGATCCCAGCTGAGCCGTAGACCTACATCGTTGACAGTAGGTGTTGAACGAAATGGCCTCGGCCCTCGTGTTAAAAGAGTGAGGAATATGAGTGTCATCGCGGGCGTGCACGGCGCGCTACCGCCGCACCGCTACACCCAGAGCGAGGTCACCCAGGCGCTGCTCGAGCTTCCCGGTTACGAAAATCTCGGGGAGCCAATTCGGCGCCTGCATGCGAGCGCCAAGGTCGACACTCGCTATCTCGTATTGCCGCTCGAGGATTACGCGAAGCTGACCGACTTCGGCGAGGCGAACGACCTGTTTATCGAACACGCTGTGGAGCTGGGGTGTGCAGCGCTGTCGGGCGCGCTCGACCAGGCGGCGCTACAACCGCGCGACGTCGACCTCATCATCTCGACTACCGTGACCGGCGTTGCGGTGCCGTCGCTGGACGCCCGCATCGCCGGGCGGCTGGGCCTGCGCCCTGACGTGCGGCGGGTGCCGCTTTTCGGCCTGGGTTGCGTCGCCGGCGCGGCGGGGGTGGCCCGGCTGCACGATTATCTGCGCGGCGCACCCGACGACGTAGCGGTCCTGGTGTCGGTAGAGCTTTGCTCGCTCACGCAGAAGCGCCATCCGAACATCGCCACCCTGGTCGCGGGCTCTCTGTTCGGCGACGGAGCCGCGGCGGTCGTGGCGGTCGGCGAACGCCGCGCCGAACAGATCGGCGCCAGCGGACCCGACATTCTGGATTCGCGCAGCCATCTCTACCCCGACTCACTGCGCACGATGGGCTGGGACATCGGCGCTTCCGGATTCCAGATCGTTCTGGGCCCCGAGGTCGCGACACTTGTCGAGCGGCACCTGGGCGACGACGTCACCCAGTTCCTCGCGACGCACGACCTGACGATCGACGAGGTCGGCGCCTGGGTCAGCCATCCCGGCGGTCCGAAGGTGATCGAGGCGATAGCCGCGACCCTGGGTCTCCCCGACGACGCGCTCGAGCTGACCTGGCGCTCGCTCAGCGAAGTCGGAAACATCTCATCGGCATCGGTACTGCACGTATTGCGCGACACGATGGCCAAACATCCACCGAGTGGAAGTCCGGGCGTCCTGATGGCGATGGGTCCGGGATTCTGTTCCGAAGTCGTGCTGCTGCGCTGGCACTGATCAACATGGTCTGGTATCTGCTGCTGATCGTCGCGGCCGCTTTGGAGCGGTTGGCCGAACTGTCCAGACGCAACCTTGCGGCTGGCCGATGCTCACAATTCGTGCCCGGCGTAGCGCGCGTCGCCGGTGGCCCCCTGTCCCATCCGACCTTTGACGCGGTCGTCGTAGAAGGGGCAGCGCTGCCACTAGTGCACACCGCCTGGATCCCCCACCCGGTCTTCTTGGTGCTGAACGCCGCACGGCTGAGGACACCGATCAAGGTCGAAAACACCGCGCGCTCGCGAGCCTGAGGTGATCGACCTACTCGTCGCCGGCGGCGGCCCGGCCGGGTTGGCCACCGCGCTGTACGGCGCACGGGCTGGGCTCGAGGTCGTCGTCGTCGAGCCGCGTTGCGGATCCATCGACAAGGCCTGTGGCGAAGGGTTGATGCCGCACACTTTGCGGCAGTTGGAACGCCTCGGCATCAGGGCCCAGGGCAAGCCGCTGCGCGGTATCACCTACCTGGACGGCAACCGGCAAGTCAGCGCACCCTTTCAGTCCGGCAGCGGGCGCGGCGTACGCAGGACCGCCCTGCACGCCGCACTCTTGGACGCCGCGATAACGGCCGGCGTTGCGTTCGTCCACAAGGCAGTTGGGGAGGTCACCCAGGATTCGACGTCCGTTCGCGCCGGGGACCTACGCGCTCGGTACCTCGCCGCTGCCGACGGGCTGCACTCGCCCATTCGTCGATCCCTCGGCCTGGCGCTGCCTTGCGGTGGCCCGCGCCGCTTCGGTATCCGCCGGCACATGCAGATCGCGCCGTGGACCGACCACGTCGAGGTGCACTGGGCGCCCAGGGCCGAGGCATACGTGACACCAGTCGCTGACGACTGCGTGGGGATAACGATCCTCACCTCACACAAAGGTGGATTCGACAGCCACTTTGGCGAGTTCGACGCCCTCAAAGATCGCGTGCACGGCCTTCCGCATGGCCCGGACCGAGCCGCCGGTCCGCTGCGGCAGAAGGTTCGCAGCCGAACGGCCGGGCGGGTCCTGTTGGTCGGTGACGCAGCAGGCTACGTCGACGCGCTAACCGGCGAAGGTCTGGGCATAGCGTTCGGTGCCGCCGAGCTGCTGGTGGGCTGTGTCATTGCCGATCGGCCAGGTGACTACGACCGTCAGTGGCGCAAGATGTCGCGCCGCTACCGCCTGCTCACGGCGGGCCTGCTACAGGCCAGCGGGTACGCACCGGTGCGCTCGCGCATCGTGCCAGCCGCTGCGACGCTACCCAAGATCTTCGCCAGCATGGTCAACCAGCTTGCCGAATGACTGAAGTCCCACCCAGTAGAACTGCGTGCTGTCAATAGAGGCCCCAGCGGAGGCAAGCCCGTTGTCCCGTTGCTCCCCGAGCCACTCGATCATCAGCGTCCCTGGTCTGATCGGAAGTCGAGGTCGCGGAGCCCGGTTGAGGTCCGCATGTTCGTGCTGGACCTATTGTGTACCGCCGCAGACTAGGCACACCGTGCGTTGGCATCTCGAGGATTGTTCGGGGTCTCTGCGGCTCGCGATGCGCGTGGTGGACGGTGTGGCTGGTCTTGGACGATGGCCGTCGCTTCCTCAACCGTGCTAGTGGTCGGTAGCAAGCCCTGCGGGTCGCCGATCCGCATCACGCGGGAGACTGCCTCACTGGGTACTACTGCCCAAACTATGCCAGCATGCGCGCAGCAGACGGAGACCCTGTGCAGCGCCGAGAAACCCTCGGTTCCAAAGAAATCCAGGTCGCGCAGATCAAGGATCAATCCGCGGCAACGCATCAGATGCCCCATGGTGTACTCGGTCAGAGTGTCAGCGTTGGATGCATCGATGTGCCCGTGGGCGCTGATGACGGCTATTGATGACCTCAGCCGACGATTAGCTAATCGTGTGGTGTGACTCTCCCAGGGCTGGGAAAGGAAGCCGCCGGCCCGCGGCATAGATGGGGTAGGAAGAGCATTCATGGTGATCCCCGACATGCGGTTGTCACCGGTTTGTTCGGCGCGAGCTAACGCTCTGCGAGGACAGCGGCGGACGGCCGACCCCATCCCGAACTGGTTGAGAGTCTCAACTTGCTTGACGTTCCACCCCGCGGGAGCAATTGTCAAGTCCTGTGGATCTTGACATCGCCGCGCTACTCGACTGATCCGGCAAAGCCGCTCCGAGAGGATCGTTGCATCGAACTATCCCGATTATCCCGGGTGGCGGCCTGAACTTCGTCGAAAACGTTAAACGGCCGGTGCGCTCTGGCGAATCTCTGGTAACAAACGGATACTTACTTTGATCCGCGACTTGTGTGCCGACTTGGTCCGCCCACAAACCGCGTCCTTATCCGGGCAGTACTCGACAGCGGGAAGTCAGAAGAATGGCTGACAGCAGAAAACAGCTTGACCAGACAACCGAGGACCGGTCACCGACCGATGACGCTTATCCCGCCACTGATGGGCATGCGGTTCGCGTTCTCGATAGAGCTCTCCTTGGCGGTGAACCGCAGCGAGTCGGCAGATTCGAATACCGATACGACAACGACGCGTGGACGTGGTCGGACACTGTCGCACGGATGCACGGCTACCAGCCCGGCGAAGTCGAACCGACCACCGAACTCATCTTGAGTCACAAGCATCCTGAAGACCTGGCCCGCGTCAAGGGTCTCCTGCAGCAGTCGATGGCGCCGTTCAGTAGCCGGCACAGAATCCGCACGACCACCGGAGAGATACGCAAGGTGGTGGTAGTGGGCGACGCGGTCACCGATGCCGACGGCCGCATCGTGGCTACCCGCGGGTTCTACATCGACATCACCGACAGCTTTGACGCCGATCTCCAGCAGGAGATCAGCGACAAGTTACAGGTCATCGTGTCTCACCGAGAGGTCATTGACCAGGCCAAGGGAATGCTGATGCTGATTTACCAGCTCAGCGCTGATGCCGCCTTCGCAGTCCTGAAGTGGCGATCCCAAGAACTCAACGTCAAGCTCTCGACCGTCGCCGAAAAGCTGATCGCCGAGTTGCCCGACATAGTCGATGTCCACCCGGCGATGCGTGCACCAATCGATCACTATCTGCTGACGCTGACGCCACCAAAGACAAGTGACGACCGTTAACCGCACATCACGCGCCTTTGGCCGCTCCGGCTAAAACTGACCCGCTAACGGATCTTGTGGTGCCGCCACAACGAACCGTCGATGGGAGCGACATGTCGCGAACACTTCGGGCAATGATCGGTCAGAAAACGGCATACGCATGTCGCACTTTGTCGGACGGTCCTGAACCCCGGCGGGAAGGCCGCAGCCTTGGGAAGTTGGTGGGGAGATGCTCAGTCCAAGCGAATCGGAAGCGTGGCGACGATGGCGTCGGTGCGTGCGCGAACTGTTGTGGCGAGCAGCGGGCCTCGTTGGTTGTGCAGGATTCGGTAGCGTCGGCGTCTCGGTTCGATGTAGGCGAGCAAGACGATGACGAAGCGTCCCTTCTCGACTTGGGTTCGGACGAAGCCGACAGCCGGTGCTACCAGGGTGCGGTGCGGGCTGGGCAGGACCCGTAAGTCAACGCCGGGGTCCCATTGTTTCCAGAGCTCGCAGAGCCGGTGGGTGGCGGCGGTGTCGGTGTCGACGGTCACCGGGATCACTTCGCCGCCAAGCCACATCGCAGCCTGCAACGCATGTCCGACGACCTGGCTGATCGTGACGACCGGCACGATGACCATCGCGTCGCTGGCGGGCATTGGAACGGGTTTGGGTGGCAGCTGGAACAGACCCAACTGTTCGGCGACGTGATAGTAGTAGCGTTCGATCCGATCGAAAAGCAGCATCAACCCGGGTATGATCAGCAGCAGCAGCCAGGCACCCTCGGTAAATTTGCTGGCGAAAAGCACCACTCCCGCCACGGCGGTGAGCACCGCCCCGGTCCCATTGAGTGCGGCCTTGCCTAGCCAGCCCCGGCCGCGTTGTTGCAGCCAGTGCCGGACCAGTCCGATTTGGCTGATCGTGAATCCGATAAAGACGCCGATCGCGAACACGGGCAACAGCCTGTGGGTTTCGGCACCGACGAGGAGTAGCACCGCGGCGGCCAGCACGCCTAACGCGGCAACGCCGTACCGGTACACGGGACGTTCGGCGCGAAGCGTGAACAGGTGCGGCAGCCGGTGGTCCTTGGCCAGCAGCTGCATCAGCACCGGCAGACCGCCAAAGCTGGTGTTCGCCGCGAGGGCCAACACCAGAGTTACCGACAGGTTGGTCACATAGAACGGCCACCCGGTTCCAAATGCTCCCGCCGAGAGCTGCGCGAGTACGGTGACGTCGCCGCGCGGTGCCACTTGATGCAGCCGGATCAGCGCGGCCAGGCCGAGAAGCATGGCTGCCAGCAACACTCCCAACGCGACCTCGGTGTGTTGGGCTCGCTTGACGATGGGCGTCCGGAATTGGGGCACCGCGTTGGCGATTGCCTCGACTCCGGTCAGCGAGGAACAGCCCGCCGAAAAAGCTTTGAGAATCAACACCAGCCCCAATCCCTCGGTCGCACGAATGGGGCCCAGATCCGCACCGATGACGGCTACCGGATGCGGACGGATGAACCCGACGATCATGATGGCGAAGATACTGACAACGAACACCGTCGTCGGTCCCATCAGCACCTTGGCCGACTCCGCGATTCCGATCAGGTTGATGGCGGTTATCAGGGCAAGCCCCGTCAACGTCACGCCCAGCAAGTGCTGGGCCATCACCGGAAAGACGCTGCCCAGACTGGCTGCCCCGGCCGCCAGACTCACCGCAACGGTCAACACGTAGTCGACGACCAGGCTCGCCGCAGCCAACAGGCTGACCGTTCGGCCGAGGTCCTTTTTGGCCACTGCGTAGGCGCCGCCGCCGTTCGGGTGGACCGCGATCACCTGTCGGTACGAGACCACCAACACCAGCAGGAGCACCGTGATTGCTATTGCGATCGGTAGGGTCAGTCGCACTGCGGCCGTGCCCGCGGCGACCAAAATCAACACGATCGCTTCGGGACCGTAAGCGACGCTGGACAATGCGTCCAACGACAACGCGGCAAGACCGCCGACGGCCGTCAATCGATGTGGATCTCCGCGGTGGTGTCGCCGCACCCGACGGTCAGCAATCTGGTCGATCGGTGGTTCGTACTGGGCGACTACCATCGTGCCGACACTTCGCCGCATCTCAGTTCTGATCAGGTTTCCGACTCGCGGGATCGACATCCCGCCCGGTGGTGGTGATGAAGTCGTCAAGGATGTCGACCACCGCTGTCGGGGACTCGACATGCGGGAAGTGCCCGACACCGGCTAGCACCTCGAGTCGGCTATCCGGCACAGCGTCGTGAGCGGCGTAGCCATGGGCGACAGGAATGATCCGGTCCTGCTCACCCCAAATCAGCAAGATGGGTAACCCATGACTGACATGGATCTTGCCGAGCGCACTGACTGCCTGGCCGCGGTAGTCCACCACCGAGCGCAACGTACGTAGGAATGCCTGCCGTGTCTGTTGGTCCGCCAACGAGGAGTAAGCGCTCCACATTTCACCGGTGCGCGGAGACTGCACCCCGGCTGACGCGAGCCACGATCCCAGCTTGTTGCCGACGTTCAACACCGGCCGCCGCGCGACCACGGGCAGCAGCAGCTCGGCTCCGGGTGCCGACAGGATCCGCAAGATCCAGTTCAGGTCGGGGCCAAGGCCACCACTGCTGATGAGAACCAGGCGCTGACAGTAGTCGCGATGTTGATAGGTGAACTGCATGGCCACACCCCCACCGAGTGATTGACCGATCACTGTCGCCCGGCTGATACCTAGCTCATCGAGCAGATCACGCAGCCACGCCGCGAACGCACCCAACGAATAGTCACCGCGCGGCTTGGCCGATTCACCGTGCCCCAGCAGATCCGGTGCCACCACCCGGTACTTCCTCGACAACGCAGGGATGACCGCCCGCCAGGTCGCCGAACTTCCCGCCATGCCATGAATCAACAGCAGCGCCTCGCCGGCCCCTGCGTCCCGATAGGCAACCCGCTCACCGTGCAGATCGACATAGTTCATCTCGGTCACGCGAACTGGTCTCCGTCCAACAGTGTTCTGGCATGCCGGCCCGGCTACTAGCCGACTATAACGTAACCTACGGTCCCGTAGGTTACTGACCAGTAGATCCCGGTCATCTGTGCTGATCGCCGCGCCATTGGCGGACCGCCGCGATGGCTGTCTTGAGCCCGCGGCGGCGCCCTGTCGCTAGGTCCGTCCCGGCGAAACCGGGCTCCAGCTTGGTGAACATCCGCTCGCTGCGGGTCTCCGGAGCGTCGTCGACGGTGGCGCGCATGTAGCGGTCCGGCAGCGACAGTTTGGCGATGGTGCGCCACGTCTTGCCGTACTGCGTCAGAAACGAACCCGTGGTGTACGGGAGGTCGTATTTGTCGCAGACCTGCCTGACCCGCACCGAGATCTCGTCTAGCCGGCTGCTGGGCACATCGGGGTAAAGGTGATGCTCGATCTGGTAGCACAGGTTGCCGCTCATGAACCGCATCGCCGGCCCGGCCTCAAAGTTGGCGCTGCCCAGCATCTGGCGCAGATACCACTGTCCCCGGGTTTCGCCGATCATGTCGGTCTTGGTGAATTTCTCCGCCCCGTCGGGGAAATGCCCACAGAAGATCACCGCGTTGGCCCAGATGTTGCGGATCACGTTGGCCACCACGTTGGCCACCAGCGTCGATTTGTAAGTCGCCAACGGCGACAGCGAGGTCAGTGCCGGGATCGCGACGTAGTCCTTGATGACCTGCCTGCCGGCCTTTGCTGAGAATTCGCGAATCTGTCGGAGTGTGGTTTCGCGCTCCGAGCCGCCCTTGAGGATTTTGCCGAAATCGATGGGCTGCAAGCCAATTCCCCACTCGAATCCGAGTGCGAGGATGGTGTTGAACAGCAGGTTGCCGATGGTGTAGCCCTTCCAGGGCTGGTCACGGGTGACGCGCAGGGTGCTGTAGCCCACGTCGTCGTCCATGCCGAGGATGTTGGTGTACTTGTGGTGCTGAAAGTTGTGGGTGGATCGCCAGTGCTTTGACGCCCCGCTCATGTCCCACTCCCATGTCGAGGAGTGGATTTCGGGATCGTTCATCCAGTCCCACTGGCCGTGCATGACGTTGTGGCCGATCTCCATGTTCTCGATGATCTTGGCCAGACCGAGAGTCACCGTACCCGCCCACCATGCCGAGCGTTTCGAGCTCGCGGCCAGCATGAGCCGGCTGAGCGACATCCAGAGCACGTTGCGCGGCGATGGTGCGGCGGATGTAGCGCGCATCACGCTCGCCAAGGGAATCCTCGATATCCAGCCGGATCGCATCCAGCTCAACGGCCAGGTTCTCGATGTCGGCGTCGGTCAGGTGAGCGAAGGCCGGAACGTCAGTGATCGCCATGGTTGCCCCCTTTCTTTCATGTTCGTATCACCCGGTTTCGGCCAGCCGCTGCTAGCCGAGCCGGCGAGTTCATCGGGCCGGTCAGTAGTAGTGGCGGCGGCCGCCGACGGCGTGTCCCATCCGTCCCATCAGCATCAGTACCAGGCCAACGACGAGGAGGATGACCCCGATGACCAAGCAAATATGGGCGTAGGCGAAGGTAGGGACGAGGGCAGGGAGGAGGAGCCCGAGGACGATAAGGAGGATTCCGAGGCCGATCATGAGGGTTACCTAGTTTCTGTGGATATGTGGGAGGAGGATGGCCGGGTCAGTGATGTAAGGTGCTATTTAGCTTGGCCCTCAAGCGATTTGGCTTTGCCCAGCCCAATCGTGCGTCTTTCGTTGCGCAGCCGGATATTCCCGGCATCATGCTTTACTGACCGCGAGGGATAGATTCAGAATGTGCGGCGCGAGCAAATGCTCATCAAGTTCGGCGGCGTACAGCCAAAACTCTTTCCGGACTGGCTGAAGGGCTCAGCAACAACAACTTTACACCTGTCGGGTACCCCGGGCGAGATTCTGACCTGAGAGGTCACACACGGGTAGTGGTGCTGGCCGCCGAGTCCGGTGTGGCCGTGGTGATTGTAGGTGCGCAGCCAGGTGGTAAGAGCCTGGCTCGCGCGACTACCCGGAGCTCCTCCAGCAGGCGACGCAGATCGCAAATGACCTGTCTTGGCCCGCAACAGATTAGCCTGGGTGCGAAATGTCGGTGAGTCGGTCGCGCACTATCCCCCGACGTCTGACTTGTGCCAATTCCCGATAGTTGGGGGATCCTCAGAATAGACAGTCAGATTCGTTACCCCCTCCTGAGCGCCCGGGTCGTGGCCCCTTGCCGCGAGTTGTGCGACTCCCAAGCCCCAGCCCCTAAAGCTGAAGCTCTCTCCGGTGGTGGCATCGGTGACCTCGAGCTCCGCTGGATCGAAGACGATCGCGCTGTTGTTCACGAGATCCAGTCGCCAGAGCGGTAGCTTCGCGATTGCCTCGAAGTGAGCATGAACCTCCTCGGTGGTTGCGAACTTGGGGCCGCTGGCGACGGTCTGGTCTAGCCGATGAACCGTAAACTGCTGCGTGGATTGGTCCTCGAGGCTGGTGGTAGCGGTGACCGCATACCCCAGTGGTTGCGATATCTCGTTGAGCCGATTGCACTCGCCGGCAACATCTGTCATGTGCTGCGCTTGCTCTTTGTCCATCATTAAGTCCCTCTCATCGGCGTGTCACCGACCCGGAATCATTGTGAACTGCTGACCGTCATCGCCGCGAGTGGTCCCACCGCCCAGTGGCACTAGTGGGCTCGCGGCTCCTGATCGGCGTGATCGGCGCGCTCGGCGTCGGCCGGGGCCTCGGCTGTGAGCGTGTCGAGGATGAACTGCGCGGTGGTGTATCGATCGGTACCCGCGCAATCAGCTTGGGTGTCCAATTTCGAATGTGCTTGCCGCGGGGTGTAGCCGCGGCCGATGAGTACCCCGATGGCCTGGTTGATGACCGACGCCGCTCGCAGAGATGTTGTCCCGGCATCCGAGCCGGCGGGGACGCTCAGGTGCTGATCGATCGCGAAGTCGCTGGGCGGACGGCCGGTTAGCCACGCCAGGTCGGCAGTGAGGTCGACAAATGTTCCCGGCGTCTCCGCGTAGAGGATGAGGGCAACCGAAGGCGCTGCCCGGCCGTCACCGACACGGGTCAGCAGCGTCAGCCGAAGCGAGGTGCGAACATTGTCGGCCGTCCCGTTCTCGAGGATGGTGAACGTGAACGGCGGATCACTGCCGTCGACGGTCACGCTCAGACCGAGATAGGTGGGCACCGCCGCTTGGGTGTCGACGCCCAATTCGTGCAGACTGTGCAGTACATCGGCGCCGGGCTCATCCAGGGCGGCGGTGAGGATGCCCAAATCGGCGGCCAGGGCCGCACTGATCTTCATGACGGGATTGCTCCGCTGCGCGCTCCCGAGCGCGGATCGAGCCTGCCGGTGCCGAACAGGCGAGCTGCCTGCAGGGTGGGAAACGCGCGACGCAGGCCAGGACCCGTCGCGTTGACTGTTCTCCCACCCTCCAACCTACGCGCGTCACACCGTGCAGCGGCAGTTCGGCCGCGGGCCGACCTGGTGGTTCCGGCTCAGATCGGGTTGTGTCGGGCGCGGGCGCGGCGCACGGCTTCATCGACAATGTGTTGGGCCACCTCAGCCAATTTGCGGTGTTCGGCTTGGCTGATCGCCCGCAGCTGAGTGAACGCCTCCTCGGCGCTGCGCCCGCTGCGTCCCCGGATCAGGCCGATCGCCTGATCGATAACCGGACGCGTCGATAGCGCCTTCTGCAACTGGGCGGTCAGCGCCATCGCGTGCGCGAGAACCTGGGCGTTATGCACCGCCACCGCCGCGGGTTTGGCGAACAGTTCCCCCAGTTCGGCGGCGTGCTCATCGAAGACGTCTTTGCCGTGGGCGTAGACATTGATCGCGCCGATCACCTGATCCGACAGTAGCAGCGGCAGCGACAGCGCACTGTGCACGCCCAAGCGGCCCACTCGGGGACCGAACCGCGGCCACATCTTCTCCCCGCCCAACGACCCAGACCGCACCGTGCGCCGCTCCAGTGCCGCGGTGATGCAGGGTCCCTCCTTGAGGGTCACGTACTGAATCTCGTCGATCTCGGCGACAAACGGGGCGCTGGCCGCCAACGCCTCCACCATGTTGTCCAGCTGGTCGACCTGCAACAAGGTAACCCCGGCACCGTCGGCGCCCGGTATCGCGTGCACCGCGAACGTCGACACCTCAGTCAGCAACTCAGGCAACCCCAGACTGCCCGCCACCAAGCCCGCCAGGTCGTCGATCCCGGCCCGCAAGTCGGCGGCATCAGCGCTAGCTTGCTGCGCGCTCAGCGACCCCAACGGTAAGCCGTCGGCGTCCTCGGTGAACTCCGTCATACCTACGCTCAATAGTCTTGGCGGAGCTGGGAATCGACATCGAAGCCCAGCACCCAAACCCGTGGCGCAACCGTCACAAGATGGTTGTCAGGATGATATTACGCCGAGCGCGGCGGCGTAGAAGCACACTGTCGCGCACGAGCAGCCCAACGGGTGTAGCGTCAAAGGTGCTGAGAATTTCAGCTCGTCCGGGATGAGTTCAGCCGCCCGCCGCTTGACTCAAGGAGCATTGGCTCCGAACCCTCACACGCCGGTGATCCAATGCACGTCAGGTCACCATGACCACTTCACTTGCTTCCTGTGCCAACACCGGCGTTTCCCTGCCAGATCTGCCCCGGACCGAACCCGTTGATGATCCACGCCTTCTGGCGCCCCAGATCCCGACATCGGCTGCCTTGCGGACTTCCTCGTGCGCAACAACGGCTTCATCCAGGGCTGAGGGTCGAACCCTACATTCCTCGATACCTACGAAGGACATGCTATGAAAGCTCTCATCATCCTGGTTGTGGTGCTGCTCGTTGTCGCCCTGATCGGGTTGTCGTTGTCGATCAGAGTGGTGACTCAATACGAGAAGGGTGTGTTGTTCCGCCTCGGCAAGGTGGTGGGTGTCAAGGAGCCCGGGCTGGCCGTGATCATCCCGGTCATCGATCGGCTGATGAAGGTATCGCTGCGAATTGTGACGATGCCGATCCAGTCCCAGGGCATCATCACCCGCGACAACGTCAGCGTCGACATTTCGGCGGTCGCCTACTTCCGGGTTGTCGACGCGGTGAAATCGGTGATCGCCATCGAGAACGTCCACGCCGCGATCAACCAGATCGCGCAGACCACGCTGCGCAAGGTCGTCGGTCAGCACACCCTTGATCAGGCGCTGTCGGAGACCGACACCATCAACGCCGATATCCGAAAGATCCTCGACATCGCGACCCTCGAATGGGGTGTTGAAGTGACACTGGTCGAGCTCAAAGACATTCAGTTGCCCGACAGTATGAAGCGCGCTATGGCTCGGCAAGCCGAGGCCGAGCGCGAGAAGCGAGCCAAAATTATTGCGGCGGAGGGCGAATCGATGGCCGCGGCCGCGTTGGGTGAGGCATCGGACACGATGATGGCGCACCCGTTGGCCTTGCAACTGCGCAACCTGCAAACGCTTGTCGAACTCGGGGTGGAGAAGAACACCACCATCGTGTTCCCGGCGCCGCTAATGAGTGCGATCGGTGAACTGGGCGCCTTCCTCGCCAGAGAAAGCGCCGCCGCCGCGTCCCCAACCCAACCGGTCACCACCGCGAATGGGGCCGACAGGTCAACGCAACCCGGGCAGCCGCCCGCGAACGGCCTGGTTGCCGGACTCGAGATGAAGGCCGCTGGAACCCCGTGACCGGCTGTCCTTCCCGGCGGTACCGCCACCACGTCACATGGGAACGAGCAGGCTGCGCCGTATTCGCCATTTGGACCGGGTAGATACGAGTCGACCAAGGGAGCACCACAATGACGACCCGGACCCTCGAACCAGAACTCCTGCACAGGATGGACGCCTACTGGCGGGCCGCGAATTACCTGTCGGTCGGCCAGATCTATCTGTATGACAATCCGTTGTTGAAACGTCCGCTGGCGCTATCGGATGTGAAACCGCTCGTGGTCGGCCATTGGGGAACGACACCGGGTCAGAACTTCATCTACGTGCACCTGAACCGGGCCATCACGAAGTACGGCCTGGACATGTTCTACGTCGCCGGCCCCGGCCACGGCGGCCCGGCCCTGGTCGCCAACACCTACCTCGAGGGCTCCTACAGCGAGATTTATCCCGACGTCAGCCAGGACGAGTCCGGACTGAAGAAGCTCTTTACCCAATTCTCTTTTCCAGGAGGCATTTCCAGCCATGTAGCACCGACGACTCCGGGATCGATCCACGAAGGCGGGGAACTGGGCTACTCGCTGAGTCACGCGTTCGGCGCTGTTTTCGACAATCCCGGCCTGCTCGTCGCGTGCGTGATCGGCGACGGTGAGGCCGAGACGGGGCCACTGGCCACGGCCTGGCATTCCACCAAGTTCCTCAACCCGATCGGTGATGGGGCGGTGCTGCCGATCCTGCATTTGAACGGCTACAAGATCAGCAACCCTACCGTGCTGGCCCGCATCGAACACGAGGAGCTGGACCAGTTCCTGCGCGGCTGCGGCTGGGAACCGCGCTACGTCGAGGGTGAGGACCCCGAAGACATGCATGAGCTGATGGCGACTGTCCTCGATGAAACGGTGGAGTCGATTCACGGGATCCAACGCGACGCTCGAACCAACGGCGACACCACCCGCAGGAGGTGGCCGATGATCGTGCTGCGCTCCCCCAAGGGCTGGACCGGACCCAAAGAAGTCGACGGCCAGCGGATCGAAGGCACCTTCCGGGCACACCAGGTGCCGCTGCTCGTCGATGACCAGCATCCCGGGCACGTCGAGCAACTGGAGAGCTGGATGCGCAGCTACAAACCGGAGGAGCTGTTCGACGTGGTCGGGCGGCTGCTGCCCGACCTGGCTGCGCTGGCTCCCCAGGGGCAACATCGGATGGGCGCCAACCCGCACACCAATGGCGGGGTGTTGCTGCGTGACCTGCGGATGCCTGACTTCCGCGCCCACGCCGTGGCGGTGACCTCGCCCGGCGCGGTGCAGGCACAGGACACCGCTGTGCTCGGCACTTTTTTGCGCGACGTCATCGCACTCAATGACGAGGCGCGCAACTTCCGGATCTTCGGCCCCGACGAAACCCTGTCGAACATGCTCGGCGCGGTCTTTGAGGTCACCGACCGGCAGTGGCAGGCCCGCACCGCCGAGAACGACGAATTCCTCGCTCCCGCAGGCAGAGTGCTTGATTCAATGCTCAGTGAGCACCAAAGCGAGGGTTGGCTGGAAGGTTACCTGCTCACCGGCCGGCACGGGCTGTTCAACTGCTACGAGGCCTTCATCCACATCATCGACTCGATGTTCAACCAGCACGCCAAATGGCTCAAGGTCACCGCGCAACTGCCGTGGCGCCGTGACATCGCTTCGCTGAATTACCTGCTCGCCTCTCATGTCTGGCAGCAAGACCACAACGGCTTCACCCACCAAGACCCCGGCTTCCTGGACCACGTCGTCAACAAAAAAGCTGACATCGTGCGGGTCTACCTGCCGCCGGACGCCAACTGCCTACTCTCCGTGGCCGACCATTGTCTGCGCAGCCGCCACTACGTCAACGTGATCGTCGCCGGGAAGCGCGCGATGCCGCAATGGCTGAGCATGGACGCCGCTGTGGTCCACTGCACCGAGGGCATCGGCATCTGGGAATGGGCCGGAAACGACCGAGGCGTCGAACCGGACGTGGTCCTGGCGTGCTGCGGAGATACTCCGACCCTCGAAGTGCTGGCGGCGGTATCGATCCTGCGGGAACAGCTGCCCGAGTTGAAGGTCCGGGTGGTCAACGTGGTGGACCTGATGAGGTTGCAGTCGGCCAGCGAGCACCCGCACGGGCTTAGCGATCGCGACTACGACACCCTGTTCACCACCGACAAACACATCATTTTCGCCTTCCACGGCTATCCGAGCCTGATCCACCGACTCACCTACCGCAGGAGAAACCGCAAGCTGCACGTCCGCGGCTACAACGAAGAAGGCACCATCACCACCGCCTTCGACATGCGGGTGCAGAACCGCTTGGACCGTTTCCACCTCGTCGCAGACGTCATCGACCGGCTGCCCCAACTCGGCGCGACCGGCGATTACCTGAAGCAGGCGATGGCCGACAAACTCGTCGAACACAACCGCTACATCAACACCCGCGGCCAAGACTTGCCCGAAATCCGCAACTGGACCTGGAATCCGCCGCAAATAGACTCGACACCACCGATCGGCGCACGGACAGTGTTCGCAGAATTCCCCGTCGGTCAGAGACGGCGCGGCAACACGCCGACGTCCGGCGTACGGAGCAGACGTCATGACCGTTGACGCGCCGCATTTGACGCCGCCCCTCTCTGCGGGCATACCTGAACCGGGTCACGATTTGAAATCGGCGCCCATGCCTGAGCTGGAGGAAGAGCTGGGCTACCGCATCAAACTTCTGGCCTACCGCATCCTCGACCCCGAAAAGAAGTCGGGCATGGCGGCGCCGGCCCTGGATCCAGATGACCTGGGCAGCATGGGATTTCCAGCCGCCTCGATTGGACCCAATAGCGCTCGCTACTTGAGGACCAAAGACCCAGGATTGACTCACACACGAACTGGAGGTTGATCATGCCTGACACCTTGGTGGGTACCGACATACTCAGGGCCGCAGTGCAGTTGGCGTGCCGGGCACCGTCGTTGCACAACAGCCAGCCCTGGCGATGGGTTGCCGAGGGTGCGGGGCTGCACCTATACCTCGATCACAGCCGGATTCTTCCCTCCACCGACAAATCGGGGCGGGAAGCCCACATCAGCTGCGGCGCCGTGCTCGACCATCTACGCGTCGCGATGGCGGCAGCCGGGTGGACAGCCAACGTCGAAAGATTTCCCGACCCGAATAACCTCGATCATCTCGCGTCACTCGATTTCAGCCCAATGAGCCTGGTCGCCGATGGCCATCGCCGCCGGGCCGACGTGATCCTGCACCGCCGCACCGATCGGCTTCCCTTCGCCGCACCGAGGAACTGGGAGTCCTTGAAACCTGTGCTGCGCAACGCCGTCGATGCCGGCACAGTTCACCTCGACGTGATAGCCGACGAGCTGCGCCCGGAACTGGCCAGGGCGTCACAACTCACCGAATCGCTGCGACTCTACGATTCCTCGTACCACACCGAATTATATTGGTGGACAGGCCATTACGAGAATTCTGATGGGATTCCCCGCAGTGCACTGGTGTCGGCGGCCGAAAATGATCGGGTCGACGTCGGACGGAAGTTCCCGGTTAGCGCTCACAACGAGCGGCCGGTCGGTATCGGACAAGACCAGTCCACAGTGCTGGTTCTGTCCACCGACGAGGACACCAGCGATGACGCTTTGCGGTGCGGCGAAGCGTTGTCTGCGGTGCTATTGGAGTGCACGTTGGCCGGCATGGCGACATGCACACTGACCCATCTGATAGAACTACAGTCCAGCCGCCACCTCGTTGGCACCTTGACCGGACGGGCAGCCATGCCGCAACTTCTGATCCGCGTCGGCGAAGCCCATGTCCTTGACGAGGCACCCGCCGTGACGCCGCGGCGGCCACTTTCCGAGGTTCTGACGTTTCACCCCGATACATGTGGTTGAGCGGTGGGGCAACCATCACACACCGCCGGGCCGCGGCCGCGAAGTCGCACCCTAATCGTCGTCAGACGGTTGCGGGTTGTCCGTCGCGGCCGGTGAGGGTTGCGGTCATGCCGGGGAGCAGCAGATCGAGGAAGCGGTCCAGTTCGGCGGCGCCGTCGTAGCAGGCTAGGGCCGGCGCCAAGGCACGCAGTTGAGGGAATTCGGTGATCGCGAGCCGGTGAAGACCGAGCCGGAGCACATGGTCGGTTTCCTCGGGTCGCTCGATAACCTCCTGCAACTCATTGAGGATGTGGCCGTACAGGTAGCCGAACAGCACTCGGTAAATGTGCAGGGCATCCTCGCCGGTGAAGCCGGCAGATGTGAGCAGTGCGAGGACGTCCTCTAGGGGCCGCAGCATTCCTGGTGGCCGCTGCCCGAGCGGGGTGGCCAATGGTCGAGTGACCAAGAGCGGCACCACGTTGGGGTGCGTCAGGGCCAATTGGCGGAAGTCCCGCGCGACAGTACGCAGTTGGCCGGCCCAGTCCGGGTCGGTACTGTCCACCGATAGCTGTGCGAGCACCAGCTCGGCGACTCCGTCGAGCACTGCGGCTTTGTTGGGGACGTGCCGGTAAAGCATCACCGGATCTCGGCCCACCGCTTCGCTGAGACGGCGCATCGACAGTCCGTCCACACCGTCGCGGTCCACGATCCTCAGCGCGGTCTGCAGGATCATCGACCGGTTGAGCTGACCGTTGTCTCTTCCGGCGGCGGACGGGTCCTCGTCGTCGGCGCCCACGTCGGGCCCGGTCGACTGTTTGGTCATTGCCTCAGCACTCCCCTTCTGCCTCGTCGTCGAAGCGGCTACCAATACTAATACAACACCGTATGCTAACGGTATACGTTACATTGTCCATCTACAGTGTTGACACCACCCTACGTGCGGTATGTAATGGATATCAAGCACAGCGATCGGAGACCTCGACATGATTGTCATCGTTGGATTAGTTGTCCTACTCTTCGCCGTCATCGTCGGGTTCCTCGGCGTGCTGAACAATGCCGGGGCCGCTCACCCGCTGAGCGAGAACTTTTCGGTGTTGGGCTATCACGTCACCGGGTCGACTGGCACTTTGTTCCTCTTCGGCATCGTGATCGGCGCACTGGCGATGCTAGGTATGAGCGTGTTGCTGGCCGGTGCACACCGCACCGCGGGCCGCGGGCGCGACGCCCGCCGCGAACTTCAAAGGTCCCAGCGCGAAGCGGAATTTGTGAACCGAGACCGCGATTTCCAGCAGCCCGTCGGGGCGGCCACCGGCTCAACGGTGGACTCGGGATTGGCCACGACCCGACCGAGGAGGATGAGGGGTTCCTTCCTCCGTCGCCGGTCATACGGTCGACAACCGACCGCACCGCGCGCTGGCGGCGGACGCCGGTAGGCGCCGAATCCAGTCGATACGGGGAGTTCTCAGTTGGCAGCTGTGATCCCTGAAACTGTGATCCCTGAAACGAAGAATCCGCAACGAACAGAGGAAAGAAACCATGAGCATAGGTAAGAAGATCGCCCACAAGCTCGAAGGGGCCAAGGGCGCTACCAAGAAGATCTTCGGCCGCGCCACCGGCAACACCCGTCTGCGCACCGAGGGGCGCGCCGACCAGTTCAAGGGCAACACCAAACAAGCCGGGGCCAAGGTCAAAGACGCCTTCAAGCACTGACCCGGGCAATCCTCCTCCCAAACATCTACAGAGAAACTAGGTAAACGTCATGATCGTTCTCGGAATCATCCTTATCGTCCTCGGGCTCGTCCTCCCCAGCCTCGTCCCTACCTTCGCCTTCGCCCATATTGTGTTGATCTTCGGGGTCATCCTCCTCGTCGCCGGCCTGTTCCTGGCGGTGGCGGGACGGATGGGACACGCCGTCGGCGGCCGCCGCCACTACTACTAACCGGCCAGATCGGGAGCGTAATCGCGGTCGCCCAACGCTGCGACGTGCGCCAGCCCAGTTGATAACTCCCACAGCTCAATCCAGCCTATTTCAGCAACCAACATGCTCAACCAATCCGAGGAGCCGACATGACTACCAGCACAATCGTTTGGATCGCCGTCGTTGTTGTCGCGTTAATTCTGCTGGTCGCCGCAATCGTGTGGACGGCGCGCAAGAAACGCACCGAACATCGCCGCGTCCAAGCGGGCGACATCCGCGAGAAAGCAGTCGAGCAGTCCCACGAGGTGGGCCGACGCGAAGCGCTCCCGGACGAGACGGCAGCCAAGGCCCGCGCTGCGCAAGCCGAGGCCGAAGCCATGGCAGCGCACTCGGAAGGCCTGCAGCACCAGGCGCAAGCACGTCTCACCGACGCGGCTACCTCCCGCAGCGAGCTGAACGGAGAATTCGAGCGCGCCGACAAGATCGATCCGGACTCGCCAACCAGCGATACGCCGCGCGGAGATGATGCCGGCAGCGATACGCCGCGCGGAGATGATGCCGGCCGGCAAGACCCGTCACGGGTGCCCAAGGCCGGGTGACCGACGCCTGGAGCTGATCGGGGCCGGTGGTGCGCACGCCGGCTGAATCGGACCGGTTGACTTGAGGCACGGGACATCTGACGTGACGCAAACCAGCCCCGGCGAATGATCCGTCCAGCGACTGCCGAACGGGACTACGCCTCGTATCCAACACAGATGACTCAGAACAGCTGACGGACCCCGAGAAAATCCCTGCAACGTCGGATATTTAGGGCACGGTCAGATATTAGGGCACGCGATTCATGGACAGGGCGCGCGCGTGGGGGTTGGACCGCGTCGCGCGGTTCATCTTCCCGATTTAAAATTAGGGGGCGGCGACGAATGCCGAGCTAGATTACCACGCTCGCGGGAACCCAAATGAATTTCATGTGCTGCAGCGCTTTTAGGATTCAGCGAGTGGACGACCAATCGTTTGACGAGAACCCTAGCATTCGGAGACTGGCGCCACCGCCGACGTGCTCTACGGCCGCGACGACCTGGACCGACCCCGGAAACGGCTCCGCTTCAATCGCTTCTCGTCGCCCTTTACGTCAGTCCACACGCCCGTACCATCGTTGGCCCGTCCTCAGCGCACCTTCTCGGGAATCGAATTTAGTGCGTGCAGAACATGTTCCGCCAGTTCGCTTGCCGCCTTGTCTCCGAGCTTGGAATGAGACCTGATGGTGTCCCTGACCAGTTCGAGACGGTGGACGTAGGGCGAGCGGAACGTCGTAGGTGAAGTCATCAGAATTTTCCTTTTTCAGTCGAGCATGTTCGCTCGCAACCGAGCTGCCCGATACCTGCGATTCTACGCCCCTTCCCGTCACTGGGGGTGACTACGGACATGCGGTATTCCATTAAGCCCCAGAGACACTCAGCCGATGGATGTTGAGAGCTGTCCATCCGATTACGGCACGCGCCGGTAAGTGCTTGCGCGTCGTTCAAGAATCGGAGCGCGACTCCGGCCAGACCGTTCAGTGTTCGGTCGGGCCCATGGTCTCGGGTGGCGACAACAAGCAGCCGCGCCGCATGATCGGTGCGGTAACCAGGCTTGGGCAGCGGCTCGGCAAGCCGCGCGTGCTCCAAAGTGCCACGACGGTCCGTCAGCCGCAGCAGATGATCGAAGACTGGGGCGGGGAACGTCGTGGTCATACAAGTGCCCGGCTCTGCGTGGGGACTCGCACGACGCCCACGGCGCCCTGGATGCCAAAACTCGGAAACCCAGAAAATCCCTGGCGCACAACGGATACCATCGACGGTCGAAATATTACTAAAGTGCTCAGGGTGATCCCAACTGAGGTTGTCACCTGCGTGTCCGGCTTGAGCGGTTGCTCGACGTGGTCAGCGGCAAACGGCTGACCATCCGGACTAGCTGGGCTTCCAACTCGTTTGACCATACACCCGAGAATTGTGCCGGCGACGAGATGGCCACGAAAGTCACACCGTCGCCGGACGATCTCCGCAACGCCCGGTCGCGGGGTAGAGTCGGAGAATCGGGACCTGCCAGGCTCCCATGATGAAGGGGCAGTGATGTCTGATAAGTCTCCTCGGCAAAGCATGAGCAAGAAGTCTGGAAAGTCGTTGAAGGAGAAACGCGCCGACAAGCACGCGAAGGCCACCCGCCGCGCCGCGTCCACCGAAGCGTTATTTCACGACAAGAAGCGCTGAAGCACAACGACTTTCGTAACCTTCCTCTAGACAGCATAAAACCCGCGGCGAGTGTCCGGACACCTCAATTGCTGCAACTGGCCCTCGTCTTGGCTCGATCGGTCTAGTATCGACTTAGGTTGTGGCCCTGGCTGTTTGATTACGCGTATGATTAGCGTGGTGTTCCGGCGCTCGGTGTCGACCGGTCGGCCACGGCGATCCGGCTGGCGGGGCGGTGCGGCTGGAATCTGCTCAGCGACTCGGTCCGCGGTTTCTCGCGGCCTCGGTCGGCGTGCACTGCGTCCCGCGATGCTGGGCGGCCAGCTAGGTCTCCGAATGACCGGTGTTCGTCTGATCGGCAAGCGGGTTGTCGTCAGCATGGCGGTATCGTGAGCGTGCCGGCCCCACGGCTGCTTCTCGGCAGGTGCCTGCTGGTCACCGACCAAGCGGCCCCGTTTCCAGTTTGACGCGGGCTGCACGGGGTAGGCTCCTGCGAATGACGGTACGACCGGCACCCCGCCTTCCCGGCCCGACCATGGCAGCCCGGGCCAGATGGTTGCTACGAGCCCGCCCCAGCGACTATATGCTGGCACTAAGCATGGCGACGGCTTCGCTGCCCGTAGTGGGTAAGCACCTGGAACCGTTGGGTGGCGTGACCGCGATGGGCGTCTGGGGCTACCGGCACATACCCGGCTTCTTGTCCACATCGGCGAAGTCCTGGTTCAGTCCGGGCATCGGTGAGATCCGCAAGGCCGAGCGCCGCCAGACCCAGGCGGTTGCCGACGCTGCACTGCGCGGCGTTGTGTCGGGCAAAGACCTGGACATCGAGTGGCCGGCCCCGGAGCGAACTCCACCGTTCTGGAGAGCGCGGCAGCATCGTCGGTACCTGCGCCGCACGTCTGTGCGGTACGGCACACATCCGGTGCAATTGCTTGACGTGTGGCGTCGCAAGGACTTGCCGGTCCGGCCGGCGCCCGTGATGGTTTTCGTGCCCGGCGGCGCCTGGGTGCACGGCGGCCGCACCCTACAGGGCTACGCGTTGATGTCGCATCTGGCCGAACTGGGTTGGGTGTGCCTGTCGACGCAATACCGGGCCTCGCCGCACCACCGCTGGCCAAGCCACATCACCGACGTCAAAACCGCGGTCGCATGGGCGCGCGCCAATGTCGACAAGTTCGGTGGTGACCGCGATTTCATTGCGGTGGCAGGTTGTTCGGCGGGCGGGCACCTGGCCGCGCTGGCCGGGCTAAGCGGCAACGACCCCGAGATGCAGACCGAGCTGCCACCGGGCTCGGACACCTCGGTTGATGCTGTGGTGGGAATTTACGGCCGCTACGACTGGGAGGACCGCTCGACCGCTGAGCGGGACCGCTTTGTCGACTTCCTGGAGCGGGTCGTCGTCAAGCGCCGGATCGACCGCCACCCCGAGGTGTTCCGCAGCGCGTCGCCGATCTCCCGGGTGCATCCGGAAGCCCCGCCGTTCTTGGTGATTCACGGCAGCAACGACTCGGTGATACCGGTGGAACAGGCACGCAGCTTCGTGGAGCGGCTGAGGGGAGTCTCCCGTTCGGTGGTCAGCTACGTGGAGCTGCCCGGCGCGGGGCACGGTTTTGACCTGACCGACGGCGCGCGCACCGGTGCGATGGCGACCGCGGTCGGGCTGTTCCTCAACCAGGTCCACCGCAACCGGATGATCGCGGCCAAAGAGGTTATCTAGCCGCCGGCCGACTGTAGGGTCCCGCCGGTGAGGCTAAAAACTGGGGGAGTATTTAGGTGAAAAGGCTGAGCGGCTGGGACGCGGTGCTGCTGTACAGCGAGACACCGAATGTGCATATGCACACCCTGAAAATCGCCGTCATCGAGTTGGATCCCGACCGTCGCGACTTCGGTATCGACGCCTTCCGCAGGGTCATTCATAGTCGGCTGTACAAGCTGGAACCGTTTTGCTATCAGCTGGTTGACATTCCGCTCAAGCTGCACCACCCGATGTGGCGGGAAAACTGCGAAGTCGACCTGACCTATCACGTGCGGCCGTGGCGACTGCCCGCCCCTGGCGGTCGCCGTGAGCTGGACGAGGCCATCGGCGAGATCGCCAGCACCCCGCTGGACCGTGAACATCCGCTCTGGGAGATGTATTTCGTCGAGGGTCTGGCCGATCACCGGATCGCGGTGGTCGGCAAGATCCACCACGCGCTCGCCGACGGGGTTGCCGCGGCGAATCTGCTGGCGCGCGGCATGGATTTGGCGCCGGGCCCGCAGCGCGACAGTGACGCGCACGCGTCCGACCCTGCCCCTACCAAGGGGGCGCTGCTGCGTTCGGCGTTCGGCGATCATCTTCGTCAGCTCGGACGGATCCCGAGGACGGTCGGCTACACCGCGCAGGGGATTAACCGGGTGCGGCGCAGCGCCCGCAAGCTCTCGCCGGAATTGACTCGGCCGTTCACTCCACCGCCGACGTTCATGAACCACCTGCTCACCCCCGAGCGTCAATTCGCCACCGCCACAATGGCGTTGGCGGACGTCAAGGAGACCGGCAAGCGGCTCGGGGTCACGATCAACGACATGGTGCTGGCGCTGTCCGCGGGTGCGTTGCGCAAACTGCAGCTGCGCTACGACGGCAAGGCCGACCATCCGCTGCTGGCCTCGGTCCCGGTGAGCTTCAACTTCTCACCCGACCGGATTTCGGGAAATTACTTCACCGGGATGCTGGTGGCGTTGCCCGTCGACGTCGACGATCCGCTGGAACGGGTGCGGCGCGCCCATCAGAACGCTGTCGACGCCAAGGAGAGCCACCAGCTGCTCGGACCGGAACTGGTCAGCCGGTGGGCGGCCTACTTCCCGCCGGCGCCGTCGGAGTCGCTGTTCCGCTGGTTGTCAAACCGCGACGGCCAGAACAAGGTGCTGAACCTGAACGTCTCGAACGTGCCTGGCCCCCGCGAACACGGGCGGGTCGGTGGCGCGCTGGTCACCGAGATCTATTCGGTCGGGCCGTTGACGGCCGGCAGCGGGTTGAACATCACGGTGTGGAGTTATGTCGACCAGCTGAACGTCTCGGTTCTTTCCGACAGCGCAACTGTCGAGGACCCGCATGAGGTAACCGAGGCCATCCTCGATGAGTTCGTCGAAATTCGCCGAGCTGCAGGGCTTTCCGAAAAGCTGACGGTCATCGAGAGTGCGCTGGCGCAGGCTTAGCCTGGGTGGCTAGTCAGACGACAGACGGGCCAGCAGGTCGCGGCGTGCGATCTTGCCGGTGCTGCTGCGGGGCAGTTCGTCCACCACCACGATCTCGCGAGGCACCTTGTAGTTAGCCAGGTTGTCCCGGACGTGCTGCTTGAGGGTGTCAGGGGTGACCGAGGCAGCGTGCGCCAAAACGACGAACGCTGCCAGTCGTTGCCCGTACTGCTCATCGTCGACTCCCAGCACCGCGGCTTCGGCGACATCCGGGTGAGCCGCGAGGATCTTCTCGACCTCGATTGGGTAGACGTTTTCGCCGCCGGAGACGATCATCTCGTCATCGCGCCCAACCACGTATAGTCGCCCGGCCTCATCCAGTCGGCCGATGTCACCGGATGCCATGAAGCCGTCGTGGAAGTCTCTGCCTGCCCCGGAGGTGTACCCGTCGAAGCGGTTGGAGTTGCGCACGAAGATCTGGCCGACCTCACCGGTCGGCACCGGGCAATGGTCGGTGTCGAGGATGCGGATCTCGGTCCCCACCGCGGGTTTGCCCGCGGTGTCCGGCGCGGCGCGCAGGTCGGCGGGTGTCGCGGTGGCGATCATGCCGGCTTCGGTGGCGTTGTAGTTGTTGTAGATGATGTCGCCGAACTCGTCCATGAACCGGGTGACGACGTCGGGGCGCATCCGGGATCCCGAGGCCGTGGCGAACCGCAGCGAACGCCCGCTGTAACGACGACGGACCTCATCGGGCAGGTCCATGATTCGGTCGAACA
Source organism: uncultured Actinomycetota bacterium (assembly GCA_963838755.1). GTDB lineage: Bacteria > Actinomycetota > Actinomycetes > Mycobacteriales > Mycobacteriaceae > Mycobacterium. The sequence continues at coordinate 544,507 of CAWISO010000007.1, read as the reverse complement.
TCACCGGCACCACGCATAAGCCGGTGGCCTGGTAGCGGTCGATGAGGTCGAGGGTGGCTTCCGGGTCGAATTTGCGCCGCGTGGCCACCGTGCAGCCCAGCGATGCGGCGAAGACCAGTTGTGAAAAGCCCCAGGCGTGAAACATCGGCGCCACCACCACCGTTGTCTCTTCGGTGTGCCACGGCACGCGGTCCAGGATCGCCTTGAGTTCGGTCGATCCGCCACCGGAATGCATGGCGCCCTTGGGGTTACCGGTGGTGCCCGACGTCAGCAGGATCAATCGGCCTTTGCGGTCTGTCTTGGCCGGCCGATTGCCGAAATGGCCGGCGATGAGTTTCTCGACGGTCATCTGGTGGGCGTCGGGATCGTCGGTCCACGCGACGATGCGGGTGGTGTCGGGCTTGTCGGCCAGCGCGCGGTCCACCGACTCGGTGAACTCCTCGTCGTAGATCACCGCGTCCGCGTGTTCGCGACTGACCACCTCGGCCAACGCCGGGCCGGCGAACGAGGTGTTGAGCAACAGCACGGCGGCACCGATGCGGTTGGCCGCCATCAGCGCCTCGACGAAGCCACGATGGTTGCGGCACATGATCGCAACTACTTCCGGTGTGCCGCCAGGCAAGCTCTGTAGCGCGGCTGCCAATGCGTCGCCGCGCTGGTCGAGTTCACGATAAGTCAGCGTGCCGATCTCGTCGATCAGCGCCGCACGGTTCGGACAGCGTTGCGCTGACATCGCGAATCCGCTTGTGACGGAGAGGCCTTGGCGTTGCACGACGGCGGCGATCCGAAAGTATTTGTCGGGCCGCAGCGGGGCGATGATTCCGGCCCGGACCATGGCAGCCGCCAGGCCACCCGCTTCGGTGAGACGCGACCGCACGCCGGGATCTGCCATCGGTGCTGCTAGCCGAACACCGGGATACGACGCTCTTTGGCCAACTCTTTCAGCGCCTGCTGCATGACCCGGCGGACATGGGCATCGACCGCGTCGATATCGGGGTCCTCGCCGAACTCGGCCACCAGGTCGATCGGCTCGAGTACCTGCATCACGATCTTGGTGGGCAGCGGCAGATTGGGCGGCACCACTGCGGAGAGCCCGAACGGGAAGCCCACCGAGATCGGCAGGATCTTCACCCGCATCAGCTTGTCCAGCCGCAGCGCCCGGGCCAATCCCATGCCGCGGGACAGATAGAGCTGGTTTTCCTGACCTCCCACGGCGACGGTCGGCACGATGGGAACCCCGGCGTTCAGCGCTGCCCGCACGTACCCGGTGCGCCCGTCGAAGTCGATGGTGTTCTCTACCAGAGTCGGTCGGTACACGTCGTAATCGCCGCCAGGGAATACCACGACCACGCCGCCAGACCGCAGTGCCTCGTCGGCGTTTTCGTGGTTGGCACGGATGAAGCCGGTCCGAACGAAGAACTCACCGGTCGGGCCAGTGAAGATGATGTCGTGGCTTAGCGTGTAGACCGGCCGGTCATAGCCGAATGTCTCGTAGAAGCCGGAGGCGAACACCGGCACGTCCATCGGGAACAATCCGCCGGAGTGGTTGGACACCACGAGCGCGCCGCCCTCCGGGAAGGAATCCAGCCCGCGCACCTCCGCCCGGTGGTAACCCTTGATCAGCGGACGGATCCACCCCATTACGCGTTCGGTGAGCCCGGGATCCCATTTGGAAATCTCGGTAGGTTCGGTATCGATCGCGTTCAACGCATTCCCCTGGGATTTCAGCGCGGATTTGGCTGTGATGGTAACCCAGCGCCTCCGACGTCCTCTCCTCGCTGACCGTTCGGGGCGGCTAGATACCATCTCCTCGACACTTGTCAATGAACTTAAAGGAGCGTCACAGAGTCGTGAGCACTGAAGAAGCCGGCACCGGCGAACCCGAAGTTCTCGTCGAGCAGCGAGACCGGATCCTGATCATCACCATCAACAGGCCGACGGCGAAGAATGCGGTCAACGCCGCCGTGGCCAGAGGTCTGGCCGACGCGGTCGACCGGCTTGACGAAGACCAGGGGCTGTCCGTGGGCATCTTGACCGGTGCGGGTGGCTCGTTCTGTGCGGGAATGGATCTCAAAGCGTTTGCCCGCGGCGAGGTTCCGATCGTCGAGGGCCGGGGGATGGGTTTTACCGAGCGTCCACCGGTCAAGCCGCTGATCGCCGCCGTTGAGGGCTACGCGCTGGCCGGCGGCACCGAGCTGGCGCTGGCCACCGACCTGATCGTGGCATCCAAGGACGCGGCGTTCGGTATTCCCGAGGTCAAACGCGGCCTGGTCGCCGGGGGCGGGGGACTGTTGCGGCTGCCCGAGCGCATCCCGCCCGCCATCGCGATGGAGTTGGCGCTGACCGGGGAAAACTTCACCGCCGAGCGGGCGCACGCCCTCGGGATGGTCAACGTGCTCGCCGAGCCCGGCGGCGCGCTGGAGGCGGCGATCGAACTGGCCGAGCGGATCACCGCCAACGGGCCGCTGGCTGTTGCCGCAACCAAGCAGATCATCGTCGAGTCGCGCGGCTGGAGTCCGGACACCAGGTTCGCCGAGCAGAACAAGATTCTGATGCCGGTGTTCTCGTCCAACGACGCGAAGGAAGGCGCGATCGCGTTCGCCGAGAAGCGCCCCGCCCGCTGGACTGGGACCTGACCGCGATCACGCGCAGATAGTTGCATGATCTAAACTACGAGCCGGGCGGGCATGACACTTCCGGCGGCTTTTGTAACGGGTGAAACCACAGAGGGTTCGAGGATGAGCATTTCGTTACTTCTCGAGATGGCTGCGTCGAGTAACCCCGACCGCACGGCCGTCGTCTCGGGCGACACCCGACTGACGACTCAGCAGCTCAGCGATCTCGCCGACGGTGGTGCTGGGGTCATCGCGCGGTCGAACGCCAAGCATGTCGTCTACGTCGGCACCGGCGGCGCGATGCTGCCGCTGCTGATCTTCGCCTCGGCGCGGGCCGGCGTGGCGTTCACCCCGGTCAACTACCGACTCTCCGCAGAAGGCATCCAAGCGCTGATCGCCCGTCTGCCCGAACCGCTGGTGATCGCCGACAGCCGATACCGCGACATGCTGGGGGAGGCTGGTCGACAAGTCATCGGCTCCGACGAGTTGTTGGTGGCGGCCCGCGGCGCAGAACCGGCAGCGGAGTTCGCCGACCCGGATGCGGTCGCGATCGTGCTGTTCACGTCGGGCACCACCGCGCAACCCAAGGCCGTCGAACTCACTCATGCCAACTTGACCAGCTACATCACTGGATCAGTCGAATTCGATTCAGCCGAACCGACCGACGCGGCGCTGATCTGTGTGCCGCCCTATCACATCGCCGGAGTCAGCGCGGCGCTGTCGAACCTGTACGCCGGACGCAAGATGGTCTACTTGCCCACCTTCGATCCGCAGGAATGGGTCCGGCTGATCAACGCCGAACACGTCACCACCGCAACCGTGGTGCCGACCATGCTCGACCGCATCGTGACCGTGCTGGAGGGCGGCGCTGATGAGTTGCCGTCGCTGCGCAACCTGGCCTATGGCGGTTCGAAGGTCGGTCTGCCGCTGGTGCGCAAGGCCCTCGAGCTACTCCCGAATGTCGGGTTCGTCAACGCCTACGGGCTGACCGAGACGAGTTCGACGATCACCGTGCTGACCCCGGACGATCACCGCCAGGCGCAGTCCGCCTCGGATCCCGCGGTGGTCAAGCGGTTGGCTTCGGTCGGTCAACCGGTGCCCGGCATCGAGCTGCAGATCCGCGACGACAACGGCGCAGTGCTGCCGGCAGGGGAGACCGGTGAATTGTTTGTTCGAGGCGACCAGGTCTCGGGTCGCTACATCGGGATCGGCTCGGTGCTGGACGCCGAGGGATGGTTTCCGACCAAAGACATCGCCACGCTCGACCAGGACGGCTACCTGTTCATCGGCGGACGCAGCGACGACACCATCATCCGGGGCGGGGAGAACATCGCGCCGGCTGAGCTGGAGGACGCCTTGATCGAGCACGCCCACGTGCATGACGTGGCAGTGGTCGGGGTCGAGGATCCGCAATGGGGTCAGGCGATCGTTGCGGTGGTGGTGCCGGCGGTCGGCACCGATCCCGACCCCGAAGAATTGCGCGAGCATGTGCGCAAGAGCTTGCGCGGTTCGCGTACGCCCGACCGGGTAGTCTTTCGCGACGAGCTGCCCACCAACGCAACCGGCAAGGTGCTGCGTCGCGAAATTGTCGAAGACCTCCGAGCTAGCGCCCAGTAAAGGATCGAAACATGATCAAGAACGGAACCCGGCTGGCCAGCCAGGTGTGTGACACCCAGGTCATCGTCGTCCGAAGCGCGGACAGCCTCGATGATCTGCGCTGTGGCGGCGCCCCGATGGTGGCATTGGACGCCGAGCGTTCCGGTGAGCTGGATCCGGCATTCGCCGACGGCAGTGTGATGGGTAAGCGCTACGTGGACGAAACCGGCGCCGAGGTGCTGGTAACCAAGGCCGGCGCTGGAACACTGGCTGTCGGTGAGACCGCGCTGAGCCTCAAGGAGGCTAAACCGCTGCCGGCCAGCGACTAGCTCTCGCGGCGCTCCGGTAGTCCGTTGCGGCGCACGAATTCCCGTGCTTTGACCAGGAATTCGAGTTGCTCGTAGACCTTTCGCAGCGGGTCGGTGCTGCGTGTGGAGCGGCACAGTACGACGGCGCCTTCAAACGCGGCGATCGATGTCACCGCCAGCGAATCGGCGTCCGGCTCGGAAAACCCGTCTGTGACAAACGCCCGAGTCATCGCGGTGCGCCAATGGGCAAAAATCCGGCCGGCCTCAGCGGTCAGTCGAACCTCGTCCTCGGCTGAGCCGATCGCTGCGGCCACCACGGGGCAGCCGGCGTTGAAGTCGCTGTCGGTCAGCAAGCGCTCCCAGAGCGCAACGAACTGCCGTAACAACGCCATCGGGCCCTGCCCGGTCGCGACGTCGATGTCGGCGGTGATCGCTTTTCCGGCGAACCGAAGCGCCTCGGCGAGGATCTGGTTGCGCCCTTCGGGAAAGTGGTAGTACACCGATCCCCGAGGCGCGCCGCTGCGGGCGAGCACCTCATCGATCGTCACACCAGCAGCACCGCGTTCGCGCATCACCTCGACGGCGCTGATCAGCATCTTGGTTCGGGTATCACCGCGCTTACTGCGGGCACGCGCCGGCCGCGTTTTCAGCGACATGGTCGTCACGCAGCGTCGGGATGACGCAGCTGTGGAATTCGCCAAAGCGCGCCACCGCGGTTGAGCCGGCCGGACCGCAACGAGGTGCGGCGCAGGTCGGGAATCTCCCGGGTGAACCGGTAGCCGACCAGATTGAGTTCGACGATCAACATGATCTTCTCCTGGGCTATCTGCTGCCCTCGTGCGCCGGGCGGATCGACCCACGATTATGCAAAGTAGCATATAACGCTGACATCTATTAGGCAAACGCCACTAAGAAGAAACCTTAGAGCGGTGAATATCGAGCTAGACGCCGTATGCTTGGCTGCGCTTGCCGCGATGGCACTGAACCCCCCTTACCAATATGCCCTATTGCATAATGGGGAGGTTCTGCGATTGACTCGGCGGATGACTAGCACTTCTGACACGTCGGGAACCTCATCAGGCACGCTGCCGGCCCTGGAAACCGTGACTTTGGAGCGGGATGGCCACGTCTTGCTGATCGGCCTGAACCGACCGCACAAACGCAACGCCTTCACCCAGACGATGCTGGCCGATCTGGCTCGCGCCTACGGGCTACTGGAATCCGACCCCTCGGTACGCGCGGGCGTGCTCTTTGCCCACGGCGACCACTTCACCGGCGGTCTGGATCTTGTCGACGTCGGCCCCACCATTGCGTCCGGCGACTTGCCATTGCCGACGGACGGACGGGATCCGTGGCGCCTGGACGGTTCCTGGACGACGCCGCTGGTCGCCGCGGCGCACGGCTGGTGCATGACCCTGGGCATCGAGCTGCTGCTGGCCGCCGATATCCGTATCGCAGCGACGGGCACCCGCTTCGCGCAACTCGAGGTGCAACGCGGCATCTACCCTTTCGGCGGCGCGACTCTTCGACTTCCGCGCGAAGCCGGCTGGGGCAACGCCATGCGCTGGCTGCTTACCGGTGACGAGTTCGACGCCACCGAGGCGCACCGCATGGGTCTGATCCAAGAGGTGGCCGACGACGGGCCGGCCGCGCTGAGCCGGGCCCGGGAGATCGCGCACACCATCGCCGAGCGTGCGGCGCCGCTGGCCGTGCGAGCCACCCTGGCGTCAGCTCATTTGGCCCGTGAGCAGGGTGAAGCGGCCGCCATCGAGCGGCTGCGACCGGATGTGGCAGCCCTGTTCGCGACCGCCGATGCCGCCGAGGGTGTGCAGTCATTCATCGAGCGCCGCCAAGCCCAATTTCAGGGGCGCTGACAGCGTTAGGCTCGGCGCAGCCGATCGGAAGGCGTCAGCCATGGGCCACTACCAGAGCAACGTGCGCGACCTGGAGTTCAACCTTTTCGAGACGCTGGACTTGGACCAGGTGCTGGCCGACGAAGCGTTCGGCGACCTGGACGGCGAATCGGTGCGGCAGATGCTTTCCGAGGCCGCTCGGCTGGCCGAGGGTCCGGTGGCCGAGTCGTTTGCCGACGGCGATCGTCACCCGCCGACGTTCGACCCCGACACCCACGTCGTGAGCCTGCCGGATCCGTTCAAGAAGTCGCTGAGCGCGTGGCGAGATGGTGAGTGGTTCCGGGTCGGGCTCGACGAAGGCGTCGGCGGTGTGCCGGCCCCGTCGATGGTGCAGTGGGCGATCAACGAGTTGGTTCTCGGCGCCAACCCAGCTGTCTTCATGTATATGGCCGGCCCGATACTCGCGAACATCCTCTACGCCATCGGCAATGAACAACAACGGCATTGGGCATCGCTGGCGATCGAGCGAAACTGGGGCGCCACCATGGTGCTCACCGAACCCGACGCTGGATCCGACGTCGGCGCCGGCCGGACCAAAGCGATCGACCAGGGCGACGGCACTTGGCACATCGAGGGCGTCAAGCGTTTCATCACCTCCGCCGACTCCGACGACCTGTTCGAGAACATCCTGCACATGGTGCTGGCCCGGCCCGAAGGCGCCGGCCCGGGCACCAAGGGGCTGAGCCTTTTCCTGGTGCCCAAATTCCTGCTTGACCCGCAGACCGGCGAACCAGGCGAGCGCAACGGAGCATTCGTCACCGGGCTGGAGCACAAGATGGGCCTGAAAGTCTCGGCGACCTGCGAGCTGACGTTCGGTGGTCACGGTGTCCCTGCCACAGGCTGGCTGGTCGGCGATAGCCACAACGGCATCGCACAAATGTTCAAGATCATTGAGTATGCGCGAATGATGGTGGGCACCAAAGCCATTGGGACGCTATCGACTGGTTATCTGAATGCGCTGGACTACGCTAAGTCTCGGGTGCAGGGAGCCGATCTGACCCAGATGACCGATAAGACCGCACCTCGGGTCACCATCATGCACCACCCCGATGTGCGCCGGGCGTTGATGACGCAGAAGGCCTACGCCGAAGGACTGCGCGCGCTGTATCTTTACACCGCGGCCCATCAAGACCCGGCGGCGGCCGCCGTGGTGTCCGGCGCCGACCCACAAGTGGCGGAGCGGGTCAACGACCTACTCCTGCCGATCGTGAAGGGCGTGGGCTCCGAGCGGGCGTATCAAACGTTGACCGAGTCATTGCAAACGTTCGGCGGTTCGGGCTTCCTGCAGGATTACCCCATCGAGCAGTACATCCGGGACGCCAAGATCGACAGCCTTTACGAGGGCACCACCGCCATCCAGGCGCAGGACTTCTTCTTCCGCAAGATCGTTCGCGACCACGGTGTGGCACTACAACATCTGGTCACCCAGATCGAGGCATTTATCAGCAGCGACGACGCCCGCCCCGAACTCGCCGATGCCCGCGTGCAGCTGGCCACCGCACTCGAGGACCTGCAAGCCTGGGTCAGCACCATGACGGGGTATCTGGTCGACGCTCAGGAGAGTGCCCGCGAACTCTATCGAGTCGGCCTGGAATCGGTGCGCTTCCTGGTCGCCGTCGGCGACCTGCTGATCGGATGGCTGCTGCTTCGGCACGCGGAGGTCGCGTTGGCAGCGATCGATCGCGACCCGGCGGCGCCCGACCGCGCGTTCTACGCCGGAAAGGTAGCTGCGGCAAAGTTTTTCGTCAAAAATGTGCTGCCACGGCTGACCGCCGAGCGCGGGATCGCCGCAGCGGCTGACCTGGCGATCATGGACCTGCGCGAAGAAGCGTTCTGATATACCCGCCCGTCCGATTATCACGCCGGCGTGACGCTGGCGCTCGAACGTCACGCTCGCGTGACGCTGGCGCAGGCTTAGCTGTCCGTCGTGTAGCCCATCGGCATCAGCACGCTCTTCTGTTGGGTGAAGTGCTCTACACCCTCTGGCCCGTTCTCCCGGCCGATGCCGGAGTTCTTGTAGCCGCCGAACGGACAACACGGATCGAAGGCATACCAGTTGATCGCGTACGTGCCGGTGCGAATTTTCTCCGAGATCTCAATGCCGCGCGGAACATTGGCAGTCCACACGCTGCCGGCCAGGCCGTATACCGAATCGTTGGCGATCTTGATCGCGTCCTCTTCGGTGTCGTAAGGGATGATGCTCAGCACCGGCCCGAAGATTTCTTCCTGGGCGATCGTCATCTTGTTGTCAACGTCAGCGAAAACCGTGGGCAGAACGAAGAAGCCGCTGTCCAAGCCCTCGGGACGGCCGCCGCCGCAGACCAGCCGCGCCCCCTCCTCGATTCCCTTGGCGATGTAGCCCTCGACCCGGGCGCGCTGCTTCTCCGAGATCAGTGACCCGACCTGAGCAGCCGGATCTGACGGCGTACCGACCGGCAGCGCCTGGACGAAATCGCTCACCGCATCCACGATTTCGTCGTAGCGCGAGCGCGGCGCCAGGATGCGCGTCTGGGCCACGCAGGCCTGTCCGGTGTTCATGATCCCGGAGAACACCAGCATCGGGATCGCGGAGGCCAGGTCGACATCGTCGAGGACGATGGCCGCCGACTTCCCGCCGAGCTCCAATGTGCACGGCTTGAGCATTTCGGCGGCGCGGCGCCCGATCTCCTTGCCGACGCCAGAGCTGCCGGTGAAGGAGAAGATGTCGACGTCGCGATTGGACGTCAGCGCTTGCCCGGTCTCGACGCCGCCGGGAACTATCGACAGCACACCCTCGGGCAGACCGGCCTCGGCAAATACCTCCGCCAAAGCATTTGCGCTCAAAGGAGTTTCAGCAGCCGGCTTGAGCACTACCGTGCAGCCGGCCAGTAACGCCGGACCAAGCTTGTTGATCGCCAGGAACAGCGGCACGTTCCACGCGACGATCGCGCCGACCACACCGATCGGCTCGCGATGGACGATGGTCTGCCCGTACCCGCCGTTACGGGTCTCTTGCCACTTGACCTGGTCGACGGCGGGACCGGCGAAGAAGTTCATCGCCCCGATCCCACTCATCCACTGCATCGTCTCGACAGCGGTCGGCGGCTGGCCGGTCTCCAGGCCGAGCAGCTTGGTGAAACCGTCCTTGTGTTCCTCCATCAGCTTGAGCGCGTTGGCGATGACGGCTGCGCGTTCCTTTGGCGGCGTTGTGGGCCACGGGCCGAAGTCGAATGCCGCGCGGGCCGCCGCGACGGCGGCGTCCACGTCGGCTGCCGCCGCCAGCGGCACCTTGCCGACGTACTCGCCCGTTGCCGGGCAGTGCACCTCGATGACCTCGGAAGTCGACGGCTCTGTCCACTTGCCGCCGATGAAAAGCTTGTCGTATTCGGTCTTAATGTCGCCCATAGTGCGCCACCCTACTCAGCGGATCGCAAAACGAGAACACGTTTCAGTCAAGTGGCCGGCGAGCTTCAACCTGGCCGTAGCACCAGCACCAAATTACTCACCAGGAACTCCCGTACCAGCGGTACCGAGCTCAGCCACCATGCCGATCGAGGGTGGTAACGCGGGAACGCGGCAACCAACGCGCCAGTGCTCGCGGCCCAGTCCAGGCCGTCGGCCACCGACACCGCAAATAACGACGACCCGTAGTCGTTCTTTGCCGGTTGACCGTGTTTGCGGGCGTAGCGCCGGGCGGCGCGCGTCCCGCCGAGATAGTGGGTCAGGCCCATCTCGTGTCCGCCGAACGGCCCTAGCCACACCGTGTACGACAGCACCGCCAGACCGCCCGGCCGAGTCACCCGCAACATCTCGCGGCCCAGTTGCCAAGGCCGCGGCACATGCTCGGCCACATTGGACGACAAGCAGATATCCACGCAGTCATCCGCGAACGGGAGCGCCATTCCCGACGCCCGAACGAAAGTGGTTGGCGTCCGGTCAGATCCTGCTGTGGGAGAATGCATCTCGGCCGGATTCGGTTCGACGCCCAGATAGCGGATACCGGCTTTTTTAAAGGCTGCTGCGAAATATCCGGGTCCTCCACCGACGTCGAGCAGGGTGCGTCCCACTGCCGAGCCGCCGTGGGTGCCCTGCCACAAATCGTCGATCATCGCCGCAGTGTCGTCGGCCAGCGCGCAGTAGAACCGTGCCGGGTTTGGCTGCTCATAGCGGAACTCCGACAACAGGCGCAGCGAGCGCGAAAGCGTCGCCCGCCGTGCGAACAGGTCGGTGGCGGCCATTTGACCACACCCTAAGACCTGTGCCTCGTTTCCCCGCGCGAGCGGGGGTCCCCACCGCGACGCGCATCGCCGCAGGGCGGGTTTAGTCTGGACGACGATGTTTGCCGTGCGACATGAGGCCATGGGCCGGGAAGCCCAGAGTCTCAGGTCAGTTTTGCTGCTGTGCTGGCGCGACATCGGTCACCCGCAGGGTGGGGGGAGTGAAACCTACCTGCAGCGCATCGGAGCTCAGCTGGCCGCCTCGGGTGTCACCGTCACCTTGCGCACCGCCCGCTATCGCGGCGCGGCCCGGCGCGAAGTGATCGACGGTGTGCAGATCAGCCGCGCAGGCGGGCGGTATTCGGTGTACGTGTGGGCGCTGTTGGCGATGGCGGCGGCGCGGCTAGGGCTGGGACCGCTGCGGCGGGCGCGCCCGGATATCGTGGTCGACACCCAGAACGGCTTGCCGTTTCTGGCCCGGTTGGTCTACGGGCAGCGCGTCGCGGTCTTGGTGCACCACTGCCATCGTGAGCAGTGGCCGGTGGCCGGACGGGTGCTTGGTCGGCTTGGGTGGTTCGTCGAGTCGCAGTTGTCGCCCAGGTTGCACCGCCGCAACCAGTACGTGACGGTGTCGCTGCCGTCAGCTCGCGACCTGGTCGGCCTAGGCGTCGGGAACGAGCGAATCGCTGTGGTGCGCAACGGTCTCGACGAGGCGCCCGAGGCGTCTCTGCGTGGACCGCGCGCGGCCGCGCCGCGCGTGCTGGTGTTGTCCCGGCTGGTGCCCCACAAGCAGATCGAGGACGCGTTGGCCGCAGTGGCGCTGCTGCGGCCAACGATGCCCGAGTTGCATCTCGACATCGTCGGCGGTGGGTGGTGGTGGCAGCGCTTGGTCGACCACGCGGCGGGGCTGGGCATCAGCGACGCGGTGACTTTCCACGGCCATGTCGATGACGTCACGAAACACCACGTCATTCAGCAGTCTTGGGTGCATCTGCTGCCGTCACGCAAAGAAGGCTGGGGCTTGGCGGTCGTCGAGGCAGCGCAGCACGCGGTGCCCACGATCGGCTACCGATCCTCCGGTGGATTGGCTGACTCGATCATCGACGGGGTGACCGGGGTACTGGTCGACGGTCGCGCCGAGCTAGTGAATCGGCTGCAACAGTTGCTGGCCGATCCGGTGCTCCGCGACGAACTCGGCGCCAAGGCGCAAGCGCGCAGCGTTGAGTTTTCCTGGCAGCAGAGTGCTGACGCGATGCGTACCGTGCTCGAATCGATGATGACCGGTGGTCGCGTTAGCGGAGTGGTCTGACGCCGACACCGTCCTTTGCGAGGCCCAGGGATTTGGTGCAAATGCTGGTCGACGAGCCGTGCGGCTGAATGGCGAGTACTTTCCGCGTGATAGCGCGCGTCGGCAATGTCTCCCAGTGCGTGCGCGACGCCGACCTCACCTATTCCTCATCCTCGGGAGCGGTATGTCTCGACTACGATTGGGCGCCCAATCAATGCCTGCAGATTACCGACGCGGCGGTGTCGAAAGTGAATTGCGCCGATCGCGGAGCAGTGCTGCCTGACGTAGCGATCATCGGCGACGCCGACCTCACCTATTGCCGCGAAGGTGGAATCGCCCATTCCGTCCGGCATTTCACGGTCTGCACGCTCGCGGGGGACAAGAACTGCAAAGGGAGAACTCATGGAATCTGAACGGGTAGAAGCACTGGTGCAGGCAGGCGTGCTGTCTTTTGTCTCGATGGTATGTCGCGCAGCGGGTCGGATTTCATTTCGCCGCGGTCGCGGTCACCATCGTCACCATCGCGGTGCTCGTCATCGTCGCAGTGGCCTTATCCGGCGCTTGAATGCCGCCTGGATCTTGATCGTGCCGATGATCGGCGGAATCGCCGCCGGCGTGTGCTTGCTGGTTGCGGGTCAAAAAGCGGACCACGCAGCGATTTCGGTCGAAACACCGCACGCGTCAAAGACCGGAATCGTTCATCAACCGCGGGCTTCGACCACCTGACGAACACGGCGGCGCCGGCTGGTTATCGCCGTGCCGATGGCTCCGCTGATCAGCATCGCCAACCAGATCAAGTGGGCAATCACCGTGAGCAGTCGACGGTCGGTCGGCACACCACCCGCGGACTGGCCGCCAATTCGGTAAAGCGCCAACGCTTTTCCGTGGTAGCTCACCGGTAGTTGCTTGACTGTCCTTGCCGCGCTTCCCATATCACCAGGGGTGCCCTCCTCGACCACCAGCCACCCAACGCCGGCACGGCGAAGTGTGGCGGGGTCGGCGCCCGTCAACACCAGCCGCTGCACCGCGTGTGCCCGCGTTCCCTCACCGCGAATCGTCACCCCGGAAATGATCAAGTCACCGGTCATCAACACATCGGCTCGCACCCAGCGCGGCAGCGGATCCAGCACCGGTGCCGGTCCAGACCAGGCGAAGCGCCGCATGGTATCGGCGGGGAGCACCGCAACCTGTGCAGGATCGTCGTTGATCACCGCTGCGACGGTTGGCCAGTCCGTCGGATAGTGCACCGGTTCAATCTTTCCGCCCACGCCCCAAGCCAAGTCGGGAAGTGCGAGCAGCAACGCGGCGCTGCACACCAGCGCGGTCGCCGCGGGCCGCAAAAAACCTAGCCAACGCCGCAAGGTCAGCACCGCGGCGCCACCCGCTAACGCGTATCCGGGCATCGCCAGTGCCACCCACTTCTGCCCGTCGCGCAGGACGCCGAGGCCGGGGACGGCATCGATCACCACGTGCAGCACGGCCAGCCCGGGCCCGGTGGCCGATGCGGCGGGTAACAGCACCGACACGGTCGCGAGCACCAGCAGTGGTACCGCTGCTCGTCTGCGCACCAGAGCAGGCACACCGGTGGCCACCACCGTAAACAGCACCGTGGCCGAGACGACGGCGAAAAGTGTTGCCCGCGAGGCGGGCAGGGCCTCGCCATTCCAGATACCGCCCAGGCTGGCCAGGCTGCCCAGGGTGCCCAGACCGGGCTCGGCGCGAGCGGCGAACGCGGCAACGTCGGGAGTCCGCGTCCAGATACGGGCAGGAGACGACAAGCCCAGCGTCGCAGCCGTCAACCATGGCAGCGCCGCCAGCAGAGCGCAACCCAACGTCGCGGCGGCGCAGCGCCAGCGTGGCCTGGACCCACCCGAGTCGTCAACAGGCACAGCCACGCAAACCAATCCGACTGTTGCGGCAAGAATCAACCCGGTCGGGGTCAGCCCGGCCAGTGCGATCCAAAACGCCAGTCCGAAAAGCCCCGTCCAGCCCGGCCGCGCAGATCGCAGCGTCAGCACCGTCGTGGCAACCCAGGGCAGACAGCCGTAGCCGAGCAGCAGGCTCCAATGCCCTTGCAACAGCCGCTCACCGACATACGGATTCCAAATCGCCAACGTGATGGCGACAAACTGGCCACTGGCACCGGCTTCCGGCAGCACCTTTGCGACCAACCGAGCCGCGCCCCAGCCCGCCAGCCACAGTCCGACGACGAGTAACGCCTTCACCACGATGCCGCCGTCGACGCATTGGGAGGCCAGCGCCACGGCGAAATCCTGGGGCGTCGCCCGCGGGGCCGATACCAGCCCGAGGGCGCTATCGGACAAATACGACCGCGGCGTGGACACCGCGTCGCGCAACAGCAAATACCCTGGGCCCATCAGCGGCGCCACCACCAGCAGCGCTAATGCCAGTGCGTACCCGGGACGGGTCCACTGCAGAGCCCAGCGGTGCACCGGTCACACGCGTCCGCTAGGACCGGTCGGTTGGACCCGTGTCGGGTGGATTCGGGGTCTGGGCTGGTCCGGGGGCCGGTGGACTCGCTCCGGGTTGGCCCGACTCCCGCTGCAGGTCTTTCGGCGGGGTCGGTAGCTTCTCGGTCTCGGCTTCGGCGCCGGGCACCCGTTCGACCGGCGGCTCGCTGCGGCCGAAGAAGCCATGGTCGGCAGTGTCCAGGCCAGGGTCGAGCAACGCCGCCTCGGTGCGCAAGCTGAACCAGCCCAGCAGCAGTCCGCCGATCAGCGCGATCACGCCGGAGGCGGTGAAGGAGATCGGCAGCACCCGCGACCACAACGCCAACCGGTCGCGCTCACCACGGGCGGCATTCACCTGCGCCTCGATGGTCTCCTCGTTGGAGGTGACCTTGTAGTCAGCCACCGTCAGCTCAGGCTTCAACGGATCGCGAGCAAAGTAGTGGTTGGCGTGCTCGTCCTCTTTGACGATGGTCCCCGATTCCGGATCCACCCAGAAGGTCCGCTGCGCCGCGTAATAGCGGGTCATGGTGATCTTCTCGTCCGGATCGCCGCCTACGCCCCACATCGCGGCGGTCGCGGTCACCTTGCTGTCTTCGTCGCCTGCGTATAGCGAGGGGTACTTGATCGGCTCTGTCAGCTTGCCGTCGGCGTCGTACCCGACGTCCTGGGTGAACCGGTAAGTGGTCAAGCCGTTGACGTCTTCTTCCCCGCTGTAGTTGGCATCGAACGCCTTCTGTGCGATCGGGTCGAAATATAGGTAGGTCCGCTTTTCGGTGTGGAAGGGAAAGCGGTAGGACAGCCCGTCGTGCGGCAGCGCGATATTGGTCGGCGGATTCTCGTCGTGGAAGCCGCGCGGTTTTTGGACGGCACCGCCGGGATGTGTGTCGTCGGAAACCGCCATCGCAGTTTTGCGGTTGAGGGTGACGGTGTCGACGAGCGCGAGCAGCAGGCCGGTGTCCTTTTGCTTGTCGGTGCGTCGAACCGAGGTGCCGACTTGGAGCGTGACGACATCGGCATTGGCCGGGGACTCGACGTCGATCTGCTGCTGAGACACCAGCGGGATGTTGCGATCGACCACCAGCTTCTGACTGCTCATCGTCGCGGGGTCCAGCGCGGTACCGCTGCCTTCGCTGATCAAGGTGGCATCCAGATCGAGCGGGATCTTGGTGATCCTGCTGGTGGTGTAGGTCCACAGCAGCAGCGCGGCGATCAGCAAGGCGGCTCCGAGTCCCATGATCGCGCATGCGGCCATCCGCAACATGACTGCTCGGTTCACCTGGCCGTGACCTCCTTCTGGTCTCATCCGGTTCCAAAGCCATCCGTCGTGAACCGCCCCAACCTGGGGTTCCACCCGCTCGGCGGAGGCCAGCGGAGCAAAACTCGTTCGACCCTAACAGCAAAATTTAAAGTAGCGATTTATGTCCCTTGGCGAGCGAACCGGGTGTACCCGATTCGTCTGGAAGTCGATCGCGGGCAGACTGTCGTCATGACCCGCGCCGACGCCCAGCAGGTCGGTGGAACGCGCAGTTTCCTACCTGCCGTGGAAGGTATGCGGGCCTGCGCAGCCATCGGCGTCGTCGTCACTCACGTCGCGTTTCAGACCGGGCACTCCAGCGGGGTCGACGGGCGGCTGTTTGGACGCTTCGATCTAGCCGTGGCGGTGTTCTTCGCGTTGTCGGGGTTTTTGTTATGGCGTGGACACGCCGCAGCCGCGCGAGGCCTGGGTCCGCCTCCGTCGACTGGTCACTACCTGCGATCGCGGGTGGTCCGCATCATGCCGGCGTATGTAGTGGCTGTCGTTGTGATCCTGACCCTGCTGCCGGATGCCGATCGCGCGAGCTTGACGGTGTGGCTGGCGAATCTGTCGCTCACCCAGGTTTACGTGCCGCTGACATTGACCGCCGGGCTGACCCAGATGTGGAGCCTTTCGGTAGAGGTCACCTTCTATCTTGCACTGCCGTTCCTTGCGCTACTGGCTGCCCGGTTGCCGGTCGGTGGCCGGGTGCCGGCGATCGCCGGTCTTGGTGTCGCCAGCTGGCTTTGGGGCTGGATTCCCGTTACTGCCCCGGCCGGGCTCAATCCGCTGAACTGGCCGCCGGCATTCTTCTCCTGGTTCGCTGCGGGCATGTTGCTCGCAGAGTGGGTGTACAGCCCGCTCGGGTGGCCGCACCGACTCGCCCGCCACCGGGTGGCGATGGCCGTCGTCGTGGTGTTGGCCTATCTCGTCGCCGCCTCACCATTGGCCGGACCCGCGGGTTTGGTCCCCAGCACAGCAACACAGTTCACGGTAAAGACCGCGATGGGTGCGCTGGTGGCCGCGGGTCTGGTGGCGCCGCTGGTGTTGGACCGGGCCGACACCAGCCATCGACTGCTGGGTACCAGACCGATGGTGACACTGGGACGCTGGTCCTACGGAATCTTCATCTGGCATCTTGCGGCGTTGACCATGGTGTTCCCCGTCATCGGCGAATTCTCCTTCCGGGGCCACATGCCCGAGGTACTGGTGTTGACGCTGATCTTCGCTATCGCGATCGCTGCGGTGAGCTATGCGCTTGTCGAATCACCGTGCCGGGAAGCACTGCGGCGCTGGGAAAAACGCGAACGCGTGACGGATTTTGCGGTCAGCGACCCGGAGTCCGATGCGATAGCACCCTGAATCAGAGCAGCGCCGGCCAAGCTATCCGGCGTGCAGTCGGGCGATGATCCCATCGCGCACTGCCGAGCGGCGGGCCTTGCCGGCGTCGTCGCGCAGCGGGGTATCGACGAACTCGACGGTGGCTGGCACCTTGTATCCGGCGATGCGGTCCCCCAGAAACGCCTGCACCGTCTTTTCATTAAGCGCGGACGCGGCCTGAACGAGTGCGTAGGGCACCTGACCCAGATCCTTATGGGGTATACCAACCACCAAGCAGGACAATACATCCGGGTGTGCTGAGAGGGCGTTCTCGATCTCGGCCGGGTATACGTTGCGCCCGCCGACGGTGAACATGTCGACACGGCGATCGGACAAATACAAGAACCCGTCCTCGTCGAAATGGCCTAAGTCGCCCAGCGAGTCCCAGCCGTCGCGGGATTTCGCCGTCGCGCCGATGTAGCGGTAGGTCGGCGCGCTGCCGGGGCTGGGCCGCATGTAGATCTCGCCGACGACACCGGGCGGGCACGGGTTGCCGTCGTCGTCGAGCACCTTCATCTCGCCGGCAACGACGACGCCGACCGAACCGCGATGAGTAAGCCACTGGTCACCGGATATGAATGTCAACGCCTGTAATTCGGTGCCGCCGTAGAGTTCCCACACCTTTTCCGGACCCAATAAGTCGATCCATGCTTGCTTGATCGTCGGCGGACAAGGCGCCCCAAGATGCCAGAACCGCCGGATCGACGAGAGGTCGTAGGACCCCGGGTCGGCTCGGTAGACCGGTAGCACTCGCTGCATGATCGTGGGCACCGTCGTCAGGAACGTCACCCGGTGCTCGGTGATCAGTCGGAGAAATTGCTGCGGATCGAACCGGCTCATCAGCACTAGATGGTGGCGCATCAGCAAAGCCATGGTCGCGGTGGTAAAACCGGTGTTGTGGCTCAGCGGCACCGGCATCAGCGTGGTATCGCCCTCCTGCGCGCCGAGTGGGTAACCGATGGCGGCCGGTATCCGGCTGTTGCCCCCGGATTCGATGAGCTTAGGGCGCCCGGTGCTGCCGCCTGAGCCCATCGCTTTCCACACCGGTGACACCGCTTCGGGCAAGGGACCGTCAGACAACGCCGGGTCGGGTGCGACACCCGTAGCAACACTGGTGATTTGGCTGTGTTCCCGTCCCACCAGCAGTTTCGGTGGCCGCAGGTTCAGCAGGGCCTCGAGCTCGGCATCCGGCAGCCGGGCGGACAGTGGTTGGGGCACCGCGCCCAGCTTCCAGCACGCCACCACCGCCTGGATCCATTCGATGGAGTTGGGCAACACGACGGTCACGTAGTCGCCTACGCCGACACCGCGCTCGGCGTAGGCGCGGGCCAGTCGGTTGGTTGAGCGGTCGAGTTCGGCGCGGGTCATCGTGCGTCCGTCGCAGCTGACCGCTGCCTCGTCGGGAGCGAGTTCGGCCAACGCCGAAATCTGCGCGCCGATCGGCGGGATCGGCACACTCTGCGCCCGGGTCATTTAATAGGCGCCCGTCTGTTCAAAGATGCGGCGGGGGTTGTCGACGAGCATGGTGTGCAGCTGCTCGTCGGTGACGCCGCGTTCCTTCAGCGCGGGAATGACGTCGTTGTGGATATGCAGGTAATGCCAATTCGGCGCAGCGACAGGAAGCAGCTCCTCGGGCAGCGCGTCGAAATAGCAGTTCGCGTCGTGCGACAGCACCATCTTGTCGGCGTGACCGCGCTCGCACATCTGCGCCACGATGTTCACCCGCTCCTCGAACGGCAGGATCACGTCGATGCCGAACCGGTCCATCCCCAGATAGGAACCGGGGGCGATCAGCTCTTCGAGGTAGCCGATGTCGGTGCTGTCGCCGGAGTGGCCAATGATGACCCGGCTCAGGTCGACGCCCTCCTCTTCGAAGATCCGCTGCTGCTCGAGGCCGCGCCGCAGCCCGGCGTGGGTATGGGTGGAAATCGGCACCCCGGTGCGTTTGTGAGCCTGGGCCACTGCGCGCAGTACCCGCTCGACACCCGGGGTGATTCCGGGCTCGTCGGTGGCGCATTTGAGGATCCCCGCCTTGATGCCGGTGTTGGCGATGCCCTGCTCGATGTCGCGCACGAACATGTCGGTCATGATTTCCGGCCCGCCCAGCTGGCCGCCCGGGCCCAGGTAGTGGAAACAGAAGGGCACGTCGTTGTAGGTGTACAAGCCGGTCGCGACGACGATGTTCAGTTCGGTGGCCTCGGCAACGCGCGCGATGCGCGGGATGTAGCGGCCCAACCCGATGACGGTGAGGTCGACGATGGTGTCCACACCGCGCGACTTCAGCTCGTTGAGTCGGGTGATGGCGTCAGCCACCCGTTGCTCTTCGTCCCCCCATGCTTCCGGGTAATTCTGGGCGACCTCGGTGGTCATGATGAACACATGCTCATGCATGAGCGTGACGCCCAGATCAGCGGTATTGATAGGTCCCCGTGCGGTATTCAGTAGTGACACGTAGCCGATGCTAGGGCGATTCGATCGGGCTGTTGGCGGAATACCGGGATCGACGCGGCAGCCGGGCCGCCGAAGAATCGACCTTGAGAAGTGAGCTGGATCACAGTACAGTGACCAGTGGTCATCGACGCGAGGAGGACCAATGCCAACGGTGACGTGGGCGCGCGTCGACCCGGCGCGCCGCGCGGCCGTGGTGGAGGCCGCGGAGGCCGAATTCGGCGCGCACGGGTTCTCGCGAGGCAGCCTCAATGTCATCGCCCGACGGGCAGGCGTCGCCAAGGGCAGCCTGTTCCAGTACTTCGCGGACAAGCGCGACCTGTACGCATTCATCGCCGACGTGGCCAGCCAGCGCGTGCGCGCCTACATGGAGGACCGCATCCGCGAACTCGACCCCAGCCGGCCATTCTTCGACTTCCTGACCGACTGGCTCGACGCCTGGATCGCGTACTTCGCCGACCATCCCCATGAACGTGCGCTGCACGCCGCGGCGACTTTGGAAGTCGACACCGAAGCGCGTGTCAGCGTCCAGAACGTCATTCACCGCCACTACCTGGAAGTGCTGCGACCGTTGGTCCGCGACGCGCACACCCGCGGTGACCTGCGTGCAGATTCTGATACCGATGCGCTGTTGTCGTTGCTGCTGCTGATCTTTCCGCATCTGGCGCTGGCTCCCTACCTGCGCGGCATAGATCCGATCCTCGGACTCGACGAGCCCACACCGGAGCAGCCGGCGCTGGCGGTGCGCCGGCTCGTCGCAGTCCTGGCGGCCGCATTCGCCGCGCTGCCGCAAACCAACCGGGATGAGATAACGGAGGTCCTCACATGACACGAACACATACGGCCTCGATGGTTGCAGGCGGGCTCAACTGGGATAGCCTGCCGCTCAAGCTATTTGCGGGCGGTAATGCTAAATTCTGGAACCCGGCCGACATCGACTTCTCCCGCGACCGCGCTGACTGGGAGCGGCTCACCGAAGACGAACGCCACTACGCCACCCGACTGTGCGCCGAGTTCATCGCCGGTGAAGAAGCGGTGACCGAGGACATTCAGCCGTTCATGTCGGCGATGCGAATGGAAGGCCGGCTGGGCGACGAGATGTATTTGACGCAGTTCGCTTTCGAGGAGGCCAAGCACGTCCAGGTGTTCCGGATGTGGCTCGATGCCGTCGGCATCACCGACGACCTGCACGAGTACCTCGAAGACGTCCCCACCTACCGCACAATATTTTACGAGGAGCTGCCGGACTGCCTCAACGCGTTGAGGGTCGATCCCTCACCGGCCGCGCAGATCCGGGCGTCGGTCACCTACAACCACATGGTCGAAGGCATGTTGGCGCTGACCGGTTACTTCGGCTGGCACAAGATCTGTGTGGAGCGCGGCATTCTGCCCGGGATGCAGGAGCTGGTCCAACGCATCGGTGACGACGAGCGACGCCACATGGCGTGGGGCACCTTCACCTGCCGGCGCCACGTCGCCGCCGACGATGCCAATTGGCGCGTTTTCGAGACACGGATGAACGAACTCATGCCGCTCGGACTGCGCCTCATCGAAGAGGGCTTCGCCCTCTACGATCCGATGCCGTTTGACCTTTCGGTGGACGAGTTCATGCAGTACGCCTCCGACAAGGGGATGCGCCGATTTGGGACGATTAGCAGCGCCCGCGGGCGGCCGGTCAGCGAGATCGACCTGGACTACTCGCCGGTGCAATTGGAAGACACCTTCGCCGACGAGGACGAAAAGGCGCTCGCTGCGGTCGGCTAGACGGCGCGGCTATTCGACCTTTGCGCTGCCGCCGGAATCTCCGCTGTCCGACGGGCCGACCCACACGGTCTTGGCGTTGACGAAGGCACGGATGCCGAGGCCGGCGAGCTCGCGCCCATACCCGGACCGTTTGACGCCGCCGAAGCCCAATTCGGGATAGGACACCGTCATCCCGTTGATGAAGACTTGCCCGGCTTCGATGTCGTCGATAAAGCGCTGCTGCTCGGCCGCGTCGTTGGTCCAGGCGTTGGACCCCAGCCCGAAAGTGGTGGCGTTGGCGATCTCGATTGCCTCGTCGATGTCTGCTGCCCGGTACATCGACGCGACGGGCCCGAACACCTCTTCGGTGTAAAGCGCCATGTCCTTTGTGATGTCGGTGACCACCGTCGGCGGGTAGAACCACCCCGACCCGTCGATGGGCTTGCCGCCCAGGCGAATCGTGGCGCCCGCCGCTGCGGCGTCCTCGACCTGCTTGGCGATCTCGTCGCGACCTGATTCGGTGGCCAACGGACCCACGTCGGTGTCAGGGTCGGTCGGGTCGCCGACTTTGAGCGCCTGCATCCGCTCGGTGAACTTGTCGACGAACGCGTCGTAGATGTCGGTGTGAATGATGAACCGCTTCGCGGCGATGCAGGATTGCCCGTTGTTCTGCACCCGGGCGGTGACCGCGGTCTTGGCGGCCTCGTCGAGGTTTGCGGACGGCATCACGATAAACGGGTCACTGCCGCCGAGTTCCAGCACGGTGGGCTTGATCTCGTCACCGCAAATGGCGGCAACCGATTGGCCGGCCGGTTCGCTGCCGGTCAAGGTGGCTGCCGCGACCCGGGGGTCACGCAAGATGCGCTCGACGGCGCTGGACGACACCAGCAGCGTCTGGAAGCAGCCATCCGGAAAACCGCCGCGCGCGATCACGTCGGAGAGATACAGCGCTGACTGGGGCACGTTCGACGCGTGCTTGAGGATGCCGACGTTGCCGGCCATCAGCGCGGGTGCGGCGAACCGGACGGCCTGCCACAGCGGAAAGTTCCACGGCATCACGGCCAGCACCACACCCAGCGGCTGATAGCGGATGTAGGCCTGCTTCGCGCCGACCTTGGACGCCTCGGCCGGCTCATCGGCCAGCAGCTTCTCGGCATTCTCGGCGTAGTATCGAAAACCCTTGGCGCACTTCAGCGCTTCGGCCTTGGCCGACTTCAGGGTCTTGCCCATCTCCAGGGTCATCATCGCTCCGACCTCGTCGGACTCTGCCTCCAGCAGGTCGGCGGTGGCATTAGCCCACTCGGCGCGCTGAGCAAAGGTGGTGGAATGGCGGTAGTCGAGGAAGCGTTCGTGTGCGCGCGCGATGGCGGCGTCGACTTCATCGTCGGTCGCGGGGGTAAAGGTTTTGACCGTCTCGCCGGTGGCCGGGTTAATCGTGGCGATGGACACGCTGACATCCTTGAAGTGAGTGGGTTTGCAAAACGTCGGTGTATCCAGCCTGCCACTATCGTGGGCCGGAGGGAGGTGCCGGATGAGTAAAGCCGCCGAGCTGATAGTCAAGTGCCTGGAAAACGAGGGCGTTGCCGTGGTCTTCGGGCTGCCGGGAGAAGAGAACATTCGCTTCGTCCAGGCATTGGCGGCCTCAGATATCCGCTATGTGCTCACCCGGCACGAGCAGGGTGCCTCGTTCATGGCCGAGATGTATGGGCGGGTCACCGGACGCGCGGCGGTGGTATCGGCCACCCTAGGCCCAGGCGCGATCAACATGCAGCTGGGTGTGGCCGATGCCACCACCAACAGCACGCCGATGGTCGCGATCTCCGCGCAGGTCGGCCACGATCGCCAGTTCAAGGAGTCGCACCAGTACGTCGATTTGGTGTCGATGTTCACGCCGATCACCCGCTGGGCCGCCGGTATCCCGACCGTGCAGGCCATCCCGGAGATGGTCCGCAAGGCGTTCAAAGTCGCCGAGGCCGAGCGCCCGGCCGCGGTCTACCTCGCCGTACCCGAGCACATAGACGAAGATGACGCCGACTACGACTTGACGCCATTGCCGCGCAACGTCGTGCGTGCCGACGCGCCGGCTTTCCGGCAGGTGGCCCGCGCGGTCGACATTCTCCGGGAGGCCAACCGGCCGGTGGTGCTGGCCGGGCACGGCGCGGCGCGTTCCAATGCGACCGAAGCCTTGATCCGGTTCTCCGAGGAATTCGGCATTCCGGTGGCCAACACGTTCCACGGCAAGGGCGTCATGCCCGACGACCACCCCAACAGCATCGGAACCCTCGGGTTCATGCGGCACGACTACGTCAACTTCGGGTTCGACAACGCCGACGTCGTCATCGCGGTCGGCTACGAGCTGCAGGAATTCGACCCGGTCCGAATCAACCCGAAGTCCGACAAGAAGATCATCCACGTTCACCGATTCCCGGCCGAGGTTGACGTGCACTATCCCGTCGACGTCGGGATCATTGGCGACATCAGTGCGTCGCTCGATGCATTGACCGAGGCGCTCGCCGACCACACCTTTGACGCTGATCCGGAGATACCCGGCTCCGGTCTGCTCGACGAGGAATTCGAGCGGGGACAACAGGACTCGCGATACCCGCTGGCTCCCGCGCGGGTGGTCGCCGACACCCGCGCCGCGCTGGGCCGTAGCGACATCGTCCTGGTCGACACCGGCGCCACCAAGATGTGGATGGCCCGACTCTATCCAACCTACGAACACAACACCTGCCTGATATCAAATGGCCTGTCCACCATGAGTTTTGCGTTACCTGGCGCTCTTGGGGTCAAGTTGGCACGGCCTGAGTCGAAGGTGCTGGCCGTCGTCGGCGACGGAGCGTTTTTGATGAACGCTCAGGAGATCGAAACCGCAGTGCGAGAGCAGATACCGCTGGTTGTATTGATCTGGGAGGACGGCGGTTACGGCCTCATCGAGTGGAAGATGGATCTCGAGCTCGGTGAGCACCACTACGTCCGGTTCAACAACCCCGACATCGTGGGCTATGCGGAAAGTTTCGGCGCCAAAGGTTATCAAATAAAAAGCGCCGACGAACTGCTTCCTACCTTGAAAGCTGCGCTCGACGACGACGGCGTCTCGCTGATCTGCTGTCCGGTCGACTACTCGGAAAATCTGCGGTTGACCGACCGCCTTGGCGAACTCGACGAGACGCTGTAGCCCGACGGCCATCTTTACCGGATGGGCGCCGCTTCGGAGAGTGCGATGGGCCGTAGGTAGCCGCCTTCCAGCGTGCGATGCCACCATGCGCGATCACGTCGCAGCTCAGCTGCGGTAGTGAAGCGATACCGGTAGAGCAGAGCGCGCACATATCGCGGCGGGGAGTCCGGGAAGGGATTGTGCCGCAGCAAGCGCAGCGTCGCTGGGTCGTTTTGCAAGAGCCGCACCAGAAATGGTCGAAGCCATGGGTAGGCGTAGTGCGGAGAGATGGCGGCAAACCACATCAACCAGTCCAGCCGCAGGTGATACGGCGCCCACTGTGGCGGCACCCGGCCGACCGCCCCGGGCTTGCCCCTGAACTCGTATTCCCTCCACACCGTCTGATCGTTAAGGCTTGGCTCATCGGTGCCCTCGATCACCACCTCTCGGCGGGTTCGGCCGACGGTGCCGAATGCCCCGTAGGTGTTCACCAAGTGAAGCGGGTTGAACGACATGTTCATTCGCTGGCGCCGCGAGATCATGTTGCGCACCGGCCAGTAGCTCAAGGTCAGCGTCAGCGCCGCGAACACCATCACCAACGCGGCGAACCAG
This sequence comes from uncultured Actinomycetota bacterium, assembly GCA_963838755.1. GTDB lineage: Bacteria > Actinomycetota > Actinomycetes > Mycobacteriales > Mycobacteriaceae > Mycobacterium. Next base: position 519,486 of record CAWISO010000007.1, on the reverse strand, counting down.
CGCGGGGCGTCGGCCAGCGTCGGCTGCTTGGGGATGGGCAGTACTGCCGCTGCCGACGAGGCGTCGATCGCGCTGCAGCCCAACAGGATCGTCAACCAGTTCAGCCAGGCGAAGTTACCGGATACCACCAGCCACAGCTGGGTGACGACGACGATCGCTCCGGCGATGCTGGCCACCGGCTGCGGGGCGAACAGCCCGAAGGGAACGATGAGCTGCGCGAAATGGTTGCCCGCCACTTCCACCCGGTGCAGCGGCTTGGGTAGGTGATGGAAGAACCAGCTCAGCGGCCCGGGCATCGGCTGTGTCTCGTGGTGGTAGTACAAGCAGGTGAGATCCCGCCAGCACGAGTCGCCGCGGAGTTTGATCAGGCCCGCACCGAACTCGAGCCGGAACAACAGCATGCGTGCCAGCCATATCGCCAGCACCGGCGGGGCCATCCGGTCATTGCCGAGAAAGATTGCCAGAAAACCGGTCTCCAACAGCAGCGACTCCCAGCCGAACGAATACCAGGTCTGGCCGACGTTGACGATCGACAGGTACAAAACCCACAGCAGCAGCCACAGCAACACGACCGCCCACAGCGGCACGAGGTCGATCAATCCCGCGGCCATCGCCGTGGAGAGCACCGCGCCCAGCCATGCAAGCGACGCAAAGAACCGATCGGAGTAGTGAACGTGGAAGATGCTCGGCGCTCGTCGGAATGACTGCCGGGCTAGGTAGTTCGGCACCGGCAGCAGCCCGTGCTCTCCGATCAGCGCGCGGAATTGTCGTGCGGCCCCGACGAACGCGAACACGTAGACGACCGCGATACCGCGCTCCAGTATCAGTCTGCTCAACCAATACTCGGGTGCGCTGAACCATCCCATGTCCGGGGCTCCTGGCAACGGTGGACGTCTATTCTCTCGCTTTACCCGCTAACCAGCCAGGAAATCGCGGTCGCAACATCACCACCGACGGGCTTAATGGCGCCCTTCGCCCCCGCAAGCGGGTGGTACCCCCACCTCGGGCCAGTCCCTGGCCCGCATCGTCACCGACGCGGCCAGCGCCGCGAGGGAAATGAGCGCCAGCAGTTGCACGCCGGCGGAATGCCCGGCGTACCCCTCGACCGATCGCCACGGGTTCCGGGACAGCGCCGCGCCGGCCAGAATCAGCCCACCAGCGCTGGATCCGACGGTGATGGCGTCGCGCTGCCAGGGACGGTTGCGCAACACCCACTGCAGGGCGAGCGCGCCGCCGAACACCAGGACACCCACGATGCCGGCGATCACCGCTCCGGCCGTCAGCACAGCGACGGCCGCCCAGGGCCCGGGGGCCCACGGTCGGGCAGCGGGGCCGTCGCGGCTCGGACGTCGTTGCGGCCACCATGCCATCAGTGCCAACAGCGGCAGGAGCGCGAGCCCGATGGCCAAGCCGGCGCGATACAGCGCGTTGGGCGCAAAGGTCAGCATGACGGTGCCCGACGTTCCCGCCGGCACCACCCAGCCCTGCTGCCATCCGTTGACGGCAACCGGTGTCAGCCGAGTCCCCGCGCCGTTGCGCGCCACCCAGCCGGGGTTGAGGCTCTCGGGCACCACCAGGACCCGCGACCGCGCCGCCCCAGGTATGCGCACCTCACGGTGGGCTGGGCCCCACACTCTGGTAGCGGCGGGCCGTTGCGGTGCGGGCGCGGTGGCGGCCGCGAGCGGCCCGGACAGTTGCGCGCCGTCGACGACGAACTGCGGCCCCGGACTTATCAATAGCTCCTGCTCGCCGGTCGGCAACATGATCGGTGCAGGGTCGCATGCGTGGGCGGCCACCGGCGCGCCTGCCAATAGCGCCCCCACCGTCGTCCGGATCGCGGTGTGCACAAACCGGCCCGCGATCGCGATCACCGGTCCGTGAGCGCAGTCGATGGTGATTGTCCGGCCGCGATTACGGTCGGCGTCGGCGGCGGCGATCGGTTTGCCGTCGGCGCCGAGCACCGCGATTTCGGCCAACCCTGGCGGTTTGAGCTGGTCGAAGCCCAGCGCGGTGCGGTCGATGACGGCCTTCCAGTCGAGCAGGCTGACCGCGACGGTATCGGTGACGCGCGATTTCAGTCGGAGCGTCTGGGGTTCCGCGCTGGCGGTGTGCAGTCCGCGGACCTGGGGGCCGTCGCCGAGGTCGACGGCCACCATGGTCGGGTGTGCCGGTAGGAACGACCTACTGGGAACCAGCCTCAGCCCGGTCACCTCGGTTGGCCGGGGCAGCGTGACGGTGAGCGTCGGGGGCGTCTTGTGCTGCACCAGCCGTTGCGGTGCCGTCCACGAGGTGCTCGGATCGCCGTCGGTGACGGCATACGCCGACCCCAGGACGTCGACCAGATCCGAATCACCTTGAGCGCGTGTGGTGTCCGGCTCGGCGATCAGATCGGCCAGCTTGGGTCCGGGCCGCGCGCGCACCCACACCGTTGGGAGCACCGAGACCGGGTGGGGCACGCGTAGCGTGCGGCTGAAGGTAGCCGGTGTTTCGGGCGCCAGTGCCATCGACGCTGCGCACGCCATGTTGTTCGGGCCCATCGCGCAGCCCGGCCTGCCTAGCGGCTCAGATCCCAGGTCCCACCGCGCGACGGCCACGTTCGGTGGGGCAGCGGGGACCAGCACCGTGTGCCGCAGGTCGACCGGATGCGCGAACCCGGAAGCGTCGTACTGGGTGATCGACAAGTCGGTGATCGCGAATTGCACGCCGGCGGAACCATTGTCGGTGGCGATCGCGGTGATCCGCACCCACGGGGTCTCGCCGACCGGCAGCGCCGCGGTAACCGGTTTGCCGGCCTGGTCGAACCGCAGCGTGGTGGTGCCATTGACGGTGGACACCTGGATCCGGCGGACTTGAGCGCCGACGGCGGTCGCGCTGGGCGTGATGGTGATGACGCTGTTGGTCACCGGGTGGTCGAAGTCCACCTGGAGCCATTGGCCGACGGCTGATTGCAGGCCGTTGGACACCCACGCGGTCGCCGGATCACCGTCGATCGCGGCCGCCGGCGAGGTCGCCGGGGCGACGTCTGGCAATGCGGTGGCGTCCGACGACGAACTGGACACCGTGAGCCGGCCGCCGGTCCAACCGCCGTACACCGTGTCAGCACCCCGGGTCGGGTAGTCCGGCACTCGGTTGAAGGTGTGCCGGGCGTCGCCGTCGGCGCGGATTGCCGACGAGTGATCGTCAACCCTGCCGTAGTCGGTCTCCCGGGCCAGCGGCGTGTCGGTGACCGTGACCCCTGCCCCAGCGGGTATCGGCAGCCGTGCGCGTTGGGCGTCGGCGGTCATCAGCACCGGACCCAGCGGAGGCTCACCCAACAACCGTCGGCGCTCGTCGAGACGCAGCAGCACCTCTGGCCCGCCGTCGACACGGGTCAGGCGCTCGGTGTCGGTCAGATAGGGCGCCGCGGGATCACCGTTGGTTGCGGTCACCCGGTAGATCTCTACGGCGGGGTAGCGGGGTCGCAGTCCGCTGTCGGTGACAAATCCCGCTACCGGGCCGGGCCCGACCGGCGGGCCGAACTGGGCGACTTTCTTCAGCTGTGGCGATCCCTCGATGGCCCGATGGACCAGGATCGGGCGTGCCGACCGCGACGTGTCGGGGTCCAAGTCATTGCGCACCACAACATACGAAATACCTTGGCGGGCAAGCGTATCAGTTAGCCCGGCGGACGGTCTGCCGGCCGCGAACAGGCGCTGCACCGAGTCCAGTGCCCGGATGGTTTGCGGCGGCGTCAGCGGGATGGAGTCACGCACTCCCCACGGGCTGTCGCCGAGAACCTGTAGCGGCTCGTCGTGGCTGGTGCCCCACAGCTGAGTGGCGAACGGTGCGCCGGGAACGACGAGCACTCGGCCTTGAGGCGGTGCGCCGGTGTTGTGTTCGGTGAGCCAGTCTGCGGCGTCATGCCAATACCGCGGGATCGCGCCGAACGTCCCGGGTGGGGTGAGCCGGCCGCTCCACGCCAGCGAAGTCGCGGCGATCAATCCCGTTAAGACGACGACGCCGGCCGCGACCCGCTTGTCACGCTCCGGGTGCGCAAACGCGTGAATCCAGACACGTCGCGGCGCGCTACCCGGCAGCGGAATTCGGCCCAGCAACTGGGCCAGGCCGAGCACCACCGGGATCCGGATCAGCGACTCCAGCTTGTGCACGTTACGCAGCGGCGCCCCGCCAGCGTCCAGAAACGCCTGCGCCTGGTGCGCCAGCGGGGAGCCCAGCCCGCCGCTGTAACCGGCAGCCAGCAGCACCACACCGACCAGCAACATGGTGACCAGTCGCCCGGAGGGCGGGCCGCCGCGCGCAGCCATTCCGGCAAGTCCGGCCAGCCCGGCGGCGGCGACCAGGCAGGTGGCCAGGATGGCGACCGAGCCGGTGACCAGTTGGGCTCCGGCGGTGGCGTCGGGCGCCACGAAAGGTGTCCAGCTGTCGGTGCCGCGCAACACTTCGACCAGCGACGACCATTGCGTGGTCACCCCGGACGATTCGATGAAATCCAGAAACGGCGGACTGATGCGCGCCATCAAGATCAACGCGATCAGCCACCAGGACATCGCCAGCGCCAATGCCAACAACCACCAGCCGGTGTAGCGCCACCATCGGCGGTTGGGCCGGTGACAGGCCCACCAGATCACCGCGGGCAGGCAGCCCGCCAGCGTCGCGATCGCGTTGACCGCTCCCATCAGCGCCACCGCCACCCCGGCGTGGGCGGCCAGCCGGCGAACCGATCGGTCGGCCTCGTCGCGCAGCGCCCGAATCGTGGGTAGTAGCACCCACGGAGCAAGCATGATCGGCAGCGTCTCTGACGAGATCGACCCTAAGGTGGTCAATACCCGCGGCGAAAGCGCGAACGCCGCCGCGGCGATCACGCGCGACGTCGGGCTGCCGATACTCAGCACCTCAGCGACCCGCAGCAACCCCCAGAATCCGACGGTCAGCAGCAGCGCCCACCACAATCGCTGAGTCATCCACCCGGGAAGCCCAAGCAGATGACCCGCCAAGAAGAACGTCCCGTGTGGGAACAGGTAGCCGTAGGCCTGGTTTTGCGCTTGTCCAAACGGCAGCTCGCTATTCCACAGATTGGTTGCCCGGGCCAGGAAGCGCAGCGGGTTGGCGGTGAGATCGAGCTTCGTGTCGGGGGAGATCTGCCCGGGCGACTGGGCGAAGCTCAACGTCAGCGCGACCATGGCGACCAACCACAACCCGCGTCGCGCCAACGGGGTCACATCAGAGGTGGCCTGCGTGCCCGGCTCTTCAACGAGCCGTTCCCCGGCCCGCATCTTCGCCGAGTTAGCTGCGGTTGCCGTACTCGACCCGATTGAGCACCGACGACTGCGGGTCGCCGCCGGGCAGCGGCGGCCTGGTGTCCTGCTGCACCATCAACGTGATCCCGAAGATCGCGGCGGCACCCAGCAGCAAACCGACCACGACGCTGGCTGCGGCGGGTGCAACAAACCGGTTCATTGGCGAAAGCTCCTTGGCGTGCAGGCTAAACAGTTGGCCCAGCCTAATGGCCAAACCTAGCAGAAGTGAACCCGTCCCCAGCCGAGCGCAGAACGTCGCCATGACAGCATGGGCGGATGGCTTTCCCGCGAGTTCTGGCTGTGCTTGCCGTGGTTGCGGCGCTGGTGGTGGCGTGTGGTCACAGCACAGGGCGACCCAAGTCCGCGCCGACCGCCTCAGGCCAGCCCATCCCACCGGCCCGACCGGCGTGCGGCGCGCCGGCGACGATCCTGGCGGCGATGTCCACCCGCGACAAACTGGCTCAGCTGCTGATGGTGGGAGTGCGCGACGGCAAAGACGCCAACGCGGTGGTGGCCGATCACCACGTCGGTGGCATCTTCATCGGCAGTTGGACCGACCTGTCGATGCTGAGCAATGGCTCGACGAAGAACCTGTCGGCAAGCACAGCGCTGCCCGTGGCGGTCAGCGTTGACGAGGAGGGCGGCCGGGTGGCGCGGCTGTCGTCGCTGATCGGTGCGTCGCCGTCAGCGCGGGCATTGGCCCAGACCCACACCCCTGACGAGGTCTACGGCGTCGCGCGGGACCGCGGCCGCCGGATGCGCGGCCTGGGCATCACCATCGATTTCGCCCCCGTGGTCGATGTCACCAGCGCCCCAGACGACACCGTGATCGGCGATCGGTCGTTCGGCTCGAATCCGGCCGTAGTCACCCAGTACGCCGGCGCGTATGCGCGAGGACTGCGCGACGCCGGGATGTTGCCGGTGCTCAAGCATTTTCCCGGGCACGGGCACGGCTCCGGCGATTCGCACACCGGCGGGGTCGTCACGCCGTCGCTTGCCGATTTGCAAAACGATGATCTGGTGCCGTACCGGGAGCTGGTGTCCGCCGCCCCGGTCGGGGTGATGGTCGGTCACCTCCAGGTGCCCGGCTTGACCGGTGATCAACCGGCCAGCCTCAACCGGGCCGCCGTGCAGTTGCTGCGCACCGGTGCCGGCTACCACGCCCCGGCCTTCGACGGCCCGGTGTTCAGCGACGACTTGTCCAGCATGGCTGCGATCGAGGAGCACTACAGTGTGCCCGAAGCGGTCCTGCGCACGCTGCAGGCGGGCACCGACATTGCCCTGTGGGTCACCACCGACGAGGTGCCTGCGGTGCTGAACCGGTTGGAGAAGGCGGTCGCCGCACGGGAGTTGACGATGTCGGCGGTCAACGCGTCGGTGCTGCGCGTGGCGGCGATGAAGGGGCCTAAGCCAGAATGCGGCCCGTAACCTCGGCGGCCCGCGTATGCATTGCTTACTGTAGAAGTAAGCGAACCTCGATGGCTGAGCAGGCGATAGGGAGCACAGCATGGCCGGCGGTACCAAGCGGTTACCCCGTGCGGTGCGCGAACAGCAAATGCTCGATGCCGCTGTTCAGATGTTCTCGGTCAACGGCTACCACGAGACCTCGATGGACGCCATCGCGGCCAAGGCGGAAATCTCCAAGCCGATGCTGTACCTGTATTACGGCTCGAAGGAAGAATTATTCGGTGCGTGTCTGAACCGCGAGCTGGCCCGGTTCATCGACGGCGTGCGCGAAGACATCGACCTCGACCAGAGCCCAAAACACCTGCTACAGAACACCATCGTGGCGTTCATGCGCTACATCGACGCCAACCGGGCGTCATGGATCGTGATGTACACCCAGGCCACCAGCTCGCAGGCATTCGCCCACACTATTCGCGAAGGGCGTGAGCGAATCATCGCGATGGTCTCTCGGCTGCTGCAGGCCGGTACCCGAAATCCCGAACCCGACACCGACTTCGAGATGATGGCGGTGGCCTTGGTGGGTGCCGGCGAGGCCATCGCGACCCGGCTCAGCACCGGCGATACCGACGTCGACGAGGCGGCCGAGCTGATGATCAACTTGTTCTGGCGCGGCCTCAAAGGCGTGCCGTCTGATCGGGAAGTGACGGAAGCCGCCAGCGGCGGCCCCGGCTAATCTCGGAGTTCCGTCATTGTGCCCATGAGCCGCCGCAATGTCGACTTCGTTTGCGCGGTGGTGATTGTCGGGCTACTGGCGAGAATTGCCGGGCTGTCGACGACACTGTTGTTGCGATTCGTCGAGCACCTGACCTACCACTACAACTTCGGATCGCTGCTTCAGGGGATTACCGCCAGCAGCCCGGTCCGTCGAGCCTTGGGGCCGATGGTCGGTGGCGCACTCGCAGGGTTGGGCTGGTGGATACTGCGGTCTAGAACTGTCGTCCCGCCACTATCCGCGGCCATCGCGAGCCGTCAGCGGATGCGCCTAGTGCCTTTCGGCGTCGACGCGGCACTGCAGGTAGTGGTGGTCGGTTCCGGTGCATCGCTGGGCCGGGAAGGAGCTCCGCGCCAATTCGCCGCGGCCCTAGGCGATCTGGGAATCCGATGGCTGAAACGAATATCGGTCCGGGACCGGGAGATCCTGCTGGCGTGTGCGGCCGGTGCCGGGCTCGGTGCGGTTTACGCGGTGCCGCTCGGCGGTGCGCTGTTCAGATCGCGGATCATGTTGAAAACCTGGCATCCCCGGGCGATGGGTGCCGCGTTGATCACCTCGAGCTTGGCGGTGGCGGTCGCCTCATTGGTCACCCATAACCAGCCGAATCTCAGCTGGCCCGGCCTCCGCTTTGGCTGTTGCTGGTTTTCCTGTCCGCGGCCCTCGGTGCGTACGGATGCGATTAGTCGTCGAGCGTGTTCGCGGTTAGCGGGCCCGCAGTGTACCGGTCAGATGCGGGTATCCCTTGGCGATGTTGCGCAGGCTGACATCCCAGCCGCCTTCGACCTGATCAACATAGAGTCCGGGTTTGGCGGGCAGCACCACCGGTTTGCCGAACCGCACCGAATACGCCACGGCGTCTGGAAGACCGGCCTCCAGATTCGCCAGTACCGCTGCGGCGCTGAACATCCCGTGCGCGATGACGGTTGGGAAACCGAACAATTTGGCGCCGACCGGATTGGTGTGGATTGGGTTGTGATCCCCGCCGATGGCGGCGTAGCGACGAATCTGGCCCGGAGTGATTCGCAGAATGGCATTCGGCGGAGGCAGCTTGGCCTGTTTCTGCGGCGGCGGCTTGGGCTCGTCGGACAGGCTGGTGCGCTGCTGATGCAGGAAGGTCGTCACCTGGTGCCAGGCAAGATCGTTGCCGACGTTGACATCGGTCACCAGGTCCACCAGCAGGCCCTTGCGGTGTTCACGCAGATTCTCCGCGTGCACGGCGATATTGACCGTGTCCGTCACCGCGATCGGGCGGTATTGGGTGATGTGGTTTTCGAGGTGGATGGATCCCATTGCCGCAAAGGGAAAGTCGAACCCGGTCACCAGTGACATCATCGTCGGAAAGGTCAACGCGAACGGATAGGTCAACGGCACCGCGTCGCCGTAGCGAAGTCCGGTGACTGCTGCGTACTGGGCCACGTTCGTGCGGTCGATGGGTAAGTCGTCGACCGTTACCGTCCTGGTCGGCACGCGGTCGCCGCGCGGCACGAACGGCAACGCCCCAGCCGCCGCGCGCAGCATATTTTTCAGGCCGCTTGGTTGCGTCACTAGTTTCTCCTAAGCGCCCAGCATGGCCTGGCCGCAGACGCGGATAACGTTACCCGTCACCGCGTTTGACGCCGGGCTGGCGAAGTAGGCGATGGTCTCGGCCACGTCGACCGGTTGTCCACCCTGGTACAGCGAGTTGAGGCGACGTGCCACCTCGCGGGTGGCCAGCGGGATGGCCGCCGTCATCTTGGTTTCGATGAATCCCGGCGCGACGGCGTTGATCGTGATGCCCTTCTGGGCGAGTTCCGGTGCCAGTGCCTGAGTCAGCCCGATCATGCCCGCCTTGGTGGCGGCGTAATTGGTCTGCCCGCGGTTGCCCGCGATGCCGGCCATTGATGACAGCCCGATCACTCGACCACCATTGCCGATACTGCCGTTACCCACCAATCCCTCGGTAAGTCGTTGTGGCGCAAGCAGGTTGACGGCGAGAACAGAGTTCCACCGCGCGTCGTCCATGTTGGCCAGCAGCTTGTCGCGGGTGATGCCGGCGTTGTTGACCAAGATGTCGGCCCGGCCGTCGTAATGCTCACGCAGGTGCTCGGTGATCCGGTCGACGGCATCGTCCGCGGTGACGTCGAGGGTCAGGGCTGTGCCGCCGATGCGGGTGGCCGTCTCGGCTAAGGCTTTGGCGGCGTCGTCCATGTCGATAGCGACGACCCGTGCGCCGTCGCGGGCGAACACGTCGGCGATCGTGGCGCCGATGCCTCGGGCGGCACCGGTCACGATGCTTACCTTGCCGTCCAGCGCCCGATCCCAGTCGGCAGGCGGAGTGGAGTCGGCCGCACCGACGTAGAAGACTTGGCCGTCGACGTACGCCGATTTCGCCGACAGGATGAACCGCAAGGTGGATTCCGCACCGGTGGCGGCCGGTTTGGCGTCAGGCGACAGGTAGACCAGCGCGACGGTGGCTCCGCGCCGCAGCTCCTTACCCAGTGAGCGGGTGAAGCCCTCCAGCGCGCGCTGGGCGATCCGCTCGTCGGTGGACCCGGCCTGGTCGGGAGTGGTGCCGACGACGACGACGCGGCCGGACGCGGCGAGGTTGCGCAACAGTGGCGTGAAGAACTCGTGCAAAGCCGTCAACGCTGCCGGCGTGGTGATCCCGGTGGCGTCGAAAACCAGCCCGCCAAATGAGTCGGCCCAGCGCCCACCGAGATTGGCGCCCACCACGTCGTAGTCGTGGTCCAGCGCCGCGCGAAGTGGTTCGACCACCCGGCCATCCCCGCCGATCAGCAGCGACCCGGGCAGCGGCTGGTCACCGATTCGGTAACGACGCAGCGGCTCGGGTTGCGGAACGCCAAGCTGCTTTGCGATAAAGGAGCCGGGCCCGGAGTTGACGACTTGGGAGAATAGATCAGGTGAAACCTTCGAGGCCACTGAGTTGCCTTCCATATCGAGCGTGTCATCTGTCGACTACCGTATCCAGACCGAACTTACTCCAGAGTAAGAACGGTAGGTAGTATGACCCCTAAACGTGGATAACCCCCAACTGACGGAGATAAGCGTGCCTTCTGAGAGTTCCTCCTGCACGTTCCCTGCGACCCGTCGCTGTACTTGGCGGCAACCGCATCCCGTTCGGCCGCTCCGATCGCGCCTATGCTGAAGCGTCCAACCAGGACATGTTCACCGCGGCTTTGGCCGGGCTGATCGACCGGTTCGGTCTTTCTGGTGAACGACTCGGGGCGGTCATCGGCGGCGCTGTGCTCAAGCACAGCCGCGACTTCAACTTGATGCGCGAATGCGTGCTGGGGTCGGCGCTGTCGTCCTACACGCCGGCGTTCGACCTGCAGCAGGCCTGCGGCACCGGCTTGCAGGCGGCGATCGCCGCGGCCGACGGCATCGCCTCCGGTCGCTACGAGGTCGCCGCCGCCGGCGGGGTAGATACCACCTCCGATGCGCCGATCGGCTTGGGCGACAACTTGCGCCGCACACTGCTGGGACTGCGGCGGTCGAAGTCCAACCTCGAACGGCTGAAGCTGGTCGGCAAGCTGCCGGCCAGTCTCGGGGTGGAGATTCCGGTCAACAGCGAGCCCCGCACCGGGCTGTCTATGGGCGAGCACCAGGCCGTCACCGCCAAAAAGATGGGCATCAAGCGGGTCGACCAGGATGAGCTGGCCGTCGCCAGCCACCGCAACATGGCGGCCGCCTACGATCGCGGCTTCTTCGACGACCTGGTCACGCCGTTTTTAGGCCTGTACCGCGACGACAATCTGCGCCCAGACGCGTCGGTGGAGAAGTTGGCCAAGCTCAAGCCGGTGTTCGGGGTGAAGGCCGGTGACGCCACCATGACAGCGGGTAACTCGACACCGTTGACCGACGGCGCTTCGGTGGCTTTGCTTGCCAGCGAGGACTGGGCAGCCGAGCATTCGCAGACCCCGCTGGCCTACTTCGTTGATGCCGAGACGGCCGCGGTCGACTACGTCAATGGCGCCGACGGCCTGCTGATGGCGCCGACGTATGCGGTGCCTCGCCTGCTGGCCCGCAACGGGCTGGGCCTCCAAGACTTCGACTTCTACGAAATCCATGAGGCATTCGCGTCGGTGGTGCTGTCACATCTACAGGCCTGGGAGTCCGAAGAGTATTGCAAGGAGCGGCTGGGTCTGGACGCCGCGCTGGGGTCCATCGACCGGTCCAAGCTCAACGTCAACGGGTCGTCGCTGGCTGCCGGTCACCCGTTCGCCGCCACCGGCGGACGGATCCTCGCCCAGCTGGCCAAGCAGCTCTTTGAGACGAAGAAAAACCAGAAGGGCGACGCAGCCAAGCCGGTCCGCGGGCTGATCTCGATTTGTGCCGCAGGCGGACAAGGTGTCGCGGCCATCCTGGAGGCCTGACGTTTAGTTAGCACACTGCTCGGGTAGCCGACCAATGGATAGCTCCGTGTTGTCATCCGACCCCCCGACCCGATGACAGCGCGGAGCGTCCTTGAGTTGGCCCTCCGCCGGTTCGCAGGTTCTGGGCCGAGTCGGAGGGCCGCCGACGGAATGAGGGGATCCGCGGCGGCCCCCCAATTCGGCCCATAGCAAAATCCCCCGTTCTCACGTGGAGAACGGGGGATTTTGCAATGCTTGGTCAGAAGGCTGCTTCGTCGAGCTCCATGACGTCGTTGTCGAGCGTCTCCAGCACCTGGCGGGTGCTGGTCAACAACGGCAGGAAGTTCTTCGCGAAGAACGACGCGACGGCGATCTTGCCCTCGTAGAAGCCCCGGTCGGCGTCGCTGACACCGGCATCGAGCGCATCGAGGGCCACCGCGGCCTGACGCTGCAGCAACCAGCCGATCATCAGGTCGCCGACGCTGAGCAGGAAGCGCACTGAACCCAGCCCCACCTTGTAGATGCTGGAGATGTCCTCCTGGGCTGCCATCAGGTAGCCGGTCAGCGTGGCGGCCATCGCCTGCACATCGGCCAGCGCGGTGGCCAGCAGCGCACGCTCGGCCTTCAGCCGGCCGTTGCCGGACTCGCTCTTGACGAACTCCTCGATCTGAGCTGACACGTGAGCGAGCGCAACCCCCTTGTCGCGGACGATCTTCCGGAAGAAGAAGTCCTGCGCCTGGATTGCTGTGGTGCCCTCGTAAAGCGAGTCGATCTTGGCATCCCGGATGTACTGCTCAATCGGGTAGTCCTGCAAGAAGCCAGACCCGCCGAAGGTTTGCAGGCTCTCGGTGAGCTTGGCGTAGGCCTGCTCGGAGCCCACCCCTTTCACCACCGGCAGCATCAGGTCGTTGACCTTGACCGCCAGGTCGGCGTCGACATCGTGCACCGCCTTGGCCACCGCCTCGTCCTGGTAGGTCGCGGTGTAGGTGTACAGCGCCCGCAGACCCTCGGCGTAGGCCTTCTGGGTCATCAGGCTGCGACGCACGTCCGGGTGATGGGTGATGGTCACCCGCGGCGCGGTTTTGTCGGTCATCTGGGTCAGGTCCGCGCCCTGCACCCGGTTCTTGGCGTACTCCAGGGCGTTGAGGTACCCGGTGGACAGCGTCGCGATGGCCTTGGTGCCGACCATCATCCGGGCCTGCTCGATGACCTCGAACATCTGCGCGATGCCGTTGTGCACCTCCCCGACCAGCCAGCCCTTGGCCGGAACGTCGTGCTGACCGAAAGACAGCTCGCAGGTAGCGGAAACCTTCAAGCCCATTTTGTGCTCGACGTTGGTGACGAAGACACCGTTGCGCTCGCCCAGCTCGCCGGTCTCGGAGTCGAAAAGGAACTTGGGCACGAAGAACAGCGACAATCCCTTGGTGCCCGGGCCGGCGCCCTCGGGGCGGGCCAGCACCAGGTGGAAGATGTTCTCGAACAGATCGTCGGAGTCGGCCGATGTGATGAACCGCTTCACGCCATCGATGTGCCATGAGCCGTCGTCCTGCGTGACCGCCTTGGTCCGGCCGGCACCGACGTCCGAGCCGGCGTCCGGCTCGGTGAGCACCATCGTCGAACCCCAGCCGCGCTCAGCGGCCAGCACGGCCCACTTCCTCTGTTCTTCGGTGCCCAGGTGGTACACGATCTGGGCGAACCCGGCGCCCCCGCCGTACATCCACACCGCCGGGTTGGCGCCGAGCAAGTGCTCGTGCAGTGCCCACAGCAGCGCCTTGGGCATCGGCATGCCGCCCAACGCCTCGTCGAGGCCGACCTTGTCCCAGCCTGCTTCTTGACTGCGCGCACGGACTGCTTGAAGCTCTCCGGCAGCGTCACGGAGTGCGTCTTGGGGTCGAAGACCGGGGGATTGCGGTCGCCCTCCACGAACGATTCAGCGACCGGGCCTTCAGCCAGTCGGCTCATCTCTGTCAGCATCTCGCGGGCGGTGTCGGCGTCCAATTCGCTAAACGCGCCTTCGCCGAACGACTTGTCAACGCCGAAGACCTCAAACAGGTTGAATACCTGATCGCGGACGTTGCTCTTGTAGTGGCTCACTGGTTCCTCCTCGATGAGAACGCCACTCGTGGTTGGGTACTATCTTCTAAGTTACCCACCAGTAACAGAGCCAACTATACCCATCGGTAACTTCAATGCAACACAGTGTGAGCTAAATTTCACTGTCTAATTAACCAACCGGTTGGGTTCCCGCTGATCGAGACCGTGGCATACCGGTTAACCTGCGGCGATGATGGGCAAATGAGTAGTGTGTCGAGCGTCACGGCGCTGCCGGAAATCGACCTCGGCGACCGTCCTGGTCGCCTCAGGCAACGCTTGCGCGAGGTCGCACACGAGGTGGGATTCTTCTACCTGACCGGCCATGGCGTGCCCGAGGCCCTAACCCGCCGCGTTTTGACGGTGGCGCGGCGCTTGTTTGCGCTGCCACAGGCAGACAAGGACGCCGTCGCGATGGTGCGCAGCCCGCATTTCCGCGGCTACACGCGGCTGGGGGGCGAGCTGACCGGCGGCCATGTCGACTGGCGCGAGCAGATCGACGTCGGGCCGGAGCGCAACCCGGTGGGTGGCCCGGGCAAGCCGGACTACCTCTGGCTGCAGGGCCCTAACCAGTGGCCGTCCGGGTTGCCGGAGCTACCAGGGATCATCGCCGAGTGGGACGCGGCACTGGCCGCAGTGGCCCGCAGCTTGTTGCGGCATTGGGCGGCGTCGCTGGGCAGCCCGTCGGACACCTTCGACGCTGCTTTTGCCGGCGCGCCGGCCACCCTGATCAAGATCGTGCACTATCCGGCGACCGCATCCCATTTCCAAGGCGTGGGTGCCCATCGCGATGCGGGAGTACTCACGCTGCTGCTAGCTGAGTCGGGCAGCCGGGGGTTGCAAGTACGACCAGGCAGCTACGGCGGCTCGCCCGGCAATGGCGGCTGGATCGACGTCCCGGTGCGGGATGGGGCATTCATCGTCAACATCGGTGAGCTGCTGGAACTGGCGACCGGCGGATATCTGCGGGCCACCGAGCATCGGGTGAACCTGTGCCAAGCAAAGGACCGCGTCTCGGTCCCCTACTTCTTCAACCCACGGTTGGATGCGCATGTCCCGACTTTGTCACTGCCCGAAGAGCTGGCGGTGCGAGCCAATCCGCGCGCGGACCCCTCCGACCCAATCTTCTCCGTTTATGGTCGCAACGCGTGGAAGAGCAGGCTACGGGCGCACCCCGACGTCGCCGCTGCGGACGGCTACTCGTCGGACACCACGCACCCCGAGACGCCGACCGAGTAGGGTCAGAACTGCGAAACCCGCTCCTATTGAATGAAGCCCGGTGAACTCACCTGAAAAGCTGACGCCGTCGTCACTGCGCGAGGCCTTCGGTCACTTTCCATCCGGCGTCATCGCCATCGCGGCCGAAGTCGATGGGGTCCGAGAAGGGCTTGCAGCCAGCACATTTGTTCCGGTGTCGCTGGATCCGCCGTTGGTGTCGTTCTGCGTGCAGAACACCTCGACGACGTGGCCCAAACTCAAGGGTGTGCAGGCGCTGGGTATCAGCGTCCTGGGCGAGGCCCACGACGAAGCCGCGCGCGCGCTGGCCGCCAAAACAGGCGATCGGTTCGCCGGTCTGGAAACGCTCTCCAACGCCCACGGCGCTGTGTTCATCAAAGGCACCAGCGTCTGGCTGGAAAGTGCGATCGAGCAGCTCATTCCGGCCGGCGACCACACCATCGTGGTGCTGCGTGTCTGCGACGTCCAAGTCGACGCGGACGTGGCCCCGATCGTTTTTCACCGCAGCGTTTTTTGCCGCCTCGGCGTCTAATCCTTAGCTAGGGGCGTTCGGCAAGTTCGTCGCGGTAGCCCTGGATGCGGTGTTCGATTTCCGCGGCATCCTGCTCGCGGCCCTCTTTGTGGGCGAGGTCGGCGCGTACCGAGAGTTCGCGGATCGCCTTTCGAATATCGTTGATACTGGCGGGTTTCCGAATACCCATAGTCACCGCCTTTCCGTTCGATGCGAATCGGGTACCCGAGATCAGTGGTGACCTAACACCGATGGCTTATCCCCGACGGAACAGCTTGTTGCCCAGCCATACCACCGGATCGTATTTGCGGTCGGCGACCCGCTCCTTCATCGGAATCAGCGCGTTGTCGGTGATCTTGATGCTCTCGGGGCAGACCTCGGTGCAGCACTTGGTGATGTTGCAATACCCGAGACCGTGCTGTTCCTGCGCCTGGTTCCGCCGGTCCAGGGTGTCCAGCGGATGCATTTCCAACTCCGCGATTCGCATCAAGTAGCGCGGACCGGCGAATGCCTGCTTGTTCTCTTCGTGGTCACGGATTACGTGGCAAACGTTCTGGCAGAGAAAGCATTCGATGCACTTGCGGAACTCCTGAGAACGCTCCACATCTTCCTGCGCCATCCGGTATTCGCCGGGTTGGAGGTCCTTCGGGGGCGCGAATGACGGGATTTCACGAGCCTTTTCGTAGTTGAACGAGACGTCGGTGACCAGGTCACGAATCACCGGGAAGGTCCGGATGGGCGTCACCGTGACCACTTCGTCTTCGGCAAACGTCGACATCCGGGTCATACACATCAACCGCGGCTTGCCGTTGACTTCCGCTGAGCATGACCCGCACTTGCCGGCTTTGCAGTTCCACCGCACCGCCAGGTCCGGGGTCTGGGTCTGCTGCAGGCGGTGGATGATGTCGAGCACCACTTCGCCTTCGTTGACCTCCACGGTGAAGTCCTGCAGTGCACCACCGGCCCCGTCGCCACGCCATATCCGCATGGTTGCGTTGTAGCTCATCAGCCTCTCCGTCCTGGGTGCTCGACCAGCTCGTCGTCGGTGTAGTACTTCTCCAACTCCGAGATCTCGAAAACCTCCAGCAGGTCGGGCCGCATCGGCACCTGGTCTTTGCGGGTGACGGAGACGTCGGGGATGACGGGGTCACCGCCTGCCGCGGTGCAGACCAGCAACACCCTGCGCCACGAGGAGTCCATCGACGGGTGGTCGTCGCGGGTGTGGCCGCCGCGGCTTTCGGTGCGCTCCAGCGCGGCCTTGGCGACGCATTCGCTGACCAGCAGCAGGTTGCGCAGGTCGATGGCCAGGTTCCAGCCCGGGTTGTATTGCCGGTGCCCCTCGACGTGGATGTTCTTGAATCGCTCGCGAAGTTCGTCGAGCCGACCGAGGGCCTCGGTGATCTCCTCAGCCTTACGGATGATGCCCACCAGGTCGTTCATCAACTGTTGCAGCTCCAACTGCAGCGTATAGGGATTCTCCGCAGTGGCGCCGTTCGTTGGTGTCTCAAAGGGGACCAGCGCCCGTTTGGCTGCCGCGTCGACGGCATCATCGGCGACCTTGGGACGGCTGCTCAACGCCCGCACGTAGTCGGCGGCGCCCAGGCCGGCCCGCCGGCCGAATACCAGCAGGTCCGACAGCGAATTGCCGCCCAGCCGGTTGGAACCGTGCATGCCGCCGGAGCACTCCCCGGCGGCGAACAGCCCGGGGACCGTGGCGGCACCGGTGTCGGCGTCCACCTCGACACCGCCCATCACGTAATGACAGGTGGGCCCGACTTCCATTGCCTCTTTGGTGATGTCGACCCCGGCCAGCTCCTTGAACTGGTGGTACATCGAGGGCAGTCGCCGCTTGATCTCCTCGGGCGTCAGCCGGGACGCGATATCGAGATAGACCCCGCCGTGAGGGGTGCCCCGGCCGGCTTTCACTTCGGAGTTGATCGCGCGGGCGACCTCATCGCGGGGCAGCAGGTCGGGGGTGCGACGGGCCGAGTCGTTATCTTTCAGCCACTCGTCGGCTTCTTGCTCGGTCTCGGCGTACTGGCCTTTGAACACCGACGGGATGTAGTCGAACATGAACCGAGTCTCGTCGGAGTTTTTCAGCACTCCGCCGTCGCCGCGGACACCCTCGGTGACCAGGATGCCTTTCACACTGGGCGGCCACACCATCCCGGTCGGGTGGAACTGGACGAACTCCATGTTGATCAGCGTCGCGCCGGCACGCAGCGCCAGAGCATGGCCGTCGCCGGTGTACTCCCAGGAGTTCGAGGTGACCTTGAACGACTTCCCGATGCCGCCGGTGGCCAGCACCACCGCCGGGGCTTCGAACAACACGAACCGGCCGCTTTCCCGCCAGTAGCCGAATGCCCCGGAGATCGCTTCACCGTCTTTGACGAGCTCGGTGATGGTGCATTCGGCGAAAACCCTGATCCGGGCTTCATAGTCGCCGAGTTCGGCGTGGTCTTCCTGCTGCAGTGAGACGATCTTCTGCTGCATGGTGCGGATCAGCTCCAAGCCGGTGCGGTCACCGACGTGGGCCAGTCGCGCGTAGGTGTGCCCGCCGAAGTTGCGTTGGCTGATCCGGCCGTCTTTGGTGCGGTCGAACAACGCGCCGTAGGTCTCCAGCTCCCAAACCCGGTCTGGAGCTTCCTTGGCGTGCAGTTCGGCCATCCGCCAGTTGTTCAGGAACTTCCCGCCGCGCATCGTGTCGCCGAAGTGGGTCTTCCAATTGTCCTTCGGGTTGGTGTTGCCCATCGCGGCCGCGCAGCCGCCCTCGGCCATCACCGTGTGGGCCTTTCCGAACAGCGACTTGCACACCACCGCAACCTTGAGACCGCGTTCCCGCGCCTCGATGACCGCGCGCAAACCTGCGCCGCCGGCACCGATAACGACGACGTCGTAGGAGTGCCGTTCGACCTCAGTCATGAAACCTCACTCAACTCTTTGCTCTGATGAACCGGCTTGTCAGCCAATGAATCTCAGGTCGCTGATGGTGTGGCTGGCCACCAGCATCACGTAGAAGTCAGTGACGACGAGCGTGCCCAGCGTGATCCAGGCGAACAGCATGTGCCGGGTGTTGATCCGGCTGACCTGGGTCCATAGCCAATACCGGACCGGGTGCTTCGAAAAGTGCTTGAGTCGGCCGCCGACGATGTGGCGGCAGGAGTGGCACGACAGCGTGTACACCCAGAGCAGGATCACGTTGGTGGTGAGAATGACGTTGCCTAAACCGAATCCGAAACCTGACGGCGAATGGAACGCTTTGATCGCGTCGTAGGTGTTGATCACCGAGACGACCAATGCGACATAGAAGAAGTAGCGATGGCTGTTCTGGATTATCAGCGGCAGACGAGTTTCGCCGCTGTAGGCCGAATGCGGCTCTGCCACAGCACATCCCGGGGGCGACTGCCAGACCGCCCGGTAATAAGCCCGCCGGTAGTAGTAGCAGGTGATGCGAAAGAGGAGCAGGAACGGCAATACCAAGCTACCCAGCGGAATCCACCACGGGAAGTGCCCGAACCAGACGCCGAGGTGGCTGGCGCCCGGGGCACACGACGCGCTGACACACGGCGAGTAGAACGGCGTCAGATAGTGGTACTCATCAACCCAGTACGCGCTGCCCCAGACTCCCCGGATGAAGCCGTAGAGCAAGAATGCAGCCAGCCCGAGGTCCGTCAGTAACGGCGCCTTCCACCAGCGGTCGGTGCGCAGGGTGCGCTGACTGATCTGCGGACGGGTGGGTGAGAAGACTCCGGTGGCAGGACGGTCCGCCGTGGGTGCGCTCATCTATGGTGATCCTCTTCGCGTGGCCTCGTCGGAGAGTACCCACAGCGGCGAACACCCAAAATAGCGGGGGGTAAATCAAGAACGGCCGTGGCCGCCGACGCCTTCGTCGTCGACATCGCGCCAAAACTCGCTGTCGTATTCGGTGTCGGGAATGGCGATTTTTTCACCGGGATGTGTCAGCGTGTGGCGGGCCAAATCCAGCTCGCCGGCATCGATATCGAGTAATTCGACGTCGTTGAGGATCCGCTCGACGTCGTTGACGACCCGCCGCATCGCCGGGCTTTCGCGGTATCGCGACCGCAACGACGTCACGCACCGCCGCAGGGCACCGATGAGCTCGTGAAGTTCGGCGAGTTCAGTAGTGCTGGACAACGGATCTCCCTGGAGGTGGTATGGATCACAGTACGGCCACCCCCGATAATATCCAGCGCAGCGCAGTGGCGTGAGACAGATCACGCCCGCCAACCCGGGAGGTAACCAGCATGCCAGCATCCGACACACCGGCCGATCGGGCGACAGCGCTGCTAACCCTGCATCAGCCCGGCAATCCGGTAATCCTGCCGACGGTGTGGGACGCGTGGTCGGCGCGGCTGGCCGTCGATACGGGTTTCGCAGCGCTGACCGTCGGCAGCCATCCGGTGGCCGATTCGATTGGCAAGCCCGACAACGAAGGCATGTCGTTCGACGATCTGCTCGCCCGGGTCGCGCAGATCACCGCCGCCGTGCACGTCCCGGTCTCGGTGGACATCGAATCCGGTTACGCGCTGCCGGCCTCGCGGCTGATCGAGGGGTTGCTCGGGGTCGGCGCGGTGGGGCTGAACATCGAAGACACCGTGCACAGCGAGGGCAAGCGGCTGCGTTCCGCGGATGAGCATGCCGAACTGGTCGGCGCGCTGCGCGCCGCCGCGGACCAGGCTGGGGTCCATGTCGTCATCAACGCTCGCACCGATCTGTTCGTGCGCAAGGACGGCGACGATTCGGATCGCCTCGAGCGGGCGGTGGCGCGGTTGAAGCAGGCTGCCGACGCCGGTGCGGATGTGCTTTACCCCGTGGGCCGTCATGATCCGGAGACGTTGCAGCGCTTGACGAATGAACTACCGCTGCCGGTCAATGCCATAGCGTTACCCGATCAGGACGATCCTGCTTCCTTCGGTCGGTTGGGTGTCGGGCGGGTCAGCTTCGGACCGTTTTTGCAGGCGGCCTTGGCAACCCGGGCCAACGAAATCCTGGCCCGCTGGGGCTAGCCGGATTAACCGATGGCTTCGAACCGTTAAACGGATCGAAGGAGGCCATCGTGACCGGTTTTCACCATGAGAAGCACGACATGACCCGCGTCGACATCGCCACCGGTATGGCGTTTGACGAATTCGTGGCCGCGCTGGAAAAAGCGGCTCCGCCGTTCGACGGACCGGCGATTCAGCGGATCGTCGCGCAGGGCGGCAACTGGGACGACGTCCGCGCCGCACTGGCAAAGAATGCGCCGAACGAGTTGATGATCTACGCCAAGATCGACGCGACTGAGTTGCTGGGAGTCGCCGGACATCGCACCCAGGCGATCGAGTATCTGATCGGCAATCACGTGATAGCCGAGGCCATGTTTCGCCACGAGCCCAAGGCGTTGTTGTACGCGCCGCTGCGCATGCTGGTTTACAGCGATGCCGAGGGCAACGCGATCTTCACTATGGACCGGCCCAGCATTGCCTTCGGCAGCCTCGGAATCGCCGAGGTGACCAAAGTCGGTGAGGGCCTTGACCGCAAAGTGGTCAACGTGCTGCGTATCGCCGGAGTCGATGCCGAGCAGGCGTTCGCCTGAACGGCGAAACCGGCGGAGCCGTTGGGCCCCACCGGATTCGAACCGACTGGGCGATTACTTGGTGATTGCAATACGCTGCGCCTGAGTCCCGGCGTAGGCGCCGGCAACCCGGACGGTCAGCACGCCGGCGTCGTAGGACGCCGAGATGGCCTCACCGTTGACGTGCGCAGGCAGGCCGAACGAGCGGCGGAACGATCCGTACCGGACCTCGCGCAAGGTGCGCCCGTCCTTCTCGGGGTCTTGGGCGGCGTGCTCGTCGCGGCGCTCACCGTGGATGACCAGTCGGCCGTGGTCAACCTCGACGGTGACGTCCTTCTCGACGTCCACGCCCGGCAGCTCCAGGCGTACCACCGCGTCCTCGCCATCCCTGACGATCTCGGCGGCGGGGCGCAGTCCGCTGGCTACCGGCGTGAACCAGTCGCTCGCCGGTGCGGGTCCAAAGAAATCGCGCATCCAGCGATCGACATCCCACGCGGGTCGCGACCACAAGGTCAGGTTGGTCATTCGTGTCTCCTCATGCTCTCTCTCGATTGCCGACGCCTTGCCGGCTCTACTGGTACAAACATGAGTCGACCACGCTTAAGTTCCACCTGGCTGTTCGCCGTAAGAGAACAGCTCGTCCGCACCTGCCGTGCCGCGATGATATTTCTGTCGCACAACGCTTTTCGTAGAGCTGCAAGGGCACCCGACCGCTACCAGACGTCCCCTGTACGCCAGTCGCACGCCAAACCCGCGGAGGTGTCCAGGTTGACCCCGACCGGCAGCACGAACACTGAGCCGTCATCGTCTGGGGTCCGGATCGTCCCGGTAGGCGCCAGTACCGATGTCGGGCCACACCACGGTAGCCAGCCGCGCGCGTGTAGAGCCGCCTCCCGCGGTCGGACGAACTCAGCGCGCCGAGCTGATAGCCGCCGCGGATAACCTGCTCGCACGCATTGAGTATCGCGATCGCCAGACCCTGACCGCGCCAATCTTCGCGCACCGCCACGGCTTCGACGTAGCCACAGCGCAGCGCGGCCCCACGGTAGAGCAGGCGTCGTTGGACGACCGCGCCGTGCGCGATGATCGCGCCGTGATGCCAGATCAGCGCGTGCATCCCGCCTAACGCGTGGTCCCAGTCGGCGTCGGTGAACTCGCCGGCGAAGGCCTCGTTGACCATGTCGTAGGCGCGCTGCCGCGCCTCGGTCTCGAGATCGGCGGTGTGAACCAGGCGAGCAGTGTGTACCTGGGTGTGCACACTGCTGGTTTACCAGGTGGACTGGCCCCTGACCATCGAAGCCATCGAAGCCACCGAACTTGACGCAGACCGAGGTCGCGACCAGTGCAGCCGGACGTACTGCCCAGGTCGCACCTGGGCGACCTTGTCGATGTCCTCGTCGGCGACCACGCCGACCACCGGGTAGCCGCCGGTGACTGGATGGTCGGGGCCGAGTATTACCGGTAAACCGTTGGGCGGCACCTGGATAGCTCCGCGAGTGGTGCCCTCGCTGCGCAGTTGCTGATCCGGCGATCCGAACTGCAGTGGGCGGCCCTCGAGCCGCATGCCCACTCGGTCGCTGCGGTCGGAGGCCATCCAGATCGTGTGCACCAGAGCATCGGGGTCGACGAGCCAGTCATCACGCGGGCCAGGCACCACCACTAGCTCCACCAGATGTTCGCAGATCGGTGCCACCGGAGCCTGGTCGAGTTCGGGGTACTCGTCGGTGTGATCGCCGACCGGGAGGACGTCACCGGGCTGTAGCGGCAGCGGACCGATCGCCGACATCACGTCGTAGCTGCGGGATCCCAGTACCGGTGTCACGGCGATACCGCCACGCACCGCCAGATAGCTCCGCAGACCAGAATTCGGGATGCCCAGTGAGATCACCTCACCGTCGCGGACATGCTGAATACTGTTGGTGCCGAACATGATTCCGTTGACACTCGGATCGGTGTCGGCACCGGTGACTGCGATATCGACGTCGCCGCCGCGGACTCGGGCGGAGAATCCGCCAAAGGTCACCTCGATGGTGGCCCGGTCGTCGGGGTTGGCCACCAGCCGATTGGCCAGTGTGTGCGAACGCCAGTCGGCGGCACCCGAGCGGGTAACGCCGAGGTGGGCAAGCCCGACCCGTCCGAGGTCTTCAACGAGGGCCAGCGGTCCGGTGCGCAAGATCTCCAGCGTTGTCATGGTTATGCGGCTCGGAACTGGACCCACATGCCCGGCGTCAGCAGCGCCGGATCAGGACGGTCGATATCCCACAACACCGCGTCGGTGTGACCGATCAGTTGCCAACCGCCGGGGGATCGACGTGGATAAATTCCAGTGAATTCGCCGGCCAGGCCCACTGCACCGGCCGGGACGGATGGCCGCGGATCTGACCGCCGTGGTACGGCCAGCTGGGGGTCGCCGCCGATCAGATACGCGAAACCCGGGGCGAAGCCGCAAAATCCGACTCTCCAGGGGGTAGCCGTGTGGGCGTTGATGACCTGGGCGGTGGTCAGCCCGGTACGGTCAGCCACCTCGGCGAGATCGGCGCCGTCGTAAACTACGTCGATCACCGTGGTCTCGCCTGGCGCAGCGCTCAGCGGCCCGTCGGGCGCTACCTGCAGTGTGCGCAGTCGACGGCGGATGGCGCCCTGCCGGCGGGCGCCGTCGAGTTTGAGCAGCACCGTGCGGGAGGCCGGGACGATGTCGAGCACACCGGGCAGCGCAGCCTCGCGCAGCGCGGCCGTCCACGCCAGCACGTCGGTGGTGCTGTCGAACTGCAGCAGTAATGCCTGGTCGCCGTAATCGAGAACCGCGTCGGCCACACTCACATCCGTTGCCACGCTCATTACTCGACGGTAACCCCGCAATCGGGCGGCGGCGAGCGATCTTCGAGCACTGCCAGAGCTGCCTTATCCAATGCTCAGAACACCAGCTCTAGTGCAGGATTTTGGCGATCAGCGGGGGCAACTGATCGGCCACCAGCGGGAAGCTCAGCGGCGACGAGAAGGCGATCGCGCCGGCCTGGTCCCTCGTGGTGAACACACTGCGTGCCCTTAGCGCCGCGATGTCGGGATTGGCCAGCAGCGCGGCCTGGTCGGCGTCGCTATCCGTCGTCCAGATCAGCAGATCGGCGGCGCCGAGCACCGGCTTGATCTTGTCGGGCGGGACCAGCGCGTGCTCCGGGTCGACTGCGAAGCGGGGTGACGCTGTCGGCGACGGCCAGACCCATTTGGGTCAAAAACTCAGTGCGCCAACCGGTTGTCGCCACTGCATTGTCTTGGGAGAGTTTGCCTTCCAGCAACAGCACCCTCTTGTTTTTGAACTGCGGATACTTATCTGCCACCCCGGCGAAACTGTGCTCGACGCTGTCGATCACCGATTTCATCTGGTCGGGCTGAAAAACGGCCTGACCGATCGCAGTCGCCTGGTCCTTCCACGGCTCGAAGAACGGGTAGCCGTCGGACTGCGCAATGGTCGGGGCGATCGCGGACAGCTTTTGGTAGGTGTCCTGATCGAGTCCGGCATCGGTGGCCACGATCAAGTCCGGTTTCAGATGGGCGATCTGCGGAACCTGGATACCGTTGTCAAGGTTCAAGACAACGGGTTTGGCGTTACCGAGCTTGGGTTGGGCCCACGGCCAGACGGCGAATGGCTGGTCGCCGAACCAGTTGGTTACCGCGATCGGCACCACCCCGAGCGCCAGCAGGTCGTCCTGGCCGGTAAGACCGGCGCTGACCACCCGTTTGGGCGGCTCGGAAATGCTCGTCTCGCCGAAAACGTGGGTGATCGTCACCGGTTCGCCACCGCGGCTGCCGGCAGGTGTCGGTTTGTCCGACGAGCAGGCCAGCGGGACCCGCGAACCCAAGCACGACCAATCCCGTTGCCGCGCCGGCGCGCAGAAATCCGCGCCGACTCCATTGCTCGTGCATCGCGTGAGCCTCCCGCGTTCGCTCAGGTCGGCCCGGTCAGAGGCATACCGGCGTCGACGAAGTCCAGGGCGCGGTAAACGGTGTCCGCCGCGCCCGGACCGGGATCGTAGGCTGCCATGATCGCGCCGGCAAGCGCGCCCGCGAACACCTGCAACTCGAAATCTCCAGCGTCACGGCCGATTCGGGCATCCGACTGCCTCGGCGATCGATGTGATGGTGCGGTAGTACTCGTCGAACATGGCCGCCTTGAGCTCGGGTATCGAGAACATCAGCCGTTGCCGGGCATCCTCGAACTCCCGTTGGTCCTCCGACATGTTGTCTATGGTCACCTGGTAGGCGCGGCGGATTGCTCTCAGTGGCGACAGATCGGCTGGCTGGGCTGACCAGGGCGTC
Source organism: uncultured Actinomycetota bacterium (assembly GCA_963838755.1). Taxonomy (GTDB): domain Bacteria; phylum Actinomycetota; class Actinomycetes; order Mycobacteriales; family Mycobacteriaceae; genus Mycobacterium. Next base: position 493,931 of record CAWISO010000007.1, on the reverse strand, counting down.
CAAAAAAGCCGGGTCCATGTCGTCGGCGAGCAACACGGATTCCTTCGTCGGGAAATATCGGAAAAACGTACTCGGCGATACCTCGGCGGCCTCGGCGATCTGTTCGACGGTAGTGGCGGCGTAGCCGTTTTCTTCGATCAGCCGAAACGCCTCCCGCCTGATGGTCTCGCGGGTCCTGATCTTCTTCCGCTCCCGCAGACCAAGGGTTGGGTCAGTCGCCTGCATGACGTCATTGTGTCGCACGCCTTTGCGTGCTGCGTCAACGCGTCGGCCAGGGGCTGTAGTCGGCGATCAGCTCCTCCTGCGGCGGCCGCTGGTCAGCGGGTACATGCTGCAGGTTGATCCGAATCCGGTACCAGATTGAACTCGGTCCGCGCATCCCGTCGACGAGCACGTCGGCCGGCTGCAGTCGTTCCGCCGCGGCGGGATAGCGGCCGCGCCAGGTGTCCAGCGCGGCCATCGCCTCATCCTTGGTCTTGGTGCGGGCGATCTCGATGAGCGGCATCAATGACTGACGGCGGCCCGCGCTCGCGCCCTTGCGCGCCGCTTTCGACGCCTTCTCGGCAGGCCCGAGTTCTTCGGCCAGCACCAGCAGCCGTTCCAGACCGGCGGCGGTGTCGTTCATCCCCGCCCATGGGTCGCCGAGGTCGGCGAACCGCTCCGGCACGGTCGCCACGGTGAAAGCGGCCGGGTCGCAATTGGCGACCTCTTCCCAAAGCAGCGGCGTCGACACCCGCGCATCGGCGGTAGCGCGCACCGAATAAGCCGACGCGACTGTGCGGTCCTTGGCGTTCTGGTTGAAGTCGACGAACACCCCCTGGCGTTCTTCCTTCCACCAACGACTGGTCGCCAGGTCTGGGGCGCGTCGCTCCACTTCTCGCGCCACGGTTTGGGCCGCCAGCCGCACCTGCCGAAACGACCAATCCGGCACGATGCGCGCATAGATATGAAAGCCGCGTGACCCCGACGTCTTCGGCCAGGCGGTCAGCCCGTGATCTTCGAGCACCTCGCGGGCCACCAGCGCGACGTCGAGAATCTGCTGCCACGCCACACCCGGCATCGGGTCCAAATCAACGCGCAGCTCATCCGGATGGTCGAGATCATCGGCGAGCACCGGATGAGGGTTCAGATCAACGCAGCCCAGATTGATCGCCCAGGCCAGGCCGGCGGCGTCGTGGATGACGGCCTCCTTGGCCGAGGTGCCCGATGCGTAGCGCAGTTCGGCGACGTCCACCCAGTCGGGTCGCTTCGCCGGGGCCCGCTTCTGGAAAATCGCCTCCTGGTCGATGCCCTTGACGAAGCGTTTAAGGATCATCGGGCGCCCGGCCACACCACGCAGGGCGCCGCCGGCCACGGCCAGGTAGTAGCGGATCAGGTCCAGTTTGGTATGTCGGCGATCGGGGAATATCACCCGCTCAGGATGGGTGACCTCCACCTGGCGCCCGTCTACTTCAAGTGCGACGGGAGACGCCATGTTCTTCATCGTAATTTCCCCGCCAACCTGCGACCTGGGTCACATAGGGTGGGCTCATGCCTAATATCACCGACCTGCTGCCATGGCGTGCCGTGCCGAAAGTTCAGCAGTATGCCGAGCGGGGGCTGGCTGAACTGCATTATCTGCGAAAGATCATCGAGTCCGGGGCGTTTCGGTTGGAGCCGCCGCTCAACTACGCGGCGATGGCGGCCGACATCCGCAAATGGGGCGAGATCGGCATGCTGCCGTCGTTCAACGCCAGACGCACGCCGAACCGGGCGGCGATCATCGACGACGACGGTTCGATTGACTTACAAAGAGCTGGACGAGGCCGCCAACGCGGTCGCTCGCGGTCTGCTCGCCAAGGGGGTGCGCGGCGGCGACGGCGTCGCGATCCTGGCGCGCAACCACCGCTGGTTTGCCATCGCCGAGTTCGGCTGCGCGCGGGTCGGCGCTCGCATCATCTTGCTCAACAGCTCGTTCTCTGGCCCGCAGATCAAAGAGGTCTCCGAACGCGAAGACGCCAAACTGTTGATCTACGACGACGAGTACACCGAGGACGTCAGCAAAGCCAACCCGCCGCTGGGCAAGCTGCGGGCGCTCGACGTGACGCCCGGCAGCGACGGGGAGTCGAAAAGCGATGACGAAACGTTGGCCGACTTGATCGCCGCCAACAGCAAGGCGCCCGCACCCAAAGCCAGCAAGAAATCGTCGGTCATCATCCTGACCAGCGGAACCACCGGGACCCCGAAGGGCGCGAACCGGAGCACCCCTCCCTCGCTGGCGCCGATCGGCGGCATCCTGTCGCATGTCCCGTTCAAGGCCAACGAGGTGACCGCGCTGCCGGCGCCGATGTTCCACGCGCTGGGTTTCTTGCACGCCACCATCGGGATGTTCTTGGGCTCGACGCTGGTACTGCACAGCAAGTTCAAGCCCGAGGTCGTGCTGCAAGACATCGAGAAACACAAGGTGAGCGCGGTCGTCGTGGTACCGGTGATGCTGTCGCGGATACTCGACGCCCACGAAAAGATGGACAAGGACAAAAAACCCGACCTGTCCAGCTTGCGGATCGTCTTCGTCTCCGGGTCGGCGCTGAACGCCGACGTGGCCGAGCGCGGTCTCAAGGACCTCGGCCCGGTGATCTACAACATGTACGGCTCGACCGAGATCGCGTTCGCCACCATCGCCGAGCCCAAGCATCTCAAACACAATTCGTCGACGGCAGGACCAGTCGTCAAGGGTGTGAAGGTCAAGATCTTCGACGACAACGGCAAGGAGAAGCCCCAGGGCGAGGTCGGGCGGATCTTCGTTGGCACCACGTTCCCGTTTGAGGGCTATACCGGCGGTGGCAGTAAGCAGATCATCGACGGCCTAATGTCATCGGGTGATGTCGGCTACTTCGACGAGCACGGGCTGCTTTTCATCAGCGGCCGCGACGACGAGATGATCGTCTCAGGCGGCGAAAACGTCTTCCCTGCCGAGGTCGAGGACTTGCTCAGCGGACACCCCGACGTGGTGGAGGCCACCGCGCTCGGCGTCGAAGACAAGGAGTGGGGTCACCGGCTGCGTGCCTTCGTGGTGAAGAAAAAAAATGCCAACCTCGACGAGGACGCCGTCAAGCACTATGTGCGCGACAACCTGGCCAAGTACAAGGTGCCGCGTGAAGTGATCTTCCTCGACGAACTGCCGCGCAACCCGACAGGCAAGATCGTCAAACGCGACCTGCCCGACATCGACGACGACGACGACTGACCAGGCGGCTGGCGCGAAACAGAAACCAGGGTTGCGGTTTCGTCGGTTAGCGCAGCCCTAGCTTCTGATTCGCGGTGCAGCTAGCCGTCGAACCCGGTCGCGCCGTCGAGTTGTTCGCGCAGGATGTCGATTTGTCCGGTGTGGCGCGCGGTCTCTTCGATCATGTGCACGTAGATCCAGCGCAGCGATACCGTCCCGATGCGACAATGCGGCACGGCGTGGCCGAGCGGAAACCGTGCTGCGATACGCCGGGATCCCTCGCACTGGGTCTGATATTCCGCGATCAGGGTGGCCAGTGATTCCTCGGGGAGGAAGTCAAACTCCCAGGAGCGTTCGTGGGTGCGGCGGTTGTCGCTACTGCGCTCCTGAAGGAGCTGATCGAACCATCCGTATTCCGCCCAGCGCAGGTGCTTGATCAGGCCGCCCACGGTGGTCGGCGATGCGACGAGCTTGCGGCGGGCATCGGCGTCGGACAGGCCGGATACCTTGCGCACCACGATGTCGCGGTAGTCGTCGAGGAACGCTTCCAGCGTGCTGCGCTCGTCGCCGGAGTCGTGTTCGCGACGGTCGGGACGACGCGGTTCTGCCATGACCGCGGGTCAGCGCCGGTCCCGGATCGTCCTGGTCACGTCTGCGGAAAGCCGTGGGTCGGACAGCAGCTGCTCGATCAGCGCGCAAATGACCTCCTGTCCGGTAACGCGGGCTAATCCGAGCCGGTCGGCGGCCTCCCGCTGCCAGATGTCGAGGGCGCGGTGGGTGGCGGGGGAGAGGTCGACGGTTCGACGCGTCCGTTGGCCGCGTGCCGGCGGGTCGGGCTTGTGTCGGACGCTGGCGAGGCGCTCGGTGGGCCCCGTGTGGTTGGCACGTGCGGCTGACGGGACGCGAAACGGAGGCGAGCTGTTTTCCATGCGGCGGACTGGCCTAACTGTCGAGGTAATTTCAGTAGATCAGGACATAAGTATGTCCGTCAACGCGCCGGGCGTGGGCTGCTGGCGGGGACGCGTCGTCGCGCCGAAGATCCCACTGCCGACGGCATAATCAAGATTAAATGCGATTGCTAGGGATTGACTAGAGCTTTTAACGCTAGACGATACGCCGTTGCATATCAAAGTTCGCTGGTTACCGACCCTTCTGATATCTACTCGACAGGTGCAGCGGCGCAACTCACAGAAACACTTTTGGAGTGATGAAATTCAGACATACGGACATCAGTAGACCAGTACACACGCTCTCAACTGGCTTAATAGGCTTGTACGTAAGTACTGAAACCAGTAGACGCGTAGCTCATGAGATCATGACGGGAGTACATCCTGATTAACACAGTCAGTAATTACACATTTCAAAAGTGAAAAATAACTGGACAACAACAAAATGCATTCTCAGCATTATTATGGTGGCAATTTAACATTTGCTAAGGGTTGCGATTTAGTTTCTTTGATGTCGGACCCCAGATGACCCAAAGGAGCAACCGAAATGTCGATCTCACTCTCTTCCGCTCGTCGCCTCGCAGCTGGCGCAGTTGGCGCTGCCGCGGTAGCCGGCGGACTGCTGTTCGGCGCGCTGCCCGCAGCGAACGCGGCGGCGCCCGCCGTATATGCGCCCACCGCAACCGGCCTGCACCATGTCCAACCCGTGTTTTTGGGCGGCCACCACCACCACACCCACCGCCACGGCGGCATCCACATCGGCGGCCTGATCGCCTAGGCCTGGGGCAGGGAAGCGGTAGGCACGACAGCAAGCGCCGGCCCACCGCTCCCGCCGAGAAAATCCACGCCGATCTGACCAACGTCAGGTCGGCGTGAATTTCTGTGCGGGCTACGGGTCGCGAGGCAACCCCAGCAAGCGTTCGGCGATGATGTTGAGCTGCACCTCTGAAGTGCCGCCGTAGATCGTGGTGGCCCGGCTGGCCAGCAAGTATTCGTCCCACTTGCCGGGCAGCGTGGCAGGGTCGCCGATCGCAGCGTCGTTGCCGAAGGTGGACACCGCGAATTCGGCGTAGCCCTGGCCGGTGCGCATGGACAACAGCTTGGAAATCGCCGCCGAGGGCATCGCGTCGGCTCCGGCCAGCGTCAACAGCGTCGAGCGCAAGTTGAGCAGCTTGGCGGCATGCCCCTCGGCGATCAACTGCCCGGCGCGGTTCTGCGCGACCTGGTCGAACTGGCCATCGGCAATGAACTCAACGAACTGCGGAAGGTTGGCAAGAAAGTTCAGGTCGCTGCCGCCGATCGAAACCCGTTCCGCGGTCAGGGTGTTGCGGCTGACTTCCCAACCCCGGTTCACCTCGCCGAGGACGTTCTCGTCGGGCACGAACACGTCGTCGATGTAGACGGTGTTGAAGAACTCCTGGCCGGTGAGTTCGCGTAGCGGCTTCACCGTCACACCTTCGCTTTTCATGTCCAACAGGAAGTAGGTGATCCCGCTATGTTTCGGCGCCGACGGGTCCGTGCGTGCCAGCAGCGCGCCCCACTGCGAGAACTGCGCAGCCGTCGTCCAGATCTTCTGCCCGCTGATGCGCCAGCCGCCGTCGACTCGGGTGGCTTTAGTAGAGAGGCCTGCTAAGTCGGAGCCTGCCCCCGGCTCGGAAAAGAGCTGGCACCAGATCATCTCGCCGCGGAACGTCGGGGGCAAGAAGCGTTGTTTCTGCTCCTCGGTGCCAAACGCGACGATCGACGGAATGATCCACGCCGCGATGCCGACCTGCGGCCGCTTGACCCGTCCGCTGGTGAACTCCTGAGCGATGATGATCTGCTCTACTGGGCTGGACGCCCGTCCCCACGGTTTCGGCAGATAGGGCAGCACCCACCCGCTCTCGGCGAGTGCGACCTTGCGATGTTCGCGGTCGAGCTCTTTGAGCGCGGCGACCTCGGAGCGGATTTCGCTGCGAAGCTTTTCGGTGCTCGGGTCCAGGTCGATGTCGACCGGGCGCATGCCGGTGGTTGTTGCGGTGTCCACCACTTTCTGCGGGTATTCCGAGGCTCGGCCGAAGCTGGCCGCCAAGATCAGCGCGCGACGGTAGTAGACGTTCGCGTCGTGCTCCCAGGTGAAGCCGATGCCGCCGTGCACCTGGATGCAGTCCTGCGTGCAGCGCTGAGCCGCAGCAGGCGCCAGCGTCGCCGCGACCGCTGCGGCGAATTCGACGTGGTCGCTGGCTTCGTCGATTGCGCGGGCGGCGTCCCACACCGCCGCGGTGGCCCGCTCGGTGTCAGCGATCATTTCGGCGCACCTGTGCTTGATGGCTTGGAATTGGCCGATCGGCCGGCCGAACTGTTCGCGGATCTTGGCGTATGCCGACGCTGTGTCGGTGGCCCATCGTGCGACGCCGACCGCCTCGGCTGACAGCAGGGTGGAAATCAGCGCGCGCGCGGCGACCACGCTGAGGTCGCTCAGCACGGCGTCGTCACCGACTTCGACGGCGTTGACGCGGACATGCGCGATGGGCCTCAGCGGATCGACGCTGGTGACCGGTTCGATCTCGAGTTGGTCGGCGCGCAGCACCACCCACTCTTCGCCGCTGTCGATCGCCACCGGCAGCACCAGCAGCGATGCCTCGCCGGCCGCCGGCACCGCCCGGACTTCACCGCGAATGACCAACCCGTCCCCGTGCCGCGTCGCGGTCAGCGCAGAATCCAGCGCGTAGGCGGCGATCGCCGTTCCAGAAGCCAGGTCGTTGAGCACTTTGGCGCTCGGGTTATGCGCCGAGATCAGCGCGCTGGCGATAGCCGAGGGTACGAACGGCCCGGGCACCGCGCCGTAGCCGAACTCCGCCAGCACCACCGCCAGTTCGAGAATGCCAAAACCCTGTCCGCCGACGCCTTCGGCAAGGTGGACGCCCGGCAACCCCTGGTCGGCCGCGGCTTGCCAATACGGCGGGGGGTTGTCGATCGGTGTTTCCAAGGCGGCGTGCAGAACCTCTGATGGCGCTACGCGGGCCACCAGGGACCGCACCGAATCGGCCAGGTCTTGATGCTCGGGAGTGATCGCGATCGACATTGGTCGCCTTCCGTTGGGTCGTCTTGGAGTCAATCTAATAACCGGTCGGTTGGTTGACCACATTGGCTAGTGGGTTCCCATCCCGCAGCCGGTGGCAATTGGTGACGGCCTCGACCAGATAGCGCCGCATGGTGTCGGCGGTGTACCAGGTGACGTGCGGTGTGAGCACGACGTTGTCCAAGCTGAGCAGCGGGTTGCCTGACGGCACTGGTTCGACGTCGATGGTGTTGACCCCGGCGCCGAGTTTCTGGACCCAGCCGCAGTCGGGTGGCGCGCGACAGAATATGCCAAATCACTTCGGCTTGGGCTAACTCGCGATAGAACACCGTTTGCGACTCGGTAGAGTCATCGTCGCCGCACCACCGGATGTCAAGCCAATCAGCTTCCGGCATAACAAAATCCAAGACCTTAGGACCGGGAACGAAATGCGTGAGGACCCTCAGCGCCACCGCTTGGCAATCCATTTGGCAATGGTGTCCGCCTGCTCGCTGCGCGCCCCTGGCGTGGTGAAGTAGTGGTCGGTGTCGATCGCGCACAGCGATTTGTCGTCGCTGGCCAGCGCGTCGTAAATGCGCTGCGCATCCGACGGGAAAACACCGGTGTCCGCCTCGGCGTTGATCACCAGGGCAGGGCAGGTGATTCGTGCCAGATGTGGCTCGGCCCTGGTCTGCGCGGTCCGCAGACTCCACATCGCCATCCAGTTGCGCAACGTACATGCGGCCGCGATGCCGTGTGCGGAGCGGTTGGCCTTGGCCGGAAGTCCCGCATAACACATGTTCGGCGGGCGTTTGGTCGGCTCGATGGTCGGATCGACCATCCGGGGATCTGCCCAAGTCCGCATCACCGTGAACGGCCGATCCGAAAAACCTGCCGCTCTAACGCGTTTCAGCTCTCTCTCGGCCCAGTCAGTGATCGTGTTGTTGCGTGCGACCTGCGCTGAGCGGTAGCGGGTTAAGAACGCCTGTGAGTATGGCGGCCCGTTGCGCTCGTTGAACAAATCCAGCTCGGGATCGGTGGCCACCGCATCGTTCTCGTCGTTTACCGCGGCGTCCATCCAGGCGGTCAGCACCTCCGGGCGGCCGAGGTGGGCCGCACTGGCCACATAGCCGTCGGCGGGTAACAGGTCGTTGAGCCCGGCTGCGGGCCGCATACCAGCCAGCGGAACCACGTTGGGTGTGACCGCCTGGGCCTGGTAAGCGGCCATTAACGACCCACCACCGGAATTGCCGAGCAGCACAATAGTTTCCACGCATTGTGTCTCGCGCAGCCAGCGAACGCCAACGCCGATGTCGACCAGCGCATGGTCGAGCAGAAAGCTGCTCTCAAACCCACGGAACCGGGTGTTCCAGCCCAGGAAACCAATGCCCCGAGTGGCCATGTAATCCGCGAGGTAGTGCTCGGAGAAGTCGATCTGGTAGTGAGTGGCGATTATCGCGACCTTCGGTTTGCGTCCGACGCCGCGGTGATACAGCCCTTGGCAGGGGTGCCCGCCCGCACCGGCACGCCGCGCGGTTGGCGACGGGAGACCGATGAATTCGCGGATGACCCCGGGCGTGCCGGTGGTGCGAGTCACCGGGCGCACACCTCCTTGCACTCGCAGACCGTCGCCTTTTTGGAGTCGTAGGAGTGGTCAAACGATGCTGTCGGCGGGCCTGCCTCCGCGATATCAGCGACGGTCGCGGCCAGAATGCCGTTGCGCGCAATGACTCTTCGGGCGGCGGCGTCGATGGCGCACCAGGTCCGCGGGCCTCGACTCGTCGGTAACGGCGTGTGCCGGGTCGGCTGCTCGGACACGGTCGACACCCGCGGGCCTCCTTCGTCGTGACCGCGGGATAGTCGTGATCCCGGGAACCTCGCAACTTCTGGAATGGAACTGAATGTGATGTTAGGTTCAGATCCGGATCTCCGCCACGGAACCAGCGATGCGCAACGCCGACGGACGGGAGCCAGGAGATGATCAAGCCGCACAACCCAAATTCCGAATTCGAACTCGGCGGTATCAACCATGTAGCGCTGGTGTGCTCGGACATGGCCCGCACGGTGGACTTCTACGCAGGCGTCCTCGGCATGCCGCTGATCAAATCGCTCGACCTGCCGGGGGGAGCGGGCCAACACTTTTTCTTCGACGCCGGCAACGGCGACTGCGTCGCGTTTTTCTGGTTCGCCGACGCGCCCGACCGGGTACCGGGCCTGTCCTCGCCGGCTGCCATCCCGGGCATCGGGGAGATCACCAGCGCGGTCAGCACGATGAACCACCTGGCGTTTCATGTTCCGGCCGAGAAGTTCGACGACTATCGGCAGCGGCTCAAAGACAAGGGTGTCCGGGTCGGCCCGGTGCTCAACCACGACGAGAGCGAGCGGCAGGTCTCGGCAACAGTGCATCCGGGTGTCTACGTGCGGTCGTTCTATTTCCATGATCCCGACGGCATCACACTTGAGTTCGCATGCTGGACAAAGGAATTCGCGACCAGTGACGTACAGGCAGTGCCGAAGACGTCGGCCGACCGCCGGATACCCGCCGCCCACTAGCCCAGCACGCCGAAATTAGTCGCGGTACAGGCTCGGGTCGGCCAGCTCGTCGAGCAGCGCCGCGAGCTGATCGACCAGCTGATCGGGACCCAGCCGCACGTCACCGGCCAGCCAGGCACTGATGGTCTGGGCCACCCCACCGACCACGAAATGCGCGGCGGCCTTGATCCGGTCGTTCTCCGGGAGGCGAAGTGCGTCCTCGACATGCCGGCCGGAGAGCATCGCGAACAGGGCACTGGATTCGACACGCTTGCGGACCAGCACGGCATTGGACAGGTGTGCGCTGAACAGCAGACGACCCACTCGCGGGTCCCCGCCGATCGTCCGGACGATGTTGGACATGCCGGCGCGGTTCTGCTCCTGCGTCGGCGCAGCGGCCACCGCGGCCTGCGTGGTGGCGGCCAGCTCGGCAATAACCCAGTCGAAGACCGCGGCGACGAACTCGTCTTTGTCGGCGAAGCTTTCGTAGAAGTAGCGGGCGGCCACGCCGGCCCGACGGCAGATGCCGCGAACGGTCAGCTCCTCCGCGTCCCCCTCGTCGGCGCCCAGCAGATCAAGGCCGGCCCCCAACAGCCGCGCCCGGCGGCTGGCCAGACGGTCGGCCGCGTCGACGCCACGGTAGGGCCGTGCACTCGTCGTCTCGGCTAATGCCATGGGCTCATCTTGACATCGGACCGGGGCGGGCTGCAATATCAGGAAACAGACGTTCTCAGAATTAGCCGGGCAGGTGTGCGATGACGGTCAGTGAGCCAATCAGGCATGTCGAGCGCACGATGAGTGATCCACCGATCGCGGGATCGTCGCGCCGTCGGCCACCGCGCGCGACCCGCCTTGACGACGGCCTGATGGGGATGGCGCTGCTCCTCGGCCCGGCCAACGTGATCATGCAGCTGGCGCGGCCAGGTGTCGGCTACGGCGTAATGGAGAGCCGAGTCGAAAGCGGCCGGATCGACCTGCATCCGATCAAGCGGGCCCGCACGACGTTTACCTACCTCGCGGTGGCCATGGCCGGTAGCGATGTCCAAAAGGCGGCATTTCGCCGGGCAGTGAACCGCGCGCATGCGCACGTGTACTCGTTGCCCGACAGTCCGGTCTCCTACAACGCCTTCGATCCCGACCTGCAGCTGTGGGTGGCAGCGTGCCTTTATAAGGGTGGCGTCGATTTCTACCGCATGTTCGTCGGCGAGCTGGACGAACAGGACGCCGACCGGCACTACCGTGACGGCATGGTGCTCGGCACCACCTTGCAGGTGCCGCCGGAGATGTGGCCGCCGGATCGAGCCGCATTCGACCGTTACTGGCACGACCAACTGGACAAGGTCCACATTGACGACAGTGTTCGCGACTACCTTTATCCGATCGCCGTGGGACGAGTGCGCGCCGTGGCGCTGCCGGAGCCGCTGCGCCGGTTGCCCGAGCGTCTCGCGCTGCTGATCACCACCGGCTTTCTGCCGCAACGCTTCCGCGACGAGATGCACTTTTCCTGGGATGCCGCCAAGCAACGGCGCTTCGACCGGTTGATAGCCCTGTTGCGGACGGTGAACAACGCGATGCCGCAGTGTGTCCGGCGTTTCCCGTTCAACGTGCTGCTATGGGATCTGGATCGCCGCATCGAATCGGGCCGCCCGCTGGTGTAGCCGGCGAATACCCCCTACCGGGACGGGGTCTTGTTCTACGACGCCGCGTCGTATTGAGTCTGTTGCTGTGCGCACTGATGACGACAACTGGGATATCACCACAAGTGTCGGTTTCACCGCGTTAAATGTGGCGACCGCGCGAGCGTTGGAGGCGCAGAAGCCCGACCCGTTAGCTATCGACCCGTTTGCCGAGGTGTTCTGCCGCGCGGTGGGAGGCACTGCGGCCGAGGTGCTCGACGGCAAGGATCCGGACCACCACCTGAAAACACCTGATTGGGGCGCGCATTTCGTCAGCTTCCAAGGTGCCCGAACCAGGTATTTCGACGACTACTTTCGGCGCGCCGCCGACGCGGGCGTTCGGCAGGTGATCATTCTGGCGGCAGGTCTGGACTCCCGCGCCTACCGCCTGTCCTGGCCTGACGGGACGACGATCTTCGAGTTGGACCGTCGACAGGTTCTCGATTTCAAGCGTGAGGTGCTTGCCGAACAGCGGGCTAAACCCAACGCCGAGCGGCGTGAGGTTGCCGTAGACCTACGGGAGGATTGGCAGCAGGCATTGCGGGACAATGGCTTTGACGCTGACAAGCCGTCTGCCTGGATTGCCGAGGGTCTGCTGCCCTACCTCCCCGGCGATGCTCAAGAGCAGTTGTTCAGCGGAATCGACGCGCTGGCCAGTCCGGGCAGTCATGCCGCCGTGGAAGATGGCGCCCCGATGTCACCCGAGGAATTCCAGGCTGGGGTTGACGAAGAACGCGCGGCCCGCGCCAAGGGCGACCAGCGCTTGTTCTTCCAGTTGATCTACAACGAGCAACACGCTCCGGCCGATCAGTGGCTCGGCGAGCACGGCTGGACGGCGGTGGCGACCCCGTTGGCCGACTACCTACGCGAGCTCGGCCGCGCCGTTCCCGGGCCGGAATCGGCGGCTCGATCGATGATCGCTCGCAACACATTGGTCAGGGCCGTCAAAAAGTGACGAGACGATGCCGTACAGTCGACTGCTAATGACACTCATTTTCATTAAGCGCCTGCCGGACGGGCGCCAGAAGTCTGTTGGACTCGCTGCACACCGAGTGTCCCGAAAGGACCCCTCCACGTGGGATGACGTGCAGTGCTTCGGATCCCGCAGCCACGTGGCCAAGGCCACCGATCGCGCCAATCCGTGCGTCTCGACACTTAGCTTATGCAATGCTAACTTCGCCCCGAGGTTAGCTTAGGCAACACTACGTCCGAAGGGGATGGGAAGGCGTGGAAAGCGCTGACACCGGCATGGTTGCAACACGGCCAGCGACAGCCCGGGTAGACGACGATGTGATGAGCCGATTTGCGACGTGCTGCCGTGCGCTTGGGCTGACCGTCTACGACCGCAGACGTCCGGCTGACCTGACCGCAGCGCGATCCGGGTTCAGGGCGCTCAGCCGTATCGCTCATGAACAGTGCGACGCCTGGGTCGGGCTGGCCGCCGCCGGCGACGTGTCCGCCCGCGTGCTGGAAGCGATTTCGGATACCGCGGTCACCGCCGGGGTGCTCCAGCGCCAGGTGGAACTGGCACCGGACGCCCTGGGTTTCTACTACGACACCGGGTTGTATCTGCGGTTCCGCGCGACTGAACCCGACGATTATCACCTCGCCTACGCTGCGGCACTGGCGGCCGACGGGCGCTACGCCGATGCCCACAAGCTGGTCATCGATGTCACCGGCCGTCGACCGAGCTCACGCGACGCCCGCTGGGTCGCGGCGACCATCCATTACCGGGCCGAGCGCTGGGCGGACGTGGTCAAGCTGCTGTCGCCGATCGTCAACGACGCCGGCCTCGACGAGCACTTCGGGCACGCTGTGAAGATCGCTTTGGGGATCGCATTGGCCCGGCTGGGCATGTTTGCTGCGGCATTGGCTTATCTCGAGGAGCCCGACGGCCCGGTCGCCGTGGCTGTTGTGGACGGCGCGCTGGCCAAGGCGTTGGCGCTGCGCGCCGAGGGCGACGAGGACACCGCACGCGAGGTGTTGCAAGACCTGTATGCCGCCAACCCGGAGAACGCGCAAGTCGAAGAGGCGCTGACCGATACCAGCTTCGGGATCGTGCCCACCACTGCAGATCGCATCGACGCACGCACCGACCCGTGGGACCGCGAAACCGAGCCCAAACCAGGCGATTTCGTCGACCCCGGAGCCCAGGAACGCAAGGCCGTGCTGCTGGGCGAGGCGGAGCGCGAGCTCGGTGAGTTCATCGGCCTGGAAAAGGTCAAAGACCAGGTAGCGCGGCTCAAAAGCGCGGTGGCGATGGAATTGGTGCGCAAGGAGCGCGGACTGGAGGTCGCGCAGCGCACCCACCACCTGGTCTTTACCGGGCCGCCCGGAACCGGCAAGACCACCATCGCCCGCGTCGTGGCGAAGATCTATTGCGGCCTCGGGCTGCTGAAGAAGGAGAACATCAAAGAGGTGCACCGCGCCGATTTGATCGGTCAGCACATCGGGGAGACCGAAGCCAAGACCAACGCGATCATCGACAGCGCACTGGACGGTGTGCTGTTCCTCGACGAGGCCTACGCTCTGGTGGCGACCGGCGCTAAGAACGACTTCGGTCTGGTGGCCATCGACACGTTGCTGGCCCGGATGGAGAACGATCGCGATCGGCTGGTCGTCATCATCGCCGGTTACCGAGCCGATCTGGACCGATTCTTGGACACCAACCAGGGTCTGCGGTCGCGGTTCACTCGCACCATCGACTTCCCGTCCTACCAACCGGCCGAGTTGATCGAGATAGCGAACTTCATGGCAGAAAAGCGCGACAGCGCTTTCGAACAGGCCGCACTCGACGATCTCGAGGCGTTGTTCGCTCATCTGGCCAACATCACCAAACCCGATACCGCTGGGGTGCAACGCCGCGGCCTGGATATCGCCGGCAACGGCCGGTTCGTCCGCAATGTCGTGGAGAAGTCCGAAGAGGAACGCGAATACCGGTTGGACCACAGCGAACATGCACAAACCGGTGAATTCACCGACGAGGAGCTGGTGACGATCACCGCGGCGGACGTCGCCAATACCGTGCCGCAGCTGCTGGAAGGCCTCCGGCTGGAGGTGTCGGCATGACTCCCGAGTCCGGCGACGACCGGCGGTCGTTCGCATCGCGCACTCCCGTTAACGACAATCCCGACAAAGTGGTCTACCGCCGCGGCTTCGTCACCCGCCATCAGGTCACCGGCTGGCGATTCGTGATGCGCCGGATCGCCGCCGGCGTTGCCCTGCACGACACCCGGATGCTGGTCGACCCGCTGCGCACCCAGACCCGCGCCGTGCTGATGGGCGTGCTGATGCTGGTCACCGCGCTGGTGGGCTGCTTCGTATTCTCGCTAATCCGGCCCAATGGGTCGGCGGCCAACAATCCGGTGCTGGCCGACCGGTCGACCGCCGCGCTGTACGTGCGGGTGGGCGATCAGCTACACCCGGTGCTCAATCTGGCCTCGGCCCGGCTGATCGCCGGCCGGCCGGTGAACCCCACCATGGTCAAAAGCAGTGAGCTGAACAAGTTCCCGCGCGGCAACCTGATCGGGATCCCGGGCGCGCCCGAAGAGATGGTGCAAAACACCAGCAAGGACGCCAACTGGACGGTGTGCGATTCCATCACGGGTCCCGCTGCCGGGGTCACGGTGATCGCCGGAAGTCCAGACAGCAGCGGAGCCCGGGCCGCGGCGCTGAGCGCCGGGCACGCCGTATTGGCCGGCAACGGCACCGGCACCTGGCTGTTGTGGGACGGCCGACGCAGCCACATCGATTTAGCTGACCGCGCTGTCACCAGCGCGCTGGGCCTGGGTAGCGACATACCCGCGCCGCGGCCCATCGCTGTCGGGCTGTTCAACGCGATCCCCGAGGCGCCGTCGCTGTCCGCGCCGGCCATCCCCGATGCCGGAAGCTCACCGCGGTTCGGCCTCCCGACGCCTGCACCGGTCGGTGCGGTGGTGGAAGCCCATTCCCTGGACGGCACCTCAGCGAACGGCATGCTTTACTACGCAGTGCTGCCCGACGGCCTGCAGCCGATCTCTCCGGTGCTGGCTGCGGTACTGCGCAATTCCAACTCCTACGGGCTGGATCAACCACCGCGGCTGGGCGCCGATCAGATCGCCAAGCTGCCGGTGTCCCGAATGCTGGATAACAGCCGCTACCCGGATCAGAAGATCACCCTGGTCGACAGCACCCGTGCTCCGGTCACCTGCGCGCACTGGGACAAGCTGGCCGGAGCGAGCACGAGTTCTCTGACGGTGCTGTCCGGTTCGGCGCTTCCGGTGCCCGATGCGGTGCACACCGAGGATCTGGTCGGCGCGGGAACCGGCGGCACCGCCAGCCGGGTGGCGATGGCACCGGGCACCGGGTATTTCACCGCGACCGTCGGCCAAGATGCGGCATCACCGGCCGCCGGGTCACTGTTCTGGGTCTCCGATACCGGCGTGCGATACGGCATCGATAACGAGGATGGCGCTCCGGGTCACGTCAAAACCGCTGAGGTACTTGGCTTGATGCCACCGCCGACTGAAATCCCTTGGTCGGTGCTGTCGTTGTTCGCGCCCGGCCCGACGCTGTCACGCGCTGATGCGCTGCTCGCTCACGACGGCCTGGCGCCGGACTCCACGCCCGGTCGTTCCTCAGCCTCGGGAGAAAACCGATGAGCCGACTGATCTTCGAGACCCGTAGGCGACTGCCACCCCCGGCGACACGCAAGGGCACCATCAGCATCGAAGCGCCACCGGAGCTGCCGCGGGTGGTCCCGCCGTCGTTGCTGCGGCGGGCACTGCCGGTCCTGATCGTGATCCTCATCGTCGGCATGATCATCGCGATGGTCGCCACTGGCATGCGGCTGATCTCCCCGCAGACACTGTTCTTCCCGTTTGTGTTGCTGCTGGCCGCCACCGCGCTCTACCGGGGCACCGACAACAAGACGCGTACCGAAGAGGTCGACGCCGAGCGGGCCGACTACTTGCGCTACCTGTCGGTGGTACGGGACAACATCCGCACCCAGGCCGCCCAGCAACGCGCCGCGGCCGAATGGTCGCATCCCGATCCGGCAGAGTTGGCCGCGTTACCCGGCTCCAGGCGCCAGTGGGAGCGGGATCCTCAAGACGCCGACTTTCTGGTGGTGCGGGCCGGCCGACACTCGGCCGCGTTGGACACCGCGCTGCGTGTCAACGACACCGCCGACGAGATCGATCTGGAACCGGTGTCGCACAGCGCATTACGCAGTCTGTTGGATACCCAGCGCACGGTCCGGGATGTCCCCACCGGCATCGACTTGACCAAGATCTCCCGGATCACTGTGCTAGGAGATCCCGACGAGGTGCGCGCCGCGTTGCGTTCCTGGATCGCACAGGCGGTGATTTGGCACGACCCGACGGTACTCGGGATCGCGCTGGCCGCTTCGGATCTCGAAGGACCCGAGTGGTCATGGCTCAAATGGCTGCCGCACGTCGACATTCCCGGCGAACTCGACGGGGTCGGGCCGGCCCGCTACCTGTCCACCAAGCCCGACGAGCTGGCCGCGCTGCTTGATCCGGCGCTTGCCGATCGCCCGGCATTCACTGGTGGGCCGGCTGACGCGGCGCGGCACCTGCTGATCATCATCGATGATCCGGATTACGACGTGAAGGCCTCGCCGCTGGCCGCCGGCCGGGCCGGAGTCACCGTCGTGCACCGATCGGGCAGCGCCCCGCACCGCGAGCAGTATTCGGATCCCGAACGGCCGATCCTGCGTATCAACGACGGTGTCATCGACCGCTGGGAGACCGGCGGCTGGCAGCGCTACATCGATGCCGCCGACCAGTTGGGCGCCGACGACACCGGACACCTCGCGCGCCGACTGTCGCGCTGGGACTCCAATCCGACCCACAGCGGGCTGCAGTCGGCAGCAACTCGGGGCGCCACCTTCACCACACTGCTGGGCATTCCGGATGCCTCCCGGCTCGATGTGCCGACGCTCTGGGCGCCGCGACGCCGCGACGATGAGCTACGGGTTCCGATCGGGGTTACCGCGACTGGTGAGCCGCTGATGTTCGACCTCAAAGACGAAGCCGAAGGCGGGATGGGTCCGCACGGCCTGATGATCGGGATGACCGGTGCCGGCAAGTCGCAGACACTGATGTCGATCCTCTTGTCGCTGTTGACCACTCACTCTGCTGACCGGCTGATCGTGATCTACGCCGACTTCAAGGGGGAGGCCGGCGCCGACATCTTCCGCAACTTCCCGCAAGTGGTCGCGGTGATCTCGAACATGGCTGAAAAGAGGTCGTTGGCCGATCGGTTCGCCGATACCCTGCGTGGCGAGGTCGCGCGTCGAGAAATGATGCTGCGTGAGGCTGGACGCCAAGTACAGGGCAGCGCGTTCAACTCGGTCACCGAATACGAGAACGCCATCGCCGGCGGGCATGATCTGCCGCCCATCCCCACGCTGTTCGTGGTCGCCGACGAATTCACGCTGATGCTCGCCGATCACCCCGAGTACGCCGAGCTGTTCGACTACGTCGCACGCAAGGGCCGCTCGTTCCGCATCCATATTCTGTTCGCTTCGCAGACACTGGATGTCGGAAAGATCAAGGACATCGACAAGAACACCTCCTACCGGATCGGGTTGAAGGTTGCCAGCCCCTCGGTGTCGCGGCAGATCATCGGCGTCGAGGACGCCTATCACATCGAGTCCGGCAAGGAACACAAAGGGGTTGGCTTTTTGGTGCCCGCCCCGGGCGCCGCGCCCGTCAAGTTCCGCAGCACCTACGTCGACGGCATCTACGACCCGCCTCAGGTAGCGAAAACGCTTGTGGTGCACTCTGCTCCCGAGCCCAAGCTGTTCACCGCCGGCCATGTGGAGCCTGATCAGGGCACGGTGATCGCTACCGCGGGGGAAGACGAACCGGTCGGCGCACCGCGCAAGTTGATCGCGACCATCGGCGACCAGTTGGCGCGCTACGGACCGCTCGCGCCGGAGCTGTGGCTGCCGCCGCTGGACAACCCGATCCCGCTGACCACGGTGCTGGCCCGCACAGCGCTGCCTCGGGGCGAGTGGCGTTGGCCGCTGGGCGAAATCGACAAGCCATTCGAGATGCGCCGCGACCCGTTGGTGTTCGACGCGCGCTCGTCGGCCGGCAACCTGGTGATCCACGGAGGGGCAAAATCAGGGAAATCGACCGCGCTGCAGACATTTATCTTGTCGGCAGCTAGCCTGCATTCGCCCGGCGAAGTGAGTTTCTACTGCCTGGACTACGGCGGTGGGCAGCTGCGAGCGTTGGAAGACCTGGCGCATGTCGGCAGCGTGGCCTCGCCGCTGGAACCGGAACGCATCCGTCGTACGTTCGGGGAGCTCGAGCAGCTACTGCGCTCGCGGCAGCAGCGGGAGGTTTTCCGCGACAAGCTGGGGCCGGATGACGGATTGGGCCAGGTGTTCCTGGTTATCGACAACCTTTACGCCTTCGGGCGGGACAATACCGACCAGTTCAACACTCGAAACCCACTGCTGGGCAAGGTAACCGAACTCGTCAACATCGGGTTGGCCTATGGCATTCACGTGGTCGTCACAACTCCCAGCTGGTTGGAGGTGCCCCTGGCGATGCGCGACGGCCTCGGTCTGCGGCTCGAGCTCCGGTTGCACGACGCCCGCGACAGCAATGTCAGACTGGTCGGCGCGCTGCACCGGCCGGCCGAAGCGGTTCCCGCCGATCAACCGGGCCGCGGCCTGACCATGGCCGCCGAGCACTTCCTGTTCGCGGCGCCCCAACTGGACCAGGTGGCCGCGATCAATGCCCGTCATCCAGGAGTTACGGCGCCACCGGTGCGGCTGCTACCCACTAACCTGGCGCCCGCTGCGGTTGGCGCAGCCTATCGGGGCCCCGACCGGGTCGTCATCGGTCAGCGCGAACAGGACTTGGCGCCAGTCGAAGTCGACTTTGCCGACAACCCGTTGTTGCTGGTACTGGGCGACACCAGATCGGGCAAGACCACACTGCTGCGCCACATCATCCGCACCATCCGGGAGAACTCCACACCAGACCTTGTCGCTTTCACTGTGGTAGACCGCCGGCTGCATCTCGTCGACGAGCCGTTGTTCCCCGACAACGAATACACCGCCAACGTCGACCGGGTACTCCCGGCGATGCTTGGCTTGTCGGCGCTCATCGAGCAGCGGCAACCGCCGGCGGGCCTGTCGACGGCCGAATTGTCCGGCTGGTCATATCACGGGCACACGCACTACCTGATCATCGACGACGTCGACCAGATACCGGACACTCCGGCGCTGACCGGCCCGTACATCGGTCAGCGGCCCTGGACCACGCTGATCGGGTTGCTGGCCCAAGCGAGTGATCTGGGATTGCGGGTAATCGTCACCGCCCGCGCGACCGGTTCCGCGCACGCCCTGATGACCAGCCCCTTGCTGCGTCGGTTCAACGATTTGCAAGCGACCACGTTGATGTTGTCCGGCAATCCAGCCGACGGCGGCAAGATCCGCGGTCAGCGATTTGACCGGCTGCCCGCTGGTCGCGCAATTCTGTTGGGCGACAGCGACAGTCCAACGTATGTGCAGTTAGTCAATCCGCTCGTCGACGAAGGTGTAGCTCTTGAAGGTCGCTGACGGTCGGTGAAATTTATCGGAAAGTGGTTCGTGGGAAGGGATGAGATGCCATGACGTTGCGGATAATTCCTGAGGGTCTGGCCTCGGCCAGCGCCGGCGTGGAAGCGATCACCGCCCGGCTGGCCGCCGCGCATGCGGGCGCGGCACCGCTGATTACCGCGGTGGTTCCGCCGGCGGTCGATCCGGTGTCGCTACAGACCGCCGCCGGCTTCAGCGCCCAAGGCAGTGAACACGCCACGGTCGCGGCCGAAGGGGTAGAGGAGCTCGGCCGTGCCGGGATCGGTGTGGGCGAGTCCGGTGTCAGCTATGCGGCCGGTGATGCGGCTGCTGCTTCGACGTATCTGGGTGCCGGCAGCTGACGATGACCGCGCCGGTTTGGATGGCTTCGCCGCCTGAGGTGCATTCAGCGCTTCTCAGCAGCGGTCCCGGGCCCGGGTCGATGTTGGCGGCCGCTGGGGCATGGACCTCGCTTAGCGCTGAATATGCCTCGGCTGCCGGCGAACTCACCTCACTGCTGGGCGCGGTGCAAGCCGGTGCATGGGAGGGTCCGAGCGCCGAGCAGTATGTAGACGCGCACGGACCGTACTTGACGTGGCTCACGCAGGCCAGCGCGAACAGCGCCGGGGTGGCTGCTCAGCAGGAAACTGCCGCGGCCGCCTACACCACAGCGTTGGCAGCGATGCCGACCCTTCCGGATTTGGTGACTAATCACACAGTCCACGGGGTGCTGGTCGCGACGAATTTCTTTGGAATCAACACCATTCCGATCGCGCTCAACGAAGCCGACTATGTGCGGATGTGGATTCAGGCGGCCACAACGATGGCCACCTATCACGCTATTTCCGGGACCGCGTTGGCGTCCGCCCCGCGCACCACGCCGGCTCCGGCGGTGGTGAAAAGCAACAGCGTGGCACAAGCGGCCCAGACGTCATCGTCGGGATCGAACTTCCTCAACGACATGTTCAATCAAATCGTCCAACTCATCCAGAACCCGGCCCAGACCCTCAACTCCATCATCGCGAACCCGAGCGCGTGGTTCCCGCTGCTGTTTGCCATCGGCTACCAAGCATTCTTCGAACCCGTCGGTTGGACGACCTGGTCGCTGCTCTTGAGTTCTCCGGCCTGGCTTTCGATCATCATCGCGCTGGCCGCCAATGCGCTGACCGCTGAGGCCCCGGCAGCCATTCCCGCGGGGACCGGAGGGGCTGGAATCGCAGCTGCCAAAACGTCATCCGCGTCGCCTGCGGGCGGGTTGGTAGCGATCAGCGGCACGTCGGCAGCGGCCGGTGGGTCGGCACCGGCTGTCGGCGGCACGTCCGGCGTCGGCGCGGCGGCTACGCCGGCCACCGGAAGCTTCGGGTATGTGGTGGGTGGAATCGGCCCCGACGCCGGGCCCGGGCCGACATTGAGCGACCACGAGGGCACCAAGGCGCCCAGTAGTTACATTCCCGCGGTGGCCGCTGTGGGTGCGGTCGGTAAAGAGAAGGCGCGTACGCGGCGGCGCCGGCGGGCCCAGATGCGTGATTATGGCGATGAATTCGCGGACATGGACAGCGATCTGGGACCGGTTGTTGAGCCCGTGGAAGCCGCCACGGTCGCCTCCGATTGGGGGGCGGGGCCGTTAGGGTTCGCCGGGACGGTGCGCAAAGAAACCGTCGCCCAGGCAGCCGGATTGGCCACGCTGAGCGGTAACGGGTTCGGCGGCGGGCCGCGGATGCCGATGGTGCCGGGCACGTGGGATCCCGACGCACCGGATGGGGAGGGGGAACACAGCTGAGTGTGCTTGGTGGACAACGATAATCAATCTATTCAGAAAGGATGTCAGTTATGAGTATGTTGGATGCCCATATTCCGCAGTTGGTGGCTTCGCAGTCGGCGTTTGGCGCCAAGGCGGGGTTGATGCGTTCCACGATTGGTCAGGCCGAGCAGGAGGCCATGTCGGCGCAGGCGTTTCATGCCGGGGATTCCGCGGCGGCGTTTCAGGGCGCTCATGCCCGTTTTGTGGCTGCTGCGGCCAAGATCAACACGTTGCTGGATATTGCTCAGGCCAACCTTGGTGATGCTGCGGGCAGCTATGTGGCTGCGGATGCTGCTGCGGCCAGTAGCTACACCGGGTTCTAGACGAAGGGGTTTGTGATGTCGCAGATTATGTATAACTATCCGGCGATGCTGGCTCATGCCGCGGATATGGCTGGGTATGCGGGCACGTTGCAGAGTTTGGGTGCCGATATCGCCAGTGAGCAGGCTGCGTTGTCGGCGGGTTGGCAAGGTGATACCGGGATGAGTTATCAGGCGTGGCAGGCTCAGTGGAATCAGGCCATGGAGCAGTTGGTGTTGGCCTATCGCGGCATGGCCGGCACCCATGAGAACAACACCACCTCGATGCTGGCCCGCGACCAAGCCGAAGGCGCCAAATGGGGCGGCTAACTCGGTCACGGCCCACCGGCCGGATTATGCCGGGCGAGCTGGCGGGCAGGCCCGCAGTTTAGATGGCTGCCGGGCCCAACGCCGTCGAGCTCACCGTCGATCAGGCGTGGTTCATCGCTGATACCGTTGGAGCGGGTACGTTCCCATGGGTATTGGCGATTACCACGCCCTACACCGACGCCGCTGAGCGAGGTGCGTTCATCGATCGCCAATCCGCGGAGTTGGCTCGGATGGGCATGATGTCTGTCGGCGGCGCAGTCAACCCGGCGGTGGCCGACTGGATCCGGGTGGTGTGCTTCCCGGAACGCTGGTTGGACCTGCGTTACGTGGGATCCGGACCGACGGGTCAGGCCTCCGGTGCCGATGAGCTGCTGCGCGGGATCATCGCGCGGCGCGGCGACAGAACTGTTGTGGCGCTGCGCAATGCGCAACTGGTGACCTTCACGGCGATGGATATCGACGACGCCCGGGCGCTGGTGCCCGTGCTCGGTGTCGGTTTGGCGCAGCGCCCGCCGGCTCGGTTCGACGAATTCAGCTTGCCCGCCCGGGTCGGCGCGCGGGCCGACGAGCGGCTGCGAAACGGGACGTCGTTGGCCGAAGTCCTTGACTACCTGGCAATCCCCCACTCAGCGCGCACCGTGGTCGAGGCGGTATTCACCGGGCCGCGCAGCTACGTCGAGATCGTTGCCGGGTGCCGCCACGACGGAGCGCACAGCAGCACCGAAGTCGGCGTGAGCATTGTCGACAGCACCGCGGGCAGAGTGCTGGTCAGCCCGTCGCGTGCCTTCGACGGCGAATGGATTTCGACATTTCGCCCCGGAACCGCATTTGCGATCGCGGTCGCCGTCGAGCAGCTCACCGCCCAGTTACCGGATGGCCACTGGTTCGCCGGCAAACCGCTGTCCCGAGACTTCAGCACGAGTCCGGCCGACGAGCTGTCTAAGATCACCCGCTGACGTATGAAGAGAAAAGAGAAAGTAGAGCCCATGTCTCCGCGAAGGTCCCGCAGAACTCGAAGGAGCCGGTGATGTCCAGCGCTGTGATGCCGATCGTGCGGGTCGCCATCCTGTCTGATAGCCGGCTGACTGAAATGGCGTTGCCCGCCGAGTTACCGCTACGCGAAATCCTGCCAGCGGTGCAACGTTTGGTGGTTCCCGCCATTCAAAACGGTGCGGCGGTTGGGGCCGATAGCGGGGGTGTCGCGACCGAGCCGGTGACACCCACCCGGCTCAGTCTTGCGCCGATCGGCGGGGCGCCGTTCAGCCTGGACGCCAGTCTGGGCACCGTCGGTGTCGTCGATGGGGATCTTTTGGCCTTGCAACCAGTTCCATCCGGACCGGCCGCACCCGGCATCGTCGAGGACATCGCCGACGCGGCGGTGATCTTCTCGGCATCGCGGTTGAAGCCGTGGGGCCTCAGCCACATCCAGCGCGGCGCGCTGGCCGCAGCCGTTGGATTGATCTGGGCGGCGACCGCCTTGGCGGTTACTCATCGTGTGGTGACCGGTGCGCCTGTGGGGCTGTTCGCGCTCGGTGCGATCGCTTTGCTCACTGCGCTGGCCGGGTTGGCAATACGTGTACCTCGGGTGGGCGCGGCCTTGTCCGCCGCCGCGCTGATACCCATCCCCGCGGCGTTGACCTTGGCAGTACCGGGTGGTTTCGGGGCGGAAAAGGTGATGTTGGCGGCAGCCGGGGTGACCGCGTGGTCGCTGATCAGCATTGTGCTCGTCAGCCGCGAAAGCGAAAGGGCGGTCAGTGTTTTCACCGCAACAGCGGTGTTAGGCCTAGGTGTGTTGCTGGCTGCCGGCGCCGAATCGCTCTGGCAGCTGCCGTTGCTGAGCGTCGGCTGCGGATTGATCGTGGTAGCGCTGCTGGTCACGGTTGAGACCGCCCAACTTTCTGCACTGTGGGCGCGTTTCCCGCTACCGGTCATCCCGGCACCCGGTGATCCGACGCCGTCGGCGCCGTCATTGCGGGTGCTTGAGGACCTGCCGCGCCGGGTGCGGATCAGTGACGCGCACCAAAATGGCTTCATCGCGGGGGCTGTCCTGCTGAGCGTGCTGGGGTCGGTGGCGATCGCCCTGCACCCGGGAACATTGTCCGCCTGGGGCTGGTACGTGGTGGCCGCCACCGCGGTCTCGGCTGCCTTGCGGGCCCGGGTATGGGACTCGGCCGCCTGCAAGGCCTGGCTGCTGGCTCAGCCTTACCTGGTGGCTGTGGCGTTGATGGTGCTCTACACCGCGACGTCGCATTATCTGGCTGCGTTGTGCGCTGCTGTGGTTCTCGCCGCGCTGGTGTTGGTGTGGGTAGTGATTGCGCTGAATCCGGCGGTCGCCTCGCCGGACAGCTATTCGCTGCCGCTGCGGCGGCTGCTGGGTTTCCTTGCGTCGGGAATCGATGCATCGCTGATTCCGGTGATGGCTTATCTGGTCGGGCTCTTCAGCTGGGTACTGAATCGATGATCCGTGCCCAGGCCCGGCGCCGATGGGGTTGTCTGGCTGCTGTTCTGATTGCCGCGTTGGGGATGTGTCCGCCGGCATCTGCGATCAGCAAGCCGGAGGTGGGCCCCGGCGCCGCGCCGCCCAACGGTGCTCCGGGTCCTGTACAGCCGATGGAGAAGAACGGTGACTGCGGTAGCTCCGGTGTCATCCCCGGTACCGATCCCGGCGTGACGACGCCTAACCAGCGGATGATGGATCTGGCTGCGGCGTGGCGGTTTTCGCGTGGCGACGGGCAACTGGTGGCGGTCCTGGACACTGGCGTGCGGCCGGGGCCCCGGCTACCCCGCGTAGCGCCCGGTGGCGACTATGTGGAATCGACCGATGGCTTGACCGACTGTGACGGGCACGGCACGTTGGTCGCCGGACTGATCGCCGGCCAGCCCGGTGACGACGGGTTCGCCGGGATCGCGCCCGCGGCACGGCTGCTGTCGCTGCGGGTTACGTCCGCGAAGTTTTCGCCGCGAACGCCGGGCGGGGATCCGACCCGGGAACGTGCGACCGTCGACGTAGCCGCGCTGGGCCGCGCCGTTGTGCATGCGGCCGACCTCGGCGCCCGGGTGATCGACGTCTCGGCGATCACCTGCCTGCCCGCCGATCGCAACATTGACCAGTCCCAACTCGGAGCGGCGCTGCGGTACGCGGCGGTGGACAAAGACTCCGTCATCGTGGCTGCTGCCGGCGACAATGGCTCCGCCGGTTGGGGTTCCGGCGCAGCTTCATGTGAATCCAACCCGCTGACCGACCTTGGCCATCCCCAGGATCCCCGCAACTGGGCGGGTGTCACGTCGGTGTCGGTGCCGTCCTGGTGGCAGCCTTACGTGCTGTCGGTGGCCTCGCTGACGCCCGACGACCAGCCGTCAAAATTCACGATGGCCGGCCCATGGGTGGGCATCGCTGCGCCCGGCGAGAACATCGTGTCGGTGAGCAACCGCGACGACGGGGGACTGGCCAACGGGCTGCCCAACCAACGGCAGCAGTTGGCTTCGCTCAACGGCACCGATTATGCGGCCGGCTACGTATCTGGTGTCGCGGCGCTGGTGCGCAGCAAGTACCCACAGCTGAACGCCAGCGCGGTGATCCACCGGCTCACCGCAACCGCGCACAACGGCGCCCGCGCGCCCTCCAACGTCGTCGGCGCCGGTAGCCTGGATCCCGTCGCGGCCCTTACCTGGGAGCTGCCGACCACCGCCAATCACGATGCAGCCCCGGTGAAACGCGTCGCAGCGCCGCCGGAGCCAGCACCGAAGAGCTCCGTGCCGCGGATCGTCGCCTACGCCGGTACCGCTGCCCTGATTCTGGCCGTCGTGGTCGCCGCCGCGATCGCCTCGCGCCGACGAAAGGAGCCCACGCTGTGAGGCCTACCCAATCGACAACGCTGTCCACTGGGCGGATCACGTTGGTGCTCTTGGCTTTGGTGGCCGCGGCCATGGCTTATCCGTGGCAGTCCGCTCGTGAACGTTGGGTGCTCGGCATTGCGATCGTCATGGCGATCATGCTGCTGGCCCGGTGGCGCGGGCTGGCGGTGACGAGCATCCTGCGTCGGCGGCTGGCCATCCTGCGCCCCAGCCGGGGTGCCCGGCATGCCGGCAAATCCGGCACCGACATGCGCACTACCGCGCTGCTGCGGGTGACAGCACCGCAGGCCAGTCCGGATGTGCTGCCGCTGCCGCTGATCGCCAGTTACGTGGAACGCTACGGCCTGCGCGCCGAAGCGATCCGCGTCACCAGCCGAGACAGTACATCTGATACCGGCGCCCGGCAGCGGCAAACCTGGATCGGGCTGATGTTGTCGGCCGCGGACAATCTTCCGGCGCTAGAAGCCCGTTCGCCGCACATTCCGCTAGACAAGACCGCCGAGGTCGCAGCGCGTCGGCTCGCCGACCATCTCCGCGAGAACGGCTGGACGGCTGCTATCGCAGACCGTGACGACGTCCCCAGGCCCTACCCGGCGTCTGCCCGCGAAACCTGGCGCGGAATCGAGTACGGGAGCGCGGATTACGTCGCGGCGTATCAGGTTAGAGCTGACACCGCGTTGCCGAATACCCTCGCGGCGATCTGGTCATACCCGATCCGCGAAACCTGGACGGCCCTGGAGGTTGCCGGGGCAGGTGATGACCAGACGCTGGCCGTCGCATGCGCATTGCGCACCGATGCCCCTTCTACCGCGAGCGGGCCACTGCCCGGGCTGATTCCGCAATCCGGAAACCACCGACCGGCGTTAGCCGCGTTGCACCCGCTATCCACGCAGCGGCTCGACGGTCATGCCGCCTTGCCCGAGGCCCTGCTGCTGACCCGGCTGCGCTGGCCCAGCGCCGTTACGCCGCTGCCGCAAACTGCTGCCAGCTAAAAGGCTGTCAGCCTATATCTCCCAGTCCGCAGCAGGGCCGTCGGGAACAGCTGGACGCACGCATCGCCTTGGGAGGCTGGGCATTGCGTCGAGACGATCATCCCGCGGATGAGCCCCACATACTGATTGCTCGGCGGGTCTTTTGTCGACCCCTGTCCAGCACCGGCGCGGACCAGATCTGCCGGTCCTGTAGGTCGGTCCGTAATACGGTTCGTCTATACCAGTTGCTACTGGGCCGTTGATCAGGAGGATCAAAGTGTGGGACCCGGACGTCTACCTGTCCTTCGCCGATCAACGCGCCCGCCCGTTCCACGACCTGCTGTCCCGGGTGAACGCGCAGCGACCACGCCGAGCGGCCGACCTGGGATGCGGCCCCGGCAACCTGACCTTGCAGCTGGCGCGGCGCTGGCCGGACGCGGTGATCGAGGCGCTGGACAGCTCACCCGAGATGGTCGCCGCTGCCCGCGAGCGTGGCGTGGACGCTGCAGTCGGAGACCTGAGAACCTGGACCCCGCAACACGATACCGACGTGATAGTCAGTAACGCGGCCTTGCACTGGGTGCCCGAACACGGTGAGCTGCTGGTCCGGTGGGCTAGTCAACTACCCGCCGGGGCGTGGATCGCAGTTCAGATGCCGGGCAATTTCGAGAGCCCTTCACACCTCGCCGTGCAGGTGGTGGCCCACCGCGAAGCATACGTAAAAGCCCTGCGCAACATGCCGTTTCAGGTGAGAACCGTGGTAGACGCCCCGATGCGCTACGCCGAACTACTGGTTGAAGCGGGATGCAACGTCGACGCGTGGGAAACCACCTACCTGCACCGGCTGACCGGTGCGCACCCAGTTCTGCACTGGATCGAAGGCACCGCGCTACGACCAGTGCGCGAGCGGCTCAAAGAGCAGGAGTACCAACAGTTTTGCTCCGAGCTCATCCCGCTGCTCGCCGACGCTTACCCGAGCCGGCCCGACGGGACGACGTACTTCCCGTTCCGGCGAGTGTTTGTCGTCGCGCAGGTCGGTGGGTGACTCGGCGAGCAGGGTTATTGCGGCAGGCCCAATCGCTCCGCGTCGGCGCGATAACGATCCACCCATTCGTCCGAGCGCTGATTGGCCTGGCGTTCCAGCACCGGCGCCGGCGCCAGCCGGGGATCTTGGCCGACAGACTCTAAGACCGAGGCGACGATCGAGGTCAGATTGCGCCACAGCACCGGATAGGACACGTCAATCGGGTCGATGTGCTCCGCGGCGAACCAATTGCGCCAGCCTTCCTCCTGCTCCCGCAGAACTCTGACGATGTGAGCGATACCGCCGGCGTGGTAGGCGGCCTGTGAGTCGCGCTCAGGATCGGGGCGGCCGCGCCACACCCTTGTCTGCACCGCCCGCCAGAACGACACCGCCTGCGAAACCACATCCGGCCGGTAGACATGGACGTAAACCGGCTCGCTGCCGATCACGTCTCGAATCGCGGCGCGCAGGCTGTCCCCGGAGCGATCGGGCAGTCCTGCCGCCCGCTGCAGCAACAGCGGGGTTTGGTTCCACATCAGCTTGCCGCCCCAGATGCCGTTGGGCGTCCGACCGGAGCTTCGGATGTGTTCACGCCAGGCGGTCGACGACGCGGTGTCCGGTGTGCCCGGCTCCAGCGGATCGAGCAGCCGCAGGATCGTCTCGTCTTCGACTCCGGCGAACCATTCCCGCGGCTGGGGCGCCATGCCGGTAGTCGGCAGGTACTGGAAGAACTCCTGTGGCTCGCCGGCACTACCGGTCGCACGTAACGATTCGACCAGCAGCGTGCTGCCACAGCGTTGCGAGGCAAGCACCAGGTAGGACGTCGGATGCGCGGGCATCAGGTGAGCCTAACCGTGCGCCGTGGTGGGGCATCGATCTGTATTCCGTTCACGCTGAACACAACTATTGCTCGATGTGCTTGACTTCGTCCTCGATGCCACGGTCGACAGCGATCGCCGACCGACTAGTGGGCGTCATCTCGTGAATCTGTAGATACGTTTCGGTATAGCGCGCCGCAATGCGACTGCCGGCGAAATCGGACGGTATGACATCGCCGGTCTGCTGACGCCAATCATGTAGCCGCACAGCGAGATCAACGGCGATTGCTTCGGCTCCCTCGGTGCCCCCGGATAGCAGGTTGTTGGTCTCGGTGGGATCTGCACGCAGATCGTAGAGCTCGCGTTCGGGGCGCGGAGCCGTGACCAGTGGTGCGACCGCATGTCCCGAGGGGCTTTCTTGGATATCCCACGGCAGGTCCAGCAGCGGTCGGCGCGTGTAGTTCTCGATGTAGCTGAATTCCTTCGTCCGGATTGCGCGGATCGGATCGAACGAGTCGTGATAGGTCTTGGTGGTGTACAGGTGGTCTCGCACCGGCGCGGTGTCATCCGGCGCGAGCAGTGCCTGGGCGTGGGAGATGCCTTCGACGTCGGCCGCCTCGGGGATACCGAGCAGGCCCAGAAGTGTTGGCACCAGATCGACGCCGCTAAACAGCTCGTCGTAAACCTTTGGCCGTGGTGTGATCCGGGTGGGAGGGCGGATGATCATTGCGATGCCGGTCCCGGCGTCATAGAGCGTGGATTTGGCCCGCGGGAAGGCCGCGCCATGGTCGGTCATGAAAACCACCCAGGTGCTGGCATCGAGCCCGGTATCGGCAAGGGTGTCCAGTATCTGGCCGACCGCGGCGTCGGCGGTCGCGATGGATCCGTAGAAGTCGGCCAGATCTTGGCGCACCTCAACGGTATCGGGCAGATAGTCGGGCGTCTCTACCACGGCTGCGTCGGCCGGTTGGTAGCGGTGCCGCGGGTAGGGGCGGTGGGTTTCGAAGAAGCCGGCCGTGAGCAGAAATGGACGGCCGGCGTGATGGTCGCGTAGCCACTGCCGAGTCCGCTCCACGACATATTCGCAGTAGGAGTTCGATACGTCGAACTCGTCGAAACCCAGCCTGCTCGGATACGACGTCTCGTGCTGCATTCCGAAAAGAACCGAATACCAGCCATATTCAGACAACATTTGAGGCAGTGTGCGAACGCCCGAGCGATACTCCCACCCATGGTGGGCCAGGCCGAGGAGTCCATTGCTCTGCGGGTAGCGGCCGGTGAACAGCGATCCGCGCGACGGTGAGCACAGCGGCGCCGTGGCGTGCGCCCTGGTGAACAGGATGCCCTCGTTCGCCAACTGGTCCAGCCGCGGGCTGAAAACGTCGTCGTGACCATAGACACCGAGATAGCGGCCCAGATCGTGCCAGTGCACAATCAGCACATTGTCAGCCTGCTGGTCGGCTGTGTCGTGGTCGCCGATTGCCGTCACCTCCTGCGCTTGTGAGCCCCCGGGTTGACGTTATCTCCGGCGGCGCGTCGGGCCGTACCGCGGGGCGGATCGATGCGGCGGCGGTGTGCGACGCGGGTATCGTCAGCGGCTCACCACTGTTGCGGCGGAGACCCGCCTGCGCCGGGTGGGCCATATTGCGGCGGCGGCTGCGGTTGGCCGTAGGGCCATTGCCCGCCGCTTTGAAAGCCGCCGGGTCCGGGACCCGCGACCGGCTTCGGTGATAGCCCGAGGGCGAATCGGAACGCCGGGATCAGCATCAGGCCGCCGATGGCAGCGATGATGACACCCGCGATCAGGTCGTAGGTCAGTCGGCCGGTGGCCCCGTATCGCGCTTCGCAACCGATCGCCAATACCAGCATCACAATGCCACCGCCGAGTAGCAGGAATTGCCCCGTCGGTCGCTTGAGAACGAGCATCACGGCGCCAGCGGTCGCCACCAGGCTGGCCGCGATGATGAGGAACAGGGAGGTCACCAGTGCCGGTGGAATGCTGGGAACCACATGTTTGATCGATTGCCGGCACATGCTGGAGTACCCGCCACCGAACCGGTTGCACACATCCGACGCACGGCTGACAGCGCTGCTCATATTGAGCCACAGGGTCAGGGTGAGGATGGCTCCGAGCAGCCCGAGCAGCCCGACGATGGCAAAGGTGATCCATCCGACGGTCTGCTGGGAGGTGGGGCCGGTGGCGGGCGCGCCGTAGCCGCCCCAAGCGGGCGGACCTTGCCCCGGCTGCTGAGGGTAACCGGTCTGCGGATAGCCGGGTGCCGGCGGAGGCGGCGTGCCGTAACCAGGATATGGCGGCGGTTGCTGAGCGTAGCCACCGGTGCCGGGCTGGCCACCGTAGCCAGGCTCGACGTGCTCCTGGGGATCGTGTGGTGAACTGCCCCATTGCGGGGGAAAGCCTGGCGGAGGAGGTTGCACCCCGGCATCGTACTGCCGCGGGCCGCGGCTATGCTGCCGCGGCCGGGATCCACGGGTGCATCGGGGTCGCGCGCTTACCGCAGTTGCGAGGAGGTTCCCCAGCGGTTTTCCGAGACGAATTCGGCCAGCGGTCGCCCGAACGCCCAGCCATCCAATTCCAGCGACGGCCGATCCGGAAACTCCGGTACCGGGCCCAGACACAGTATCGCCACCGGCTCGGCGTCGGCGGGCATCGATAGCAGTGCCGCTAATCTTGGCGGGTCGAACAGCGACACCCATCCCATCCCCAGGCCCTCGGATCGCGCTGCCAGCCAGAGGTTTTGGATCGCGCAAGACACCGACGCAAGATCCATCTGAGGCAGCGTGCGACGGCCGAAAACGTAGCTGTCCCTGCCCTCGCACAGCGCGACCACCAAGAGTTCGGCGCAATCCAGAATGCCTTCGACCTTCAGCTCCAGAAATTCCTGTGCCCGTCGGCCCAGCGCGTGCGCAGTCAGCAGACGCTCCTCGTCGACCAGGGCGTGAATGCGTTGTCGTAGCGATTCGTCGGTGATCCGGATGAACCGCCAGGGTTGCATCAGGCCCACGTTGGGCGCCGCATGCGCGGCCTGTAACAGCCGCGCCATGACCTGCTCGGGTACTGCGCTGCCGGGGACGAACCGCCGCATGTCACGCCGCTCGGAGATCACGCGATATACCGCCTGCCGCTCCCGCGGACTAAATGCGTGACTGCCCACATAGCCATCGTAGGAACCGCAGGAACCCTAGTGTGTGAAGTGGCGCTTCGGTGCGCCATAACCGCGAGGAAGGATCAATCCCATGAAGATCCCTGACTCACTCGACGAATTGCCGACCAACGGCACTCGCGGACGCGTTTACGGCGAGCCCTACCGGACGGCGGACGGCGGCACGGTGATCACCGTTGCCAAGGTGCGCGGCGGCACCGCGACGCCGGTCGGTGTGTTCGTCGTGCATGGCGGCACTGTGTCCTGGGTGCCGGTGGTCGACTCGAACCGGGTCGCGCTGATCGGGGCGATCACCGGCCTGATAGCGGCGGTGCTGGGCAGTTTGGCCGTGCTGCGCCGCCCGCCGTGGCCGGACTTGTCGTCGTCGGCCTGGCTGCGCCGCTGAACTTCTCAGGGCCGGTAAGTGACGCCGACTGCGCGGAAAACGTATTCCGGTGGCAGGTCGAAGCTCAGCGACCGGCGCGGCAACCCAGTGAGCACGTCGCCGGGAATGCCGACCTTGTAATGCATCGACAGATGGCCAGTGAACGACGGATCCACCGCGCCGACATCGATGTCAACCTGTAAACCGGTCGACGCGATCTGCACCGCCGCCGCGCCGGACTGCGGTGGGTCCCAGGGCACATCGACGGTAGGGCCGGCCAGTTTCGGTAGCGACGACAGGGTCGCCAGCACTCGCTGTGAGGTGAACACCAGCGACCCGACATAGCTGGCGACACTGTGCGCAGAGCGCAGGCCTGGGATCGCGCCGCTGAACCGTCGGGTGACGGCGACGAAATCGGCGAGGTAGACAATCCCCTCGCCTTCAACCTCCGCGCGCAGGTCCGCAGGCAGCTTGCCGATGCCGAGAAGCCTGCGGACGATGACCGCCATCAAACTAGTATGACCACAGCCCAGAGCCGGGCTTAGCGAGCCTGGGTGCGTACCCGCAACCGCAGCCGGAAGCGGACAAGACCGGTGAAAATCACAGCGAGCGCCACCAGCATGCCCATGTCAAGCAGCCATGAGCTGCTCACGTGGCGCCAGAATCGGTCGACGGGCAGCGCTCCCTCGATGTTGTTCAGATCGACCGTCGACGCCGAGGCGGCGAAACCCCAGCGGGCCGGGACCAGCCACGACAACTGGTCCAAAACCAGCCGCCCGGTCACCGGGATCAGGCCACCGGCCAGCACCATCGAGACCATGATGGTCACCACTAGCAGCGGCAACACCTGCTCGGTGGAGCGGGCCAGCGACGATAGGGCCAGTCCGACCATCGCCGACGCGATGGCCGTGGCCGCCAAGGTCAGATAGAGCTCGACGACACCGCTCAGCACGCCGCGGCCCAACAGCACCCCGCCGGCCGAGGGCGCGCCTTTGCCGATCGTCATGATGGCGACCATGACCGCGGTTTCGATCAGCGCCGCGGCGCTGTAGACGATGACCTTGGCCATTAGGTACGCCGATGCCGACAGACCCACGGCCCGCTCCCGCTGGAAGATCATCCGCTCGCCGACCAGGTCGCGCACGGTCAGGGCGGTCCCCATGAACACCGCGCCGATGTTGAGCAGGATCAGGATGTCGATGGGTTCCTCGGGCGCGGTCGGGCTGGCATTGCCCAGCCCGGTGCTGCCGGGCACCGCCAGCGAAAGCACGCCGAGCACCAACGGCAGCAGCGCCAGGAACGTGAAGTAGCCGCGGTCGGAGGTGATCAGCCGGGTCTGGCGGCGCGCCAACGTCAAAACCTGGCGCCAGCGGCTGGTGTGCGGCGGCCGGCCCAGCGGTGCCGCGCCGGCGGTCGGTGATGGCCGTCGGGGGGCCGCGGGGTGGCGTGCCAGGTACGCGCGGTGCACGCCGTCGGGGTCGGTGCTGACCCGGGCGAAAATGTCGGCCCAGTCGGTGCTGCCCATCGCGGTCCCAATCTCGGCGGGCGGGTCGGCGAAGGCGGTCTTGCCGCCGGGTGCGAGCAGCAGAAGCTGGTCACACATGTTCACGTAGGTCAGCGAATGGGTGACCACGACGACGACCCGGCCGGCGTCGGCGAGCCGGCGCAGCATCGTCATCACCTGCCGGTCCAATGCTGGGTCCAGCCCCGAGGTCGGTTCGTCGAGGATCAGCAGCGACGGGCCGGTCAACAGTTCCATTGCCACCGACGCGCGTTTGCGCTGCCCGCCGGAGAGCTTGTCGACCCGGGTCTTCATGTGCGGGGTCAACTCCAGTTCGTCGAGCACCTGCTTGACCACCTGTCGGCGATCCTCGGTTGAGGTGTCCGGCGGCAGCCGCAATTCGGCTGCATAACTGAGCGCTTGCTCGACGGTGAGCTGGTGATGCACGACGTCGTCTTGGGGCACCATCCCGATCCGGGAGCGCATCGAGGCGTACTCGGCGTGCACGTCGTGCCCGTCGAAGGCCACCGCACCGGCGGTGGGCGGCATCGCACCACCAACCAGCTTGACCAGCGTGGATTTCCCCGCGCCGGATGGCCCGATCACTGCGGTCAGCGTCCCCGGCTTTGCGGTGAAGGACACGTCCGTCAGCAGCGAATGGCCGTCGATGGTCAGCGCCAACCCGTAGGCGACCAGCCCGTTGGTGCGCGCCGCCGCGGGTCGCGGTACCAGGGTGTGGCCCGTCGCGACCAGGTCGGTGTTGCCGATGGTGACGATGTCGCCGTCGCGCAGCACCGCCCGGGTGATCAGGGTGCCATTGACGAATGTGCCGTTGCTGCTGTTGTTGTCGCGGATCTCCAGACCCGTCGAGTTGGATACCAGCACCGCATGCACGCGGGACGCCAGTGCGTCGTCGATGACGACGTTGTTGGTCTTGGCACGGCCAATCGTCGTCGAACCCCTGGGAGCCGCCGTCCGCGGCGGAATCAGGACCTGCTCGGTGTCAGTGACCGGCCCGGAAGGGTGCGGTCGGATTGGACCCGGCTGCGGCCCCGTCGGACGCACCGGCGGCGAGGGCTGCGAAACTGGTGGCCGGAACGCCACCGTCGTTGTGCTCTCCACCCAGCCTTGATGGGGCATATGCCGGTTGCGTGGTCCCGACGGTGTCGTCGATGCGGGGACGCGAAATGTCAACTGCGGCCCGTGCGGGCTGCCCAGTGTGATGCTGGTGCGGTCGTGGATAGGCACCAGAGCGGCACGGGAACCGGCGACGTAAATGCCGTTTTGGCTTTTGTCGATGGCCACCCATTGGGTGTCGTTGCAGCGCAGGATCGCGTGCACCCGCGATATCAGGGTCAGGTCGTCGGGATTGATGTCGTGAAAACGGATGTCGCAGTCGCGTTGACGGCCCACGATGACGTCGCGGTCGACTGGGAAGGTGTACATCGCCGATCCCAGCCACACGGTCAGCGGTGGCGCGTCCACCCCGCTCGCCACGGCGAACTTGGTCGTTCTCTCGCGATCTGTCGTTGCCATCCAAGCTCTCTATACCCCGGGATCCTGTGGCCCACGCCCGACCACAACGTCACCGAGGCTCGGGTCAGGCGCAGAGCTGCCATATCTGGCCGCTGTCGCCCAAGGACATCGGTGCTGATCATAGGGCCCGATTAGCGCCAATAGGAGGGCAGCGTCGGGTCGCGGCCGCGCGGTGACCTGATCGAAGCTAAAGCTTTACTTGACCTGACATTGCGTGGCGTTGACCATGAAACGGTGCGCCGACTGCTGGGTTTGCTGTGCGCTGTGGTGTGCGCGGCATGCGTCATCCTAACGGCAGCTCCGAAGGGCGGTGCAGTCGGCGCACCCTGGTTCGCCCCCTTGGTCGGTAATGCAGCTCAGGTCATTTCCGTTGTCGGAGTGGGTGGTTCGAACGCCAAAATGGACGTTTACCAACAATCCGCTACGGGCTGGCAGCCGGTTTCGGCCGGCATACCCACCCACGTCGGGTCGGCGGGTCTTGCGGCAGAGGCCAAGAGCGGGTACCCGGCTACTCCGATGGGAGTTTTCGCCTTGCCGTTTGCGTTCGGGACCGCGCCTAATCCCGGTGGCGGGTTGAAATACGTGCAGGTCGGGTCCAACCACTGGTGGAACGGCGATGACAACAGCCCGACCTTCAACACGATGCAGGTCTGCAAGCAGTCGCAGTGTCCTTTCGACACCGCGGCCAGTGAGAACCTCGAGATTCCTCAGTACAAGCATGCGGTGGTGATGGGCGTTAACCCGAACCATCTGCCAGGCAAAGGTGCCGCGTTTTTCTTCCACACCACCGACGGTGGTCCAACAGCCGGCTGCGTGGCGATCGACGACGCCGCACTGGTGCAGATCATTCAGTGGCTGCGGCCCGGCGCGGTGATGGCAATCACCCAATAGCCGCTGCGCACAACCGGATTCAGGTCAAAGCGCGACCCGGCTTGACCTTGAAGTCGATGTCAGCCAGCGACATCGTCGCCTCGTAGGTCCGGTCGTACCCTGTTGCGCTGATCCGCCATCCGTCGGCGGTGCGGCGATAACGGTCGCGATAGAACGCCGCACCGATCAGCATGAAGTTGAATTCAGCCACGATCACGCGATCTTGCAGATACCAGCGGCCCGTCGCCTCACCGCCGGTCACCGTGATCTCCGGATGGGTCACTCGGTGCTCGGTGATGACGCCTGAGCCCAGCGCAGAGCGCATGTAGTCGACCAGGTCGGTGCGGTTGGTGAAGTGCAGTTCCTCGCCGAGTGACGACCCGTAATCGCCCTGGACGTCCTCGGTGAGGGTGTTGGCGAAGTCGTCCCAATGCTTGGTGTCCAGCCCCCACAGATAGCGGTACTTGACCTGTTCAATCGCCGCGACGTCGGCTAGATAGGCGGCGTGCTCCTCAGCGCTCATCCCGTCATTGCAGCACACGATCCGGCCGTGAGGTAGTGGGTGACCATATCGATCAGCGCGCGCCGCTCCCGCTGCCAGTCGACCGAGGTGCCCACGATCATCTGCGCCAGCACCACGCCGCGCAGTGTCGCCCAAATCACCTCGGCCACACCATCGTTGGATGGATCGTCGGTGATCAATCTGCCGAGCTCGGCGATGGCGGAGTTCATCTCGAACAGGTGACGCCGCGATGACCCGCCCGGACCGCCGCGATTGGCCCGCAAGATCTCGAAGGCCGCCATCGAGGTCGGGCTGCTGTAGCAACTCCACGCAGTGTCGACGACGACCTCGATACGCTCTCGCAGCGGCAGTTCGCTGACGTCAGCCGATGACAGGCTGTCCAGCAGCTTGGCCACCCCGTCGTCGACGACTGCCCTCAGCAGGCCGTTGCGGTCACCGAAGTGATATTGGATCACTCCCCAGGTGACACCCGCGCGTTCGGCGACGTGCTTGGCGGTGGCGGCGGCAAAACCTTCGTCCACGATGCAGCGGACCGTCTGATCGATGATCTTCGCCCTGGTGTCATCACCGCGTTTGCGTGGCGCCTTAGTCCGCCGCGTCGGGCTGACCGACCGGCGCGGCGTCCGGCTTGCGGCGATAGGCATTGTTGACTTTATAACATAGCCGCAGCTATTTTTGGGCAGTGAGCCACTCCCGATATGACCGGCTTTCCCGTCCGGAGCTGGCCGCGTTAGTGCCCGAGTTGCTGCTGATCGGGCACATGATCGACCGCTCTGGCATGGCGTGGTGCATCCAGGAGTTCGGCCGCGAAGAGATGGTGCAGATCGCGATTGAGGAGTGGGCCGGCGCCAGCCCGGTCTATACCAAACGCATGCAGCGTGCCCTGAACTATGAGGGCGTCGACGTGCCGACGATCTTCAAGGGCTTGCAGCTCGACATTGGCGCTCCGCCGCAATTCATGGATTTCCGTTACACCATTCACGACCGCTGGCACGGCGAGTTTCACCTCGACCACTGCGGCGCGCTGCTCGACGTGGAGCCGATGGGCGACGAGTACGTGTTCGGTATGTGCCACACCATCGAGGATCCGACGTTTGACGCCACCGCGGTGGCGACCAACCCGCGAGCGCAGATGCGCCCCATCCACCGGCCACCCCGGGTGCCGTCTGACCAGCATCCGCACTGTGCCTGGACCGTCATCATCGATGAGTCCTATCCGCCGGCCGAGAGTATCCCGGCGTTGGACATCGTTCGCGAAACCCACGCTGCGACCTGGAAACTCGATGCGACCGATCCATCCGACGACGGATTGGCAGACTATGCGGGTCCGCTGGTGTCCGATCTCGACTTCGCCGCATTCTCGCGTTCGGCACTGGTGCGGATGGCCGATGAGGTATGCCTGCAGATGCATCTGCTGTATCTGTCCTTTGCGATCGCGGTGCGAGCCCGCGCAGGATCGGACACGACGTTGGCCGACTCGATCGGCACCCGCCAGCTGACCGGTCTGGCCGGGCTAGCAGCCGAACGCCTCCACCGAGCGCTCTCACTACCGAGCGGGATCGATGGCGTGATGCAGGTTTTCGAGCTGCATCCGTTGTTCAACCCAGTTGGCTACGTCGACGCTGAGACATCGGGTCAGCTGCGTGTTCACCGGTCGCCGGCACATGACGACGCCGCATGGATCTCGTTGTGCTCACCGGAGTCGGTGCAGCCGTTGCAGGCGATCGCCACGGCGGTCGATCCGCACATCGAAGTTCGCGTCAGTGGGAACAGCGCCGACTGGACCGCTGAGCTGTTCGAAACCGACACTGCCACAACCGAGCTGCCCGAGGTGTCGGTGGCTAAGGTCAGCGGCGGGTCGACGTTCCAATTCCAGCCGAGGCGGTCACTGCCGTTGACCGTGGTGTAGGCCGGCGCAAACCTGTCAAGGGGTCAGCTGTCTCACTTCGGTGACACAACCGCATCGACCGCATACCGATGAGCTTGCGGCCGACCGTGATAGCGGGAGCGCGGCTAAGGTTAACGCTGGCCACCGACCGCTATCGACGAAGGTGTTCGCTTTATGTATGACCCGTTGGGGTTATCGATCGGGACCAGCAATCTCGTCGCGGTGCGTAAAGGCAGTCCGCCCGTCACGCGCCGTGCATTATTGACCCTTTTTCCCGATCGCCCACCGGAACTCGGTGTGCTCGTGGATGACCCGGATGCATCGGATACCGGAACGTTGATACGCGGCTTCGTCGAGGACGTCGGCCGGTCAAACAGTTTGGTGTCTGCTGACGGATCGACTCACGACCCGACACTGTTGCTGGTAAAGGCACTCGATGCACTGATCACGGCGACCGGCGCCGAGGTGTCCACAGCTAACATCACGATTGCCGTTCCCGCACACTGGGGTACGCAAGCTCTGAGCGGACTGCAGGACGCGTTGAACGCCCACGCGGATTTCGTTCGGGACGGCATAGCGCCGTGCCTGGTTTCGGATGCCGTCACCGCATTGACAGCATTGATGTCCGGTGCCCGCTTACCCGCCGACGGTGTCGTGGCTCTCGTCGATTTCGGCGGTGGCGGCACCAGCATCACCCTGGCCGACGCCGCGTCGGGCTTTACCCCGATTGCCGACACGGTGCGCTATCCGGACTTCTCCGGTGACCTCATCGATGAGGCGCTGCTGGTTCACGTTCTGGAAAATATCGGACACACCAACGGCGTCGATCCCGCCAGCACCGCCGTCGTCGGGCAACTCGCGAAAGTGCGAGAGGAGTGCCGCCTGGCAAAGGAACGGCTTTCCAAAGAGACGGCGACTGAGCTCGTCGTTGACCTTTCGGGCCAGCGCGCCCGAATCCAGGTGAGACGCGACGATTTGGAGAGCCTGATCGCGGATCGGCTCAAGGGTGTTTTCTCCGCGTTCGACGACGTGCTGCGGCGCAACAGAGTTCGCCGCAAGGATCTTGCGGCGGTGGCGATGGCCGGCGGTATAGCCAGGCTTCCGTTCGTCGCTGCGCATTTTTCGGCTCATGCGAAGGTGTCGTTGGTGACCGCCGTACAGCCCGAGATCGCCACGGCGGTCGGCGCGGTGGTGCTCTCCTCGCGACGGCCGGTCGAGCAGCAACGCGAAGAGGTCGAGGTGCCGACGATGGCCGCGATGGTGGGTGCCTCCACCGGCAGCTTCGCCACGTCCACTGACAACTTCGGTCCGCCGACCAGCGCCTTCGGGCCGCCGCCTACCGGTGGTCTCACCGCCCCCGACATCCAGGCACTTTTCGACGCGGACCCGTCGGAGACGCTGCACGAGTTAGCCTGGTCGCAAGACGATTCCAGCGACGAGCCGGTGTTCTACACCGGTGAGCCCTATGACGACGACGATCGCGCTACACCGTCTCAGCTGATGCGGCTGCCGAAAGCTGAGCCGCCCGAGCGGCGACGCCGCCGATATCGCTTGCCGCAGCTAGTTTTCGGAGTCGCTGCACTGATCTCGATGGCCGCCATCGGTGGGGTGGCATTCACCCTGACCAGCGCGACCGACAATCACGCGCCCCCGGCGCCGAGCAGTACCACGTCCGTGCCCCCGCCGCCCCGACCCAGCTCCCAACCGCCGTCGCCGAGCCCGCTGCCGCCACCGCCGCCGAGCGCCGAGGCGCCGCCCCCGAGCCCGGCGCCGGCGCCCGCTGCCATCCCGCCACCCAGCAGCGAGGTGGCGCCACCCCCACCGCCGCCTCCGCCCCCGGTAACGACGACGTATCGTCCGCCGCCTAGCGCCACGCAGCAGGCGACCAGCACTCCCACCACCACGCCGCCGCCACCACCCACAACGACCAGCACGCCGCCGCCGTCGGAGTCCACGGCGACTCCCACGACGTCGGTGCCGATGACGACCGAGTACTTGAGGCTTCCGTTCGTGCCGGTGCCGATACCGGTTCAGGTGCCGGAGGGCCAGGGTGGTGCGAACCAGCCACAGAACCCCTACCAGCAGCAAAGCCCCTACCAGCCGCAGTATCCCTACCAGCAGCAGAACCCTTATATGAGTCCGGGGTACTGACTGCGCTGTCCCTGGCCGCCGGGCTGCGTAGGAGTTGACGTGGCGCAGATCGCCGGTGGTGCGCACACTGGTGTTATTGGTGTGAGCTGCCAGGAGGCCACGATGGACGAGAACAGTCGGTTCGGATTCGATCCGGAAGACTTCGATCGAGTGATCCGCGACGCGAGCGAGGGACTGCGCGGCGCGTTCGAGGGGATCGGTCGGTTTTTCACCCTGCCCGGGGAACGGACGGGATGGTCGGTGCTGTTCGAGGACTTGGCCCGGCGCACCCGGACCGCGCCGGAGACCACCGGCGAGGCCGGCGACGGTGTATGGGTGATTTACACCGTGAGCGACGACGGCGGCGCTCGCGTCGAAGAGGTGTACGCCTCCGAACTCGATGCGCTGCGCGCCAACAAGAACAACACCGACGCGAGCCGCAAGGTCCGGTTCCTGCCGTACGGCATTGCGGTCAGCGTGCTAGACGATTCAGACGAAACGCCATAGATCGCGTCGCCTGGCAGTGCCGCAGTAGTGCCGAGAGGAATATCGCGACACATTTGGGGGTACAGCGCAACAATGCTGAGCATGCGCGCGCGTCACATCACTCGTTTCCTTGCTGCTGCGCTGATATCGACTGGCGGGCTGCTGATTGCACCCATTTCGGCGGTGTCTGCGCAGCCATGCCCCGACGTCGACGTGGTGTTCGCACGCGGCACCGGCGAGCCGCCCGGCGTCGGTGGGATCGGGCAAGCATTTGTCGACGCTTTGCGCCCGCAAGTCGGTGCCCGGTCGCTGGATGTGTACCCGGTCAATTACGAAGCCAGCAGCGATTTTTCCGAGCGCATCCAATTCGCCCAAAGCGTCGTCGACGGCATCAAAGATGCCGGCGGCCATATTGAGTCCACCGCAGCGCACTGTCCCAACACCAGAATCGTGCTCGGCGGATATTCACAAGGCGCCGCGGTGGCCGGCTTCGTCACCTCGGCGTCCATCCCGACGGGGATACCTGCCGAGTACGTGTCGTTTTTGCCCAAGCCGATGCCGCCGGAGGTGGCTAACCACGTCGCCGCGGTCACGTTGTTCGGAAAACCCTCTACCCAGTGGCTGCAAAACTACGGCGCGCCGACAATCACCATCGGCCCGTTGTATGCGCCGAAGACCATCGACTTGTGCGCTCCCGGCGACTCGATCTGCGATGGTGAGGCCGGCGGCACGCCCACCCTCGCGCACGCCCAATACCCGGTTAACGGCATGGTAGGCCAAGCGGCGGATTTCGCTGCGAGTCGTCTGTAGCGGCCCTACCAGGTGACCGGCAACTCTTTCATGCCGTAGATGTCGGAGTCTTTGAAACGCAGTGCGTCCGGCGATACCGCCAATTGCAGTCCGGGTAGCCGCCGCGCCAGCGTCGCGAACGCGACTTGCATTTCGACTCGAGCCAAGTTGGCTCCGATACATTGGTGCACACCGTAACCGAACCCCAGGTGTCCGCGGGTATTGCGATCAATGTCGAAATTCTCGGGGTTCTCGACGAATTCGCCGTCCCAGTTTCCGGCAGGCAGGTTCATCAAGAGCCTGTCCCCGGCGCGGATCAACTGGCCGCCGATCGTGAGGTCTTCGATCGCCACCCGATCCACTTGGGCATGCACGATGGTGAGATAGCGCATGAGTTCTTCGATGGCGTTGGCGATCACGGCGGGATCGCCGGTTCGGCCGAGCCGTTCGAACACATCGCGATGTTCCAGCAGCGCAACAGTTCCCAACGCAATCATGTTGGCGGTCGTCTCATGTCCGGCTTGCATCATGATCACGCCGGTCATGGCCACGGTCGCATGGTTGAGCTGGCCGGTGGCAACGTAGTCGGTGACAAGGCGGGTAATCAAGTCATCGCCGGGTTCGCGCTCTTTGCGCTTCACCAGTTCTTCGATGTAGACATACATCGCCGCGAAGGCCTGCGCTTTTTGCTCCTCGGACGACCTGGTGTCCAATCCAACCGTGGTGTTGTGCTGGAACAGCCCGAGGTCTTCGGGTGGTACGCCTAGCAGCAGCGCGATCACCAACGACGGCACCGGCAAGGCGAAGTCGCGCACGATGTCGGCCGGCGGTCCGTTGTCAATCATCTCGCGGAGGTAGTCGTCGACTATCTGCTGAATTCGCGGCCGCATCGTTTCGGTACGCCGGAAGGTGAATTGGCTGGTCATCATCCGCCGCAACCGATGATGTTCGGGATCGTCAATCCTCGCGAAGATCACCGGCACGCCGTCATCACTTGACGGTTTGATGGCGGACGAGATCGTGTCCGCGGACAGCCGCGGATCGACCAGTGCGGCTCTGATGTCCTGGTAGCGGCTCACTATCCAGGTCGGTTGGCCGCCCCACATTGCCCGTCGAAGCCCAGGCTCTTCTCGCCACTTCACGAATTCGGGCGGGGGATGTAGGGGGCAGTGCACAGCCCGCTGGGCCGGTATGACGGGAAGCTCCGTCTCGGAGCAGAAGTCGGAAGTTGTTGCCGTCACGAAACGTTTCCCCATAAGTGTCAGCTATCTGCCAATTACTTGAGCGTAGAACCCGGCTGATTGGCAGTCAACTGTCAGTTATGCTGTGACGATGACCGCGGTTAGCGACCGGCCGTTGCGCGCGGACGCGGCGCGCAACGCCGAGCGTATTCTGCGGGCCGCGCGGGACATCTACGGCGAGCTTGGGCCGGAGGCACCCATTGAGGCGATAGCCCGCCGTGCTGGAGTCGGTGAGCGAACGCTCTATCGCCGGTTTCCGGCCAAGGCGGACCTGATTCGGGCAGCACTGGATCAGTGCATCGCCGAAGACCTCGCGCCCACGATCGAGGCGGCCCGGCGCGCCGACGACCCACTGCGCGGCCTCGCTGAGCTGATCCACGCGGCCATCTCGCTGGGTGCCCGCGAACACAACCTGTTGACCGCCGCGCGCAGGGCTGGATCGTTGACCCCCGACATCTCGACCTCGCTGTATCTGGCACTCACCGAGCTGGCCCATCGCGGTCAACAGGCCGGCGTCGTGCGTGCCGACCTGGTTGACGACGACATACCGCGCCTTATCGCGATGCTGCACAGCGTGCTGTGGACGATGGATTCCGACAGCGACGGCTGGCGACGCTACGTCGCGCTGGTGCTCGATGCGATATCGGTCGATGAACGACGCCCGCTGCCCGCGGCGGCCGCACTGCGTCTTGCACCGGCGTCTGGCAGCTGGCCGATGTGACGAACGCCGCGCACGACGGCCGTTATCTGATCGTGACTATTTCTTGATTTGCCCGTAAGGTGCTCGTCGTGGGTCGGCACTCATTAGCCAGCAAGCAGCGAAAATCCCCGGTTGTTATGGCTGCACTTGCGGGCCCCACCGCGGCTTTCTTTGCCCTCGGCGGAAGCGCCCACCAAGTCGTCCCCCCCAGCGACGCCGACTCGGTTGCTGGCGACGCCGAGCCGTGCTGCGTGCAGGTCTTGGCAGCAGTGTCAACCGCGGCGTCATGGACTCAATCCAATGTGAGTCCCGGTTCCGGAGAGACGTTGCCGGCATCGCGATGGCGGGTGGTTGCTCAAAACGTCCCCCAGGCGCTGCCGGTGGGCCTTGCCCCGGAGCGGGGCCTGCAGGTCAAGACGATCTTGGCAGCTCGCAGTATCAGCGCGGCATTCCCCGAGATCAAAAGCATCGGTGGGGTGAGACCCGACGCGCTCAGGTGGCATCCGATGGGTTTGGCGATCGATGTGATGATCCCCAACCCCAGTAGTGCCGCGGGGATCGCGCTGGGAAAC
Organism: uncultured Actinomycetota bacterium; assembly: GCA_963838755.1. Lineage (GTDB taxonomy): Bacteria > Actinomycetota > Actinomycetes > Mycobacteriales > Mycobacteriaceae > Mycobacterium. Next base: position 449,070 of record CAWISO010000007.1, on the reverse strand, counting down.
GAGATCGTGTCGTTCGCGCTGAAGAACGCGGGTCGATTCGCGTTGCAAGACGCTATCTGGCGCGGCGTCTACTACACGCCGCACGGCCCGCAGGGACACGGGTACGGCCACTACGACCACGTCCACATCACCACCCTTGGCGGTGGATACCCCACCGGCGGGGAGGTCTACATCCGCTAAGCGGCCGGTCCGGTAAGTAGCTGTCGAATCACCGGCGCCGCCCAGCGGCAGAGTTCCGCGCGGCTCAAGTTGGCCACCGGCGGATTGACCAGGAAATAGCGGGTCATCGCAAGACCGATCACCAAGGCTCCGGTCAAGCCTGTCCGCTGCACGGGATGGTCCGGGGTCGCGGTGACCAGCTTGGGCGCGACCTGCTGTGCGAACATCACGGCAGGTGGTCCTCATGGTTGGCGGCATCTCAGCTCACGACGGCCCGGTTAGCGGCCCGAGCGAACCATTCAGCTGCGGCGCTCGTGTTAACGGCTAAGGGCGTCTTCGCGCTCGGGTTGTCGAAGGCGGCAACGACGCCGGCACGGAATACGCACGGAGAAGGGTAAGTAACGTGGCACATACATTGAGTCGCAACGATTTTCGGGTTCAAACGGCTGGCAGCGTGATCGCTGGTGTGCAAGGTGCACTGCCGGAGCGTAGGTATGCCCAGAGCGAGATCACCGAGTCGCTCGCGGCTTTACCGGCTTTCGATGGATGCCAGGACGTCCTGCGAAAGCTGCATGCAAGTTCCAAAGTCAACAGCCGCTACCTGGTATTGCCCCTCGAGGAGTACGCGTCGCTGACCGACTTCGGCGACGCAAACAATGTCTACATCGAGAACGCTGTGGAACTCGGCTGCGCGGCGCTGACCGCGGCGCTCGACGAGGCGAGGCTGCAGCCGCACGAAGTCGACGTAATCTTCTCGACAACCGTCACCGGCATCGCCGTGCCGTCGATCGACGCCCGCATCGCCGCACGCCTGGGACTGCGGCCCGACGTGCGACGGGTGCCGTTGTTCGGGCTGGGCTGCGTCGCGGGTGCCGCGGGCGTGGCCCGGCTCAACGACTACTTGCGCGGTGCGCCCGACGATGTCGGCGTTTTGGTGGCCGTCGAGCTGTGCTCGTTGACCTACCCCGCCGCCGGACGCTCACTGGCAAGCCTGGTCGGCACCGCCTTGTTCGGCGACGGCGCGGCCGCGGTGGTCTCAGTCGGCGAAAGACGCGCGGAACGGATCGGCGCCGCGGGGCCGGAGATCCTCGGATCGCGCGGCCACCTGTACCCCGATTCGCAGAACACTATGGGCTGGAATGTCGGCTCGTCGGGCTTCGGCCTCATCCTTTCTCCTGACGTCGCGACCGTAGTCGAGCGGTATTTGCCCGACGATGTCACGAGGTTCCTTGCGGCACACGGTTTGAACATCTCCGATGTCGCTACCTGGGTAAGCCACCCCGGTGGCCCGAAAGTCATCGAGTCGATCGTCGGCTCACTCGGATTGCCCGAGGACGCACTCGAATTGACGTGGCGATCGCTCAGCGAGGTCGGCAATCTCTCGTCGGCATCGGTGTTGCACGTGTTGCGCGACACCATCGCCAAGCGTCCGGCCGCGGGTAGCCCTGGACTCATGATGGCTATGGGTCCCGGCTTTTGTTCTGAGCTCGTGATGCTGCGCTGGCGCTGATTGTCGATGAACTGGTATCAGCTGTTGATCGGCGCGGTCGCCGTAGAGCGGCTGGCCGAACTGGTGGTGACCAACCGCAACCGCGCCTGGAGTCAGGCGCACGGCGGCGTCGAATTCGGTGCCAGACACTATCCAGTGATGGTGGCGCTGCACGTCGGGCTGCTGGCGGGTTGTCTGATCGAGCCGATCGTGTCGCACCGTCCGTTCGTCGCGGCGCTGGGCTGGCCGATGCTCGCGGTTGTCGTTGCCGCACAGGCGTTGCGTTGGTGGTGCATCGCTACGCTGGATCACCAGTGGAACGCCCGCGTGATCGTGATACCGGGCGCGGCTCGCGTCACTGGTGGGCCGTATCGCCTGCTGCCTCACCCGAACTACCTTGCGGTGATCGCCGAAGGCGTTGCGCTTCCGCTGGTGCACACCGCGTGGGTCACCGCGCTGGTATTCTCGGTTCTCAACGCGGTCCTGCTGGGGACGCGAATTCACGTGGAAAACGTCGCGCTGGCGAGCCTGACATGATCGATCTCCTCGTCGTGGGCGGTGGCCCGGCCGGACTGGCCACCGCGATCTACGGCGCCCAAGCAGGATTAGAAGTGGTCGTCGTTGAAAGACGCAGCGGACCGATTGACAAGGCCTGCGGCGAAGGGCTGATGCCACACACGCTCCGGCACTTGGAACGTCTTGGCGTGCACCCGCACGGCAAGCCGTTTCGGGGGATCAGCTACCGGGACGGCAGCCGACATGTCGACGCATCATTTAAGTGTGGCGCTGGGCGCGGCGTTCGGCGAACCGTGCTGCACGGCGCGCTTCTCGACGCTGCCGCCAATGCGGGCGTACAGATTTACCACGACCAAGTGGGCGAGATAAGCCAAGACGCGACGTCTGTTCGCGCTGGGCATTGGCGGGCACGCTACCTCGCCGCGGCCGATGGGCTCCACTCGCCGATTCGCCGGTCCCTCGGCCTGGAGCGACCGAGCCCGGGTGCTCGTCGGTGGGGCATCCGACGGCATGTGCGCACCGCGCCATGGTCGGATTACGTCGAGGTGCATTGGGCGCCTGGTGCCGAGGCGTATGTAACTCCGATAGCCGACGATTGCGTGGGCGTAGCGATGTTGACGTCTCGCCGCGGCGGATTCGATTCTCACCTCGCGGAGTTTCCGGCTTTGCGCGATCGGACCGAGGGTCGGCCGCACGGCCCGGACCGGGCTGCCGGGCCTCTGCGCCAACGGGTTTCACGTCGAGCAGCAGGTCGGGTTCTGCTGGTCGGTGATGCTGCGGGCTATGTGGACGCTCTCACCGGCGAGGGCCTGGGCCTGGCTTTCGGTGCAGCGGAGCTGCTGGTGAAAGCCGTTGTCGCGGAACGCACGGATACCTATGATCGCCAGTGGCGTCAGATGACGCGGCGATATCGCATGCTGACCGCGGGCTTACTTTCGGCCAGCGGATTCCCGGCAGTGCGGGCGCACATCGTGCCGGCTGCGGCGGCGATGCCGACCGTCTTCGCCAGTGTGGTCAATCTGCTTGCAAATGAAAAGCCGGGAGTACCAACTTTGTTGGGGCGCTAGCGCTTAGTTACGTTTCGGCTACGAGCGGAACGCCGATCGACCGACAATCAATGGATGCGGGCGCTGCCGCCGAGGCCGATCTCTAGGACACTGCCGGTGATGACCCCGGGGTCGGTGACCAGATACAGCACTCCGCGGCTGACGTCCTCGGGCTGCAGCCAGGGCTGAGGTATCGGATTGGCTTTCATCATGCGGCGCACCAGCTCGTCTGGGATGTCGTCGCCGCCGGCGGGTTGCACCATGGGCGTTTGGGTAGTGGTCGGGCAGATGACGTTGACCGTGACGCCGTCTTTAGCGACCTCCAGGGCAACGGATTTCGCCAGGCCGATGACACCCCATTTCGTGGCGTTGTAGGCCGCCAGCTCGGGGATACCCATCCGACCCCCCATCGAGGAGGTCACAACTATCCTTCCGAACCGCTGCTGTCGCATCACCGGTATGGCTGCCCGCAAGGTGTGGAATGCGCCGGTCAAGTTGGTGTCGACCAGCTGCTGCCAAACCCCGTCGGAGACGTCTTCCAGCCGCCCGGTGCTGACGATCCCGGCGTTAGCCACCACGATGTCGAGGCTGCCCATCTCAGCGACCGTCTGCTTGATCGCGTCGCCGACCGCGGGTGAGTCGCGTACGTCCAGGGTCAGCGGCAAGCAGCGCCGATCCAGCGCTTCAACCAGCTTTGCCGTTTCTCGTAAGTCGTCCTCGGTGCCGAGCGGGTAGCTCATGTCCGTCATCGCATCGGGAGCGTCAGCGACCACGATGTCGGCTCCCTCGGCTGCCAACGCCAACGCGTGTGCGCGCCCCTGCCCTCGACCCCCGCCGGTGATCAAGGCCACGCGTCCATCCAAGGCACCCATAGGGGGTTAAGCTACCAGCGGGGAATGGCTCGGATGCCTGCGGGTCCGCTATATGTAGTCACGAAATCAATTGCGGCGGGATTTAATTCGATGCAACCCGGGCGGGCTGAAGTCAGAGCCAGCCGGTACGGGCCGCAGCAACCGGTTCGGCGGGTTGCGGCGCCAATTTCCCGTCTCGCACGCCGTCGAGCATGCGTTTCACTGCTGCGACAATCTGCGGGGCTGCCGCGGCGAGTCCGGTTTTATCGGCTTCGGTCACCGCATCGCCATCGACGCCTGCCCGAGCCAGCACGGCGTCTGGGTCGGCCAGTTGATCAGCCAGCCAGGACACCGGGTCGGCTGACAGCTCCGGGACGAAGTGCCGGCGTTCGGGTTCCCAGCCGTTGAAACGAGGGTGGTGGTGGGCACGGTCCAATGTCCCGGGTGGGCTCGCTGTGGATCCGAAAAGGTCCACCCGCCACACTGGGCGGGTGAAGGCGATCGGGACGCCGGCGTAGATCGACCCGTGGGGCTCGTTCCGGTCGACGAGGCGGAGTTCCAGCCTGACTCCCCGTTCCGGGGTTTCTTGGCCAGCGAGTGGGTCCGGGTCGACGAAGTACATGTCTCCGACGACTACGCCCAGGGTTTCGAATCCGAACGCTGCGAGCATCGCCTACCTTTCCTTGTGCCTTATCGAGCGTAGACCCGAAGCGGATCGTGGCGGCGTCAACGTCGACGCTGAACAGCCTTGGCCAGGCCGACTTGTGGGATAGCCTCGCAGACAGTCCGTTGCTCGGCACGAAGCCACGACCAGGGAAACCCGATGCCAGCGCTGCCCACTACGCCCCCTCCGGCAGCGCACCAGTCGAGCCCCTATCTGCTCACCCGCGAAGACGCGGGATATCACAAAGAGCTCAAGCCCCGCCAGCTGCGGATGATCGCGATCGCCGGGGCCATCGGGACCGGGCTGTTCCTTGGCGCCGGCGGGCGACTCGCCGCGGCGGGTCCGGGCTTGTTCGTGGTGTTCGCAGTTTGCGGCGTCTTCGTGTTCCTGATCATGCGGGCACTCGGCGAGCTGGTCCTGCATCGCGCGTCGTCGGGCTCCTTTGTCTCCTACGCCCGCGAATATGTCGGCGAGAAGACAGCTTTTGTCGCGGGCTGGATGTACGTCATGGGCGGGGCCGTGACCGGCATCGTGGACACGACCGCGATCGCGCACTACTTCCACTACTGGAAAGCCTTCAGCGTGATCCCGCAGTGGACACTGGTGCTGATCGCATTGGTGGCAGTGCTGTCGCTCAATCTGATCTCGGTGAAGCTGTTCGGGGAGCTGGAGTTCTGGGCGGCGTTGATCAAAGTGTTGGCGCTGCTGACTTTCCTAGTGGTCGGAACCGTCTTTTTGGCGGGACGTTTCGGTGTCGACGGTCATGAAACCGGAATAAGCCTGTGGTCTGAGCACGGAGGTTTCCTGCCGACCGGCCTGCTGCCGCTGGTGCTGGTCACCTCCGGGGTCGTGTTCTCTTACGCTGGAATCGAATTGGTCGGCACCGCCGCGGGAGAAACCGCAGAGCCGGAGAAGATCATGCCGCGTGCCATCAACTCGGTGGTGGCCCGCATCGCGATTTTCTACGTCGGATCGGTGACTCTGCTGGCGCTGCTGCTGCCCTATACCGCCTACAAAGAAAACGAAAGCCCTTTCGTCACGTTCTTCTCCAAGATCGGTTTCGGCGGTGCCGGCGCTCTGATGAACGTCGTGGTCCTCACCGCCGCGTTCTCCAGCTTGAACGCCGGAATGTATTCGACCGGTCGGATTTTTCACTCGATGGCGATGAGCGGCGGCGGCCCGAAGTTCACCGCGCGGATGTCGAAAAACGGTGTGCCCTATGGCGGAATCCTGCTGACCGGGATGGTCGCCTTATTCGGCGTGATGCTGAACGCGGTCATACCCGGCCAAGCGTTCGAAATTGCGCTCAATATCGCGGCTTTGAGTGTTCTGGCGGCATGGGCGACGATCGTGCTCTGCCAGATCCGGTTCTTCCGGTTGACGAAAGCCGGCACCATGCAACGCCCCAGCTTCCAGATGCCGCTGGCCCCATACAGCGGCTACGTCACGCTGGCGTTCCTGGCAGTCGTACTGGTACTGATGTCGGTCGACGGTCGGGCCGGCCTCTGGGTGATCGCCACCCTGGCGGCCGGCGTCCCCGCCCTGATCGGTGGCTGGTTCATCGTCCGCCACCGTGTGATCGCCATTGCACGTGACGCCGCCAGCCGCACCGCCGAGACCCCGGTTGTGGCCGATGCGGCGGTGAATCCAGATGACAGCCAGATCAATTCATGACTACCAGGTCGTTACCCGGGTCGGACGTTTAGTCTCGCGGCATGGATCGCATCTGGCAGTGGGCGTGGGATCGGTTTGGGTCGAGGTACTCGTGGGCGCTTTGGGCGATCGTCTTCCAATTCTTGCTGCTGGTCTACCTCGTTCCGTCGTTTGTCGTTGTGACCTTCGAGAAGTCTGATCGCTACCTCGAAGCGGCAGCCGTCACCGCTGTTGGCGTGCTGGTGCTGGTGTATGTGACGCTTCTTCCCGGCTTTGGGGGGATCCGTCTTGCGGAGCAGTGCGCAGCGGGCCACGAGGTCGATCGAGGGAAGGCACTGCAGGCCACATACACCTGGGCTCGGCGGACCGTCGTTCGAGCGGTGGTGAGCAATGCCCTTTGGCTAGCGGTGATATTGGTCGTTGTCGGTGCGATTGGGGGAGCGACGTGGTCGCGGCTGGTCCAATACGGGATTCTGGGCCGCCTTGGGAACTGGCGTCCAGGTGATCGCTGTGCACAGCTTCGCGGAAGCCGCAGTGCGACCAGCCAGGATCGCAATCGCCGGTGAGATGACGATTGGTGATTCGCTGCCGCGCTCTCGCCCGACTTTTGCCGTGTGGTCGGACGTGCTAGTGGTCGCGGTCGCGTTCGTGTTCACGGTTGGGGGCGCGATGATGGCTGCTGTGTTCGATCGGGTCAGCGAGGTCCCCGTGGTCTGCGTCGTGATCGGATGTGCTTTCACGCTTGTCTTCGGGGTGCCGATGACCGTTGGCGCCTCGTTCTCACCGTCCCTGCGACCCATTCGTGACCTCGCCGAAGGAACCAAACGTGTTGCGGCCGGCGACTACGGCCAACGGGTGCCGGTGGTGCAGGATGACGACCTCGGTGTGCTGGCGGCATCGTTCAACCGCATGCAGGCCGGATTGGCTGAGCGGCAACGCCTTCAGGCTGCTTTTGGCACCTACGTCGACCCCGCCCTTGCGGCACGGCTGCTCGAACAGGGTGACGACGTGTTCACTGGTGAGCGCCGCGAGGTGACGGTGATGTTCGTGGACGTCCGCGACTTCACCCCGTTCGCCGAGGCCAACACCGCCGAGGACACCGTCTCCGGTCTCAACGCGCTGTTTGAGATCGTGGTGCCGGCCGTCGTGGACGCCGGTGGGCACGTCAACAAATTCCTCGGTGATGGCGCGCTGGCGGTTTTTGGCGCCCCCAACGACCTCGCCGATCACGCCGACGCCGCGGTGAGCACCGCTGCTCTGATTCACCGTCTTGTCGCTGAGCGATTCGACGGCGCGCTGCGGATCGGTATCGGGATCAACACCGGTGCCGTGATCGCCGGCACTATTGGCGGCGGCGGAAAGCTCGAGTTCACCCTGATCGGTGACACCGTCAACGTCGCTGCCCGCGTCGAGGAGCTCACCAAAACCACCGGGAACGAGATTCTTCTCACCCAGCAGTGTGTCGACGCGCTGGCGTCTCGACCGCCTGGACTCATCGACCGGGGATTCCATGTCCTGAAAGGAAAGTCAGCCGCTGTGCAGGTCTTCGGCCTCGATACTGACACCGGCTGATCGAACAGTTCGAACAGCGTCCGCGCTGGTCAGAGTGGAGCCATCGCGGGAATCAAACTCACGTATTCAGCTTGCGAAGCTCGTCCACCGCTCCCGGCCGAGTCACCCCGGTCACTCGAGCGGGACGTCCTCGAACTTGACGCCGAGGAAGATGCTCAGCGCCCGTTTGATGGCTGGATTGACGATCTCCGGCGTGGGCATATGCGCCGGCTGCCCCGCCAGCCCTTGGGCCTCTTCCCCGAAAAGGTCATAGGTGCTGCGCCAAGCCGCTTCGCCGAGCGACATCTGCTTCTCGATGCCTTTCGCCAGCTGGTCCGGGAATTCAATCGTCTGGTTCAGAGCCCCGAACAGCTCCCGTAGCTGTCCACTGGTCAGTGGTACGGCCAGCCCCTCGCCCGCAGCCCGGCCCAGGGCACGCGTCACGACGAGATCCTGGATGAGGTGCATCATCGCCCCATGCTGTCCACCGGCGAAGTAGGGATCCACCATCGAAATGTTCCGCCCGGCGTACTGCTCGAAGAAGATGTCCGCCTGCGCGAGCTCGTTGGGAAGGTCCACCACCACGTGAGTCTCGGCAGCCATCTCCCGGAGTGCTTTGGGGAAGGAGGCATTGAAGTCGCCCCCGATGGCCTTCGCACGCGCGATCGCCTCGTCGAGGACCTCACCGTACAGACGCGGCGTCCGAAGCGCCTCCATCACGACGGGCAGGGCTCGGCGGACGGCGTCGACGTCAGCCGAACCGGCGTGCGCCTCGAGCTCGCCGAGCAGCCGTGTGTAGTCACTTGGCAGCGCGGCCGGATCCATCCCTGAACGGACGCCCTGCAACTCAGCCTCGAGGTGGGGCACGACGCTGCGCGCCGCCTGTGGCGCCTCGGCCTCGGCGACCTCCGCTCCACCCCGGAACAGCTTTGCGAGCAGGCCGCCGAACTTCGCGAACGGCTTGGCGAGCGGCTTGAGCAGCTTCGTCCCACCGAGCGGCGCGGCCGCCGCGGCGAGAGACAGGAGCACGGGGACCACGCTGGGGTCCTCGCTGCGGAGCTCGAGCGAGGCCTCCACCCGGCCGGTGTCGTAGTCCTCGGCGGCCTCGACGAAGTTCCCCATCGCCTTCGCCTCGCCGACGCCCGGCACGAAGTAGATGGCGAAGTCGGCGATCTCCTCCAGCGAGTGCAGGAATGAGGTGTCCGGCGCGTGGCCGATCCCGTGGGCGATGAACGCCGCCTGCGGGGAATCGGGCGCGATGCTCATCTCGACGAGCGCTGCCTGGACGACCGCGTCCCACTGCATGACGCGGTCGGGGTGGCGGTTCAGGCGCTCGTCGATCTGTTCCGCGCCACGGAGCATCGACAGGACGTAGTAGCCGAGGTACCACTGGAGCTCGCTCGGATTGGTCGCCTTCATCGCGTAGCCCCAGGCCTTCGGGTTGGCCAGGAATGGATAGGCTGTCAGCAGCTGCGAGCTGGCAGCGGTCGCGCCACCCTCCCGCAGCGGGCGGAGCTGTTCGAACACGACCTTGGCTAGCCGGTCGTCGGCCAGCGCGTTGTTCAGCGAGCGCGCGCTGCGGATCGCGCGCGCGAGCGTTTCGTGAGCGACTTCAAGCGCCCGCGCCTGAACGGCGTCGTACCACGGTCCGGTGCGGGCCTCCTCGTACTCCTCGAGGTTGCTGAAACCGCGGGCCAGCAGCAGCTTGGCCTCGTACTCCTTCAGTGACTTCGCTGGATACGCCATGTCGATCGTGATTCCGGCGGCCTCCATCGCCTCGCGGAGCATCATCAGCTGGACGATCGGCATCTGCTTGCGAGCCTCGATCAGCGCGATCATCTCGGCGTCGCCGCCCAGGGCGGCACCGGCCTGGGCGGCGCGCGCCCGCGCCGCCTGCAGGCGCTGGAGGTTGGCCAGGGTCGCGGACCAGCTCCCAGTCCCGGTCCGCGCGGGGTGGGCATAGAACCGCTGGTAGTCGGCGGCGCTGAGTGCCTCGATCCCCTTCGCCACCTCCAGCGCAGCCACGGTGTCCTCGGCGCTGAGTGGCGCGCCGGCGGCGGGGCCGCTGCCGAGGTACTGCCGCATCCGGGGGCTGGTCAGTGCCTCGTCGAGCGGCGTGGCCTCCGCGTCGGGCGCCGCCGTCACGCCACCCTGAGCCCCGCCGTCGGCGGACGTCGCCCCGGTGCCCAGGGATCCCGGCCCGAGCTGCGACGCCGCCGCCTCGCCGCCACGTAGGCGCTCGTCGAGCAGCTGGCGCCACAGCTCGCGCGCGCCGGCGTCCGCCGCGCCGCGGCCGAGCCGTCGCTTGGAACCGATGCGCCGCGCGAACTCGGTGTCGACGGCTCGGTAGATCGCGGCCCGCTCACTCCCGGCCAGGGAAGCCCGCCGCTGCGCCATCCCGGCCTCCTCCTCCGGCGAGAGGCCCTTGATCACACCAACCCACCGGATTGGGCGGCCGATCTCTGCGCGCGTGTGCGGCTTCGGATCGGCCCGGCGGTCGAAGAACGTCCAGCCCTCCGCGGCGATCCGGCGCACCGCCTCATCCCGACCGATGCCGTAGAGCGTCATCACCCCTCGCACGCCGAGGTCGGCCGCAGAGACGACCTCCCGCCCGGCGAAGTCCTCCTCGGTGAGCCGGATCACGATCGTCACCGTCTGCTTCGCCGCAGCGGTCGCCGGGGTCTCCGAGGCCGGCGCGCGCATGATCGCGTGCCCACCCCGCCGGGGGCTCACCACCGGCTGCCGCGACGGGGACAGCGTTCCCCACAGGGCGCGACCCGCCAGCTGCGATGCCTCGCGCTCGGCTCGGCTCGACGGCCCCTCGATCGCGAGCGACCCTGGCGCGGACGGTGGCCCGGGCGGCTGCTGCAGCGTGTGCACAAGTTCGTGCGCGATCAGCGCACGACCCTCGGGCTGCTCGGGCGCGTATCGTCCCTCCGCGAACACGATCGCGTCGCCCACCGTGTAGGCGTCGGCCCCCAGCGCATGTGCCGACGCGCTGGCCCGAACCCCGGTGTGGACGCGGACAGCGCTGAGGTCGCGGCCGAGCCGGCGACCCATGTCCGTGGCGATGCCCCGATCGAGCGGGCGGCCCGGGCCGCTCGCCACCTTCGCGGCCTCAGCAACGTTAGGTGCTTCACGTGTCGCGAGCACGTGCACCCACCGCACGCTATGCGGATTGCGTCACCGTCGTGTCACCGAGGGTCGGCGGCTCAGCTGAGCCAGGTGCAGGCGGGGACCTTCTGGGCCGCCACCGCGAGCTTTGCGCTCTTCAGGAAGCCGACGTGCCGGCTGATGTCGCCCATCGAGTTCTGCAGAAGGCCGGGGGCACGGGCCGCGGCCTTGGACTGCGTCGGACTGTCGTGGTGACGGGAGCGTGACGGCGCTCCGCCAACATGGCGTTGACGGTCGCGAATAACATTGGTACGGAGGCTCGACGCAACGGTGAATACGGTGCCTGGGGCACGCGCACGAATCGGGGACGCAGTTATCCACCGCGACACCGACGCCGGTCGTAGCGGCCGAGCCTATCCGCGCCGTCTCGATCGAGCAGGTGCTCGAGCCCGCCACCGGCGGCCCCACACCGGCCCGTTCGACAGCCCGTCCTAGCACCGGAAGGACGTGGTCCTATAAGGCTTGCTGCCGCCGCGCTCGCGCGTGAGCCGGTTCGGGAAAGTCGGCCGGCGGCCCCAGAAATGGTCGCGCCGTCCTCTCGGCCGCATACGGGTCCAGCGTCGCGCCACCACGGACCTCCGAAACTGCGCCCGTCCCAGCAGCCGATTCTGATCGGCCCCGTCGACGACGCCCTCGAGCGCGCGGCCGACACGGCCACCGCCGGCCACGAGACGCCGGTCGCCGGGTCCGCCGCCGGAGCGGCGCTGCCTCTGACCACGCCGTACGTGCCCGCCAGCGTCCACGCGACGCTCGCCGGTCCCGGTCGTCCGCTGCCCACGGCCACTCGTGCCCACTTCGAACCCCGACTCCGGACCGACCTAAGCGGAGTCCGCCCCCACGAGGATCGTGCCGAAACGCGTTCCAAGTCCGAGGAGCATCCGGCCAAGGCGGAAGAACCGAGCCTGAAAAGCACGAGCCCGCATGCAGTGACCGGCATGCCAGTCCCACCCAGCGTCCACTGGGCGTTGTCCTTGCCCGGTCGTCCACTCGACACGTCCACCCGCACATTCTTTGAAAGACGCTTCGGGGGCGACTTCCGCCACGTGCGCGTACATGATGACGAATCCGCCGCGAATTCAGCACGCGACGTCGACGCCCGTGCCTTTACAGTTGGATCCGACATTGTCTTTGCCGGTGGCGCGTATGCCCCTGCCACCGCTGGGGGAAAGCGTCTGATCGCGCACGAATTGGCGCACGTCGTGCAGCAGAGCAGCTATTCCCGCCAGGGTTCACGATTCCTGCAGCGCGCTCCCGTTACCGGGTCGGCCGCCCCAGTTCGTGCCGCGACACCAAAGGAGAAGCAGGAGTTTGCCTCGTCGGCCGCCGAATTCTTAGAGCGGCAGGGAGAATTCCTCGCCCCCCAGACCACACGCTCCTTATCCGACGTCCTGAAATTGCTCCGCTCCACTGCGGAAGGCGGCCTTTCGGCTATCGCCGGCGATCCCGGCGCAACCGCAATCGTCACCAAGATTCAACTCGCTTATTTCGACGCGGTGCGCGCCGTCCTGACCGCACGGGCGCGGGCCCAGCCCGCAGCGGCTGGAGCCCATCCTTCGGTCCAGGAACTGTACGAACAAAATCGCGCCGACATTTTGTCTTTCGGCCAGCCCTTCGATAGCGGCGCCGCCGAACTTTCGGGTGAGTTGGAGGCCGCGCTTCCGGCCAGGCCTACACCCCAACAGAGGGCCCGGTTCACTGCCGTTCAAACTGCGCGGCGACAACTCCGCGTGGCTACCGCCCCGGTAAACATAGCTATCGAAGACCTGTTCTCCACCGCCGGCGCCGTCACCACAATTCCGCTGCCCGCCAACACGACAGCCCGTTTCGGCAGCACCGTACCCGCGAACCTGCGGCGCGGGCTGAGCAACGTGGCGGGGACCTTGGCCGGCGGCTCCCTAACGGCAAACACCACGGTGCTGCTGGCGCTAGACCTTGCGCCATTCGGCGGGAGCTACGACGCCTACCGCTTCACTCGGCTGGAGCTCGGCGGCAAGCTCGGCAGCGAGATTCTGATCGAGCGCCAAGGTGCCATTGGCGGCGAGGGATTGCGCCCCGAAGAACGCGTCCAGCTGCAACAGAGGTTCACCAGCATGGGCTTCGTGCGCCGCGGATTCAGTGACGAGGAGTTCGATCAGGTTCTCATTGGGCTGGGAGAAATTGCGGCTTCGCAACTCAAGCCCCTCGGCGCGGTCAACTTCCAGCGGCGGAGAGGGGCTGATCCCACCAATCCGGATGCAGCCGCGAATTACGACCAGGCAACCCACACTGTCAACGTTTTCGACCTTGCTTATACGGGCTCCATTTCGCGCGCGGGTCGGCCAGGCAAGGTAATCAAGGAGGCCGCCCGTGCCATCGCGCACGAGATCGGCCACGCGATCGACTTAAGCACCCTCCGTACCAGCGAAGCGGCCTCCGAACGTGCTGAAAAAGCTCTGCTGGCAGAGTTTGGTACCGGGGACGGCGGGTTTAGGATTCCACCCCCCCGATCGCCCGACAGAGCTCGATTCGACCAGCTCAACAGTGCGCGCAGGGCGGCGGAAGCCGCTGAGAAATCTGCCCGCTCCCTGTCCGGCGCCCGCTGGAGCGGGGGAAATCCTTCTACCATCACCGACGACCTCGCTGCTCGCGCGGCGCAACCTGCCTTCCGCCAGGCAGCATTGCAGGATGGCGGCCCGGCCGGCCGTCAGATGCCCACCACCTACCCGCATCCCGACAGCGTGTGGCAGGAGTACTTCGCTGAATCGTTCTCCATCTTCCAAACGTCGCCCGATCTCTTACGCCGGCTGCGGCCCAACGTCTTCCGCTTTATGGTGCAAACCTTTCCGCCGTAGCGACAATGTATGGATTTAGGCCTACGCGAAACGGTCAGGTGTGGCTGCGACCCAGCATTACGTATACCCGGCCACGCGAGAGGTGCTGCAGCACGCTGAAGTCTCGTCTGAACTCCGTCGACTCGATAGCGGCGCGGTAGCTTAGAACCAATGGCCGCGGTTCTTGATCTGCGCGGGTTGGATGTGCCGGTTGTTCAGGCCGGCATGGGTGCCGTTGCGGGTTTCGAGCTCGCGGCAGCGGTTTCGGAGGCTGGTGGTCTCGGGACGATCGCTGGTGCGCGTGCTGCGATTGCTGCCGAGGTGGCAGCGGCGCGCAGGTTGACTGGACGGCCGATTGCTGTGAATCTGCTGCTGCCGTTCGTGCGTGCCGGCGATGTGGAGGCGGCCGCTGCCGCCGACGTAATTGTGACGTTCTGGGGCGTTCCTCGACGGCTCGCCGGTAACACCTGGATTCACCAGTGCGGGTCGGTCGACGAGGCGAAGGCGGCAGCTGAGGCGGGGGCGGATGCGGTGATCGCGCAAGGCGTTGAGGCTGGCGGCCACGTCCGCGGGACGACCCCGGCGCTTGAGTTGCTCGAAAAGGTTCGCGCCGCGGTGAAAATCCCGGTTCTCGTCGCCGGCGGAATCGTCGACGTCCACGGTGTGCGAGAGGCGCTCGATGCCGGTGCGGTTGCCGCCGTTGTCGGCACTCGCTTCCTGCTCAGCGAGGAGAGTCGCGCGCACCCCGAGTACAAGAAGCGCTGCCTCGACGCCCGCGAAACTGTAATGACGGAATTATTCGGGTTGGGCTGGCCCCACGCGCCGCACCGGGTGGTTCCAAACGCTGCCACCCGGCGATGGTTACGTCGCGACGATCGGGGTCCGCTCTGGATACGCACCGGCAATTGGATAACGACACGCTTGACCACCCGGATGCCGGTCGCAGCCCAGAATCGTGCGCTCAAAGCGCAATTGCCGTGGCTACCGTTCCTCGTGGCCCAACCGCCCACCGAAGACGGACCCGAGGATCTAGTTGACTGGCGACCTCTTTATGCGGGTGCGAACGTCGGTCGGATCGTGGATGTCCCTACAGCTGCAAAGCTCGTCAACATACTCACCCCGTAGCCGGCCGTCCGCACCTTCACCGAGCCGGTCGGCGGCCGCGGACGAATGCCTCCGCGGTCGAGATAGTTGTAGCAAACGGATATGCGCACCCGTTGTCGCTTGGTCACGGTCAAACGACAAGACTCGCGTTTACTAAATCGTCGAAGCGACTCGATAGCTCACCACCAGCGGCACTTGGAACGATTGGCAAGACCCCAGCAACACAGATCCTTCCGCCTTCCATCCTGCGCGGCTTGGGCTTACTGGGCGAGGAGGACGCAAGAGCCACGCGCAGGTTGTTGACGGGGGGTGGTGCTGGAAGCGATCAGCAGCAAGCACGGCCAGCTCGCCGAGATCATCGCCGAGTCGCGGTTCAACACTGCGCCGGTGAACCCGCTGTTTCCCGCCGACCCGTCCGCGGTTCGCTATCTCGGCGACGGCAGCGTGCAGATCGGCTTCAGCCCCACCCCCTAGCAGGAGCAAGTCATCGACCGGATCGGGGCAGAACTGGGCTTCGATACCCGCAGTACCTGGATTGCCCGAGTTCTCAACGCTTTTCTTCCCGGCCGCAAGGACATCGCGCCCAACCGCGCGTGAACTGCTCGGTCCCGGCAAGCGCGGATCGCATGGATCACCCCGAAAGTCGTGGCGCGGTGGGGGAGTCAAGAGGTCTCCGGCGGCCAGCACTGATCGGGCCGCGCAGGAATCACTCACTGGGGCGTTGGGAACGTCGGTCGGTCTGTTACAAGTGGCGGTGGAACCCTGGCATCGTGGGAGCAGCCCGATGGCAACCCGGTGCGGCCGTTGATCGTCGCGTCGACCGCGACGGTGCGCAACGCTAATGAGCAGGTGCGCGGCCTGTACGGGCGGCGGGTGGAGATGTTCCCGCCGTAGTGCGGCCGCCGAAGGCGCCGCGCGGGAGCCGGCGGGCCTGGCGCCGGCGGTGGGCTGACAAGCACAAGGTTCTCAGGGGGTCACGGTCAGCGAACTCTAGTCGCTATCTAGCGGATTCATCTGTCCGGTGGGAGCTCGATATTGACTTTCGCCCGCGTGATCTCCATCGTGTCTGCATCGAAATCGACGCCGATTGGAATCGAGTCGCGCGCAGCGGTTTCCAGAATGGCTTCTATCTGGTAGCTCTTGGTCCAGACTTCTACTTGTCGCTTGTTGTCGATGTCGATCATTGCCCGACAGTAGTTTTCGTCCTCGTCGAACGAAAGCGTTTGCACTTGGCCTTGGCCGGCCGGGTTGAGCGCCACAGTAGCGGAAATCAGCCGTGGGGGCCCAACCGGAGAATCGGCGTACTCCACGGTGGCTTCGCGTCTCAACGTCAGGGCCAACAACATCATGCGCACGATTCCGTCATTCGTGGCTTGTGAAATCAACTCATCGGTAGGCCCTGGCCCTGCGTGGAGCACTACTTGCGTCCAGCCCGAACGTTTTACGAAATCGATGTCGCGCGGTATGCCGGTAAACAACAGCGGTGGGTGTTGTGGCTGTCCACTCATCTCGCGGGCGGTGAACGCCGTGGTCGCGGCCGCGAGGACGGTCCAGGCACCGACGAGCGATTGGGTGATGCCCATGTCGGAAATTCCTCCTGTTGATGTTCGATTACGGATTCATTCTCGCGCAACGAAAAGTATGCGCACGCGTACTTGACCACTCATGTTTTGGTTGGACCACCCCCTCAGCCAAAATTTTTATGACTGTTGGTTGCCGCTCACTAACTTGAGGGGCCAAAGCTAACTGCCAACGCCTGCTCGACAACACTAATCGGTGTCACGATGCCATGCTCTATAGGGTCTGAATATGTTACAGAGCCGCCCCAGGCTAATAATCCGATGATTCTATTGCTCCCGTCGACGACGACCGATCCAGAGTCGCCATGGTCGCAGAAGTACACGGATGACGGAAAGTCGGGTCTTATCGTTATTTGATTGGTGATTAGCCGATCAGTGGTCAGCGTATTGTTATAGGGATTATTTACGGGCGGGAGCTTGCCCTTTTTACTGGTCAGAAACGTGCCCCGTTTATCTGGATCGGTGGTGACAATGCCAGTCGTGAGGCCGGTGGTTCGACCACGTTTCGATACAAGTTGACCTAGCGATTCTGTCGTCGTACCTGCTGTGAGGCCGATATCGGCGATGAGCGGTGTTGCCACGACCGGCGGGTCGATCGAACATATGGCGGCGTCGGCTTCACCTGAGTAGACACTTTCGGGAAACGCCCAATTTACCAATTTCCCGATGATGTCGTTTGGCAAACGGCCAACGGGGCCCGGTTCCGGCTGTATTACCTTGTCACCCCAGTTCCGGTTCTGGTCGTAGCAAAGGACGTGCCAGTTGGACAATCCTACGACGATGGGAGGGTTCGTCATCGTCGTGACCCCAATTGCGCCCAGCGTGCCCGAACTACCCCCAACAACGGCGAGTCGCTCAGTGCACACCGATATCCCGCCAATCACAGGCCTGTGCTGTTCGATGTCCGGCAGGGTCGCCATATCCTGGAAGACGCGTTGAATAACGACGAACGGTACCTCCAGTTGGGCGGTGAGGTCAGTCAAATCGGATGGGATGGCTTGAATATCTCGCACATAGATCCGCAGTGCTAGATCGTTGGGGTCAGCCGCTGCCTCGTCGCGATATCCGATGTCGATGCCCGTCACCCCGTCAATGCCAAAAACCACTCCGGCCAGCGCGTCAAAGGCTGCGTTCAACTCCGGTGATGCCATTTGCTTTCTCCTCCAATCGGTTGCAAGTGCCGTCACAAATTCGCTGTCAGCGGCCAGGCGTGGGTCGACCCAAGATCCGGACGCTCCGTATTGGACGTGGATCAGCAACCGAACTCAAGGAGCGAGCTGGGGAAACCGTCGACCTGGCATCCGACATGGACAGGCGCTGTTTGGCTGAGGCCAGCTCGAGTGCCGATTGCAGTCGGAGGTCGTAGGTTTCTATCTGGATTCGTTCGCTGGTCCGATTGTTGTGGATGGCCTGGCAGGGCACCGATCGGCCGCCGAACGCTTGGACGTCGATGCCGTCGACGGTGCCTGCGAACGTTCCTTCCATTGGTGTTCCTCCTGGGGGCTCAGAGCCGAAACTGATCGGCGTACACCAATCGCTCTGTGGTGGAAAGTGTTTGTTCGCCGGTTTTGTCGTCGACGGGCAGCTTCTCGTGTTCCTCGATCTGCAAGCGCAGGTCGACGGACCCCCGTGTCAGCAGTTGCTCGGCTTCTTCGGTGGTGGTGGGGCCGGGCGACGCGGAATGATGAGGACCTGACCAGGCAGAAATGACGCTCGGATTCGGGATGTGGTTGGCCTGGGCGATCAACCGGTACGGCCGGCCGTCCCCGTAATAGTGCACGGCCAGGTTCCACAGGTTGTCGCCGCTTCTGACTGTGTATTTGGCCAACGGCTCGGTGGCGCCTTCGCCGCCAGTGACGACCCGGCAGCCGCTCGCCTTGTGCAGATTCAGCAGATCTGCCGGGCGTAGCAGCCGGAAGTCGACCGGCTCGCGGGCTGGTTGCGCAACAGGCGGGGGACCGGGGTGGGGCGGTGTGAGGTCCCGGATGCGCACTACGTGTCCGAGGAAGATCCGATCGGGATCGGCGATTCCGTTCGCTTGGGCAGTCATCGGAGACCTCATGCCGTGGCCGTAAAACCCCTGCGCGCCGCCACACAGGGTGTCGTTTCGAATGACGGTGTAGAAGCTTTCCATCGTCACCTCCCGCGCCGCGGACACCCCAGCTCGAAAACTACAGTTGGCTGGCGGTCGTGACGTGAGCAATCGGGTACCCGAATTCAGACGTCTAGGGGCAGGATGCTTGGCAACGTCATCTCACCGGCCGACATCGGACTCTCTGAATCCCTTACCGATCCCATCAAAAGGTGGAATCGGGAATGGGAGAACCTCCACTGGGAGGGCGGGTAGAAGGAAGGCTTCGACGCGCAACGTTGGGCTAACGAAAAGAAAGCCATCCCCAGGCTGCTGCTACGGAGTCACTGGGTATCTGGGTGCTACCCGATATGACTGCTGCCTCTCGGAATAGGCAGGCGCAACGCCGCGCTCCAGGTGCTTACCGCCGTCGCATCAACGCGAGCACCAGCATCGCGCACTGAGACCGAGCCGGTCGGTTACAGCTTCTGGCGGTCCGCTCAGCGGACCGAACCCTTGTCCACCGAAATCCTGAGCGGTGCAATAGTGCGCACGGCCAGCCGTGGTAGCCGCCGACCACTGCTATCTAAGGCGCGCGCTCCATGAAGACCTGCAGGGAGGAAGCCGATCCGGGCACCAACACAGCCGACCTGCTGCTGGCCTGGGACCAGGCCGGCAAGATCACCGCGTTCTTAATGGGCGCGTTCCCGAAATAGCCGCTGATCGCCTAAAACTCACTGGATGAAGCGAGGAGCAACATGGCTGACCGGCTCAACCTGTCTGCACTGCGCGACGGCTTCTTTTCGGCAGGTGCCGCAACCCCGCCAGCCCCGCCCCCGCCGCTCGGAGCGGCTCCGCCGCAACTCGGAGTGGTCCAGGGCGCGGGAACCGTTACGTTCACGTTGAATGGCGTGCCGCGCTGGCTGATCGACGTCACCCGCTTCGCCGGAACGCCATCTCTAACGCTCACGGCGGGCCAGGGTGAGGTCCAGTCGCGGCTGACTCTTAAAGGGGCGAAACTGCCGGGAACCGATGTACCGGCAGACTTCGTGGTACTCATCGGGAAGACCGGCCTGCTTGGGACATCGGCCGACTTCACCTTCACGTTCGGAGGGTTCCACGGTCAGGTGCTCTTGGAGAGTTGGCTGGCTGGTTCGGCTGTTCTGCAATCTCCGGTGACCCTGAACGGCGACATCTGCCCACTCGGCGGGTCATCGAAGCTGGCTTTCACCGCAAGCGGCGAGGCCCGGTTTGCACCAGATTGGCTGATGGAGATCGGTGGAACCGACATTGCGACCATCCGCGGCCTAGGATCACCGATTCCCTCCAGTCAGCTCACACTCCAGGTTCTGGCCCCGACTGATCCCAGTATCAGCCAGCATCCGGAACCTACACGGACGCTGCTGAAGATGCCCGCCGGAGCGCATGTTTGGACGCTCACGCCGGCAGTGACAAATCTGCCGATCGGCACCCTGAGTGCGGCCCCTGGGGTTTTTACCGCCATCGCGGTCGAAGCCGGCGAGGGACCAGGTGGCGATACCGGGCGCGAGTTGCTTGCCCGGTCATCGAGCACAACCGGATTGACGTTAACTGTTGCCGGCGGGTTTACCGATCAAGACGGCCATCCGTTCAGGCTGTCGCTGGCCTCGCCATCGTATGCCATCGCATTCGATACCTCACCTGACCACTCCCAAGGTGATGAAACGTTTGTTAGCGCCCGTTTCTCGACGTCCGGCTGGCTGGTGGTGGACGGATTTGCATTCCTGGTCTGCGATTCGCCGGGACCACCCGGCTTCGAGTACGGCGCCCTGAAAGTGAACGTGACGTCGCTGCGCTGCGAGCCCGCACTGATTGCCGCCGCAGCCCCGCTCGATGCTGGATCGGGCGCCGCCGTCGCCGCGGATCCGCTCGTATTGACCGACGCCACCCTGCCATTTGTCACAACGCCTGGGACGACACCGGGTTGGGGCATCGTCGCCGGCGCTGAAGTTACCGGCCGGCGCCGATTCTCGTTGCCTGATTTCAGTGTGTCGGTGCTTCGCCGCGACGATCTGCTGGCGCTCGATTTTCAGTGTTTCAACCTCGCGCTTGAAGGCGGCGGAGGCAAACCTCCGCAGCTGGTGCAAAAGGATTCGACTCAACCCGCATTTCTTGTGGCCCAGTTCAACACGCCGCAGAACATTGCCGAGCAAGCCTATCTAGAGGCGTTTGCCGATACCACACCGCCGCACCAGCCGCCGCCGGGCAACGATCCACAATCGCTTCCCGAGGAAAAGCCAGATGCGCCCGGCCTCGTAAAAACACGTGCTGCCGGCCCCAGCCGGCTGGCGTTCCAGCTTCCGTCGGGAACCACCGCAGTGCCCTACTCACTTGAGGGCCTTCTCAATTGGGTGGCGCTGCAGCAAAGCGTCGTTGAAGTGGCTAAGGTGCCTGACTCCAACCAGGCCGACCCCAACCCGGAGGTGGACAATGACCTGACGGCGTTGGCGGGGGCGGTGGAGCCCACGGCGGGCAGCGCTCTGGACGGCTTCTGGGGCAGCGACGGCAGTCAGCATGTCAACTTCATTGGCACCGACAAGCATGTGCATGAGCTTTACATCGCACCGGGCGCCAACTGGGTGGACAATGACCTGACGGCGTTGGCGGGGGCGGTGGGGCCCACGGCGGGCAGCGCTCTGGACGGCTTCTGGGGCAGCGACGGCAGTCAGCATGTCAACTTCATTGGCACCGACAACCATGTGCATGAGCTTTACATCGCTCCCGGCGCCAACTGGATTGACAACGACTTGACCGCGTTGGCCAGCGCCGTGGCACCCGCGGCCAACACCGTGCTCGACGGCTACTGGGGCACCGACAACAGCGTGCACGTCAACTTCATCGGCACCGACAGCCACGTCCACGAGCTCTACATCGCGCCCGGCAGAAACTGGGTCGACAACGACCTGACCGCGTTGGCCAGCGCCGTGGCACCCGCGGCCAACACCGCGCTCGACGGCTTCTGGGGCACCGACAACAGCGTGCACGTCAACTTCATCGGCACCGACAGCCACCTCCATGAGCTCTACATCGCGCCCGGCGCCAACTGGGTCGACAACGACCTGACCGCGTTGGCCAGCGCCGTGGCACCCGCGGCCAACACCGCGCTCGACGGCTTCTGGGGCACCGACAACAGCGTGCACGTCAACTTCATCGGCACCGACAGCCACCTCCATGAGCTCTACATCGCCCCCGGCGCCAACTGGGTCGACAACGACCTGACCGCGTTGGCCAGCGCCGTGGCACCCGCGGCCAACACCGCGCTCGACGGCTTCTGGGGCACCCACAACAGCCAACACGTCAACTTCATCGGCACCGACAGCCACCTCCACGAGCTCTTCATCGCCCCCGGCTCCAACGGGGTCGACAACGAGCTGACCGCACTCGCCAGCGCCGTGGCACCCGCGGCCACCACCGCGCTCGACGGCTACTGGGGTACCGACGGCAGCGTGCATGTCAATTTCATCGGCGCCGACAACCATGTGCATGACCTCTACATCGCGCCGGGCGCGGGCTGGATCGTGCCGCAGCCGAAGGCACCTGCGCAGACACCTCAGATCCAGCAGCCCGCCCAAACCGAAACCGCAATCGAAGCGCCGTGGCGCCTGTTTCTTTCACCGAACTATTCCGGCGCGTGGGCGCATTCCTCAACGCCGGTGACTCTTTCCAACCGGACCGAACTCTGGCACACCCGCCTCGCGGTGCGCACCCTGCAGGGCGACGGGTTGACCGCCGACGAAACCATCCCGCGTCGTGTGCGCGCGGTTTGGTCGCCCGATTACACCTCCGGGGCCATCCCCGGTCACCCGTCGTCATTCGGCACCGACGCCGCGCCGTTTCGGATGTCGCTCGACCCGGATGACCGCGACCAGATCGTGCGTCTGTCTTCGGACTTCGCCATGAAGTTAGCGGGCGGCAACGCGTATGTCCCGATCTCGATTCCGGCCGACAAGTTGTACCTAAGCACACTCGGAGCCTGGATCGAGGTGTTCGGTAATTGGCCCGACCAACTGCCGCCGTCCTTCAGCGTGCAGCAGTGGCAGCATCGAGCAGCACTGGCCCGCGACAACTACGTGCGCGTGGTCTACGCCGGCTTCCTGCTCCCGTTCGGCAACGACGCCTCGTTGGTGAAAGTCACCGAACGCAAGTTGCAATCGATCAGCAGCGGGCCGACTACGGCCTATCTGCGCCAGAGATTTTTCATCATCGTCCGCGAGCCGACCATGTTCTATCAATCACTGACCGACGCACAACGAAGAAACCTTCCCTACCGATCCATCACGATCGCCACGCTGGTCACACCAGACGTCGTTCCGCAAGTCGTGCCGGGGCCCGACGGAACGGAGCGCTATGCGTTTTTCCCCACTAACGGTCCAAACACCTTCCTGTTCCACATCATCGGGACCGATTGGGAAGAGAACACATCGGAATTTTCCGCGCCGCTTTACTTTGTCGAGCGCGGCGGCGACTTCACCAAAGCCGTTCAGGCGTATAACGCCTCCGGCACCGGTACCCGGCCGCTGGCGGGTCAGAAGATCGCGTTCGCGCAGCCGAACCACCCGGCCGATACGTCCCTGCAGACCAACACACTGACGTTCAGCGCGCAACCCGCGCCACCGGCAGTCCCCGACCCCAAAGCGATCTCACCCTTCTTCCCCAGAATGGATGCGGCCGATGTGGTGGTACCGGCGATCCAGCAACTTACCGGGGGCTCCGGCGAGATGCCGATTCAGTTCTTCTCCGATTACGTCACCAACGGAATGGGGCCGGGGGAGGTGTTCGCGCAAAAAACCGGCGCCCCGTTAACGGTTGGGTTCAACGGGAAGCAGTCCGGCGGAGTGGCGACTCCTAACCTCACCGTGTCGGGACTCTCCCGCAAATTCGGCACCGTCAGCGGCTCCGATCCAACGAAGATCAGTCAAGGCCAGTTCGATCCCACGGACATCTTTAAGGATCTTAACGCGAAGCTGTTCGGCGTTATTAGCCTAGCCGATCTGCTCGACAAGGTCGCGGGACTCCTCGACCCGAACCAGGCGCCCATTCTGACCACGAACCGGCTGCCGAACCAGATTTCAACCACGCTGGCGTTCACGCCGCTGGTGGCCAATACCTACAGCGCGCTCGGCGGATTTATCACCCTCACCTTCAACGGCGACCTGTCCCATGCATTGGCTCTCAACGCCACCATCGTCATGCCGCTCACCGGCGGCGACCCACAGGTAACGATCCACGGCGAACTGAACAACTTCACGCTGTCGCTGGCGAAGGTGGTGGGAATCACCATGAACCAGATCGCCTTCGAGGCGCCCGCCGGACAGAAGCTAAGCGTCACCGCCTCCATGCCGCCCTCCGACAACGGGCCGATCCAGTTCCTGGGTGATCTCAGTTTCCTCAACGCGCTCCAGAGATTCATACCTTCCGACGGTTTTGAGGATCCGCCCAGTATGGACGTATCGCCCGACGGCATCACCGCGGGCTACTCGCTTCCCATTCCCAGCATCGGTGTCGGCGTGTTCAGCCTGGAGAACATCAACCTGGGCGCCGCGCTTACGCTGCCGTTCTTCGCGCCGAACCCCATCCGGTTCCGCTTCAATTTCGCCGAGCGGCAGCATCCGTTCAACATCACGGTCTCCCTGCTCGGCGGGGGCGGCTTTTTTGGTCTCACGGTCGGTCCCGACGGTGTGGAAATCCTGGAGGCATCTATCGAAGTCGGCGCCAACGTCTCGATCGACGTGGTGGTTGCCAGCGGCAACGTTCACATCATGGCCGGGGTGTATCTCAAATACGACATGACGGGAACCAGCTCGCAGCTCACCGGTTACCTGCGCGCCGGCGGCTCGCTGGACGTGCTGGGACTCATCAGCGCATCGGTCGAGTTCTACCTCGGCTTCACCTACTTCTTCGGGCCGCCCTGCAGCATTGCAGGCGAAGCGACCGTCACTATCGAAGTGCATGTGTTGTTCTTCAGCACCTCCGTTTCGGCAACGCTGCGCCGCGAATTCGGCGACCCGACAATCTCGTTCGCGGAATTGATCGGGCCCACCGACTGGGATCACTACTGCGACGCGTTCGCCGCGTGAGAGGGGAAAGCAATGAGTACCCAGAACATCATGTGGACAGCCCTGCCGAACGGTCTCAGTCAGGACAAATCCCACTTACGTTTGTCCGTGCTTGTTTCGCCGCGCTTGACGGCCAACGCGGCCACCGGCACGCTCGCAGAGTTTCCCGATTTTCAGGATTGGCCGGCGCACGTCGGCGGCCTCAGCTTCTCGGTGGAGTTCCTCGGCGGCTCAACGGTATCGGCGACGCCTGTGGTCGAGCCCGGCAATCCCGCCCTGGATTCACCCGCCTGGAAGGCGCTGTTCCCGCCCAGCTTCCCCGTTCGCTCCTACGCCTTCGACGACCGTTCGCCGCTGGCGGTGCGATCGTTTCCCACCAAGAAGGTGCTGTCGTTCCTCACGAACCTTTACCAAACCGTGGCTGAGCAGTGGCCGCCGCAGATGCCCACCCTGGACCAGTACGGGTTCGGCGACGCGCCGGGCATCGTAGACCTGAACCAGATCCTCATTTATGGCGGCGGCTCACAAGCCGAGCTCGAACGTGTAATTGATGACGTGTTGTACGGGCCACAGCCGGCGGGCCAGCCTCTGCGAGCAGTCCCGGCGGCTTTCGGGACACCGCAGAGCGATCTGTTCCAAGTCCGGCTGATGCACCAGTTTCTTTCCACAGTGCCGGTCGATGGTGATGGGAATCGCCAGAAACTGTCGGCGCAGACACTGCCCGACGTGGATTTCCACAATGCGGTCGCCGGGCTGGGTTCCTACCCGATGCTGGAGCGCGCCCTGGGCCTCGTCATCGACTTGGAGGTGCCCGCAGCCGGAGTTCAGGGCGCCGGCAGCGTGCGTGTGCATCCGACCCCGCCGGGGCCGTCCGCGCTGGCTCCGTTCACCGCATACACGCTGGACACCACCAAGGGCACGTTCCTGCCCACCGGCGGGCCGGGCTCGGATGTCAGCGACGGCATGCTGCTTCTCTCCGGGCCCGACCAGTACGACGTCGTCGAACTCGACGTCGACGGGGGGGCAGAAAAGGCTCTCGACTTTTCCTACAACCTGGCACGCCTCGCTAATGGCGACGCCAACAGCTCCATCGATACGCCGGACACCTACGGTCTGCCGTCACTGCGCTCGGCCGGCTTCTCGATCGCGCGAAAAGAGCGTGCCACCCGGCTCGTCAGCACATTCGACACCGCCAAGGACAACAACACCGCAATCACCACGGGCGGTACTCCGGTGACGCTGCATGCCGACGACGTCACGCGGGGGTATCGCGTCGATGTGTGGGATTCGATGACTCGCAAATGGCATTCGCTGAGCCTGCGCGACGGCATATACCAATTGCTCCGCGGTCCGTTGACTCGAAAGTACTCTGACGAGGGCTTCGCCACCGTGGCCACCACCCAGTCGGCCGACGGCACCAGCACCGATCTGCGGCTGCCCGAATCACTGTTCCGCTGGGCGGGTTGGAGCCTGTGCGCGCCGCGACCGGGCAAGACCATAGGGCCGGGAACTTCGCAGCCTCCGTTCGCTCCGCAGCCCCCGTCCAATCCGGCCACCACCGTGATGCAGCTGCAAACGTCATTCACCGTGCAAAACGGCACGCTGCCGCGGCTGCGCTTCGGAGTGCACTACCAGTTTCGGGTGCGGGCAGTGGATTTAGCAGGAAACAGCTTCGCACCGGACGCCGCGCTCGATGCGACCTACAGCCTGCCGCCCCAGCCGATCCAGTATCTGAGATACGAGCCGGTAGCCGCGCCTGCCGTCGTGCTGCGCCGGGCGCTCGACCCGGTCGCCACACCAGGTGAATCCGGCGACCGTATTGTCATCCGCAGCAACTTCAACACCCGCATCCAAGCGGTGTCCGAGCGCCACATTGCCCCACCCAAAACCAGCGAAAACGTGGCCGAAACGCACGGCATGCTCGACACCCCGGCCGGGCCGCCGGACAAAACGCTCTATACCATGCTGGTAGACAAAGACGGCTCCTTCGCCGTGGATCCGGCCCACCCCGACCAACCCGTGCCGTTTCCGGGGCCGCAGCTCTCCACCCCGTATCTGCCCGATCCGTTCGCGCCCGGCGCAGCGTTTGCCACACTACCGGGCGCGCCCGCGGATTCAGTCTTTCCGGTGCCGTTCACCGGCGCCTGGCCCAACACCACGCCGTTTCGCCTGGTTCTCGACGAAGGCAGCGGAGCACCGGAATTCAGCGACAATGCCGGCGAGCGCGTGTTGCGGGTCCAGTTACCCAAGGCCGAACAAGTGACGGTGGCCATGAGCTGCTTCCTCACCGACGACCCCACCACCAAACCACCCAACATGCTTTCGACGATGGAGATCTGGTCGCTGATCGAGGCCGCAAATCCGTCGCAGCTTGCCGAGTTGCGCACTGCGGCATTGAACGGCGGCCATTGGATGCTCACACCGCCACGCCTTCTCACCCTGGTCCACGCGGTGCAGCAGCCGCTGATCGAGCCGCAATTCCAGCATCTCGAGGCTGGAAAGGCGCTTGGGCAAACGTTCGCGGTTCTCACCGACGAGTTTCCCATTGATGGCAAAAGCACCATCAAAGTTGATATTC
Organism: uncultured Actinomycetota bacterium; assembly: GCA_963838755.1. Lineage (GTDB taxonomy): Bacteria > Actinomycetota > Actinomycetes > Mycobacteriales > Mycobacteriaceae > Mycobacterium. Next base: position 421,729 of record CAWISO010000007.1, on the reverse strand, counting down.
AAGCCACCTGGCAGGATCCGGTCGACGACCTTTCAACTAATCCGCAACCCGTGATCCTCAATGGAGCGGTCCGCGCGTTCGAGGTGCCCGTGGAAGCCACCGACACCGTCTGCGTCATCGACGACCTACAACAGTCCACCCGCCATTTCAGCAGCAAACACGAGTTTCATGACACCAGACATCGCAACGTCACCTACACGGCGGTGGCGACCACCCGGTTCAAGGAGTATTTCCCCGACGCACTTACCGCCAACCCGGACAACATCACCCGAAAGTCGCAGCCGGTCACCATCTCCGTGCTGAACTCAGCGCGGCCTGCGGCCCCCAAGCCGCTCTATGTCGTTCCGGCCTTCGGATGGGAGACCGACACAGAAGGCGCATGGCAGGTCAGCAAGCGCAGCGGCGGCGCTCTGCGCGTCTATCTCGACCGCCCCTGGTTTTCCTCCGGCGAAGGCGAACTGCTCGCGGCCATCTTGCTCGGCTCCGCACCGGCTCCCGGTACGGTGCCCGACATCTTCGAACAATCACCACTAGTCCCGGGCTACCAAATTCTGGACTCGCTCAAGGGCTACGTGACCCAGTGGGGGCAAGATCCCATCTGGTCCGCCGCTGCGCCTCCCACCCAGGCGATGCCTTTGCCGCAGCACTTCCTCAACGCGGTTGCCGTTGGAACCGAATTGACGCTCGACGAGTTAGCGAACGTATCGAACGAGCAGTTCATACCGCTTACCGCGGTCGGGCACCAAGTGTCTTACGACGATGCCCACGGCCGCCGCCTGTGGTACTGCGACATCCAAATGGATATGGGCGAGGCTTATTTTCCGTTCGTCCGCCTGGCATTGGCTCGATATCAGCCGCAGTCGCTACCGAACGCGCATCTGTCGCGCGTGGTGCTGGCCGATTTCATGCAATTGGCGCCTAATCGCGCGGCCAGCATCACGTTCGACCCGATGGATCCGACGTCTGTTCAGCTTGCGGTGAATGGGCTCACCTACACCGGGCCGGGCACCGCCACGATGACCGCCACGCTGGAGATGCAGGTCCCCGGACGTGCAGACTCGGCCTGGCTACCGGTAGCTGATATCCCGTTGACGGCGCACACCTTTGGTGGTCCGGACACGCTGTGGACGGGGCACGTCGTCCTGCCGGCCGCGCGCGGCTCCCGTCCGTTCCGGTTGGTTATCCGCGAGTTTGAAACGTACACAGTGGACTCGCCCGGCAGCGTGCAGCGGCGTCTGGTCTACGCGGACATTCTTACTCTGCAAGGAGCCGTCACTGCCCCGACCGAGCCGGCCTCGGGCAGCGCGCTCGTCGGCTATTGGGGCAGCGATGACAGCGTGCACGTCAACTTCATCGGCACCGACAACCACGTCCACGAGCTTTACATCGCCCCCGGCCACAACTGGGTCGACAACGACCTCACCGCATTGGCCGGCGCGGTGGTACCCGCCGCCGGCACCGCGCTCGACGGCTACTGGGGCAGCGATGACAGCGTGCACGTCAACTTCATCGGCACCGACAACCACGTCCACGAGCTCTACATCACCCCCGGCGCTGGCTGGGTCGACAACGACCTCACCGCACTGGCCGGCGCGGTGGTACCCGCCGCCGGCACCGCGCTCGACGGCTACTGGGGCAGCGATGACAGCGTGCACGTCAACTTCATCGGCACCGACAGCCACGTCCACGAGCTCTACATCACCCCCGGCGCTGGCTGGGTCGACAACGACCTCACCGCATTGGCCGGCGCGGTGGCACCCGCCGCCGGCACCGCGCTCGACGGCTACTGGGGCAGCGATGACAGCGTGCACGTCAACTTCATCGGCACCGACAGCCACGTCCACGAGCTCTACATCACCGCCGGCGCTGGCTGGGTCGACAACGACCTCACCGCATTGGCCGGCGCGGTGGCACCCGCCGCCGGCACCGCGCTCGACGGCTACTGGGGCACCGATGACAGCCAGCACGTCAACTTCATCGGCACCGACAGCCACGTCCACGAGCTCTACATCACCCCCGGCGCTGGCTGGGTCGACAACGACCTCACCGCATTGGCCGGCGCGGTGGCACCCGCCGCCGGCACCGCGCTCGACGGCTACTGGGGCACCGATGACAGCCAGCACGTCAACTTCATCGGCACCGACAACCACGTCCACGAGCTCTACATCACCCCCGGCGCTGGCTGGGTCGACAACGACCTCACCGCACTGGCCGGCGCCGTGGCACCCACCGCCGGCACCGCGCTCGACGGCTACTGGGGCACCGATGACAGCCAGCACGTCAACTTCATCGGCACCGACAACCACGTCCACGAGCTCTACATCACCCCCGCCGCCGGCTGGGTCGACAACGACCTCACGACACTCCTGTAGCCCCTGCCGATTACCGCTTGCCTCCGCCGAGGGCGACGACTGCGTCAAGCCCGTTGCGAATGCATGCCACGAGGGAATCCAGGTCGGGGACCGCCGCGGCGTCGACAGCGAGCCCGATCTATGCCGTGTGGTTATCACCCACTAGCGTGATGTTGGCGGCGGTGCCGACCGGCGGCCCGAAGGAATGCTGCTGAGAACCTTCGCGCGGGCGAGATAGAACGTTAAATTGCCGGCATTGACGTTGCTGAGCACAAAGTCGTCCTGTTTCATCATCAGCCGGAACACTATTCACTACCGGACCGAACGCACTCCGCCGACGGACCGCAGCAGCCCCGCGCTCGCGTGAAACGGAATCTCGCTCGTGTGCGATTCGCAGAAGGTGCCGAATAACTGACCTTCATCCGAAAGGAGCTCTTAAAGATGCTTCGGATACGGATCGCGAGCTATTAGAGATCCAAACTCAACTACGATCTCGGGCCCTTGCGGGAGCGGTACGGCAAACTGCCGGTACAGCGGCTCCCCAAAGTCCATATTGACATGCTCGTGGCGGATCTCGTTGCCGGCGGCACCAAGACAGCGAAGGGCAGGAACCGACGGCCCTGGTCGGCGCCGTCAGTAAACAAGGTCATTGCCACCATCGAGCAGGTGCTCGCTGACGCGAAGGCTCAGGGCCTAGTTGGGCGCAACGTAGCTGAACTGGTCAACCGGGTTGGCACACCGCATAAGGATCTGGACACCTACACCGAGGCGGAGGTGCAGAATTTGCTGGCAGCGATCACCGGAGGCCCGCCAGGCCGCCGAGCGACTGGCCCTCGGCATGGATTACGGCTCCGGCGCGTATGTGGTGTCCAACGAGGTGGGCGAACCGTACTCGCCCGCCGCTGTGCTGTCCCGGTATTGGCGGGACACGGTGAAACCAATGGCGTTCGGCATATCAAGCTGCACGCGGCCCGGCACACTTGCGCGACTCTGATGCATTTGCAGGCCGTGCCGGTCGCAGTGATCGCGGCGTGGATCGGACACAAGGACGCCAGTCTGACGTTACGGCTGTACGCGCACAGCCAGAACGATGCGCTCAAGGCTGCTGGTGACACTTTGAACCGAGTTGTGACACCTCGTGACACTGAGGTCGGGTAATCGAACAGTTCGAACAGCATTTGCGCTGCTAGTCGTGGAGCCGATGACGGGAATCGAACCCGCGTATTCAGCTTGGGAAGCTGATGTTCTGCCATTGAACTACATCGGCGCGGCTGCTCCGGAAGGCTAGCACCCGGCGTCGCGTCGTTCATCAACACCGCGAGCCGGAGTCGAGCGGATACGCTCGTCGCGTGCTGCTCTCCGATCGTGACCTCAGGGCCGAAATCGCCGCCGGCCGGTTGGGCATTGACCCGTTCGACGACGCCTTGGTGCAGCCGTCCAGTGTGGATGTTCGCCTCGACAGCTTGTTCCGGGTGTTCAACAACACCCGATACACCCACATCGACCCGGCGCAACAACAGGACGAGTTGACCAGCCTGGTGGAACCGCTCAACGGGGAACCATTCGTGCTGCACCCCGGCGAGTTCGTGCTCGGCTCGACGCTAGAGCTGTGCACGTTGCCGGAAGACCTGGCGGGCCGGTTGGAGGGCAAATCGTCGCTGGGCCGGCTGGGGCTGCTGACTCACTCGACCGCGGGCTTTATCGACCCCGGCTTCAGCGGTCACATCACACTGGAGCTCTCCAACGTCGCCAATCTGCCGATCACGCTCTGGCCGGGCATGAAGATCGGTCAGCTGTGCATCCTGCGGTTGACCAGCCCTGCCCAGCATCCCTACGGCAGCACGCGGGCCGGATCGAAGTATCAGGGTCAGCGCGGCCCGACCCCGTCTCGCTCCTACCAAAACTTCATAAGGTCCACATAGCTCCCGCTGTAACGTCGCACAGTCCCCTGGGCGACCATCTCTACATATGGCGGCCGATGCGGTGCACTCCTCCGCTTAGACCGTGTGGTTTGCCGGAGTCTTTGGAGGAGCGGTGGACGTCGTACTAGGGATGTCATTGGCACCCAAAACGGTTCGTATGGTGCTGGTGGAAGGCGAAAACGCCGACGGCGGCACGGTCGAAGAAGACAACTTCGAACTCGGCTGCGACGATGCCGCACCAACCATGAGCGCATCCGATCGGGTGATCACGGCGATCTTGGGCACCCGGGAGGGAGCCACCGAAGCCGGCTACGCGCTGGCGTCGACCGGAGTCACCTGGACCGACCCCGCCGAGGCCGCCGTCCTGCGCGCGGCGCTGGCCACCCGCAAGATCGAAAACGTCATGCTGGTCTCGGCTTTCCTGGCCGCGGCCGCGCTCGCGCAGGCGGTGGGCAGCGTGACCGGCAACGCGCACACCGCCCTGCTGTTCCTCGAGCCTGACACCGCGACATTGGCCATCGTCAACACTGCCGACGGTTCGATCACTGACGTCCACAAAGAACTGATTTCCGGTGACGACACTGCGGACCTGGCCGAAATGGTCGCTCGTTTGGACGCGCTGGAGCCGCGCCCAGAGGGTGTCTTCGTCGTTGGCTCCGGTGTGGACACCACCGCGGTCAAGACGCAGGTTGAGACACTGACGTCACTACCGGTAAGCGCACCTGACGAGCCCGAAACAGCGTTGGCCTGGGGGGCCGCGCTGGCGTCAGCCCACGCGCCGGCGTTCGCGTCGTCGACCGCTGCCCTGGCCTACGCACAAGATCCCGGCACCGGTGCGATCGATCCCTACGCGGTGTCCCCGGGATACCTTGCGGTGTCCGATGTTCCGCCGGGCACCGAACTGGGTGAGGAGGACCTCGCCTATAGCGCGGTCCCGGACGAAGAAGCCGAAATCAACACCGCCACTCTGGATCTGGCGGGCGACGAGCATGCCGACGGCAGTTCTGAGCGTCGGCCGCTGCTGCTTGTGGGCACCGTGTTGGCGGTGGCTGTTGTTGCCGCGGTATTGGCGCTGGAGGTCTCGCTAGCACTCGGTATCCGGCCGAGTGCTGTTTCGCTGCTGCCCAGGCCGCTGCAGAACCTGCTTGTTCCAACCCAACAGGCCCCCGCACCCGCCCCGGCTCCGGCAAGCGCCCCGGTGCCGCAAATCAATCACCTGGAGGCGCCGGTGGTATCGCCGCCGCTCAACGCACCGCTTCCGGCTCCAAGACCCGCAGCGCCGCCACCCGCGCCCGTGCCGGCGGCGCCGCCAGCACCGGTCGTTGTGCACCCGGCGCCAGTGCCGGTTCCGGTGCCGGTGGCGATTCCCGTCGTCCCGCCAGTACAGCTGCCGGCACCGCAGCCGGTGCATCTGCCGGTGCCGATCTACCTGCCTGCACCGCAGCCGGTGCACCAGCCGGTGCCGATCCATCTGCCGTCGCCTCAGCCGGTGCAATTGCCCGAGCCGCAGCCGGTGCAACTGCCGCAGCCGGTTCACCAGCCGGCGCCGGTGCACCTGCCGTTGCCGGTTCATCAGCCGACGCCTCAGCCGGTGCAATTGCCCGAACCGCAGCCGGTGCAACTGCCGCAGCCGGTGCATCAGCCGTCGCCGGTACACCTGCCGGTGCCGGTTTATCAGCCGACGCCTCAACCGGTGCAGATGCCCGAGCAGCCGCCCTTGGCGATGCCTGCACCCCAGGCTCCAGTCCACATGCCCGGCCCGACGGTTCCGGATGCGCCGGCTCCTCAGGCTCCCTGGCACATTCCTGCCCCGGAGGCACCGGCGGCGCCAAGCATGCCGGCTCCCGATTCCCCCCCGGCGCTAGGACCATTCAGTCCCTTCGTCGGTGACAATGGCCCGCACGGCTTCGGCGGAGGCGCCAACGGCCCCGGCATCGACAGCAGCTTTGGTCCGTTCGGCGGCAACCACGGCGGCGGCGGAGGGCTCGGCGGCTTTGGCGGCGGTCCTGGCGGCTCTGGCGGCCCCGGTGGCTTCGGTGGTTTTGGTGGGCACGGCTTTGGTGGCTTGGGTGGCGGTGGCTTCGGCGGCGGCCACGGAGGCTTCGGCGGGTTCGGCGGCCACGGCCGCTGAAGTCGGCAGCCCTGGGCGAAGGGGGTAACCTCGGCGAGTGAAGGTCAGCCGGGGGTCGACCTGTTCCTGGCCAGAACTTCATATAGCCCAGCTAATCGGGTCAGAGTAACGCCGCACCCCGGTGCGGCGATCAAACTTGTGGTTGGCAGCATAAGCAGCGGGCTGCCCCACTCGGTCCGTAGACGGCTAGCAAACGACTTGGAGGAGTGGTGGACACCGTACTTGGTGTGTCGATGGCACCCACGACGGTCCGTATGGTGCTGGTTGAGGGGGGAAACGCCGACGGCAAAACCGTCGATGAGGAAAACATCGTCGTCGCCGATGGCGAAGACCCGGCAACCTTCAGCGCGCCTGAACGGGTGGTCGCGGCGATCCTGGGCACCCGGGAAGGCGCCAACGAGGCTGGTTACCAGCTGTTATCGACCGGCGTGACCTGGAGTGATCAGCAGGAAGCCGCCGAACTACGCGACGCGTTAGCGGCCCGCAAGGTTGAGAATGTGATGCTCGTCTCGGCTTTTCTGGCCGCGGCGGCACTGGCCCAAACGATGGGCAACGCAACCGGTTATGCGCGCGCCGCGCTGCTGTATATCGAGCCTGATTCCGCAACGCTGGCCGTGGTCGACACCGCCGACGGCTCGATCACTGACGTGCACCGCGAGCTGTTGCCCGACGACGACGACGAGGCGGTAGCCAAACTGGTCGGGCTGGTTTCTGTCACCGAGGAGCTAGAAGAACATCCCGAAGGCTTGTTGGTCGTGGGCTCCGGGATCGACATTCCGCTGATCAAGCCCGCACTGGAGGCGGCGACGTCGCTTCCGCTGAGCATCCCTGAGCACCCCGACACGGCACTGGCCAGGGGGGCGGCGCTGGCATCGGCGAGTGCGCCGCTATTCGCCTCCTCGACGGCCGCGCTGGCCTATGCGCTGGACCCGGGCACCGGCGAGGTCAGCCACCACGCGCTGGCTCCGGGGTATCTGGCCGTCGCCGAGGCGGCCGCGGGCGCCGCCGAGGCGGGTGACGACGCGTTGGCCTACAGCGCGCTCGCCGACGACTCAGCCGCCGTGTACACCCATGAGGGCCCCGACGCATACGCCGATGCCGACGAGGAAGACTTCACCACCGGTATGTACCCGGACTTCGGCGCACTAGCGGTTGAACGGCCGAGTCGGACACCGTTCCTGGCGGCCATGGGCGTGATGACAATCTTTGTGGTCGGCGTTGTGGCGCTGGTCATTTCGCTGGCGTTCAGTATCAGGCCCTCGGTCAGTCAGCGGCCCAGCCTGAGCAAGAATTTGGTGGCTCCGGCCAGGCAGCTGCCGGCTCCGCCGCCGAAGGCACAGGTGCCGGCGCCGCCCGCACCCGCACCTGTGTCGCCGCCGGTCGCGCCGGCCGTACCGGCTCCGGCCCCGGCAGCCGTACCGGCTCCGGCCCCCGTCCGCGTCCCGGGTCCGGCTCCTGCGCCCCTCCCCGCGCCAGCTCCGATGCTGCCGCCGGTGATGCCCCCGCTCATCCCGCAACTAATAGCGCCTCCGCTGCTTGGACCTCCGGTTAGTCCGCGAGGCGGCGACCATGGCGGTGGTGGCTGGGGCCACGGTGGCGGCGGCTGGGGCCCCGGTCTCGGTGGTGGTCACCACGGCTTCGGTGGCTTTGGTGGTCACGGACGCTAGGTGAGTTGGGCCGTTCGGCACGTGGCCGCGGGTTGCGCGCGAAGGTAAGGTTGACTTAGCAACGACCGGGGGAGTGGTCCGTGTCGCTTCTGCCAGAAATTGACGGAACCCGGCAATCCGCCATCGAGCCCTGCGTTGCGTCACGCCAACAAAGACCCGGTTTGGCCAGCGAATAGCTTTGGAGGAGTAGTGGACACCGTACTTGGCGTGTCGATGGCGCCCACTGCGGTCCGCATGGTTCTCGTCGAGGGTGAAAACGCCGACGGCGCCACGGTCGACGAAGAGGGCTTCGACGTCGCCGCGGCCGACGCACCGACTGTCAGCGGGGCTGACCAGGTGGTCTCAGCGATCCTTGGTACCCAAGAAGGCGCCGCCGAGAGCGGCTACCAGTTGCGGTCGACGGGCGTGACGTGGACGGATCCCGCTGACGCCGCCGCGCTGCGTGACGCGTTGGCGGCCCGCAAGGTCGAAAACGTCATGCTGGTGTCGAGCTTCTTGGCCGCCGCGGCGCTGGCGCAAGTCGTCGGGAGCTCCATTGGCTATGCCCAGACCGGACTGCTGTTCGTCGAGCCCGACACCGCGACGCTGGCCGTGGTCAATACCGCCGATGGTTCGATCACCGACGTGCGCCGCCAGCAGATACCTCCCGGCAGTGACCCGATCGTCGAGCTGTCGGCGATGGCTTCTGATGCCGAGGCGCTCCAGACGCGTCCCGATGGCCTGTTCCTCGTCGGCTCCGGCGTTGACATCGCCCCGATCAAGCCGCAGTTGGAGGCGGCGACCTCGCTATTTGTGAGTGCGCCGGAGGAGCCGGAGACGGCGCTGGCCCGCGGCGCGGCGTTGGCGTCCGCCAACGCGCCGTTGTTCTCCTCGTCGACCGCTGCGCTGGCTTATGCCCAGGATCCCGGCACCGGTTTCATCGACCCCAACGCCGTCTCTCCCGGATACTTCGACGTCGCCGCCGACGGCGCGACCGGCCAGCAGGCTCTGGCCTACAGCGCGGTCGCGGACGAGGACGCCAACGCCTACACCGCCCTCGCCGATGAGGAAGATCTGCCAACCGGCACCTACACCGGCGTCAGCCCTGCTCAGGGCGGGCGTAGACCGCTCGTCCTGGTGGTCAGTGCGGTGGCTGCGATCTTCGTCGTCGGCGTTGCGGCCTTGCTGGTCGCGCTTGCGATCAGCATGCGACCGACGGCTGCCGTCCGGCCCGATCCGGGCCAGGGCCACCAAGCAGTCGCCCCCAAGCCAGCACCCGCGGCGCCCCCAGCACCCGCTCCAGCGGTTGCGCCGGCACCAGCGCCGGCCGCGCCGGCCCCCGCCCCCGAGGCTCCGGCCCCAGCCCCGGCCGCGCCTGCTCCAGCCCCTGCTGCGCCGGCTCCAGAACCCGCTGCTCCGGCACCTGAACCGGCTGCCCCGGCACCCGCTCCGGCCCCTGCTGCGCCGGCTCCGGCACCGGCACCGGCAGCTCCGGCTCCTGCACCGGTGGCTCCGGCTCCCGTTCCGATTCCAGTGCCAATTCCCGTGGGGCCGATATTCGGAGGGCCCCAGCAAGGGCCACCGCTCGGACCATGGGGCGGTGAGCACGGCGGCGGCGGCGGTGGTCACGGCGGTTGGGGTCCTGGCGGCGGCGGCGGTGGCGGTTGGGGCCCCGGCGGCGGCCACGGCGGCTTCGGCGGCGGCCACGGAGGCTTCGGCGGGTTCGGCGGCCACGGATTTGGGTTTGGCCGCGGCTTCTAGGTCCCAGCTGCAAACTGTCACCTGACGTTTGCCCGCCGCTCAGAAAAGCGACGCAATGCGCTCATAGCGACGACCTACACACGGGTGTATGAGGTGCACCGTCTTCGGTACGGGCTATCTGGGTGCCACCCACGCCGCCGGAATGGCCGAACTGGGACACGACGTCGTCGGCGTTGACATCGATCCCGGTAAGGTCGCCAAGTTGGCTGCCGGTGACATTCCGTTTTACGAGCCGGGCCTGCGAAAGATGTTGCGCGACAACATCGCCGTCGGGCGGCTTCAGTTCACAACGGACTACGACCTGGCCGCGGAGTTCGCCGATGTGCATTTCCTCGGAGTCGGAACTCCGCAGAAAAAGGGGAATACGGCGCTGACCTGAGCCACGTACACGCCGTCATCGACGCGCTGGTCCCACGGCTGACTCGGGCATCGGTGATCGTCGGCAAATCCACCGTGCCGGTAGGGACGGCGGTCGAACTCGTCCAACGGGCCCGCGCCGGCGCGCGGCCCGGTGTCGACGTGGAAGTGGCCTGGAATCCGGAGTTTCTGCGGGAGGGTTTCGCGGTGCAGGACACCTTGCGGCCCGACCGGATCGTGCTTGGCGTACAAGAAGGTTCGACGCGTTCCGAGGCGGCGATCGGTGAGCTATACGGACCCCTGCTGGACGCCGGGGTGCCATTCCTGGTGACCGACCTGCAGACCGCGGAGTTGGTGAAGGTCTCGGCGAACGCCTTTCTGGCGACCAAGATCTCGTTCATCAACGCGATATCGGAGGTCTGCGAAGCCGCCGGCGCCGACGTCGCCACGTTGGCCGATGCACTGGGGCATGACCCGCGGATCGGGCGTCGATGCCTCAACGCGGGCTTGGGTTTTGGTGGCGGCTGCCTACCCAAGGACATTCGCGCGTTCATGGCCCGCGCCGGTGAGCTGGGCGCCGATCAGGCGCTGACGTTTTTGCGGGAAGTCGACCACATCAACATGCGTCGGCGTACCCGCATGGTCGAACTCGCCACCACCGCCTGCGGTGGCTCGCTGCTGGGCGCCAACATCGGCGTGCTCGGCGCGGCGTTCAAACCCGAATCCGACGACGTTCGCGACTCACCGGCACTCAACGTTGCGGGCCAGCTACAGCTCAACGGTGCAACGGTCAACGTTTATGACCCTAAAGCGCTGGAAAACGCTCAGCGGATGTTCCCCACGCTGAACTACGCGGTCTCGGTCCAGGAGGCCTGCGACCGCGCCGACGCGGTGCTGGTACTCACCGAGTGGCCGGAGTTCGTCGAGCTCGACCCCCAGCTGCTCGCCGACCGGGTGCGGGCTCGCGTCGTGGTCGACGGCCGCAACTGCCTTGATGTGCAGCGCTGGCAGCAGGCCGGTTGGCGTGTGCACTGCTTGGGTCGCCGCGTAGCCTGACCGCGTGGATTACGCGGCAGCACTCCTGGACGAAAACCACGCCTTCGGCGAGGTGATTCGTGGTGGCGACCTGTCCACACCGGTGCCGACTTGTCCCGGCTGGAACCTCTCCCAGTTGTTTCGCCATGTCGGGCGTGGGGACCGCTGGGCGGCGCAGATCATCGCCGATCAGCTCGATCACTTTCTCGACCCGCGCTCGGTCGAGGGCGGCAAGCCCCCGCCCGACCCCGACCAGGCGATCGGGTGGCTGCACGAGGGCGCGCAGCAGCTGATCGACGCCGTCGAGCGGGCCGGGCTGGACACCCCGGTGTGGACATTTTTGGGCTTGCGACCAGCGTATTGGTGGGTCCGGCGCCGCCTGCACGAGGCGACCGTGCATCGGGCCGACGCGGCGCTGGCGCTCGGCGTCGACTACCTGCTCGACCCCGAGTTGGCGGCCGACGGCGTCAGCGAATGGCTCGAGCGTGTCGCGAGTCAGGCCGGCCGCGACAACGCGGAACTCCCGCTCGAGGACGGCAGCAGCGTGCATCTGCACGCCACCGATCCCGGGCTGGGAGCCGCCGGTGAGTGGACCATCCGCGCCGACGGCGGCCGCATCACGTGGTCACACGACCACGGCAAGGGCGCCGTCGCGCTGCGCGGCGCTGCCGTCGACATGTTGCTGGCGGTCGTGCGGCGAGTTCCGGTCGCCGACACCGACATCGCGGTATTCGGCGACACCGCGGTATGGCAGAACTGGCTCGACCAGACGCCCTTCTAGATGCAGGACACGCGGTACGTTTCACACCATGACCACATCGGAGATCGCCACCGTCTTGGCCTGGCATGACGCGTTGAATGCGTCCGACATCGACACCCTGGTGGCGTTGTCCAGCGACGACATCGATTTCGGCGACGCACACGGTGCCGGACAGGGCCACGAGGCGTTACGCCAGTGGGCCCAGGCCCACCCGCGGACGGCCGAAGTGGGCAGAATTTACGTCCATCAAGGCGTTGTCGTGGTCGAACAGCAGATCCGCAGCGCGGGCGACCCCAGCGCCACTACCACCGTGGCGTCAGCATTTCGGGTGGTCCGCGATCGCGTCACCTCGGTGTTCCGCCACCACGACCTGGCCGCCGCGCTGGCCGCGACCGAGTTGACCAATGCCGATCTCGTCGAGTGAGGAGTAGGACGTGCACGGAATCATCCTGGCTGGCGGCTCCGGCACTCGGCTGTATCCGATCACGATGGGCGTGAGCAAGCAGCTGCTACCGGTGTATGACAAGCCGATGATCTACTATCCGCTGACCACGCTGATGATGGCCGGCATCCGCGACATCCAGGTGATCAGCACCGCGCATGATGCGCCCGCATTCCAACAAGTTCTCGGTGACGGTTCAGAATTCGGCATCAACATCAGCTACGCGGTTCAAGAACGTCCCGACGGTCTGGCCCAGGCCTTCCTGATCGGCGCCGGACACATCGGCCACGATTCAGTGGCGTTGGCGTTGGGCGACAACATCTTCCACGGCCCGGGCCTAGGTATGAGTCTCCGTCGCTTCCAATCAATCAGTGGCGGAGCAATTTTCGCTTACTGGGTAGCCAACCCATCGGCATATGGCGTGGTCGAATTCAGCGCAGACGGCATCGCGCTGTCGCTCGAGGAGAAGCCGGCCACGCCGAAATCGCACTACGCGGTTACCGGACTGTACTTCTATGACAACGACGTGGTCGAAATCGCGCGGGGCCTGCGGCGGTCGGCGCGCGGCGAGTACGAAATCACCGAGGTCAATCAGACCTACCTGAACCAGGGCCGGCTGACCGTCGAGGTGCTCGCTCGGGGTACGGCCTGGCTGGACACCGGGACATTCGACTCTTTGCTGGACGCCAGCGACTATGTCCGCACCCTGGAGCGTCGGCAGGGGCTGAAGATCAGCGTCCCCGAAGAAGTGGCTTGGCGGATGGGCTACATCGACGACGACCAGCTGGCCCGGCGCGCCCGCGCCCTGCTCAAGTCCGGCTACGGCAACTACCTGCTGCAGCTGCTGGAACGGCGCTGACGAAGCGCTTTCAGCAAACTCCCAGCAAATTTACGGGTCTCAAAGGTTAACAATAGGGGTCGCGGAGAAATATTCTTGATGAATAGAAATGACGACGACAGCACCGAAACCGACTCCACTTCCCAGCTTGGCCATGCTGGCCGCGCTGGTATTCGGTGTTGCCGCGATCGCAGCAGTTTTTGTTCTCAGTCGCAACCCCGATCTTTTCCGACCGAGGGCCACCACGACCGTCTCACAGGCCGGAGCAGCGGCGCCGGTCGACCCGCCGGCGGACCCCATGGACAGGAATGGCCAATTTCTGTGGCAGCTCTCCGCTGACGGGCTACAAATACGGCGGTCAAATGACGCTGCGATCAACGATGCGCGTCGAGTGTGCACGCGGTTTGCCAGCGGCGAAAGTGAACAGGAGATCGTTCAGGACGTGCTGCAAGGATCGCCAGGCATGTCGCCCAATACCGCATCAGGTTTCACCGACACCGCTATCAGCGTGTACTGCCCGCAGGGGCATTTGGAAAACTCGTAAGTGACTGTGCGTAACTGACGCCAGCTGGCCGCGCGGTTCACGAGCGTTCGGCAGGACGGGTGTGAGAGGCGTTGCGATGAACCACCTTGAGCATGCTCTCGCGCGCGCCGCGCAAGGCATAGCCAGCGGTGACGACCGACGAGACAATCAGGACAACAAACAGCGGAAGCCAGCTTTTTCTGTCATGGTCGACCTGCCACCACACCACCGTGAACAACACCGTGCACAAACACAACACGATGTCACGCCAGCTGCCCTGATAGACGATAGCAGCAGCGCGCAATTGGCGGCGTTTCTCGTTAGCCGCTACCAGGTCGTCGATCCGATCTGAAATACTGCGCTGCAGCGCAGCGCGACGGCTCTCTTCGTCCTCCGGTAGCCGCTCAAGCAACTCCATGTCCTCTTTGATCCCGGTTCGAAAATCGCGACTGACAAATCGACCTGAAGCGACCGCTAAGAGCGCTCCCCCGAAGATTGGCGCCGATCCCAATGCGATTGCAGACAGACCAGGCATTTTCATCCCTTCTTCCGATTCGTGTGCAGACCGCCTTAGTCCATGGTGGCGAGGTTGTGCCAGAAGTTCGCCAGGCTTTGCGTACCTCCAAATAGCGTGGTGAAGTTGGTGGAGTCGACGAGCACGATATCGCCGGCGCGTTGCCCGGACGGCGGCATCCATATGAGCGCGTTGAACTCGGTGTTGCCCGTAGCGGTGAACGGGTGGGGTCGGTTCGGGTCGATTGGCTGGCGGCCCAGCACGCGGATCGAATCGCTCTCCGGTGCGGTTAATTCGTAGTGTGGTAGGTGGGGATGGAAGTTGAATGTCGTGACGTTGTCGAGAAACCCGGGTGTGTCTAGATCGGGTACTGCGGTCAGCGGGGCGATCTCTTTGGTGTCCTCGACGACGGCTGGGCGCAGCCCCCACTTGTTATGGACAGGGACATCAAGCGCTTTCATCAGTGATCGCGTGTATTGACCGAACCGTTGCTGGCGCGGTACGAGCGGGTCGCCGTGATGTTGGTACTCGACCTGCCGCTGCGCGAAATCATCGGTAAACCCGACGTCATGATGAGGTGCCAGCAGCAGGCAAGTGCCTTGCCGCTGCAGCCACTCACGGATGGCGCTGATCTCGTCGGGCGCGGCTTCCTGCTCGGAGAGCACATGATCGAGACCGAATACCATCAGCGTGTCGGTATCCGACAGGATCCGCTCGTCGATCGGCAGTGCGTACCCGGCCTGGTCGATGCGCTGGAAGACGGCAACCGGATAGCCGGTCGCCTCGCCTGCCAGCTCTTGAAACGCCAGCGTCGAGCGGTGGAATAACTCCAATGTGCCGGCGATTCCTTGCAGGAAATGCGCGGCGTCGTATTCGGGCGTCTCGTAACTCGGCCATGACGCGTTGCGGACCTCGGTCACCGTGGAGAATCGGTTGTACATCTCGGCGGGATCACGTTGGGCTTCCCACGGGTAACTCCAGGTCCAGTAGATGCTGATGCGCCGCCCGTCTTGGGTGTGCTTGCGTGGGACGTGGTTTTGGTTGTAGGTGCGTGCCCGAGGCGGCCTGCTCATGGTGATTCCTTAGCTATCAAGCGTCGCGAGGTATCGCAGCGCTTTTAGACCTGGGAGAAAGAAGTACGCGCCACCCTTGACCGTGGTGAAAGCCGGTAGTTCCTTGAGGATCTTGCGGATGGGGCGCTTCGGGATCTTGTACTCC
Source organism: uncultured Actinomycetota bacterium (assembly GCA_963838755.1). GTDB lineage: Bacteria > Actinomycetota > Actinomycetes > Mycobacteriales > Mycobacteriaceae > Mycobacterium. Next base: position 406,231 of record CAWISO010000007.1, on the reverse strand, counting down.
AGCGTGCCGTCTTGGGCGCCGATGATGGGGTCGCGCTCGTTGCCGAGTTCGTGAAAACTGCGGTCGTTGATCCACACGTTCTGGGCGAACTCGAATTGGCGAATCAGGCTGGCGCAGATGATGAACGCCGCAATACCTCTTTCAACACCGTCATCGGGCACACCGTCGGGAAGGGCCGGGCCATACGTTGCGCCGCGGCGGATCATCCGTCGGCGGTTCATGTTCACGGCTGTGTCGCGCGGATTCAGACGCCGGGCGTGCGCACCCAACGGGACCGCATAACCGTGCGGGTCCATCGCTTTGTAATTGAAGTCGTTGTTCCGCAGGGGATCTGCGCCCAGCTCGGGATCGTCATGTTTTGGAGCCAGGACGAGCGGCGCACCGCTTCGCCAGCGGCCCATAAACTTCGCTGCGAGCAGCTCCTGCTCTTCAGGTGTGTCGGCATTGTCACGCAGATAGTCGCGAAAGAGCGTGACATGTTCCTGCAGGCGCCGGTACGCCATGTAGCTACCGTTGCGAGACAACACCTCCGGCTGTGGAAGATTGGGGATCCGGCCCTCCTCGTCCGGATACCCGAGAATGAACTCACCTGGCTTCAATGGTGCGCCCGAACCAGGGGTTGGCGGCTCGCCGGCCCCTTCGATCGCAGGCTGCGACAGCCGGTCGCGGTAACCGAAGTGGTCGTGGGCATAGCTGAATGGCGGCGTGGCGTTCAAGTCCAGAAACGACAAGACACGCACGCCGTCGCAGCGAGCGACGAGCTGCTCGTGCTCGCTGACGCAGCGAAGGCGTTCGGCCTCATCGCGGGCGAACAAGATCACGATCGCATGCAGGTCACCGCCAGTCAGCCCGCCTAACCAGTTGTCGGGGTGGTTCGCGCCGGTGTCACCCAGGATGTCGGCGCGGGCCGCCATACCTTGGCGAAACTCATCGGGAAAGGTGGCCAGCGATTCCTCCGGCAGACCCAACGCCCGCAGTCCGGTCCACGTGAACGCAAGTGTCACCCAGCGCTTCGAACTATCCACCGACGCCCGAACGTCTGCGGCCGACTGCACCCGGTCCAGCAGCTCGGCAAGCCAGGCACGCGCGCCAGTCGGCTGATCGAAGGACAAGAATTCGTAGCGGCCCGTCATCGCCGGCGTACGGGTCAGCAGGATGTGCTGGATGTCGTTGATCTCAAGCATCTGCGGACGCTTTGTTGCGGATCACTGCATCTGGTCGAGCATGTCCGAGAACGCCGACTTGAGCCGCAAAGCTTTCTTGATCTCGTCGGCCGTGACATACGGATATTCCCCGTACTCAAGGAAGCTCGGGAATTGGTGATCGCGCACGAATGCTACGAACGCCGCCGGGTTCTCCTTCCAGTCCTCTGGAAAACCTTCAAGGTGGGTGAAGACGGTCGTGATGCCGGTCTGACTAAAAAGTGCCACCGCATCCTCGGTGTACTTGTCGAAGTCCGTGTCAAAGATGCCCTGATATTGAAAATGTAGCCCCGAGCCAACGTCGAACAGTACCCAGCGGAGATAATGTAGTCGCAGCGGCGCGAGCACCTCGGGGTTAGCTGCTATCGCCTGCTCGATCTGCTTACCATACGCCCGGACGGCCTCTTCGTGTCCTTCTTTGACCTTCGCTATGATCGAAAACCCATAGCAGGATGGCGTCCTCGGATAGATCGGGCCATATCGGCCCCGCTCGAGTTCGAAGTAGCCCCCGTCGGGGATGGCGATCGCCGCGGGTTTGCTCCAGTCACTCTCAGCTGCCGACACTCCTGCCTCCCGTCGCTGCGGTTCCGATGAGCGACGCTACTCCTTGGTCTGCCACAGACGCGGTATATCGCGTCGTAGTACCGGGCAGGATCGAGTTGGAGGCGTATCGCGGGCAGACTCCTACTTACTGACGGTAGCTGGCCAGGAAGTTGCCTAGCCGCTCGATGGCGTGGGCAAGGTCGCGCGACCACGGCAGCGTCACGATCCGCAAGTGATCCGGTGCCGGCCAGTTGAATCCGGTGCCCTGAGTCACCAGGATTTTCTCCGACAGCAGCAGATCCAGGACAAGTTGTTCGTCATCCTCGATCTCGTGCACCTCGGGATCCAGCCGGGGAAATGTGTAAAGCGCTCCGGCGGGTTTGACGCACGACACCCCGGGGATCTCGTTCAGCCTGGACCAGGCCACGTCCCGCTGTTCGAGCAGCCGCCCGCCGGGTAGCACCAAGTCCTCGATGCTCTGGTGACCGCCGAGGGCGACCTGGATCGCATGCTGCGCTGGAACATTCGGGCACAGCCGCATATTCGCCAGCAGGCTGATGCCCTCGATGAAACTGGTCGCGTGATCCTTGGGTCCGGTGATCGCCAACCAGCCGGCCCGGTATCCGGCCACTCGGTAGGCCTTGGACAGGCCGTTGTACGTCAAGCACAACACATCGGGTGCGACCGAGGCCATGCTGATGTGCTGGGTGTCGTCGTAGAGGATCTTGTCGTAGATCTCGTCGGCGAGCAGTAGCAGCTGATGTTTACGCGCCAGATCGGCTATCTGCGAAAGTACTTCACGGCCGTAGACCGCACCGGTCGGGTTGTTGGGGTTGATCACGACCAGCGCTTTGGTGCGCTCGGTGATCTTCGATTCGAGGTCGGCGATATCCGGTTGCCAGCCTTGGGTTTCGTCGCACAGGTAATGCACCGGTGTGCCGCCGGCAAGCGATGTCGAGGCCGTCCACAGTGGATAGTCGGGCGCCGGGATCAACACCTGATCGCCGTTGTCCAGCAGTGCCTGCAGCGTCAGCGTGATCAGCTCTGAGACACCGTTGCCCAGATACACATCGTCGACGTCGAATCGGGGGAATCCGTCGACGAGTTCGTAGCGGGTGACCACCGCGCGCCGCGCTGACAGGATGCCCTTGGAGTCCGAGTAGCCCTGAGCGTACGGCAGCGCCTGGATCATGTCGCGCATGATCACGTCGGGCGCATCGAAGCCAAACGGCGCCGGGTTGCCGATGTTCAGCTTGAGGATGCGATGCCCCTCGGCTTCCAGCCGCGCGGCGTGATCGTGCACCGGGCCGCGGATTTCGTAGAGCACATCCTGCAGCTTCGACGACTGCGCAAACGTACGCAGCCGCGGCTGATGACCCGTGGCATGCCAGGGCAGCTGATGGGTGGTCACGTCAACCATGGTGCCATGGCTGTCTAACGATTAAAGCAGCAATCGGGCTGATCAGCGCTTCCCGGGTGGACGGGCACCACGGGCGATGCCTAATCCCTTGACGGGCGGTGTCGACGGACTCTGATCACCATCACTGCCATCGTCAGCGTCGCCGTCGCTGTCCGCAGGTTGGGATTCCGGTTCTTTCTTCGGTTCCGGCGCTGGCTCCGCGGCGGGGGGTTGCGCGGCGGCGGTGGTCTTTTTGGCGCCGGGTCGTTTCGCTCCGGCGGCAATCCCTAAGCCCTTGACCGGTGCGGCAGGCGCGGATTCTGTTGCAGCTTCCGGTTTTTCCGCAGCCTTCTTCGCGCCGGGTCGTTTCGCGCCGGCGGCGATACCGAGGCCCTTGACCGGTGCGGCGGCATCGGCAGGCGCTTTCGTCTCCGAAGGCTGCTCGGCTGCTGTGGCTTCAGATGCTTCTGTGGCCTTGGGCGCTGTCTTTTTGGCTCCCGGTCGCTTTGCGCCACCCGCGATACCCAGTCCGGTGACGGCTTTGGGCGCTTCGGTTTTGGTGACTTCGGTTTCGGTGGTTGCCTTGACCGGCTGAGCCGCGGCCGGTGCCTCCTGTTTGGGTGCGGCAGCGGGAGCAGCCGCGGCGGCCGCCTTCGCCGCAGCGCCCTTCTCTGGCAGCGTGATCGCGCCGCGGTCGAGCGACTCGAGCAGTAGCTGCGCGACGTCGCGAACGTCGACGCCTTCACGCCCGGCGGCCTCCTGCCGGTCGTTGACGCCATCGGTGACCATGACCCGGCAGAACGGGCATGCGGTGGCGATCGTGCTGGCCCCCGTGCCCAGCGCCTCGTCGACGCGCTCGTGGTTGATCCGCTTGCCGATGTGCTCTTCCATCCACATTCGCGCGCCACCGGCGCCGCAGCAGAAGCTGCGGTCGGCGTGACGCGGCATCTCGGTCAACTTCGCCCCGGCGGCCCCGATCAGCTCGCGCGGTGCCTCGTAGACCTTGTTGTGCCGTCCCAGATAGCACGGGTCGTGATAGGTGATGTCTTCCGAGACCGGGCTGACCGGCACCAGCTTCTTGTCGCGCACCAACCGGTTGAGCAGCTGGGTGTGGTGCAGCACCGTGTAATTGGCCCCCAGCTGCCGATATTCGCGGCCCAGCGTGTTGAAGCAATGCGGGCAGGTGACCACGACCTTGCGGTCGACGGTTTCCACGCCCTCGAACAGCCCGTCCAGGGTTTCGACGGCCTGCTGGGCCAGCTGCTGGAAAAGAAACTCGTTGCCCGAGCGGCGAGCCGAGTCGCCATTGCAGGTTTCCCCGGTACCCAGCACCAGATACTTCACTCCGGCGATGGCCAACAATTCGGCGACCGCCTTGGTGGTCTTCTTGGCCTTGTCGTCGTAGGCGCCTGCGCAGCCCACCCAGAACAGGTACTCGTAGCCGTCGAAGCTGTCGACATCGTCGCCGTAGACGGGTACGTCGAACTCGACCTCGTTGATCCAGCTTGTTCGGTCAGCGGCGTTCTGGCCCCACGGGTTGCCCTTGGTCTCAAGGTTTTTGAAAAGCACCGAGAGCTCGGAGGGGAATTCGGACTCCATCATGACCTGGTAGCGGCGCATATCGACGATGTGGTCGACGTGCTCGATGTCCACCGGGCACTGCTCGACGCAGGCGCCACAGGTCACGCAGGACCACAGCACGTCGGGGTCGATCACCCCGCCTTGTTCGGCGGTGCCGACCAGCGGGCGGTTGGCCTGCTCGGGCCCCGACCCCAGTACCCGCCCGAAGCCCGACTCCGGAACATGATGTTCCTCGGCGCCCTTCTCGCCGCTCAGTTTCTCGCCGACCCCGCCCTCAGGGGTGCTTTCGAGGGGGGTTTCGGTGTCACCGAGCAGATAGGGCGCCTTGGCCATCCAGTGATCGCGCAAGTCCATGATGACGAGCTTGGGCGAGAGCGGCTTGTCGGTGTTCCAGGCCGGACACTGCGACTGGCAGCGCCCGCACTCGGTGCAGGTGGCGAAGTCGAGCATGCCCTTCCAGGTGAAGTCCTCGATCTTGCCGCGGCCGAATTTCGCGTCATCGGGCGGATCTTCGAAATCGATTGGCTTGCCGCCGGACTCGACCGGCAGCAGTGGGCCGAGCCCGTCGGGCAGTCGCTTGAACACGACGTTGATCGGCGCCAGAAAGATGTGCAGGTGCTTGGAGTGCAACACGATGACCAGGAAGGCCAGCATGACGCCGATATGCAGCAGCAGGGCCACCGTTTCCAGGACTTCGTTGCCGGTGTGGCCAAGCGGATGCAAAATCCCGCCGAAGATATGCGACAGGAACGCCGCTTTGCCGTACGGCAGGGTGCCGTTGTTGACCGCGGAACCGCGGACCAGCACGTAGGTCCAGATGACGTTGAAGATCATGAACAGGATCAACCAGGCCCCGCCGGTGTGCGAGCCGTAGAACCGCGACGATCGACCAATCTCCCGCGGGCTGCGCGTGAGCCGGATGATCGCGAAGGTGGCGATACCGAGGAAGACGGCGGTCGCGAAGAAGTCCTGCAAGAAGCCCAGCGCGTCCCACCGGCCGATGATCGGAATGTGGAAATTCGGCTGGAACAGCAACCCGTAGGCCTCGATGTAGACGGTGAGCAGGATGAAAAAGCCCCACATGGTGAAGAAGTGCGCCAGACCAGGGATCGACCACTTCAGTAGCCGACGCTGACCGAGTACTTCGGCGACCTCGGTCCAGACCCGCGTGCCCAGGTCATTGGTGCGACCAGTCGCCGGCTGGCCGGAACGTGTGAGCTTGACCAGCCAGCCGACTCGGCGCAGCGCCAACAATCCGACGATCGCCGTCATGCCCAGGCCTACTACGAGTCTGATCAGCGTCTGAGTGTGCACGAAGCGTCTCCCCAATCCGGCTGTTACTGAGCGGTAACTAAGGTGATGTTACTAGCCAGTAACTTAACTACCGCACCTGCTCTAGCTGCGTAAGCCTGCTCATAGTGACATCTTCGCGGTATCGACCGCGACAAAGGCTGTCCTAACTTCGCCGCGGTTCAGCCCACGCCCGGGACGTGGATCGGCGGAAGCGGGGGAATCGTGCCGCTCCAATGGTGACGGTGGCGACCCTGCGTGGTCGTGGGCGGCGGCGCGGGTTGTTCGGTCGTCTCGGGCGGAACGGTCGACGGGGGTGGAACGGTCGACGATGGGGTGGTCGTCGGTGTCGGGCTGGATGTCCGCGTCGGGTGAGTTGTCCGAGCGGGGCTGGTTGACGAAGGTCGCGTGGTGGTTGGTGCGTTGCCCCCGTTGCCGGTGGCCAGGATCACCAGACCATAAATGATTATCGCGATCAGGATCACCACGGTCAGTCCCCACAGCGCCAGCACCCACGGTTTGAGAAACCACGCTCTGGGTTCCGCGGCAGTGCGGAACGAGTCGTCGTCGTTCTCGCCGCGGCTCAACCGACGCGTTGGGAAACCGTCGATGTCATCAGGTGATCTGTCGCCCCGCACTGGGACAGATCGTATCGGCTACAGCTACGGCGTACCACCGTCGTGGTGGTAGTGATGATGGTGACCCTCGTCGATGGTCGTGCTCGTCGGCGCAGTGGTGGTCGGTGTGCTGCTGGTCGGCGCTTCACAGGGGTCCTCAGGAGGTTCGTAGCTCGTCACGGGCGCCGATCCTAGCCAGCAGCTTTGCTACCGATCCTGGCGCGACTACGCCTTCGAAGCCGTTAGAAACCGTGCGGCAGCGTCACCACGGTGTGCGGCAGCGTGATCGTTGGCGGGATGTGCGGCAGATCGTGCGGCCAGTGGTGGCGATGCGATGGCGGCGCGGCGGGAGCGGGGCTGTTGTTGGCCGGCGGCGGCGCGGGGGCGGGGCTGTTGTTGGCCGGCGGCGGCGCTTCGGGCGCCGAGGGAGGTGCCTGCTCTGGTGTGGTCGCGGGCGTCGTCGACGGGGGCGTGGTGGTGGTAGTGGTCGATGGGGTGGTCGTCGAGGACCGGGTGGGCGTCGTCGAGGGTGTAGTGGTCGACGGGGCACCACCACCGCCACCGCGGGAGAGCTCGACAATGCCGTAGATGATCAGCACGACCAGAATGGCGACCATCAGCAGCCACAACGCCAGCAGCATGCGCTTGCGATACCAGGGGGTTGGCGCGGCGTCGGACCCCTCGGACTGAGCAGGCGCTTCGGCGAGGTCCGTCGACGGCAAACCGAGTTCGCCGTAATTGGCCATCCGCGTCGGCCGCTCGCTCGGGTCGTCGGAAGGGTCGGGAGGACCCTGAGTACCGAAGCCTGTCACGCCCCGATGCTACTGACTGTTTGCAACCGCGTCTGTCCGCGTAGTGCGCGTCAGAGCTGACGCATGACCTCGCTGGCGAAAAGTCGCAGGTGCTCCAGGTCGGACAGGTCCAGCAGTTGCAGATAGACCCGCTGCACGCCGATGTCCGCGAACGGCCCGAGCTGCTCGACGATCTGGGCCGGTGTGCCCACCAGCGGAGAATTGGTTCGCAGCTCGTCGACTTCGCGCCCGATCGCAGCGGCGCGCCGAGCGATCTCCGCGTCGTCATGTCCGGCGCACACGACGAAGGCCGCGGAATAGGTCATCGAGTCGGTGGGCCGGCCGACCGAGTCGACCGCTTCGTGGACCCGCTCGAATTGGCTTTTGACGGTGTCCTGCGATGCGAACGGCACGTTGAACTCGTCGGCGAATGTCGCGGCCAGTGCGGGCGTCCGCTTGGCGCCCAGCCCGCCGATGACGATCGGGGGATGCGGCCGCTGTACCGGCTTAGGTAGGGCGGGCGAGTCGTTGATGGCGTAGTGAGCTCCGGCGTAGTCGAATGTCTCGCCGACCGGCGAGGTCCACAGCCCGGTGATGACCTCGAGTTGTTCAGTGAGCCGGGCGAATCGCTCCGCCATCGGTGGAAATGGGATCGCGTAGGCCAGGTGCTCCCGCTCGAACCAGCCGGTGCCGAGCCCGAAATCGACTCGTCCGTTGCTCATTTCGTCGACTTGGGCCACCGAGATCGCCAACGGCCCGGGATGGCGAAATGTCGCCGACGTGACCAGCGTGCCCAGTCGGATCGACGACGTCTCGCGGGCTATGCCGCCCAGGGTCACCCAGGAGTCGGTGGGGCCGGGTGTCCCGTCGCCGCTCATCGCCAGATAGTGGTCGGACCGGAAGAACGCGGAAAATCCCAGCGCTTCGGCGGTCTGGGCTACGGCGAGTTGATCGGAGTAGCTGGCGCCTTGTTGCGGTTCAACGAATACCCGAAAGTCCACGGGCGCCAGACTATGCCTAACTTTCGCCTCGCCCCTGGCCCGCTTCGCGGCTGATGGTTAGGTCGGAATTGTGAATTCCCTGGTGAAGTTGTTCCGCGACACCGTCGCGATTCGGATATTGGTCTGTATAGCGCTCGGAGCCGCCGTCGCTTTCCTCGTGGGCAACACGGTTGGTTGGCGATTTGCGCTTGTCGGTTGGGTTGTCGCCGCCGGGCTGTATGTGGTGTGGACGCAGCTCATCCTGCATGGCATGGACGCCGAGCAAACTTGCAGATGGGCGACGCGGGAGGACCCGACGCGGTGGGTCGCCGATGCGGTCATCCTGTCGGCAAGCATCGCGAGCCTAGGCGGCGTCGGCTATGTAGTGGCCGCCGAGTCGCGCTCCGGCACTCGAGCTATGGAAGCCGCCATGCTCGGCATCCTGACCGTCGCGGCCTCCTGGTTTGCGGTGCACACTCTGTTCACCGCGCACTACGCGCGGCTCTACTATTCGGGCGAGCCGGGCGGAATCAACTTCCACGACCCGAAGCCGCCCCGCTTTCGCGATTTCGCCTACCTCGCCTTCACCGTTGGGATGACCTACCAGGTCTCAGACACCGAGATCGGATTGACCTCGATCAGGGCGACGGTGTTGCGCCATGCCCTGCTGTCCTACCTCCTCGGCGCCGTCGTCCTGGCGGTCACGATCAACCTGATCGCCGGGCTTGGCTCCAAGGTCTGAGCTGTGCTCAGAAGGTGTCGACGTGCTCGACGCTGACGAACATGCCGTGGCCGGTGCCCTTGTTGGTGAATCGGGTACCGCTTTCGCTGGCCGCGATGGTCCAGCCCTCCGCGTCGTAGGTGCGGTAGTCGATGGTCACGGTCGGGATGTCGCCGAGGTTGCCCAGCACCCACTGCACCGAACCGCTCGCGGTGATGTTCACGCCGTTGGCGCGTTCGCCATCCTGCACCGGAGAATTGGTGAACTGCGCCTCGCATCCGACGGCGTCAGTGCGGATCTGGCAGCGGGTCTGACCGGATTTGGTTTCGATGAAGACGTAGCCGTTCTGGTCGGGGGGCAGTGGGATGGCGCCGGCCGGCGGTGCCGCGCTCGGCGGCGCGGGCTGCGCTGGTGCCCGGGACGGGATTGACGGTCTGGCTTTCGGGAAGGACGGCTCGGTTGGTCCCGCGCCCCCGGAGGCCACCGGCTTGCCGTGGATGATGGAGCTGCAGGCGGCCACGGGCGCAACACACACCAGCAGGCTTGCCAGCAGCCGGCCGCCCACGATTGCCGTCGTTACTCCGCGCGGAAACATCTCGGAAACTAGCCTACGCTGAAGTGACGCAAGTGACAGTAGTGACGCGCCCGTTTAGCAGTTAGCCGGTCATTGCGGCATAGCCCTCGGACAGCCCACGAAGCGGCGCGGCGCCGTCGCCGGTGAAAGACGCACCGTGCATTGACCGGTGTGCGTGAGCAGCGTGACCGCCACGGTGTCAGGCTCCTGCCGCAGGGTTTGCCGGCGCGGGCGGTAGGTCGTTGGGGACATCTCCGGCGTGGCGGATGACTTCGTCGGCCGTGGCCATCACCCGGTTGCGGACCAAAAACCAGCCGCCGATCAGGGCTGGGATGCCGAGCACCACCGACGCGATAATCCACGGACCCTCTTCGTTGTCGAGCATCATCAGCAGCAGCACGCCGGCCAGGAAAGTCAGGGTGAGATAGGCGCTGTAGGGCGCTAGCGGCATCTGGAAATGCGGGCGCTGCATGGTCCCGGCCTTGGCCATCCGGTAGAGCCGTAGTTGGCATGCCACGATCGTCGCCCAGGCTGCCATGACACCCAACGCGGCGATGTTGAGCACGATTTCGAAGGCCTGACCCGGCGTGACCGCATTGAGCACCACGCCGAACAGACCGATCGTGCAGGTCAGCAGAATCCCGCCATATGGCACACCGTGTTTCGACATCCGCCCGGTGAACTTGGGGCCACTCCCGTTGACCGCCATCGATCGCAAGATCCGACCCGTGGAGTACAGCCCCGCGTTCAGGCTCGAGAATGCGGCGGTGAGGACCACCACATTCATCAGGCTGCCGGCGCCACTGAAACCGATCTTCGAAAAGAAGGTGACGAATGGACTCTCGTGGTCTTGGTACGCGGTGTAAGGCAGCAGCAGCGCCAACAGCACCACCGACCCGACGTAGAAGACCCCGATCCGGAAAATCACCGAATTGATCGCGCGCGGCATGATCTTCTCCGGCTCCGCGGTTTCCCCGGCGGCGGTCCCGACTAGTTCGACGGCGGCGTAGGCGAAGATCACCCCCGAGGTGACGAGCACCAGCGGCAGCAGACCCGTCGGCAAGAACCCGCCGTGCTGGGCCCATAGGCTGAATCCGGTGTTTTGACCGTCGACTTTGATGCGCCCGGCCAGAAAGACGGCGCCGACGACCAGGAATGTCGTCAGCGCCAGCACCTTGATCAACGCAGCCCAGAACTCGAACTCGCCGAAGGCTTTCACCGAGATCAGGTTCACCGACACCACAGCCACCAGCGCAACCAGCGCCAGCGTCCACTGCGGGATCGCGGCGAACGCTTTCCAGTAATGGAAGTAGTTCGCGATCGCGGTGGAGTCCACGATGCTTGCCATCGCCCAATTCAGGAAGTACAGCCAGCCGGCGACGAAGGCCGTTTTTTCTCCGTAGAACTCCCGGGCGTAGGACACGAACGAGCCCGACGACGGGCGGTGGAGGACCAGTTCGCCGAGAGCGCGCAGGATCAGGAAGACAAAGCCGCCGCAGACGCCGTAGACCAGGAACAACGCCGGTCCCGCCGACGCAAGCCGTCCGCCTGCGCCCAGGAACAGGCCGGTCCCGATGGCGCCGCCGATCGCGATCATCTGCATTTGGCGCGGTTTGAGGTCGTGGTGATAGCCCGTGTCCTCGTGAGCGAACCGGTCACGGGTGTTGGAACCGGCAGCCGGGCGAGGCGCGCTGGGCAGCGGTGGCATCGAGTTCCTATCGTTCGTGGTTCGGTGCAACGCTGCGACCCGGCATGCAGCTCGAGAAACCGACTGGTTGCGAAACTATCGCACGGAGTGACGTCGCTCTCAACCGTCCGGGAACAAACTCCCGGGGAACTCCGTTGATCCCTGCGACAACCTTGAGTGAGCTAGACTCAACTCCGACTTGACAGCGGTACGCCGCCGAGGGCAGTCTTGAGCGAGGTGCACTCAGAGTAGCGCAAGACAAAACCAACCATCGGGAGGATTCACCATGGCTCGTGCGGTCGGTATCGACCTCGGGACCACCAACTCCGTCGTAGCAGTTCTGGAGGGTGGCGACCCTGTCGTCGTCGCCAACTCCGAGGGCTCGCGGACCACGCCGTCCATCGTCGCGTTCGCGCGAAACGGTGAGGTGCTGGTCGGGCAGCCTGCCAAAAACCAGGCAGTGACCAACGTCGATCGCACCATCCGGTCGGTCAAGCGGCACATGGGCACCGACTGGTCGATCGAGGTCGACGGCAAGAAGTACACCGCGCAGGAGATCAGCGCTCGCATTCTGATGAAGCTGAAGCGCGACGCGGAGGCCTACCTCGGCGAGGACATCACCGACGCCGTGATCACCACCCCTGCTTACTTCAACGACGCCCAGCGGCAGGCCACCAAGGAGGCCGGACAGATCGCGGGCCTGAACGTGCTGCGGATCGTCAACGAGCCCACCGCGGCCGCGCTGGCCTACGGCCTGGACAAGGGCGAGAAGGAGCAGCGGATTCTGGTGTTCGACCTCGGTGGCGGCACCTTCGATGTGTCGTTGCTGGAGATCGGCGACGGCGTCGTGGAAGTCCGCGCCACCTCGGGTGACAACCACCTCGGCGGTGACGACTGGGACGACCGCGTCGTTGAATGGCTGGTCGACAAGTTCAAGGGCACCTCGGGTATCGACTTGACCAAGGACAAGATGGCCATGCAGCGGCTGCGGGAAGCGGCCGAGAAGGCCAAGATCGAGCTGTCCAGCTCGCAGGGCACCTCGATCAACCTGCCCTACATCACTGTCGACTCCGACAAGAACCCGTTGTTCCTCGACGAGCAGCTCACCCGCGCGGAGTTCCAGCGCATCACTCAGGATCTGCTGGACCGCACCCGTAACCCGTTCCAGCAGGTGATCAAAGACGCCGGAATCTCGGTGTCCGAGATCGACCACGTGGTGCTGGTGGGTGGTTCCACCCGGATGCCCGCGGTGACCGATCTGGTCAAGGAACTCACCGGCGGCAAGGAGCCCAACAAGGGCGTCAACCCCGACGAGGTGGTCGCCGTGGGTGCGGCCCTGCAGGCCGGTGTGCTGAAGGGCGAGGTGAAAGACGTTCTGCTGCTTGACGTTACGCCGCTCAGCCTTGGTATCGAGACCAAGGGTGGCGTGATGACCAAGCTCATCGAGCGCAACACCACGATCCCGACCAAGCGGTCGGAGACCTTCACCACCGCCGACGACAACCAGCCGTCGGTGCAGATCCAGGTCTACCAAGGTGAGCGCGAAATCGCTTCGCACAACAAGTTGCTCGGCTCTTTCGAGCTGACCGGTATTCCGCCGGCGCCGCGCGGTGTCCCGCAGATCGAGGTCACCTTCGACATCGACGCCAACGGCATCGTGCACGTCACGGCCAAGGACAAGGGCACCGGCAAGGAGAACACGATCAAGATCCAGGAAGGCTCCGGCCTGTCCAAGGAAGAGATCGACCGGATGATCAAGGACGCCGAGGCGCACGCCGACGAGGACCGCAAGCGTCGCGAAGAGGCCGATGTCCGCAACCAGGCCGAGACGCTGGTCTACCAGACGGAGAAATTCGTTAAGGAGCAGCGCGAGGCTGAGGGCGGCTCGAACGTCCCCGAGGACACTCTCAACAAGGTCGACGCCGCGGTCGCCGAGGCCAAGACGGCGCTGGAAGGCACCGACATCGGCGCGATCAAGTCCGCGATGGAGAAGCTGGGCCAGGAGTCACAGGCCCTCGGCCAGGCGATCTACGAGGCCACCCAGGCCGCGCAGGCGGCCGGCGGCAACGGTGAGCCCGGCCCGAGTGGAGCCGATGACGTCGTCGACGCGGAGGTGGTTGACGATGACCGGGAGGCCAAGTGAGCGAGGGAAACCCACGCGAACAGGTGACGGTCACCGACAAGCGGCGGATTGATCCCGAGACCGGCGAAGTACGTCACGTGGCATCCGGTGCCGCCCCCGCCGGGGCGGCACCGCCCGGGGCGCCGCCGGAGACTGCGCAAGATGCAGCCATCGGTGACAAGGTCGCTGAACTGACCGCCGATCTGCAACGGGTACAAGCCGATTACGCCAACTACCGCAAGCGGGCCCTGCGCGATCAGCAAGCGGCCACCGAGCGGGCGAAGGCTGCTGTCGTCAGCCAATTACTGGGCGTGCTCGACGATCTCGACCGCGCACGCAGTCACGGAGACCTGGAGTCGGGACCGTTGAAGTCGGTCGCCGACAAATTGCTCAACGTGCTGACTGGGCTTGGCCTGACCGCGTTCGGCGCCGAGGGTGACGACTTCGACCCGGTGTTGCACGAGGCCGTGCAACACGAGGGCGATGGCGCAGAGGGCTCGAAGCCGGTGATCGGCAACGTGATGCGGCATGGCTACAAGCTCGGTGAGCAGGTTCTGCGGCACGCGTTGGTCGGGGTGGTGGACACCGTGCCGGACGACACCGCGGCGCCGACGACCCCCACCGGGGAAACCGGGACCACTGGGAACGAAGTCACCGTCGATAACGACACGAACGAGGGTGAGCACAACGCAGAATCAGAACCGTCGGAGAAGTAACGACGGGACACGACAACTACGCCGAAGGCGGGAGGGGGTGACGCGAAATGGCCCAACGCGAATGGGTCGAAAAGGACTTCTATAAGGAGCTGGGCGTCTCTCCTGACGCCAGCCAAGACGAGATCAAGCGGGTGGCCCGCAAGCTGCTCGCCGAGAACCACCCTGACCGCAACCCCGGCAACAAGGCGGCCGAAGACCGGTACAAGGCCGTGTCCGAGGCCAAGGAAGTACTCACCGACCAGGCCAAGCGCAAGGAGTACGACGAAACCCGCCGGCTGTTCGCCGGAGGCGGTTTCGGTCGGCGGTTCAACGGCGGCGACTTCGCCGGCGGCTTCGGCGTAGGCGGCGACGGCGCCGAATTCAACCTGAACGACTTGTTCGACGCCGCGGGCCGCAGTGGTGGCACCAACATCGGCGACCTGTTCGGCGGCCTGTTCGGCCGGGGCGCTTCGCCGCGGCCCAGTCGTCCGCGGCGCGGCAACGATCTCGAGACCGAAGCCGAGCTGAGCTTCATGGAGGCCACCAAGGGCGTGGCGATGCCGCTTCGGCTGACCAGCCCGGCGCCGTGCACCAACTGTCACGGCAGCGGAGCCCGGCCGGGCACCAGCCCCAAGGTGTGTCCGACCTGTAACGGCTCGGGCGTGATCAGCCGCAACCAAGGCGCTTTCGGCTTCTCCGAGCCGTGCACCGATTGCCGCGGCAGCGGGTCGATCATCGAGCACCCCTGCGACGAGTGCAAGGGCACCGGTGTCACAACCCGCACCCGCACCATCAACGTGCGGATCCCGCCGGGTGTCGAGGACGGGCAACGGATCCGGTTGGCCGGGCAGGGCGAGGCCGGGTTGCGGGGCGCCCCGTCGGGTGACCTGTATGTGACCGTACATGTGCGGCCGGACAAGGTCTTCGGCCGCGACGGCGACGACCTCACCGTCACCGTTCCGGTCAGCTTTACCGAATTGGCACTGGGCACAACGCTTTCTGTCCCGACACTAGACGGCAAGGTCGGTGTTCGGGTGCCCAAGGGCACTGCTGACGGCCGTATCCTGCGAGTGCGTGGACGCGGTGTGCCGAAACGTTCCGGCGGTAACGGCGACCTGCTGGTCACCGTCAAAATTGCAGTTCCACCGCACCTGGAGGGCGCGGCCCAGGAGGCGTTGCAAGCCTATGCCGTCGCCGAGCGCTCCAGCGGTTTTGACCCGCGGGCCGGGTGGGCAGGTAATCGCTGATGGCCAATAACCGAAATGCCAACGACGCTCGGACCTTTTTGATCTCGGTGGCCGCCGAGCTGGCCGGTATGCATGCGCAGACGCTGCGTACCTATGACCGACTCGGGCTGGTCAGCCCCAGCCGTAGTTCCGGTGGCGGGCGCCGCTATTCGCAGCATGACGTCGAGCTGCTCCGCGAAGTGCAACGTCTCTCCCAAGACGAGGGCGTCAATCTGGCTGGGATCAAACGAATTATCGAGTTGACCAACCAGGTCGAGGCGCTGCAGCTACGGCTCAAGGAGATGGCTGCCGAGATTGAGGCATTGCGGGCCAACCAGCGACGCGACGTCGCGGTGGTACCGAAGAGCACTGCAGTGGTGGTCTGGCAGCCGCGGCGGTAGGCGGCGCCTTCCATCTCGTTTGCCAGACAGAAGCCACGGCTGTGGTTCGCGTCAGATTTACAACCCTGGTTTCTGTTTCGCGCGTGGTGATCCGCTAGACGCGGATTGAAAAGACCGCGACCGCCGACTCACCGGGCTGCGCGGACCGGTAGCCGCCACGACGCAGCGCATCGGTGGGCGCGGTCATCGGCTCGAAGCACACCACGTCCTCGGCAGGCGGTGCGAAGATCTGCGTGGCCGGATAGCCCCGCTCGAAGTGCACCTCGATCCGGCGGCCACCACCGGCCACCGCGAACACGGCGCCGTCGGCCACCTCGTCATAGCCATCGTCAAAAGCCTTGTCGCCCAATCGTTGCGTCGCGCCCGGTTGTCGTCTGGTCTCGCCGGTGGGCAGTCCGCGCTCGTCGAGGCCTAGCTGCCGCAGTGCCGGGGTCTCGATGGTCCACTGATCACGCGACACACCGGGCAGCTGCAGATACGGGTGGAAACCGAAACACAGCGGTACCGGCTGAGCGCCGGTCGGCGTTATCGCGGTGCTCACCGTCAAGGCTCGGGCGGAAAGCCGAACCGTCAGCGCAAGCAGATGCGGAAAAGGAAAGCTGGCCAACAGGTTCGGATCGGCGCCGAAGTCCAGTTCGGCGATCAGCTCGTTGGCCGACTCGGCTCGTACCCGCCAACCCGGGTAGCCGGCCAGCACCCCGTGGATTGGCAGGCCGTTGGGGTCGGCGCGTACCCCGTTCTGGCCGGAAGTCAGCGTGATCGTCGTACCCTCCGCCGTATAGCTGTTGGCCCCCAGCCGATTTGCCCACGGATACAGCAGCGGGATACCCATCGTTTTACCGTCGGCGACATATGCGTCCAGTCCGCGGCGCTGGCCGAGCAGTTGGTTGCCTGAGTCGGTCAGCGAGATGCCGATCATGCCGGCGTCGGGTACGAACTGCGCCTCCAAGCCCGACGTCGCGTCGCGCAGCGTGACGATGTGCATGCCGCCCAGATTAGCCGGACAGCGGGTCGTGCTGGATACGCTCGGGCGGAGCCCCTTTGGCGATCAGCGCGGCCTTGGTCGCCTGCACCATCTGCGGTCCGCCGCTGATCAGGATCTGCCGGTCCCCCCAGCCGCCGTATTTGGTGACGACGTCCATCAGCTTGCCGGTCTGCCGCAGATGCAGTCCCCGCGGCGGCGTCACATCGGGATAGTCGGCGGCCCAGGGTGGGTTGCCGTTGTGTTCGGAGACCGGTGATACCGATAGCCAGGGATTGTGCGCAGCGATCTGCCACAAGGTAGGCAGGTCGTAGAGCTCGCATGGGTAGCGGCCGCCGAAGAACACATGCACCCGCGGGTTTTCGCCCCAGCGGGTGAGGTCCATGATGATCGAGCGCAGCGGCGCCAGCCCGGTGCTGCCGGCCACCATCAGCACGTCGCCACCGTCGCGGTCGACCTGCAAGCCGCCGTGCGGGCTGGATAGCCGCCACCGGTCGCCGGGCCGGCTCTCGTTGACCACGGCGTTGCTGACCAGTCCGCCGGAGACTGCCCGGACATGAAACTCGATGGCGCCGCTGTCATCCGGTGGGATGGCAGGCGTCAGATATCGCCACCGCCGCGGGCACTGCGGCACCGCGACGTTGACGTACTGGCCGGCGTGATAGGGCATCGGGCGGTCCAGCTGCAACCGAACCACCGCCAGGTCGCGGGATACCCGGAGGTGTTCGAGCACCGTGCCGTCCCACCAGGCGGGGCCGTGGTCGGCGTCGGCGGCGCCACTCATCACCCCGATGATCAAGTTCAGTGACTGCTTGGCGGCCGCGTCGACGGCATCGGTCCACGCCTCGTCCAGCTCGTCACGAAGGGTGGCGTAGAGCGCCTGCCGTAACGTCTCGTGGTGTTCGGCGAGCACCCCGTATTTGCGGTGGTCGCGGCCGAGCTGGGCCAAAAACGCCACTGGTTCCTCGGCGCGCTGCGCGACCAGCTCGCCGTATATCCAGTTCAGCGCGTGGGCGAAGGCGGCCCGCTGGTTGGCCATGTCGGGCGGGAACAGGTCACGCACCGATACGTCGAGGGAGAACCAGCGGGTGTAGAACCGGCCGATGAGCCCGTTCTCGTCGTCCGGGTCGATGGCGGCTTGCAATACCGCCAGCGCGTCACGGTCGTTGAGGCTCACGGCCGATGATTTTATGCCCGGGTAAACAGCCCGGCGAAAACGGTGAGCAGCGCAGCGGCGACCGCGTGGGCAGTGAGGACGGCGAAGTAGCGTTGGCGCCGACTGCGGGCGGCTACCATGCCGATGTGGTCAACCGGCTTGAGACATCGCCGCGCGCAGAGTTCGAGACTGACCTTCCGATCATCGACGGCCTGCCGGAAGACCCAGGCCCGCTCGGTGCAACAAGTTGAGCAGCTCTTTTCTGCATTCACCAGTGCGCCTGCTGCGCGGATGGGCGGCTGTGTTGATAGCGGCCGTCGCGGTGTTGGCTAGCACTGCTGGATGTGGTGGGCCGCAAGTCGATCGGGACGCAATACCGGCCGATACGAAGCTACGTCTTACCGTTTTGGCCCAGATTCCGCATGACCCATACGCTTTCACAGAGGGTATCGAGATTGCGGGATCGAGCCTTTACGAGAGCACTGGCACTGGCCCGGTTGGTCAGTCGCAGCTGCGTGAGCTCGACCCAGCGACCGGCGCGCAACGCCGCGCGGTTCCGCTGCCATCCGGCTATTTCGGTGAGGGCCTTACCGTCGTTGGCGACCGGATCTGGCAACTGACCTACCGCAACGGCGTCGCGATCGAATGGGACAAAGCTACTTTGACCCCCGTCCGCGAGTTAAAGCTGACCGGCGAAGGGTGGGGCCTGTGTTGGGATGGGCACCGACTGGTGCAAAGCGACGGCAGCGCCCGCTTGCACTTCCACAACACCGCAGACTTCGCGGAAACGGGATCAGTGACCGTCAAAACCCGAGACGGAAAGCCGCTGACTCGGCTCAACGAATTGGACTGTGTGGACGGGCAGATATGGGCCAACATCTTTCAGATGGACCGGATCGTGCGCATCGACCCGAACACCGGTCTGGTCACCGCGGTCGTCGATGCTGGCGGTCTGCTAGACAACACTCGGTCAGAAAACCAAGTGTCCAATGGCATCGCCCACGTGGACGACCAGGTTTTCCTGCTAACCGGCAAGTATTGGTCGTCCATTTTTCGCGTGCGGTTCGACCCAGCTTCTTAACCTGACGCAACGCCGAATAGTTACAGCGCGTGAATGCCGTTGTAGAGCACCATCAATCCGATCAGAACCAGGATCGCCGCCAGCAGTGCGGCGTTGTTCCGCTCCATCCAGTCTTTGAGCCGCGCCATCGGAGTATCGAGGCGGTCACCGGCGCCCGCGTAGGCCAACACGGGGATCGCCACTGTGGATGCGGCGACGGCGACGAAGACCGTGGCAAGTATCAACTTGGCAGCCATGCCGTGGTCGCCGCTGCCGATCGCCAAGCCGGCTAATGCACACATGATCAGCACTTCGAGCCTGACCACCACCAACACCAGCCCGGTGACCCCGGCGCGGGTGGGCGTCAGCGTTGCGAAAGACCGCATCCACCTTGGCGACTCGGTGTGCCCATGCCGGGTTAGCCACTGGTAGATCCCGTATGCGATGAGCGCCAGTCCGAGGACGACGCGCAGCCATGACGCCCAGGCGGGCGGGGATTTGTGCAGCGCGCCCAGTGCGTCGGAAAACGCGGCGAAGATTGCGGTCAGTGCGGCCAGTCCGAACACCCAGCCGCCGAGGAAGGCGAGGCTGGTCGGCTTCGGCCGCGGCGTCTGTAACACCAGCACCGCGGGAATGATCGACAACGGTGAGACCGCGACAACCAGCGCGAGCGGAATCAGCGTGGTCAGCACGGAGGCCCAACTTCCTGTCACGAGCAGCAATCTTCGCATCGACCGCGGTCGCGTGCGTGCCGGACCGGGTCCTTGAGCCCGTGGCGTGTTGTCAAAAGCGGGCAGTGCGCGCCCGAAACGGGCCTAAACTCCGTCGATGAGCAAACGTCGCGACAAGATAAAACGTGGCAAGGCGCTGACTGCGCAGAGCTGGGACGTCCTGAAAAGTGATGCCTCGCTGTTGCTGTTCCCGGTCATGTCGACGATTTCCGGAATCGTCGCGGTTGCCGCGGTCTGTATCCCGACGATGGGCTTCCGAGGTCTTGGGAAAGTCGTCGATAACAAGGACCCGGTTGCTTACATCATCGCTACGCACGACCCGACTTATTACCTCGCCGCCTTCGCCTCCGTGTTTGTGGCGACGTTCATCGGAGTATTTTTCAACGTCGCGCTCGCTGCCTGCGCCACGCGGTCGCTGCGTGGTGAGGACACCAGCGTGAGCGAGGGGCTCTCGGCCGCGTTAGGGCGCATCGGCCCGATCCTTGGCTGGACGCTGGTGACGACGACGGTCGGTCTGATCCTGCAGGTGCTGGAAGAGTATGTGGGGTTCGCGGGCAAAATCGCGGTCTGGATCGCGGGTGCGGCCTGGTCGATTGCGACGTTCTTCGTGGTCCCGGTGGTCGCGCTGGAAGGCAGCGGGCCCCTAGAAGCGCTCAAACGCTCGGCGGCGATGGTGAAGGCACGCTGGGGCGAGGGCGCGACGGGGGCGGTAATCATCACGGCGGCGAGCGGTTTCGCCAACGTGGCGATCGTGCTGGTCGGGGCGGTTGGCTTCATGCTGCTGTCTAGGGCCCCGCTGGTGGGTGTCGTCGTCATCGCCGTCGCGGCCGCCGCGTTCCTAGCGGTCATGGTGGTTTCGAGCGCGCTGAACCAGATCTTCCGCGTGGCGGTCTACGAATACTCGGCAAGCGGCACGGCCCCCGGTGGATTCGATGGTCGAGAGTTGGAAGCCGCCTTCGATCGGCGCTAAGCCTTGCGGCGCAACACCCAGGCCGGTATCCAATGCGTGACGGTTTTGCGCTTGGACCCGTAGACGACGGGGTAGGTCACCAGTCCCCACCAGTCGCCCTGCTCGCAGATGCCCCAGCAGCTCAGCCGTCCCTCGACGACCTTGTGCAGCTGCAGGCCGTTGGGGTGATACCGCCCGGAGCGGTGCGGCTCGCGGGGGAACAGGACCGTCAGGTCGACCAGCACGGTGATTGGCGGACGCACCACCCGGAACGGGTTGCGGACCGGCTGCCCGTTGTATCCGATCGACGCGAGGTCGCCCACTGATCGATCATACGTTCGAATCGGCGTCAGGTTGAGGGGCCCGGGGTTTCACGTCCGGCATTAAAACGAGTGGCGAGGCTGACTAGGTCGCCGTCGGCGAACGTGGGATCGCCGGACGCGCGACTGTATGCGCGAAACTGGGTTTTGCTGGCGTGCAGTGCGTAGTCGGGTTTGGCGACGACGAGCTCGACCAGTGCCTGTGTTGCGTCGTCAAGCTCATCGGGTTCTGCCAATCGGTGCACGAGCGAAATGCGGTGCGCAGTCTGGGCGTCGATCCGGTCGGCGAGCAGCACGATTTCGCGCGCCCTGGCGGCACCGACCTCGGCGATCAGTCGAGGTACCGTGCCCCAGGTCATCGGCACACCGATGTCGACCTCGGGCAGCCTGAACACGGTGTCGGCGGCGGCGATGCGGAAGTCGCAGGCCAGTGCGAGCGCGAATCCGCCGCCGATGACAGGCCCATGCAGCCGCGCGATCGTCACCACTTCGCAGTCGGCGATGGCCTGGCAGGCGCGGTAGCCGATCTGCGAGTGGTAGCGGTGTTCCCGGCCGCTAGTGCCGGCGAATCCGGGTGGGTTGCGGAGATCGGCGCCGGCGCAGAACGCGCGGCCACGCCCGCCGAGCACAACCGCCTTCAGATCGAACCGCTGCTGAAGCCGGGTGTAGAGATCCGTCACCTCCAGCAGCACATCGTCGTCGAGGGAGTTGAGCGACTCAGGCCGGTTTAGTTCGACCCGCAGTACCGGCCCGTCCTCGTTGATTGCCAGCATTCGATACCACCTTTCGTCGTTAAGTCCGCTAGAGTTGAGTGGAACAGACTCAACCTTGACTGCGTTGAACAACGCGACAAGCATTTTTCTGGTACCCGAATGGAGGTGTCGTGGAATCTTTCAACCCGACCACCAAGACGCAGGCGGCGCTGACCTCGGCGTTACAGGCGGCGACAGCTGCCGGCAACCCGGAGATCAGGCCCGCACACCTGCTGTTGGCGCTGCTGACGCAGAACGACGGGATCGCTGCGCCGCTACTGGAGGCTGTCGGCGTCGAGCCCGCCACTATCCGCACCGAAGCTCAGCGCATCCTGGACCGGTTGCCGCAGGCCAGCGGGGCCAGCTCGCAACCGCAGTTGTCCCGCGAATCGCTGGCAGCCATCACCACCGCGCAGCAGCTGGCCACCGAGATGGACGACGAATACGTCTCCACCGAGCACCTGATGGTCGGGCTGGCCACCGGCGACTCCGAGATCGCCAAGCTGCTGACTGGCCACGGCGCCTCTCCGCAGGCGCTGCGCGAGGCGTTCGTCAAAGTCCGCGGCAGCGCCCGGGTTACCAGCGCTGACCCGGAATCCACTTACCAGGCGCTGGAGAAGTACTCCACCGACCTGACCGAGCGCGCTCGCGAAGGCAAACTGGACCCGGTCATCGGGCGGGACAACGAGATCCGGCGCGTGGTGCAGGTGCTCTCCCGTCGCACCAAAAACAACCCGGTGCTCATCGGCGAACCCGGCGTGGGCAAGACCGCGATTGTGGAAGGCCTGGCGCAGCGCATCGTTGCCGGTGACGTGCCCGAGAGCCTGCGCGACAAGACCGTCGTCTCGCTGGACTTGGGCTCGATGGTGGCCGGTGCGAAGTATCGCGGCGAGTTCGAGGAACGGCTCAAGGCCGTGCTCGACGACATCAAAAACTCCGCCGGGCAGATCATCACCTTCATCGACGAGCTGCACACCATCGTCGGGGCCGGCGCGACCGGTGAATCGGCGATGGACGCGGGCAACATGATCAAGCCGATGCTGGCCCGCGGCGAGCTGCGCCTGGTCGGGGCCACCACACTCGACGAGTACCGCAAGCACATCGAAAAGGACGCTGCGCTGGAGCGGCGCTTCCAGCAGGTCTTCGTCGGGGAGCCCTCGGTGGAGGACACCGTCGGCATCCTGCGCGGCCTGAAGGACCGCTACGAGGTGCACCACGGTGTGCGGATTACCGACTCGGCACTGGTGGCCGCGGCGACGCTGTCCGACCGCTACATCACTGCCCGCTTCCTGCCGGACAAGGCCATCGACCTGGTCGACGAGGCCGCGAGCCGGCTGCGGATGGAGATCGACTCCCGACCCGTCGAGATCGACGAGGTCGAGCGGCTGGTCCGCCGGCTGGAGATCGAAGAGATGGCGCTGGCCAAAGAAGAAGACGAGGCGTCCAAGGAGCGGCTGGACAAGCTGCGCTCCGAGCTGGCCGACCAGCGCGAGAAGCTGGCGCAGCTGACCGCCAAGTGGCAGAACGAGAAGAACGCCATCGACGTCGTGCGCGAGCTCAAGGAGCAGCTGGAGACGTTGCGCGGCGAATCCGAGCGCGCCGAACGCGACGGTGACCTGGCCAAGGCCGCCGAGCTGCGTTACGGTCGCATCCCCGAGGTGGAGAAGAAACTCGACGCCGCGCTGCCGCAGGCCGAGGCCCGCGAGAACGTCATGCTCAAAGAAGAGGTCGGTCCCGACGACATCGCCGACGTCGTGTCGGCGTGGACGGGCATCCCGGCCGGGCGGCTGCTGGAAGGCGAAACGGCCAAGCTGCTGCGGATGGAAGACGAGCTGGGCAAGCGGGTCGTCGGGCAGCGCAAGGCCGTGCAAGCGGTTTCTGACGCGGTGCGGCGGAGCCGGGCCGGGGTCGCCGACCCCAACCGGCCGACCGGGTCGTTCCTGTTCCTCGGCCCCACCGGCGTCGGCAAGACCGAGCTGGCCAAGGCGCTTGCCGACTTCTTGTTCGACGACGAGCGGGCGATGGTCCGCATCGACATGAGCGAGTACGGCGAGAAGCACTCGGTGGCCCGCCTGGTCGGCGCGCCGCCCGGCTACATCGGCTACGACCAGGGCGGCCAGCTGACCGAGGCGGTCCGTCGGCGGCCCTACACCGTCGTGTTGTTCGACGAGGTCGAAAAGGCCCACCCGGACGTGTTCGACGTGCTGCTGCAGGTGCTCGACGAGGGCCGGCTGACCGACGGGCAGGGCCGCACGGTCGATTTCCGCAACGCCATCCTCATCCTGACGTCCAACCTCGGGTCGGGCGGCAGCAAGGAGCAGGTGATGGCGGCGGTGCGCTCGGCGTTCAAACCGGAATTCATCAACCGGCTCGACGACGTGCTGATCTTCGACGGCCTCAACCCAGAAGAGCTGGTGCAGATCGTCGACATTCAGCTGGCCCAGCTGCAAAAGCGACTAGCGCAGCGGCGACTACAGCTCGAGGTGTCGCTGCCGGCCAAGAAATGGCTGGCTCAGCGTGGATTCGACCCGGTCTACGGCGCCCGGCCGCTGCGGCGACTGGTGCAGCAGGCCATCGGCGACCAGCTGGCCAAGATGCTGCTGGCCGGCGACGTCCACGACGGCGACATCGTGCCGGTCAACGTCAGCCCGGACGGCGACTCGTTGGTCCTCGGCTGATTTGCGCTCGAACGTCGACTTGTTGCGGAAGTTCCTTGAGGAATCGCCCCACAAGTCGACGTTCGGCGCGTCCAAAGCGGTAGCAAACATTAATTCTGTTGTGACCTGCTGGCGTTCTCGGTTGGGGGCTAACAGCAGCTAGGCTAACGGGCGATGGTTCCCCTCTGGTTTACGCTGTCCGCGCTGTGCTTCGTCGGCGCGGCAGTGTTGCTGTACGTCGACATCGACCGGCGCCGCGGGCGTGGCCGCCGGCGCAAATCGTGGGCACGGTCGCACGGATTCGACTACGAGCAGGAGTCGACGGAAATCCTCCAGCGCTGGAAGCGCGGAGTGATGTCGACCGTGGGCAGCAACATCCCGGCGCGCAACGTCGTTTTGGGCCAGATCCGCGGTGAGGCGGTATTCATCTTCGATCTCGAGGAAGTCGCCACCGTGATCGCGCTGCACCGCAAGGTCGGCACCAACGTCGTGGTCGACGTCCGCCTCAAGGGGCTCAAAGAGCCTCGCGAGAACGACATTTGGCTGCTCGGCGCGATCGGGCCGCGGATGGTCTACTCCACCAATCTCGATGCCGCCCGACGGGCCTGCGATCGCCGCATGGTCACCTTCGCGCACACCGCGCCGGACTGCGCGGAGATCATGTGGAACGAGCAGAACTGGACGCTGGTCAGCATGCCGATCGGCAGTACCCGTGCCCAGTGGGACGAGGGCCTACGCACGGTACGCCAATTCAACGACCTGCTACGGGTATTGCCGCCGGTGCCCCAGCAATCCTCGGCGCAGCAGTCGGCGGAACGCCGTAAAGCGGCGCCTAGCCGCCCGCTGGCCCCGGCCGGTCGCGGCGAGTCTCCCGGCAGAGCCTCAGGGCGTCCGGAGGCCGCGCGCCCGGAGCCGACCCGCCGCGCATCGGCGGAGCCCGCACATCGGGAGAGTGCCGGTGACGCGCCTCTGCGGCGTCCGCCGACGGCCCGCAACGGCCATCAGGCCACCCACTACCAGCGCTGATACCTGCTGCTGCGGGGATTGGCGCTTTCGCTACGCTGTCGGTCATGCCGCGCCGCGTTGCCTTGATCACCGGACCCACATCCGGGATCGGCGCGGGTTTTGCCCGCCGTTACGCCGCCGACGGCTATGACTTAGTGCTGGTGTCCCGCGACGCCGAGCGGCTTAACCAACTGGCGGCCGAACTGCACGACGAGGGGGGCCGCGCCGTCGAGGTATTGCCGGCCGATTTGGCCGAGTCCGCCGACCGCGGCAAGGTCGCCGAGCGGTTGGCCGCCGGCGTCGACGTATTGGTGAACAACGCCGGGTTCGGCACATCCGGTGAATTCTGGACCGCCGATCCCGGCCTGTTGCAATCGCAGCTGGACGTCAACGTCACCACGGTGATGCAGCTGACCCGGGCCGCGTTGCCGGCGATGATCGACGCCGGCGCAGGCACCGTCGTCAACGTCGCCAGCGTTGCGGGATTGCTGTCCGGGCGGGGCTCGACCTATTCGGCGTCCAAGGCGTGGGTGGTGTCGTTCACCGAAGGCCTGGCCGTGGGGCTCAGCGGCACCGGCGTCGGGTTGCACGTGGTGTGCCCGGGATACGTGCACACCGAGTTTCACGACCGGGCCGGCATCGACATGAAGTCGCTGCCGTCATTCATGTGGCTGGAAGTCGACGACGTGGTCCGGGAAACCCTGGCCGATATCGCCCGCGGCAAGGTGCTCATCATTCCGGGCGTGCAGTACAAGGCGCTCACCACCGCCAACCGGATGGTTCCGCGAAGCCTGGCACGCGCCGCCACGAGGGTCTTCGGCCGGGGCCGTGGCCGCACCTGACGTGAGTATCGCCGAGCGCGACGAGTTGGCCGACTTGGTGCGCCGGCTGGCGGTGGTACACGGCCGCGTCACGTTGTCCTCGGGCAAGGAGGCCGACTACTACGTCGACCTGCGTCGCGCCACACTGCACCACCAAGCCGCCCCGCTGATCGGCAGCCTGATCCGCGAACTCACCGACGACTGGGACTACGCGGCGGTTGGCGGGCTGACCCTGGGCGCCGATCCGGTCGCCACCGCGGTCATGCATGCACCCGGCCGACCAATCGACGCTTTCGTGGTGCGTAAGTCGGTGAAAACCCATGGCATGCAACGCCTTATCGAGGGTCCCGACATCGCCGGTCGACGGGTGCTGGTGGTAGAGGACACCAGCACCACCGGCGCGTCTGCGCTGACCGCGGTGCGGGCCGCGCAGGACGCCGGCGCCCAGGTGGTCGGCGTGGCAACCGTCGTCGACCGCGCCACCGGCGCCGCGGAAACCATCGAGGCCGAGGGTCTGGCGTACCGCAGCGTGCTGGGGCTGGCGGACTTGGGTCTGCTCTGAAGCTCGTGCGGACTCTCATCGCGATCGTCGCGACGCTGGCGCTGACCTGTTCGGCAGCCTGCTCTCATTCCACCCACCGCGACCCAATCTATGGCGCCCAAACCGCCCGGCTGGGCGAATCGCTGGCGGTATTGGGTTGGAACACTTCGGTATCCAACTTGCGCTGGCAAGACGACTACGTGCTCATCGACGTCGACGCGGCACCGGCCGACCCGGCCAAAGCCCACGCCGATGCCCGCGATATCCGGTTTGGTCTCTACGGCGCGCTGGCCCATCCCATGGAAGCCGCCGGCATCAGCAGCTGTGACAACGTGAAAAACCTTGTCATTCAGTCGTTTTCCGCTCCCGGTGGCAAACGTCTCACCGGTACGGTGTGCCTGGGTCCGCTGACGGATCGCAGCGCGGTCCGCGGGGTATACCTCTACTCGCCGCGTGACCGGCTCGCCGGGACCGCCGCGGCCTATCCGGCCGCATTCCCGGTCGGGGTGCTGCCGACCAAGCAGAACGACACCGGTCTGGTGGTCAAGACCACCAGCGTCGACGCCTGGCGGGCCGACGGCACCCAGCTGACTCAAGCCTCGCTCGGCGACCCGAATGCCTTCAGCGGCAGCGGCTACATGCTGCTCGGGTTGGTGGCCGACACCCTCACGGCGAAATACCGCGACGACTCCGCAGCTCGCGGTGGGCCGATGATGTTGCTGGTTGCCCCGACGTTGCCTCCGCCCGGGCTAAACGCGGCCTGCTCGGCATACGGGTCGTCGGTGTTGATCCTGCCTGAGGCGTCGCTGGACGCCGTCCACGTCGAAGCGTCGCTATGTACTCAGGGCGACATCAACGAGGCGCTGCTGTACGCGACCGTTTCGGTGGAGGGCACCCACGCCGCGGTCTGGACGATCCGGTGAGCGATCCCGGCCCGACCGAATGGGGCGTCGCGGCAGGCGGAGTGGGCCCCTGGGTCGGGACGCCGCCCGAGGACCCGCGGTATGACCCGGCGCTGCTGCGCGACGGCGACACCCGCAACGTCGTCGACGCCTACCGGTACTGGACACGCGAGGCGATCATCGCCGATATCGACAGGCGCAGGCACCCGCTGCATGTGGCGATCGAGAACTTCGGCCACGACGCCAACATCGGCGGGGTGGTGCGCACCGCCAACGCGTTTGCCGTCGACACCGTCCACATCGTCGGGCGTCGCCGGTGGAATCGCCGCGGCGCCATGGTCACCGACCGTTACCAACGGCTGTGCCACCACGACCACATCGCCGACCTGCTGAGCTTTGCGGACGCAGCGGGCCTGACGGTGGTCGCGGTCGACAACCTGCCCGGCGCCACGCGGCTCGAGCAGACGACGCTGCCGCGGGACTGCCTCCTGCTGTTCGGGCAGGAAGGCCCCGGCATCAGCGACGACGCTCGCATGGGCGCTTCGCTGACTGTCTCGATCGCCCATTTCGGCTCGACGCGCAGCATCAACGTCTCGGTCGCGGCGGGGATCGCCATGCATGCGTGGATCAGCCAACACGGGGACCTGGGCGCCGCCTGGTAGCGGCATAGCGCACTGCCGTGGGTTCGAATTCGATGGGCAGAATGGTCGGTCCGGTTAGCGCGGTCAGCGGTTTCCACGGGGCCGGTCCCGTCCGGCGGGCGTTCGGCATGTGCCGGGCCATCACCGTCAGGGCTTCGGCCAGTT
The DNA here is from genome assembly GCA_963838755.1 of uncultured Actinomycetota bacterium. Lineage (GTDB taxonomy): Bacteria > Actinomycetota > Actinomycetes > Mycobacteriales > Mycobacteriaceae > Mycobacterium. The sequence continues at coordinate 377,720 of CAWISO010000007.1, read as the reverse complement.
CGAGCCGCGCGAGGTTAGCGCCAAGGCAGTAATGCATGCCGGCGCCGAAGGTCTGGATGGCGGGGGCGCCCTCGCGGGTGATATCGAGTTGGGCGGGGTTGTGGTAGACGGCGGGATCCCGGTTGGCCGCGGCGGTGTTGGCGATGACCAGCGTGCCGGCAGGAATGATGACTCCGGCGAGTTCGACATCCTCGAGGGCGATGCGCAGCGTGCCGAAGGCGATGGGGGAATGCCGCATCGTTTCCTCGACCGCATTGGCGGCCAGCTCGGGGCGCCGGTGCAAAAGTTCCCACTGGTCGGGGTGATCGCAGAGCACGTGCGCTGAGGCGGCGAGTTGGTTTCGGGTGGTGTCGGTGCCGGCGATCAGGAGACTCACCACCAGCATGCGTAATTCGTCGGCGCTCAGGTGATCGCCATCGTGTTCGGCGCGGATCAGCTCGGAGATCAGGTCGTCGGTCAGGGCGTTACGGCGGTCAGCGACCATATCGTCGACATAGACGTCGAGGGCCTCCCATGCCGCCAGGATGGTGTTGGTTTCGGTGGCGACATTCCAGCTGAGGGCCTTGAAAATGTCGTCGGTCCAGTTCGAGAACAGCTCCCAATCCTCGGCTGGCGCACCGAGGAGCGCGCAAATGATCGGGATTGGGTATTGACGAGCGATGTCCATAACCACATCGCAGCGCCCCTGAACGGTCTGGCGTTCAACGAGTTCGGTGATGACATCAATGATGATCGTGCGCAGCCGTGCGGTGGCCCGGGGCGTGAAGGCTTTCGACACCAGTCGGCGCAAGCGGTGATGCTCGTCTCCGTCCAGACTGATCAGGTTGGTCGCGATCCGGTCCCAGATGGGCCCGGACGTGATGCCTTGCGCAGCAAGGAACATGCCCTTCGGGACGCGAAATCGTGAGTCGCGCAGCACCGTACGAACCAGTTCGTAGCGCAGGATCTCCGGGCCATGGATGCCGATGGCGATCGGCGCTCGATTTCGCGCCTGCGCGATGAGTTCGTGTGCTTCGGCAGGATCGTCCAGCTGCTCATAGGCCAGAATGGGCAGCCCCGCGTCGAAGACGTTGGGGCAACCGCGTACGGGTATGGTGTCGACGGTCATGATGCTCCTTCGGTCCAGAACAAGTCGGCGAGGCCATCGTTTCTCCGGTGCCAAAAAGACGCGTACGTAGTGGAGTACTGATCTTTTCTGCTCGGGCTGCCGCTTTTAAGCTGTGCAAATGCGGTTGAGGTGGCCGTTGACCGGCCGCTCGAAAGAATTGCGGCTCATCGAAGCCGCGATATTCGACCCCGACTCGTCCGGGATCGTGGTTAGCGGGGCCGCAGGCGTCGGAAAGAGCCGGATCGCGCGTGAAGCTCTTAGCGCGATTACGCCGGGCGAGTATGAAATCCGTTGGATAGTGGGCACGTCCTCGGCACGGACGATTCCCCTGGGCGCGCTCTCCTCCTGGACGGAACCGGCTGTCAACGACACTCTTGACTTGCTCCGCGGCGCGATCGCCGCGCTGACTTCGTCGTCCGCGGGCAAGACGGTGGTGTTGGGGGTCGACGATGTGGCCCTGCTCGACGACCTGTCGACATTCGTTGTGCACCAGATCATTCAGCGCCGCGCCGCGAAGGTCGTGTTGACCGTCCGCGAAGGTGAACCGATTCCCACCGGGATACGAGAGCTGTGGGCCGGCGGACAGTTTGACCGCCTCGACCTCCAACCGTTGTCCGAAGCCGAAATAACCGCACTCATCTCGGCCACCTTGGGTGGACCGCTAGATCCGCAGGCCGCCGCGTCGTTGTGGACGTTGACTCGCGGCAACCCCTTGTATTTGCGCAACATCGTTGAGCAGGAGGTTGCCGACGAACGGCTCAAGCTGCAGGACGGGTATTGGCGCTGGCTCGGGGATCCGGTCCTACCGCCCGGCCTGGTCGAACTTATCGAAGGACGGATCGGAGGCCTGCCCACCTCGATTAGCGACGTGATCGACGCCCTCGCCGTCGGCGAGCCCATCGAACTCGGGTCGCTTACCCGGATAACCGATCCGGCCGCGGTCGAGCAGGCCGACCTGCGCGATCTGATCACGTTGAGCCAGGTGAACGGGCGGGTAGAGGCACGCCTGGCGCACCCGCTGTACGGGGAGGTGCGGCGAAGCCGTGGCGCTGCAATGCGGCTGCGACGGCTGCGGGGTCTCGTCGCCGCCGAACTTGCCGCATCCGATGATCGCGACGACATGCGGGTGCTGGTGCGCCGCGCAACGCTAAGCATCGACTCTGACCTCGAGCCCGATCCAGACCTGCTCGTTCGGGCAGCAGGCGGTGCCGTCTGGCTATGGGAATTTCCCCTGGCCGATCGACTCTCAGCAGCGGCGATGTTTGCAGGCGGGGCCGCTGACGCGAAGCTGATTCGCGCCTACGCCCTGTCGTGCATGGGTCGCGGCCTGGATGCCGACGCTCTGCTCGCCGACATCCAGCCGGACGAGTTGGCCGACGCAGTGTACGGGCGGGTGGCCTTTCTGCGGGCCACCAATCGCCTGTTCACCCTCGCCGATCCGTTAAGTGCAAAGGCGCTCATCGATGACGCATCCCGCGCCGCGGGGCCGCAGGCTCGCAGCTGTATCGGCGCGTTTTTGACGGTGTACTGGGCAGCGATGGGCAAGCCGCACACGGCCATCGAGTCATCAGGCAAGTTCGTCTGGAAGGAGCTGCCCGACCTCGTCGCCCAGCGAGTGAGCGCCTGGGCCCTGGCCCTTGCGTTCGGAGAAATAGGCCGCCCCGGCGAAGCCGCCGCCGCCGCACAGGCCGGCTACCCCGTTCCGATACGCTCGTTCGTCATCATCACCGACGCTCACATCGGTGCCCTACTGTTATCTGGCCAGATCGCCGAGGCTGAGGCACCGGCGCAGACCATACGGCAACGCCAAATCGAATTCCGGGCATTTCAGTTCTTTCAAGTTGGCAATGTCGCGGTAGGCAGAACGGCGCTTGGTTCTGGCCGACTCGAGGTTGCGATTGCCCTGCTGAGGCAGTCAATAGAAACCGCAACGACTTCAAACGACTCCAACGGATGGGGTTATCGATGTCAGATTCCGCTGACGATCGCCCTCGCGATGCGGGGCTCTGCGGATGAGGCAGCCGCCTCGCTTGCCGCAGTCGAAAACCAGCGTCACCCCAGCTGGGAGTACCTCGACTATGAGTCCTCGATCGCGAAGGCGTGGGTGGCGGCTGCTCAGGGCGCGGTCAGCGAGGCGATCACGATGTCGCTCGGCGCAGCCGAAACAGCCAGAGGCAATGGGCAATTCGCCCCCGAGGTGATGTGCTTGCAGACGGCGACCCAATTCGGCAACCGTTCGTGTGGCCCTCGATTGCGGGAGTTGGAATCGATCGTTGAGGGCCCGCGTGCTGGCGTAGCCGCCCGATTCGCTGAAGCCCTGCACCATGGCGACGCCGCTCAATTATCGGCGGTATCGAAAGAGTTCGAGGAGATGGGCGACCTTATCGGCGCTGTCGATGCGGCCGCGCACGCGGCCATCGCGTACCGGGAACAGGACTTACGCGGATCGGCGTTGGGCTGCTCGGCAAGGGCCGAAGCGTTGGCTGAGCAATGTGGCGGCGCGCGCACGCCGGCCCTGCGCAAGGCCGCCGAGCGATTGCCGCTGACCGACCGCGAGCGAGAAATCGTGATGCTCATCGGGGAAGGGCTGTCCAACCGGGATATCGCGACGAGGCTGACGTTGTCGGTTCGCACCGTCGAAAGCCACATCTATAAAGCGATGGCCAAGACCGGCACAATTAACCGCGACCAACTCGCGGCGCTGCTGCCGCGAGGCCCGGAACGACATGGCGACAACAGGTCGCGTCAACTCAACTGATCGACCACCGCGGGCGCATCTAGCCACACACTTTCGCGGCTGATCAGACCGTCGCGGAACTCGAAGACGTGCAGCATCCGAAAATGTACGCGCCGGCCATTACCTGGCAGCCCAAGCATCGATCCAATGACGGTACCCGTCATGAGCTGCTCGAGGACCATCGCATCGTCGGCACGATACTGGCGCACGATGTCCCAGCTCTCGCTGCGAAAGTTGGCGGTGAGGTAGGCGTAGAAATTGCGCGCCGCCTCCTTACCGCGACTGGGGCCGCCGGGGAATCCAATGACGTCGTGCTCAACGTCGTCGGTGTACACCGCCACCGCCGCGTCGATATCCCCTTCGTTTTCGGCTTTCATGTGCGTGGCTACCAGCTCTTGCATCCGGCTGCTGTCCATCTGTACGTGGTATCACGCCGCAACGCCGCGAAATATCAGTAGCGCGCCACTGACAACGATCGATCAGCCGCGAGCAACGATTCCAGTACCGGATCTCACTGATGGAGGAATCACATGCTCACCGCCAAGCTCAGAGACGAAACCCTTCACGAGGCCGCGGAGCAACCGGTATCGCGTGCACCGGTCCTCATCAGCGAGCACGCGGTTGCCCTCGGCACGGCGGTAGCGCTGCGGGGCCGGTCGACGACCCGGCGCCGGTGGGTCGATGCGACCCACGTTCTGCTCGTGGCCATGCACCGCAGCCTTATGCCGTCGACGCAAGATAGCCGCCCGGCGCGCCACAACTACCCGAAGCGCTACGCGTTTTTAGAAAACGCCAGCATGGCACGCGCAATGGATCGCCTCTAACGGTCTAAAGCCGCCGCACCCGATACCCACACCCTCGACATTGCGGAGCCCCGGTAGGGCAGGATCTGCAGGCATGGATCAGGTATGGGTCAACCGGGCGGTCAGCGCGGAAGCCGCCGTCGCAAGACGGCACCTGAAACGACTCTGGGCGCTGCCCGGCACCCAACTGGGAGTGGTGGCCTGGCCGCCGGTCCGGCGCGACCGATGGTTCGGCGGTTGGCATTATTGGTGGCAGGCGCATCTGCTGGACTGCCTGGTCGACGCCGAGCTGCGCGACCCGCAGCCGCAGCGCCGCATCAAGATCGGCCGCCAGATCCGCTCACATCGGTTGCGCAACAACGGATCCTGGGTCAACAGCTACTACGACGACATGGCTTGGCTGGCGTTGGCGCTGGAGCGAGCCGCGCGGCTCGTCGGCGTCGAGCGCAAACGCGCGCTGCACAAGCTCAACGACCAACTCGTCAAGGCCTGGGTACCCGAAGACGGCGGCGGCATCCCATGGCGCAAGCAGGACCAGTTCTTCAACGCCCCGGCCAACGGCCCGGCCGGGATCTTCCTGGCGCGCTACAGCGACCGGCTGCGGCGAGCCCAGCAGATGGCCGACTGGATCGACGAGACCCTGATCGACCCCGAGACACACCTGGTTTTCGACGGCATCAAGGCCGGTTCACTGGTCCGCGCGCAATACACCTACTGCCAAGGCGTGGTGCTGGGTCTGGAAACTGAACTGGCCGCCCGCACGCGCGACGATCGCCACGCACCGCGAGTCCATCGTCTGGTCGCCGCCGTCGACGAGCACATGGCGCCGGCCGGAGTGCTGCGGGGCACCGGCGGCGGCGACGGTGGGTTGTTCGGCGGCGTGACCGCTCGCTACCTGGCGTTGGTCGCCACCACGTTGCCGGGGGAGTCGGCCGCGGATGTCGCGGCCCGCGAAACCGCACGCGAAATCGTGCTGTCCTCGGCGCAATCGGCGTGGGACAACCGTCAGTCGGTGCAGGGGCTGCCGCTGTTCGGTGCGTTCTGGGATCGCACCGCCGAGCTTCCCACGGCCGACGGCAAGCACGCTGAGTTCGTCGGGGGCGCGGTCACCGGTTCGGAAATAGCCGAGCGTGACCTGTCAGTGCAGCTATCGGGTTGGATGCTGATGGAAGCAGCACATGCCGTGACCGTCAACGAGAGGACCGATTCATGAGTAAAGTTCACGCCGATGCCGAGTCGGCACTGCACGGCGTGCTGACGGACGGCATGACGATCGCTGCCGGCGGATTTGGCCTCTGCGGCATCCCGGAGAACCTGATCCAGGCTCTAGTGGACAGCGGCGTCAAGGATCTCACCATCGTCGGAAACAACGCCGGCGTCGACGATTTCGGCATGGGCCTGCTGCTCAAGGCGCGGCAGGTGAAGAAAGTGATCGCCTCCTACGTGGGCGAGAACAAAGAGTTCGAGCGCCAGGTGCTGGCCGGAGAGCTCGACCTTGTCCTGACGCCGCAAGGCACCCTTGCGGAGAAACTACGCGCTGGCGGGGCAGGCATTCCCGGCTTCTACACCCGCACGGCCTACGGCACCAATCTCGCCGAAGGCAAAGACACCCGGGTTTTCGACGGCACCGAATACGTTCTGGAAGAGGGCATCCGAGCCGACGTGGCGATCGTCAAAGCGTGGAAGGGCGATTCGGCGGGCAACCTGATCTACCGGAAGACGGCACGCAACTTCAACCCGATGATCGCCACCTGCGGCGCGGTGACCGTGGCCGAGGTGGAAGAACTGGTCGACGTCGGCGAGCTCGACCCCGATTTGATCCATACCCCGGGCATCTATGTGGACCGCGTCGTCGAGGGCGCCAACTACGAGAAGCGCATCGAATTCCGCACCACCAGCGGCGGCGCGGCGCTCAAGCACGACAGCCCGATCCGCGAGCGGATGGCCCAGCGCGCGGCGCAAGAACTCCGCGACGGCTACTACGTGAACCTGGGCATCGGCATCCCGACGTTGGTGGCAAACTTCATTCCCGACAACATCAATGTGACGCTGCAGTCGGAGAACGGGCTGCTCGGCATCGGCTCCTACCCAACCGAAGACAGCGTCGATCCCGATCTGATCAACGCCGGCAAGCAGACCATCACCTCCCTTGCCGGGTCGAGCTTTTTCAGCAGCGCTGACTCCTTCGCGATGATCCGCGGCGGCCACATCGACTTGTCCATCCTGGGCGGCCTGGAGGTTGCGGAGAACGGCGACCTGGCCAACTGGATGGTGCCGGGCAAGATGGTCAAAGGGCCCGGCGGCGCCATGGATTTGGTGTCCGGCGTCAAGCGCGTGATCGTCGTGATGGATCACACCGCCAAAGACGGCGCCCCGAAGATCCTCAAGCAATGCACGCTGCCGATCACCGGCAAAGGTGTGGTGGACATGATCATCACCGACCTGTGTGTCTTCGAGGTCGAGCCCGAACATGGACTCACGCTCACCGAATTACACCCGGGTGTGACGGTCGCCGACGTCCGAGCCAGAACCGGCTGCGACTTCAAGGTTGCCGTGTGACGCGTCGACTGTGAACTGACGGCGACGACACGCCGAGCGGCGCCACCCTGAGCTCACGTTCGACTCCCTGGAGACACACTCGGCTGGTCCTGCTGACGTTCGCGGCGACGATTCAGGTAGATCCGTGCCATCGAGATGAAGGCCGGCAACATCGATACGAACAAGATGGCGAGGATGATTTTTTCCAGGTTGTGATGGACAAACTCGTTGTTGCCCAAGAAGTAGCCCAGCAGCGTCGCACCCCCGCCCCAGGCGATGCCGCCGACGATGTCGAACCCGAGGAACACCGGATAGCGCATGTAAGACACCCCGGCGACCACCGGGGTGAACGTCCGTATGAACGGCATGAACCGGGCCATGATGATGGCCATCGGACCGTACTTCTCGAAAAAAGCGTGCGACTCCGTAACGTGGTGCTGCTTAAAGAAGCGCGAATCCTCCTTCTTGAACAGCGCCGGGCCGATACGCCGCCCGATGAAATACCCGGTCTGATCGCCCAGCACTGCGACCACCGCGACACAGCTGGCCAACACCTCGATGCTGACCGGCGGGTTCGCGCTCGCGGCCAGCAAACCGCCGGTGAACAGCAACGACTCGCCAGGCAGCAGCGGGAACAGCAAACCCGTCTCGACGAAGACGATGAGCAGGATGCCGGGCAGCACCGCGTGCCCGAACACGCCATCGGCGCCCAACCAGTACATCGGGTCGAGCAAGTTGGGCATGGCCACTATGGCGGTACTCACGGTGTTCCAAGATACCGGCGAAACCAACCGGTCCTGACCAGGCGCAGCGGCGGGAACGGTCGGGCTGCCAACCAGAACGCCTTGTTGCGATACTGATGGCACACGTCAGGAAGGAAGCTTCATGCCCGTCGCAACGCCAGAGGTCTACGCCGAGATGCTGGGCCGCGCGAAGGAGAACTCGTACGCCTTCCCGGCCATCAACTGCACGTCTTCGGAAACCGTCAATGCCGCGATCAAAGGTTTCGCCGACGCCGGCAGCGACGGCATCATCCAGTTCTCCACCGGTGGCTCGGAATTCGCTTCCGGGCTGGGAGTCAAGGACATGGTGACCGGCGCGGTCGCGCTGGCAAAGTTCACCCGGACCGTCGCAGCGAAGTACCCAATCAATGTCGCGCTGCACACCGACCACTGTCCGAAAGACAAGTTGGACAGCTACGTGCGTCCGTTGCTGGCGATCTCGGCCAAGCGGGTGGCCGCCGGGAAAAATCCGCTGTTTCAGTCGCACATGTGGGACGGATCGGCAGTGCCGATCGACGAGAACCTGGTGATCGCCCAGGAGCTGCTCAAGGAAGCCGCGGCCGCCAAGATCGTCCTGGAAATCGAGATCGGCGTCGTGGGCGGTGAAGAGGACGGCGTCGCCAACGAGATCAACGACAAGCTCTACACCACCCCCGACGACTTCGAGAAAACCATCGCGGCGCTGGGCCACGGCGAGCACGGCAAGTACCTGCTCGCCGCGACATTCGGCAACGTGCACGGCGTCTACAAGCCCGGCAACGTCAAGCTGCGTCCCGACATCCTCGACCAGGGGCAGAAAGTGGCATCGGCGAAGCTGGGCCTACCCGACGGCTCCAAACCGTTCGACTTCGTGTTTCACGGTGGGTCGGGTTCGGAGAAGTCGGAAATCGAGGAGGCGCTGCGCTACGGCGTGGTGAAGATGAACGTCGACACCGACACTCAGTACGCGTTCACCCGCCCGATCGCTGGTCACATGTTCACCAACTACGACGGCGTGCTGAAGGTCGACGGCGAAGTGGGCAGCAAGAAGGTCTACGACCCCCGGAGCTACCTCAAGGCCGCCGAAGCCGCGATGGCTGAGCGGGTGATCGAGGCGTGCAACGACCTGCATTGCGCCGGGAAGTCGGTCGGCGCAGGGTAAAGCTGTGGGCCCGGGTCAACCCGTGTTGGATTGGCAGATCTTCCACTGGTCGTCGCGGTATTGCAGGTCGAAGCTGCGGGTCGAGCGGATCTGCGGCGCGGAGGCCATGAACGCGGTGACGTTGGCTTCGGCGTGTCCGTCGTCGACGACGACCTGATCGATGCTGGCGACTACCGGATACTGCTTAGCCGCGGCAACCCGCCGATAGGTGTCGGTCCATTCATGCTCGTCGTAGTTCAGGTAGCCGTTGCGGGTGTCTCCGCAGGTGATGCTGCGCAGCGTGGCCAAGTCGCCGTTTTGCACCGCGATATCGAAGCTCTGAATGGTGCTGCGGACCTGGTCTTCCTGTGAAGCTTTCGGCTTCTTGTTGCTCCGGGTCAACAACACCGTGCCCAACACCGCAATTGCCGTCAACGCCAGAATTATCAGGATCAGCGCCAGCACCCAGCCCCAACTGCGCTGGGTCGATGGCCGCAACTTGGCGCCCAGCCGAGGCGGAATCAGCTGCGGCATAGCGGTTCTCGGCCGTGTTCCGCCCGCTTCAGGTTGGCCCGGTTCGAAGACTTCGGTCGCGGGTTCTGCCGCGGTGCGCATGACCGCAGTCTCCTTGGCGTCGAAACCGGGCGCGGTGAACCGTCGCTCACCGCGCGCAACCCGCGGTTGGGATGGCTCCTGCTCACGCTGGGCCTTGGCCATCACCTCGGTGGCCGGCTCGGTAGCAGGTGCCGCGTGGTAGCTCTCGGTCACTTCTTCGCCGGGATCGACGGCGTGCTCGGCGACGGTAGCGTCGGATTCCACCGGGTCGCTCGCGTCTGGATCCGACCCAGCCGCATTCGACGTGTGGTCGCGGTCAGGCCCTGATGGATTGGGCATAAGCGCTGCTGTCCTCTTCGCTGTCGAAATACCTATTGGAGCTTAGCGACTCGGCTTCGGGTTTGGTGTGACCGCACGGCACAATGAGCGCCATGACGCCGATGCATGACCTTATGGGGCCGGATCCGATTTTGTTGCCCGGCGATACCGACGCCGAGGCCGAGCTGCTGGCCAACGAGAACCCGGCGAAAGTCGCCGCCGCACATCCGTCGGCCTCGGTGGCCTGGGCGGCGCTGGCCGAAGACGCCTTGGCCGACGACAAGGCGATCACCGCCTACGCCTATGCCCGCACCGGCTACCACCGCGGCCTGGACCAGCTGCGCCGCAACGGCTGGAAAGGTTTCGGCCCGGTGCCGTACTCGCATGAACCCAATCGCGGCTTCCTGCGGTGCGTGGCGGCGCTGGCACGGGCGGCCGCCGCCATCGGCGAAACCGATGAGCAGGCCCGGTGCCTGGACCTGCTCGACGATTGTGACCCCGCTGCCCGGGCCGCGCTCGGGTTGAATTAAATCCGGCCCACCGAACAGCCGCCGGGCGGCTCCACCTGGATGGTGGCGTGCTCCAAGCCGTGTGCAGCCAAAATCGCCCGCGCGTCGTCGAGTACCCGCGCCGCATCGCTATTGCTGGCCAGATGTGCGGTCACCATGTCCTTGCCGGGCACCAGCGTCCATACGTGCAAGTCGTGTACGTCGGTCACGCCGTCGACGGCGGACAGCGCGGACCGCAGCTCGTCCACGTGGATGTGGCGGGGCGACGATTCGGACAGGATCCGCAGCGCGCCGAGGGCCAGTGACAACGCCCGCGGCAGCACCCACAACGCGACCAGGACGGCGACCACCACGTCGGCGTAGGGCCAATGCGTGGTGACGGTGACCAGACCGGCGATCAGCACACCGATGCTGCCGACCGTGTCGGCGATGACCTCCATGTAGGCGCCCCTTACGGCCAGGCTCTGCGTCGAGGGTGACCGCAGCAGCAGCGCCACCGCCGCATTGGTCGCCAGCCCGGCCAGGGCCACAACGATCATCGGAATCCCCGGCACTTCTGGCGCCCGGCCGATGCGCCCGATCGCTTCGCGAAGAATGATCGTCGCCACCCCGATCAGCAGCACGGCGTTGGCCACCGCGGTAAACACCTCGGCACGGTGCCACCCGTAGGTGCGGCCCGGCGACGAGCGGCCGCGCTGCGCAAGCAGCACGGCGCACAGCCCCATGAATGTGGCCGCGACGTCGGTCAGGATGTGGCCGGCGTCGGACAGCAGCGCGATGGAGCCGATCATCAGTGCGGTGGTCAGTTCCACCACGAAGAACCCACCCAGCAGCGCAGTGGCGGCGACCATTCTCCGCACTGGGGTGCCGGTGTTGGCGTGATCGTGGCCGGCACCCATAGGGCATAATATATGCAGATGTACGCATATATCGCAAGCTTGGGCTGGGCCGCCCGTTTAGAACCAGGAACGCCAGAATTGGGTGAGCCCAGCACCGGCTTGCCACAGGACCCTAGGCACCCCGGACAGCTCGAACAACCACGAGACGACCCCGAAGAACAATTGGCCCACCTGCGGCACGAAGAGCAGAAAGACCAGGAACAAGATGCCGTACGGCTTGAACTGTTCGAGAGCTCGCTGGTTTTCCGGGCTCAGGTGCGGTTCCAGCGCGTTGTAACCGTCCAGGCCGGGCACTGGCAGCACGTTCAGCAGTACCGCGGTGATCTGCAGGAAGCCCAAAAAAGCCACTGCGGCCCACAACACCAGGTGTTCGGGGTCGAAGAAGAACCTTGTCACGGCCAGCAGCAGCACCGCCAACAGCAGGTTGGCCGACGGCCCCGCCAGGCTGACGATGGTGCGCTGGGCGGGGGTCATCGACGACGTGCGTAAGTAGACAGCCGCGCCGGGCAGGCCGATGCCGCCCAGCGCGGTGATCAAAATCGGTATACCCAGCGACAGCCACGGGTTGCTGTAGCGCCGGGGATCTAAGTCCAGGTAGCCGCGGACGGCGACGCCACGGTCGCCGAACCGCCAGGCGGTGAACGCGTGTCCGAACTCGTGCAGGCACAGCGACACCACCCAGCCGGCGATCACAAAGATGAACACCGCAGCGCGGGCCAGCGCCCCCGGTTGGTCACCGTCCCACCAGGCCAGCGCGCCGCCGAAGGCCGTCAGCGCGACGATGGCCAAAAAGATCGGGCTGGGCCGCACTGAACGCTGCACGGGCATATGCACGTCACGAAGCTACCGGACCAACAACCAACCCTCGGTATTCCGGTAGAACGTCGACCGGCGCATCGGTCGGGGCGCCGGCACACCATCGCGGACCACGGCCGCGCCGGGGGTGCCCAGCTGTGCGGCTCGCCCGGTCAGCCAGCGGCGGCTGCCCGATACGCGCGCCCGCAGCCCAGGCAGTGTCTCGGTCGGTGCGATCTGCACCTCGGCGACGGCGCCGTCGAAAAGCGGGGTGTCGTCGACGACGGCCTCGCCACGCAGCAGTTGCTCGTCGCCGGGTGGTCGCCAATGTGCTGTTCCGACGATCACCGTGCCGGTCTCGTCGCGGATCAGCGGCATCCGCCGCGCCGATCCGCGCCGCGCCCGGCGGGCCGCCCGACGACCCGCCGGCAGTTGGTAAACCCGGGTGGCGGCGGTACGCCGCCGCGGCGCGTAGCCGACCTCGACGTCGAGCTGGCCCGCCCGCAGCAGCCGCGTCAGCACCGCCGCCAGGTCGGCGTCGGCGCCGACCACGACCACCCGCCGGACTCCGGTGATCGCGGCCTGCACGACTTCGACGTCGCCGGGATCGTCGATGCGCACCGCGGTCAGTCCGCGCAGCGGCTTCGGCACGCGTCGATTGCCGAACATCAGCACGGCGATGGCCGGGGCGTTCAACTGCCCGCCTCCTCGCTAACGGCTGCGCTGGGTCTGATTGCCCACTCTCCCCTGCAAGCGGGGGCTCCTCAGCGGGTCCTGCGGAACCCGCATCGTCGCAGGGCTAATGTGGGTCACCGGCTGGACCACAATAAGGGGCAGAGACCAGTGGGAGAAATGCCATGCCGGCAATCGTCCTGATCGGTGCCCAATGGGGCGACGAGGGCAAAGGCAAGGCCACCGACCTGCTCGGTGGCCGCGCCCAGTGGGTGGTTCGGTATCAGGGTGGCAACAACGCCGGGCACACCGTGGTGTTGCCCACCGGTGAGAACTTCGCCCTGCATCTGATTCCGTCGGGGGTGCTGACACCCGGGGTCACCAACGTCATCGGCAACGGGGTGGTGGTCGATCCCGGTGTCCTGCTCGACGAGCTGGAGGGGCTCGAGGACCGCGGTGTCGACACCTCCCGGCTGCTGATCTCCGCCGACGCGCACCTACTGATGCCTTACCACGTCGCCATCGACAAGGTGACCGAGCGCTACATGGGCAGCAAGAAGATCGGCACCACCGGGCGCGGCATCGGTCCGTGCTACCAAGACAAGATCGCCCGCATCGGGATCCGGGTCGCCGACGTGCTGAACCCCGACGAGCTGACCCACAAGATCGAGGCCGCGCTGGAATTCAAAAACCAGGTGCTGGTCAAGATCTACAACCGCAAGGCACTGGACCCAGCGCATGTGGTGGAGTCGTTGCTGATCCAAGCCGAGGGTTTTCGGCACCGCATCGCCGACACCCGGCTGCTGCTCAACACCGCGTTGGAAACCGGTGAGATCGTGTTGCTGGAAGGCTCGCAGGGCACCCTGCTCGACGTCGACCATGGCACGTATCCCTATGTGACGTCGTCGAATCCGACCGCCGGCGGCGCGGCCGTCGGCTCCGGCATCGGTCCGACCCGAATCACCACCGTGCTCGGAATCCTCAAGGCCTACACCACCCGGGTCGGCTCCGGCCCGTTCCCGACCGAATTGTTCGATGCCAACGGTGAATACCTGTCGAAGACCGGAGGCGAATTCGGCGTCACCACCGGCCGGCGGCGGCGCTGCGGCTGGTTCGACGCCGTCATCGCGCGCTACGCCACCCGCGTCAACGGCATCACCGACTACTTCCTGACCAAGCTGGACGTGTTGTCCAGCCTGGAAACGGTTCCGGTGTGCGTGGGATACACCATCGATGGCAAACAGATCGGCGACATGCCGATGACCCAAAGCGATCTGGGCCGCGCCCAACCGGTGTATGAAGAACTGCCGGGCTGGTGGGAGGACATCTCCGGCGCACGGCAGTTCGACGATTTACCGGCCAAGGCGCGCGACTATGTCTTGCGGCTGGAAGAGCTTGCCGGAGCACATATTTCGTGCATTGGTGTCGGCCCCGGCCGCGACCAGACCATCGTGCGCCGCGATGTCTTGGCGGCCTGCCCGTGACGGATTCCTCTCAAAGCCCGCAGCAGCTCGACCCCGATTATGAGCATCATGGCGGCTTTCCGGAATATGGCGCGGCCAGCCCGGGACCGGGGTTCGGCCGGTTCGTGACGGCGATGCGCCGGTTGCAAGATCTCGCGGTGTCCGCCGATCCCGGTGACGACGTCTGGGAGAACGCCGCCGAGAGCGTGGAGGCGCTGACGGAGGTGCTCGCGCGATTTCACGCCCCCGAGGGTCAGGGTCCGGCGGGCCGATCGCCGCAGTTGCCGGGGATGGGCAGCCTGCTGCTGCCACCGTGGACGATGAGCAGATTCGACTCCGACGGCGTGGAGATGCGGGGCCAATTCCGCCGGTTCCACGTGGGCGGCAATGGTGCGGTGCACGGCGGCGTGATCCCGCTGCTGTTCGATCATGTTTTCGGGATGGTGGTGCACGCCGCGGGCCGACCGATTAGCCGGACCGGCTTCCTGCACGTCGATTACCGCAAGATCACCCCGATCGACACACCGCTTCAGGTGCGCGGGCACGTCACTTCGACCGAGGGCCGTAAGGCCTTTGTCCGCGGCGAATTGCTCGACGGCGACACGGTGCTGGCCGAAGGCAACGCCCTGATGATCAGGTTGCTGCCCGGGCAGCCTTAGATTGTCGACCTATCCTTGAGCGCGTGGCGCAGGACGAGTCGACTCACGGAGCCCACGAGCAGCACGCCGACAGCCAGACGAAGGTCATGCTGTTGGGCTCGGGAGAGTTCAGCTTAGAGCTGGCGATCGCATTTCAGCGGCTCGGCGCGGAGGTGATCGCGGTCGAACGGTATGCCGATGCGCCCGCACACAAGGTCGCCGACCAGTCCCTGGTGGTCAACATGACCGACACCGACGAGCTGGTCGCGGCGATCCGGCGGATCCAGCCGAACTTCGTGGTGACGGCTACCGATGCGGTCGCCGCAGACGCGCTGACGGTCGCGGCGGAAACCGATTTCGTCGAGGTTTTCCCGACCGCCCGCTGCGCCCGGCTCACCGCCGACCGGGAGGGCCTGCGTCGGCTGGCTGCCGACGAACTCGGCCTGCCCACCGCACCGTTCTGGTTTGCCGGATCGCCTGACGAGCTACGGGCGGTGGCCGACCACGCGGGCTACCCGCTGCGCGTACAGCCGGTGGCTCCGGTCACCCTAGCGGCCGGCGACGGACACTCGGTGGTCCTAACACCGGCAGACGTCGAGTCGGCCTGGCAGCGTGCGGTCTCGGCCGGTGGTCGGCTGGCCCACAACCGGGTGATGGCCGAGACCCTCGTCGAGATCGACGTTCACGTCACATTGCTCACCGTGCGCAGCGCGGGACCCAGCGGGCCGACGATCGACTTTTGTCCCCCGATCGGGCACGGCGAAGCCATCGGCGACGTCCAGGAGTCCTGGCAACCGCAAAGCATGAGCACTACAGCGTTGGACGGCGCCAAGTCGATCGCGGCTCGTGTCGTCAAGGCCCTGGGCGGTCGCGGGCTGTTCGGGGTGGAACTGATGGTCCGCCGCGACGAGGTTTACTTCAGCGACGTCACCCCCCGGCCTTTCGAGAGCGGCCTGGTCACCTTGCGCAGTCAGCGGCTTTCGCAATTCGAACTTCAGGCCCGGGCCATCCTGGGTCTGCCGACCGACACCATCATGATTTCGCCGGGCGCCGCCGAGGTGATCTACGCCGGCGCAGATGGGAACGACGGGCTCGGCGCGCCGGCTCAGGGCTCAAAAGTGGGCGGCGCGCTGGCCGATGCGCTGAGCGCGCCGGAGAGCGACGTGCGGGTGTTCGGCGGCTGGGAGCCGGAAGTGCGACGGCCGTTGGGGGTTGCCGTCGTCACGTCCTCGGACGTGAGCAGCGCGCGTAACCTTGCCCGGCAGGCGTCGGCCGCACTGCGCAGGCTCTGGTAGTCCTGGGAGGGTTGGCCTCAGTCAGGTGTGCGAGACTCACGCGGGTGAGTTATGCAGGAGATATCACACCCGAGCAGGCTTGGAAGTTGCTCAGCGACAACCCTGAGGCGGTGCTGGTCGACGTGCGCACCGACGCCGAATGGCGTTTCGTTGGTGTGCCCGACCTATCTAGGTTGGGCCGCGACGTCGTATACATCGAGTGGAACAGCATCGACGGCAAGCGCAATGAGAACTTCGCGGCCGAACTGGCCGACCAAGTGCCTGCCAGCACCGGGGATCGGCCGGTGATCTTCTTGTGTCGCTCGGGGAATCGCTCCATCAGTGCGGCCGAGGCCGCCACCGAGGCGGGTATCGCGCCGTCCTACAACGTGCTGGACGGTTTCGAAGGACATCTCGATGACGACGGTCACCGCGGCGGGGTCGGGTGGCGCGCGATCGGGTTGCCCTGGAAGCAGTCATGAGCCCCGGCGACGAGTCGGTTCGAACTCCCGCGCCGCTGCCAGACGGTGTCAGCCAGGCGACCATAGGAGTGCGCGGCGGCGTCTTGCGGTCGCAGTTCGAAGAGACCGCCGAAGCGATGTATTTGGCTTCCGGGTATGTCTACGAGTCCGCTGCCGATGCGGAGAAGGCATTCACCGGCGAAACGGACCGCTACGTCTACTCCCGCTACGGCAACCCGACCATCACGATGTTCGAGGAGCGGTTGCGCTTGATCGAGGGCGCGCCTGCGGCATTTGCGACCGCAAGCGGGATGGCGGCGGTATTCATCTCGCTGGGCGCCCTGCTGAGCGCCGGCGATCGACTGGTCGCCTCCCGCAGTCTGTTCGGATCGTGTTTCGTTGTGTGCAACGAGATCTTGCCACGCTGGGGGATAGAGACCGTCTTTGTCGACGGCGACGACCTGTCCCAGTGGGAAAAGGCTCTTTCGGTCCCCACCCAGGCGGTGTTCTTCGAGACGCCGTCGAACCCGATGCAGTCGCTGGTCGACATGGCGGCGGTCATCGAGCTGTCACACGCGGTCGGAGCAAAAGTGGTGCTGGACAACGTCTTTGCCACCCCATTGCTGCAGCAGGGGTTTCCACTGGGCGTCGACGTGGTCGTCTACTCGGGCACCAAACACATCGACGGTCAGGGGCGGGTACTGGGCGGCGCGATCCTGGGCGACAAGGAGTACATCGACGGCCCGGTGCAGAAACTGATGCGGCACACCGGACCGGCGCTCAGCGCCTTCAACGCCTGGGTCCTGCTCAAGGGCCTTGAGACGCTTGCGATTCGGGTCGACTACCAGAACTCGTCGGCGCAGCGGATCGCCGAGTTCTTAGAAGGCCATCCGGCGATACGATGGGTGCGATATCCGTTCCTACCGTCGCATCCGCAGTACGACCTGGCCAAGCGTCAGATGTCCGGCGGGGGTACCGTCGTCACCTTCGAACTCGACGTTCCCGACAGCGTCGCCAAGCAGCGGGCCTTCGAGGTGCTGGACAAGCTGCAGCTCATCAACATCTCCAACAACCTGGGTGACGCGAAATCCCTTGTCACTCATCCGGCGACCACCACCCACCGGGCAATGGGCCCGGACGGGCGCGCCGCGATCGGCTTAGGCGATGGGGTGGTCCGAATCTCGGTCGGCCTGGAGGGCACCGACGATCTGATCGCCGACGTCGATCAGGCGCTCAGCTAGGCCGACACTGGCTATATGACGACGAGATAACAATTCCCGCAACAAAGTAGCGCGACGCGCTGGCCGAATACCGGGAACTGCGCCTTGCGCACCTTATCGTCGCTTCGTGTACCGCCGCACAGTGCTGAAGCTCCCGCTGGTGCTGGCAGCAGGCACGGCTTTAACCCACTCACCTCGCGCCTCTGCGGAACCGCCTCGCGCGTCTGGTGAGCTCGGCCGGTGGTCTCGCGATCGTGCCAACACCTGGTATCAAGCGCAGGGCTGGCCCGTTGGCGCCAACTTCATCACCTCCACCGCCATCAATCAGCTGGAGATGTTTCAGCCCGGCACCTACGACCCACGGCGCATCGATACCGAACTGGGCTGGGCCCGACTTCACGGACTCAACACCGTGCGGGTCTTCCTGCATGATCAACTGTGGGCCCAGGATTCTCGTGGCTTCCAAGCGCGTCTCGCGCAGTTCGTCGGCATCGCTGCGCGTCATCGGATCAAGCCACTGTTCGTGTTGTTCGACTCGTGTTGGGATCCGATGCCCAGACTGGGTCGACAACATGCGCCAACTCCCGGGGTGCACAACTCCGGTTGGGTGCAAAGCCCCGGCGCGGAACGCATCGACGACCGTCGCTACACCCGCACGCTGCAAGACTATGTGACCGGTGTGCTGACCCAATTTCGCAACGATGACCGGGTTTTGGGCTGGGATCTGTGGAACGAACCGGACAATCCGGCGAAGCAGTATCGCACCGTCGAGAGGTCCGACAAGCTGGAACGTGTCACCGAGCTCCTTCCGCAAGTCTTCTCGTGGGCGCGCGCCGTCGATCCCCGTCAGCCACTGACCAGCGGTGTGTGGGACGGTGAGTGGGGAGATCCGGCAAGCCGCAGCGCGGTCGCCGGCATTCAACTTGCCAACTCCGACGTGATCACATTCCACTGCTACGCCGAACCGGCGACCTTCGAGTCGCGGCTCGCCGAGCTTGCCCCGCAGGGGCGGCCGATATTGTGCACGGAGTACATGGCCCGATCGATGGGCAGCACTGTTAACGGAGTCTTGCCAGTTGCCAAGCGGCACAACGTTGGTGCAATCAACTGGGGCCTGGTCGCGGGGAGGACCCAGACCTACTTTCCGTGGGACTCGTGGGATCACCCGTACCCAGCGGTTCCGAGGGTGTGGTTCCACGACCTGCTGCGGCCGGACGGAAGAGCCTTCCAGGAAAGCGAATCTCAGATGATTCGCTCGCTGAGCGTCTCACCGCCCAGCTAATCGTCCTTGTGCTCGGCGACGCCCGTCGCGTGCTGCGCACGGTCTTCATACGCCCGTCGGGCGGTGCTGTCGAAATTGAGGAAAACGGTGTCGTTGCCCATCTTCTTGTTGAGCCAGCGACGGCCCCGATCCGATAACAGCATGGACCCGATACCGATAAATCGACCGTTGGCGGGCACCGACACCTGGGTCTTGGGCTTGTCGAGCACCTTGACTATTGCCGCCGCGATCTTCGCGGGCTCCACCGGTTTCTGCGCGGTGGACGGTGATGTGCCCGAGATCAGTTCGGTGTTGGTGAACGTCGGCAGCACCGCGGTGACCCTGATGCCCTGCGGGGCGAACTCGTCCGCCATCGCTGTAGACAACCCCACGACGGCGAATTTGGTTCCGGCATAGACGATTTGGCCAGGGACCGCAACCATGCCGGCCAGCGACGCGATATTGATGATGTGCCCGGAGCGACGCTGCACCATTTCCGGCAGCACCAACTGGCAGCCGGTCAGCACACCGTAGAAGTTGACCTCGATTGACGAGCGGATCGCCTGCGCCGACTGTTCCAGGAATGGCCCCACCGGCATCACACCGGCGTTGTTGATCAGCACGTCGATGTGCCCGCCGCCGTCGGCGCGCGCCTTGTCGAGGAAAGCCGCGAACGACTCCCGGTCGGTGACGTCGAGCGGGTGGCCGCTCACCGAGCCCAGGCTGCTCATCTCGGCGACCGCGCTCTCGAGCACATCGACGTCGCGGTCGCCGATGACCACTCGCGCACCTCGCGCCAGCAGAGCTTTGGCGGTCGCATGACCGATGCCGCGGGCAGCGCCGGTGATGACGATGGTTTTGCCCCTGATGTTGTCCATGCCGACGGACTTTACAGCTGTCAAGTCCGTCAGAGCACAGCGGTTATCCACAGTCGGCGGTTTATCCACAACGTGGACCCTGCCAACAAGTTTGAGTCAGTGGACGCCGCTAGAATCGAACGTATGTTCGAAATAGCGCTGCCGGATGTCGCGGCCGTACGCGGCCTCGACAACGCCGGTTTGGTCGATGCGATGCGAGGCGCCGCGCGTTTGGAGTCTGCGGTGATGGCCCGCCGTTTGGCCGCGGTCGCCCAGCTCTACCACCGCCGGCTCGCCGAGCAAGACGCCGACGACCGGGAGGACTGGTGCGTCGATGGGTGGGAGCAGGTGGCCGCCGAGGTGGCTGCCGCCCAGGGGATCAGTCGGGGCCGCGCGGCCGGCCAGTTGCGCTACGGCCTGGTTCTGGCCGAGCGCTTTCCCAACTTGGGCGCCTTGTTTGCCAGCGGCGATGTGGACTTTCGAGTCGTCGCCGCGGTGGCGTTTCGTTGTGAGCTGATGATCGACGACGACGCGACGGCGCGGATGGACCGCTGGCTGGCACGTAACGCCTCACGGTGGAGCCGATGGTCGTACAACAAAATCGTCGAGGTCATCGACTACTGGGTGCAGAAGCTGGAACCGACCGCGGTGCGGGTAGCGCGCGAGGCTGATGAGAAGCGCCATATCGGCGTTTCGCCGCTGGAGTCGGGGATGGCCGAGATCTGGGGTGCCGTACGGGCACCCGATGCGCTGGCTTTCGACCGACGCCTCGATGAACTGGCGGCCACGGTATGCAAGGCCGATCCGCGCACCAAAGCCCAGCGGCGTGCCGACGCCCTGTCTGCCCTGGCGGCCGTGCCACTGCAATGGCGTGCGGCTGCGGTTCCGCGGACTGTCCGGCGGCCAACAAAGACGCGACCGTCGGGGATGTCGTCATCCACGTGTTCGCCGACGCCGCCACAGTCAGCGGAGACTCGACGGCACCCGGCTACGTGCCGGGCTTCGGCGGCCTGTCGGCCGAGGCGGTGCGCCAGCTGGCGACGTCGGCGAAACTGCGGCCGGTCGTCCACCCGCGAAACAGTGCACCCGAGCCGCATTACCGGCCCTCGGCGGCGCTGGCCGATTTCATTCGCTGCCGCGACCTGACCTGCCGGTTCCCTGGCTGCGATCGCCCGGCCGAGTGCGCCGACATCGACCACACCCTACCGTGGCCGCTGGGACCCACGCATCCTTCAAACCTCAAGCTGCTCTGTAGGATTCACCATCTGTTGAAGACGTTCTACAGCGGGCCCCATGGCTGGCGAGATCGTCAAGAACCCGACGGCACTATCGTGTGGACTTCACCGACGGGCCACACCTACACCACCAAACCCGGTGGAAGCCTGTTCTTTCCCGCGTTAGCCATCCCGACCGGCAAATTGGTGTTGCCCGACCGGACGCCGCCGAACGCCGGTGACCGCGGACTCATGATGCCGGTCCGCCGACGAACGAGGGCCGCCGACCGCGCCGCCCGTAACAACTGGGAGCGGGGAATCAACGAGGCCCGCATCGCCGCCGAAGCCGTCCGTGCAGCCGCCCGGCTAGCGGCCGACCCGCCGCCCTTCTAGATGCCGAGATCCTTGGCGATGATGGTCTTCATGATCTCGGTGGTGCCGCCGTAGATCGTTTGGATGCGCGCGTCGACGAACGCGCGTGACACCGGATATTCCCGCATGTAGCCATATCCGCCGTGCAGTTGCAGGCATCGGTCGGCGGTGCGTACCTGCAGTTCGGTGGTCCACCACTTCAGCCGGGCGGCCCGTGCCGCGGTAAGTTCTCCGACCAGATGCGCGGCGACGCAGTCATCGAGATATGTACGGGCGACGTCGATTTCGGTGGCCAGCTCGGCGAGCACGAATTGCGTGTTCTGCAAGCTGGATATGGGGGAGCCAAAGGCTTTGCGCTGCCGGACATAGTCGAGGGTTTCGGCCAGCACGCCTTCGGCGGCGGCCACCGCGCCGACTGCCAGCGACAGTCGTTCTTGCGGAAGGTTTTTCATCAGTTGGTAGAACCCGCTACCCTCCGCCTCGAGCAAGTTGTCGACCGGAACTCGCACGTCGGTGAAGCTCAGTTCGCTGGTGTCCTGGGCGTGCAAGCCGATCTTCTCCAGGTTTCGTCCGCGGCTGAAGCCCGGGGTGTCCGGGTCGACCACCACCAGCGACAGGCCCTGGTGCCGATCGGCTGCGGTACGGACGGCGACGATCACCAAGTCCGCGTTCTGCCCGTTGGAGACGAACGTCTTCGCGCCGTCGACGACGTAATGGTCGCCTTGTGAATCTGACGTGCGCACCGCCGCCGTGCGGATCCCGGCCAGGTCGCTGCCGGCACCGGGTTCGGTCATGGCGATGGCGATGACGGTCTCACCGGTCACCACGCCCGGCAGCCAGCGCTGTTTTTGTTCAGGTGTCGTTAGGTCGGTGAGATAGGGCAGCACGATATCGTTTTGCAGCGAGAATGCGACGGCCTCGGCCGCCGCGCCGGCCCGCTGCAGCTCTTCGACGACGATCGCGTTGTAGCGAAAGTCGTCCACGCCCGGCCCGCCGAATTCCTCGGGCACTGAAAAACCAAGCAGTCCGAGCTTTCCGGCCTCGACGAACAATGAGCGGTCCAAACACCCGGCCTTCTCCCACTGCTCATGGGCCGGGACAACCGTCTGCTGCACGAAATCACGAACCAGTTCCCGAAACTGCTGATGCTCGGACGTGTATTCCAGGCGTGCGCTCATGAGCTGCTCCTGTCAGCGGAAGGCGTCCATGCCGGTGATTGCCTGGCCGAGGATCAGCTGATGCATTTCCGGGGTGCCCTCGTAGGTGAGCACCGATTCGAGGTTGACCATGTGCCGGATCACCGGATATTCCAGCGATATGCCATTGCCGCCCAGTATGGTTCGTGCGGTCCGGCAAATCTCGATCGCCTCGCGGGTGTTGTTGAGCTTGCCGAAGCTGACCTGCTCGGGGCGTAGTCCCCCACTGTCCTTGAGGCGCCCAAGATGCAGGGCCAGCAGCTGGCCCTTGTGCAACTCGACCGCCATGTCGACGAGTTTGGCCTGCGTCAATTGGAATCCGGCAATCGGACGACCGAATTGAGTGCGTTGCTTGGCGTACTCGAGCGCCGATTGCCAGGCCGACCGGGCCGCGCCCATCGCGCCCCAAACGATGCCGTATCGCGCTTCGGACAGACATGCCAGCGGCCCCCGAAGGCCAGTCGCGTCGGGCAGCATCGCGTCCTCAGGAAGCCGCACGTCGTCGAGCACCAGCTCGCTGGTGATTGAGGCCCGCAGCGAGAGCTTGTGATGGATCGTGTTAGCGGAGAAACCTGGCGTATCGGTGGGCACGATGAATCCGCGGATCCCGTGGTCGGTGGCCGCCCAGACGATCGCGACGTCGGCAACCGAGCCATTGGTTATCCACATCTTGCGGCCGTTGAGGATCCAGTCCGACCCGTCGCGGCGGGCGCGGGTTTTCATTGCGGCGGGATCCGACCCGATGTCGGGCTCGGTGAGCCCGAAGCACCCGAGCAGCTCGCCAGCGGCCATACCGGGCAGCCAATGCTGCTTTTGTTCCTCGGAGCCGGTCTTCCAGATCGCGAACATCGCCAGCGACCCTTGCACCGACACCAGCGACCTGATGCCGGAGTCGGCGGCCTCCAACTCCAGGCAGGCCAGGCCGTAGTGCACGGCCGAGGCCCCGCCGCATCCGTAGCCATGTAAATGCATGCCCAGCAGACCGAGCTCGCCGAACTGCTTGGCCAGATCCCGCGCCGCCGGCAGGTCGCCGGACTCGAACCAGTCGGCGATGTGCGGTGTGACGTGCTCGGCGCAGAACTGCCGGACGGTGTCCCGCACCGCGACTTCGTCGTCAGAGAGCGACGTGTCCAGGCTCAGTGGATCGATCGGATTGAAGCTCATCGCCTCATCCTGCCATTGATCTCAGCGAACGCCGGCGGCCGGATTAGTCCTTTCCGCGGGGCGGTGGCTGAACCTCGACGCCGGTCGATCCGTGCTCGGGGCCCGCATCTGGGTGTTCGGCGGGTAGTCGGCCCCGGAATCGGGTCGCCTCGCTTGCATCCTGGTTGCCGGTGTGCCGTTCCTCGCTGCGGTACGGTCCGGGCTTCGGGCGCGGCTTCCCACCGGGGAACGCCAACCGGAAGATGCTGCGGTGCACCGTATACCACTGTTTGGAGAACCGCCCGGAGTTGTATGGCAATTCGTAACGCTCGCAGATGTCCTTGATCTTCGGTGCGATCTCCGAGTATCGGCTGCTTGGCATGTCGGGATACAAGTGGTGCTCGACTTGGTATCCCAGGTTGCCGCTGATGACGTGAAACAATGGGCTGCCGTCAATATTGGCCGCGCCGACCAACTGGCGCACATACCAGCCGCCGCGCGTCTCGTCCTTCACCTCTTCTTCGGTGAAGGTGTAGGTCTGGTCCGGGAAATGGCCGCAGAAGATGATGGCGTGCGCCCACACGTTACGGATCAAGTTGGCCAGCGCATCGGCGGCAAGCGTACGCAAGAATGTGCTTTCCACCCCGGGCAGAACCCGGTCAGCCAAACGCGCCGTCGCCCCGAGGCGGCCTTTGCTCGATATCTTGCGTAGCCGCCGTCCAATTCGGGATTCCGCGGGCTGATCGATGCGGCCGCGCAGGGCCAGCTGCGCGAGCGCGAACGCACCGGCACTGATCGCCGGCCAGCCGACGTAGTCCTTGCGAATCTGCGCGCGTGCTTTGCCGCTGATGCCTTTGAGGTCTTTTCGGACCTCCGACCATGGTTTCTCTCCGGCTCGCACCGCCTCGATGTCCATGTCGTGCACAGCCACGCCCCACTCGAACAGCAAAGTGAGTAGCAAGTTGAACAACGGTTGGGCCAGCCAGACCGGTCGCCACTTCTGCGCGGGGTCGATGCGCATGATCTCGTACCCGAGATCCTTGTCCTTGCCCAAAATGTTGGTGTAGGTGTGGTGAATGTAGTTGTGGGAGTGCTTCCACGCCTCCGCGGTCGAGGCGGTGTCCCAGTCCCACACCGACGAATGGATATCGGGATCGTTCATCCAATCCCACTGACCGTGCATCACGTTGTGGCCGATCTCCATGTTTTCCAAGATCTTTGCCATCCCCAGACACGCGGTGCCCAACACCCAGGCAGTTTTCGACCGGGACGCCAATAACAGCACCCGCCCGACGACCACGATCTGACGCTGTACCGAAATCACCGTCTTGATGTATTGGCGATCCCGGTCGCCGAGGTCGGCGAACACGTCGTCGTGAATCGCGTCGAGTTCTTGGGCAAGCTTTTCGAGTTCCTGTTCGCTCAGTCGAGCAAGCGGGCTTTCCACAGACCTGGTCACTGGGTTCCTTTCGATCAGAGTTCGAGTTCGACGTCGCCTTCGGCGGTGTTGATGCAAATCCTCACGTCCTGGCCGGTGGGCTCGGTAACCTCACCAGACCGCAGATCGCGCAGCTTGCCCGACTTCAACGTCCCGACACAGGTGTGGCAAATGCCGATCCGGCAGCCGTAGGCAAGGTTGAGGCCGGCTTTCTCGCCGGCCTCCAAAATCGGTGTGCCGCCGTCGCATTCAGTAGTTGTCTCGCTGTCGAGGAAGGACACTTCGCCTCCCTCGCCTTCACCCCCATCACCGCTGATCTTCGGCTGGAACCGCTCGAAGTGCAGACAATCAGGGTTGGCGTTGTCTTCCCAATGCTCGATGAGCGCATCGAGCAGTTCGCCGGGGCCGGAGCAGAACGCCTCGCGTTCACGCCAGTCCGGGCACAACTCGTCCAACTCGCTCGGCGACATTCGGCCGCGCTCCGAGGTGAGCCGCAAATCCAGCCGCATCTGCTCGTGACGTCGTTCGAGATCTTCGAGGACGGACAGGAACATGACCTCGTCGCGAGTGCGGACAGAGTGGATGACCACCACGTCCCCGAGTTCTCCGCGACGATCCAGGCTGCGCAGCATGCTCATGATCGGCGTGATGCCACTGCCGGCGCTGATGAACAACATCTTGGACGGCAACGGCTCGGGAAGCGTGAACACGCCTTCCACTTCCCCGAGGCGCACTACCTCGCCGGGCTGGATTTTTTCCACCAGGTAGGGCGAGACGACGCCGCTGTCCACCTTCTTGGGGGTCACGCTGATCAGCCCGTCTTCGGGCGCCGGATCAGAAGTCAGCGAATACGCCCGCCAGTGGTAACGGCCGTCGATGATCACGCCGAGCCGCACGTACTGGCCGGGCTTGTGACCCACCCATTCATAGCCGGGCCTGATCAGCACGCTCGCCGCCTGCGAGCCCTGCGGCTCAATCCGCTCGACCTTTCCGCGCAGCTCCTTGGTCGTCCACAACGGGTTGATCATTTCGAGGTAGTCGTCGGGGCGTAGCGGACTGAACAGATGCCGCACGGCCCGCAGAAACAACCGACGTCCGCGCGGAACCGGGGGTTGCGCACCGCGTTCTGCCATAGCCGTGATGGTACACATTCGTATACCGAGTTCAATGAGCTGCTCTAAACAAGCTCTTTATCAACCTAAAGCTGTATCGAATTATTTGTACACATGTTCACTGACGATGCTGCCGGTAGTGTCCGCGGCATGCGACCAACGCGGGTGCTGGGGTGGCTGGGCGTCGATGTTGCCTGTGTGCTGGCGTTCTGCGCGATCGGGCGGCGCAGCCACGACGAGGGGCTGGGCGTCGCGGGCATCGCGACGACGGCATGGCCGTTTCTGAGCGGGACCGCCCTGGGGTGGCTGGCCTCGCGCGCCTGGCGGCGGCCGACGGCCGTGCTGCCCACCGGGGCGGTGGTGTGGTTATGCACGGTCGCGGTAGGGATGCTGCTGCGCAAGGCCACGTCGGCCGGTGTCGCCGCCAGTTTCGTAGTGGTGGCGTTATCGGTCACCGCCCTGTTGTTGCTGGGCTGGCGGGCGGCGTTCCTTTTAGCTGCGCGTAAACCTAACTGGACAGGCCGCTGACCACCGCTTTTTGCCGCGCCGAAGATCGGTCAGCCGCCCTGGGCGACGCTGCGCGTTGTAGGGTCGGCCGTGACTATGGCGCGAACAGATCACGACACCTGGGATCCGGCGACCAGTGTCGGGACTACCGCGACACTGGTCGCCACGGCCAGGGCATTGGCAACTAGGGCCGGGTTGATCAACGATCCGTTTGCCGAGACATTGGTGCACGCGGTGGGGCTGGATTTCTTCACCCAAGTAGCCAGCGGCGAGCTGGCCATCAGTGATCTCGGTGACGAGAATGGATTCGGCCTGCTGACCGATCTTTTCGCGGTTCGCACGCGGTTCTTCGACAACTTCCTCACCGATGCCGGCAGAGCCGGTATCCGCCAGGCGGTGATCCTGGCGTCGGGGCTCGATACCCGGCCCTATCGGCTGTGGTGGCCGCCGGGAACCACCGTTTACGAGATCGATCAGCCGGGGGTGATCGACTTCAAAACCCAGACGTTGCGGGCGCTGGACGTCACCCCGACCGCCGACCGGCGCGCGGTGGGTATCGATCTGCGCCGGGACTGGCCGCAAGCGCTGCGACGGGTCGGTTTCGACGCCACCGCGCCGACGGTATGGATCGCCGAAGGGCTGTTCATCGGGTTTTTGCTGCCCGATACGCACGACCGGTTGCTCGACGACATCACCGCGTTGAGCGCACGCGGCAGCCGGGTGGCCGCGGATTATCTGCCGGACCTCAGCCGGCCGTTGGCGAGCCAGGAGCACCTGCTCGCTGATCGTTGGCGGCAGTACGGTTTCGACGGCGACATGACCGAACTCACTTACCCCGACGAGCGCCACGACGCCGCGAATTCCCTCGCGGCGTTGGGCTGGAAAACCGTCGTGACCGATCTGGTGGACCTGTTCATTGCGACCGGCTTACCCGGGCTGCGTAATCAGGATCTAAGCGGCGCACCGGTCGCGGGCCGCTACGTCAGCGCGACATTGACGTAGCAGCGGCGGAATGCAGCCGGTAACGAGACGTTGGACAGTGAAGTGATACCCGGATCCGAACAACCGAACGCGGCGCCCCAGCTACGTTTCCTGCCGGCCGCCCTGCACGACGAGCTGGCGCAGCCGCTGCTGACCGAGCTCGCCGCGGAATACGCGCAACGCTATGACGGCACGCCGGATGCGGTGCTGACCTGGTTGCGCGCCTCTCCGGTTGCGGACTTTGCGCCACCCGACGGTGGTCTGTTGATCGGTGTGTTGGATGGTGTCCCAGTCACCGGCGGCGGGTTCAAGCGTTTCGACGCCGATACCGCTGAACTCAAACGGATCTGGACCGACCGGGAGAATCGCCGCCGCGGGTTTGCGACGGCACTGCTAGTCGAGCTCGAAGCTGCGATCGCCGCCCGTGGCTATCGGCGCGTCTACCTGATGACCGGTGATCGTCAGCCGGAGGCCGAAGCGCTGTACCACGCGACCGGCTACACCCGGCTGACCGAGCCGCTGCCATCGACCGGACCGGTCTTTCCGGTCGCGTTTGTTAAGGATCTGACGTGACCGATCAGCTGCATTTGGCCGTTGCGCTTGACGGCTACGGCTGGCACCCGCGTGCCTGGCGAGCCACGCTGGCCGCCGACCCTGCGACGGAAGCGGTGCTCAGCGGTCGATACTGGGCCGGCCTGGCGGCCACCGCCGAGCGTGGCCTGCTGGACTTCTTGAGCATCGACGACACGCTGATGCCGCAATCCGGGCGCCGCGAGGAGATTTCGCCGCGGCGGCTAGCCGGTCGCGCCGACGCCGTATTGGTGGCCGCGCGCATCGCCCCGGTAACCCGACACATCGGGCTGCTGCCGGTGGCCACGGTCACGCACACCGAGCCCTTCCACGTCTCCAAGGCTATCGCCACGTTGGACTACGTATCGCATGGACGGGCGGGTTGGCAGCCGCGGGTGAGCGCAACTACGCACGAGGCGGCGTTGTTCGGTCGGCGCAACGGATCACAGTCTCCGGACGCGTTGTTCGACGAGGCCGCCGATTTCGTTGACGTGGTACGCCGGCTGTGGGATAGCTGGGAGGACGACGCGATAATCCGCGACGCCGCCAACGGGCGTTACGTCGACCGGGAAAAATTGCACTACATCGACTTCAGCGGAAAGTACTTCTCGGTCAAGGGGCCATCGATCACCCCCCGCCCGCCGCAGGGCCAGCCGGTGGTTGCCGCGCTTGCGCACGCGCCGCGCATTTACGAGTTCGCCGCCGGCAGTGCCGATCTCGTCTTCATCACGCCGACCGACGACGCCGCGGCACGCACCATCATCGCCGAAGTGCGCGCGGCCGGAGGCGAGCACTTGCGAATCTACGCCGACGTGGTGGTGACGTTCGGCGGTGACGCCGATTTCCGATCAGACGCACTCGTTTTCAGCGGCAGCGCAGCGGATCTGGTCGACCTGCTGGTGAGTTGGCAGCAGCTCGGCATCGAGGGTGCGCGGCTACGGCCGGCCGTCAACGCGACCGATCTTCCGGCGATCGTCAACGAGGTGGTGCCATTGCTGCAGCGGGCCGGGCGGTTTCGCAGCGGGTATCGGGACGGCGAGACACTGCGAGAACGGTTGGGCCTGGCGACCGCACCGAATCGGTATGCGAGGACAACGCGATGAACGTCCCGCTCTCTGTTCTCGACCTGGCGCCGATCAGCGCCGGCAGTGACGCCGCAACGGCCCTGCACAACACCATTGACCTGGCCCAGCGAGCTGAGCAGTGGGGTTTTCGCCGGTTCTGGATCGCCGAGCACCACTTCGTCGGCGTCGCCAGCTCGGCACCGGCTGTGCTGATCGGACAAATCGCGGCTGCTACCAACACGATTCGGGTAGGCGCGGCCGCCGTCCAGCTCAGTCACACCACCGCCGCCGCGGTGGTGGAGAGTTTCGGGATGCTGGAAGCCTTTTATCCGGGCCGCATCGACCTGGGCGTCGGCCGAGGGCAACGACGCGACACCGGGTTCAAGCCGAAGCAGCCGTCGTCCAAGAACCGCCCGCCTCGGCTGTGGCGGGAAGTCGACGGTGTGGTGATCCCGTTGCCGTTCGACCTGCGCGGGCTGCTCGACACGGAGCGGGTGCAGGCGACCATGGGGATCCTGCAGCAGCCGGAGGCCGTGACGCCCGACTTCGCCGAGCAACTCGGCGACATCATCGCGATGCTGGACGGCACCTATGAGGTCGAGGGTTTCGACGTGCATGCGGTGCCTGGTGAGCGATCCGGGCTGACCCCGTGGATCTTTGGCAGCACCAGGGGCCAAAGCGCCAGGATGGCCGGCGCGCGCGGGTTGCCGTTCGTGGCGAGCTATCACATCACCCCGGCGACCGCGCTGGAGGCCATCGACGCATACCGGGACACGTTCGTCGGGTCGGCCACGCTGCAGCGGCCCTACGTCGTGGTATCCGCCGACATCGTCGTTGCCGACGACAGCGCCACCGCAAAGCAACTGGCTGCCGGCTACGGACATTGGGTGTATTCCATTCGAACCGGGGTTGGCGCCGTGCCCTATCCCGATCCACGCGATAATCGTCCGCTCACCGACGAACAGCTGCCGGTCGTCAAAGACCGGCTGGAAACGCAATTCGTGGGTGACCCCGATGAGGTCGCCGAGCGGCTGGCCGCGCTGCAACGACTGACCGGCGCGGACGAACTGGTCGTCACGTCGGTTACGCACCGCCACGAGGACCGGCTGCGCTCGCATGAGTTGATAGCCAAACGCTGGGGTCTGACGTCATGAGCCGCAAGCCGATTCATTTAGCTGCCCACTTTCCGGGGGTCAACAACACCACGGTGTGGACCGATCCCACCTCGGGCAGCCAGATCGAATTCGACTCGTTTGTCCACTTGGCCCGCACCGCCGAGCGCGGGGTATTCGACTTCTTCTTCCTGGCCGAGGGGCTGCGGCTGCGCGAGCATCGGGGCCACATCTACGACCTCGACGTGGTAGGCCGGCCGGATACCTTCACCGTGCTGGCGGCGCTCGCCGCGGTCACCGACCGGCTCGGCCTGACCGGGACCATCAACACCACCTTCAACGAACCCTTCGAGGTGGCAAGACAATTCGCTACGCTTGACCACCTCTCCGACGGCCGCGCGGGCTGGAACATCGTCACCTCGTCGGATGCCTTCACCGGCGAGAACTTCCGCCGCGGCGGCTTTCTCGACCACGCCGATCGTTACCGTCGCGCTGAGGAATTCCTCACCGTGGCAGGTGAATTCTGGGACAGCTGGGCCGCCGACGCGGTGGTCGCAGACACCGAAGCCGGGGCTTATGTGAATCCGGACCGTATCGGCAACGTTGAACATCACGGCGACCAGTTCGACGTGCGCGGAGTGGCGACGCTGCAGGCCGGTCCGCAGGGACATCCTGTGCTACTGCAGGCCGGTGACTCTGACGAGGGCCGAAACTTCGGAGCCCGGCACGCCGACGCGCTGTTCACCCTGCACGGATCGTTGCAGGACGGTCAACGCTATTATGCCGACGTCAAAGGCCGTGCGGCCTCTTACGGGCGAAACCCCGACGAGCTCAAGGTTTTTCCGGCGGCCACCTTCGTGCTTGCCGACACCGCGGAAGAGGCCGCCGAGAAGGCGGTGCACATCCGGCACCAGCAAGTTAGCGGCGCCACGGCGATCGCCATGCTCGAACAGATTTGGGGCCGCGACCTGTCCGACTACGACCCCGATGGGCCGCTGCCCGACGTCGATCCGACCGGCGATACCAGCATCACCCGAGGCCGTGTCCGGCACGGCGACCCGGTCGCGGTGGCCCGCAGTTTCCGCGAACGCGCTGAAGCGGAAAAGCTTTCGATCCGTGAGTTGGTGATCGCCGTCACCAGCCGCCAGCAGTTTGTCGGCACCGCCGCCCACATCGCCGACGAGATCGACCGGTATATCCAGGCGGACGCCTGCGACGGATTCATCCTGGTGCCACACCTGACCCCGCGGGGCCTGGACGACTTCGTCGACCAGGTCGTGCCACTGCTGCAAGAACGTGGAGCGTATCGCTCCGAGTACAGCGGCCACACCCTGCGGGATCATCTGGGGCTGACGCCTGACCGCTTAGCGGTCAGCCGGCCATGAACTCGTTGTAGGCCGACTCCAGATCAGGCGGCAGCACGGTGGTGTTGCACTGGCGCTGGGTGTCACCGATCGGCGCCAGGATGCCCCGCAATTGGACGTACTCCTGCGGGTGCGCGGTGAAGTAGCCACGCAGATCCGACTCCGCCTGCGGGCGCGGCTCGTTCCGCGCTGCCGTCACGACCGCGTTGGCGTCCGGGTGACTGCTGAGGTACTGGTTCGCCGAACCCGTCACCGAGCTGACCGTTTCGGCCACTCCGGCAGCACTGCAGTCAGGCGCCGCCGACGCCACTGGCGCCGCAGCCGCCGCAATCACCGTGGCAGCCAGTCCGGCGAGTAGACCGCAACCGGCGGCGTGCCGGCGCATGGTTTTACCACTGAATTTCATCATTGTTTGCTTCCTGTAAGACGCAGGTTGATCACAGGTTGCCGAGACCCGTTGACCAAGGTAGCCCAAGGTACGCGAACGGCCTCCTACCGGAACCTGCTGCAGCGGAGCCATTTTAAGCCGCTGGCGTGAGCTGGGCCTCATTTGATGCAGCTTTCGCTAAGTAATCGACCAGAGGGACGCCGCATTTCTTAGAGAACGCGGCCGAACCTTAAGAAATCGTGACCTGCAACGTGATCGAATTGTGACCGAGCTATTGCGCCAGCGCGGTCGCCCGCCTGGTGGCCTCGCGGATTGGGCCCCGCCACAAGTCGCCATGGCCGGGCGCCAGAACCTCGGTATCCAACAATGCCAGCGCCGCCAGGCTGCGGATGCAGCCGTCCTGGTCATGGCTGAAGACCTCCGGGAGTAGTTGCGGCCCGCTGCGCGCCAGCAGGGGATGCCCGGTAACCAGCGCGTCGCCACTGGCCAATACGCCGTCGACCAGATACGAGCAATGACCCCCGGTATGACCCGGAGTGGGAATGGCCATCGGGTGGCCGGGCAACTGTGCTGCCACCTCGGCGGTCAACGGCTGCGCGGACGGAATGCCTTCGCGGATCAGCCCGCCGTTGCGCACGACGTGGGTGGCCCACAGTGCCCACCGGGGTTGCCAGATGCGCAGGGCGATGTCGAGCGGCGACGCCTGCTCGAGGTACTCCCGCTTGGCGTGGCCGACCTCGTCGGGGTGGCAGTACACCGGGGTGTCGTGGGTCTTGGCGAACCAAATCGCCGAACCCAGGTGATCGATATGGGCGTGGGTGAGCAGGATGGCGCACACGTCGTTGGCCTCGTAGTTCAGCTCGCGCAGCGAAGCCAGCACGTCGTCGCGGTCACCCGGATATCCGGCGTCGATCAACATGACCCCGGCGTCGCCGGTGACCAGCAGCCAGTTAACCGCCTCGCCCTGGGCGAGGTGCACGATCTCGGTGACGGCTTTGAGCACCGGTGCCATGTCGGAGAGTTTAAGCACCGGGCAGCGCGGGTCGCCCGCAGACAAGCATGGGAGTAGAAACAAAAGCGTGGCTGAACTGAAACTGGGATACAAAGCGTCGGCGGAACAATTCGCGCCGCGGGAACTCGTCGAGCTGGCCGTCGCCGCCGAGGCGCACGGCATGGACAGCGCAACGGTCAGTGACCACTTTCAACCCTGGCGGCACGAGGGCGGGCACGCCCCGTTCTCGCTGTCCTGGATGACCGCGGTCGGCGAACGCACCAAGCGGCTTCAGCTTGGGACTTCGGTGCTCACCCCGACCTTCCGTTACAACCCCGCCGTCATTGCACAGGCATTCGCCACAATGGGATGTCTTTACCCGGACCGCATCTTCCTCGGCGTCGGCACCGGGGAGTCGCTCAACGAGATCGCCACCGGATACGAGGGCGACTGGCCGGAGTTCAAGGAGCGCTACGCCCGGCTTCGTGAATCGGTGCGCCTGATGCGCGAGCTGTGGCTGGGTGACCGGGTCGACTTCGAGGGCGAGTACTACCACACCAAGGGCGCTTCCATTTACGACGTTCCCGAGGGCGGCATCCCGATCTACATCGCCGCGGGCGGGCCGCAGGT
Source organism: uncultured Actinomycetota bacterium (assembly GCA_963838755.1). Lineage (GTDB taxonomy): Bacteria > Actinomycetota > Actinomycetes > Mycobacteriales > Mycobacteriaceae > Mycobacterium. The sequence continues at coordinate 343,628 of CAWISO010000007.1, read as the reverse complement.
CGCCAAGTACGCAGGCCGCGCGGGCGACGGGTTCATCTGTACATCCGGCAAGGGTGAGGAGTTGTACAAGGACAAGCTCATCCCGGCCATGAGAGAGGGCGCGAAGGCGGCGGGCAAGAATCCCGACGACATCGACAGGATGATCGAGATCAAGATCTCCTACGACACCGATCCTGAACTGGCGCTGGAGAACACCCGATTCTGGGCGCCGTTGTCGCTGACGGCCGAGCAGAAGACCAGCATCCACGACCCGCTCGAAATGGAAAAGGCCGCCAACGAGTTGCCAATCGAACAGGTCGCCAAGCGCTGGATCGTGGCATCGGATCCCGACGAAGCTGTCGCGAAGGTGAAGGACTACGTCGACTGGGGCCTTAACCACCTGGTCTTCCATGCGCCGGGTCACGACCAGCGTCGATTCCTCGAGCTATTCGCCAAGGACCTCGAGCCGCGGCTGCGCCGGCTGGGTTGACCCGCGGCGTGCCTGCTTCCAGTATTTACATCGCGGCACCGGAGGCCGACACCGGCAAGTCGACGATCGCGCTGGGGATCTTGCACCGGCTGGCCGCGACGGTCGCCCGCGTCGGGGTATTCCGGCCGATCACCCGGCTCGGCGAGGACCGCGACTACATCCTGGATCTGCTGCTGGCGCAGACCAGCGCCGGCCTGCCCTACGAGCGCTGCATCGGCGTGACCTATCAGCAGCTGCACTCCGATAGTGACGCCGCCATCGGCGACATCGTCGAGCGGTATCACGCGATGGCCGCCGAGTGCGACGCCGTCGTGATCGTCGGCAGCGATTACACCGACGTCACTAGCCCGGCCGAGCTCAGCGTCAACGCCCGGATCGCGGTGAACCTCGGAGCACCGATACTGCTGACCGTGCGGGCCAAGGACCGTAGTCCCGAGCAAGTTGTCCACGCCGTCGAGGTGTGCCTGGGCGAACTGGATGCTCAGCACGCGCACACCGCGGCCGTAGTGGCGAATCGCTGCGAGCCGACGCAGCGGACCGCGGTCGCCGAGGCGCTGCGCGCTCTGGAGCCGAAGACCTATGTGCTACCCGAGGAACCGCTGCTGGTGGCGCCCACAGTCGCTGACCTGCAGGCCGCGGTGAACGGGACACTGGTCAGCGGTGACACCGCGTTGATGAGCCGCGAAGCGATGGGCGTGGTCGTCGCGGGCATGACCGCCGATCATGTCCTGGAGCGGCTGCGCGAGGGTGTCGCGGTCGTCACGCCCGGGGACCGCTCGGACGTGGTGTTGGCTGTCACCAGCGCCCATGCCGCCGAAGGGTTTCCGTCGCTATCCTGCATCATTCTCAACGGCGGATTCGAGTTGCATCGGTCGATCGGCGCACTGGTAGCCGGTCTGCGGCTGCGGCTGCCGATCGTGGCCACCACGTTGGGCACCTTCGACACGGCCAGCGCGGTGGCCTCGGCGCGGGGCCGGGTCACCACGTCGTCGCAGCGCAAGATCGACACCGCCCTGCAGTTGATCGAACAGCACGTCGATCTGGGGGACTTGCTGGCGCAGTTGGCGATTCCGATCCCCAAGGTGATCACACCGCAGATGTTCACCTACCAGCTGCGTGATCGCGCCCGCTCGGATCGCCAACACATCGTGTTGCCCGAGGGTGACGACGATCGAATCCTGCGCTCCGCCGGCCGGCTGCTGCAGCGCGGCATCGCCGATCTGACCATCCTCGGCGACGAGAGCCAGATCCGTGCTCGCGCGGCCGAACTCGGCGTCGACCTGGACGACGCCACGGTTTTGGATCCACGTACTAGTGAGTTGTGCGACAAATTCGCCGAGCAGTACGCGCAGCTGCGTGCGAAGAAAGGCGTGACCGTCGAACAGGCCCGCGAGATCATCCACGACGTGTCATATTTCGGTACCATGCTGGTCTACAACTCCCACGTTGACGCTATGGTGTCCGGCGCTGCGCATACCACCGCGCACACCGTTCGTCCGGCCTTCGAGATCATCGGCACCGCGGCAGGCATGTCGACGGTGTCGAGCGTCTTCTTGATGTGCTTGCCGGATAAGGTGCTGGCCTACGGCGACTGTGCGATCGTGCGCGACCCGACGGTCGACCAGCTCGCCGACATTGCGATCAGTTCCGCGCACACCGCTGCACAATTCGGCATCGAACCGCGGGTGGCCATGCTGTCCTATTCCACCGGCGAATCCGGCACCGGCGCCGACGTCGACAAGGTCAGGGAGGCAACCGGATTGGTGCGCGATCGGGCGCCGCAGCTGCTGGTCGAGGGGCCGATCCAATACGATGCCGCGGTGGAGCCTTCCGTTGCCGCCACCAAGTTGCGCGATTCGCCGGTGGCCGGCCGCGCCACCGTGCTGATCTTTCCCGATCTCAACTCCGGTAACAATGCCTACAAGGCGGTGCAGCGCAGCGCCGGCGCGATCGCGATCGGCCCGGTGCTGCAAGGCTTGAACAAGCCGGTGAACGATCTGTCCCGCGGTGCCCTGGTCGACGACATCGTCAATACGGTCGCCATCACCGCGATCCAGGCGCAGGATGCTCATGGCTCCTGACCGCACGGTGCTGGTGATCAACTCCGGTTCGTCGTCGCTGAAATACCAGCTGATAGAGCCGGATTCGGGTAGGTCGCTGGCCGACGACATCGTCGAGCAGATCGGCGAGCCGTCGTCGCCGGTCGCCGACCATGACGCAGCGCTGCGGTCGGCGTTTGACCAGCTCTGCGAATCCGGTATTGACTTGAAGACCTGCGGCCTGGCGGCAGTTGGCCACCGGGTGGTGCACGGCGGCCCCAACTTCTACCAACCGACCGTCGTCGACGATGCGGTTATCGCTCAGCTCAAAGATTTGTCGACGTTAGCCCCGCTGCACAATCCGCCGGCCGTGCAGGGCATCGAGGTGGCCCGCAAAATGCTGCCGGATGTGCCGCATGTCGCGGTCTTCGACACCGCCTTTTTCCACGACCTGCCCGCCGCTGCGGCGACCTATGCGATCGACCATGAGCTGGCCGAGAAGTGGCAGATCCGCCGCTACGGCTTTCACGGCACCTCGCATCAGTACGTCAGCCAGCAGGCGGCGGCGTTCCTGAGCAGACCACTGGAGGACCTGAATCAGATTGTGCTGCATTTGGGTAACGGTGCCTCGGCGTCGGCGATCGCGGCTGGTCGGCCGGTGGACACCTCGATGGGGTTGACCCCGCTGGAAGGCCTGGTGATGGGCACCCGCAGCGGGGACATCGACGCTGGCGTCATCGGCTACCTGTGCCGTGCGGCGAAGATGAGCGTCGACGAGGTCGAATCGATGCTCAACCATCACTCCGGGATGCTGGGGTTGGCCGGTGAGCTCGACTTCCGCCGGCTGCACGAGATGATCGACAACGGGGATGCCGCAGCGCAATTAGCCTATGACGTGTTCATCCACCGGCTGCGTAAGTACGTCGGGGCTTACCTGGCGGTGCTGGGCCGCACCGATGTGGTGAGCTTCACCGCGGGGGTCGGTGAGAACGTCGCGGCGGTGCGCCGCGACGCGCTGAGCGGGCTGTCGGCGCTGGGCATCGAGATCGATGAGCAGCGAAACACCCAGTCCACCAACGATGCCCGCCGGATTTCGGCCGACTCGTCGCCGATCGCGGTGCTGGTGATTCCGACCAACGAAGAGCTGGCCATCGCCCGCGACTGCCTGCGGGCGATCGGCTGACCCCCCTCGTGGCGCCCGAGTGTGCCGTAGGGGTTCCAGTGTTACACCAGGGCGAAGGGGCAGAGGGCCCAGGGCGTGCTAGAAGGTGCTGGTGGGACGAACCTGGTTGGCTAGGTCGACGAGGGTGTAGCGGTGGGCCTGGGTGGGCGCCACCCGGGCCAGCCCACGCAACGACGCCTCGACACCGAGCCGCAGCCCATGTTCGGTGAACGGAAAGCCGAGGATGTGATTGGTGCTGGCCTCGTGTTCTCCCAACCAATCCAAGGCGCCGCCCAGTACCAGAGCGCGGATCTGCAGCACCCGCGGCTCAGTCGGTGGCAGGGCCTCCACCCGCCGCGCGGCGTCGCGTATCTGCTCTTCGGTGATTTCGCTGGTCGACCGGCCGGACAGCAGTGTCACCGCACTGGTCAATCGCGCAGTGGTGAAATGCCTTGAGGTGGCCGGGACTTCGTCGAGAGTGCGGACCGCGCCAACCCGATCGCCTTCCACCGACTGCGCCCGGGCCAACCCGAACGCCGCCGAGATCACGCCGTCATCGGTCTTCCAGACCGCCTCGTAGTATTTGTGTTCGTCTGAGCTACCGGCGAGTTCCGCGGTGGCGGCCAACGCCATCTTGGGCGCCAACTCACCGGGGAAGGTATCCAGCACCTCGCTGAAATGCTTGCTGGCCGAGTCGTAATCGCCGGTGAGCAGTTCCGAGACGGCGCGGTACCAGACCAGCCGCCATCGCCAGCCGACGCGCTCCGCTAGGTCGTCGAGTTTGCGGTTGGCTTTGGCCACATCGCCGAGATCCAGCAGCGCCCGCACCTCCATCAACGGCAACTCGACCGACTCCGACAAGTCGATGTCGTCGGAATCCATTGCGCCGTGGCGAAACGCGCGCAATGAATCCAGTGTCTGCACCGGTTGGGACAGCACCGTCGCTCCCAGCAGCGGCGCGGCGACATCGGCCGGGTCGACCAGCGGCACCTGTAGCGCGGTGACGATCTCCTTGGCGGTCAGCTTCTCCGCATGCACATGGCCGTCCAAGTACACGTCGGTGTGAGCAACCAACAGGTCTTCGCCGAACGTCGAGCGGCTACGGCTGAAGATTGTCGACAAGCCCGGCCGACGCACACCGGTGTCTTGGGCGACCACCTCGCGCAGCACACCGGACAGCTGCCCGGACATTTCTTCGGCGCTGACAAATCGTCGCCGTGGATCCGGATCGATTGCGCGACGCAACAACCGGCCGAACGAGTCGTATTTGGCCAGCACCGGATCGTCTTCGGGAAGCCCGTCGACGTAGCGGCCGCCGCGGGCGCGCAATTTCAGCGTCAGCGCCGCGAGCGTGCGCCCAACCGTATAGATGTCGCTGGCCACCGTGGGGCCCGTGCGCACGATCTCGGGTGCCTGATAACCCGGCGTGCCGTAGAGGTAGCCAAACGAGTTGATCCTGGATACCGCACCCAGGTCGATCAGCTTGAGCTGCTCTTCGGTGAGCATGATGTTCTCCGGCTTGAGGTCGTTGTAGACCAACCCGAGGGAATGCAAATAGCCCAGTGCCGGCAGGATTTCCAGCACGTAGGCGATGGCTTCGGCGACCGGCAGCCTCTCGCCCTTACGGCGTTTGAGCGACTGCCCGCCGACATACTCCATGACGATGTAGCCGACGGGGTCGCCGTGCCTGTCGATGTGCTCGACGAAGTTGAAGATCTGCACGATCGACGGGTGCACAACCTCGGCGAGGAATCGCCGCTCGGCCATGGCGATCGCTTGGGCCTCGGCATCGCCGGAATGCACCAGGCCTTTGAGCACCACCGGACGGTCGTTGACGTTGCGGTCGAGAGCCAGATACACCCAGCCCAGCCCACCGTGGGCGATGCAACCCTTGATCTCGTACTGACCCGCGACGACGTTGCCCGGATTCAGTTGCGGAAGAAACGAATACGGACTCGCGCAGTACGGGCACCAGCCCTCCGACTGTGCTTTTTCGGCCGAGCCCGTGCCCTCCGAGCTGGATCGGCCCACCGGCTGTCCGCAGTTCCAGCAGAACCGTTTCGACTCCGGCACCACCGGATTGGGCATCAACGCTTCGAGCGGATCGATGTCGGGCACCCGCGGGATCTCGACCAAGCCGCCACCCAGTCGCCGGACCGGCGCCCGCGGGGCGGGCTTCGAGCGTTCTTGGGGTTCGGTGTCGAGCACGCGCAACGGGAGGTCGTCGGAGTCGTCGTCATCGAAATCAGGGCGGAAAACTGCCTGGGTAGCCACCGGGCGGCCCGCCGACGACGAGTCCACCATTGCCTCGACGGCCTGGGTGCCGTCGTCGACGTCCTGGTGTTCCGGATGCTGGGGTTGCTCGGCCATCAGTCCACGTACTTTGGACTCGGTGGGGCCGGCGCCGGACCGAGCACCGACAACCACTTGCGGTACAAGGTGTTCCAGGTGCCGTCCCGGCGGATGCGTTCCAGCGTGCCGTTGACGAACCGGACCAGCCCGGTGTCGTCCAGGTTGACCCCGACGCCGTAGGGCTGAGTGCCCATGTTGGGTCCGACGATATGAAGGTAGGGGTCCTGAGAGACCAATCCGGCCAGGATGGAGTCATCGGTGCTGACCGCGTCGACTTGCCGCTGCTGCAGCGTCACCAGGCAGTCGGCCCAGTTCACCACCTCCACCAGAATCGGTGGCGGCGCGATCTCCCGGATCCGGTTCAGCGACGTGGTGCCATTCGCTACGCAGACCCGCTTGCCGGAAAGGTCGGACGGCTTGGTGATCGCGGAGTCTCGCGGCGCCAGGATGCGCTGGTAGGCGTCGAGGTAAACGGTGGAAAAGTTGACCTGCTTGCGGCGCTCGCAGGTGATGGTCATCGTCTTGACGACAAGATCGACCTGCGATTCCTTCAGCGCAGTGATGCGCTCGGCAGACGACAGGATCCGATACTCGACCTGTGACGGGGTGCCGAAGATGTCGCGCGCCACTTCGCCGGCGATGTCAACGTCGAACCCGGTGATCTCACCGGTGATCGGGTCACGGAAGCTGAACAGATTGCTGCCGATATCTAGGCCGACGATCAGCCTGCCGCGGGCACGGATCTTCGCCAACGCGGCGTCGGCGTCGGCGGGGTTGGTAAATGGTCGCAGGCTCGCGGTGGGATCGCAGGCGTTGGCCGACTTGTCCGGCCGCAGCGGCGGCTGTGGCGGCATTTGTTGCATACCTGCTGGTGTGGGCGGCGGCAGTGTCGGCACCGGCGTCACCACCATGGCGGCGGACTGGCCGCACCCGGCCAGCACTGTGGCCGCCGTCAGCGCGACGCAGAAGATCCGGAATGGGCGCTTCATCGGTACTCATTCAGTCGAGGCCACATGCCGAGAGCGACTGCGACGGCCGCGCCGAGACTGAGCACGACGGCACCGACCGTGGCGCCCGACAGCCCTTGGCGCGCATTGAGGATGTCTTCACGCAGTTGGTTGCGACTCTGCTCCATGGCCTTGCCCAGCGCATGATCGAGTTTGTCGAATGCGGGGGTGGAGTCGTCTTTACCGGTGCCGAGCGCCACCTGAGTGGCCGCCTGGTAGTCGCCGACCGAGATGTAGGCGTTGATCAGGTCATTGGCACGGCGCCACTGGGTCAGCAGTGCATCGGCTCCCAGTAAGTCGCCCTTGTCAACGGCGTCACTGCGAGACAGATATTCGTTGAGCTGCTGGTGCATATCCTCGATACGGTCATAGAACGACTTTTGCCGGACATCTTCGTCCCCGCGCCGGATCAGTGACAGCGTCTCGTCGGCGCGCGCCTGCTGCGCGTCGATGGACATGTTCGTCACGGTTTTCAGTGATTCTGCCGCAGTGTTTTTGGCGCTGCGGCTGGCGCTGGTGGAAATCCAAAGAGCAGTCCCCACCCAAACCACCATAACCAGAATCGCGAGTGCGCCTGCGACGAGACCGGGGTTGATTCGTCGTCTGGTGCGACGGGCCAGCCAGCGGTGCGAGAACGCGCCGAACACCGCGGTGGTGATGACGACCAGGATCACCGGAGCGGGCATCTGGGTTGATGCCGTGGTTTCGGCATCCACCCGCGTTGACGTCTCGTGATAAAGCTGCTGGGCATCCGGCAGAATCCTCGATTGCATGAGCGCCGACGCCTCGGACAGATAAGACGACCCGACCGGGTTGCCGGCCCGGTTGTTGGTTCGCGCGATCTCGATCAGCCCGGTATAGACGGCCAATTCGGCGTTGATCCGCCCGAGCAACTGCACCAGCGGCTCGTCGGTCAACCCGCTCGACGCCCGGGTGACCGCGACCGAGGCGTCGGTGATTGCCTGCTCGTAACGCTGCCGGACCGTGCGTGGTTCGGCCTGAGCGATGAAGGCCGTCGCGGCCGCCGCGTCGGCCACCGACAGGGTGGTGTACAGCCTCCCGGCGGCGAACGCGAGCGGCTCGGTGTGGTTCAACACCGTGGTCAGCGTGGTCTGCCGCTGGTTGATAGTCGTTGAAGTGGCGAACGCGCTGAGCCCACCCAGGATCGCCAGGATGAGGCCGATGGACAGGATCCGCCCCGGGGTCGTCGCGACGAACCACCAGCGTGGGTGGGCCGGTGCAGTCGGCGACCTCGAGCCCAACGGCTCGGTCGACGGATGCGCCAACTCAACGGTCACGTCTGCTCGGACCTTCTCTTTCGGGCGTGCGTGCCACAAACTCTATAAGCAAATTCTAAGAGTTTCTTCGCCAGTTGCGGGGACGCGCCGCTCAGTTGGCGGATTCGGTTGCTGCTTATTCTTGAACGCGTGTACGGCGACGGGGACGGATGGGTGGTCTCCGACACCGGCATGCATTACTGGGGTCGGCACGGCGCGGCCGGTCTGCTGCTGCGAGCGCCCCGACCCGACGGCACACCGGCAGTGTTGCTACAGCACCGGGCGCCGTGGAGTCATCAGGGTGGGACGTGGGGTTTACCTGGCGGCGCCCGCGATAGTCACGAGACCGCCGAACAGGCTGCCGTGCGCGAAGCGCATGAGGAGGCCGGGTTGGCCAGCGACTGGCTGTCGGTGCGCGCGACTGTGATCACCGCGCGGGCCAGCGGTACCCAGTGGACCTACACCACGGTGGTCGCCGACGCCGGTGAATTGCTGCACACCGTGCCGAACCGGGAAAGCTCCGAGCTGCGCTGGGTCGCCGAAGACGACGTCGGCCAGCTGCCGCTGCATCCCGGGTTTGCGGCCAGTTGGCACCGGCTGCGCACTGCGCCGGCGATCGTGCCGTTGGGCGCCGGTGACGAGCGGCGACGCCACTTGCCCCGCACGGTAGAACTCGAGGCGGGTGTTTTCGTGTGGTGCACCGCGGGCAAACCCGACCACGCACCGTCGCAGCTGAGTTCCCGGGTCAGCTCGCTGCTGCAAGCGCCGAACTGAGTTGTTCGGCCGCGGCCCGCGGATCCTCGGCGGCGGTGATCGCCCGAACCACCACGATTCGACGGGCGCCGGCGTCCAGCACATCCGGCAGCCGAGCGATGTCGATACCGCCGATGGCGAACCACGGCTTGTCGCCCGCCAGATCGGCGGCGACGCGCACCAGCGGCAGGCCGGGCGCCGGGCGGCCCGGTTTGGTCGGGGTGGGCCAGCACGGCCCGACGCAGAAGTAGTCCGGGGAATTGGGGCCATCGGCGATCGCCGCGGCCACCTGGTCGCGATCGTGCGCAGACCGGCCGATCAGCGTGTCCGGCCCGACGATGTCGCGAGCCACCGGCAGCGGCAGGTCATCCTGGCCCAGATGGAGCACGTCGGCTCCGGCGGCGCGCGCGATGTCAGCTCGGTCGTTGACGGCCAGCAAGGCGCGGTGCCGACGGGCGGCGTCGGCCAGGATCTCCAGCGCCGCCAGTTCGTCGCGGGCCTCCAGCGGACCCAACTGGTGCTCACCCGTCGAGCCCTTGTCGCGCAGCTGAATGATGTCCACGCCACCGGCCAGGGCAGCGTCGGCGAACTCGGCGAGATCGCCGCGATCGCGGCGTGCGTCGGTGCACAGATACAGCCGTGCGCTCGCCAGCCGAGTAGCGGTTTGGTGCACATCGCGACGCTAGCGGCTAGCGTGGGAAGTCGACACGGGAGTCCCGGGGACGGGGTCTGAGAGTGGGCGCGCCTGCCCTTACCGTCGAACCTGATCCGGATCATGCCGGCGAAGGGAGGCGAAAGATGCCACCGGACTCGGGATCGCTGGCCGTCATCGGCGGCGGCGTCATCGGGCTGTCGGTGGCGCGGCGCGCGGCGCAGGCCGGCTGGTCGGTGCGGGTGCATCGAACCGGGCAACCTGGCGCATCCTGGGTGGCCGCCGGAATGCTGGCTCCGCACAGCGAAGGCTGGCCCGGCGAGGAGCGATTGCTACAGCTGGGCCTGGAGTCGCTGCGGCTGTGGCAGCAGGGCGGGTTCACCGACGGGTTGCCCGCACAGGTGATCACCGCGTGGGAGTCGTTGACGGTGGCCGTCGACCGTGCTGATGTCGCCGACCTGCACACGGTAGCCGACTGGCTGTCCGCCCAGGGCCACCCGGTGATCTGGGAGTCATCCGCTCGGGACCTGGAACCGATGCTGGCACAACGCATTCGGCATGGCTTCCGGGCGCCCACCGAGTTGGCAGTGGATAACCGCGCGCTGATCGACGGGCTGGTAGCGGCATGCGAGCAGCTCGGCGTCGAATGGGACGGGCCGGCAAGCGATCTGAATTCTGTGCGAGCTGACGCGGTCGTGATTGCCAACGGTATCGACGCCCCGGCCTTATGGCCGGGTCTGCCGATTCGACCGGTGAAGGGCGAAGTGCTGCGGTTGCGATGGCGTAAGGGATGTATGCCGTTGCCGCAGCGGGTGATTCGCGCTCGTGTCCACGGGCGGCAGGTATACCTGGTACCCCGCGCGGACGGTGTGGTGGTGGGCGCCACCCAGTACGAGCATGGTCGCGACACCGCGCCGGCGGTATCCGGTGTTCGTGACCTGCTCGACGACGCCTGCACGGTGATGCCGGCGCTCGGTGAGTATGAGCTGGCCGAGTGCCTCGCCGGACTGCGTCCGATGACGCGGGATAACCTGCCGTTGGTGGGACGTCTGGACGAGCGCACGCTGATCGCCGCCGGCCATGGCCGCTCCGGTTTCCTGCTGGCGCCGTGGACCGCCGAACAGATTGTGTCCGAACTTCTTCCGGTTGGAGCTCACCCATGAGAAGGAGCGGCGCATGATCATCCGCGTCAACACCGAACGACTCGAGGTCGATGACCAGACGACGGTTGCCGCTCTGCTCGAGTCGCTCGGTTATCCTGACCGCGGCATTGCGGTAGCGCTCGACGAGACGGTCTTGCCGCGGTCTGGTTGGGCGACAACTCTTTTTGACGGCGCACAACTCGACGTGGTGACGGCGGTGCAGGGTGGCTGATTCCAAACTGACGATCGCCGGGCGCAGCTTTACGTCGCGGCTGATCATGGGTACTGGAGGCGCGGCGAACCTCGCAGTCCTGGAAGAGGCGCTGATCGCGTCGGGCACCGAGCTGACTACCGTCGCGATGCGGCGGGTCGACGCCGAGGGCGGCACCGGCATGCTCGACCTGTTGAGCCGACTGGGTATCACGCCGCTACCCAACACCGCGGGCTGTCGCAGCGCTGCGGAAGCGGTGCTGACAGCGCAGCTCGCCCGCGAAGCATTGGGCACCGAATGGGTCAAGCTGGAAGTGATTGCCGACGAACGTACGCTACTGCCCGATGCTGTTGAATTGGTCCGGGCCGCCGAGCAATTGGTCGACGACGGCTTCGTGGTGTTGCCCTACACCAACGATGACCCGGTGTTGGCCAAACGACTGGAGGACACCGGCTGCGTGGCGGTGATGCCGCTCGGGTCGCCGATCGGCACGGGCCTGGGCATCGCCAACCCGCACAATATCGAGATGATCGTCGCGCAGGCCGGCGTACCGGTTGTCCTCGACGCCGGCATCGGCACGGCCAGCGACGCCACGCTGGCGATGGAGTTGGGCTGCGACGCGGTGCTATTGGCGACGGCGGTGACCCGGGCCGCCGATCCACCCGGTATGGCCGCGGCGATGGCCGCCGCGGTCACCGCCGGTTATCTGGCCCGCCGTGCCGGGCGTATCCCGAGGCGGTTTTGGGCTCAGGCGTCCAGCCCGTCCCGATGACCGGGCGGTATGTGGCGCTAGGCAGTTCAATGGCCGCCGGTCCCGGCATCAGGCCCTACGTGCGGGGCGCGCCGTTCCGCTCGGGGCGGTCGTCGCGCAACTACGCCCACCTGGTCGCCGAACGACTGCACCTCGACCTGGTCGATGTCACCTTTTCCGGTGCCACCACCGCCCATCTGCTGGCCGAGCGTCAGCGCAACGCGCCGCCGCAAATAGATGCGCTGGACGGCTCTGAAGAGCTGGTCACCATCACCATCGGCGGCAACGACGTGGGATATGTGCCGCTGCTGATGGCGGCGACGCTGCCACGCCCGGCCCGGCTGCTGCCCGCAATCCGAGCTCTACTTGACCGCGAGGAACACGAGCGGGCGCTCGGTCAGGTCGGCGAGTCGTTGTCGGCAGTAGGCACCGCGGTACGCCGGCGCGCGCCGAGAGCCCGGGTGGTCTTCGTCGACTACCTCTCGTTGCTGCCGCCCGAAGGAGTGCCGGCGCCACCGTTATCGGCCGCGGAGGCCGACCTGGGTCGGCACGTCGGCGCGCGCCTGGAAGAGGCCACCGCGGCGGCCGCGCAGACCAGCGGCTGCGAGCTCATCCGCGCCGGTCACGCCAGCCGGGACCATCACCCGTGGTCGGCGGACCCGTGGGCAGTGGGCGCGGGTTGGCCGCTGCCGTGGCGCCCGGCGCCGTTCCACCCCAACCCCACGGGTATGCGCGCCGTCGCCGAGCTGGTGACAGCGCCGGTCTAACCGGCGCGGTCAGCCGTTCGTCTGCCACCACTGGTAGAGCGAGGCCGAGTTGGTCCCGACGATCCCGGCGACCATGTGGTTCTGATCATTGGTCCAGACCAGGCTGGGCTGATTGTCACTTTTACTCGTTCCGCACGCTATCTGACCGGCTGTCGTGTTCGGCGAATTATCGAAATTCCAGGTATCCGGTGCCGGGTCGCCGCTCTGGCATGGCGTCACGGCGAGGTCACTGCCGACTCCCCGAAACCCGGCGGAAGTGTCGGCGGAGTTGCCGTAGAGAATGTCAAGGCTTTGGCGGGTCCGTTGGGCAAGGGATTTTGCCCGCACTGGTATGAAGCCAGTCCGCCAGAACCTTGGGTGGGTGTGCAATTGCTCGTGGTGAGCCCTGCGACAGCAGTTTGGCCAGCGCGTCACTGTTGGTGTCGGCGACCGCCGTTGCCGGACCGACCCAGGCATAGCCGCCGACAAGCGCTGCGGTGGCTGCGGCGGCCCCCATCGCGTGGACGAAATGAGACACCTTTGCTCCTCATGGTTATTGGGTCGTAGCCACAATTTGCCGCGACGACCACGTCACAGTCTCCGAACGGCCTGCATACTTCGCGGTGCATTCCGGACCGCAGGCGCCAACAGCAGACGTTTATTTTCTGCCGCCCGGGTAAACCTAACGGGGCGACATGCCAAAGCACTGCCGAGGGAGCAATCCGTCGACTTGACATTGACAGCCCACGCCCACGTACCTGCCTACGATCATTCCGCGCTCCTGTATCACTCGGAGCGCGAATACGTCGATTGGGTGGTGCGGTTCATTGCCGACGGTCTGGATCGGGCCGAGCCGGTGTCGGTGGCGGTGCCGGGCGACAGGCTGGCGTGGTTGCGCGCCGCGTTAGGAGACGCGGCGGCCGACGTGACGATGACGGACATCACCGAAGTCGGCCGTAACCCCGGCAGGCTTCTCGCTGCGCAACTCGCTTTCGTCGATCGGTATCCAGATCAGCATGTCCGCATCGTCGCCGAACCGGTATGGGCGGGCCGCAACGCGTTCGAATATCCCGCCTGCATGCAACACGAGGCATTGGCCAACATTGCGTTCGCAGGCTCGAACGTGAGCGGTCTGTGTCCCTACGACGCGTCCCAATTGGACAAAAGCGTCCTGGCCGATGTCCGGCTCACGCATCCACAGGTCTGGCAAGGCGGAGCGCGCAAACACAGTCCGGACTACGCACTGGATGCCGCACTCGACCAATGCAACCAACCACTGGCGACCAATCCGGCCGGCGTGACCTACACCGTGGGCGATCCGGCCGATCTGGCCGGCGCCCGCAACGCCGCCAGCCGCTATGGCCGATTGCTCGGGATGTCCGCGGAGCGACTCGGCGACCTGCTGCTGGTCGCCACCGAGCTGGCCAGCAACAGCCTCGATCATGGCGGCGGCACGTGCCGACTGGCGTTCTGGTATCAGGCCGGACACGTGGTCTGCGAGGCACGCGATACCGGGCAATGGCCAGATCCGCTCGCGGGGCGCCGGCCGCCCGCCGCGGCGGGCGCCGGGCCGTACGGGCTTTTCGTCGTCAACGCCATCGCGGATCTGTTGCGCACCCACACCTCACCGGCGGGCACCACGATCCACGCGTACCTGCGGCTCGACGATTCCGCTGATGATGCCGCGGTCTAACCTGGGCGCGTGGTCATCAGATCAAAATCGATCCGTTGGGGGATTGCAGCAATCGCGGCCATTTCGTTGATGACCGGCGGCTGTGCGACTGACACCGCCACGCCGCTGAAGCCGACATCCGCTCCGGATTTCGCTGCCGCCCTGCGCGGGCGGGTGAGCACCGACGCGATGATGGCGCACCTTACGAAGCTGCAAGAGATCGCGAAGGCCAACGGCAACACCCGCGCGGTCGGCACTCCCGGCTACGACGCCAGCGTCGACTACGTGGCGGACAAGTTGCGGGACAAGGGCTTTGACGTGCAAACCGTGCAATTCGATGCGCACGTGTTCCACTCCGAACCCGGATCGCTGACCGCCGGCGACAAGACGTTGCAGGCGCGGGCGTTGGAGTACAGCCCGGCCACCCCGCCGGTCGGGGTGACCGGCCCGCTGGTGGCCGTCCCGGTCGACAAAGATCCCGGCTGCAACGCCTCCGACTACGACAGCCTCCCGGTCAACGGCGCAGTGGTGCTGGTGGACCGCGGCACCTGCCCGTTCGCCCAGAAAGAAGACGCCGCCGTACAGCGCGGCGCGATCGCGATGATCGTCGCGGACAACGTCATCGAGGATCACATGAGCGGCACCTTGGGTGAGAACAAAGAAGTCAAGATCCCGGTCGTCAGCATCAGCAAGGCCGACGGCGCGCTGCTGCGCAGCGAGTCAGGGCCTGCGACGCTGAGGCTCAGCGCGGAGACCACGACTCTGCACGCCCGCAATGTCATCGCCCAAACCAGGACCGGGTTGACCAGCGATGTGGTGATGGCCGGGGCGCACCTCGACAGTGTTCCCGAGGGGCCCGGCATCAACGACAACGGCTCCGGGGTGGCCGCGGTTCTGGAGACCGCCCTGCAGTTGGGCAGCTCGCCGCAGATCCACAACGCGGTGCGATTCGGATTCTGGGGCGCAGAGGAACTCGGGCTGGTCGGGTCACGAAAGTACGTCGAGTCGTTGGATGTCAACGCGCTCAAGGACATTGCGTTGTATCTGAACTTCGACATGCTCGCCTCGCCGAATCCCGGTTACTTCACCTACGACGGGGACCAGTCGATGCCGACCGACACACGCGGTGATCCCGTAGTGCCCGAGGGCTCAGCCGGTATCGAGCGTTCGTTGGTCGCCTACCTGAAATTGGCCGGCAAAACGGCGCAGGACACCTCGTTCGACGGCCGGTCCGACTACGATGGATTCACCGCGGCGGGTATCCCATCCGGCGGATTGTTCTCCGGCGCCGAGACCAAGAAGACCGTAGAGCAGGCGAAGTTGTGGGGCGGTGCCGCGGACCAGCCGTTCGACCCCAACTACCACAAAAGCACCGACACGTTGGACCACATCGACCGCACCGCGCTTGGTATCCACGGCGACGGGGTCGCCTACCTGATCGGTCTGTACGCCCAGGATCTGAGCGGCCGCAACGGTGTTCCGATCCGCGCGGACCGCACCCGCCACGAGCTGGCCAAGTAGGCAAAACTACAGTCCGGGCAGGCAGATGGGGGCTCCGTAGCAGGGAGGCGGTCCATGAGGCGGCGGATTGTCGCCGTCCCAAACAAACTCGCCAACATTGCCCATTCCCCCGACGGGCACCCAGAACCAGGTGTGGCAGACATTCATGTCCCACACGACGTCGCCTTCCGGCAAGGGTTGCCCCGGGCACCACTGATGGGGAACCGAGAAATTATCTGCGGGCTGGGCCTGGGCGGTACCTGCTGCCAGTCCGACACCGGTCAACGCGATGCCGCTGGACAACAAAGCTGCGGCAAGGAGGCGCTTTGAGGTGTGGTCGCTGTTCATAGTGTGTCCTTTGGCTCGTGGACCCTTTCCGGGTTGCCGACGACGTCACGGTAGGCCGGCGACCAGAACGGATTCTTAACGCTGCTGGCCGCGACCCGGCGAGGCCTCCAACTATTCGCCGGTGCGTTCAAACTTGTCTTCAAAATCACCTCCGGCACATGCGCTTTCGGTTGTTACGTTTTGGCCGTGCCCGGTGAGCACCGGAATCGGATCTTGCAGCTGTTCCGGCAGCGGGTACTCCGCGGTGATTTTGATATGAGCCGTGCCACCGAGGTTGCACGGCACGGTGCCCTCGTCGTCGCGAGTCCACTGTCCACTGCTGAAAACCAACGGCACAACCCCGTCAACCGCATGGAACAAGCTCATGCACCGATCGCCGGTGCGAAGACACTCCGTGCGGACAGTGAGATCGTCTTGTCCTGGAGCAGAATTGCCGTTGGCGTAGGTGATCGTTTCGTGGTAGCGGCCGTGCAACGCCGCGGCCGCGGATGCCGCCCGAGGGGGCAAGGTGGCCGGGTCAGGAATCTTCGCGACGTCGGGGTCGCCAGTGCGGGTGAAGGTAACTTTTCGCTTTCCGGTGCTGCAGCTGTTAGTGGTGGACCTAGTGGTTTCGCCGGACAGCGTGCCGTCGGGCTGGGGCTGCAGGGTGAATACCACCCACACTTCGTCGGGGGCGTTGTTACACGCAGTCGACCCGAGGCCGACGGCTACCCAGCTGCCGCCCACCTCATCGAACACCAGATTCGACACCAGCACGATTCCACTGCCACCTGAGTACGAGGCCGTCGCGACGCAGCCGCCGGGGCCGCACGTAGAGCGCACGCCCCAGGTGGCCGTCATCGGCGGCGCGCCCGGGACCGGTTTACCCTCGAGATCCGTGCCAGGACCATAGTCGGCCCGATAAGTGCCGCTGAAAGGATGGGCATTGGCCGTCACGGCCGCCGACGGCACGCCGCCAGCCTGACTGCGGTGCTGCAACAGCGTGACGCCCGCGAAGACGCCAGCAACGATCAGCAACGGGATGACGACGAGCGCCGCGAATGTAATCCTGGGACGCGAAACCCGCTGCACCGCAGTCCTGACCGTCGGCGGTTGTTCCGGCGGCACGGACCCAGCGCCGAGGAGCCGCTGCAATGCCGAGGCGAAATCTTCACAGCTGGCGAATCTTTCAGCAGGCGTTTTGGCCATTGCCCTGGCGAGCACGGGATCCACACCCGCCAACTCCGGGCGGCGTTGCGCTAGCGATGGCGCGGGATCCACGCAATGTTTGGTGATGACTACCGCGGGATTGGAATCGACATACGGCGGGGAGCCGGTCAATAGGTGAAATGCGGTGCAGGCCAACGCGTACTGATCGGCGCGCCCATCGAGCGGCTCACCCCGTAACTGCTCCGGCGCCGCGTACGACACCGTGCCCACCGCCATGTTCGTCGCGGTCAGTCCCGATATGTCATCGATGCGGCGAGCGATTCCGAAGTCGGCAAGGAAAATCCGTTGCGATCCAGAGTCCAACAGGATATTGGCAGGCTTGACATCGCGGTGCAGCAGTCCCCGCTGGTGCGCATAATCCAAAGCTGAACCGACCCCAGTGACGATCGCCAGCGCCTCAGCGACGGGCATTCCGTCTGGGTAGTCGTCGCGCACCAGCCGACCCGCGTCGGTGCCGGCCACATAGTCCATCGAAATCCAAAAGTGCCCTTCGTATTCGCCGCGGTCATGGATGCCCAAGATATTGGGATGCGACAAGCTGGCCGCCAACTCGGCCTCCCGCAGAAACCGCTCTTGATACTGGGGGTCATCGGTCAACTCCGCTGGCAGCACCTTCAGCGCATCCTGCCGTGGTAACCGCGGATGGGCCGCTAAATACACCGTGCCCATCGCGCCGGCGCCCAATACTCGCAGGATCGTGAATCCCGCAAAAAGTTTGCCTACCGACAGCGGCATGGCCAAATCCTAGGCCTCTCGTTTCAGCGGCATGATGATTTGTCAGCGTCGCCAGCCCGGTGGTGGGGAAGTTATGCTGCAGGAACATCATGATCGAGGCCGGGTTGAGGTGTTGATGACTGCAGCTTCGCTGACCACCGGACGTGACGACGCGACGGAGGGCCCGGAAGGCGGGGCCGTCCAATTCGGTGTTCTGGGCCCGTTGCAGATGAGTATCGGCGACGTGTTGGTGCCGTTGGGTACGCCGAAGCAACGCGCCGTGCTAGCGATGCTGGTTGTCAATGCCAATCGCCCAGTGGACATAGACATGTTGATCGGCGCCGCCTGGAATCAGCGCCCACCACCGGGAGCGAGAGCCACATTGCATGCCTACATCTCCAATTTGCGTCGCCTGATGAGCAGCGCGGGTATGGACCGCACGCTACTGACCAGCGCACCGCCCGGGTACCGACTGGCCATCCGCTCCGATCAGTACGACCTCGGGCGTTTTCGCGTCCAAAAAGACGCCGGGATGCACGCTGCGGCCGCAGCGCAATTCGAGCAGGCTAGCCGATACATGTCAGATGCGTTGGCCCACTGGCGCGGCCCGTTCTTGGAGGACCTGCGTGACTTCCAATTCGTTGAGACCCTTGCCACGGCATTTGACGAGGAAAAGATTCTCGCCCATACCGCTCATGTCGAGGCCGAAATCGCCTGCGGCCGCCCTCATGCCGTGATCATGGAACTCGAGGCTCTGATCGCCGAGCATGCCTACCGCGAACCGCTGTGGGCGCAGCTGATGACCGCCTACTATTTGGCAGGCCGCCAATCGGACGCCCTCGACACGTACCTGCGGCTGAAAACCAGACTGGCCGAAGACCTGGGCATTGACCCCGGCCCTAAACTGCGCGAGCTCTACGAGCAAATCCTGCGGCAGGAACCCGTGGATGTGTGCACGGCGGCCCAGGCCCATGCCGAAGAAACCATCGTGTCGTCTGTCGCTCTGGAAGGCAACGCAACGACGAATCGCCGCCCCGTCGCGGCGCTGTTGCACCGCACCGACGGTCAACGTTATGCGTTGGCCGGCACGGCCACCCGGATCGGGCGCAGCTCCGACAACGACATCGTGCTGTCCGACGTCAAGGTCAGCCGCCACCACGCTGTCATAACCGACAACGGCACGGCATTCCTGATCACTGACCTCGGATCAGCCAACGGGGTCCGGGTGCGAGGTCAGCGGATCGATCCCAGCGCCGAACTGTTCGAAGGTGATCTCATCCGCATCGGCGACCAGGAATTCACCCTCGAGACCCGAGCTTCCAACCGCGCTACTTAGAATCCATTAAGCCCCTCGTCGGACTCTATTGACAATGAGTCGAGTCCACCTGAGGAGCGCGGGCATGAGTAATTTCTATCGGCCCGAGCCGCCGCAGTTGCTGCCGAACACCGTGGCCGACGGGAGCGCGCCGGGTATGTACTACCGCATCGACGGAGAGCTGGTGCCGGTACTGCGTATCTGGCTCGACGGCAGCGTGCCAGTGTTCTTCGAGCATCACGTCGTGTTGTGGAAAGAGCCCGCGCTTTCCATCGGGATCAAGGGCAACGGTGCGCTGAAGCGGGCGATCGCCGGGGTGCAGCTCCTTTTGACCGAGGCGCGCGGGCCGGGGCAAGTGGCATTCTCCCGGCATGGCACTGGCCACATGTTCCCACTGCATTTGCGACCCGGCTCCACGGTTGAGGTACGTGAGCACCAATACCTCGCGGCGACGGGAAATC
This sequence comes from uncultured Actinomycetota bacterium, assembly GCA_963838755.1. GTDB lineage: Bacteria > Actinomycetota > Actinomycetes > Mycobacteriales > Mycobacteriaceae > Mycobacterium. The sequence continues at coordinate 323,848 of CAWISO010000007.1, read as the reverse complement.
TGGAATACGAAGGGATGCCGAACATGCTGTTCGGCTCGACTGGGTGCTTCGTGGATCGGTTCGCCGCGACAAATTCCGAGGGCGTGCTGTGGTTGCACGGCTACGGCAACGTTTTCGAGAAAGTTCTTGGCCCCGGCGAGGAGATCGACGTGGAGCCGGGCAGCTGGATTTACCGCGACGACAGTGTGCGGATGGATGTGCAGGTGTATGGACTGCGCACCGGAATATCAGGCGGCACTGGCAATCTCGTCTTTCACCGGTTCACTGGTCCCGGTCGTGTCGGCATCCAGTCGACCAGTCCATTAAGGATCCAGTAAGCCCTGCCCCGCACAGTGTTCAGGCATCGCGAACAGCGATGGAAAAACGATCGGCAATGAGAAATGGAGTAGCTATGAAACGCGAAGTCATGATCACGGTCGGCGCGGCGGCGATACTCGGCCTGGCGGTGACGGGCTGTTCGCACAGCGGGGCCGTCAGAACCGCCAACGGTGCGGTGGCCGCGACCAGTGCGTCGAACACCAAGGTGGTAGTCGACGGCCACGATCAAACCGTCCAGGGCGCGGTTGCCTGCACCACCGCCGGCGGCACCGTCAACATCGCGATCGGTGGGCCGGCGGCCGGTGCAGGGGCTGCCCCTCCCGGTATCGGCGCAGTCTTGACAGATGCCAACCCTCCGGTGGTCAGGTCCGTTGCGCTGGGCAACGTCAACGGCGTGTCGTTGGGAGTTGGCGGGACCTCAGGCCATGCCACCGCCACCAAGGACGGCAACTCCTACAAGATCACCGGCACGGCGAGTGGTGTGGACATGTCCAACCCGATGGCGGGACCGGTGAGCAAGCCTTTCGAGATCGATGTGACGTGCCCATAGCGGCCGCCGCGATCCTGGCCCGGGTGTCGCCTCGGCGACACCCGGGGCTGGAAGCCAACTACCGGAAAGAAATACGCTCATGAACAACCACAGCAAAGTAATGCTCGGGGCGATAGCCGGGCTTCTCGCTCTATCGCTCGTGGTGCGCTTCGTCGTGCTGAGTCAGGCCGGCGTAGCCGGCGGTTGGATTTTCTACCTGGGCCTGCCAATTGGGGGCAGCGTCGCGCTTGTTCTGCTGCTGCTGCGACTCGGGCTGCTCAACTTCGGCGAAAGCTTAACCGCAAAGCGTGCACGGATCATCGCCGGCATCTGAGCGTCAGCGGCTCAACGGATCCCCGACAGCTTCGGCATCAGCTCGTCACCAAACCGCTGGACGAAGCCGACGGGATCCGGCGTGCCCGGCACCGGGCCGATGTTGATCATGTCGATGCCCAGTTCGGCGTAGCGCTCGAGACGTTTCAGGTATCCGTCGACATCGGTGAACGGGTCCGCGAATAGACCCACCGTTTTACGGATCTCGGTGACATCGCGGCCCACCGTGTCGCAATGCCGGCTCAACACTTCGATCTTGTGCTTGAGCTCGTCGGGCTCAGAATCCGTGCTGTTCCAGACATCGGCGTACTGTGCGACCAGCCGCAGTGTTTTCTTCTCACCGCCGCCGCCGATCAGGATCGGCGGCCGGCGGATTGGCTGAGGCTCACAGATCGTTTCGGCCAGCTGAAAGTGCTTGCCGTTGTATGGCCCGTTGTCGGGGCCCCACATCTGCAGGCAGATCTGCAGCGTCTCCTCGAGCATCTCGAACCGATCACGCAGTGGCGGATAGGGGATGCCCAATGCGACGTGCTCGCGCTCATACCAGGCGGCTCCGATACCGAACATCGATCGACCCTGCGAGAGCACGTCCAGCGTCGTCACCGTCTTGGCCAGCACCCCCGGATGGCGGTAGGTAACTCCGGAGACCAGCAGGGCCAGGGTGATGGTGGTTGTCTGACCCGCCAGAAAGCCCAGTGACGTGTAGCCCTCCAGGAACGGATCCTCGGCGCGCCCAACGCCTTCCATCTGGAAGAAATGATCAGCCAGGGTGAACATCGTCGCCCCGGCGTCTTCGGCGGCCTTGGCGGTGGCTAGCAGTGTCGGAGCCAAATTCGCCGGATCACCCGGCAGAAAGTCGATGAAGTGTATTCCCAGTTCCATTCCGAACTCCTTGCTAATCGGTCAAACGTTGTAGCAGGGACAACGCGTCGAGGATGACGCGACGTTCCGGCTCGGTGTAGCGCTCCTGCATGGCACGGGCCAACCACTCCTCGCGGACCTGGCGGTCGCTTTCTGCGCGCCGCCGGCCGGCGGCGGTCAACGAGATCACTTGGCGCCGACCGTCGTCGGGGTCGGGTGTGCGCCGGACAAGGCCGTGCCCGTCGAGCCCGGTCAGTATGGTCGCCATCGACTGCGGTCGCACCCGCTCAGCGTCGGCCAGCGCGCTGGCCGACGACGCACCCTCTTTCCAGAGACGGGTCAGCACCGCGGTCTGCGAAGGCGTCAGATCACCGCCGGCCGCGACATCCTTGAGCCGGCGTCGGAGTCGGCTGAACAACACCCGCAGGTCTCGCGCCGCCGCTCCTGCCGACTCGCTGATCCCAGCCACGAGTCCCACGGTAGTTTAGACAGTCGAAACTGTCCAGTCTTAGCTGTCTAAAAGGGCCCCGGCTTTGGGAGCGTCGTGCAACCAGGCCGCTATCAGGCCGGTGAGAATCAGCCAACCGAACACGGCAACGGGGATCGCCCAGATGCGACGCAGCAGCAGCGCCGTGTCGCATTGCGCGACAAGACCCGTATCCTGGGCAGCGGCGGCCTGCGACATGTCCGCGCTGAAGCCTCTGCCGCAGGCGATTTGCGTTCCGTATTGGTCGTACTGGCTCAGGTACACCGGAAACCAGAGGGCCAGCAGTCCGATCGCGACCATCGTCGCGGCCGCGGCGCCCAGCCATAGCTGACGATTGCTCACAAACGTCCTTTCAAACCAGATTGCGGCGATGGCGGATTCGTCTGCGCACGTCGGCCAGCAATAGGTAGCTACCGCCCTGCCGGATGAATTGCGGCAGAAAGCGGTTGACGAACGCAACGATGAGGAACAGGTATTCGAACCGACGCTGCTGACCGGCTGTCCACTTGACTTGCAGCGCCTCGCGGAACACCGGAGCCAGAAATCCCACCGTGAGAAAGCGCAGCAGCGGAACGGATAGCGGGCGCAGCAGCGCTGTGATCATCCGCAGGTCGATCATGTCCTGCAAATAGTTGCGTACCACGTCATCCATCACGACGCGCTGGCAGGCCTGGTTCCAGTAGCGATCGAAATCAGCACGGGTCGCTGGCCACTGCTCTTCGCTGACCTGCAGTGTGGTGCCCAGGGTGAACGCCGAGCGGTAGAACTGCTCGGCGAGCTCACCGGGCATCTCACCGCGCAACAGCTGGTAGGTGTCCTCGAGGCCGACGAAAAGGCATGCTGCTACCCACATCTGGAGGTCGCGATCGAAGGCGTTGTATGGGACCGGGCTGTCCGGTTCGGACTGGACTTGGCGATGCACACGGTCGACCGCGTCGCGGTACGCCGCGCGATCTTGCGGGCCGCCCAAAATTGCGACCGCCAGATAACTGAATGTGGTGCGCGCTCGCTTCCACGGGTGTTTCAGCAGGTTGCCGGAGTCGACCTTGCTCTCGACCACCGCGTAGCCCACGCCGGGCCAGGACAACTGCATGATCACATTGGCCGCGCCGGCGGCGAACGACCAAAAGTCGAGGGCGTCGGCGACGGTGGCCGGAGCAGAGTCCCAGCGGGCCGTCCGACGGCTTATGTGAATGCGGGTGTCGGCAGTGGTCAGCGGCGTTCCAGCAGCGTCAGCGCTCATGTCATGCAGACGTCCGAGAACAGCAGCACCGGCCAGGAGACGATCGAGCCGAGGAACGACACTACCAAATCGGCCCCATGCAGGTGCTGCAATTCCGTGGTGTGTGTCACCGACCAAATGGTTCCTACCAGGAGATATGGCGTGCCGATGATCAATGCGAGCCCGATCAGTTCGGCGATGGTGAGCTGGAAGCCAAGGATTCGGCGAATCTTTTCCAGCATCCTTGGCGACCTCCGACGTCCGAGCTCGTCGGCGCCCCCCAACCTAACCGAGCACCGACTATGTTAATGGACATTCTGACTCAGCGGTAGGTTTTTAGCCGCCGATCTGCACGCTAGGGTGAGGCGGTGATGACCGCGCGCACCGAGCCCGCAGCGACGGGGAGCCGCGTGCACCGACGGCCGAAAGACCGCAAGGCTCAGATCTCCCGGGTGTCGGCCGAGTCGTTCAGCGCGCTGGGCTATCACGCGGTCAGCATGGAAGCCATCGCGGCCAAGGTCGGAATCTCCGCACCGGCGCTGTACCGCCATTACGCCAGCAAGTACGAGCTCTTCCGCGACGCGGTGCTCGCGCTTGGCCAGCAGCTGGTCGACTGCACCGACTTCGCCGATGAGATCTCAGATTCCGCCGCGGCCGCGACGTTGCGCCGACTGGTCGACGCACTCATCGACGTGACGTTGGCCAACCGCGAGTCCGGCGGGCTCTACCGGTGGCAAGCTCGCTACCTGCACGACGAAGACCAATCCACCCTGATGGACCAGTTGCGGGTGGTTAACCGTCGAATCCAACGGCCGCTGATGGTAATTCGCCCGACCCTGACGCCGTCGCATCGGTGGATGCTGTCGTCGGGGCTGCTCAGCGTGATCGGCAGCATCGTCGATCACCGCGTTGCGTTGCCGGCCGACGAGATCCGCGCGCTGCTGGCCGAGGCCGGGTCTGCGGTGCTCGGCGCACAGCTGCCGGAGCCTGCGGATGCCGTTGGCCGACCGGCAACCTGGCGGATCTTCGAATCGGATACCGGAGTCTATGAGGCGTTGTTACAGGCTTCGATGGTGTTGTTCAATGCCAAGGGCTACCCGGAAACCAGCATGGCGGAGATCGCGTCGGCCGTCGGTATCTCGGTGTCTGGAATCTACCGGTATTTCCCAGGCAAGTGCGACATCCTCTCGACCGGGTTGCGGCGCGCGGCCGACCGCGTCTCGGGGCGCCTGTCGGCGATCCTGACCGGTTTGGCCGAACCGCGCCAGATGCTGACGTTGCTGATCGAGGCCTATGTGGCAACGTCGTTCGCCAATCCGGAGCTGGCCGCGATCTACTACACCGAGCGGGTCAGCCTGACTCGGGTGGACCAGGAATTACTGCGCAGCGTGCAGCGCTCGACGATCGATTCCTGGATGCGGCTGCTGACGTCGGCCCGCTCGGAGCTCACCGCCACCCGGGCGCGTTTTTTAATACACGCGGCGATGGCCCTGGTTGTCGACGTAGGACGGCTGGTGCACTACGAGGACTCGGGCGATAACTCCGGCTATCCACAAGCGTGCGTGCGGAAGTTGATGGAGGCTACCGTGTTTGGGAGTGCTGCTCCTCAGGCAATCGCGTAATCGCTCAGCGGGAACCGAGCGCCATCCCGCACCGCGTTTCGCACCGAGGTGGGTCGCAGTAGTGTCGCCTCGCCGTGGTGATTGAAGTAGTAGGACCGTGACGTGGCACAGTCGCCGGCGTAGAACACCGAGTGCTCCAAGTTGCGGGTCATCCGGTCCAGGAAGCGTGCGTTGGCGTCTTCGGTTATCTCGAAAGTGGTTGCGCCACTGCGCTTCACTTCACCGAACAATCGGTCCATATGCCGCATCTGGTATTCCATGGTGTTGAAGAAGGACAACCCAGCGAATGCGTACGGGCTGGCCAGGCTCAGGTAGTTGGGGAAGTACGGAATCGAGACACCCTGGTAGGCCTGGAACCTGTTCTCCCGCCACCACTTCCCCAGATTACGGCCAGCGCGCCCGACAACCTCGATGGACGGGAAGTTGGCATCCCACAGATCGAATCCAGTGGCCAGCACCAGAGTGTCGATGACGGCCTTGTGCCCGTCGTTGCTGACGATGCCGTCGGGCTCGATCCGTTCGATGCCGCCGGTTTCCAGATGCACATGGGGCCTGGTGAAGCTGCGATAGTAGTCATTGGACCAGCTAGGCCGTTTGCACCCGATGTCGTAGTCGGGGGTCAGCTTGCGCCGCAGCTCCTTGTCCCGAACCTGCACGAACCGGTGAATCTTGCACACATCCATCCCGGCGATGGTGAGGCGCCGGAAGTAGCGATAGTTCAGCACGCTGGTGAACGTGATGAACTCGAAGAAGCTGTCGGTCACCCACCGCGCCGTCCGTTGCGCAAGCGGAAGGCGGGCGAACAGCCGCTGTACCGCTGGAGCAATCCCGAAGTCCAGCTTGGGGGCCACCCAGATCGCGGTGCGCTGGTAGACCGTCAAGTCGGCGACTTGCTTCGCCAGTTCGGGGATGAGCTGGATCGCGGTGGCCCCGGTGCCGATCAAACCGACCCGGCGATTTGCGAAGTCGTAGCTGTCATCCCACGCGGTGGTGTGCACTACCTTGCCTTCGAAGCTGGTGATGCCCGGGATGTCCGGCGTGTGCGGCTGCGACAGGAAACCGGTGGCAGTGATCAGAAAGCGAGTGGTCAGCGTGTCACCGCCAGCCAGCGCCACCTGCCACAGCTTTGCGTCCTCGTCCCAGCGGGCGCTTTCTACTGTCGTGTTGAACCGCATGTGCCGGCGTACGTCGTACTTGTCGGCGACCTGGTGGGCGTATTGCTTGACCTCCGGGCCGGTGGCGAACAACCGTGACCATTTCGGGTTCGGCTCGAACCAGTAGGAGTAGGTGGTCGACGGGACATCGACGGCTAGGCCGGGATAGCGATTGACATGCCAGGTTCCACCCAAGTCCGCCTCGCGGTCAAGGATGGCGATGTTCTCGTACCCGAGACGCTTGAGCTGAATCGCCGCGCCGATGCCGCCGAAGCCCGCCCCGACGATGATGACGTCGAATTGCGCCGAACTCATGAAAAGGACCGTACCTTACCTTCGAGTAAGTTCATCTTACGCAGGCCGCGGCCCAATGTTATCGAGGCTCGCGAGCCCGTTTGCGCGAGCAGAAGCCGCTGCACGCTGGCGCCAATTTTACCGGTCACGTGCCGCTGCCTTGCGCGGACTCGGCTTTGTCGGCCGGTTCGCTTATGCCGTTGTTGGCGGCGAGCAGTGCCGCGTTGTCGTCTTGAAGGTCGAGGATCCTGGCAATGCCGGCCAGGTTGACGCCGGCGGCGATGAGCTCGCTGATGCGCTGTAGGCGGGCCAGGTCATCGGCGCTGTAGCGGCGGGTTCCGCCGTCGCTGCGAGAGGGGTTCAGTAGGCCGTGGCGCTCGTAGAGGCGCAACGACTGCACCGCGATGCCGGACAGCTCCGCGGCCACTGAGATGCCATAGACGCCTTGACCGGCGGCGGGTAGTCCCGGGTTGTCGGGTTGATCAATCATCGAAGTCATCCTTGGCTGCGCATACAGAAAATCTTTCTATCACACTTGCGACTGTCTTGTCTGCGTGCTATATGAAATATGTGTCATCAGACACAGGTTTGGATGACATCTTACAGACAGATTGGAGAGTCAGAGGTGACCACCATGCTGATGCGTACCGATCCATTCCGTGAGCTGGACCGCTTCACCCAGCAAGTGCTGGGCACCGCCGCCCGACCCGCAGTGATGCCGATGGACGCTTGGCGTGAAGGCGATGCGTTTTTCGTCGAGTTCGACCTGCCCGGCATCGACCAGGACTCGCTCGACCTCGATATCGAGCGAAACGTGGTGACGGTGCGCGCTGAGCGGCCTGCCCTCGATCCGAACCGCGAGATGCTGGCAACCGAACGCCCACGGGGAGTATTCAGCCGCCAGCTGGTCCTCGGGGAGAACCTCGACACCGAGCGGATCGAGGCCTTGTATCAGGAGGGCGTGTTGCGGCTGCACATCCCGGTTGCCGAGAGAGCTAAGCCGCGCAAAATCTCGATCGGTCGCGCGGGCGGGCACGACGCCCTCAATGGCAAGGCCGCGAACCGCGAGGTGATTGACGCCTAACCCTCGGTGGGCGGCAGCGTGGCAACCGCCGTGCCGCTGCCGCCCACCGGCGCCACCATGAGGAGGCTGTCGTGCCGTCGCGCCCGGATGTCGAAGCGACTGGCGTGTTCACAGCCTTGGCTGACATCGTCAACCAAGGTTCGACACCGAAGGAGATGTACGCCGCGATTTGCGTCGCGGCGACATTGATAGTTCCTGGATGCGACCACGCCAGCCTGATGATCTGCCGTGATGGCGCTTACAGCACGGGCGCGGCCACCGACGACGTCGCGCACATGATTGACGAACTCGAGCAGGCGTTTGTCGACGGGCCTTGTCTGGTTGCCATCGAAAAGCGCACCGCTCAGATCGAATCGGATCTGACCGTAGGCAGTCGATGGCCGGCTTTAACAGCTCGCGTCATCGACGAATCGCCGGTGCGCGGCGCGATCGGTGTTCGGCTTCCGGTGGATAGCGCCAAGATCGCGGCGCTAAACCTGTTTTCCGATACGCCCAATGCGTTCGAGAAAACATCGGTCGAACGTGCCAAAGTGTTGGCGGCGTTCGCCACGGTGGCCACCAATGCCGCAGCCCGCGGCGAGGATGTGGCCGCGCTGCGACGGGGGCTTTCTACCAATCGGACGATCGGCAAGGCCATCGGCATGCTGATGGTGCGAAACGGCGTCTCCGATGATGACGCATTCAACATGCTTCGCCGAACCTCGCAAGGTTCCAACGTCAAGGTCGTTGACATCGCGGCTAAAGTCGTCAACGGCGCAACAACGATGGATGAACTAGCCGCGCCCTAGCAGCCGTAACGCTGCAGCTACTGCCAACCCGGGCACGTCGAGGGTCTTCGAGCCCAAATCGTGTCGTGCGCTGGCGATCTCGACGATCTGGGTCGGCGCGGGAATGAGCGCGGCGGCGGTCCGCAGCTCGTCAAGGGTGCCGAAGGGATCTGAGGTGCCGTGGGTGAACACCGTCGGCACCACGATGTCGGGCAGGTGCTCGGTGCGGGCGCGTTCGGGCTTACCGGGCGGGTGCACCGGGTAGGAGAACAGGGTCAGCACGTCCGCCTCTGCTTCCTTCGCGGCGATCACCATCGACGTCTGCCGCCCGCCGTAGGAATGGCCGCCGGCAATCAGCGGACCATCGGCCAGGCCGCGGCAGACGTCGATTGCTTCCACGATGCCGGCGCGATCTCCTGCCGCCGAACCCGACGGCGGCCCCTTGGGCCTGCGCCGCCGGTACGGCAGGTCGTAACGCACCGCAAGCCAGCCACATCGGGCCCACTCCTCGCAAAGTCTTTGCAGCAGCGGGGATTCCCTGTTGCCGCCGGCGCCGTGGGTTAACACCACCACGCCGGATGGGGTGCCGTGCGGTGGGTGCGCGACACCCGCGATGCCCTCGAGGTCGGTCACGACAGCCTGAACAGCGGGGACACCGGGCCGTGCCCGTGCCCGAGCGGATAGGCGGCACGCAGGCATTCGGTCACCCAGTCCTTGGCAAACGCGACCGCGTCCGGCACGGTATATCCGTGGGCCAGCGCGCAGGCCGTCGCAGCGGCCAGCGTGTCCCCGGCGCCGTGGTCATGGGTGGTATCCACTCGCCGTGATTCGAACTCGTGGAACTCTGTTCCGTCGAACAACAAATCCGTGCTGCTGGCCGACCCGCGCAGATGCCCGCCCTTCACCAGCGCCCACGTCGGTCCCAGATCGTGCAGGGCACGGGCCGCGTCGGCCTGGGTTTTCGAATCGACAACCTCGATGTCGACCAGCAGCCGCACCTCATGCAGGTTTGGTGTCACCAATGTGGCCAACGGAAACAGCTCGGCGCGAAAAGAATTCAGTGCGCTGGAGTCTAGTAGCGGATCGCCGTGCATCGATGCGCAGACCGGATCGACCACTAGCGGTACGTCTGGGCCATGCTCGCGCCAACTCTGCGCGACCGCGGCGATGATCTCGGTGGACGCCAGCATCCCGGTCTTGGCGGCCTGCAGTCCGATGTCTTGGCACACCACGTCGATCTGGGCGGCAATGACGTCACCGGGTACCTTGTGGAAACCCTTCACGCCCACGGAGTTCTGCACGGTCACCGCCGTCACCGCGCACAGTGCATGCACCCCGAGCAGGGCGCAGGTGCGGATGTCTGCCTGTATACCGGCACCGCCGCCAGAGTCTGACCCGGCGATCGCCAGCACCCGCAGCGGTGTCGTACCGCGGGGTGCCAGCGGGAGGTAATTCACTGCGCGAGCGGCAGATACACCCGATTGCCGTGTTCGGCGAACTCGGCCGACTTCTCCGCCATCCCCTGCGCCAGCGCCGCCTCGATGGCTTCCTCACTGTCGAGTCCGTGCTGCGCGGCGTAGTCGCGAACATCCTGCGTGATGCGCATCGAGCAGAACTTCGGTCCACACATCGAGCAGAAGTGCGCGGTCTTCGCCGGTTCGGCCGGCAGTGTCTCGTCGTGATACGCCCGTGCGGTGTCGGGGTCCAGCGACAGCGCGAACTGGTCGTTCCAGCGGAATTCAAACCGCGCCGTGGAAAGTGCGTCGTCACGTTCCTGCGCGCGTGGATGGCCCTTGGCCAGATCGGCCGAATGAGCGGCGATCTTGTAGGCGATCACGCCGTCTTTGACGTCTTTGCGGTCGGGCAGGCCCAGGTGCTCTTTGGGTGTGACGTAGCACAGCATCGCAGTGCCGGCCTGCGCGATGATTGCCGCGCCGATCGCCGAGGTGATGTGGTCGTAAGCCGGGGCGATGTCGGTGGCCAGCGGCCCGAGCGTGTAGAACGGAGCTTCCTCGCACAGCTCCTCTTCCAGCCGCACGTTCTCCACAATCTTGTGCATCGGGATGTGCCCCGGGCCCTCAATCATCACCTGCGCGCCATGAGCTTTCGCGATCTTGGTGAGTTCGCCCAGGGTGCGCAACTCCGCGAACTGGGCGGCGTCGTTGGCGTCGGCAATCGATCCCGGCCGCAGCCCGTCACCCAGCGAGAACGTCACGTCGTAGCGGGCGAAGATATCGCAGAGCTCCTCGAAGTGGGTGTAGAGGAACGATTCCTGATGGTGCGCCAGGCACCAAGCCGCCATGATCGACCCGCCGCGGGACACGATGCCGGTGACCCGCTTGGCGGTCAACGGCACGTAGCGCAGTAACACCCCGGCGTGCACGGTCATGTAGTCGACACCCTGCTCGCACTGTTCGATGACAGTGTCGCGGTACATTTCCCAGGTCAGCAGCGTCGGATCGCCCTTGACCTTCTCCAAGGCCTGATAGATCGGCACCGTGCCGACCGGCACCGGCGAGTTGCGCAGAATCCACTCTCGGGTGGCGTGAATGTCTTTGCCGGTGGACAAATCCATGATGGTGTCCGCGCCCCAGCGAGTGGCCCACACCATCTTGTCAACCTCCTCGGCGATCGAGGACGTCACCGCCGAGTTGCCAATGTTGGCGTTGACCTTGACCGCGAAGGCTTTGCCGATGATCATCGGCTCGCTTTCGGGATGGTTGTGGTTGGCCGGAATCACCGCACGGCCGCGGGCAACCTCGTCACGAACCAGCTCGGCCGGCAGCTCTTCACGCGCGGCGATGAAGGCCATCTCAGTCGTGATCTCACCGGCGCGGGCCCGCTGCAGCTGGGTGCCGCGGTCGCGAATGACTCCCGGGCGCGGCGACAGTCCAGCCGTCACGTCGATCACCGCGTCGGGGTCGGTGTACGGGCCGGAGGTGTCATAGAGGTCGAGGTGTTCGCCATTGGACAGATCCACCCGGCGGAACGGGACTTGCGTGCCCGGGACCCCGTCCAGTTCGCGGTACACCTTGTGACTACCCGCGATGGGGCCGGTGGTCACGGATGGTTCGACTGCCAAATCGGTCATGATGTCATCTCCCTACGTCGGCATTACCCGGTCAGGTTCTTACGGTCGACGGCCCCGAGCCGTCCTCTCAGCGCACCGGGCGTGCGCTCCCGCGTTGTGGTGCGTAAGTAACCCACGCTAGCGCAGCGGGGCGGCGGTGTGCAGAAACTCCGTGCGCCGTCTTGTTTAACCGGCGCGCAAGCTGCGTCGACGGTGCAATGATGCCTAACGTGTCGAAGGGCGCCAGAGCGAACGCCGACGGCGGTGGCTTGCCGACGACCGGGATCATGTTCAGCGTCGAGCAAGCTTTCGGTGTGCTGCGGTGGCGCTCGCAGGAAACCAACGTCAAGCTGCGTGCACTGGCCAAACAGCTCATCGCCGAAATCTCCACGCTGCCATCGCCGTCGGCGGAGGTGCAGGGTGCCTTCGACCATCTTTTGTTGACGGTGCACGAACGTATTCCGGGCGAATCCAACGCGTAAGCGGGCAGCCGGTTAGGCTCGACAAAGCCGTGGAGGCTGGCATTTTAACAGTGCATCAAAGCGGGTGAACGCGATGGATTTGTTGGTGGTCGACTCCGAGGTTCGGCCGGAAGCTGTGGTGGTGCAGGCCACGGGCGAGGTGGACTCCAGCACCGCGCGCGACCTGACCTCACATCTGGATGCCGCGCTGCGGCAGGCCGGGACTCAGGCGTCTCGACTGCTCATCATCGATCTGCAGGCTGTGACTTACTTCGGTAGTGCGGGCCTCAACGCCGTGCTCGACTGTCACAAACAAGGGCAACAAGCCGGAACGTCGGTCCGGCTGGTTGCCGACAGCGGACTGGTGGTTCGCCCGATCGAGGTGACGAACCTGGACAGCGTGCTCGAGCTCTACCCCACGCTGCCCGCTGCACTGCAAGGCCGCGAACCCGAGCAGGGGTCGTGAGCTGGGGTCAGCGTTCGGACTGGCGCAGCGAGCCGCAGGCCCTGCCACCTGACCTTGCTGAGGCTGTTGCGCTGGGCGGTGAGATGGGTCGACTCTTCGTCGAATTCGACTGGGCCGCACACCCGTTGGGGCCCCCTCAGGAGTGGTCAGCCGAGGTGCGCTCAGCAGTCGCGGTGGTGTTGACCTCACGGTTTCCCATCGTCTTGTGGTTGGGCGCCGACGACCTGTTCCTGGTCTACAACGACGCCTACATCGAGATTCTCGGCGACAAACACCCGGCGGCGCTGGGCCGGCGCGGCCGGTTCGTCTGGTGGGACATCTGGGAGCCGATCAGCCCGATGCTGGCCAGTGTCATCGCCACCGGCGAGGCGACTTGGTCGAACGACCTGATGCTGCCGATGGTGACCGCCGGCCGACGCCAGGAGCGCTATTTCACCTTCACCTACAGCCCGCTCGTCTCTCATGACGGCCAGATCTATGGGATTTTCTGCCCGTCGTGGGAGACCACCGAGCGGGTGATCAGCGAGCGACGCCTGCATCTGCTCAACGCGGTGGCCGCGGCGACGATGGAAACCCGCACCGTCGACGGTGCGGTGAACGCGGCCGTTGCGGTATGTGCTGACCAGCCCGACGTCCCGCTGGTCGCGGCCTACGTCAGTGACACGGACGAAGCCGATACCACTTTGCGCGGAGCGACGCCGTCGGTGCTGCCGCTGCTGCCACCCACCCTGGAACGGCTAACGGAGCTGGAGCCGATAACGCGGTCGCGGGCCGAGGTGCAGATCATCGACGACGTGGCGTCGGCGATTCGCGGCCTGGACGAGGTGTTGGGCGGCGATTGTCCGGACCAGGCACTGGTGCTACCGCTGGGCGAGAACGCGGTCGCGGGCGCGCTGGTGGTGGGAATCAGTCCGCGCTGCCCGCTGGATGAGCAGTACCGCGGCTTTTGTCAGTTGCTCGCCGACCAGCTGTCCTCGGCGCTGGCCTCGGTGGTTTCCCACGAGCAGCAGCGGCAGCGCGCGGATGCGCTGGCCGAACTGGACCGTGCCAAGACAGCGTTTTTGACCAACGTCAGCCACGAATTCCGCACTCCGCTAACGCTGCTGCTCGGACCGCTGGAGGATGCGCTCGCCGACGTGGGTTCGCAGACGGTTCTCGCGGATCGGCTGCGTACTGCCCGGCGTAACGCCGGGCGGTTACTGCGCCTGGTCGACTCGCTGCTGCAGTTCTCCCGAATCGAAGCGGGCCGCGCCACCACCAGCTTGGTCTGCACCGATGTCGGCGCGCTGACTTCGGAAATCGCCTCGTCGTTCAGCGAATTGTGCGCGAGGGCCGGGCTTGACCTGGTCGTCGAGTGTCATCAGGCCTTGGCCGACGTCGATCCGGACATGTGGGAAACGATCGTGCTCAACCTGTTGTCCAACGCGGTCAAATACACGCTGAGCGGCTCGATCACGGTTGCCGCGCACAGCAGCGGCGGGCAGTGCCGCGTCATCATCCGCGACACCGGGGTCGGTATCGGCGAGGAAGACCTGAAACGGCTGGGGGAACGCTTCTTTCGAGCCGACACCGCGCGCGGCCGCAGCGTGGAAGGCACCGGCATCGGGCTTTCGCTGGTACGCGGGCTGGTGGAGCTTCAGCGGGGCAGCATGTCGATCGACAGCGAACTCGACCGCGGCACGACGGTCGCGATCACGCTGCCCGCATCGCTCGCCGGCACACCCGTGGACCACTCGCCGGCCGACCTGCTGGACAGTCCTTATGTCGTCGAGGCGGGCCAATGGCTGGTGTCGCCACCGACCGAGATTGCGCCCAGCGAGGACGACCGCGAGTTGGTGTTGATTGCCGACGACAACGCCGACATGCGGGCTCATCTGGAGCGGGTGTTGTCGGTGCACTGGAGAACGGTTCTAGTGGCCGACGGGGAGGCGGGGCTGCGCATCGCCCGCGAGCTTCGGCCGGACGCGATCGTGACCGATGCGATGATGCCCAAGCTCGACGGCTTCGACTTCGTCTCGGCGGTTCGTCGCGATCCCGAGTTGGCCGCGGTGCCGATCCTCATGCTTTCGGCCCGTGCCGGCGACGAAGCGATCAGCGAAGGCTACGCCGGTGGCGCGGACGACTACCTGCCCAAACCGTTTCGCTCGCAGGAGCTGGTCGAGCGGGTCGCGGCGCGGCTATCGGCCGCCACCCGCGAACGCGTGAGTCAGCAACAGCGTGAAGCCGAGCTTCGCCGGACCTCCGCCGCTGCCCAACTCGATGCCGCGCTGCAGGCCGCCGATTCGGTCGCCGGAATCGCCGAGGCGCTGCTGGCATCGCCGCTCGGCTCCAGCGATGCCGCCGTCGTCGTGATCGGTGTCCTTGACGCCGAGGAGAACACCGTCCGATTCGAATACGCCGGTCCGGTCCCCGTGGAGTTCCGCGACCGTTACCACGTGGCCACCCTCGACACGCCGCTGGTGCCGATCGACGTCATCAACACCGGTCAGCGGATCGTCGTCACCGACACGTTGTCCCTCACCACGCGTTATGGCCACGTGGTGTCCGAAACCGCGCACAGCGTCCGGTCATGTGTCAGCCAGCCGTTGCGCGGTCATGACGGCAAGGTGATCGGTTCCCTGGGGATGCTGTGGCCCACGCCGCGGGAATTCGCACCCGCCGAACTCGAGACGTTCGCCCGGACCGCGCAGATGACCCAGTTGGCCGTGGATCGGCTCCGCAGTGCGCAACGCGAGCATCGGATCGCCGTCGACTTCCAAGAGCACCTGCTCGATCTCGACCGCGGGTCAACGGCCGCGGTTGTGGCGGCGGTGTATCAGCCCGGCGGTGAGGCGATGCGCGTCGGCGGCGACTGGTATCTGGTGGTGCCGATGCAGCAACCGGGCCAGATCGCGATCTCCGTCGGCGACGTGGTTGGGCACGGCCTGCCCGCCGCGATCGTGATGAGCAGACTTCGTGCGGCGCTGGCCGCTACCGCCCTCACCGGCGCTGACCCGGATGCGGTGCTCAGTGCGCTGGACAGGTTCGCCGCGGCGATTCCCGGTGCGCGCTGCGCGACGGTCAGCTATGCGGTGATCGACACCGGGCAGCCGGGAATGGCCGACGGCACCGACAGCATCAGCTATACCTGCGCGGGGCATCCCTACCCGTTGCTGGTGACGCCGGACCGACCGCCGCTTTTTCTGCAGTCCGGCCGACGGCCCCCGGTTGCAGCATGGGAAGACCGTCTCACCAAACACACCGCACGACGAGAATTGCCGGCGGGCAGCCTGGTCCTGCTCTACACCGACGGCCTGATCGAGCGGCCGGGCGAAACGCTCGATCAAGGGTTCGCACGGCTGCAGGCCGCGGCGGCATATCGGGCGGACCTGCCGGTCGGCGATTTCTGCGACGACTTGCTCGACCGGATGGCCCCGCCCGGCGGCTACACCGATGATGTCGTCCTGTTGGCGTTGCGGCCCAACCACGCGTCGACGCGCAGTTTCGCCACCGTGCTGCCCGCCGCACCGATGCAAATCCCAGAAGCACGACACCGGTTGCGCCACTGGCTGATGAGCATCGGCGTGGATTTGCGCCGAGAAGCCGATATCCTGCTGGCCACCGGGGAGGCGGTGACCAATGCGATCGACCATGGCAGCGGTGGTGATCCGCTCAGGACGGTGTCCATCGAGGCCTTCGTCCGCGGCGCGACCGTCAGCACTACGATCAGCGACACCGGGCAGTGGTCCGGCGATTCCTCAGCCAGCCAACGCAGCCTGCAGGGCGGACGCGGGCTCACGATGATCAATGGACTCGCCGACCATGTGAAGACTGTGCGCACCGCTCAGGGCACTCGAATCACCCTGACCTTCGAGCACGCGGTCGCCCGGGAGGCCAGCATGGCAGAGAGGGCATAACGTGGCGAGCGGCGCGGTTTTCCAGCTACACAACCCAGAGACCGACTATGCGTCGACCGCCGCCTCGCTGGTGGCCGTCAGCGGCGAGGTCGACGTCACCAACGTCAGCGAGTTCACCCGCTCAGTGCTGGCTGTGTCTGATAACCGGCCCATCATCCTTCAGCTGAGCGGGCTCAGATACCTGGACAGCGCGGGATTCGCCGCGGTGGATCGTCTGCTCGCCGACGGCGCCATTGTCGTGGTGCTGTCACCAGATAGCCTCGTGCACAAAGCCGCCGAATTGATGTGCCTGCCGTTTCACCACGACACGGAGGCCGCGCGCCAGCTGCTGCAGCACGGCTAGACCTCTGTCAAACCTCTTCGATGGCCTCGCCGAGCTCTTCGAGGACCTTGTTGTGGTGGTTACTGGCCAAGAAGTGGCCCGCGGCGATCACCAACGCGACCGGCCAATCGATGAGCTCGAATGCTGCCAACGCTGCCAAACCGCCGAAGTAGGCGAGCTGATCAGGCCGCGGAATCTGCACCTGCCCGACCACCGGGACGTTGATCGCGAACGTCTCACCCTCACGGATGTGCTCGAGGGCATCCCGTTGAGAGGCGCCGCGCCGCGACTTCTTTTCGACCATCATTTGCCTTTCAGTAACGTCGGATTTGCCGTTTAGCCGGGTGGTGCGGTCACCGTCGGAGGTATGTCGTCGACGACGGACTCTCTCGCCGACCCACTAGCCTCAGGGGCCGCTGTACTTCTGGCGATCCCGATGATCGAGTTGTACGCCTTTCTGTGGCGCTTCGGCGTGGTGGAGGTTCGGACTCGTCATCCTGCTCATCGGCGGCCACCAGTTCCAGTGGACGCTTACTGTCGAGCACGCGGGTTGCGACAGCAACCGCGGCAGTTGCCGCCCCGGCTGAGCCCAGCGCCTGCGCCCACCCGACCGGGCCCAGCGGCGTGCAGCCAAGCAGCTGGCTGACGCCCGGGATGCTGATCAGCGTCCCCAGCACAGCCAGCGATCCGCCGGCGGTCAACACCACCAAGGGCGCGCGTGAGTCCAGCAGCGTCTGACCCAGCTGGGTGCTGACCAACGCGACCAGCGCCACCGTCGACGCGCGTCGCGGCCGTCCGGTTACGCCGGCCATCACCCAAGCCGCCGTCGCCGCCGCCGCGGTGGTCGTCCCGCGAATGGCGACCGCTCGCCACAGTGCCCGTTGATCGGGGCCGCGACCGGCCGTCTGCACGGAGCCATTCAGCGGGCTCACCGCAAGGGCGGCGGCGGGCAACGCATCGGTCATCATGTTCACCAGCAAAAGCTGGCGGGTGTTCAGCGGCGACGTGCCGCTGATCGCGCTACCGATAATCGCGAAGCCCACCTCACCGGCGTTACCGCCCAACAACACCGACACCGCGGCGTGCACCCGCTGCCAGAGCTGATGCCCCTCGTCGACGGCTGCGACCAGCGCTTCGATCCTGCCGTCGACCAGCACCACATCGGCTGCGATGCTGGCCGGGTCGCTGCCCCGCGCCACCACGGCGATGCCAACGGTGGCGGCCCGGATCGCGGCGGCGTCGTTGGACCCGTCGCCGACCATCGCGCAGACCTTGCCGGCGCGTTCCAGGGTCTGAACGACCTGCACCTTGTTCTCCGGTGACATCCGGGCGAAGATGATCCGCTCACTGACGGCGCGTTCCTGGTCTTTGCGGGACAACGCGTCCCACTCCGCACCGCTGATGACCTGCGCCGCGGTTACCGGCAGGCCCATGTCCCGCGCAATAGCGGTGGCCGTGATGGGGTGATCGCCGGTAATCAACCGGATGCCGATTTCGCGCGCGGACAGCGCCTTGAGCAGTCCGGACGCCTCGGCACGCGGGGTGTCGGACAGGCCGAGGAATCCCGCCAGTGACAGCTCGCCGTCGACCAGGTCGGCGATGGCGTCTTCGTCCTCGGCTACCAGCTTGGCCTGTTGCGGGCTGAGCCCGCGTCGCCCGACGGCGATCACCCGCAGCCCTTCGGCCGCCAGTTGGCGCACCGTGCCCTCGACATTCGGACCGGCGTCCTGGCACGCCGCCAGCACCACTTCGGGTGCACCCTTGACCGTCAATTCGTCATCGGACACCGACGCCGAGAACGACCGGCCGGAGCGGAACGGCAAATGAGCTGTGGCTTCAATGGCTTCGTTGGCTCGCGAGCCGTTGGACGCATCGATCGCCAGCGCCGCCTCGATGATGGCCCGGTCGGTGGCGTGAACCTGCGGGCCGCCGTTGGCGTCCGGGGCTGCGTGCGCGGCAAAGCGCAACACGTCTTCGCGGGAGTAGCTGGCCACCGGATGCACCTGCGCGACCCGCAGCCGGTTTTCGGACAGCGTCCCGGTTTTGTCGAAGCAAACGACGTCGACGCGGCCCAGCGCCTCGACCGAACGGGGGATGCGTACCAGCGCGCCGTACTCGGTCAGGCGTCTGGCCGACGCGGCTTGCGCGAGCGTCGCCACCAGCGGCATGCCTTCGGGGACCGCGGCCACCGTGATCGCTATTCCACTGGCCACCGCCTCGCGCAGCCCGCGGCGGCGCAGCAGTCCCAATGCGCCGACGAGCGCGCCGCCGGCCGTGCTGACCGGGAATGCCTGGTTGGTGAGCTTGCTGAGCTGATGCTGCAGCCCGACATCGGGCACCTCTCCGGCCGCGAGTTCGGCGGCCCGGCGTGCCTGGGTGTCGGCGCCCACGGCGGTCACAACGGCCACCGCGGTGCCCGCGACGATGGTGGTGCCGGCAAACAGCATGCAGCGACGCTCGGCCAATTCGGCGCCCGGAGTGGCCTCGATCTGCTTTTCCACCGGCAGCGACTCACCGGTGAGCGTCGATTCGTCGACTTCGAGGTCGTCTTCCGTGATCAGCCGGGCGTCGGCCGGGATCACCTCGTGAGTGCGTATCTCGATCACATCGCCGGGCCGCAGTTGCTCCGCGATGACCTCCACATACACCGGCGTCCCGTCGGGACCGGTCCTCACTTTGCGGGCCGGTGGAACCTGTTGAGCCAGCAGCTCGTTCAGTCGGCTTTCGGCCCGCAGGCGTTGGCTGGCGGCCAGCACGGAGTTTCCGGTGAGCACCGAACCCACCAGGACTGCGTCGACCGGCGAACCCAGGATCGCGCTGGCTGCCGAGCCGAGCGCCAGTACCGGGGTCAGCGGGTCGGACAACTCGGCTTGCACCGCCTTGACGAACTGCCAGACCGCTCGCCTCGGTCGGCCCGTCAATTCGGCGCCGCGCTGGGCCGTTTGTATTGCCCGGGCGGCCAGCGGGCGTTGGTGAGGCGCGGTCGATTCCTCGTCGTCCGGCGGCGGCAACATCTTTCGGACCTGCTCAACCGACATTGCGTGCCACTCGTTGATCGGAGCCGGCAGCGGAGTCGGCGCGCGAACCACCCGGCGGGCCATCAGGTAGCCGGACAGCAGGCCTGCCGCCGCACCCGTGGTCACCGGGCCGGGCCCTCGGCCGCGCACGCCGGGCACCATCAACAGCGCGCCCAACGCCGTCGCGCCGGCCGATATTTCGATCCCGCGCCGGCTCGCTGACTTGGCAACCGGGACCGCGTGCAGTAGCCGCCAGGCGCCGGCGAGGTCACTGAGGACCAGATCCGCCGTCCACGGCGGCGGATCGCCGTCGGAATTGGGCGTCACACCCAGTCCGACGTCGGCCGACGACAATGCTTGTGCAGCTGCGCAAGACAGCACCGCGACGGTGTGACCCGACTGCTGCAGATCGGTCAGTGCCGCGACCAGCGCATCGTCGACGGATCCCTTTTCGGGCGGCCGCAATTCGTCGAACGCCGGGCGCAGCTCGCCGAGGTCGTCGATGTCGACAGAGATCAAGTCGAGGCCGGCCCGGCGCGCCTCGGCCAACACAGCCGGGGCCAGCGGGTCGTGCGTGGGGCCGATGAGCGCTTCGATTTTCGCGCCGGCCGGTGCTCCGGGAACCGGGTGCCAGCCGACACGCAGGCCTCGCTTCTCCAGCAGCATTTGGGACCGGTTCCAGGCCGGGGAGATCTCGTCCTCGTCGGCACCGCGCACCCGCACCACCCGCAGCGTGTCGGTACACAACACCCTGGGATCGATCAGCAGCGCGTCGACCCGGTCGAGCCGACGCAGGCTTTGCGGATTCAACGCCAAGACCGCGTGGTGGTCGGCCAGCCCTTGACCCAGCGCCGCGGCGAACGATTCGCGCGCGGTGCGGGTGGCTTTCGGCGTGGTGACTAACGCCGCGGTCGAGGTCATGTCGAGGTTGCGGGTAGTGGCGCCGACGGCGGTAACACCGATCGCCTGAAGTAATGCGCTGCGACGTGAATGCCGTTCGATCGGTCCTTCAGGCAATGGCACCGGGCGCGACGGTGGATAGACCTCTGCGTATTCGGCATGGCGGGCCAGCTTTGGCTCGTCGCGGCTCCACGCTTGCGCTTCGGCGCGCATTTCTGCGGCTTTCAGCGTTTCCATCATCAAGTCCACAGCCAGCGACGCCGGCGAAAGCTCAACGACGTGTGCGGCCGTCATAGCGAAGCTCAGCAGCGTGTCCGTCGCGGATTGCCCGATGCTCTCCTCGAGTAGGCGGCGCACTCGCGGCTGGTAATCGACGGCCACCACCACCGCTTCCAAACCGTAGGTCAGCCGCGGCCATCGCAGCACCCGGCCCGCGACCGCGGCGCCAACACCGACGGCTGTGGCGCCGACTCCCACCGCCTTGGTGGCCAGCAGCAGACCGTCGCCCGGCAATGGTTTTGGACGGACGACGGTATCAACTGAGCGGCAACGCTTTTCCGCATCGTCCACCACCCGGCATAACTCACGCAGTGAAGTCTGATCGCCGCCAAGGCCGACGACCAGCCGCGACAGCGGGCGGTTGAGGCTAGCCGAAGTCACCCCGGGTAGCGCGAGGACGGCGTCGACTACGACGCGGCCGAGTTCTGCGCCGTCGGCGCCGTCCAGGCCGCGGACCTCGATCCAGGCGCGTCCCCGGCCGCGCCAACTATGCCGGCCCACCGTGGGCAGGGGCAGCCCGTCCGACAGCGCCTTGACACCTTCTCGAACCGGGATCGCGGCCATGGCCAGACCCGTAGAGGCCACCGCGCCCGCGTTTTCAGCGGCGGTCGCCGCAGTCTTCGCAGTGGCGCTGACCAACGCCGACGTTGCATGTAAGCCCAGCGCGACGGCGCGGAGCGGAGATGCTCGCACTGTTACGACGGTACCCAACCGAGGAATTAACGGCGGGTGCGCGACTGTGTGCTGCGCGACCGTGCCGGCGTCTTCTTGGCCGGCGATTTGCGTGGCGAGGCCGAGCTGGTCGACTTGGTCGGAACCGCCTTGACCGATGTGACCGACGCTTTGTGTGAGCCATCGGAACGTCCGTTGCTCAGCTGCCGCAGCACCAAGGCGCCGCCGCCGATAGCCAACAACACCGGCCACTCGACCAGCCCGGCGACACCTAGTGCGCCCAACGTCAGTGCGGCTGCAGGCGTCGAATGGCTACCGCTGCCAATACCCTTCTGCACTCCGGCTGCAGCTCCGGTCACCGCGCCAACGACACCGTTGACTGCGGCACCGCCCACCGCACCCGCGGCCGCCGTCGTGGCAGCCGCAGCGCGGCCCGCCGTTCGCGTTACGTTTCGTGCGGCGTCGTTAACGACACCCATGATGACTCCCTGATGATCGGATGCTGAGGCCGTGGATCGGATATCCGCCGCACATCGGCCTGCCGGCGGTTGGATACGCGCAAACTCGTAAAGTTCATGAAACCGTCACGATACTGCGCAGCATCTGGCAATCCTAGAACTCTGTCCCGCAAATGAACAGCGAATGAATACCCGGTTAGCGAGAATATATGCGTCAACCTCCACGCAGATCCACCATGACCGGCGCGTGGTCGCTGGGCGCCTTGCCTTTACGTTCGTCCCGGACGATCGCCGCGTCGGCGACTCGGCTGGCCAGCGCGGGGGAGGCGAGGACGAAGTCGATGCGCATTCCCTGTCTCTTCGGGAAGCGCAGCTGAGTGTAATCCCAATAGGTGTAGACCCCGGGGCCGGGGGTGAAAGGCCTTACGACATCGGAGAATTGAGCGTCGAGGATAGCGTCGAACGCCTTGCGCTCAGGTTCTGAGACATGGGTGCAGCCCCGGTAGAACTCGACGCTCCAGACGTCGTCGTCGGTTGGGGCGATATTCCAGTCGCCGACTAATGCAATCTGCGCGGAAGGATCGTCGCGCAGCCAGTTCTCGGCTGTATCACGCAGCGCAGCAAGCCAATTCAGCTTATACGTGTAATGCGGGTCGCCTACGGCCCGGCCGTTGGGCACATATAGGCTCCACACCCGCACCCCTGCGCAGGTGGCCGCCAAGGCGCGGGCTTCAGCTGCGGCCGCCACGTCCGGTTTGCTGCTCCAGCTCGGCTGGCCGTCGAAGCCGACCTCGACATGGTCAAGACCGACGCGTGACGCGATTGCGACGCCGTTCCACTGGTTGAAACCGCAATGCGCCACCTCGTAGCCGAGTTCGTAGAACGGCAAGGTCGGGAACTGGTCGTCGGCGCACTTGGTCTCCTGCATGGCCAGCACGTCGACTTCAGCGCGCTCCAGCCAATCAAGTACGCGCCCCAGCCGGGAGCGAATCGAGTTCACGTTCCATGTAGCCAGTCGCAGCAGCGGCGGGTCGCCATTAATTATGCCGTCGGGCATGGCCCAACCCTACGTGGGCTCGGCGATTGCCGCGGATGCCCTGACATAGCGCGCGTGGTGATGTAGTGCGAAGCCCAGTGATTGGGCCAGGCCGAGGGCGGCGTGATCGTCGTCGAGAACCCGGACATAGCACCGGGTCGCGCCACGAGCCGCCCCCCACGCCAGCAGGGCTTTGCACACCGCTCGGCCGGCGTCCCGGTTTGCTGTCCGGACAGCCGACAGGCCCACCCAGCGGGTGCCATCCGGGGCGTCGGTCACCGAAGCTCGGGCGACCGCCAGCTCCGCGTGCATCCCGAACACCAGCTCGCCATCGACGATCGCCATCAGTACGTCAACGGGAACGTCGCGACGGTAGAGCCGCAGCCAAGCGTCGTCGGGGCGGACCGACAGCCGGACCGACGAATCGGGCTCGGCGGCGGACACGTCGCGTACCAGCACCCGGTTTGCCTGCTCGCCCGCACTGGGCAGTCGCACTAGCCGGTCAGCGATCGCCAGTCGCGGGGTCAGGCCGCGCCGGGTATACCAGTCGACGATCGCCGGTATCGTCGCCAGGCTAGCGGAGACCTCAAGCGGCACAGCGGAGTTCGCGCGAGATGTGACGCCGTGCCCGGCGCGCAGCAGCCAGCCGTCCAGCCATTGCTGTTCGACCCCCGGCCAGCCTAGGGCAGCGGCATGCTCGAGCGTGCGGATCTGCGAGGTGCGCACCGGTACGTCGCTCAGCGCCCGCACCGCGACCGCGTCTGCGGGCGCGAACTGCACCACTGCCCCGGTTTTCGTCTGTATCCGCACCAGCGGCTCGATCCCGAGTAGATGCCCCACCGCGTCAGTCAGTGGCGGGACCGATCCGGCGGGCCGACGGTAGCGCACCATCACCCTGGTGCCGGGTTGAGGCCACGAAACCATCAGTGACCGAACGGGTCCGGCCCTTCGCCCGGTGTCCACGACAAACCGGGAACGCCCCAGCCGTGCGACTTGACCGCGCGTTTGGCGGCGCGGGCGTGTCGCCCGACCAGCCGGTCCAAGTACAGGAAGCCGTCTAGATGACCGGTCTCGTGCTGGAGCATCCGAGCAAACAGCCCTTCGCCTTCGATCGTGATCGGGCTGCCGTCCGCGTCGAGTCCGGTGACCCGGGCCCACTTGGCCCGCCCGGTCGGAAACGACTCACCCGGCACCGACAGGCAACCCTCGTCGTCGTTGTCCGGGTCGGGCATGGTCTCGGGCACTTCCGAGGTCTCCAGGACCGGATTGATGACCACGCCACGGCGCCGCGCCGATTGCCCACGCGCGTCGGCGCAGTCGTAGACGAATACCCGCAAGCCGACGCCGATCTGGTTGGCGGCCAGGCCAACCCCGTAGGCGGCGTCCATGGTGTCGTAAAGGGTTGCGATCAACTCGGACAGCTCGCAGGGCAGCGAACCGTCCGCAGCGACCGGCACCGGCTTGGTAGGCGTGTGCAGGACCGGATCTCCCACGATGCGAATGGGTACGACTGCCATGGTCGGCAAGCTTAAGCCCGCCCAGGATGCCCGCCGTAATCTCACCTTGTCAGCCGACGCGCGGGCCGGGGTGCCGGGTCAACAGTTGCAAGCGTGGTTGAATATTCGCCGGAGCAGCGAGCATTCGAGATTCGCCGGAAGGGTCGAGGAAGCGATATGGACAGCGCCATGGCGCGGGCTAATCGATCGGGGGACGACGCTGAACTCGCCGATGGCCTCACCCGCCGCGAACATGACATTTTGGCTTTCGAGCGACAATGGTGGAAATACGCCGGCGCCAAAGAAGAAGCCATCAAAGAGTTGTTTGGCATGTCGGCGACGCGCTACTACCAAGTGCTGAACGCATTGGTCGACCGGCCCGAGGCGTTGGCCGCAGACCCAATGCTGGTCAAACGGCTGCGACGGTTGCGTGCCAGCCGGCAAAAGGCGAGAGCGGCGCGACGGCTGGGCTTCGAAGTCACCTGAGCTTTTGTCGGCGCGCAGAGCGTCGTTGTGGGTTTTCGCGCACTCCTAGATACAGTGACGTTAATGAATGAGCGCGTTCCCGACTCGACCGGCCTACCTCTGCGGGCCATGGTGATGGTGCTGCTGTTTCTCGGTGTCATCTTTTTGTTGGTCGGGTTTCAGGCCATGGGATCTGGCGGGACGTCTGACGACGACTCCTCGTCGTCGACCGTGGCGACCAGCAGTATGACGCCCAAAAGCTCAGCGAAGTCGGCGGCGAAATCCGATGTGCTCGTCTTCAACATTTCCCGCCCGCCGCAACCGGGTATTGCCGGGCGCACAGCCGACCAGCTGAAGCAGGGCGGGTACAACGTCACCAAGATCGACGATCTGTCGTTGCCCGATATCTCGGTCACCACGGTGTACTTCGGCAGCGCGCCCGGCGAGCGCGAAACCGCCGACAACGTAGGCCAGCTGCTGAAAGCGCCCGTCCAACCACGGACTCCCGCAGTCGCCGACCAGCCGCCCGGCGTCATCGTGGTAGTCGTCAGCTGATTCAGAACGGCGGCTCGTCGTCGTCGCTGCCGGGCGGTGCTGGCCCGGTGTAGTTGACGGGCGATGTCTTGACGGTGCGTGCGCTGCGGTTGTGCCGGCGTTCGGTGGCGATGCGCTGGGCGCGGTTTTGGGCGCGGGTGCGGCGGCGTTTGGGCATCATCGCGGTGCGCTGCCCGCAGCGGTCGGGCGGCAGGTCGGCCTCTAGTGCGGGGAACCCGCCGGTGGAGCGGCACAAGCTGGGGAACAGCAGCGCGCTGCCCGGGGTGGTGACATAAGTCTGCCCCGAGGGGGAGGTGAGAATGATTGTGCCGTCGGGTAGTTGCTGATCCCGCCAGCCCCAGAAGGTTTCACCAAATGATGAGTGCGGCAGTAGCACTTCAGGTTTGACGCATGGGTGGGCCCGCCGTTGGCATGGGGGATCGTGTGATCCAAGTCGCACTGGTAGGCGGGGCGATCGCAGCCGGGCCAGCGGCAGGTCAGATCCCGGCAGCGCACGAAATCGGCCAGCGCCTTGGAGGGCACATATCCGGGCTCGGGGGCGGCGTCGGCGGGATGGATCAGCGGCACCAGCTTGGCTGCGGCGGCCAACTCCGCGACGAGTTCGGGCGGGATGAGCCCATCGGCGCCGACTTCGGATGCCGGTGTGACACCGGCGCCGCTCAGCGTGGCCTGCTCGGCGATGACGTTAATCACCACCGGTGTGGCGGCGGGTCGTTTCCCGGCGGCACAGTCGCGCCGCCCGCAGCGACAGCCCAGCCGGTCAGCCCCGGCGGCCAGCGCACCCAACGCATCGGCGCGGCGTTCCTGGCGGCTGCGCGGGTCGTGTTCACACACCGTGGCCGCCAATGCATCCAACCGCTTGTCCAACGCGTGAGCGTCGACGGTGAACAAGCTGCCGTGGATTTCTGATGTGCCGCCGAGGATGTCGCTGATCCAAACTTCGCGCTCAGCCTGGAGCTTCTTACGTTGGCGCAGCGCATCGGCATCGGCGCGAGCCACAATCTTGTCGATCTGGGCGGCCAGCCGACCCTGAGTCATCGAGGGCCAGCGCGCCACATTGGCCGCCAACTGCTCATCCACCACGCCCAGCACATCAGCATCGCTGATCAAATCGGTGCGAAACACGATGGTCTGAAACGTCCGCAGATCGATATCACCGGCAGCGAACACCTCACCCACCTTGGGCAGCCGCTCACGCATGGCCCGGGCATAACGCAACCGGCTAGCGGCCAATCCCTGGCTGATCCGCAACGCCGCAGCGACTTCAGCACACAGCGCCTCCTCGGTATCCACCGCCCAGTCCTCAGTATCCGAACAGCGCGAGAGCCGATACCCGAACAACTGCCCCATCGCTACCAGCTGCGCGGCCGCGGCCCGGTTTTCCAGCCGAGACCATGAACAGATCTGGTCCACCAACGCCGTCGACTCGCGCGTCCTCGAGGGATGGCGCCGCTCGAAGAACTCGTCGAAACGGGCAATCACCT
This sequence comes from uncultured Actinomycetota bacterium, assembly GCA_963838755.1. Lineage (GTDB taxonomy): Bacteria > Actinomycetota > Actinomycetes > Mycobacteriales > Mycobacteriaceae > Mycobacterium. The sequence continues at coordinate 296,600 of CAWISO010000007.1, read as the reverse complement.
CCGCCTGACTCTCGAACATATATTCGATTATGCCAGAGCGGTCCGACACGATTGTTGTTAAGTCGGCCCGGCCGTGGCCACCGGCCAGCAGCGTCGCCGGGATAGGCTCTTCCCATGGTTAAGCCCGCCATCAGCCGCAGAGTTGCCGCCGCCACTGCACTGGTCCCGCTCGTCGCTTTGGTGGGATTGTTGAGCGCGTGCAACCCGAACCAACCGCCATCGAACGCCCCGGGGACCACGCCTTCGGTCTGGACCGGGTCACCGACGCCCTCGAAGACCTCTAACACCAACGCACCGGTGGCACCGGAAAGCCTTACCACTCATCTGGTTGCGCCCGACGGCGCCAAGGTGGCGACGGCCAAGTTCGAGTTCGGCGGCGGCTACGCGACGATCACCCTCGAGACGACGGGCGTGGGCCAACTGAGCGCCGGTTTCCACGGCGTACACATCCACTCGGTCGGCAAGTGCGAGGCCAACTCGGTTCCGCCGACCGGCGGCGCGCCGGGCGACTTCCTATCGGCCGGCGGGCACTTCCAAGCACCGGGGCATACCGGCGAGCCGATGAGCGGGGACCTGACCTCACTGCAAGTCCGCAAGGACGGCGCGGCGCTGCTGGTGACCACTACTGACGGGTTCACCAAGGAGAATTTGTTGGCAGGCAAGGGGACCTCGATCATCATTCACGCCGGACCCGACAACTTTGCCAACGTCCCGGCAGATCGCTACACCCAGACCAACGGGGCGCCCGGTCCCGACCAGACGACGATGTCCACCGGTGACGCTGGCAAGCGGGTGGCGTGCGGTGTCATTGGGGCCGGTTAGCCCGTCGGGCCGCAGGGTACCCGAGCGGGTGGATTTCGCTGGCTCGCCAAGGCCAACGGTCGGAGTGGAATGGGAGTTCGCGCTCGTCGACGCGCAGAGTCGCGACCTGAGCAACGAAGCCGCCGGGGTAATGCAGGAGATCGGCGAAAACCCTCGCGTACACAAGGAATTGCTCCGCAACACCGTTGAGGTCGTCAGCGGCATCTGCGACTGCACCGCGCAGGCCATGGAGGACCTGCGCGAGACCTTGAGCACCGCGCGTCCCATCGTTCGAAAGCGGGGGATGGAACTGTTCGGGGCGGGCGCGCACCCGTTCGCGCAATGGTCGGCCCAGAAGCTAACTGACGCACCGCGTTACGCGGAGCTGATCAAACGCACCCAGTGGTGGGGACGCCAGATGCTGATCTGGGGCGTGCACGTCCACGTCGGACTCTCCTCCGCGCACAAGGTGATGCCGATCATGTCGTCGCTGCTCGACTATTACCCGCATCTGCTGGCGCTGTCGGCGTCGTCGCCGTGGTGGGCCGGCGAGGACACGGGATATCCCAGCAATCGGGCGATGATGTTTCAGCAGCTGCCCACCGCGGGGCTGCCGTTCCAGTTTCAGACCTGGAAGCAGTTCGAAGGGTTTGTCCACGACCAGAAGAAGACCGGCATCATCGACGACATCAGCGAAATCCGTTGGGATATCCGACCTTCCCCGCACAATGGAACGCTCGAGGTGCGGATCTGCGACGGGGTGTCCAACCTCCGCGAGCTCGCCGCCTTGGTGGCGTTGACGCACTGCTTGGTCGTCGATCTCGATCGTCGGCTGGATGCCGGTGAGACGCTGCCGAGCATGCCGCCCTGGCACAATCAGGAGAACAAATGGCGGGCCGCCCGCTACGGGTTGGATGCGGTGATCATCCTCGACGCCCAAAGCAATGAGCGGCTGGTCACCGACGAGCTACCCGACGTGCTGAATCGTTTGGAGCCGGTCGCGAAGTCGCTGCATTGCGCCGACGAGTTGGCATCGGTGGCCGATATCTGGCGGCTGGGCGCGTCATACCAGCGCCAGCGGCGGGTTGCCGAGGAGCATGACGGAGATCTGCGTGCCGTCGTCGACGCGCTAGTCGATGAGCTGGATATCTAGTGATGGCAGCCGAACTCACCCCACTGGCGATGTTCCCGCTGCAATCGGCGCTACTGCCCGACGAGGAGCTGCCGCTGCAGATCTTCGAACCCCGCTACACCGCACTGGTACGTGACTGCATGCGTGACGACGATCCCCGCTTCGGGGTTGTGTTGATCTCCCGCGGCCGCGAGGTCGGCGGCGGGGATGTGCGCTGCGACGTCGGGACGGTGGCCAGGATCACCGAATGCGTGGACCTTGCCGGCTCGGGCCGGTTCGTGCTGCGCTGCCTGACGGGCGAACGGATCCGGGTAAGCGACTGGCTGCCTGACGATCCTTACCCGCGGGCGATGGTGCGGCCCTGGCCCGACGAGCCCGGACAGCCGGTGACCGGCGGCCAGCTCGAAGAGCTCGAAGACCGAGTGATGGGTTTGTTCGAGCGGATCGCGGCCGTCCGTGAGTTTTCGCTGCCGGACCGCGCTGTGCTGCTGGGTAGCGACCCCGACACCGTCGATCCCGGTATCCGGCTCTACGCGTTGGCCTCTCGCGTCCCCATCGGTCCGGCAGACCGCTACGCCGTGCTGTCAGCGCCGTCGGCCGCCGCACGGCTGACGGCGCTGAGCGACGCCGTGGATTCCGTTGCCGCCGTGATCGAGTTCCAACTTTCGGAGTGAGGCTGCGATGGAAGCGCTTCGGATCGTGGAAACCCAAGACGTTTCGGTCAGCGAATTGGAATACTTATACGACGAGATTCTCGCCCGGTCGTTTCGTCCGGCAGAACTCGAATCACGTGCCAAGGTGCTCAACGCATTGTCGGGTGAAAAATCGGTGCCCGGCGGATTATTGGCAGTGGACTCGGCGGGCTCGATCGTCGGCACGATCCTTGGCGACTGGTTTGGTGATTGCCGCGTGATGCTCATCGCCTACCTCGCTGTGCGTCCTGAAGTTCGCGGCTGCGGCGTCGGCAAGCTGTTGCTCGCGGAGGCCTTCGCGTTGTGGCGTAAGCGGTTTGCGCCGGTTCTCATCCTGGGCGAGGTCGAAGACCCACGGCACTATCGCGAGCGTGATCCCATGGGTTTCGGTGACGCGGATGCGCGACTTCGACTCTACGGAGCGTTGGGAGCGCGAATACTCGCGATCCCATATTTCCAACCGGCACTGAGCCGACATCAGCCGCGTGTGTACAACCTGCTGTTGATGGTGTTTGAGGCCGATCCGTCAGTCATGAAGGGCGGCAACGCCGTTGACGGCAACATTGTCAGCTGTTTTATCGACGAGAACATCGCTCGGTCCGAGGGGCGGGCCGACGATCACGAAGCCACCCGCCTTCGCGAAGCGCTTCAAGGTCAAAGCGGTATCACGCTGCTTACTCCGGCGGACTACGTTACGTCTCAGCAGTGATGCGGTTCAGTTCTCTGGCACGGGTAGATCGGGACACAGAGTCATGTATCCGATAGTGGGTGAGATCCAGTCGTGCCAATCCCGGTGGCTGATGTTGGAATTTAGTTTCGAACAGAGGGTCGCCACGGTGGCGTCGACGGGGGTTGGCCACAACCGCACGGTGGTGTCGTCGCTGGCCGACGCCACGATGTGCCCGTCGGGGTGGTATGCCACCTCCTCCACGGCGCCGGTGTGGCCCCTCAGGGGCTGGCCCAACGGCCTCATGTGGGCCGGGTCGCTGACATCCCACAATCGCACGGTGTGATCGGCGCTGCCGGAGGCCAGTGTGCGGCCGTCGGGGCTGAATGCCACACCGTAGACGGCGCCGAGCACCTCCTGCGGCCGGCCCAACGGCGCTGGGCGCGCCAGGTCGGTCAGGTTCCACAACCGCACGGTGTCATCGGCGCTGCCGGAAGCCAGGATGTGCCCGTCGGGACTGAACGCCACCTCGTACCCGAAGCCGGGGACCTGCAGGGGTTCGCCCAGCGGACCCGGGTGTGCCGGGTCGATGACGTTCCACAATCGCACCGTGGAGTCCTGGCTGCTGGAGGCCAGTGTGCGCCCGTCGCGACTGAATACCAGGCTCCAGATGATGTCGGTCTGGCCAGTCAGGGGCTGGCCCAGGGGTGTCGGGTGCGCCCGGTCGGTGAAATTCCACAACCGCACGGTGCCGTCGTCGGCGCCGGCAGCCAGCGTGTGCCCGTCGGGGCTGAATGCCACGCTGTACATCACATCGGCGTGGCCGTTGAGGGGCTGGCCTAGGGGTGTCGGATGCGCCCGGTCGGTCAGATCCCACAACCGCACCGTGCCATCGGCGTTGGCCGAGGCCAGGGTTCGCCCGTCGGGGCTGAACTTCACGTCGTAAACGGTGGCGGGAACCTGCAGGTGCTGGCCCAGCCGTACGGGGCGCGACGGGTTCGTGAAATCCCACAACCGCACGGTGCCATCGTTGCCGCAAGAAACCAGGGTGCGCCCGTCGGGACTGAACCGCGCCCTCTCGACAATGCGGGTGTGGCCGCGCAGCGGTATTGCGGTGTCGAGGTTCCACAACCGCACGGTGGCATCGTTGGCGCCGGAGGCCAGGGTATGCCCGTGGGGGCTGACCGCCAGGCTGTAGATGGTGCCGGTATGGCCGTCCAAGGGCTCGCCCAGCGGGCCGGGATTCGTCCGGTCGGAAAGATCCCAGAACCGTACGGTGGCGTCATCGCCACCGGAGAGCAGGGTCTGCCCGTCGGGGGTGAACGCCACGCAGTACACGATGCCGGTGTGGCCCTTCAAGGGCTGGCCCAGCGGGCCCGGATTCGCTGGATTGGTGAGGTCCCACAACCGCACCGTGGCATCGTCTTGGGCGGAGGCCAGGGTGCGCCCGTCGGGGCTGAATGCCACGCTGTAGACGGCTCCGAGATCCATGGCCTCGGTGCCGACCACATGCAGTGGGGAGCCCAGCGGGGCCGGGTGGGTTAGGTCGGTGAGGTCCCAGAAGGTGATGTTGGCGTCGTCGCCGCTGGAAGCCAGGGTGTGCCCGTCGGGGCTGAACACCACACAGCGCACGGGGCCGGTGTGAGCCTGCAGGGACGGTCCCAGCGCACGCACGTGGGCCGGGTCGGTGAGATCCCACAATCGCACGGTCTTGTCGTCGCTGCCGGAGGCCACGGTGTGCCCGTCGGAACTGAACGCCACACTGTTCACGGCGTCGGTGTGGCCAGTCAGGGGCCGGCCTAGCGGGCGCGGGTGCGCCCGGTCGGTGAGGTTCCACAGCCGCACAGTGTGATCGTGACCGGCTGAGGCCAGAGTGTGCCCGTCGGGACTGAACGCCACACTGGCCACGTCGCCGCCGTGGCCTTGCAGAGGCTGGCCCAGCGGCGCCGGGTGGACCGGGTCGGTGACATCCCACAACCGCAAGGTGCCGTCGCGGCTGGCGGAGGCCAGGGTGTGGCCAACGGGGCTGATCGCCACAGCGAGCACGGCTGCCGGCGTGGGAATGATGATGCGGGTGGCGTTCAGCGCAGCGGTGGCGGTGTAGAACGCGCCGCGACTGGCGCCCGGGTGGGTCCGGATTCGTTGCGCGGCCAACGTGTCGGCCACTGCGCGAATGTCACTACCGGCACTGACACGGGAAAACACCGCCGCGGCTTCGGTGTCGAGGTTGGCGGCCAGCGAGTCGCGCGCTTCACGAATCGCTTTGTCTCGCTGCACGAAGGCGGTAAAAGCGGCTACCACAGCGATGACCGTCAACACAGCCAGCCCGGCAAATGCCGCGCGCCGCAGGCGCCGGAACCGGCGCTGCTCACGCAGATCATCACTGGTTAACTCGTCTTTAGGCTTGCCGTGAATCGGGGCAGCCAACGATGCGACTTTGTCGCGGAAGCCCGGTGACCGAATGTCCCAGGGTGCATCGGCACTGACGTCGATGTAGAGCGGCTCGAACGGCAGCGACCCCGGCTTGGTCAACGGCGCCGGAGCGGCATCAGACAGCTCGGGGTCAAACCGTTCGGTCTTCTCGTCCCACTGCAGCTGACCCTCGACCAACACCATCATCAAGCCCTCATGCCCGCGGCGTTCGAGCCAGTGATTGACCTCCTCACCGACCCAATGCGATGTCGCGGCCTGCGGCGAGAGCATCACGATCATGAATCGCGACCCGTCGAGTCCATCGAGGATCTTGGCCCACAGGTCGGGGTTGGCCTCGAGGTTGGTGGTGTCTCGAAACACCCGCAGGGCTCGCAATTGCCCGACGCGCCGTCCGATCTGGTGCAAGCCTTTCTGAATCGCGGCGGTAGCTTCCTGGTTCCGGTGGGCGTAGGACAGGAAGGCGTCGAACTCCTTCCGCTTTTCCGGCGCAGGCGCAGAAGACCCCCCGGCCTGCACTACTTCGGCCATATTCTCCCCACCGGATTCCCGCGATTTGTGGGCAGCAGTCGACGCTGCGAAGACAGTTATCTTGTCACTCAACCTGCAGCGTGTTGTCGTTTTCGCACTAGCGACAAGACTTTGAAACGCCGCTTAACGCTTAAGCCGAGCCTCGATGAACACGCTGCGCGGCCCGACATCCTCGACATCGTTTTCCGGCGGCCGACCGTAGCGGTGCATCAGGTTCAAGGCCTCGATCGCGCTGACCTGCCAACCGCGTTCGGTCAGCCATTGCTCGAGGTCGGTGCGTTCCTCGATGAACCACAGATCGATGGGGTCGTTGGGGTCGCTTTGCTGATTGTTGCTTAGGTATCGTCGCCGGCGCCGCTCTAAGTAGTCCGGCTCGAAAAAGCTGGGGCTCAGCGCCTCCACCGCAATCCGGCTGCCGGGGGCACTGAGCGCCATGACCCGCTCGAACAGCAGATCCTGACCGGCTGCCGGCAAGTACGGCAACAGGCCCTCGGCCGACCACGCCGTGGGCGTCGAGGGATCAAAACCCGCCTCCTGCAGCGCTGTTGGCCAATCCGCCCGCAAGTCGATCGGCACCGCCTGATACCTAACAGCAGGCCGAGCGCCGCGGGCAGCCAGCGTCTCGGCCTTGAAAGCCAGCACCTGTGGCTGGTCGATCTCATAGGCGACGCTGCCATGGACCCATGGCAGCCGCCAGGCCCGGGCGTCCAGGCCTGCGGCCAGAATCACGGCCTGGTCGATGCCATTGGCGCCGGCGGCGATGAAGTACTCGTCGAACCATTTGGTACGCACCGCGGCATAGCCGTTGAAGATCCGCTGTCGTTCGGTCATCGCCGGTGGCTTCCAGCCGCGGTCGATTGCGGCGTCGATGAACAGTCTCGCGTAACGGTCGGTGAACAGCGGGCAGTCGCAGTCGGATTCAGCGGCCCGCGCGATAGCAACGCCGAGCGCCGTCGCGCCGACGCTTTCGGTGATGTTCCAACTGTCGTCGTGAGTCCGTGTCATGGCCACCGTCCGTCTCGCATTGCCTGCTTCGATAACCAGGCTAATGAAATCGCGAACCACGTGCTTGAGCGCACGGTGGCGTGGTGTACTTCGATTGTGGTCACCGGCGCGGGCCGAGCATGCTCATCGACCTGATCGCAGACGGACTTGGCTTCACCGAGGGACCGGTGTGGCTTCCCGACGACCGCGTTGCGCTGACCTCGATCAGTCACGGCTGCATCTACATCGTTGACCCGCGCGACGGGACGCTGGACCGCATCGACACCGGGGGCGGGCCAAACGGTCTGGCGTGCGGCCCCGACGGGACGTTGTATGTGGCCCAAAACGGCGGCGTCTGGGGCGCAAGCGGTCCAGCCGAGCCAGGTGTTCAAGTGATCACCGACGGGTGTGTCGACTACCTGGTCGACGGGCTGGGCGCCCCCAACGATCTGACGTTCGGTCCAGACGGGCGACTGTGGATCACCGACACCCGAGGCGAATTCGACATCAGCAATCCTGATCAAGGGCTACCGGGCCACGTCTATGCGACCGATGTCGGTTCGGGTGACACCCGACAAGTCATCGACGACGGACCGGTGTTCGTCAATGGATTGGGCTTCACTCCGGACGGTTCCAGATTGCTGGTGACGGCGACGCTGTCGTCGCAACTGCTGTCCTACCTCATCTCGCCGAACGGAACAATCGGCGAGCCAGAGATTGTGCATACGTTCATCGAAGGCTGGCCCGATGGGATGGCGGTCAGCGCTCGTGGCGATTACTGGGTTGCACTGACCGCGGCCGACCGCGTCGACGTCGTGGACGCCTGGGGTCGGTGCATCGCACAAATCCCGCTGCCGGATGGAGCCTTGCCCACCAATGTCTGCATCGGCGGGGTACGGGCCGACGAACTGTTCGTCACCGCCGCGAATGACCAGGCACTACTGAGGATTCGGTCCGGCGGTGAACTTCCGCCACTCAACTAACTCCTCAGAACGTATGGAGCCGGCGTATGACTTCAAGCGTGGATGGGTCGCCCGTCGCGTCGACGCCGAGAGGTTCCCAGCTGCCGCGTTGGGTGACCCAACGTACGAATGCCGCTGAATCACAAGTGATTTGGGCGGACACATCGCCGCGGCCGATCCGGAGCTGGCGGGCACCGGCGCCGGTCAGCTGTATGTCGACGGCCTTGTCCATGTCGTCGAGAAGCTCGCTGTTCTGCTGGGGCAGCGCTGCCTCGATCCAGTCGAGCGTGGGTGCTAGCCGCAACTCGTCGGAAGCGGGCGCCTCCCCGCTCAGCGGTCCGTCTGGTGCGAAAAGGTCGTACCTGATGTGGATGTAGTGCTCGAAGGCGAAGGCGGCCGGCACGACCGACGCCGGATAGGTCCCGACGTCGCCGAGCGGCACGTCAACATCCTGCCCCTGGACCGCAGCCAGCATCTCCAGCCCCTTCAAGCTGACTGACTCGTAGTCGGCCACAACCTGTTCGGGGGTCATGCCACGGCGCGACTCGACGTACACGTCGGCGGCCCGTTCGGCAGGTAGCCCTGCTGAGTCGGGCAAGTTCGACATGTCCACCGCCAGCCAAAAGCTGCACGCCATATGTGAAAGCAGATCCTGCACAGTCCAGCCCGGGCATCCGCTGTCCTTCGCCCAGACGGCGTCATCCAGCTGTTGGCAGAGCGCCAGCAATTCGGTGCGGTCGGCCTCAATCGCCCTCAGCGCGTCACTCATTTCGTCTTGCCCTCCTTGTCAACCGATTCGATGTCAGCGCTTCCGGTCGGATTGAATAGCACCGTCAGAACTCCTGAGCTACGGTACGAGCAGATACATACCGTCTGTATGAACATACATACGGTATGTATGAAAGGCAATAGTTGATGGACGGGACTCGTCGTACCCAGGCCGAGCGCGCCGCCGAAACACGCGACGCGCTGATCGCGGCGGCGCGTCCGCTATTCGCGGCGCAGGGTTTCGCCGATGCGGCGCTGGAGACGATCGTGCGGTCTGCGGGCGTGACACGCGGCGCCCTGTATCACCACTTCGCCGACAAGACCGAGTTGTTTGCAGCGGTCTTCGAACAGGTCGAGGGGGAAGTGGCGGCCCGGATGAGCGAGGCGATCGCCGCGTCCAACGAGGCCGACCCGGTGGAGATGATGCGGCTGGGCGCGGACTTTTGGCTGGATGCCTGCTCCGATCCGGAAGTACAGCGCATCGTGCTCGTCGACGCCCCAGCCGTGCTGGGTTGGACGCGATGGACCGAGATCGGAGACCGGTACAACACCGGGATGGTGCGTGCGCTGCTCACCAACGCCGTCGAGACCGGCCGCATCCCGCCGCAGCCGATCGAAGCGACTACCCTGACCATCCTGGGTGCGATGCGCGAAGCCACCCTCTACGTGGCACGAGCAGAAGATCACGACAATGCACGTCAAGAGGCCGGTGCCGTGATGAACCGCCTGATCCAAGCTCTCAGCGCCAACTGACATTCCGACTCTCGGGGCTTATCGAGCGCGCTCAGGCCGATACTTGCGGATATGGATCCCCATTCGCCGCGAGTGGCCGCGGTAGCCGACGCCGCGACCGTGGCCCGGTTGCTGGACGCATTCAACCGGGAATACCACACGCCGACACCAGGACCGGAGGTGTTGGCTGGCCGACTGCGGCGGCTATTGACCAACAGCAACGTAATCGCTTATCTCGCGGGCGATCCCGCTGTCGGCGTCGCGGTGGCGACGCTGCGCCCCAACGTCTGGTATGACGGTCCAGTCGCCGTGATCGACGAGCTCTATGTGACTTCCGGGGCGCGCGGGGTCGGCATCGGATCGGCGCTGTTGGCCGCCGTGGAATCGAGCACCCGCGAGCAGGGCGGCCGGCTGATCGAAATCGCCGTCGACGGCGCCGACGTCGACGCTCGCCGCTTCTACCAACGCCATGGTTACACCGACACCACGGCGGGACAAGACCAGCCCGGTTTCTACTACCATCGCGAATTGCCGTAGCGGTCAGCGCTCTGCGGCAAAGGCGCGCAGCGAAGCCAGCTGCGCGGGATCCAGTGAGGGGCGGACGGTTTCGCGTGCGGACGCAACATCAGCAGCGGTGATCTCGGCGGCGTCGACGGAGCGCCGCATCGCGGTGAGCGCAGCCTCGCGCAGCAGTGCCACACAGTCTGCGGCGCTGTAGCCGTCCAGGTCGGCCGCCAGTGCGGCCAGATCGACGTCGCGCAGCGGAACCGACTTGCCTGCGGTGCGCAAGATGTCCAAACGGGCCGCTGCGTCCGGCGGTTCGACGAAGACCAGTTTCTCCAGCCGACCAGGGCGCAATAGCCCCGGATCGATCAGGTCGGGCCGGTTGGTAGCACCGACCACCACGACATCGCGCAGCGGATCGATGCCGTCCAGCTCACTGAGCAGCGCCGCCACCACCCGGTCGGTGACGCCCGAGTCGAAGCTCTGCCCGCGCCGCGGCGTCAGCGCGTCGACCTCGTCGAGGAATACCAGCGACGGCGCCGAGTCGCGAGCCCGGCCGAACAGTTCTCGGACCGCCTTTTCCGAAGAGCCGACCCACTTGTCCATCAACTCAGACCCCTTGACGGCGTGCACTGAAAGCCGGCCGGTGCTGGCCAATGCGCGGACCACGAAGGTCTTGCCGCATCCCGGCGGGCCATACAGCAAAACCCCGCGTGGCGGCTGAACACCGAGCCGGGCAAAGGTATCGGGATGCTGCAGCGGCCACAGCACCGCTTCGGTCAGCGCCTGCTTGGTGTCGGCCATGTCACCGACGTCGTCGAGCGTGATCGAGCCGACCGGCACCTCCATCGCGGCGGAGCGCGACAGCGGTCTGATCACGGTGAGCGCACCGATCAGGTCGTCTTGAGTCAACTTCGGCGGCGTGCCGTCGGAGCTGGCCCTGGCGGCGGCGCGCAACGCCGCCTCGCGCACCAGGGCCGCGAGATCGGCGACGACGAAACCTGGTGTGCGGTCAGCGATTTGGCTGACATCGAGGACTCCGGTGGGTACCGGTTTCAACAAACCTTCCAGCAGTGCCGTGCGAGTGGCCGCGTCGGGCAGACTGAGCACCAGCTCGCGGTCGCACAGGTCGGGGGCGCGCAGCCGCGAGTCGAGGTTGTCCGGCAGCGCCGACGTGACAATCAGCGCGACCCGCGGGGTAGCGACCGCCTTGCGCAGCTCGGCCAGGATCAGCGTCGCCACCGGTTCGGTGGTGGCCGGCAGCAGCGCGTCGACGTCGGCGATCAGCAGTACTGTGCCGTCACTGTCAACCTGGCCGGCGGTCGCCACCGCCGATGTCACCCGCTGGAGCCGGTCGTCCGCCGCGAGCGCGCCGACCTCCGGCCCGTCGAGCTCGACTACGCGGCGGTTCGAGCAGACCGCGCGCACCAGCGTTGTCTTGCCGACACCGGCCGGGCCCGAAACCAGCACGCCCAGATTGGTGCCCGCGCCCAGTGTTTGCAGTAGGTGCGGTTCGTCGAGAGCGAGTTTGAGCCACTCGGTCAGCTTGGCTGCCTGCACGCTGACGCCCTTGAGGTCGTTGACCACAACCGGTGCGATGGTTGGGTTGACGTGTTGTGGCGTCGACGCCGCGACGTGCATGTCGGGGATGCCGGCTCCCCACGTCACCAGCGAGTTCGGTTGCACGCTCACCGGTCCCGTGGGGTCGACGCCGGTGACGGTCAGCAGCTCCGACGTCCAGCTGATGCCCACTGCCGACGCCAGCGCGCGGCTAGCTGCCGATGTCGAGGTGCCCGGACCCAGGTCGCGCGGCAGCAGCGACACGGCGTCGCCAACGGTCAACACCTTGCCGAGCAAGGCTTGTCGCAAGGTGGCCGGGGGGACCGATTGAGTGGTCATCGTCGAGCCGCTCAAGGTTACCGAGCGTGCGCCGTACACTGTCGCTGCGGCGACGATGACCGCGGTGTCCTCGCTCAGCCCGGCGTTGGACAGGGTCACGTCGTCGAGCAGGACGGTGCCGACCGGGGTCTGCAGGCCGGCCACCCCGGCAACCGCCGTCGTGGTGCGCGACCCGGTCAGCGATACCGCATCCCACTCCCGAATGCCAAGAGCGGCAATGGCGTTGGGGTGCAGTCGGACGACGCCGCGGCGAGAGTCGACGGCCGAGGTGTTCAACCGGGCAGTCAGCGTGAGTTGCGGCGCCGTCATGTCCGGCCGGCGGGCCTGCGCAGTCCCAGCCGCGCCATCGAGCGGCGGTTCGGCTGCGCCCGCCGAATCGCGCGTCGGGTGGCGCGCCGCTGCTTGGGCTTCTCCCCCCACGCTTCGGGATGTGCTGCCAGCCAGTGGTGATTGCGGACGGAGAACGGGATGTAGCAGAGGTACGCCGCGATGACCACCATGATCAAGATGTAGGGAAACAGGAAAGCCGCGGCCGCTACGATGGCCAGCCCGGCCAGCGCCAGGGCCGCCAAGTTGGGCGGTACCGCGACGGCGTGCATCTTGCGCATCGGGATCCGGCTCACCACCAGCATCGAGCAGGCCGCCACCCACGCGCACACAAACCACGGCGACGTCCACCAACCCACACCGAACTGCAGCTTGGCGGCCAGCGGGCCCAGCGCCGAGATCGCGCCGGCCGGCGCCGGTATCCCGACGAAAAACTCCCGCGCGTAGGCCGGCTGGCTGGCGTCGTCGAGCAGCGCGTTGAACCTGGCCAACCGCAACACGATTGACACCGCGTACAGCAAGACCACCACCCAGCCGGCCGCCGACGAGGACAACAACGTCACGTAGACCACCACCGCGGGGGCCACCCCGAAGTTCACCGCGTCGGCGAGCGAATCGATCTCCGCGCCCATCCGCGATTCGGCGTCCAGGATGCGGGCCACTCGGCCATCGAGCCCGTCGAGGATCGCGGCCGCCGCGATCAGCGCGATCGCGACATGGGGCTGGCCCTGCAACCCGAACCGGATCGAGGTCAGGCCGGCGCAGATGGCCAGCACGCTCATCGAGCTGGGCAGGATGCGCAGGTTGACCACCCGCCTGCCGCGAGGTCTGGTGATCATGGCAGCTCGGCCAGCACCGTTTCACCGGCCAGCGCGCGTTGGCCGACGCTGACCAACACCTCCGCTCCGGCGGGCAGATAGGTGTCGAGCCGGGACCCGAATCGGATCAGGCCGTAGGTGTCGCCGATCGAGAGCTTGTCGCCGGCGTGTGCATCGCAGACGATGCGCCGGGCCAGTAGGCCAGCGATCTGCACGGCGATGATGTTCGTCCCGTCGGCTGTGCGGATTTGCATGCTCATCCGCTCGTTGTCGTCGCTTGCCGCGGCCAGATCGGCCGAGCCGAAGCGACCCGGACGGTGCTGCACGGCAATCACTTCGCCGCTCACCGGGGCTCGCTGCACGTGGGCGTCCAGCAGTGAAAGAAAGATGCTGACCCGGGTAAGTGGGGTATCTCCGACGCCGAGCTCGGCTGGCGGGGCCGCCGAGTCGATAAGGCAGATCAGCCCATCGGCGGGTGCGACGACGACGCCGGGCCGGGTCGGGGGAACTCGCGGCGGGTGCCGGAAAAACCCGGCGCAAGCACCGGCGGTCAGCAGGCCGGCCCGCCGCAGCCACGGGTAGCGGCGGCCAGCCAACGCCACGCCCAGCCCGGCGGAGATGAACGGTAGGCCCGCCGAATGCACCGGCGGAACGGTCGAACGCAGCAACGCGACCAGGCGCTGCGGGCCGAACGTCAGGTTTTCACCGCCTACGCGGGGACGTCGGGCCACGCGGTCATCTTACGGAGCCGCGGTTCACAACGGGCCCGCACGGGCGTCACACCGGGTAGCTGACGCCGGTCAGCTCTTCGGAGACCTTCCACAGTCGTCGCTGCAGGTCCTCGTCATGGGACTGATGCGCGGATAGGCCGACCGAAGCTTGTCAGCGGCGGCGCGCACCGAATCCAGCGAGCCGAGATCGAGTTCCTGCAAGGTGACATCGGCCTTCGGATGGACAACGGCGATGCGGCCGCTTTGGTCTGGCACGTCGGACAATACTCACGCGAAACGGCGTCGCCGTGTCGGTGCAATCCGGGTTGGCCGTCGATGGCATCCTCGATGGCGTGGACAACGGCACACAGGGCATACCGAGCCTGCCGGTCGTTGGGATGGTCGATCCGGCACATCCGCCCAGTCGGCGCGCGCCGCTGCGGTGGGCCGTCGGCGGCGTGGTCCCGTGGCTGCTGCTGGCCGCCGGCCAGGTGGTGTGGGTTGCCCTCGATGAGCGGATGCTGTGGCTGCATACGGTGGTCGCCGTCCTCACCGTGCTCGGTGCGGCGATCTCGATTGCCGTCGTGCCGCTGTGGCGGTATCGGGTACACCGGTGGGAGATCGGCCCGCAGGCGGTGTACACCCGCACCGGCTGGCTGATCCAGGAACGGCGTATCGCGCCGATATCGCGGGTGCAGACCGTCGACACCTACCGTGGCCCGCTGGACCGGCTGTTCGGTCTGGCCAATGTCACGGTCACCACCGCCTCATCGGCGGGGGCGTTGTACATCGTCGGGCTGGACGTCCCGGTCGCCGACCATCTGGTCGCGCAACTGACCGATATCGCCGCGATCGGCGCCGAGGACGCCACGTGAGCGCTCCGCCGCGGAATTCGGAAGTCGGTTGGCAGCGGCTAAGTCCCAGGATGCTGCTGATTCACCCGGTGCATGAATTGCTTCGCCAGCTGCCGTTGCTGATCGGGGGATTGGTGTTGGGTTCGACCACCGGCAACCAGAGCTGGACGTGGGCGGTGCTCGCGCTGAGCGGCGTGCTGGGGGTGGCCCGCTGGTTCACCACCAGATACCGCATCGAGGCCGACCCTGAGTCGGGCCAGGTGCAATTACGCGTGGGTCTGCTGCAACGCAAGGTTTTGTCGGTGCCGCGCAACCGGATCCGTTCCGTTCAGACCGACGCGCGGCTGCTGCATCGACTGCTGGGGCTGGCCGTGCTGCGGGTGAGCACCGGTCAGGAAAGCAGGGGAGAGCACGGCTCCGGGGCTTTCGAGCTGAATGCCGTGAAGGTCGACGAGGTGCCGCGACTGCGCGCCATCCTGTTGGCCGAATCGCCGCGGTCCGCCGATGAGGCGACCGCTGGG
Organism: uncultured Actinomycetota bacterium; assembly: GCA_963838755.1. Classification (GTDB taxonomy): domain Bacteria; phylum Actinomycetota; class Actinomycetes; order Mycobacteriales; family Mycobacteriaceae; genus Mycobacterium. Next base: position 281,268 of record CAWISO010000007.1, on the reverse strand, counting down.
CCTGCGGCGCAGAGCACGGTGTTGGCACGTTGGCGGCCCTCGTGGTTGCGATATGCCCCGTTGAGCCTCTCTGGGCTGCTGATGATGGCCGCGGCTGCGGGCGTGGTGTACCAGAGCGGATTCGTTGGGCCGCTGCAGCATTCGCGGCTGGTCCAGTCGGGGCTGGCGACTGTGCAGAAACTGGGCGCGACGGCGACCGTCGCAGTGATCGCCGCGGCGGTGCTGGTCGCCTCGGTGCTGCTGGCGGTGCTGCGGTCGCTGGTCACCTACGGCAACCTGGTGCTGCTGCGCCGGGCAGACGTCCTGCACCTACGCCACGGTCTGCTGCGGCTCCGCGAGCACACCTACGACATGAGCAGGCTACGCGGCGGGACGCTGCGTCAGCCGCTGCTGGTGCGCGTCCTCGGCGGCGCCCGGCTGGATGCGGTGATGACCGGTGTGCACGGCGCCGGTGAGTCGTCGATCCTGCTGCCGCCGTGCCCGGTCTCCACTGCCGAAGCGGTGTTGACCGGTCTGGTGGGCGAACCGGACGTGGTCGACGGGCCGCTGCGCGGTCACGGCCGTCGCGCGGTAGCGCGCCGGTGGACGCGCGCGCTGGGGATTCCGGTGCTCGTGGGCGTGGCGCTGGCCGCGCTGACTGTGCGGGTCGGGACGTCCGGCGTGCCGGCGTGGCTGTGGGCGGCGTGGGTGGCGGTGACGGCGTGGTGCGCGGTGCTGGCCGCCGACCGAGCGCTGGCCCTCGGGCATCGGGTCGACAGTCACTGGCTGGTGATGCGCAGCGGCAGCCTGGAACGACGCCGCGACTGCCTGGCCACCGCGGGCATCATCGGCTGGACCGTGCGGCAGTCGCCGTTTCAACGCCGGGCCGGGGTGGCCACCCTGGTGGCGGCCACCGCCGCAGGCACCAAGCGCTACCCAGTGATCGACGTGCCGGAAAACCTGGTCTGGGGAGTGGCGGCGCAAGCGTCGCCGTGGGTGGCCGACAGCATTTGGGCGAGGCGCTAGGCCGTCAATGCACGCACCGCTTCGATACGCGCCATGAGCTGATCAGAACTGGCCGCAGCCACCGGCGGCCCCCCGCAGACACGGCGCAGCTCATTGTGAATCCACCCGTGCGGCTTGCCCGTTCGATGATGGGCGGCTGACACCAGCGCGTTCAGTTCGCGGCGCAGATCGCGCAACTGGCCGTGCCGGGTGACCGGTTCGGCCACCGCAGTGCCGTCGCCGGTGCGCCGCTCAAGCTGCTCGTCTTGTCGGCGGCGCAGCAGCTCCCGCATCTGCGCGGCGTCCAAAAGGCCGGGAATGCCCAAGTAGTCGGCCTCCTCGTCGCTGCCGGCAGTGGTGGCGGTGCCGAACGACGATCCGTCGAAAATCATCTGATCCAGTTCCGCGTCGGCGCCCAACGATGTGAACCCGTTGTCGGTATCGGATGCCTCGGTTTGGCGACGCTGTGCGGCGAGAAGCTCGTCGACCTCGCGGTGAGGCTCTCCGAGAACGTGATTGCGCTGCGCCTCCAGCTCACTGGCCAGTAGCAGCAGCGACGGCACCGACGGCAAAAAGATGCTGGCGGTCTCACCTGGCCGGCGGGACCGCACGAAGCGGCCGATCGCCTGAGCGAAGAACAGCGGCGTCGACGCGCTGGTGGCGTAGACCCCCACGGCCAGCCGCGGCACGTCGACACCCTCGGACACCATCCGCACGGCGACCAGCCAGCGGGTGGAGTCACCGGCGAATTGTGCGATGCGGTCGGAGGATCCGGGGTCGTCGGAGAGCACGACGGTCGGCGCCTCACCGGTGGCTGTGGCCACCAATTGCGCGTAGGCGCGGGCGGATTTCTGATCCTCGGCAGCTGCTGCGGCCGCCCACTGTGTCTTGAGGTGCTCGGTGGGTACCACCACGGTGATCGTGTCGACGCTGCGGTCGGCCAGCAGCTCGGCGGCGATCCGCAGAGCAAACGCGGTCTTACCCGCTCCGGGGGTAGCGACCAGCAAGAAATCGCGCGGCTTGGCGGTTAGGTATCGCACCAAGGCTCGCCGCTGCCAGCCCCGCAAACGTCGGGTGCTGGGCGCATCAATTGCCCGCACCCGAAGACTCCTATCTGGTCGAGATGCAGTCTAGGACAGGCACATCGGGCCACGCATCTTCCCCGGACAGCGGGCGAGTCGACCCGGCGTCAGCCGGTGCCTTTGCCCCAGCATCGTCGGTCATCTCCCAACGTAGCCACGACACCTGGTGCGATGACCGCAGTTTTGACATTGTTGCGATCGTGATTACCGGATTGGCCCACACCGGGGTTTGCGTGCCCGACTGCGAAGCGGCGGTGGCGTTTTATCGCGACGTATTGGGCCTACGTGTGTTGTCGCCGCCCTACGTGATGGCCGGTGACGCGATTCGCGACGACATGGGCCAGTTGGTGGCCGACCCCACCATGAAGGCGGCCATCGTCGGCTTCGACGACGACGCTGATCGGGTCCTCGAGGTGATCGAGTATCTCGGCGTCGCCGGCGGCGATCAGCGCAGTGCAGCGGCCCTCACCGATCATGGTTTGTCGCATGTCGGGCTGATCTGCGAGGACCTCGACGCCACCCGGGCCCAACTCGAGGCCAACGGGGTGCGCTTTCTTGTTGACGGCATCGCGGACGTGGCGCGAGTCCGCACGACATGGTTCATCGACCCGTGGGGTGTGGTGTTCATCCTCGTCGAGAAGAGCAAGCCCAAGCGTCCCTACTTCGCGCAGTGGGACTGAAGCCGGTGGCCGTAGCATCGTTGCTGTGCAGCAGCTTCCGACCGACGAAAACGTCCGCGCGGAGCGGCTTCTTGATGCGCAGGCGAAGGCGGAGCAGCTCTTCGACGAGATCGAGCGACGCGCAATGATCCGCGTCGGTGTCGGCGAGCAGGAGTTGTCTGACGAGATCCACGCGCTGGCCGGGGAGATGTTCGGAGTCACCCGGCACTGGCATAAGCGGATCGTGCGGGCGGGGGAGAACACCTTGCAGCCGTTTCGGGAGCATCCACCGGACCGGCTCATCGCCGACGACGACATCGTGTTCCTCGACTTCGGCCCGATTTTCGAGGAGTGGGAGGCCGACTTCGGCCGCACGTTTCTGCTCACCGAGGATCCGGGCAAAAAAGCCCTCCGCGATGCCCTGCCGCGAGTGTGGGAGGCCGGGCGCGGCTATTTCGAAGGTCACCCCGACGTCACCGGCGCCGAGTTGTACGACTACGTCGTCGAGGTGGCCCGTTCCGAAGGTTTCGGCTGGGGCAGCCACATCGCGGGTCACCTGGTCGGCGAGTTCCCACACAAGAAGATCGCCGGGACGGGTACCGAGTGGTACATCACGCCCGGATCGATCAAGCCGATGCGGCGCACGGACCCGAAAGGTCGCCGCTGTCACTGGATTCTCGAGATCCATCTGATCGACCCGCAGCGCCGCTTCGGCGGTTTCTATGAGCAGCTGCTCGATCTGCCCTAAGCCGGATAGACCACGCCGGTGAGCTTTTCGGACACTGCCCACAGCCGGCGCTGCCGATCGACGTCGTGCGACTTGCGGCTGGAGCCCACCACCTTGGGGTAGCCGCGGGTTTGCGCGAAGCCGTCAGGTCCGTAGTACTGCCCGCCAGCCACCGCGGGGTCGGTGGCGGCACGCAGGGTGGGCAGGGCTCCCATGGCGGGGTTCTGGGCGACGACCGGTGCGATCCGCTCAAAGGTGGAGAGCAGCGGCGTGGGCATGTTGCGCATCAACTCGGTGTCCGACATGCCCGGGTGGGCGGCCGCGGCGATCGTCGTGCCGTGCAACGCCAGCCGCCGCTGCAGCTCGTAGGTGAAAAGCAGGTTGGCCAGCTTGGCCTGCCCGTAGGCCGCGACCCTGTTGTATCGGCGCTCCCACTGCAGGTCGTCGAAGTGAATATCAGCGAGGATGCGGTGGCCGAAGCTGCTGACCGTCACGACCCGGGAACCGGCAACCGGCAGCAGCCGATCCAGCAGCAGCCCGGTGAGGGCGAAGTGACCCAGGTGGTTGGTGCCGAACTGCAACTCGAAGCCGTCTTTGGTGGTCGACTTCGGTGTGTACATCACCCCGGCGTTGTTGATCAGCAGGTCGATGCGGTCGTGGTCGGATCGCAGTTGCTGCGCGGCGGCACGGATCGCGTCCAGCGACGTGAGGTCAAGCTCTTGCAGTGCGACGTCTGCATGAGGGCTCTCGGCGGTGATGCGGGCGGCAGCGTCCTTGCCCTTGTCCAGGTTGCGAACGGCCAACACAACGTGGGCGCCATGCTCGGCAAGCGCGGCAGCGGTTTGGTACCCCAGCCCGGTGTTGGACCCGGTGATGACCGCGACGCGACCCGTCTGATCGGGAATGTCTGCGGTTGTCCACTTGGCCATGAGAAGCTCCCAAACTAGTAAGGTAAACGGGACGAGCGTTCCGATTGATACCCCGACTATACGGAACGTACGTCCCGTTTTGTCAATCGTCAGGTGGTGTGAGTTGGCACAACCCGTGTTACGCGCCGATGCGGCGCGTAACCGTGCGCGCCTGCTGAAAGTCGCCTACGAAACGTTCGCGGCTGAAGGCCTCACGGTCCCGATCGACGAGATCGCCCGACGTGCAGGCGTCGGCGCAGGAACCGTGTACCGGCACTTTCCGGGTAAGGAGGCGCTGTTTCAGGCGGTCATCCAGGACCACCTGCAGCACCTCGTCGACGAGGGGCGCGCCCTGCTGGAATCCGCCGGGCCTGGCGAAGCGCTGTTCGCGTTTCTGCGGTCGATGGTGTTGCACTGGGGTGCGACGGACCGCGGCCTGGTCGAGGCGCTGGCCGGCCTCGGCATCGACATCGAAGCGGCCGCGCCCGACGCCGAGGAGGCATTTCTGGCGGTGCTCGGCGAGCTGCTGCGGGCCGCCCAGAAAGCGGGCACCGCGCGTCGCGACATCGGCGTGCGCGAGGTGAAATCAATCCTGGTCGGATGCCAGGCGATGGAGGCCTACAACTCGGAGTTGGCCGAGCGGGTGACCGACGTCGTCGTCGATGGTTTACGCGCAGGGCGATAGCCCCCGGGGTGTTCTTGCACTCGGCATAGGCGAGTGCTAAGAATGACGTTGGCACTCGCGACCGGTGAGTGCTAGGTCGGGACGGTGAGACCCAGTCCAACGACAGCTGTGGTCGTCCGTCGCGGGCACTGCGCCCGGCCAGGACGTGTCATCCCCTAATCGGAGGAATCACTTCGCAATGGCCAAGCAAATTGCGTACGACGAAGAGGCCCGTCGCGGCCTCGAGCGGGGCCTGAACGCCCTCGCCGACGCGGTAAAGGTGACGTTGGGCCCCAAGGGCCGCAACGTCGTCCTGGAGAAGAAGTGGGGTGCTCCCACGATCACCAACGATGGTGTGTCCATCGCCAAGGAGATCGAGCTGGAGGACCCCTACGAGAAGATCGGCGCCGAGCTGGTCAAGGAAGTCGCCAAGAAGACCGACGACGTCGCCGGTGACGGCACCACGACGGCCACCGTGCTGGCCCAGGCGCTGGTGAAGGAGGGCCTGCGCAACGTGGCCGCCGGTGCCAACCCGCTGGGTCTCAAGCGTGGTATCGAGAAGGCCGTCGAAAAGGTCACCGAGACGCTGCTCAAGGGCGCCAAAGAAGTTGAGACCAAGGAGCAGATCGCTGCCACCGCGGCCATCTCGGCCGGTGACCAGTCGATCGGCGACTTGATCGCCGAGGCGATGGACAAGGTCGGCAACGAGGGCGTCATCACCGTCGAGGAGTCCAACACCTTCGGCCTGCAGCTGGAGCTCACCGAGGGTATGCGCTTCGACAAGGGCTACATCTCGGGCTACTTCGTCACTGACGCCGAGCGCCAGGAAGCTGTGTTGGAGGAGCCCTACATCCTGCTGGTCAGCTCCAAGGTGTCGACGGTCAAGGACCTGCTGCCGCTGCTGGAGAAGGTCATCCAGGGCGGAAAGCCGCTGCTGATCATCGCCGAGGATGTCGAGGGCGAGGCGCTGTCCACCTTGGTGGTCAACAAGATCCGCGGCACCTTCAAGTCGGTGGCGGTCAAGGCCCCCGGCTTCGGTGACCGCCGTAAGGCGATGCTGCAGGACATGGCCATCCTCACCGGCGGCCAGGTCATCAGCGAAGAGGTCGGCCTCTCGCTCGAGACCGCCGATGTGTCGCTGCTGGGCAAGGCCCGCAAGGTCGTCGTCACCAAGGACGAGACCACCATCGTCGAGGGCGCCGGTGATTCCGACGCCATCGCCGGGCGGGTGGCGCAGATCCGTTCCGAAATCGAGAACAGCGACTCCGACTACGACCGGGAGAAGCTGCAGGAGCGGCTGGCCAAGCTGGCCGGCGGTGTTGCGGTGATCAAGGCCGGCGCCGCCACCGAGGTGGAGCTCAAGGAGCGCAAGCACCGCATCGAGGACGCGGTGCGCAACGCCAAGGCCGCCGTCGAGGAGGGCATCGTCGCCGGTGGTGGTGTGACCCTGCTGCAGGCGGCCCCCACGCTGGACGACCTCAAGCTCTCGGGTGACGAGGCCACCGGTGCCAACATCGTCAAGGTGGCATTGGAGGCCCCGCTGAAGCAGATCGCGTTCAACTCCGGGCTGGAGCCCGGCGTGGTCGCCGAGAAGGTCCGCAACTCGCCCGCTGGTACTGGCCTGAACGCCGCCACCGGTGAGTATGAGGACCTGCTGAAGGCCGGCGTCGCCGACCCGGTCAAGGTGACTCGTTCGGCGCTGCAGAACGCCGCGTCGATCGCCGGGTTGTTCCTGACCACCGAGGCCGTTGTCGCCGACAAGCCGGAGAAGGCCGCGGCTCCCGCCGGCGACCCGACCGGTGGTATGGGCGGCATGGACTTCTAAGCCCGTAACGAGAAGCCCGGTCCCCGTTGTGGGGCCGGGTTTTTCGTTTCGCTGCCCGGCTGTTGTACTGAAGTAATGAAAAAGGTGTTTGGCATCGTTACCGTCAGCGTTCTGTGCGCCGCAACTGCCGTGGCCACATCGTCGACGGCTGTTGCCGATCCCTGCACTGCCAGCGGGCTAGCTGCGACCTCCAGCGGGGTATTGAATGCGGCAAGCGGATACCTGGACAGACACCCGGACGCTAACAATGTGTTGACCGCTGCGGTCAATCAATCGCCGGCCGACGCGCGGTCGTCAGTGCGGGGCTATTTTCTCGCCCACCCCGGTGAGGCTCTCGACCTGCGGAACATCGCGCAGCCACTGATCGACCTACGGGGCCAGTGCAACACGGCTGTGTCGCCGGATCAGCTGGCCGCACTTTTCGACGCCTTGTCCGGCTGACGCGCCGTCACATCTGCCACATCAGTCTCTGGCGGAGGTGGGACCCGTTGTGCCCACCTCAAAGCGACAATCGCATGCTGCCGCGGGTTGTCGCTGAGAGACGGGCAACTCGGCACCCGGCCGACGCAGTGATATATGGGGCAGATGTGATGCGTGTGCTCAGGCAGGAACGGGCTGGCGGCCACGGATCAGTTTGCCCGGCCTCGCGTCGGTGGGCACCCCGTTCTCGGCGATCACCTCGCCGGAGACGATCGTCGCCACGTAGCCGTCGGCGGTCTGATCGAGGCGACGTCCCCCGGCGGGGAGGTCGTAGGCGATCACCGGCTTGTGCAGTCGCAGCCGGGCGTGGTCGATCACGTTGAGGTCGGCCTTGAAGCCCACAGCGATACGACCACGATCGGATAGACCGGCGACGCGTGCCGGCACCGAGGTCAGCTCCCGAACGGCCTCGGCCACGGTGAACCGCCCGGACGCGCGGTCGCGGGCCCAATGTGTCAGGAAGTACGTCGAATAGCTTGCGTCGCAAATCATTCCGTAGTGCGCGCCGCCGTCGCCGAGACCGAGCACAACGTCGTCGCGATGCAGCAACTCACCGACCGTGTCGAGTGAGTTGTTCTCCATGCTGCTGGTCGCCACCAGCAGCATGGCGCGGCCGTCGTCGTCGAGCATTCGGTCGTAGGCCTCCTCCATCGCACTGACCCCGCGGGCCCGTGCCCGCGCCGCGATGCTGTCTGCGGGGTTCGGCTCGTAGTTAGGGTTGTCGGTCAGCGGGAAAATCCAGTCCCACATCTGCGCTGCGTACAGGATCGGGTGGCCGTGGCCAGGCTTGTCGGCCAAGATGCGCGCGCGCACCTCCGGTTTTCGCATCTCGGCCACTCGTTCCGCCAGTGGCAGGTGCGCGATCTCGCGGTAGCTCGGGTACAACACGAATGGGTTAGCCGTGAGCTGCAACCCGATGATCAGCCCGATCGGGCGGGGCAGCAGCTGGGCCGTGAAGTGCACACCCGCGCCCGCCCTTTCATTGGCCTTCTCGACCATCGTGATGGCGTCCGGCCAGGTCGGCTCACCGGCGTTGGCAACGACCAAGGTGAAGGTCAGCGGCAGGCCGACATCCTCGGCGACGTCGAACACCATCTGCAGCACCGGTTGGTAGCCGCCGCTGGGGATGTCGGGGACGAACTGCAGCAGACCCCCACCCGCGTCGACGACGCCCCGCGCGATCTGTTCGATCTCTTCGCGGGCGGCGTCGTAGCTGGGGATCGGCGAACCGCTCTCGGTCTTGTGAATCGTCAGCCGCGAGGACGCAAATCCCAGCGCGCCGGCCTCCATGGCCTCCTTGGCCAGCGCCCGCATCTTCGCCAGGTCCTCTGCGGTGGCCGGCTCGCGGTCGGCACCGCGCTGGCCCATCACGTAGACCCGCAGCGGGGAATGCGGGAGGTAGGCGGCCACATCGATATCGCGCTTCCCCGCATCGAGGGCATCCATGTATTCGGGGAACGTCTCCCACGTCCATGGCAGGCCATCGGTCATCACGACACCGGGAATGTCCTCAACACCGGCCATCACGTCGACCAGCACCTCGTGATCTTCCTTCCGGCACGGCGCGAAACCGACCCCGCAGTTGCCCATCACCACCGTCGTCACGCCATGCGCCGACGACGGCGTGAGCCGCTCGGACCAGATGGACTGGCCGTCGTAATGGGTGTGCAGGTCGACAAAGCCCGGGGTCACTAACAGCCCGGTCGCGTCGATCTCCCGCGGCGCACCAGAGCCGTTAACGGCCCCGACGGCTGCGATGACGCCGTCGCGCACCGCGACGTCACCGACGTACGGCTCACCCCCCAGCCCGTCGACGATGGTGCCGTTGCGGATGATGATGTCGTCGGTCATCTAAATAATCTACGGCCGTGCCGGGGTCTCATGCCAGGATCGAAATATGCCCAATGCCGATGCCGCCACTCAAGAATTGCTCCGTGACGCGTTCACCCGGCTGATCGAACACGTTGATGAGCTCACCGAGGGTCTTACCGAAGACCAGGCCGGCTACCGTCCCGGCCCGAATGCCAATAGCATCGCCTGGCTGATCTGGCACAGCGCGCGGGTGCAGGACATTCAGCTGACCCCTATCGCTGGGGTTGAGCAGGTCTGGACGCACGACGGGTGGGTCGACCGCTTCGGGTTGGAGCTGCCGCGCAACGACACCGGCTACGGGCACGGCCCCGACGAGGTGGCCAAAGTGCGCGCACCGGTCGATCTGCTGGCCGGCTACTACCACGCCGTGCACAAGGTGACGTTGGAATTCGTCGCCCGCGTGACCGCCGAAGACCTAACCCGCGTCGTCGACAAGAACTGGGACCCGCCAGTGACCGCGAGTGCCCGGCTGGTCAGCATCATCGACGATTGCGCGCAGCATCTCGGACAGGCCGCCTACCTGTTGGGCATCCTGCCGCAGAAAACTTGACACCTGTCGAGCTAACATGGCGACCATGACCGCCATCACACCTGACACCCCTGTGACCGAACCCGACTTCTCCGGTACCGGCACCGTCCTGAACCCGGCCACCGGCGCCGCCGCCGGAGCGGTGCAGTGGACCGAACCGGCAGACGTCCCCGCCATCGCCGCCGGGCTGCGAGCGGCACAACGCGAGTGGGAGCAGCGCGGTGCCAAGGGCCGCGCCAAGGCCCTGGCTCGCTTTGCGGTGTGGCTGGCCGAGCACCGCGGCGAGATCGAAGAGGTGCTGATCAAGGAGACCGGCAAGTCCGCCGTCGACGCGGCCCAAGAAGTGCCGATGCTGATCATGATCGCGTCGTACTACATCAAGACGATGGAAAAGGCGCTGGCACCCGAGCGCCGGCCGGCGGCGTTGCCGTTCATGGCCATCAAGAAAGTCACCGTTCACTACCGGCCCCGTCCGGTCGTGGGAATCATCGCCCCATGGAACTACCCGGTGGCCAACGCGCTGATGGATGGCATCGGTGCGCTGGCGGCGGGCTGCTCGGTGCTGCTGAAGCCGTCCGAGCGCACACCGCTGACCGCGGAGGTATTGCGACGTGGCTGGCTGGAATCCGGCGCGCCAGACGTGCTGGCGGTGGCGCAGGGTGCCCGCGAGGTGGCCGGCGCCGTCATCGACAACGTCGACTTCGTGCAGTTCACCGGTTCCAGCGCCACCGGACGCAAGGTGATGGAGCGCGCCGCACGCCGGCTCACGCCGGTCAGCCTGGAGCTCGGCGGCAAGGACCCGATGATCGTTCTCGAGGACGCCGACGTCGAGCTGGCCGCGCACGCCGCGGTGTGGGGAGCGATGTTCAACGCCGGTCAGACCTGCGTATCGGTGGAGCGGGCCTACGCCCTAGAGCCGGTTTACGACCGGTTCGTTAAAGCTGTGGTTCGCGACGTGCAGGCGCTACAGGTCGGCGCCGGCGACGGCAAGGCTTTCGGGGCACTGATCGACGAGCAGCAGCTCGCCGTGACCGAGCGGCATGTCCGCGACGCGGTGGCCGCCGGTGCACGCGCGCTGACCGGCGGCCGGCGTGCCGACGGCCCGGGCAGTTTCTACCAGCCGACGGTGCTCGTCGACGTGGACCACTCGATGGCATGCATGACCGAGGAAACCTTCGGTCCCACGTTGCCGATCATGAAAGTCAGTTCCGTCGACGAGGCGATCCGGCTGGCCAACGACAGCGAATACGGGTTGAGTGCTTCGGTGTTCTCCCGAGATATCGACCGGGCGAAAGATATTGCGCTGCAGCTTGATTGCGGCGCAGTCAACATCAACGACGTAATCTCCAACCTGATGTGTACCACCGCGCCGATGGGCGGGTGGAAGACGTCGGGCATCGGCGCGCGGTTCGGCGCGGCTGATGGGCTGCGCAAGTTCTGTCGCGTCGAGACCGTCGTGGGGCCTCGCATTAATCTCGGCGCGGGCGGAAATTACTACAACAATTCACTGAAGGCGCTCAACCGGATGAACCGGATGATGACCCGGATGGCGCTCGCGCGTCCGCGTCGCATCGCCAAGCCGAGCCGATAGGCGGAGCGCCTCCGTAAGCTTTACCGCGTGCGATCCGCGGTAACGGTGCTGCTGTGGCTGTTCACCACTGTGGCACTGGCGGTGGCGGTGCCGACGGCGTGGGCGCAGACGCACATCATCGACGTCAACGGCTACCTGGCACTGGCCCGCAAAGCGGCGAGTAAACCGGCGCTGCAGGCGGCAGTAGCATCCGAGCTCACCAGCCGGGCAATGGTGCTACTCAACCAACACGGCCATCACGTCGACTCGTCGCTGGTTCACGAAGTTGCCGCTGGGTATACCGCCGGTCCGGACTTCCCGCCGCAGTTCGCCGATGCCAACCGGCTGGTACACAGCTGGATGTTCACCGGCGTCGACACGCAGTCGGAAGGCAATCAGTGGGTTATCGACCTGGCCGCGATGCTCAAAGACAGTGCCTTTGCACCGATACTGGCCAATTACAACGTGCAGGTGCCTGAGACGGTGCGGGTGCCGGTGACGGTGTCCACGCCAAAGATATTGCAGCCCGGATTATTACGGTCGCTGGCCACCTGGGGGCCGTGGGTGAGCCTCGTCGCGGTGGTGCTGACCGGCATCGGCGCCCTGCTGATCCTGGCTGCAGCACGCAGCCGCGGCAGAGCGCTAGTCGGCCTGGGCGTTTCGGCGCTGCTGGCCGGCGCCGATGGTTGGGCGGCGATCGAAATTGTCCGCCGCCGTATCAACGACGCGCTCAACGACACCAACGGCGATATCCGCCGCATGGCTGACGTCATGGTCGGCGAGGCCAAAAGCAGCCTGCACCAATGGCTTGACTTCACTTTGGCCGCGGGCGCGGCGTTGGTGGTGCTCGGCGTATTGGTGGCGGTGCTGGGTAGCCTGCGGTCATCAGGGCGTCCAGCTTTTGGTTAGCCGATTGCAGCGCGGCCTGGATGAGTCCCACCAATTTGTCGCGTAACTTTGGTTGATTCATCAGCGGGACATACATATGCCGCATCAGGTCCAGCCGCGTGCTGGAAAGCCAATCCATCAGACCGCGATCGCCGAGCCAGCGGATCTGGTTGCGCTGCTCGGCGGCGGTGGTGCTCAACCAATCCAGGTCGGTGTTGGGATGGGGTACCGGTGCGCACAGATCGTTTTTCTCCGCATCATCGGGGTAGGCGGCCTCAACATGAGCGATCAAGGCGGCGCTGAACACTTGCTGGCAGCCGCGCACGCTTTGAAGTGTGATGTGGTCACCGTCGAAAACTGCTGTCGGCGAACGTCGTTCGAGTCCGTCTGCGCTGCAATCGATGTAAAGCGGCGAATCGTCGACGGATACCGCACCGTCGGCCAGCACAACCTTGCCGTGTTCGATGCGATCGACGTGTCCCATCCGCACGATGTCGATGACGCGCTGCAACTGGCGCAGTTCGGCTCGTGACACCGTTGCGCAGCGATACATCCTCGGGCGCACCGCCGGATCCAGGCGAAGCAAGTTGCCGCATGCCTCCAGCCGTTCGAACAAGTCCGGCACGTCGGTGGCGGCTTCGATCGCGGTCAGCCGGGCGGTGAAACTCCCTTGAAATCGGTCCAGGAATTGGGGGCCGGGTTGGATGTTTTCCCGATCCAACAACCAGGCGTCGCGCGGCATGATCCAGGTCAGCCGCTCCGGCGCGATGCCGTGGCCAAGTAGCCATAGACACGCGTCGACTCCGGTTTTGCCCGCGCCGACGATGACGTAGCGCTCGCAGCCCGCCGCGCGGCTCGGCAGGTCGTTCGGGGCCACGCAGTCGATTCCGTCGGCGACCTGATACGGCGGGGGGCGCATCGACGGCACCACGGTCCGCAGATAGGTCGCGTCGACAACGCGTCGGGAAACATCGACGGTGTAGTCGACGCCGCCCAGCGTGCGGAACTGCCTTGCACCTAGGTACTCGGCCATCGGAAAGTAGGACACCCGCCCGCCGGGCAGCAGGTGCTGGTGCATCACCTGGTCGAAGTAGGCACATACTTCCCCAGCAGAGGCCAGCTCGTACAGCCCTTCGTTCCAGCCGATTCGGTCGATCCTGTCGCTGCCCAGGACGCGGGAGTTGACGCCGTAATAAGCCGATGGCTGATGCAAGCGGACGTATGGGTAGGCCCGTGTCCAATGTCCACCCGGTGCGTGGCCGCGATCCACCAGCACCACGCGCGCGTCAGTTTCGGCCACCAAAGTGTCGGTGAAGGCCATGCCCATCGCCCCGGCACCGACGACGAGGTAATCCGCCTCGATTTTTTGCACGCCGCTTTCCCCCTGGTGAGCCGAACGGTTAACTCAACGACAATTTTGCAAGGATCTTCCCGGTCGGCTGCGGTGACCCGTTGCCGGGTTCGACGGTGAACGCCAGCGCATTGGAATTCCCGAGATTGGTGAGCGTGTCGGTGGTCGACGGCGCGACGGCCGCGGTGTCCATCGTGCCCGCCGAGGTCGGGCCCTTGTCGCCGATCAGCCACATTTGATACACGGTGCCCTGCGAGGGAGGGGGCACGTTGTTCATCACCAACATGCCGGCGTTGCGGTCCCGCGAGAACACCACCGTCGCCGTCCCCCCGGCCAGCTCCCCGGAGACCGTTCGCACATCCGGTGCTGCCATGATCTGCGCGGCCATTGTCGGTCTGGGTGCTGGTCGCAGGGCTATTCCGGCGCCGAAGGCCGCCAACGCCACCACGATTGCCGCGGCTGCAGCCAATACCGCTGTGCGCCAACGGGATCGCCGCAGGATATGCTGCTGCGCAGCCGCCAGCACCGCTGCGCGTAGCCGGGTCGGCGGCTCGGCGGTGGTGGTTGCCGACACCGTCGCCATCGTCTCGCGTACCGCGCGCACCTCGTCGCGGAAAGCCTCGGCGACCGCTGCCGGCGCCGCGGCGAGCTGCCGGTCGATGGCGTCGCGTTCGGTCTCGGCGATGGCGTTCAGCGCGTAGGGCGTCGCCAGCTCGAGCAGTTCGAATTCGGTCGGATCGGTCATGGCACACCCAGGCAGTTACGCAGTCCGCGCAGCGCGTCGCGCATTCGCGACTTGATCGTCGACAGATTCGCCGACAACCGCTGCGACACCTCGGCGTAGGTCAACCCGCTGTAATAGGCCAGTTCGATGCACTCGCGCTGTACGTCGGTAAGCCCGTCGAGGCACTCGGTTACCCGGCGGCGCTCATCGTCGGCGATCGCCGAATCCGCGACGACGTCGCTGGATCGCACGACGCTGGCCGCGCCGTAACGCGATTCTCGTTGGCTGCCGGCTTGCTCGGCACGCACCCGGTCGACGGCGCGGCGATGGGCCATGGTCATCAGCCAGGACAGCGCGGAGCCTCTCGCTGCGTCGTACGCGCCGGCGGTCCGCCACACCTCCAGGTAGATCTCTTGGGTGGTCTCTTCGCTGTAACCGGAATCTCGCAGTACGCGGGCTACCAGCCCATACACCCGCGCGCGGGTGTGGTCGTACAGCGCGGCGAACGCATCGGGGTCGCGACCTGCCACCCGACGCAGCAATGCGTCCAAGTCGCTGCTGTGCCGCTGTCCGGTCATCGACCGGTAGCCTAACCTCTCCGCGACCAACGTCGTCATCTTCGCGTCAATCGCGGTGGGCGGGGGATGAAAAAGGATGTCCGTGCCTGGTATTCGTCGAAGCCGGGGCGGCCCTTCATGTCAGCAGCAGCGGGGATGCCACCGTCGCCAGCGACCACCAACCGGTGACCGTGACCAGCCACAATCCCCACCGGACGCATGCGTCGCCGAAGTAGTTGGGCTGACGTGTCCACGCCCACAGTCCGCGGCAACGCGACGAACCACGTCGCCAGGCCCTGCATCACAAACACCTTCCGCACCACCTGGCTTAACGTGGCACCGCGCAGCAGGTCGGGGTAGCGAGAATCCTCGCCCTTGCCCGTCGACCGCCGGTTGACATACCAGCTCAGCCGCAGACCCCAGATCGCGACCAGCGTCGGCAGCAGTGCGACCGCAATGAACCCCAGTCCCCAGGCCACATCGACGACGTTGGAGCGGCCGATGCGCCCGCCGATGGCGAAGGTGACCGCATGCACCGCGAGCAGCGCCGCGATCGATGGGCCCGCGACCGTCACGAAGTCGGCGATCATTGGACGGCCTCACTGACGAACGACCATTGATAGACGTTAAGGTAACCCGACCTGAACCCCGCCTCCGCGTGCGCCAGATAGAGCTCCCACATCCGCGCGAAGACCTCGTCGAACCCGGCGTGCGCCAGGGTTATTCGCCGTTGAAGGAACCGCTCGCGCCACAGTCGCAGCGTCTCTGCGTAGTGCTGGCGCAGCGAGATCATGTCCACTGCGCGTAACCCGGTCTGGCCCTCGGTGATATCGAGGATGGCCCTGGCAGACGGAATCAGCCCGCCGGGAAAGATGTACTTCTGAATCCAGGTGTGGGTATTGCGGGTCGCCAGCATCCGGGTGTGCCGCATGGTGATCGCCTGGATTGCCAGCTTCCCGTTTGGTGTGAGCAGCCGCTCGAGGGTGCGGAAGTAATCCGGCCAGGCCTGGAACCCAATCACTTCGATCATCCCGACCGATATCACCGCGTCGTAGTTTCCGCCGATGTCACGGTAGTCGCGAAGGTCGACTTGAACGCGATCGGATAGTCCAGCGGCGGCGACCCGTTGGCGGGCTAGCCCGAGCTGACGGTCCGAGAGCGTGACGGAGCGGACGTCGGCTCCACGCTCGGCGGCCCGGACGCACAACTCGCCCCATCCGGTACCGATTTCCAGAAGCCGGGTACCGGGGCCGACTGCGGCCGCGTCCAACAACCAGTCGATCTTGCGTCGCTGAGCCACAGCGAGATCGGGCCACGACGCCGGCAGCCGACCGAACAGCGCGCCGGAGTATGTCATGGTCTCGTCGAGGAACTCCGCGAACAGGTCGCTTGAGACTCCAAAGTGCCGAGCAACGTTGCGGCGTGCCTGTTCCCGGCTGGATCCTGACGAAATCTGTTGAGATGCAACAGCGATGGGTCGCAGCCATTGCAGCGCGGACGGTACCAGGGTCTCCACGTTCGCCGCCAGCACGGTCAGTAGCTCGGCGAGGGCGTCCGACTCCCACTCCCCGGCCATGTAGGACTCGCCGAAGCCGATCAGGCCGTGGCGTCCGATCCGGCGCGCTAGCTCGCCCGGCTCGTGGATCACCAGCGTTGGCGACCTCGAGTCGCCGGCGCCGATCACCGTGCCGTCGGGGTAGACGAGTCGCAATGGCAGGCGAACGGCGGCGCGGTGCAGCAGCCGCTTAGCGACAACAGCCGACGCCGCGGCGAGGGGTCCAGACGGTGGCATGGCAACCGTGGGCCGGCGTATTTCGGAGAGAGCAGTCATTGCGCTACCACCTGGACCCGGCGCAGCCACAACGCGATTCCTCGGACACCGCTGCCGATAACCGCAACCGACCGCCCGAATGACTTTTGCACATCGGGTATTCGGAGCGGGCCCCGAAGCGGACGACCGTGATCTAGTTCTATAGCTATCCGTCCATGCCGCTTACCGCTCCGAATAGCAACTGTCCAACCCATAAGCCGTGGCGCCGGTCGCCACTGGCAAAGGGGCCCAAACGCCAAAGGAGCCGAACGGAATGAAGGACATTCACAAAAAGACATGCGTGGTGAGCCTGGCGGCGATCGCAGCCGTCGGGTTCTCGGCCTGTTCGAGCAACAAATCCGATTCCGCGCAGCAGGCCAGCCCGAATCCGGCGACCAGCATGGCGGCGCCCCGTACGACCAGCGCCATGGCGGGTCCGTCGGCGGATTTGATCGGTTCCGGATGTGCCGATTACGCCGCGCTGCATCCTAATGGTCCGGCTTCGGTGGCCGGAATGGCACAGGACCCGGTCGCGACGGCGGCGTCGAACAACCCGCTGCTGTCGACCTTAACCGCCGCGCTTTCGGGCAAGCTGAACCCAGGCGTCAACCTGGTTGACACCCTCAACAATGGCCAGTACACAGTGTTCGCGCCGACCAACGCCGCGTTCGACAAGCTGCCGGCGAGTACGATCGACGAGCTCAAGACCAACGCCGACATGTTGAAGAACATCCTGACCTACCACGTGGTGCAAGGGCAGGCGAGCCCGGCCAAGGTCGACGGCACCCATAAGACCCTGCAGGGTGCTGGGCTGAATGTGACCGGCCAGGGAAACAACCTCAAAGTCGGCACCGCGGGTCTGGTGTGCGGAGGAGTACACACCGCCAATGCGACGGTGTACATGATCGACACTGTGCTGACTCCGCCCAGCCAGTAACGGCCAACACCGTCAAGTAAGACAAAGGCAGCCCGGTCCGCCGGGCTGCCTTGTCGCAACCATGGTTGGCCCCGCTGCACCCATCCAAGAGACTTGTGGTAGCGAATACTCACCATGTTGTCGCTAGCGCTGATCGGTCTGGTCGGAGGCCTTATCACCGGCATTTCGCCGTGCATACTGCCGGTGCTGCCGGTGATCTTCTTCTCGGGCACCCAGCGCTCCGGGAAGCAGGATGCTGACGGCGGTGGGATCGCGGTCAAGACGAAACGTGAAGTCTGGCGACCGTATCTGGTGATCGGCGGGCTGGTGATGAGTTTTAGTCTCGTCACGCTAGTTGGCTCTGCGTTGTTATCATCGCTGCACCTGCCGCAGGATGCCATCCGCTGGATCGCCTTGGTTGCGTTGGTGGCGATCGGCCTCGGCTTGATCTTCCCGCGGTTCGAACAATTGCTGGAGCGTCCTTTCTCCCGCATCCCGCAAAAACAGATCTTGATGCGTACCAACGGATTTGGTCTCGGCTTAGCGTTGGGCGTGCTCTATGTGCCGTGCGCGGGTCCAGTCCTGGCTGCGATCGTGGTGGCTGGCGCCACCGCGAAAATCGGTCTGCCCGTCATCGTGCTCACAGCGGCGTTCGCGGTTGGCGCGGCAGCGCCATTATTGTTCTTCGCCCTGGCCGGCCAGCGAGTGACCCAGCGGGTCAGTGCTTTTCGGCGTCGCCAGCGTGGGATCCGCGTCACCGCTGGTATTGTGACGATCCTGCTGGCGGTGGCACTGGTGTTCAATGTGCCGGCTATGCTGCAACGGACGATCCCGGACTACACGAATTCATTGCAAAACAAGCTGGGCGGCAACGGCGTTGAGCAAAAGATCAACCTCGGCGGCATCGTCAACGACCAGAACAAAGACTTGTCTAACTGCACCGACGGCTCCGAACAGCTGCAGAACTGCGGCCCCGCACCTGATCTCAAGGGCATCACCGCGTGGCTGAACAAGCCCGGCGGCAAACCGATCGACCTACACGCATTGCGGGGCAAGGTGGTGCTGATCGACTTCTGGGCGTACTCCTGCATCAACTGCCAGCGCGCGATCCCGCATGTCGAAGGCTGGTACAAGGCCTACCATGACAGCGGTTTCGAGGTCATCGGCGTGCACACCCCGGAGTATGCGTTCGAAAAGGTCAAAAGTAATGTCGCAAAAGGTGCGGCGGACATTGGCATCACCTACCCGATCGCGCTGGACAACAGCTACTCGACGTGGACGAACTATCGCAACATGTACTGGCCGGCCGAATATCTGATTGATGCCAGCGGCACTGTGCGGCATGTCAAGTACGGCGAAGGTGACTACAACGTCACCGAGCAGCTGATCCGCGAGCTGATCACCAACGCCCGACCGGAAGTTTCGCTGCCACCATCGGTGGATGCCCCCGACACCACGCCGCAGCTCAGTCTGACTCCCGAGACGTACTTCGGTGTGGGCAAGGTGGTCAACTACGCCGGAGGCGGTGTCTACGACGAGGGGAAGGCCAACTTCGCATTCCCACCGTCGCTGCTGAACGACAGCTTCGCCCTGCAAGGACCGTGGGAACTCGACTACCAGGGCGCGACGGCAGAGAGCAACGACTCGAGCATCGAGCTGAATTACCACGCCAAAAATGTCTACATCGTCGTCGGCGGCAGCGGGACGCTAATGGTGACGCGCAATAAGAAGACGACCACGCTGCCGGTGAGCGGGCCGCCAACGTCGCACCAGATCGTCAGCGACGACCATGTGGCCCCCGGATCAGTCAATCTGCGCTCCAGCCAAGGGCTGCAGGTGTTTTCCTTCACCTACGGCTAATTCCAAACACCAGTCGCACTGATGCCAATCCGGAACGTTAGCGGCTCCGAATCAACCATGTCAGATGTGAATCAGACGGCGTGACAACCATCGTCGTCGACACTGAGGAGCCGAAACGCGATGAAAATGCACACCAAGGCAATCCCAACAACGGGTCTCGTGGCTGCTACCGCGGTGGGTCTCGCCATGGCCACCTGCGCACCCGCAGCCGCCGCACCAAATTTGGTCGGACCAGGCTGCGCAGACTACGCGGCAATGCACTCGTACGGTCCGGCCTCGGTGGCCGGGATGTCGCAGGTTCCGGTCGCGGTGGCGGCATCGAACAATCCTGAACTTACGACGTTGACCGCCGCGGTATCTGGGCAGCTCAACCCGCAGGTGAACCTGGTTGACACGCTCAACAGCGGTCAGTACACGGTATTCGCACCGACCGACGCCGCTTTCAACAAGCTACCCGCCAGCACCATCGACCAGCTCAAAACCAATTCGAACATGTTGAAGAGCATCCTGACCTATCACGTCGTTCCCGGACAGCTGAGCCCGGTACAGGTCGACGGCTCGCACAATACCGTTCAAGGTGCTTCGGTGAACGTGACTGGCTCCGGCGACGGGCTCAAGGTCAACAACGCCGGCCTGGTTTGCGGCGGCGTGCCCACCGCTAACGCGCAGGTGTACATGATCGACACGGTGCTGATGCCACCCGGCCAGTGAGGCTTGGCAACGACCTATTTTCGGGCGCGGCACCGCCCGGCCGATCAGCATCGAATCCGGCATGTGGGGGATGAGATGAGCTCTGGGCGCCGAGCGGATCACCAACCCAGCGCGCCGCCAGATGCGCCAACTGATTCCGACGGTTACGGATTTCCGGTGCGGCTGTGGCGAGAAGTGGAGCGCCACCCGCCGCCCGGGGTCGACCGGTTGCACCGCTGGCGCAGCCCGCTGCGTGGACTATGGCTGACGTCGATGTTGGGCTCGGTCTTGCTGGCCACGCTCCCGGTGGTCATCCTCACTGGGCTGATTTCCTACATCGTCTACGCACCCCAATTCGGGACGGCGCTCCCAGTCCAAGTGGGGTGGCTCAAGTCAACGGCGCCGACTTGTCACTCGAAATGGGTTAAATCGATTGACTTTCAAGCCAGCTGAGAAGCCTTCGGTGATCACGCGTTTTCACAAGCTATACGGATCCCATCCGCTGCACCTACTGACAATGGTGGTCGCCTTCGTGCTGGTGGGCTACGCCGTGGTCACGGCCCGGCCGGCCACCGTGTCGAAGCCGGAGGGCGCGTGGTGGCAGTCGATGGTCGTGTGGTTCGCCGCCGCCATCATCGCCCACGACCTTGTGTTCTTCCCGATTTATGCCCTGGCCGATCGCCTGTTGGGCAGGACGTCCCGGCGGCAAGCTCACCGACGCGAACCGCTTGTGCCGGTACGTAATTACATGCGCGTGCCAGCACTTGGGTCGGGGCTGCTATTGCTCGTCTTCTTCCCCGGCATCATCAAACACGGTGCGCAATTCTATTTCGAAGACACCGGCTTAACGCAGGAACCCTTCCTCGCCCGGTGGCTGCTGCTGACCGCGGCCATGTTCGCCGCCAGTGCGGTGCGCTACACGACTCGACTCACGATGACTCGTCTGCGAGTGACGAGGTGACGACACAAGCAGAATCCGTCAGCACGAGAAGGCGCTGGTCGATGCTGGCCGTCTCCCAGCTCGCGACGTTGTGCGCCAACGTCTTCATCAACGGCGTCGCCTTCCTGATTCCCACGCTGGTCGGCAAGCACGAGGCCGGTCTCCCCGAAGCGGCCCTGCTCGCGTCGTTGCCCAGCTTCGGCATGATGGTGACACTGATTCCGTGGGGCCACCTGCTGGATCGTGTCGGCGAGCGAATCGTCCTCACCCTGGGCTTGGGGATGACCGCGGCGGCGGGCTTCGGCGCAGCGTCAGTGCACTCGATAGCGCTAGTCGGTACGTTCTTGGTTCTTGGCGGCATGGCCGCCGCCAGCACTCTGGCGGCCAGCGGCCGGCTGGTGATCGGCTGGTTCGCTGAGCACCAGCGGGCCTTGGTAATGGGTATCCGCCAGACCGCGCAGCCGCTGGGCATCGCGGTGGCCGCCTTGGCAATTCCCGAGCTCGCCAAACACAGCTTCTCGCTGGCGCTGCTATTTCCCGCGGTGCTGTGTGCGGTGGCGGCGCTGGCCAGCGTTGTTGGTGTCCAGGACCCGCCACGCCCGGACCGGACGGACGTGGATTTCAAGGAGCTGGCCAACCTGTATCGCAAGGGTGCGTTGTGGCGAATTCATTTGGCCTCGGCACTGCTCATGGTGCCCCAGCCGGTGGTCCTCACTTTCATGCTGATCTGGTTCATCGGCCAGCACCGCTTGTCGATGGCGTGGGCCGGTGTGCTGGTCGGTGCTTCGCAACTGCTCGGCGCGCTGGCCCGCATCGCGGCCGGCCGATGGGCGGACCACATCGGCTCGCGGATGCAGCCGCTTCGCAAGATCGCCGCCGCGACCGCCGTGGTCATGGGGATGCTGGCACTCACCGATCACCTTGGATGGGGACTTGCCGTGCCGATGATGGTCGTCGCCTCGGCCATCGCGGGCGATAACGGGCTGCCGTTCACCACGATCCCCGAGATCGCCGGCCCGTTCTGGAGTGGATGGGCGCTGGCCACCCAGAACACCTTCGAGCGACTGGTTGTTGCCGTCGCTCCCCCGCTTTTTGCCGAACTGATCGTGGCGGCAGGCTATCCCATTGCGTTTGCCGCCAGCGCTGTGTTCCCGCTGGTGGCTCTGCCGTTCATACCGGCCCGCACGCACGCAAAGGAACGGTAGAAAGATCGGGAGGCGTCGGCTGGTTCGGCCGCCCAACACCTGACGGCGGGGCGGTTCGCTACTGACGCTGGCGGGTACCTATGACCACAGCTCTTTGCGGAGTGGTAGGAGTGGACAAACGTCGTGCGTCGAGCTGAAAAGCGGTTGCGTCCCAGGCGGGAGAGCGGATTACGGCGCGCGCTGAATGAATTTCTCGCAGTGCCATTAGCCATGGTGGTCGGATTCGTTGCGTTGGCCGCACTCACCGCCGTGTTAGACCGCAACACCGGCGTCTGGCTGCAGTCCACTCGGCACGCGCTGTCGACGTTGGCGCCGCCGCAACAAAACCAGTCGATGCTCCGCACGGTGGGGCCCGGCATGCTCACCTTGATGACGATCACGTTCTTCCTGCTACTCACTCTGGTGCATCGAATGGCCGATGTCTTCACCTGGGTAGTGGTCGAACAGTTCCTGCTACACCGCGTCAACCAGGCGTACTTCGGCTACTTCGCCGGAGTGTCGGCGTACTACGTGGTGGTGGTGGCCGTGGTCAGTCCCGCTCAGGCAGTGTTCTCCACGGTGGTCGCGCTCGTCCTGAGTGTGTTGGCCCTCGCCGCACTCGTGACTTTCGGCTACCTGGTGCTTGATCAGCTACGTCCCACGTCGGTGGTGGAACGCGTTGTGCAGCTCACCATCGCCACGCGCGCCAACCAGCTCGACTGGTTGCGGCGGGTCCGGCAGGAACCGCTGCTAGAGCAGCTTCCTTGCGCAGTCGTGCATGCCGAAACTAGTGGATATCTGGTCGACATTGACCTCGACCTGCTGGCAGGCGCGGTTGCGTCCGTCCCCGGTGCGGTGGAGATCGAGTTGTGCGCGGGATTGGGTAGCCACGTGGTTGTCGGCTCTCCTCTTGCGAAGGTACGCAGCGAGGCCCCGGCTGACCGCGAACAGCTGGCTGATGCCGTGCTGAACGCGTTGTGGTGTGGTCGAGAACGCCAAGTCAACCGGGACCCGTCCTACGGTGTGCACCAGCTGTCCAGCATCGGCTGGGCATCGGCCACCCAGCGTGACCCCGAGGCGGCTCTGGTCACCGCCGACGGGCTGCACACTTTGCTGGCGCACTGGACGTCGGGAGACGCCACGGTTCGCGGGCCTGATCGCATAGCTGCCGCGTTGCCGATTGTCTACCGCGACAAAGTAATTGATGAAGTGCTGGCATCGTTGGCAAATATTGCGGTGGCCGCGGCCGAGGGCGGACAACACCAGACCTGCGCGCAGGTGCTGAACGTCTTTGCAATGGCATTGCCGCGGCTATCGCCCGATCAGCAACGCATCGCGACGCCGCAAGTGCGCCATACCGTCGAGACGGTCGCCAGGCACCCGTTCACCGGCGAGCTCGAGCAGGCAATGACCGGACTGCGCGGCGTGCTGTCCGATACCGAGTGTTCTGACTCGGCCGCCCAACTGCCGCAGCCCACCAGCTAGTCACATCATGGCGTGATGACGTGCGCCGGGTCTGGCCGCAGCTCCGGCGGGGCCTGGCTGTAATCGCCGAACGGCCCGTCGCGGCGCTCGACCGCGGCCCGGACTCCCTTGGTGGTGGCGGTGCGGATGAAGTCGAGGGCGTCGGGGGTGTTGCGCATCAGGCCGTCGAGGATGCCGCCCAGCCTCTGGGTCGATGCCAAGCCCATGTTCTCGTAGGCCTGGTTGACGATGAGCTTCTGAGCTTGCAACTGCGACAACGGGATTCGGGCCAGTTCGGCGGCGATTTCGGCGACCCGCCCCTCCAGCCGCTCGAAGGGGACCGCCTCGTTGATCAGCTCGACCTCGGCGGCCTGCACACCGGTCAGTGGTCGGCCGGTCAGCGAGTGCCACTTGACCTTGGCCAGGCTGAGCCGATACAGCCACATCCCGGTCAAATAGGCGCCCCACATGCGGCTGTACGGGGTGCCGATGACGGCGTCGTTGCTGGCAATGACGATGTCGGCGCATAGCGCATAATCGCTGGCCCCGCCGACGCACCAGCCGTGGACTTGCGCGATCACCGGTTTGGACGCCCGCCAGATCGCCATGAACTTCTGGGTCGGCCCGGTCTCGCGCGCGGTGACCAGCGCGAAGTCCTTGCCCGGATCCCAGCGGCCGTCGGTGTTCATCGCCTCGCCCCAATGCTGGAAGCCACCGCCGAAGTCGTAGCCGCCGGAGAACGCCCGGCCGGCGCCGCGCAGCACAATGACTTTGATGTCCGGGTCGCGCTCGGCCAGGCCGACGGCGGCCTCGATCTCGTCGGGCATGGGCGGAACGATGGTGTTGAGAGCCTCGGGGCGGTTCAACGTGATGGTGGCGACCGGCGTGGCCGTCGTGTAGAGCAGCGTTTGAAATTTGGGGATTGGCATAGCTCAAGCGAAGTCGCTTGGCAGGGCTGTGTCCAGCAGAACCGGGTCAGCCGCTATAGCGCTCGCTGAGCCGCGACAGCGTGTTTTCGATAGCCGCGCCGTTGCGCTTCGCGAATCCTGTCACCCCGTAAAACCTCACCCAGTGCGTCAGTGGTGCAGCCTCGCGGTAGTCGAAGGTTTCGGTGACCCTGGTCTTGGTCGGCGTCTCCGCGGCGAACTCCCAGCGCCAGCGGTGTCCGAAGGGATGGGCCCATTCGATGAGCTGGTCGGGCTCGAACGCGGTCACCGTGCTGGTGATGCGGTAAGGCAGCCCGTACATCGCCATCTTGGTGGAAAATCGCGCACCCGGGCCAAGACGCTCGGGTCCGCGGATGTTGTCTCGGACCAGCCCGGATCCGTCGAGCTCGCGGTGGCGGCGCGGATCGGCGACGATCGCAAACAACTCGCTGGCCGGGGCATTCACCTCGACGGAGCGGCTGATCTGCTTGGGTCCGGCATCGACAGTGTTTACAGTCATGGCTTCGCCTTCAGAATGGGATTGTCGAAATCAATCCTCAGCGTGCCGTTCCTGGTCCCATTGTTCAAGACGTGCCTGCAACTCGAAAAGGCCAACTCCGGCGACCGGGGCGGCCACTGACAGGCACGCCACCACTAATGGAGTCATCTCGACCTCCTCTGCTGCTCCTATTGCTGAGACGGTCGGCCGGCAGAAACGGTTCGATTGCGCGCCTCGCGCGACCGCCGATCCCCCTCGTCGCTCTGCCGACCGACCATGGCCCTGCTTCTTTCATGTTTTTCTCAGGTATGTGTAAGGTACGCCTTAGAGAAGGGGGAGGGAAGCGAACACGCCGATTGCTACCAAGATTTTGGTGAAAAATTTTCTGCGGCCGCCCCGCAAATAGGATCGAGCCTGGTAGTGGCCTTGCTTACCGCCGTTCGGCTGCCCAATCGATAGGCACCATCCTGCCTGCGCTACCCTGCGCAAAATGGCAAGTTCCTACCCACAGCACTAACTAAGGATCTTCTCAGCTTCATCTCAGGCCGACGGCGCGCCCGCGAACCAAACTGGACTCAGTTGCGAAGCATCCGCCACAGAAACGAGAAGCTCAGCGCGGATTTGAACGCGACCTGCGCGTTGTCGGCCGCGCCGGCGTGGCCGCCTTCGATGTTCTCGTAGTACCAGACCCGATGCCCCGCTGCTTCTAGTGCCGCCGTCATTTTGCGGGCATGCCCGGGATGGACGCGATCGTCGCGGGTGGACGTGGTGATCAGCACTGGCGGGTAATCGACCTCGGAGGAGATGTTGTGGTACGGCGAGTATTCGGCGATGAATTCCCAGTCGGCGGGATTGTCGGGATCGCCGTACTCGGCCACCCAGGACGCGCCGGCCAGTAGCAGATGAAAGCGGCGCATGTCCAGCAACGGCACCTGACACACCAACGCGCCGAACAGCTGCGGGTACTTGGTCAGCATGATTCCCATCAGCAGCCCGCCGTTACTGCCGCCTTGCGCGCCGAGCTGCGGGACGGTGGTGATGCCGCGGTCCACCAAATCGGTTGCCACGGCGGCGAAGTCCTCGGCGACGAGGTGACGGCCTTCCCGCATCGCCTGGGTGTGCCAGTTCGGGCCGTACTCGCCACCGCCGCGAATGTTGGCCAGCACGAAGGTTCCGCCGCGCGCCAGCCATAGCCGACCCAGCACGCCGTCGTAACCGGGGGTGCGAGCAACTTCGAATCCGCCATAGCCGCCGAGCAGGGTTGGACCGGGTCCAGTCGCATCGCGCGGGCCGACTACGAAGTAGGGGATCGAGGTGCTGTCCTTCGATGTGGCGAAGTGCTGTGCTACGGCGATGTTTTCGGCGTTGAAGAACGCGGGTGCGGACTTGATCTGTTCCAGTGGTCCCTCGACAGCGCCATGTAGCAGCCGCGAAGGCGTCACGAATCCACTGGAGTCCAGGAAGATTTCATCGCCGGTATCGTCAGCCGCGGCGATAACCGTGTTGGTGTTTGCCGGGACGTCGGACACCGGCCGGCGCTGCCAATCGCCCGGCGTGACGATTTCGACGCGGCTGGCGACGTCGGCCAAGGTGACGACGACGAGTCGGTCGCGGGTCCAGGCATATTGCAGCAGGCTAGTGTGCTGGTCGGGCTCAAAAACTACCTGCAATCGGGCTGTGCCGCTGAGGAATTCCTCGTAGTCGGCGGCAAGCAGCGAGCCGGCGGTGTAGCTGGCGCTGCCGGTGAACCAGTCGGTCCGCAGTTCGATCAGCAACCACTGCCGGTGCACCGACAGCGACGCGTCGGTGGGCGCGTCGATACGGATCAGCTCATCCCCGCGTAGCTCGTAGACCTGGTCGTTGAAGAAGTCGACGGCCCGGCTCAGCAGTGTCCGCTCGAACCCGGGCGTGCGGTCGACTGACCCGGCCGCGATGACGTCGCTGGTTGACCCTTCGAACACCGTCTCGGCGTCCGCAACCTGTTGGCCCCGCCGCCAGCGCTTGACGATCCGCGGGTAGCCGGATTCGGTCAGCGACTCGGCGCCGAAGTCGGTGCCGATCAGCAGTGTGTCCGGGTCGGCCCAGCTGGTCCGGGATTTCGCCTCCGACAAGGTGAAGCCATCGGCAACGAATTCGCGTGTTGTGATGTCGAATTCACGCACGACAGCTGCGTCTGATCCGCCGCGCGACAATGTAATGAGGGCGCGCGTGTTTTCGGGATAAATGACGGTGGCACCGGCCCACACCCAGTTCTCGTCGTCAGCGCGAGCCAGCTCATCGACGTCGATGAGCACATCCCATTCCGGGTTGTCGCTTCGGTAGCTGTCCAGGGTGGTCCGCCGCCACAGTCCGCGCGGGTTGGCCGCGTCGCGCCAGAAGTTGTACAAGAACTCGCCACGACGGCGCACGTAGGGAATCCGGGCATCGGTGTCAAGGACTTCGAGCGTTTCGGTACGCATTCGCTCGAAGTCTTCGCCGGAGAATTCGGCCTTGGTGGGCTCATTGCGGGCGCGCACCCAGTCCAGCGCCTCGTCGCCGCCGATGTCTTCCAGCCACAGATATGGGTCTTCGGGCATGCGACTCGTCATAGAAGAGATTGTGACTGCGGCGGTAGTGTGACTTGTATAACACCGTCAAACGAGGAGCTGATCCCATGACCGTCTACGCACGTCCGGGTTCCGCTGAAGCGCTGATGTCATATGAGTCGCGGTACGAGAACTTCATCGGGGGCGAATGGGTCGCTCCGGTCGGTGGCCGGTATTTCGAGAACCCGACGCCGGTCACCGGTCAGACGTTCTGCGAGATACCACGCTCCGACGAGACCGACGTTGACAAGGCGCTCGACGCTGCGCACGCGGCGGCGCCAGCGTGGGGCAAAACCGCCCCGGCCCAGCGGGCAGCGATCCTGAACAAAATCGCCGACCGCATCGAGCAAAACAAAGACTCGCTGGCGCTGGCCGAAACCTGGGACAACGGCAAACCGATCCGCGAGGCGCTGGCCGCCGACATTCCGCTCGCCGCTGATCATTTCAGGTATTTCGCCGCCGCGATCCGCGCTCAGGAGGGTTCGCTGAGCCAGATCGACGAGGACACCGTCGCTTACCACTTCCATGAGCCGCTGGGCGTCGTCGGGCAGATCATTCCGTGGAACTTCCCGATTTTGATGGCCACCTGGAAGCTGGCGCCGGCGCTGGCGGCCGGCAATGCGGCGGTGCTCAAGCCGGCCGAGCAGACCCCGGCCTCAGTGCTGTACTTCATCTCGCTGATCGCCGACCTGCTGCCGCCCGGGGTAGTCAACGTCGTCAACGGTTTCGGCGCCGAAGCCGGCAAGCCGCTGGCGTCGAGCAACCGGATCGCCAAAGTCGCGTTCACCGGCGAGACCACCACCGGGCGGCTGATCATGCAGTACGCGTCGCAGAACCTGATCCCGGTCACCCTGGAACTGGGCGGTAAGAGCCCCAACATTTTCTTCTCCGACGTGATGGCCGCCCACGACGACTTCCAGGACAAGGCGCTGGAGGGGTTCACCATGTTCGCCCTCAACCAGGGCGAGGTGTGCACCTGCCCGTCGCGCAGCCTGGTCCAGGCCGACATCTACGACGAGTTCTTGGAGCTGGCGGCCATCCGCACCAAAGCGGTCCGGCAGGGCGACCCGCTGGACACCGAGACGATGATCGGTTCGCAAGCCTCCAACGACCAGCTGGAAAAGGTGTTGTCATACATCGAAATCGGCAAGGACGAGGGCGCCAAGATCATCACCGGCGGGGAGCGTGCCGAGCTGGGCGGTGACCTCTCCGGCGGCTACTACGTGCAGCCCACCATCTTCGCGGGCAACAACAAGATGCGGATCTTCCAGGAGGAGATCTTCGGGCCGGTGGTGTCGGTGGCGTCGTTCTCCGACTACGACGACGCGATCGCCATCGCCAACGACACTCTCTACGGCCTGGGCGCGGGGGTATGGAGCCGCGACGGCAACACCGCCTACCGGGCCGGCCGTGACATCCAGGCCGGCCGGGTGTGGGTGAACTGCTACCACGTCTACCCCGCGCACGCCGCTTTCGGTGGCTACAAGCAGTCTGGTATCGGTCGGGAGAACCACAAGATGATGCTCGACCACTACCAGCAGACCAAGAACCTGATGGTCTCCTACTCCAATAAGGCGCAGGGCTTCTTCTGATGACCCCACGGGCGGTGATCACCGCCGATGCTGCCGCGCTGCTGGAGCAACTGCAACAACGGCATGGTCCGGTGATGTTCCATCAATCCGGCGGGTGCTGTGATGGGTCATCGCCGATGTGTTACCCCGACGGGGACTTCATCGTGGGTGATCGCGACGTGCTGCTCGGTGTGCTCGACGTCGGCGCAGTCGGGGTGCCGGTGTGGATCTCCGGGCCGCAGTTCCAGGCGTGGAAACACACCCAGCTCGTCATCGACGTGGTGCCCGGCCGGGGCGGCGGGTTCAGTTTGGAGGCACCGGAGGGGAAGCGATTTTTGTCCCGCGGACGTGCTTTCAGCGATGCCGAGAACACCGCCCTCGCGGCCACCCCGGTGATCACCGGAGCCGACTACGAACGCGGCGAGCGGCCGTCGGAGCGCGCGCCGGTGGTGGCTGCCGCGGCTGACGCTTGTTCGTTACCAGGGCGCGCCGGGGCACTAAAGCCGTAGCAGGGAGCTGCGGCAGTATCTTCAAAGCGTGATACCGCTTCCCCGTAACTGGCTGCTGACCAGCGCGATGCTGGTGGGTGTCGCGGTCGGGCTGATCGTCGGGGCAGCGGGCGCGGTGCTGGTTACCACCCGCATCCGCCCCGACGTCGTCATCGGGCTGGTGGTTGGATTCCCCACCATCATCGGTCTGCTGGTGATCTTGGTGTCCGGACGCCGGTGGCTGACGGCACTGGGGGTGTCCATCCTGTCGATGGCGCCGGGATGGTTCGGTGTGCTCGCGGTGATCGAGGTGATGACCCGTGCCTGACGAAGAACGTGTGGACACCCAGTCGATGCCGAAGACCGAGGCCTACACGCCGACCTTCGACACCGGTGCGCACCCTCAACCCGAGTCGGAGCCCGTTGAACCGGAACCGCCGGCGCCGCGACGGCGATGGTGGCTAGCTCGTCGGCGCTCGGAGCCCTCGACAAGCGAGGCACCGGATGTACCGGCAGTCAGCCCGGCCCCGGCGGCGCAGACCGAGGCGGATCCGACTGCCGAAGCACCGCCGTCCGGGCAGCTGCACATACCGGCGCCGCCTATCGCCGTGCCCGGCCGATACCACTACCTGAGGTGGTGGCAGTTCCTGTTGATGATCATCGCGGTCTGGGTCCCGGCCGGGGCGATCGGCGCCGGCCTGTTCTACTGGTGGAGCCACGACAACTCGGCGCACAAGACCGGGGTGGTGTTCGTGGTTTTCGTCTATGTCGTCGTCTCTACTGTCGCCGGTTTGATGCTGGCGATGGTGCCGGACCGACCGCTGGTCTCAGCGTTGGCGATCGCAATGATGTCAGCGGTGTTCGCGTCGGTAGTCGCTGCGGCCCCGCTCTACGGCGCCTTCTACTGCGAGCACAGCCAGCGTCATTGCTTGATGCGCGTCATCCCGTACTGACGCACGCCGACTTTTCCGACACCTGAACTTGGAAGTTCACATTCTGGATAGTTAAGATAGTTGGTCTATGTGTGATGACCATTGTGCTGTGGACAAAGCGGAGCGGCGCCATTGAGCGACGCAATGTCTGCCGAATTCGACACGGTCGCGGAATGGACAGCCAAGGTGGCGGTCGACCTGGGATCGTCGTATCGCATACCGGCCGGTTGCCGGGGAAGTGGAAGTCCGGCCGCACTGGACTGGTTGATTAGCGAGCTAGGCCTCGCCAAGGGTGAGACGTTGTGGGGCCGGCGTTGGGGGACCCGCCGGCTATGCAGTTCAGCAACGCTCGGTGCGGCCTATTCTCATCGAGCCCGAAGCTGGCTCTTGCAGGGCTGCCCGTCGCCTCTTCGGCTATCCCGTAGTGCAGGCTGTGGCCTCCGCCGTGCCGTTTGGCGACCAATCATTCGACGCCGCCTGGTCTCTAGGTGTCCTTTGTACGACGTCGTTGCAGCTGGAGTTGCTGCGAGAACTGCGTCGAGTCGTGCGGGCATCCGGCCGCATCGGGTTGCTGGTGATGGTCGCTGCGAAGCCCGTGCTCGACGAGCAGCCCGACGGGAATCATTTCCCCACCAAGCAGTTGCTGGTCGACCTGATCGAGCAGGCCAAACTGCGAATCGACGCATGGGATGGCGCGGCGGCCATGGAGCCTCCTCCACAAGCCTGGCAAACTCGCGATGAAACCGTCAACGAGACGCTGTTGGCTCGGCACGGCCATGAACGCGCCTGGCAAGTCGCCGAACGTCAAAGCAACTTGATCGGCCGCCTCATTGCGGACTCGCAGCTGTCCACCGAGCTGCTGGTGCTGAGTCGCGGCTAGTTCCGGTGTTCGCGCTTGTCAAAAGCCGTGATGCGCGCGGATGCGGGCACCGACCTCGGCCTTGATTCTCGCCCCGACACGAGTTCCCGAACCCGAAGCCAGGCCGGACACATTCACGCCAGCTATGCCCTCGATTGACATCAAGGCGCGCGCCTGATCGACCGCTGCCCCGATACCGGCTTCGACCGGGTCGGCAGCGTTGACGACGTCGTGCACGAGTTGTGGATCAAGTTCGAGACCGGGCAATCCCTGCAGCACTGCGGCCGAAACCTCGTCGGTAAAAACCGCGACCGCGGCGATCACCGGAATTGTCAATCCGGCCGATCGCGCCGCCCGGACGTACTCGGCGACGGCAGATGTGGACGGAACATGGTTGAGCACAGCAATACTCGCGCCAGCACGCTGCTTTTCGACCAATCGTGCCGGCCGCGCGTGCACTGGCGGCGCGGTCGGCGTTTCGGGCACTGCCGCGACGATTTCGAGCGAGGCGGCCAGCGCGACGAGTCGAAGACCGTCGAGGTCGAACGTTTGGGTCACGTCGGGACGGACATCGTAGCCGCGGCCGTCACCGGTGACGCACAACACCGTCTGGACGCCGGTCAAGGCCAGACCGCGCATTTCCTGTTCGAGCACCACCCGGTTGCGGTCGCGACAGCAAAGCGTGATCCATGGCGTGACGCCACCGTCCAGCAGCAGCCGGCTCATCACCGTGGGCGGAAAATCCGGGCGGTTCTGATGCTCGCCGACCAGAACGGCGTCACACGATGGCGCGAGGACAGCCGCGATTGCCGCCGCGTCGGCCGGATCGAATGGGTTACAGCTGAAGTCGGTAAGGACCAGTGGCGCCTGCGCGACGACTCCGGTGATCTGCGGACCCGACCACGGCACCACGTCGGGGAACGCACATGGGCCGGGCCGCATTTCACACTGGCCGTCTGGCCGCACCCCACCGCAGGGTCCGAAGGTCATTCGCTTCGGACAATCCAAGGACATGGCGACGTTGTACCCGCGGCGATTGTCGTCAAACTGGCGTGTTCCTGGCCTGCGGATGGCTAACCCGCAGGCCGGCCGCGGCCTGTGGGTCGTCGCGGTCACGACGACAACCTCCAAAAATGGCTGGCCACCTGACAGCGTAGATCCGGCCGTTAGGGTAGTTGCCGTGACCCACTATGACGTTGTCGTGCTCGGAGCTGGACCCGGCGGTTACGTGGCAGCCATCCGCGCCGCACAGCTGGGATTGAATACCGCCGTCGTCGAACCCAAATATTGGGGCGGAGTCTGCCTCAACGTCGGCTGCATCCCGTCCAAAGCATTGCTGCGCAACGCCGAACTCGCTCACATCTTCAATAAGGAAGCCAAGACCTTCGGCATCAGCGGCGACGCGACATTCGATTACGGCCTCGCCTACGACCGAAGCCGCAAAGTAGCCGAGGGCCGCGTCGCCGGTGTGCACTTCCTGATGAAGAAGAACAAGATCACCGAAATCCACGGCTACGGCAGGTTCACCGACACCAACACTCTTTCAGTCGACCTCAACGACGGGGGTACCGAGAGGGTCACCTTCGACAACGCCATCATCGCCACCGGCAGCAGCACCCGACTAGTCCCCGGCACGTCGCTTTCGGCGAACGTCGTCACCTACGAGGAGCAGATCCTTTCCCGGGAGCTCCCGGGGTCGATCGTGATCGCCGGTGCCGGCGCCATCGGCATGGAGTTCGGCTATGTGCTGGCCAACTATGGCGTCGAGGTGACGATCGTCGAGTTCTTGCCGCGGGCGTTGCCTAACGAAGACGCCGAGGTGTCCAAGGAAATCGAGAAGCAGTTCAAAAAACTCGGTGTCAAGGTCCTCACCGGCAGCAAAGTCGAGTCGATCGTCGACGACGGTTCCGCTGTAACGGTGAGCGTGAGCAAGGACGGCAACGCGCAAGAGCTCAAGGCCGACAAAGTGCTGCAGGCCATTGGGTTTGCGCCCAACGTCGAAGGCTACGGATTGGACGAGGCCGGGGTGGCGCTGACCGACCGCAAAGCGATCGGAATCACCGACTACATGCAGACCAACGTCTCGCACATCTATGCCATCGGCGATGTCACCGGGCTGCTGCAGCTAGCCCACGTCGCCGAGGCCCAGGGCGTGGTGGCAGCCGAGACCATCGGCGGCGCAGAGACTTTGGCTCTCGGCGACTATCGCATGCTACCGCGCGCGACGTTCTGCCAGCCGAACGTCGCAAGCTTTGGACTCACCGAAGAGCAGGCCCGCGACCAGGGTTACGACGTTGTAGTGGCCAAGTTTCCGTTCACCGCCAACGCCAAGGCGCACGGAGTGGGCGACCCGAGCGGCTTCGTCAAACTCGTCGCCGACGGCAAATACGGCGAACTGCTCGGCGGACACCTGGTTGGCCACGACGTCTCCGAGTTGCTGCCCGAACTCACGCTGGCGCAGAAGTGGGATTTGACCGCAAATGAGTTGGCGCGCAACGTGCATACTCATCCGACGATGTCGGAGGCGCTGCAAGAATGCTTCCATGGCCTGATAGGCCACATGATCAACTTCTGATGCCGATGCGTCGCGCTACGTTCACGGTGGCCACACTGGTCGCGTTGGTGCTGGTCGGGTGTGACTCGCAAGCACCCGATCTGGCGATGCCGCAGCACCGGCGGCACGCTCCCACTGTGGTGAGGCTGGCACCTCCGCCGCCGACGCCTGATCTCGGTCGTTACGCCGAGGTCTCCGCCGACGATTACCTGGTCACCGAGCAATACACGCAATACGTGTCGTTTCGAACACCGGACGGGCTGACCTGCCGGATCGAGGCCATTGAGCCAATGGTCGGCTGCGACGGCGCGTTACATGGCACCCCGGCCCCCGCCAACGAGGTCGAGCTGTTCGGCCGCCCGCCCGCGGCCGTCGAGGTCGAGCCAGATGTTTTCCGCCAGACGTTAAAGCCGCATTTCGTCGGGCCCGACGGCAGCGCACCGCAGACGTTGCCGGTGGGACACAAGATCGTCTACGGCGACTTCCAATGTGCCGCTGCCGCCGGTGCGATCACGATGTGTACCCGTGGCTCGCCGGCTGCCAGCTGGTTCGTGTTATCACCGGAGCGCAGCGGAATCGGACCGCGCAGTGCGGGCCTGCCCGCGAGATTCCCCGATCCGCACGATTTCGTCGTCAATGACCAGAGCTACATCGTGGGATCCGGACCCAGGAACCCGTTCCCGTACTTCACGGTGGCGTCCGGGCTCACCTGCAAAATCGAGGTATTCAGCGGCGGCGCATTCGGTTGTGACGGACCGTTGCCAGGCGCGCCCGAGGGTGAAAACGAGATTTACGTGGACTTCTCCCCACCTCGGATCGGCATGCGCAAGACCGACTCCCCGAGGTTCACAACGCCGACCTATACCGGGACTATCCGGCAGTTACCCGCTATGCACCGGCTTGACTACACCTACGAGAGGTACACCACCTGCCTGGCCACCGGCGATGGCGGGGTGGCATGCGTTGCCGACTGGCAGCATCACCCCCAGGGGTTTGTGGTGTCGCCGCACGCGGCATGGACGTTCGGCGGTTGAGCTGCCCATCGGTCAGGTCGTCGCCGCGGACCGATACCATGGCCGGGTGGCCAAAGCAGTGCGTAGCGAATCGATTTGGGCCGCCATCGGCGGAGCGATCATCGGCTATGTTCTGTGGCTGGTGGCGATCTCGATCGGCGAAGCGGTTACCACGGTGAGCCTGTGGAGTCTGATCGTGTTGATCGTTTCGGCGGCGTCCGCACTGTGGGCGGTGCTGTGGGGACAGCGGTTGCGGCGCCGCCGAAACTATGCGCTGGCGTCGTTCGCCTTCGCGTTGCCGGTTCTTCCAGTCCTGCTTTCGTTGGCCGTGGTGGTCCGCAGCTACGTCTGAAGGACCGCTACTCGGGGTGGTCCAGCGGAATCTCAAGGGCCGACATGGTGGCGGCCAGGCCGTCGTATTGTCCTGCGAGCATGCAGAATTCGATGAGCTGACGCCGATCGAGGTGGCTGGACAGCTGCTGCCAGACCTCGCCGCTGATCGAGCGGTTATAGATGAATTCGTCGGTGGCGCACAGCAGCGCTTGCTGCCGATCGGTCAGCCCGTCGGCCCCGTTTGGCCAGCCGAAGATTTTTGCCTGGGTCTGGTCATCGAGCCCGCTGCGGCGTCCCATCAGGCGATGATGCTGCAGCTCGTATTTGGAACCGCGCAGATGAGCGACCCGCAGGATCACCAACTCGGTGTCGGCGCGTGCCAATCGGCCTCGCAGCAGCAGGGCGGAGTAGGGCATCATCGCCAGAAATAGCCGCTTGTGTTGGCCCAACGTGGCGAACAGGTGCATCTGTGGCGCGCGGACCGTGCGTGCGGCGGACTTGGCCAAGATCCAATTGATCAGGCCCAAGTCGCGCAACCGTCCCGATGGGATACGACCCACTTCCGCAGCTTCGGTCATAGGCGCCGCTCCACCTCAAAGCTGCGTCCCCAGCTTCGCGGGGGCCCCTTTGCATCGTCGTCGGCGCGGGTCATGCTTGCTTGACCAAATATGGCGACACCGTGCTGCGGTGCTCGTCGAGGTCGAGTGCCCGGCCCAAAGCGGGAAACGCGCGCTGTGGGCAGTTGTCGCGTTCGCAGACCCGGCAGCCTGCGCCGATCGGCGTGGCGATATCCCCCGACAAGTCGAGTCCTTCCGAATAGACGAGTCGGTGAGCGTGGCGGAGTTCGCAGCCCAGCCCGATCGCGAAGGTCTTACCGGGCTGACCATACCGTGATGCCCGCCGCTCCACGGTCCGGGCCACCCACATGTAGTTGCGTCCGTCGGGCATCTGGGCGATCTGCACCAGGATCTTGCCCGGGTTGGCGAATGTCTCGTAGACGTTCCACAACGGGCAGGTGCCGCCGCTGGACGAGAAATGAAAACCGGTGGCCGACTGGCGCTTTGACATGTTGCCGGCTCGGTCGACGCGGATGAACGAGAACGGCACGCCCCGCATCGACGGCCGCTGCAATGTGGACAGCCGGTGCCCGATGGTCTCGTAACTCACCGAGTAGAACGCGCAAAGCCGTTCGACGTCGTAACGGAAGTTCTCCGCGACGTCGTGGAACTGCCGATACGGCAACACCGCGGCCGCGGCGAAGTAGTTGGCCAGCCCCAGCCGGGCCAGGGTGCGCGACTCTTCGCTGGTGAACTTGCCGTCGGTGACATGGGCGTCGATGAGCTCGCCGAACTCCAAATAGGCCAGTTCGGCGGCCATCTTGAACACCTGCTGGCCCGATGAGAGGTGCGTGCTGATCTCCATCGTCTTGGTCGCCGGGTCGTAGCGGTGCAACACGGTGTCGCCAAGGTCGATGCGCTTGTTGATGTGCACGCCGTGTACCTCGGTGAGCCGGCGGGACAATTCACCGGCCAGGTCACCGTGATGCATCCGCATCCGGGTGGTGAGGTCCTCGGCGGCGGTGTCCAGCTCGTGCAGATAGTTCTGACGTTGGTAGAAGTAATCCCGCACCTCTTCGTGGGGCATGGTGATCGACCCGCTGCCGCTGCCGTCGGAGAAGCGCTCCTCGGTGGCGGCGGCCAGCTGCGCGGTCGTGATCCGGAAGCGGCGGTGCAGGTTGACCATCGCGCGGGCAAACCCTGGATGCCCGTTGACGATCTCGGCCACCGCCGACTGGTCGACGTCAATGTCTAAATCGCGGTCCAGGGTCACCTCGCGCAGTTCGGCGACCAGTCGGGTGTCGTCTTGAGAGGCGAAGAACGTCGCGTCGACGCCGAAAACTTCGGTAATGCGCAGTAGCACCGCCACCGTCAGAGGACGGACGTCGTGCTCGATCTGGTTGAGGTAGCTCGGCGAGATTTCCAACATCTGCGCCAGCGCTGCCTGGCTGAATCCGCGCTCACTGCGCAGCTGCCGAACGCGCGAGCCAACGAACGTCTTGGACATCGGGCCAGCTTACGCGTATTGCGAAGATGTGGTTTGCAGACTTGGCAGAAGTTCCTAGATTGGCGCCGCAGTCAGGAAGTTTGGCATGATTTCGGCTTGGGGGACCTAGCTAGGCCAATTAGCCAAAAGCAGCGGAGAGTGACGCAGTGAGCCTGGACAAAGTGATGATGCCGGTCCCGGACGGCCATCCCGACGTCTTCGAGCTGGAATGGCCGCTGCGTGTTGCCGACATCGACCGCGAGGGCCGGCTGCGCTTCGACGCTGCCGCGCGTCACATCGTGGACATCGGCCAAGATCAACTGCGCGAAATGGGTTATGAGGAAACCCATCCGCTGTGGATTGTCCGCCGCACGATGATCGATTTGATCCGCCCGATCGAGTTCAACGACATGTTGCGGATGCGCCGCTGGTGCTCGGGAACATCTAACCGGTGGTGTGAGATGCGGGTCCGCATCGACGGACGCAAGGGCGGCTTGCTGGAGTCCGAAGGATTTTGGATCAACTTCAACCGCGACACCCAGACGCCGGCACGCATCGCCGACGACTTTCTGGAGGGCTTGCGGCGCACCACCGATGTCGACCGGCTGCGGTGGAAGGCCTACCTGACCGCCGGCAGTCGTGATGACGCCGAGGAAATCCATGAGTTCCCGGTTCGGTTCACCGACATCGACTTCTTCGACCATATGAACAACTCCGTGTACTGGAGCGTGATCGAGGATTATCTGTCGTCGTACCCAGACATGCTGAAAACGCCGCTGCGAGTGACCATCGAGCACAATGCGGCGGTGGCGCTCGGGGACAAGCTGGAGGTCATCTCCCACGTGCACCCGGCCGGCTCGACCGACCGATTCGGCACTGAGCTGGCCGATCGCACTGTTAGAACGCTCACATATGCCGTTGGCGACGAGACCAAAGCGGTCGCGGCGATCTTCCCGCTTTAACAGTACGGCCGTCACGCAAACACGCGTTCTGACCTGCGAATTTAAGTTACTGGCCGGTAGCAACTGAACCGTTTCAGTTGTGAATTAACTTCGCAATCTTTGCAAAAATATCGATGGCCGTTGCCAAACTTGGCAATTAAACGGGTGGACCTGCGAAGCTAACCTGTGCCATCTTCGAGTTAGCAGATCAGCGAAGATGCTGAGGCCTTAACAAGCCTGGAAACTCTAATCCTCAGATCACCATGACAGGAGCAGCGCAATGTCTAGCGTTGGCACGCCGAAGAGCGCCGAACAGATCCAGCACGACTGGGACACCAACCCCCGCTGGAAGGGCGTCGACCGTACTTACACCGCCGCCGACGTGCTCGCCCTGCAGGGCAGCGTGGTCGAGGAGCACACACTGGCCCGCCGCGGAGCAGAGGTGCTCTGGAATCAGCTGCACGACCTGGAGTTTGTCAACGCGCTGGGTGCGCTGACCGGCAACATGGCCGTCCAGCAGGTGCGCGCCGGCCTCAAGGCGATTTACCTGTCGGGCTGGCAGGTCGCCGGCGACGCGAACCTGTCCGGCCACACCTACCCCGACCAGAGCCTGTACCCGGCCAACTCGGTGCCGCAGGTCGTCCGCCGGATCAACAACGCGCTGCTGCGCGCGGACGAGATCGCCAAGGTCGAGGGCGATACGTCGGTCGAAAACTGGCTCGCCCCGATCGTCGCCGACGGTGAGGCCGGCTTCGGTGGTGCGCTTAACGTCTACGAACTGCAAAAGGCGATGATCGCCGCCGGTGTCGCGGGTACGCACTGGGAGGACCAGCTGGCGTCGGAGAAGAAGTGCGGTCACCTCGGTGGCAAGGTACTGATCCCGACCCAGCAGCACATCCGCACGTTGACCTCCGCCCGGCTGGCCGCTGACGTCGCCGGGGTTCCGACGGTGGTGATCGCGCGCACCGATGCGGAGGCGGCCACGCTGATCACCTCCGACGTCGACGAGCGCGACCAGCCCTTCATCACCGGTGAGCGCACCGCCGAGGGCTTCTACCGAGTGCAGAACGGCTTGCAGCCGTGCATCGCTCGTGCCAGGGCCTACGCGCCGTACTCCGACCTGATCTGGATGGAGACCGGCACGCCGGACCTGGAGCTGGCCCGGAAGTTCGCCGAGGGTGTCAAGAGTGAGTTCCCTGACCAGATGCTGGCCTACAACTGCTCGCCGTCGTTCAACTGGAGAAAGCACCTCGACGATGGGACCATCGCGCGGTTCCAAAAAGAGCTCGGCGCAATGGGATTCAAGTTCCAGTTCATCACGCTGGCCGGCTTCCACGCGTTGAACTACTCGATGTT
Source organism: uncultured Actinomycetota bacterium (assembly GCA_963838755.1). Taxonomy (GTDB): domain Bacteria; phylum Actinomycetota; class Actinomycetes; order Mycobacteriales; family Mycobacteriaceae; genus Mycobacterium. Next base: position 241,484 of record CAWISO010000007.1, on the reverse strand, counting down.
CGACCTGGCCTACGGCTACGCCCGCAACCAGATGAGCGCCTATGTCGAGCTGCAGGAGCGCGAATTCGCCGCCGAGGAGCGCGGTTACACCGCGACCAAGCACCAGCGCGAGGTCGGTGCGGGTTACTTCGACCGCATCGCCACCACCGTCGACCCGACGTCTTCGACGACTGCGTTGACCGGCTCGACCGAAGAGGGCCAGTTCCACTAATCTGTGCCGACCAGACGCAGAATCGCACTTTTGCGGCCGCGATCGTGCGATTCTGCGTCTGTTCGCTGGTGAGGAGTGCTGTGTCGATCGAACGAGTAGGGGTCATCGGGGGCGGACAGATGGGTGCCGGCATCGCCGAAGTATCCGCGCGCGCCGGAGTTGACGTGCTCGTCTACGAGCCCACCGAAGCCCTGACCACTGCGGGACGCAATCGGATCGTCAAATCCGTTGAGCGCGGCGTCAGCACCGGGAAGATCACCGAGCGCGAGCGCGACGCCGCCATCGCCCAGCTGAAGTTCACCACAGACCTCGCCGAACTGGTCGATCGACAACTCGTCATCGAGGCCGTGATCGAGGACGAGAACGTCAAGGCCGGCATCTTCGCCGAACTGGATCGCGTGATCACCGATCCGGATGCTGTTCTGGCGTCTAACACGTCGAGCATCCCGATCATGAAGCTGGCCGCCGCCACCGCCAATCCCGGCCGGGTGCTGGGTCTGCATTTCTTCAACCCGGTTCCGGTGCTGCCACTGGTGGAGTTGGTCTGCACCCTGCTGACCGACGAAGCCGCGGCCGCTCGTACCGAGGAATTCGCCAGCGCGGTGCTGAAAAAGCAAGTGGTGCGATGCTCGGATCGGTCCGGATTCGTGGTGAATGCGTTGCTGGTGCCCTACCTGCTTTCGGCGATCCGGATGGTCGAGGCCGGTTTTGCCACGATCGAAGATGTCGACAAGGCAGTTGTTGCCGGACTGTCGCACCCGATGGGGCCGCTGAGGTTATCCGATCTCGTCGGTCTGGATACTTTGAAGCTGATAGCGGACAAGATGTTCCAAGAGTTCAAAGATCCGCAATACGGCGCGCCGCCCCTTTTGCTGCGGATGGTGGAGGCGGGTTTGCTGGGGAAGAAATCCGGTAAGGGCTTCTACACTTACTAAGGTTCGGCTAACTTCGCGGCATCCAGTTGCGAAGCCTGCGACTCTTCGTAGAACGGTCGTAACTCAGTCATGCATGTCTCGCCAGAGCTTTCACTGCCCTGCTTGGTCATGGCGGAGCTGCACCCCCAGTCACATCACGGCGATCACGCCGCCGTTCGAACTTACCTGTGCCAAGTTTAAGCGGCCTGCTTGGACGGGATCTAGGCTTTATTGCTATCAGCGCTGGGGTATCAGAGTGACCGACAGGCCGTCGAGGAGGAGAACGACACAACGCCATGGCGCAGCTCGCAACCGGAAATGGTGTTCCCAATGTGGTCGTCACCGGTATCGCGATGACGACTGCGCTGGCTACCGACGCCGACAGCACGTGGAAGAAGCTGTTGAACGGCGAGAGCGGGATTCGCAAACTTGACGATCTCTTCGTCGAGCAGTTCGACCTACCGGTACGCATCGGTGGGCACTTGCTCGAGGATTTCGACCATGAGCTAACCCGGGTGGAACTGCGTCGATATCTGTTCCTGCAGAAGATGTCGACCAGGATCGGTCGGCGAGTCTGGGCGAACGCCGGCTCGCCCGAGGTCGACACCAACCGGTTGATGGTTGCCATCGGCACCGGCATGGGCTCGACCGAAGAGTTTGTGCAGGTCCACGACGAGATCCGGCAACGAGGTATCCGGGCGATTTCCCCGTTGGGTGTGCAAAAGGCCATGCCCAACGCTGCGGCGGCGGCGGTTGGTTTGGAACGCGGTGCCAAGGCAGGGATTTTGACCCCGGTCGCGGCTTGCGCCTCCGGTGCCGAGGCGATTGCGCTGGCGTGGCGCAACATTGCGCTCGGCGAAGCCGATATCGCGATCTGCGGCGGCGTCGAAACCAAGATCGAGGCGGTCCCCATTGCCGCGTTCGCTCAGCAGAGTTTGCTGTCAACCAATAACGATGATCCGGCCGGCGCGTGCCGCCCATTCGACAAAGATCGCGACGGGTTTGTGTTCGGTGAGGCGGGAGCGCTGATGGTTGTCGAAACCGAAGAGCACGCGAAATCCCGCGAGGCGACCATCCTCGGCCGGCTGATGGGCGCAGGCGTCACCTCTGATGGCTTTGACGCCGTGTCGCCCGATCCCAATGGCGAACAAGCCGGTCATGCCATGACACGGGCGATCCAGCATGCCGGGCTCACCCCGGCCGACATCGACCACGTCAATGCCCACGCCACCGGCACCGTCGCCGGTGACCTCGCCGAGGCGAAGGCAATTCGCAAGGCGTTGGGCGCCAACCGGCCCGCGGTGTACGCGCCGAAGGCGGCGCTTGGCCATTCGATTGGCGCCGTTGGTGCGGTGGAAGCGATCCTGACCGTGCTGACGCTGCGGGACGGAATCATCCCGCCGACGTTGAACCTGCGGAATCTCGATCCGCAGATCGATCTGGATGTGGTCGCTGGTGAGTCGCGAACTGGCGACTACCGGTACGCGATCAGCAATTCCTTCAGTTTCGGTGGCCACAACGTCGCGCTGACGCTGGGCAAGTATTGATGCCGACCCGTGTCGTGCGCCGGCGCGCGCGAGCCGTTGCACGTTCTTCTCGGGGGGCGGGGTAACCTCTACTCGTGTCGAGCGACCGGCACGCTCCCGATTCACGTTTTCCGATTCTCCAGGACAAATGGTGCCAGATACCTCAAGCGCAACGCCCAAAGCTCAGTCCAAGTGGTTATCAAAGTCCGCGGCACAAACTCGCGGGTCGAATGCCAAAGAAGTCCAGTTCCACTACGACATCTCCAACGACTTCTTCAGGCTTTGGCAGGACCCGAGTCAGACGTACAGCTGCGCGTATTTCGAGCGCGACGACATGACGCTGGAAGAGGCGCAGCGCGCCAAAGTCGACCTGTCCCTCGGCAAGCTTGGGCTGAAGCCGGGGATGACGCTGCTCGACATCGGCTGCGGGTGGGGATCTACGATCATGCGCGCGGTCGAGAAATACGACGTCAACGTCATCGGATTGACGCTGTCTGAAAACCAGAAACAACACATCGAGGACCACTGGTTCGCGAATTCCACCAGCAAGCGCCACATGGAGGTGCGCCTGCAGCCGTGGGAGGAATTCGACGAGCCCGTCGATCGGGTTGTGTCAATCGGTGCTTTCGAGCACTTCGGCTTCAACAAGTACGACGACTATTTCAAGAGGACGTTCAACTTGATGCCCGACGATGGGGTGATGATGCTGCACACGATCATCATTCCCAGCGACGAGGAGATCAAGGAGCGAAAGCTGCCTCTGACGATGTCCCGGGTGCGGTTCATCAAGTTCATCATGGACGAGATTTATCCCGGTGGTCGTCTGCCGCTGGCCGCACAGGTTGAAGAGCATGCGGTCAAGGCGGGGTACACGGTGACCCGCAAGCAAAAGCTACGCCCGCATTACGCCCGCACCCTCGACACCTGGGCAGCCAACCTTGAATCGAAAAAGGACGAGGCCATTGCCATCACGTCCGAAGAGATCTACGAGCGCTTCCTGCGATACCTGACCGGCTGCGCCGACCTGTTCCGCGAGGGCTACACCGACGTTTGTCAATTCACCTGCGAAAAGGCTCCCGCTTAGCCGGATTTGACGAGATGCGCTATAAAGTTCGGGTGTCACAGCACAATCTGGCGACCTGAGCGGATCCACCTGAAAGGCCAATTTCTCATGACGGACAACGGGTCGGATGGCGCAGCCACATTGCGGCCGGCCTACGAAGATGTCCAGGCCCATTACGACATCTCCAACGACTTCTTCGGGCTGTTCCAGGATCCGACCCGGACCTACAGCTGCGCGTACTACACACGCGATGACATGACGCTCGAAGAGGCCCAGATCGCCAAGATCGACCTCGCGCTGGACAAGCTTCGTCTTGAGCCCGGAATGACGCTGCTCGACGTCGGCTGCGGCTGGGGCTCGGTGATGAAGCGCGCAATTGAACGGCACGACGTCAACGTCGTCGGGCTGACCTTGAGCAAGAACCAATGCAGTCTGGGTCAACAACTGCTCGATCAGGTTGACACCAACCGCTCCCGGCAAATCCTGCTGCGCGGCTGGGAGGAGTTCGACGACCCGGTCGACCGCATCGTCAGCATCGAGGCATTCGAGGCCTTCCCCAAATCGCGATACAAGGCCTTCTTCGATACGTGCTACCGCATCATGCCGGGCGACGGTCGGATGGTCCTGCAGACGATCATGGGTCACCCGCTCAAGCGCTGGCCCGAGATGGGCATCCCGATCACTATGAGCGATCTCCGGTTCATGCGGTTCATCGCTGCAGAAATCTTTCCCGGCGGCGCGGTGCCGTGCGACGAGGATGTCATCGAATACTCAACTGGCGCAGGGTTTTCCGTCGAGGCACTGCAGAAGATGACCGCTGACTATGTTCGAACACTCGATACCTGGGCGACCAGGCTGGAAGCCGCCCGCGACGACGCCATCGCGGTGACCTCTGTTGAGGTCTACGACCGCTACATGCGCTATCTGACCGGATGCTCTGACTTCTTTCAGCGCAACGTCTCTGAGGTGGGACAGTTCACGCTGGTGAAGGGATAGCCGCCGAGCTCGCCTAAACGGCGTGCAGCACCGCGCCGATCGCCAAGCCCAACACCAGCAATGCGCCCGCTTGGCGGACATGCACCCAGGCCAGCGCGGCATACCACAGCGGCCACACCGGGAATCCCTTCGGCGGCTCGTCGGGTGGTGGGCGGCGGAAGTACGGCCATACCTTGACCAGCCGCGGCAGCGCCAAGACCACGAGCAACGCCGGCCACGGCATCGCTTTGGCGGCTACCGCCGCCGCAACCAGCAGGTAGAACCCGACCATCATCTGCAGCGTCAACGCGCGGGCACGCGCCTCACCGAAGATCACCGGCAACGTGCGGATGCCAAGTGGCTCGTCGTAGGGGATCTTGTCGGTGTGTTTTCCCATCAGCACCGTCGTGCAGAGCAGCCCGTAGGGCAGTGATGCCAGCAAGACATCCCACCCGACCGTGCCAACCGCCGAGAAGTAGGTGCCGCACACCATCAGTGGGCCCCAGACCACCAGCACATCCGGCTCGCCGAGGCCACGCTTCTTCAGTCGTATCGGCGGCGCGGTGTACGCGACGCTCAGCACGAATCCCGACAACGCGAAAGCCACCACGGGCCAGCCGCGTGCCCACGTCAACACGATCAGGATCGCCAAATCAGCCAGGTTCACCGTGGCGATCGCGATGACCAGGGTGCGGCGGCTGACCAGCCCGGACAGCACGGGGTGCGGGGCGTAAAGGGCGCGCGGATAGCTGGCGCTGTCGGTGCCGGTCTGGGTGTCGTAAAGATCGTTCATCAAGTTATTGGCGGTGTGGGCCAACAGGATTCCGGCGATCGCGAGAACCAGCCAGCGCCAATCCAATCCGGGTTTGCCGACCGCCAGCAGCGCCGCGACCAAGCCGGCGAACAGGGTCATCGGCAGCACCGCGGCCCGGGTCACCACGATCCAGCGGGTAACGGCGTCGACCGGTCCGTCCGGTGGTGGGTTGGTGGTGCGCAGGGCGTAGGCCCAGGAGCTGAGCCGGGAGCGAACCGTCACGTTAGCCATGGGCGCTCCTCATCATTCGGCTAGCGGCGGGACGATTGGCGACGGATGCGGTTGGCCCCGGAACTTCTCCAGCGAGCCGCCCACCTCGACGATCCCGCACAGCGCACTCCAACTCAACATGGTCAGGTAGTCGATCAGTTCGTCGGGGGTCATCCGCGGATCCAATAGCCACGAGTGGGTGGCCAGCTGGACGCCACCGACGATGTGGTAGGCCCACGGCTCCACTCCGCCGACGTCCATCCCGGCCGCTTTCATCCGTCGGCGCAGCATCACCGCCAGCATGCGGGCAATGATTCGCTCGGAATCGGCGATCACCTTGCTCTTGCTGGCCGAACTGTTGGCCATCACGAACCGGTACGGCTCGGGTTCGTTCGCCACGGTCTGCACGTACACCCGAATGATTTCGCGGGTCAGGTCGTAGCCGTCCAGGTTCGACGACAGCGCGGCGGTCATGTTGGGGATGAGGGTGATCTGGGCGAACCGCATAGCCACCGCGGTCGTCAGGTCGTTCTTGTCCACGAAGTAGCGGTAGAGCACGGTCTTGGAGACCCCGATCTCGCTGGCGATCTCGTCCATGCTCACGAAGCGACCACGCCGCCGGATCGCTTCGATCGTCCCGTCGATCAGCTCATTGCGGCGTTCCACCTTGTGCCGGTGCCAACGCCGTTTCCGGCCATCGGTTTTTACCGTCCCGGCCGCCGCCTGCTGTGCCACTATCGCGGATTCCCATTCACTAGATGCACTTGATAGTACGACTTACCAACGACGGTTTCTCGCCTCGCACCTGAGGCGACGGCCAGCTGTCGTCGGGTCGGTAACAGTAACCGCCCCGATTGGTGCGGCTTTGTCCATACGTCGCGTTACCCCCGCGGGTCCGCATTGTCGCCGAGCAGCCACGCGGATGACGGATGATGGAGTGGTGGCACATCGAGTTGTTCCGGGCCCTGGCCGGCGAGCCGATTCGCGCGGCCCCCGGGCCGCACTGATAGCTTCCTCGGAGCCGGTGCCACTGCCGCGGGACGAGGCAGAGGTCCGCAAACCCGCGTCGTTCGCGGAGACGTTCGCGGCGGCCGATCCGCAGGCCGACGCCGAGCGGCGTCGAGCGCTGCGGCGGATGAAAGTGGTGGCGCTGAGCTTTCTGGTCGGCGCCACCGCGGTGTTCCTCGGCTGCCGATGGGTGCAGGCTGGCGGTAGCGCCCCCGCTTGGGTGGGCTACGTGGGGGCTGCCGCGGAGGCCGGCATGGTCGGGGCGCTGGCGGACTGGTTCGCGGTGACCGCGCTGTTCAAGTACCCGCTGGGGATCCCGATACCGCACACCGCGATCATCAAGCGCAAGAAGGACCAGCTCGGCGAAGGCCTGGGCAGCTTCGTCCGGGAGAACTTCCTTTCGCCGCCGGTGGTGGAGACCAAGCTTCGGGACGCGCAGATCCCCGGCCGGTTGGGCAAATGGATGTCGGAGACCTCCCATGCCCAGCGAGTTGCCGCTGAGACGGCCACCGTGCTGCGGGTCGTGGTGGAACTATTGCGCGACGACGACGTCCAGACCGTCATCGACCGGATGATCGTCCGGCGCCTCGCCGAGCCGCAGTGGGGCCCGCCGGTAGGCCGGGTGCTGGCCACATTGCTGGCCGAGCACCGGCAGGAGGCGCTGATCCAGTTGCTGGCCGACCGGGCTTTTCAGTGGTCGCTGAACGCCGGAGAGGTCATCCAGCGGGTGGTCGAGCGGGATTCGCCGAGCTGGTCGCCGCGATTTATCGACCATCTCGTCGGAGACCGCATTCACCGCGAGCTGATGGACTTCACCGACAAAGTGCGCCGCAACCCGGATCACGAGCTGCGCCGCTCGGCGACCCGCTTTCTGTTCGAGTTCGCCGACGATTTGCAGCACGACGAGGCGACGATCGCGCGCGCCGAGGCAGTCAAAGAGCAGTTGATGGCCCGCGAGGAGGTCACCAACGCCGCGGCCACCGCCTGGAAGACTCTGAAACGCCTGGTCCTCGAGGGTGTCGACGATCCCTCCAGCGCGTTGCGCACCCGGATCACCGACGCGGTGGTGCGTATCGGAGAATCGCTGCGCGACGACGCCGATCTGCGGGACAAGGTCGACAACTGGATTGTGCGGGCTGCCGAGCACCTGGTCGCTCAGTACGGCGTAGAGATCACCGCGATTATTACCGATACCATCGAGCGCTGGGACGCCGAGGAAGCCAGCCGGCGCATTGAATTGCATGTCGGCCGTGACCTGCAATTTATCCGGATCAACGGCACCGTGGTGGGGTCGCTGGCCGGGTTGGCCATCTACGCGGTCGCCCAGCTGCTGTTCTGAGCACTGCTAACTAGTGCTTGCAAAAGTTAGCACTAGGTTCTACTGTTGGGCGCGTTCGCACTGACCATTGTCGCAAGAACCCAAGGGAGTCACCATGCCGCAAGAGGAGAAGCTTGCTGCTGTAGTGTCTACTGCCGCGTCCGACATTGGCAGCTTCATCAGGGCGCAGCGCGAGGCGGCGCAAGTGTCGGTGCGACAATTGGCGGAAAAGGCCGGTGTCAGCAATCCCTACCTCAGCCAGATTGAACGCGGATTGCGTAAGCCGTCCGCTGACGTGCTCAACCAGATCGCCAAAGCGTTGCGGGTCTCCGCCGAGGTTCTCTACGTGCAGGCCGGGATTCTCGAGCCGAGCGAATCCAGCGAAGTCCGCGACGCCATCGTCACCGACGCGGCGATCACCGAGCGTCAGAAACAAGTGCTACTGGACATATACACGTCTTTCGTCCAACAAAACGAAGCTGTCCGTGAGGAGCCTGCACCTGCGTAGACCCTTGACTAGCTCGTGACATTGAGCAACGCCAATCGACAAGAACGAAAATCACGAAAGGAAACACCATGGCGGACAACCCAACCATTGACGACCTGAAGGCCCCGCTGCTCGCCGCGCTGGGCGCCGCCGACCTGGCCCTGGCCACGGTCAACGACCTGCTCGCCGAGCTGCGCGAGCGCGCCGAAGAGACGCGCTCCGACACCCGCAGCCGGGTCGAGGAGAGCCGCGCTCGGCTGACCAAGCGGCGCGAGGGCTTGCCTGAGCAGCTGCGCGAGCTTCGTGAGCGGTTCACCTCTGAGGAGCTGCGCAGCGCCGCGGAAGGCTACGTCGAGGCGGCGACCTCTCGGTACGCCGAGCTGGTCGAGCGCGGCGAAGCCGCTCTGGAGCGGCTGCGCAGCCAGTCCGGATTCGAGGACGCGTCGGCGCGTGCCGAGGGTGTCGTCGACCAGGCGGTCGAGTTGACCCAGGAGGCGCTGGGCACGGTTGCCTCGCAGACCCGCGCGGTCGGCGAGCGTGCCGCCAAGCTGGTCGGCATCGAGCTGCCCAAGAAGAGCGACGCCGCAGCGAAGAAGGCTCAGAAGTCGGTCGCCAAGAAGGCTCCGGCCAAGAAGGCGCCCCAGAAGTCTGTGGCCAAGAAGGCTCCGGCTAAAAAGGCGCCGGCCAAGAAGGTCACCCAGAAGTAAATCAGTTGCCGTGTTGCCCTGCGGAGCAGCGCGGTTTGGCCAACACATCGACTCCGAGTTGCCCGGTCGGGCAGCTCGGAGTCGACGTTTTCGACGCCGCCCGCTTACGCTTGACGCGTGAATCTCGTGTTTATCGTCCTGCTGGTCTTGCAGATCGGCGTCTTGCTGATGACGGTCTACGCCTTCGTCCATGCAGCGATCCAGCGACCGGACGCCTACACCGCCGCCGACAAGATGACCAAACCGGTCTGGTTGTTGATCCTGGGCGGGGCCACGGTGCTTACCTTGCTGCTACCCCCCCAGTCGGTGCTGGGAATGGTTGTCGGCGCCTGCGCGTCAGGTGTTTACCTCGTCGACGTGCGGCCCAAGCTTCTCGAGATTCAGGGCAAGTCGCCATAGCGGCTATGCGAGCTTTGTCCATCGCGGCGCTCGTTAGCGCCGCGCTGTCGGGCGCAGCTCCGGCGAGCGCCGATCCGGGCGCCGCGGGGGCGCCCGGCCCGCAGTATGGCCAGTACCCACCGCCGTTTGTCGACCACGCTGCATGGACGCAGTGGAATCACCAGCGCAGCCTGCGGGTGTATCCGACACCATCCGGGCGGGCGGCCGCCCGCCAACTCGGGTCGGCGGGGCCTGAAGCCGATGACGCCTGGTCGGAAGTGCTCGCCTTGGCGCCGGACGCCGACACCGCCGGCATGCACGAGCAGTTCGTCTGCCACTGGGAGCTGGCCGAGGTCGCCGAACCGGGCAAGGTCAGCTGGAATTTGGAGCCGTGGCGGCCGGTCGTCGACGCCGCCACGATGGTCAGCTCCGGCTGCAATCCCGGCGGTTCTGAAGAAGGCTTTTGATGTCGGGCCGACCGACCCGCGACCAAGTGGCCGCGCTCGTCGACCACACCCTGCTCAAGCCCGAGGCCACCGCCGCCGAGGTGGCCGCCGTCGCGGCCGAAGCCGCCGCACTGGGCGCCTACGCCGTCTGCGTCTCGCCGTCGATGGTGCCCGACGCGAACACCGCCGGCGTGCGGGTCGCTGCTGTAGCGGGATTCCCGTCGGGCAAGCACCTGCCTGAGGTGAAAGCCGCCGAAGCGGCGCAGGCCGTGGCATCCGGCGCCAGCGAGATCGACATGGTCATCGACGTCGGCGCCGCGCTGGCCGGGGACGTCGACGCGGTGCGCTCAGAGATCGCAGCGGTGCGCGCCGTCGTACCCGGTGCCGTGCTCAAGGTGATCGTCGAGTCGGCGGTGCTGTTGAGCGTGGCCGGCGAGCGAACCCTGGCCGACATCTGTCGCGCCGCCGAGGACGCCGGCGCTGATTTCGTCAAGACCTCCACCGGATTTCATCCTGCAGGCGGAGCGTCGGTGGCCGCGGTCGCGCTGATGGCCGACACCGTCGGCGGGCGCCTTGGAGTCAAGGCCAGCGGCGGCATCCGCACCGCCGCCGCCGCGCTGGCGATGCTCGATGCCGGCGCCACCCGGCTGGGACTGTCGGGCACCCGCGTGGTCCTCCGCGGTCTGGACTGAATACCGATCAGAGGTTGGCGAAGCAGGGATCCTGGCCGCCGCTGCTGCTGCTGGCGGGGATGGTGGCGTTGCTGGACGAGAAGCTGCCCTCAACGCCGTCGCTGGTGACCTTGACGCTGTCGGCGTGAATGCCCAGTGGGTAGTTCTTGGTCGCTTTCGACGTGAGGTCGTCGAGGTTCTTCTGCACCGTCGTCGTGGACATTTTGGAGCCCAGCGCACTCAAACTCACCACTTGTAGCGACAGCCCGTTGTTGACGATCTGCGGCTTGACGGTGGCGCTGTCCAACGCGCCCTTCAGGGACACTGTGCCGTCACCGGGGTTGGTGGTGACGTCGCCGGTGACGAACTTGCCCAGCACCGGGATGGCGTCTTGGATGGATTGCTTGATACCGTCCGCGGACCAGGTAACGGTGCCGTTGATCGACCCGATCGTGCCCGCAGAGTTGCTGGTTTTGCTCAGCTTTATGTTGCGGATGTCCAGGTGCACCGTCATGCCCTTGGCCGACCGCACCTGATTGCCCGCGGTCTGCACGGAGATGTCGGTGTAGTGGCTGGTGAGGTACTGCCACAGCACCGGCGGGGCTGCGGCGAACGAGACGCTGGCGCTGTCCTGCACCTCACACTGCACCGCGTCTGCCACCTTGCTGCTCGCGAGGTGGCGGGTATACAGCTCCGCGCCGATCGGCACCGCGACGATGAGCAGCAGCACGATCAGCAGGACCAAAAGCAGCGCTGTCCGGTTGGCGAAGAAGCCCCGCTTGGTGGCGGCGGCCGGGGTGTCTTGGGACGGCGGTGGGGTAGCTATCCGGGTGGTGGGCTGTTCGTAGGGGTGCGGCGCCGGACCGGGTTGATGCGGACGCGGGTTGGGCGGCAGACCGGGTTGTTGCGGCGGCCGACCCAGTGGTGGACCGGGTTGCTGCGGCGGGCGATTCGGCGGGGCCGCCGGCTGCTGCGGCCGAGGCAGGTCACGCGGTGGATCCTGCGGCCGGCCGCCGTGGGGGATTTGACGCGTCGGGTACTCCGACGGCGGCGGGGGCTGACGACGCGGCGGTACGCCGCGGTTGGGGGGTCCGGCCGGTCTGGGTGAACGTGGCCCTTCCGACGGGTCACCGCTCGAGGGCCCTCGGGGATTACTCATTGGCACAATTCCTCATCAGCAGGGCTAAATATGGGCGAAGCAAGGGTTGGTCTGGGCCGCCGGGATCGAGGCGTCACGCGTCGAAAAGTGGGCCACCACACCGTCATTGGTGACCTGCACGCTGTCGGCGTGGATGCCCAGCGGGTAGTCCTTGGTCAGCGAGGAGGTGAAGGTGTCCAGCGCCGCCTGCGCGGTCTCGTGCGGCACCGTGGCACCCATCGCGGTGACCTTGACGACCTGCAGGGACAGCCCGTTATCGGCGGCCTGCGGCTTGACGGTGACGCTGCCCAGGCCCATCGCCCCGCTGAGTTCGATGGTGCCGGCACTGGGGTTGGTGGTGACGTTGTTGACCAGGCCACCGATGAACGGAATGGAATCCTGCACGGTTTCCTTGATACCTGCCGAGGTCCAGCTGATGGTGGCGTCGAGCTCGCCGATGGTGCCCTTCGAGTCCGCGTTGCCATGCAGGTCGACGTCGTTGATGTTGATGTTGGCCGTCATGCCCTTGGCGTCGCGGATCTGGTGGCCTGCGGTGTGGATCGAGATGTCGCGATAGTGGCCGGTGATGTGTTGCAACAGGAATGGGCTGGGGCCGAAGGACACCGAGGCTTGGTCCTGCACCACGCATTCGGTGGCCGCGGCGACGACTTTGTCGGCGCGGTTGCGGGCATAAAGTTCGGCGCCGACCAGACCTGCGACGACTAACGCCACCACGATGACCAGAATCAGAATGATCGACACGGGGTCGCCGAGGAAACGGCGTTTGGTTTTCACGGGGGCTGCGGTGTCCTGAGACGGCGGCTGGCCGGGTGGCGGCGCGGCCGGGTATTGGTGTGCGGTCGGCGGAAGGGTCTGCGCCGTCGGCTGGGTAGGCGGGCTTTGCTCTCCCGGACGAGCCCATACCGACGGGTCCTGCGGATTCGTCACCCCGGCGATTCTGCCTTATCTCCATGAGCGAATTCTGAGTGGTTGTGTAGCACCGCGATGGTCTCACGAGCCTTGGCTACTCGCTCGAGGTCGATGTCGGTCACCAGTAGCTGCGGGTCGGAGCCCGCCGAGGCCACCACGTCGCCGAACGGCGAAACCACCAGACTTCCGCCCACCCCGGTGGGCGCGCTGGAGGCCAGCGGCTCGCCGGGGTCGGCCTGCCCGGCCGCGACGATGTAGCTGGTGGAGTCCAGCGCCCGGGCCCGCGCCAGCAATGTCCACTGCTCCAGCTTGCCGCGGCCGGAAGCCCACGATGCGCTGACCACGATCACCTCCGCGCCCCGGTCTGCCAGCGTGGTGAAAAGCCCGGGGAAGCGGAGGTCGTAGCAGGTGGTCAACCCCACTCCGACGCCGTCGACAGTGATCACCACCGGTTCCCGCCCCGGCGCGACGTTGCGTGACTCGGTGAAGCCGAAGGCGTCGTAAAGATGGATCTTGTGATAGTGGGTGTCGGGCTGATTGGGTGTGCCCGGACCCACGGGGCCCACCGCCAGCAGCGTGTTGGTCACCCGTCCGTCGTCGGCCGGTGCGAACATGCCGACGATCACGGTGATCTCTGCGTCGGCGGCGATCCGGCGCACACCGTCGGCCCACGGCCCGTCGACCGGCTCGGCGATCGGCGCCAATGGAACACCGAACCGGCACATGGTCGCCTCCGGGAACACCACCAGCTGCGCACCGGCGTCGGCCGCCCGCCGCGTGTACTCCCACACCAGCTGCAGGTTCTCCGTCGGGTCGATGCCACTGAGGATCTGCGCCACCGCAATCCGCATAACCGCCAGCCTAGATGCTTGGCCAGCGTCGAGTTGTTGGGCGAAATCGCGCGATTTGTCTCATCAAGTCGACACTCGGCGCGGACCGGATGCTTGAATCCTCTGATGATCGAGTTCACCCTCACGCGGACCACGACGGCGCCGATCGGGACAGTGTTCGACGCCCTTACTAACCATCGCGCGATCGCGGACCATGTGTGGGCGGTCCGTCGCAGCACGCTAGATCGCGAAGGGGTCCCCGCCCCCAACGGCGTCGGTGCGGTCAGACGCATTGAGGCGGTCGGGCCTCCGATCGTCGAAGAGATCATCGACTACCAGCGACCAACCCGGTACGCGTACAAGATGCTTTCCGGCGCGCCGGTCCGGGATCACGTCGGCACGGTTGAGCTGCGCGAAGCAGGCACCGGAACCGAGGTCAGCTGGCACCTGCGGTCGACGCCCAAGATCCCCCCTCTGGAATGGCTGTTGTCGCCGGTGCTGAAGAGGGTCATCGGCGAACTGCTCAAGGGTGCCGTCACCGCCGCCGAAAGCGGTAGCTGAGCGATCAGGCGGTTTCGCCGATCCACCTGGTGGTGAAGCGCTGCTCGGCAATCAGCAGATCGACCAGTTGGCTGCCGATGAAGTTCTCCAGCTTGCCGCCGACCAGCGGAATGCGCACTTCGACGGTGGCCCGGAACTTCAGCCGGGCCCCACCTGACTCCGCCACCGGCTCCAGCACCGCGGCGCCGGTCAGCGACGCCGGCGAACCGAGGATCGTTCCGGTGACGGTCGCGGTGGCCGAACCGTTAGTGACCGGCTCCCATTTCTCCTCGCGGCGAATGCGCAGGTCACCCCGATGGAATTGCGTCACCACGCCCGGAAGCCGGTCGCTGCGCAGCACTTGGGTGGTGATCACGTCGATACTGCCGTCGTCTCCGGACGGACCGCCAAGTTGCATCGAGTCCAGCGTCGCGTCGTCGACCCCCGAATCGGCAAGCCGGGCCAGCCAGTACTCCTGCTCGCTGAATGCCCGCAGCACCTCTTCGACGGTGGCCCCGTACTCGGCGGACATGTCGAACGAACGCGGCATAGCAGGTCAGGCTACCGTGAAGGCCCATGAAATTCGCCGGGGCGCGCATCGACGAGGCGGTGCCCTTGGCACCGCTGACCACGTTGCGGATCGGCCCCGTTGCGCGGCGTGTCATCACCTGCACCAGCACCGAGCAGGTGGTCACCACGCTGCGCCAGCTCGACGGCGTGGAGTTCCACCCGCTGCTGGTGTTAGCCGGCGGCTCGAATCTGGTGATCGCCGACACGCTGACCGACCTGACCGTGGTGCGGTTGGCCGCCGACAACATCAGCGTCGAGGGCAACATCGTGCGGGCAGAGGCCGGCGCGGTGTGGGACGACGTGGTGGTGACGGCCATCGCCGCAGGCCTGGGCGGCCTGGAGTGCCTGTCCGGGATTCCCGGCTCGGCGGGCGCAACCCCGGTGCAAAACGTAGGTGCATACGGAGCCGAGGTCGCCGACACCATCACCCGGGTCCGGCTGCTCGACCGCAGCAGCGGGCAGGTGCGTTGGGCACCGCCCAGTGAGCTGGGTTTCGGGTATCGCAGCAGCGTGCTCAAACATTCAGATGCGGCCATCGTTCTGGAGGTGGAGTTCGCGCTGGACGGGTCGGGGCGCAGCGCGCCGCTGCGCTATGGCGAGCTAATCGCCGCGCTCAACGCCGCCGACGGCGAGCGTGCCGATCCCGCGGCGGTCCGCAAGGCAGTGCTGAAGCTGCGCGCCCGCAAGGGGATGGTGCTCGACCCGGCCGACCACGACACCTGGAGTGTCGGATCGTTCTTCACCAATCCGGTAGTCGGATCAGACGTTTACCAGCAACTGGCCGATCGCGTCAAGCACGCTGTGCCGAATTATCCGGCACCAGACGGCGTCAAACTTGCCGCCGGCTGGCTCGTCGAGCAAGCCGGCTTCGGCAAGGGCTATCCGGCAGATGCGGCCGCGCGTTGCCGGCTGTCCACCAAGCATGCGCTTGCTTTGACGAACCGCGGCGGAGCCAGCGCCGCCGACGTGGTGGCGCTGGCGCGCACCGTGCGCGACGGGGTCCGCGATGTGTTTGGCATCACACTTACCCCCGAACCGGTGCTGGTCGGCTGCGAGTTGTAGCGCGCGGGTGCGCAAGTGCGGTCATTTTCGCCGGTATCTTGGTTTGTCGTGGACACTGCGCGCGATCCGTCGCCGATCAATCGGCGCCGGGCTTTGACGACCCTCGCGGTCGGCTCGGTCAGCCTGCTCGCGCCCAACCTGCTGGCTGCCTGCGTCGGCGAGGCGAGCAAGCAGGCGCAGAAGGCCAAGGCGCCGTCTGCGGCCAGTGTGACGTTCCGGCCCGCCGACAAGGCCACCAACGTGGTGCCCAACACGCCGATCAGCGTCGAGGTACGCGACGGCTGGTTTCAGCACGTCGCGCTGACGAATTCGTCCGGCAAGGTGGTCGCGGGCACACTCAACCGGGACCGCACCGTCTACACCGTCAGCGAGCCGCTGGGCTACGACGCGACCTACACATGGAGCGGATCGGCGGTCGGCCACGACGGCAAACCGGTCCCGGTAAAGGGCAAGCTCACTACGGTTTCGCCCACCAAGGTGATCGACGGCGGCTTCCAGTTGGCTGACGGCCAGACCGTCGGCGTCGCTGCGCCGGTGATCATCCAATTCGACGCGCCGATTGCCGACAAGGCCGCGGTGGAGCGGGCGCTGAAGGTCACCACCGAGCCGCCCGTCGAGGGCAGCTGGGCCTGGCTGCCCGACGAAGCCCAGGGCGCCCGCGTGCACTGGCGCAGCCGCGAGTACTACCCGGCCGGTACCAAGGTCAACGTCGACGCCAAGCTCTACGGGCTGGCGTTCGGTGACGGCGCCTACGGCAAGCAGGACTTCAGCCTGAGCTTCGACATCGGTCGCCGCCAAGTGGTCAAAGCCGAAGTCTCCTCGCACCGCATCCAGGTGGTCCGCGACGAGGGCGTCATCATGGACTTCCCGTGCAGCTACGGCGAAGCCGACAAAGCCCGCAACGTCACGCGCAACGGCGTTCACGTGGTCACCGAGAAGTATTCCGACTTCTACATGTCCAACCCGGCGGGTGGCTACACCAATGCTCACGAGCGCTGGGCGGTGCGCATTTCCAACAACGGCGAATTCATCCACGCCAACCCCATGAGCGCGGGGGCACAAGGCAATAGCAACGTCACCAACGGCTGCATCAACCTCTCGACGTCGGATGCCCAGCAGTACTACGCCAGCGCGATCTACGGCGACCCGGTCGAGGTGACCGGCAGCTCGATCGAGCTGTCCTACTCCGACGGCGACATCTGGGACTGGGCCGTCGATTGGGACACCTGGGTGGGGATGTCGGCGCTGCCGCCGGCCAACGGGTCCAAGCCGTCCGCGGTGTCGATGCCCCGCAGCGCTCCGGCCACCCCGCACGATGCGCCGACGTTGTCGGGCACCCCGACGACTAGCGCCCGACCCGGCGGCTAGCGGTGGCTTGATCGCGCGGCCGGATGACGATCTGGTCGAGGTTGACGTGCGATGGCCGGGATGCCACAAAGCCGATCACTTCGGCGATGTCGGCGGCCACCAGCGGCGTCATCCCCGCATAGACGGAATCGGCGCGCTGCTGGTCCCCGCCGAAGCGCACCAGGGAGAACTCGGTCTCGACGGCTCCTGGGGCAATCTCGGTGAGCCGCACCGGTTTCCCCAGTAGTTCACCGCGCAGGGTGCGATGCAGCGCACCCTGCGCATGTTTGGCCGCGGTATAGCCGGAGCCGCCGTCGTAAACCTCGAGGGCCGCGACCGAGGTGACGGTGACGATCAAGCCGTCGCCGGAGTCGATCAGTTTGGGCAGTAGCGCACGGGTGACCCGCAGGGTGCCCAGCACGTTGGTCTCCCACATCCACCGCCAGTGCTCGAGGTCCGCTTCGGCGACCGGTTCCAACCCTTTGGCCCCCCCGGCGTTGTTGACCAGTACGTCGACCCGGCGTAGCCGGCCGGCCAATTCGTTCACCGACGCCTCGTTTGTGACGTCGGCCACAATGGCCGTGCCGCCGATCTCGGCAGCCAGCGTGTTGATCCGGTCTGTCCGGCGTGCCACCGCAACCACGTGGAACCCTTGCGCGGCAAGGGTTCTCGCGGTTGCCTCACCGATCCCGGCGCTAGCGCCGGTGATCACTGCGACCCGTTGCTCGCCTCGGTGGCGGGACGGGGTGGCCGTGGATGGTTCAGCGCCTTCCATCTGAACGACTCTAATCAGCGTGCTAAATTCCTCGTGTGTACATCAGTGCCTTGTTCGGCTCTACGTCCGCGTGTCGGTACGCGGACTGCGCGTGTTGTTGCCGCGTAGCTAGCCGCGCCTGAGCGAACCGCAAGCGCTCGCGACGGTGCGGTCCAGGACCGCCATCGGAACTCGGACAAGGACATCCCACGTGCGCTCAACCGGCCTTCCCTCCCACCCTCATAGTCATTCCTCAGCTGCGCCGCGGCGGACCTCTGCGCGACACCGCGTTCTGGCGCCGTCGCTACAGTTGTCCGACGCCGCCGCATCATCGGTGTTTCGCGCCGTGCGGCTGCGCGGCCCGATCGGGCGCGATGTCATCGCTCAAGTCACCTCGCTGTCCATCGCGACGGTCAACCGTCAGGTCATCGCCCTGTTGGACGCCGGCATCCTGCGGGAACGTGCCGACTTGGCTGTAGCCGGCGCGATCGGACGTCCCCGGGTGCCCGTCGAGGTCAACCACGAGCCGTTTCTGACGGTCGGTATCCATATCGGCGCCCGGACCACCAGCATCGTGGCGACCGACCTGTTCGGTCGCACCCTGGACGTCGTTGAGACCCCGACACCGCGAAGTGCTCAACGCCCGGCGCTGGAGGCGCTGGCCGACGGCGCCCGGCGCTACCTGAGGCGCTGGCACCGACGGCGATCACTCTGGGTCGGGGTAGCGATCGGCGGCGTGGTCAACGGCGGCACGGGGCACGTCGACCATCCCCGGTTGGGCTGGCGGAATGCGCCAGTCGGACCGGTATTCGCCGAGGCGCTCGGTCTGCCAGTATCGGTGGCCTCCCACGTCGATGCAATGGCCGCGGCCGAGCTGCTGCTCGGTATGCGACGGTTCGGGCCGAACGCGACGACCAGCCTGTACGTCTACGCTCGCGAAACGGTGGGGTATGCGCTGATGATCGGTGGGCGGGTGCACAGTCCGGCCAGTGGACCGGGCACCATCGCCAACCTGCCTGCGCAGTCGGAGCTGCTCGGCGGTGGCGGGCTGCTGGAATCCACCGTCAGCGACGAGGCTGTGCTGACCGCCGCACGACGGATGCGCATCCTGCCCGCCCGTAGTGGCGGGTCGGGTGCCACCGTGACCGAGCTGCTGCGTGCAGCGCGCAACGGTAATCAGCAAGCCAAAGACCTGCTTGCCGAGCGGGCCCGGGTGCTCGGCGAAGCGGTGGCGTTGCTGCGCGACCTGCTCAACCCGGACGACCTGGTGGTCGGCGGACAGGCGTTCACCGAATACCCGGAGGGCATGGAGCACCTCGAGGCGGCGTTCGCCGCGCGATCGGTGTTGCCGCCGCGCGACATCCGCGTCACCGTTTTCGGCAACCGGGTGCAGGAGGCCGGGGCCGGCATCGTGTCGCTGGCTGGGCTGTACGCCGATCCGCTCGGCGCCATGCGCCGCGCCCAACCGCCGATGACCCCCCTCGAGGCGGTCACAGAGACACCCGCCTGAGCTGCGTCTTCGGGCTGCAGCAAAGCGGCCCTGCAAAGATGACAGAGTGGGCCACACTGACTTGTCTGAGCTGGATGCCTCGGAATTGATCGATCCGCGCCGCGTCGCGGTGCTGGCGGTGCACACGTCGCCGCTGGCTCAGCCGGGCATCGGGGACGCCGGCGGGATGAATGTTTATGTGCTGCAGAGCGCGCTTCATCTGGCCCGCCGGGGCGTGCAGGTCGAGATCTTCACCCGGGCCACCGCGTCCACCGATCCACCCGTCGTGCGGGTGGCGCCCGGGGTGCTGGTCCGCAACGTGGTGGCCGGACCGTTCGAAGGGCTCGACAAATACGACCTGCCTACCCAGCTGTGCGCATTCGCCGCTGGGGTGCTGCGCGCCGAAGCGGCGCACGAACCCGGCTACTACGACATCGTGCACTCGCACTACTGGCTGTCCGGACAGGTCGGCTGGCTGGCCCGGGACCGCTGGGCGGTCCCGCTGGTGCATACCGCGCACACGCTCGCAGCGGTCAAGAACGCTGCGCTGGCTGACGGTGACGCACCCGAGCCGCCGCTGCGCACCGTCGGCGAACAGCAGGTTGTCGACGAGGCCGACCGGTTGGTCGTCAACACCGATGACGAAGCCGCACAACTGGTTTCGCTGCACCAGGCCGACCCCGCCAGGATCGACGTCGCCCACCCCGGAGTCGACCTGGACGTGTTCCGTCCCGGTGACCGCGGTGCCGCCCGCGTTGCGCTGGGGCTACCGCTCGACGGAAACGTGGTGGCGTTCGTCGGGCGGATCCAACCGCTGAAGGGGCCCGACATCTTGCTACGCGCGGCGGCCAAACTCCCGCGGGTGCACATCGTGGTGGCCGGCGGACCGTCGGGCAGCGGGCTGACCGCCCCGGACGGCCTCGTTCGGCTCGCCGACGAATTGGGTATCTCTGCCCGGGTGACTTTTTTGCCGCCGCAGTCGCGGGACGAC
Organism: uncultured Actinomycetota bacterium; assembly: GCA_963838755.1. GTDB lineage: Bacteria > Actinomycetota > Actinomycetes > Mycobacteriales > Mycobacteriaceae > Mycobacterium. The sequence goes on along the minus strand of CAWISO010000007.1, from coordinate 221,105 downwards.
CTGGCCCGGCTGTTCCAGGCCGTCGACCTGGTGGCGGTGCCCAGCTACTCGGAGTCCTTCGGTCTGGTCGCCCTGGAGGCCCAGGCGTGCGGGACGCCGGTGGTGGCGGCTGCGGTCGGCGGGTTGCCGGTGGCAGTGCGCGACGGGGTGAGCGGCACACTGGTGTCCGGTCACGACGTCGGCCAGTGGGCGCAGGCCATCGATGAGCAATTGGGACAAGGCCGCGGGCCGCGGGCCTGGGCGATGAGCCGCTCGACGGTCGAGCACGCCGCGACGTTCTCATGGGACAACACCGTCGATGCGCTGCTGGCCAGCTACCGGCGTGCGATCAGCGATTTCACTGCCCGCCGCTCGGTGCGCAACCTGGCTTCGGCGCGCCGTACCCGTCGCATGCCATCGCGAAGGGAGGCGTGGGCATGACACGCACTGACGGGCATCGGGAAGCGGAGCCGGTGAGCCACGTCCAGCAGGTGATCGAGGATGCGCTGGATGCCAGTGATCTGACGTATTCTCGCCATCCCGGTGCGCATGGCGGGCTACCGGGACTGATCGTCGAGTTACCCGGCGAGCGCAAACTCAAGACCAACACGATCCTGAGCATCGGCGAGCACTCGGTGCGCATCGAGGCGTTTGTGTGCCGCAAGCCCGACGAGGACCACGAGGCCGTCTACCGATTTTTACTCAAACGTAACCGCCGCCTCTACGGCGTTGCGTACACGTTGGACAATGTCGGTGACATCTACCTGGTCGGCCGAATGTCGTTGGCGTCGGTGGACGCCGCCGAAATCGACCGAGTGCTGGGGCAGGTTCTCGAAGCCGTGGACGCCGACTTCAATACCTTGCTGGAGTTGGGTTTTCGGTCGTCGATCCAAAAGGAATGGGAGTGGCGGGTATCCCGCGGCGAATCGCTGAAGAATCTGCAGGCGTTCGCTCATCTGATCGACGACGACGAATAGCGCTGCGTCCCAGAGTTCGAGGTTTCGGTTCGCGCGTTGCACCAGCAGCAGGGAATCTGGGTATCCGACGCGGCTGGCTGTGCCCGGCTGACACTCACGGCCTAAGATCTCGCAGCTACGAAGTTCGGACGAAAACCACCAAGTCGCGCGTGAGAGACTTGCCGCCATGGGAAACGCGGTGGCCACGCTGGTGCTACTCCGCCACGGCGAGAGCACATGGAACGCGAGCAACCAGTTCACCGGCTGGGTCGACGTCGATCTCACCGAGAAGGGCCGCGGCGAGGCGGTGCGCAGCGGCGAGCTGATCGCTGAACACAATCTGCTGCCCGACGTGGTTTACACCTCACTGCTGCGCAGGGCCATCACCAGCGCGCACCTGGCATTGGATACCGCCGACCGGCTATGGATCCCGGTGCGACGCAGCTGGCGGCTCAACGAACGTCATTACGGTGCGCTGCAGGGACTGGACAAGTCCGAGATCAGGGAGCGCTACGGCGACGAGCAGTTCATGACCTGGCGGCGCAGTTACGACACGCCGCCACCGCCGATCGAGAAGGGCAGCCAGTTCAGTCAGGACGCCGACCCCCGCTACGCCGACATCGGCGGGGGCCCGCTGACCGAATGCCTGGCCGATGTGGTGGCCCGGTTCCTGCCGTACTTCACCGACGTCATCGTGCCGGACCTGCGGGTGGGTAAGACGGTGATGATCGCCGCGCACGGAAACTCGTTGCGCGCCCTGGTCAAGTACTTGGATGGGATGTCCGAGCAGGAAGTGGTCGGATTGAACATCCCCACCGGTATTCCGCTGCGCTACGACCTCGATGCAGATATGCGGCCGCTGGTTACCGGCGGTAGCTATCTGGATCCGGAGGCCGCTGCCGCCGGCGCGGCGGCGGTGGCCAGCCAAGGCGCCCGCTAGGCCGATATTGACAGCAACTGGGCAAACACAGTGTGAACAGCCGTCGAACACCTGCCTCGTGGCGTGTGACATGTCCGATTTTGGCCTTTCGCTGCTGGGTTGGTGTTCACCGAATTTGTAGGATTTTGTTGTGACTGTGTTCTCGGCCCTGTCACTGGCCGGGGTGTTGTGTCTCGTGGCATTGATAGTCGGTGTCACGGTCGGGGCGCGCGTGGCGCCGGGGGTCATGCAGCGACGGCAGCGGGTGGCCGTCGAATCGGCCGGAATCACCGTCGCGCAGATGTTGGAACGCATGGTCGCGCTGATGCCGCTAGGGACGGCCGTCGTGGACCGTCACCGCGACGTGGTCTATCTCAACGACCGGGCCAAAGAGCTCGGCCTGGTGCGCGAACGTCAGCTCGACGACGAGGCCTGGAAGGCGGCACGCCAGGCCCTTAGCGACGGCGCTGACGTCGAGTTCGACCTGCTGCCGAGCAAGCGGCAGCTACCCGGACGATCAGAGCTGGCCGTGCACGGTCACGCGCGGCTGCTGAGCGATCAGGACCGCCGGTTCGCCGTGGTCTTCGTCTACGACCACTCCGAATACGCGCGGCTGGAGGCGACGCGGCGCGACTTCGTGGCCAACGTCAGCCATGAGCTCAAGACGCCGGTCGGTGCGATGTCCGTGCTTGCCGAGGCTCTGCTGGCCTCCGCGGAGGATCCCGAGACGGTGCGGCGGTTCGGCGAGAGGGTGCTCGTCGAGGCCACCCGGCTGGGGGACATGATCAGCGAGCTGATCGAACTGTCCCGGCTGCAAGGCGCTGAGCGGCTACCGGACATGGGCGCCGTCGACGTCGACTCCGTGGTGTCCGAAGCGATCTCGCGCCACAAGGTGCCCGCCGACAACGCCGACATCACGGTCTGCACCGACGAACCGAGCGGCCTGCGGATGGTCGGGGAGCAGGCCCTGTTGGTCACCGCGTTGGCCAACCTGGTGTCGAATGCGATCGCGTACTCGCCGCGTGGCTCGCTGGTGTCAATCAGCCGACGCCGCCGCGACGACAACATCGAGATCGCTGTCACCGACCGGGGTATCGGGATTGCCCGCAAAGATCAGGAGCGGGTCTTCGAGCGATTCTTCCGCGCCGACAAGGCACGCTCGCGGGCCACCGGCGGCACTGGACTCGGACTGGCCATCGTCAAGCACGTTGCTGCCAACCACAACGGCAGCATCGGGTTGTGGAGCCAGCCGGGAACCGGGTCGACCTTCACCTTGTCGATCCCGGCCTATGACGGCGAAGGTGAACCGTCGCCCGACCAACCACCCGACCGTGAAACTGGGCCCGTGAAGCCCCAACGAGAGGAAGAACTAAGGCCGTGACCAGTGTGCTGATCGTAGAAGACGAAGAGTCGCTCGCTGATCCGCTGGCTTTTCTGCTGCGCAAGGAAGGCTTCGAGGCCACCGTGGTGACCGACGGGCCGTCCGCGCTGGCCGAATTCGACCGGGCCGGCGCCGATATCGTGCTGCTCGATCTGATGCTACCGGGAATGTCCGGCACCGATGTGTGCAAACAGTTGCGGTCTCGCTCCAGCGTGCCGGTGATCATGGTGACCGCGCGTGACAGCGAGATCGACAAGGTCGTCGGCCTGGAACTGGGCGCCGATGACTATGTGACCAAGCCGTATTCGGCTCGCGAGCTGATCGCCCGGATCCGGGCGGTGCTGCGTCGCGGCGGTGACGACGACTCCGAGGTCACCGACGGCGTGCTGGAATCCGGGCCGGTACGAATGGACGTCGAGCGTCACGTCGTCTCGGTCAATGGTGAGCCGATTACCTTGCCGCTCAAGGAATTCGACCTGCTGGAGTACTTGATGCGCAACAGCGGCCGGGTGCTGACCCGCGGTCAGTTGATTGATCGGGTTTGGGGAGCCGACTATGTCGGCGACACCAAAACCCTCGACGTGCACGTCAAGCGGCTGCGGTCGAAAATCGAGGCCGACCCGGCCAACCCGATACACCTGGTGACCGTGCGCGGGTTGGGCTACAAGCTCGAGGGTTAGATAACTCGCGGATTGCTCACTATTTCTTGTCGGCACCGATGCGCGCCAGCGAAGCCAATTCGGGGTCGAAATAATTTTTGTGCACAAATTCGGTCAATGTCAATCATTAAAACTGGTACCGGTTTACTGTCCTCCATACATGTTGGATGCCCGCCAGGTGAGGGGCATGAGGAGAAAAGGGCACCGTGCCATGTCGACACGCATCACCATTCTCATCGCCGGCGCGGCCATGATCGGCGCGGCAGTAATTGGCGGTGGCATAGCAAACGCCAGCGCTCAGGATGATCAATTCCTGCAGATGCTCAGTCAAGACGGCATCGACGTCACCAACGCGGCCGACGTGATCAAGGGTGCGCACGAGTTATGTGACTCACTCGCGCAGGGGGCCACCCCGGCCCAGATAACCCAGGATTTGGTCGGGACCGGTAAGTTCAACCAAACCGACGCCAACAACATCCTGCAAGCGTCGGTCTCGTCTTACTGCTCGAACCAGCAAAGCAAGCTTGGGACCTGATCTGACCACGCCGGTGTGGAGCGATGCGCTTTAACCGGCGTAACAAAACTGCCGACTATTCCGCCGCACGCGTCGCCGGGTGGATCGCGATGAGCCCTAATGCGCTGCGACGCTTGCACATCGCCGCCAGTTCGGCGTAGGCCTTTTCACCGAGCAGCTCGGTGAGTTCGGCGGCCATGCTCACCCAGACCTGCTCGGCGCCGACATGGGCGGCCGGGTCACCAGTGCAGTACCAGTGCAGGTCGGCACCGCCGGAACCCCAGCCGCGGCGGTCGTACTCGGTGACGGTGGTTTTCAGGATTTCCGTGCCGTCGGGGCGGGTCACCCATTCCTGGCTGCGGCGGATGGGCAACTGCCAGCAGACATCGGGCTTCATCGTCAGCGGCGCCACCCCGAGCTGCATCGCTTTGATGTGCAACGCACAACCGGAGCCGGCTTTGAACCCGGGCCGGTTCAAAAAGATGCACGCGCCCTTGTATTTGCGAGTGCGAAATTGCTCCTCGCCCTCGTGCTCGTCGAGCTCGAGGTAGCCCTTGCGGCTCAGGCCCTTCTCGCGGAACTGCCAGTCGGAGTCGGTGAGCTTGGACACAGCGTCATCCAGCCGGGCACGGTCGTCGTCGTCGGACAAAAACGCGCCATGCGAGCAACATCCATCATCGGCACGTCCGGCCACCGTGCCCTGACAGGCCGGCGTGCCAAACACACACGTCCAGCGCGACAGCAGCCAGGTCAGGTCGGCAGCGATCAGGTGCTCGGGATTGTCGGGGTCGTAGAACTCCACCCATTCGCGAACGAAGTCCAGTTCGACTTCTCCGGGATGGTCTGGCTGCGAACTTGCCACAGTTTTCAAGTTAGACCACAACAACGCTGCGGCGCCCCACCCGTAAGGTTGTTTCGTGCGATTAGGAGTGCTCGACGTCGGCAGCAACACGGTCAACCTGCTAGTGGTGGACGCCCGCCGCGGCGGGCACCCGACGCCGATGAGCTCGACCAAGGCCACCTTGCGACTGGCCGAGTCGATGGATAGCTCCGGCAAAATCACCCGGCGCGGCGCCGAGAAGCTGATCGAGACGATCGAGGAGTTCGAAAAAATCGCGGACAGCTCCGGCTGCGCCGAGCTGATGGCGTTTGCGACCTCGGCGGTACGCGACGCCAAGAACTCCGAGGACGTGCTGGCCCGGGTCCGCAAAGAGACCGGTGTCGAGCTGCAGGTGCTGCAGGGTGTCGACGAGTCGCGGCTGACCTTCTTAGCGGTACGTCGCTGGTATGGCTGGAGCGCAGGCCGCATCATCAACCTCGACATCGGCGGCGGCTCGTTGGAGTTATCCAACGGCGTCGACGAAGAACCCGAAGTCGCGTTGTCGCTGCCGCTGGGTGCCGGGCGATTGACCCGTGAATGGCTCAAAGACGATCCGCCCGGCCGGCGCCGGGTGGCGATGCTGCGCGACTGGCTGGACTCCGAACTGGCCGGCGTCAGCGCCAAAATGCTGGACGCCGGCAGCCCCGATCTCGCAGTAGCAACGTCGAAAACGTTCCGTTCGTTGGCGCGGCTCACCGGTGCCGCGCCGTCGGCTGCCGGGCCCTGGGTAAAGCGCACACTGACCGCCAATGGCCTCAGACAACTCATATCTTTCATCTCTAGGATGACGACCGCTGACCGTGCTGAACTGGAAGGAGTGAGCGCCGAGCGCGCGCCGCAAATCGTGGCGGGAGCTCTGGTCGCAGAGGCAAGTATGCGAGCGCTGTCGATAGAAACGGTGGATATTTGCCCGTGGGCGCTACGAGAAGGCCTCATCTTGCGCAAGCTCGATAGCGAAGCTGATGGAACTGCCCTCGTTGAGACTTCCGTGCGGGATGCTAGTAGTCATCGAGTTAAGCGGAATGGCGACGAGAGATGACCGGACCAAACGACAACACCCGACCCATCTCGGTTGCTGAGTTGTTGGCCAAGAACGGCACGATCGGCGCCCCGGTTCCCAATCGCCGTCGACGTCGCCGCGGCAACTCCGATGCGGTGACCGTCGCCGAGCTGACTGGCGAAATCCCGGTCATCAACGAGAACATCGAACCCGAAGCCATCAGCCAACCGGATCCGGGATCGCATGACCAGCGCGAGAGCGGGTCAGCTCGGCTCGATGAGCTGGTCCCCGACGAACCAGTCGAGAAGTCTCGCTTCTGGTCCGAACCCGAGCCGCGCTGGCCGCAATCCGCGCCACCTCGCCCCCGTGACGCGCGATCCGACGACCGGGACCAAGGACCGGCGGACCAATCCGGGGCCGAGGGGATGAACCCCGACCCGGTAGACGATTACGCGGGGATGCCGGTGGACGTGATGGACACCGATGTGCGGGACGCCGAACCCGCGAATGAAGACTCCGCCTACGTGCGCTCGTACCTGCGTTCGTCGATCGGTCGATCACGTGGCAAGGGCACCGCTAACAGTGTCCAATCCCGTCGCGACGCGGACTACCAGGGCATCGCCGACATCGCCGATCTTGAGGACGAGGAGGACTACCCGGAGGATCATGCCGGCGATCTCCACGACGAGGTCGAGGATTCCTACGAGTCGTCCAGCCGGTCCGAACTCGTCCGGCACGGCGGAATGGTTGTGTTGCAGTCGATTCTGGCAGTCGCCTTCGGCGCCGGGCTGTACATCGCATTCGATCAGCTGTGGCGGTGGAACAACATCGTGGCGCTGGTGCTCTCGGTGCTGGTGATCCTTGGTTTGGTGGTCGGCGTGCGGGTGGTCCGCAAGACCGAGGACATCGCCAGCACGCTGATCGCGGTGGCGGTGGGGGCATTGGTCACGCTGGGGCCGTTAGCGTTGTTGCAATCCGGCTAGGCGCCCAGCAGATCCCGCGTGCGCCCAGCCATCAAGGTCGGTCTGTCGACGGCCTCGGTCTATCCGATGAAGACCGAGGCCGCTTTCGAGTACGCGGCCAAACTCGGCTACGACGGCGTCGAACTGATGGTGTGGGGCGAGTCGGTCAGCCAAGACATCGACGCAGTGGAGAAGCTCTCGCAGCGCTACCGGATGCCGGTTTTGTCGGTGCACGCGCCGTGTCTGCTGATTTCGCAGCGGGTGTGGGGTGCCAACCCGATTCTCAAGCTCGATCGCAGCGTGCAGGCCGCCGAACAGCTCGGCGCTCAAACGGTCGTCGTGCACCCGCCGTTCCGCTGGCAGCGGCGCTACGTCGAGGGATTCACCGATCAGGTCGCCAGCCTGGAGGAGTCGAGCGGTGTGATGGTGGCCGTGGAAAACATGTTTCCCTTCCGGGCGGACAGGTTTTTTCGGGCGGAGCAGATGAAGGAGCGGATGCGCAGGCGCGGCGGCGGCCCAGGACCGGGGATCTCGGCGTTCGCTCCGTCTTACGACCCGCTGGACGGCAACCACGCGCACTACACGCTGGACCTGTCACACACCGCGACGGCCGGCAGCGACGCGCTGGACATGGCGCGGCGAATGGGTTCGGGGCTGGTGCACCTGCACCTGTGCGACGGCAGCGGACTGCCGGCCGACGAACACTTGGCGCCGGGTAAGGGCAACCAACCGGTGGTGGAGGTGTGTGAAATGTTGGCCGGCGGCGACTTCGCCGGCCATGTCGTGCTGGAGGTGTCGACGTCGGGAGCCTCTTCCGTCCACGAGCGCGAGGCCATGCTGGCCGAGTCATTGCAGTTCGCCCGCACCTACCTGTTGCGCTGACACGCCCGAAGGAAACCCGTTGATGGCCCCGTTGTTCACCAGCGCGATGGCGCTGCGCGAGATTGACGCAGACGGCGCCGACCGCGTGTTTGAGGGCGAGTTGAACAAGCACTGGACGATCGGGCCCAAGGTGCACGGCGGCGCGATGCTGGCGTTGTGCGCCAACGCCGCCCGCATGGCACACGGCGGAGCCGTCGAGCCGGTGGCGGTCTCGGGTAGCTTTCTGTGGGCGCCCGACCCCGGCATCATGCGGCTGGTGACCTCGATCCGCAAGCGCGGGCGCCGGATCAGCGTGCTCGACGTCGAGCTGCTCCAGGGAGATCGCGCCGCTGTGCACGCCGTGGTCACACTGGGCGAGCCGGAACACCTGGTGACGCCGCTGCTGTCTGCCAATCCGGTTGTCGGGCTGATGGACCCGGAACCGCCCGCCGATGTCGCACCGATCGGACCAGGCCACCCGATGGCGGGGCTGGTGCATCTTGCCGAGGGCTGCGATGTGCGGCCGCTGGTTTCGACGCTGGGTCCCGCCGAGGGCGGCAGGCCGCCGGTGATCCAGATGTGGGTGCGGCCGCACGGCATGGCACCCGACGTGCTGTTCGCGCTGATGTGCGGAGATGTCTCGGCGCCGGTGACGTTCGCGGTGAACCGAACCGGCTGGGCGCCGACCGTGCAGCTCACCGCTTACCTGCGGGGGCTGCCGGCGGACGGCTGGTTGCGGGTGGTGTGCACCTGCATGCAGATCGGACAGGACTGGTTCGACGAGGACCACACGGTCGTCGACTGCGAGGGTCGCATCGTGGTGCAGGCCCGTCAGCTGGCGCTGGTTCCGGCCCGCGGGGACTGACGGACGACCCGCTAGCTCGGCTAGCTCCCCGAAACCCCCGGCGTCTGCCATGCTGTGCGTCATGGCCAGAATCGCGATCGTCGGCGGCGGCAGCATGGGCGAAGCGCTGCTGTCGGGCCTGCTGCGGGCGGGACGTCAGGTCAAGGACATCGTGGTCGCCGAGCGGCTGCCCGACCGCGCCCGCTACCTCGCCGAGACATACTCGGTGCTGGTGGCGTCGGTGCGCGACGCGGTGGAAAACGCGACGTTTGTCATCATCGCCGTCAAACCCTCCGACGTTGGGTCGGTGGTCGGGGAGATCGCCCAGGTGGTCGCCGAGGCCGAAGAGGGCAGCCCTGAGCAGGTGTTCATCACTGTCGCGGCGGGTGTGAACACGGCCTATCTGGAATCCAAGCTGCTGGCCGGGACACCGGTGGTTCGGGTAATGCCCAATGCGCCGGCACTGGTCGGCGCCGGTATCAGCGCTATGGCCACGGGCCGTTTCGCAACACCTGAGCAGCTAAAAGAGGTCGCCGCGCTCTTCGACTCGGTCGGCGGCGTGCTGACCGTTCCCGAGGAACAGCTGGATGCAGTGACCGCGGTGTCGGGCTCCGGACCGGCGTATTTCTTCTTGATGGTCGAGGCTCTGGTGGACGCCGCGGTCGCGGTGGGGTTGAGCCGGTCGGTGGCCACCGAGTTGGTGTCGCAGACGATGGCCGGGTCGGCCGCGATGTTGCTGGACCGCATGGAACAAGACCGCGGAACAGCCGGCAACAGCGCCTCGGACCTGTCCTTGGACACCACCCCCGCGCGGCTGCGCGCGATTGTTATCTCGCCTGGCGGTACTACCGCGGCTGCGCTGCGGGAATTAGAACAGCGGGGTTTGCGGGCGGCTATCAACGAGGCGGTACGAGCCGCGAAAACCCGCTCTGAGCAGCTAAGAATTACATCAGAGTAATTTATAGATTTTTACTTATTTGCCCCCACCCGTCGCAGTAACCCCACTAGTCCCGCTATTCTCCTCTCTGTATGCACCTGTGGGTGCCAGCGGAGGGGAAGCCGCTGGGACTGCCGGTGCCTGACTGATTGGGTTGCGATGACGTCTATCAACGGGCCATCGGGACGGGATTCGGCTGGCGGCAAGTCGGGACGGGATAGCGGTTCCGCGGACGGCCAGCAGCCCCGGACGCAATTCCTGACAGTGGCTGAGGTAGCGGCGCTGATGCGGGTCAGCAAGATGACGGTCTACCGGCTGGTTCACAACGGGGAGCTGCCCGCAGTCCGGGTCGGGCGATCCTTCCGTGTACACGCCAAAGCCGTCAACGACTTGCTGGAGAGCTCCTACTTCGACGCCGGCTGAATAAGCCCAAAACGCGTTGAGTGTGCGCCCACGGCGCCGAGTGTGCGCTCAGGGCGGCGCTCGTCGGCGTGTCTTCGCCCTGCACGCACATTCGACGCCCTACAGGCACACTCGATGCTTTTCCGTTCTGTGCGGCCTCCCGGGTAGAGTGTGCGGGTTATTGCAGAAGCCCGGCCATGGCGGACTCGGGCCGCCACACAGATAGCGGAGTTATGGGTTCAGTAATCAAGAAGCGGCGCAAACGGATGTCGAAAAAGAAGCACCGCAAGCTGCTTCGCCGCACCCGGGTCCAGCGCAGAAAACTCGGAAAGTAAATTCCGCCAACGGCGGCCGCAATTCGTCGGCAATGCCGCGGGGCTAAGAGGTCGTTAGGCTAACGGGGTGGATTCGTCGGGCGGTCAACCAGATAACGGAACAAGCACCAGGACGAGCGGCACTGGCACTAATACTGCGCAGTACCCGAGAGTCGTGCTGGTCACTGGCGCATGCCGGTTCCTGGGCGGTTACCTGACGGCCCGGCTCGCGCAAAATCCGATGATCAACCGGGTCATCGCGGTGGACGCGGTCGCGCCCAGCAAGGACATGCTTCGCCGCATGGGGCGCGCCGAGTTCGTCCGCGCGGACATCCGCAACCCGTTTGTCGCCAAAGTGATTCGAAATGGCGACGTCGACACCGTGGTGCACGCCGCGGCGGCGTCGTTTGCGCCTCGGTCCGGTGGCGGCGCTGCGTTGAAGGAAATCAACGTGCTGGGCGCGATGCAGCTGTTCGCGGCCTGCCAAAAGGCCCCGTCCGTGCGTCGAGTGGTCTTGAAGTCGACCTCTGAGGTTTACGGGTCCAGTCCACACGATCCGGTCATGTTCACCGAGGACTGCAGCAGCCGTCGTCCCTTCCGAGAGGGTTTTCCCAAAGACAGCCTGGATATCGAGGGCTACACCCGCGGATTGGGCCGGCGTCGGCCCGATATCGCGGTGACCATCCTGCGACTGGCCAACATGATCGGTCCGGCTATGGAGACCACGCTGTCGCGATACCTGGCCGGGCCGCTGGTCCCGAAGGTGCTCGGCCGCGACGCGCGGCTCCAGCTGCTACACGAACAAGACGCGCTAGGTGCTTTGGAGCGCGCCGTGATGGCGGGCAAGCCGGGCACCTTCAACGTCGGCGCCGACGGCATCATCATGCTGTCGCAGGCGATCCGGCGGGCGGGCCGTCTGCCGCTGCCGGTACCCGGAATCGGGCTGTGGGCGCTGGACTCACTGCGACGGGCCAACCGTTACACGGAGATCAACCGCGAGCAACTCGATTACCTGAGCTTCGGTCGCGTGATGGACACCACCAGGATGCGAAGCGAGTTAGGTTACCAGCCCAAGTGGACGACGGCGGAGGCGTTCGACGATTACGTACGCGGGCGTGGTCTGACTCCCATTATCGACCCAGAGTGGGTACGCTCCATGGAAGGTCGAGCCGTGGCCGCAGCGCAGCGCTTTGGTGGCCGGACCGGTGTCAACTAAAAGCCAACAAAGGCGGGCGAGGTTAGTTTAATGGCTGGCGAAAAGGCGAAAGTCATTCCGCTGCACGGGAATTCAGGCCGTGCAGCAGCGCAGCGGCGCGCCGGCCAACGTACCCGGGCTTCTCGCCAGCATCCGTCGGCGCTCTCCGAACCGGGTACTAGGGCGTCGGCTGATGAGATCGCCGCCGTCGTCAGCGAAATCGATGAGCACCGCCGCGTCGCCGGCGGCAAATCCGACGCTGAAGGGCCCGGCAACGAGCTCGCGAACAAGGTCGGCGCCGTCGCTGACTTCCTGCGGCACCGCCTACTCGGGGATTACAAAGTCGACGAGTTCGGATTTGATCCGCATTTCAACGACGCGATCGTGCGCCCACTGCTGAAGTTCTTCTTCAACTCGTGGTTCCGGGTCGAGGTCAGCGGGATCGAGAATCTGCCGAAGACCGGCGCAGCGCTAGTGGTGGCCAACCACGCCGGCGTGCTGCCTTTCGACGGGCTGATGGCCTCGGTGGCTGTGCACGAGGGGCATCCGGCCCATCGTGATCTGCGACTGCTGGCCGCCGACATGGTGTTCGACCTGCCGATGGTCGGTGAAGCGGCGCGCAAGGCCGGGCACACCATGGCATGCACCGCCGACGCACACCGGCTGTTGGCCGCCGGGGAACTGACCGCGGTGTTCCCCGAGGGATACAAGGGCCTGGGCAAACGCTTCAAAGACCGCTATAAGCTGCAACGGTTCGGCCGTGGAGGCTTCGTGGCGGCGGCGCTGCGCACCAGGGCGCCGATCGTGCCGTGCTCGATCGTCGGCTCCGAAGAGATCTACCCGATGCTGGCCGACGTCAAGCTGTTGGCGCGACTGTTCGGCCTGCCCTACTTCCCGATCACTCCGCTGTTCCCGCTGGCCGGTCCGGCCGGGTTGGTGCCGCTGCCGTCGAAGTGGCATATCGCCTTCGGCGAGCCGATCCCGACCGCACACTACGAGGGAGCCGACGCCGAAGATCCGATGGTCACCTTCGAGCTGACCGACCAGGTGCGCGAGACGATCCAGCAGACGCTCTACCAGCTGCTCGCCCGCCGCCGCAACATGTTCTTCGGCTGATTTCGGCCTAGGCGGCCGGTTTGACCAACGTGAATTGGCAAACGTCGGTGTTGCCGTTGCGGAACAAGTCCGCGCAGCCGGTCAAGTACTTCATGTAGCGCTCGTAGACCTCTTCCGACTGAATCGCGATCGCCTCGTCCTTATGCGCCTGTAGCGCCGCTGCCCAGTGGTCCAGCGTGCGCGCGTAGTGCGGCCGCAGCGACTGCACGCGGGCCACCTCGAACCCGGCCTTGGTCGCGTGCTCTTCGACGACGGCCACCGACGGCAGCCGGCCACCGGGAAAGATTTCGTCCATGATGAATTTCACGAAGCGAATCAGCGTCATCGTCACTTTGATCTGACGCTGCTCGATCTCCTCGACAGTGGGGACCACGATGGTGTGCAGCATCATCACGCCGTCGGCCGGCAGCGCCTCGTAGGCCATCTTGAAGAAGTCGTCGTAGCGCTCGAAGGTGAAGTGCTCGAATGCGCCGATTGACACGATCCGGTCCACTGGCTCGTGGAATTGTTCCCAGCCCTGCAGTCGCACCTCCCTGGAGCGGGAGCTTTCCATGGCGTCGAACGACTGCTGCACGTGCAGTGCCTGGTTTTTGCTCAGCGTCAGCCCGATCACGTTGACGTCGTATTTTTCGATCGCGCGTCGCAACGTGGCACCCCAGCCGCAGCCAACGTCAAGCAGCGTCATGCCGGGTGCTAGCCCAAGCTTGCCCAAAGACAGGTCGATCTTGGCCCGCTGGGCTTCTTCCAGCGTCATGTCGTCGCGCTCGAAATAGGCGCAGCTGTAGGTCTGGGTGGGGTCCAAGAAGAGCCGGTAGAAGTCGTCGGAGAGGTCGTAATGGGACTGGACGTCGTCGAAATGCGGCGTCAGATTCTTGCTCATCGGTTTGGTATCCCCTCGTTGGTCCCGCGTGACATTAGGCCCCGCCGCGAATGGATGCAATTGCCGCGATCGTCGCGGCGGCGTCTGCGTCCGGGTTGGAGGACTCCCCGAGCATGGTGACGATGCTGGTGATTATTGGGTTGCCGTCGCCGTCGGTGACCTCGCTGCGGATCTCGGCGATCACGGTGCCGTGGGACTCGATGACCGAGTCCAGATAGGTGTCGAAGTACAGCCGGTCACCGACCTTGATCGGCCGGTGGTACACGAACTTTTGGTCGCGGTGCAAAACTCGCGCGAGGTTGATCGGGATGTCGAACTTGGTGAAGACGTCGAGCTGGACACGCCGCCCGGCGACCGCAAGGAATGTGAGCGGGGCCACCACGCTGTCATAGCCGGCCTCGGCGGCGGACGCCTCCGAATAGTGCGAAGGATGTTCGTCCTTGATCGCGCGCGCGAACTCGCGGACCTTTTCGCGTCCGACGTCGAAGTAATCGGGAAACCGGTAGTGCGTTCCGATGAGGTCTTGGGCGCCTTCGGGAACTGGCATGCAGGGCTCCGCTCGTATGGATGTTCAGCGGCGCAGCTTATCAGCGGGATTGCCGTCGGGACGCCACCGCGGCCAGTGCGCCGCCCGCTGCGCCCAGCGCCAAAGCCGAGGGCACCCCGATCCGGGCGGCCTTGCGTGCGGTCCGGAAGTCTCGGATTTCCCAGCCGCGTTTGCGCGCTAAATTGCGCAGCGCGGTATCGGGGTTGATCGCGACCGCCGTTCCGACCAGCGAGAGCAGCGGCACGTCGTTGTAGCTGTCGGAGTAGGCGGTGCAGCGTTTGAGGTTGAGCCCTTCCCGGATGGCCAGCGAGCGCACCGCGTGGGCCTTGCCGGGGCCGTGCAGGATGTCGCCGACCAGCCTGCCGGTGAAGACGCCGTCGACCGATTCGGTGACGGTGCCCAGCGCGCCGGTCAAGCCGAGCCGGCGGGCGATGGTTATGGCGAGTTCATAGGGCGTGGCGGTGACCAGCCAGACCTGCTGGCCTGCGTCAAGGTGCATCTGCGCCAAATCGCGAGTGCCGGTCCAGATCTTGTCGGCGATGATCTCGTCGTAGACCTCTTCGCCGAGCCTGACCAGCTCCTCGGTGGGCCTGCCCTCGATGAACGCCAGCGCCTTGCGACGGCCCTCGGCGACGTCGTTGCTGCTTTCCCGGCCGATGAGCTGAAACTTGGCTTGCGTGAAAACAAAACCGACCACGTCGCGATAGGTGAAGTACTTGCGAGCTGCCAGGCCACGGCCGAAATGCAGCAGCGACGATCCCTGTACCAGGGTGTTGTCCACGTCGAAGAACGCGGCCGCAGTCAAATCGACGGGCGGCTCCTCGGGGCCGGCGGCGTCCTGTGAACGTACGTCTACCAGCGCGCGGTCGGCACTGGCGTTGGCGGTTAGCTCGTCCAGCTCGGCCGAGGAGGGTCCTGCGTTGCGGCCGGGTTCTGCGGGGTCCGGGCCGCCGGAAGCGGTCACGGTTCAACAGTATCCGGCGGGGCGGGGTTCGGGTGTTCAGCCGTGGGCGGGTGTCAGCGGCCTAATTCGGCGCTGTCGTCGGGATCGGCATCGGCGGCGACAGTGCGCCTGCTGGCCACCGGTTTGCCGTCGATCCGTTTGACCACTTCGGGGGGAGTCTGCGGAACGGTGATGCGTCCCTGCACCGGCGCGCCGTTCCTCACCGACGGAACAACGATGCGCTTGGTTTCGGTCTTCGCGTCAGCGCCTGTCCCGCCGGAGCTGCCCACCGCGGCCGGCGGTGCCATCGGATAGCCGCCCACCGGCGCACGGCCTTCTGCTGCGGGATCGGTGGCGACCGGTGTAGACACCGGTGAGCTTGGGGCTGATGCCGGGTAGGTGCCGGCCGACGGGGTCGGCGGCGGCCCGAGGTATCCGGTTGGGGCGGTACCTTCCGCCATCCCTGCCGCAGCACCACCGGCGGCGCCCCCGGCGCCCAATGCTGCTCCGCCGGCGCCGAGGGTATCGCCGAGGGCCTCGGCGGGTAGTTCGCTGGCGATTTCGGCGCCTTGCCCGCCTTTACCCAAGCCTCCGGCTAGTTGGGTGGTCGCCTGCACGCCCTGTTGCATGGCCTGGTTGAGCGCCTGGAAGACACCGCCGAACGCGCTGCCGAAGCCCTGCCCGATGCCGCTGGCCGATTGGGGTATCTGCTGGGCGGTATTCAATACCTGTTCGATGGCCTTGACGGACTGGTCCTCATTGGCCGGGAACTTCGCCATCGCGTCGGCGGTCTGCAGCCCGCGTTGGGCAAAGCCGGATTCGTCTGCGGCCATGTCAATGGGGTCACCGGCATTGCCGGCAAGCCCGAGCCCTGCTAGCAGCAGGTCGATTTCGGAGCGCGCTCCGGCCGGCAAGTCGGGCGGAATTGGTGGCGCCGGGATGTTCTGCTGCAAGGCCTCGGCGAGTTCCATGATGTAGATGCGTAACTCGTCCCCGGAACCCATCGCCTCTCACTCCCTATGCTGCGGGTTCTGCCGATCGTAACGTTGATCGAGGATATTGCTACTCACGTTGGCGGCGATATGCTCCGCGCTTGCGGCCGACGCCGGCAAGCTGAATACCGAGATTGCTGATCAGCGATAGCATCGCTGCATGCCGGACACGCCTCCGCCAGGGCTTCCACCTGCATCGGGTCCTGCGGGTTATCCCCCCTCGTCGGCCCCGCCGATGGCTTGGCCGCCCTCGCCGCCGCCGGCGCTGCGCAAACCCGCGCAATGGCCGATGTTCGTCATGCTGGTGATCACCCTCGTCGCGGTAGGTGCGGCAGTCGCCGCCTGGCTGCGTCCGATCCCGCAGACTCCCGCTGCCGCTCCGCCCAAACTTACTTACAGTGCCCAGCAGGTGGCCGACGCCAAGTCAAAGGTCTGCGCGGCCTACGAGAAGACACACCGGGCCGTCGACGCGAACGCGACTCGAAATACTGGTGAGGACCCGACCGCCCAACTCGTTGTCAAAGTGAACATGCGACAAATTTACGTCGTGAGCAGCGCATATCTGTTCACCACCCTGGCGGACGAACCGGCAACACCACCTGATCTCGCCATTAACACTCGGAAGCTGGCTCATTTGTTACAGGACCTTGTGCTCGACGGCCTGGCTTCCGATCCTGCCACGCCGTATGACGAGGTAAATGAGACAAGCGTAACGATTGAAGGGCTTTGCAAATAATGCCCGCCATCGGACTCCCACCCGGTGAATGGTCGCCTTTACTCGTCGGTCATCAATGGCCCAGCGAATCGGCTGTGGCGCAACTGGGTTTATGGCAGGAAAATCGCGAACAAATCGCAGATTCGCACCACTACATCGCCGACTTGCTCAACGCGGCGAAAACGGGCCCACTTGCCGTGCAGCAGGGCATAACAGCGGACGCGCTCGTCCAAGTTTTCCACGAGGGTGAGCAGCGAGCCCGGCAGACCGCCGTAAAGAATGGGGTGAAAAAGCATGCTTACGGCGCGGCCCTCGGCAGCGTTAATTCCCTGAGGGACAAGCTATCTGACATATCGGAACAGGGTAACTCCGATATCAGAGATATCCAGACGTCCGGCGAGCCGACCGTCGTGCAAGTCATGCAGATTTGCGCGGTAATTGCGACAGCGCAACAAGCAGCCAACATCGCCGCGGCAAGTTGTGCCGCCGACATCAGCGACGCGGGTCAGCGCATCCTTGAGCAAGAAAGCGACCAGTCGTTTTCCCAGTTCGTCAAAGCCAACAGAATTGACATGAACCAGCTTTTCCGAACACGGGACGCCGCCGACTTAGAATCCACCGTTCACAGCATGCTCAGAAACCCGGGCACAATGGCCGGTGCGGCTGACAGTGCCGGAATGCCATCGGAGATGGGTCAGGTTACGCCCGGCCTGCAGGCGGCGGGAGTCACTCCGATACCGCCTGGCTCACCGGCGGGTATAGCGGGGCCGGGAGTGAAGTCGGTGACATCGAGCCTTCCGGCAACTACGACGGGGACTGCCGGGCTTCCGTCGGGAGGGGAATCGGCGGCGCCCAACCCGGTGCGCCCGGTCGACTACGTCACGGCACCACCAGGCCTCGCACCACCGCCTGTCGCACCGCCGAACCCGCCGACAAACTCGCCGTCCGCAGGGCAGTATGCCCCGCAAGGCTCCGTCGGCGACCGCCCGCTACCCCCGTCAACAATCTCACCGTCTGCAGGGCAGTATGCCCCGCAGGGGTCCGTCGGCGACCGACCGTCGCCAAACTCACCACCGGCAGGACCATATGCCTCCCCGGGCAGTGCCAGCGGTCCCGTGCCGCAATCGCCGTCTCCTACTGCTCTCGGACCCGCCACGTCGGCACCACCGGTGGCGCCGCCGTCGATGCCTGGTCCGGGAATGTCCGGCATTGGTGGTGTGCCAACTTCGGGCACGCCTGCAATGCCGATGAGTCCTGTGCCGCAAACTGGGTCGGCCGCGGGCCTGCCGCCGACTAACTTGATGAACGGGCTTGGCGCCGGGACGATGCCGCCGGCAGGCAATGCGCTGCCGCCTCCACCACCGGTTGCGCCGCCATCGGCTCCGGCGTCGCCACAAACTGCACCAGCGGCCGGAGCGGGGGACTGGAATTCGCCAATCCCGGCTGGAAATCCGGCGGTGCCGCCGGCTCCGCCGCCCGCGTCCAGTCCGCCGCCAGAGCCGCCGATGCCAGCCCAGCCTGCCGCAACGAACCCCGGTCCCACATCGACGCCGCCGCCCCCCGGTTCATTGCCGGCGTATGGCGCCGATCTGCGACCGGTGGCAAGCTCCGCGCCGGCGGCGCCGCTCAACACGCCGCCCGCAGCGCTAGGTTCACCGGCAACCGGCACCGCGGCCGGCTCAAGCGGTGTGAGCCAGACGTCCGCCGCGGTGCGCCCGGCGCCCGCATCGCCGCCGCAACCCGCACCCATCGGAATCGGCGCCAGGTCCGTCGCGGCCAGCGCGAGTGGCGCTGTGGCAGGGGCGCTTTCGGCCGACGCAACCAAGCGGGCGCGGTTGCAGCGACTCGTCGACGCGGTGGCCCGCCAAGAGCCCCGGCTGGCCTGGGCGGCCGGTGACCGCTCCGACGACACCACTGTGCTGGTCACCGACCTCGCCAGCGGCTGGATCCCGCCCGGCGTCGAAATCCCGGCCGCTGTCACGCTTCTGGAGCCGCAACGTCGTCGCGGCGATCTTCAAACGCTGCTGGGCGAGGTCACCGCGACTGCCAGTCATGCGCCCAGCCGCTACATTCCCGAAGCCGACGAGCCGGTGCCCACTTCTGCGCGTCCGCGCTACGCGCCCGAAATCGAGGAACTGGGTTGGGAACTCAGCGACGCCACCAATTGGCGTGACGGTTTGCCCCAACTGGCGCACACACTGGCGAAGGCCGCGTTCGCCGGCACCGGCGTGCTCGATTCGGAAGCCGAGCTACTGCGCGAGCTGATGGATAGCGTTGCCGAGCGGGTGCTGGATGCCTATCCCGACGATGTCGACCCCGACGCACTTGGCAATTGGCAGTTACTGGCGGCGATTGCGGCACTCGTCGACGGCGACAACATCGCCGCCAATTACCACTTGGCGTGGTTTCAAGCTTGCGCGACAAGCATGGCCGGCCAGCGTTAACTGTTGTCAATGAGCCGCCCACAGGTGCAGTTGTTGACCCGCGCCGGATGCACGATCTGCGACCGGGTGAAAGCGCAGCTCGCAAAGCTGGCCACCGAACTGGATTTCGACCTGACGGACGTCGACGTCGACACCGCGGCCGCGGCGGGCGACAGCAGTCTGCGTGCCGAGTTCGGCGACCGGCTGCCGGTCGTCTTGCTCGACGGCCGCGAGCACAGCTACTGGGAACTCGACGAGCCCCGACTGCGGGCGGACCTGGCCAAACGGTGAAGGCTAAGCAAATTTGGTAGCCCACCTGCTAAACGTCTAACCCGACTTGGCTCAAGTTAGTGCGCATCGTCACCGCGGGTGTTGATGAGGGTTGGGGAGGTCGTGGGGTCGGGGGTCGGCGGTGGTGCGGGTTTGGTTGTCGGCCCCGATGTCCACGGCGCGGTCGGCAGCCCGGTGGTGCAAGTATCTGATGCCCCAACGTGTTTGAGCTTCGATGTATTGCCAGTGGTGAGCGGCCCCGGATAATTACGCTAGTTGTTTGTCGGTGGTGGTTGGGGTTGGAAGGGCTCATACCACCACCAGTGGGCGCGCTCGCCGGTAGGTCCCGGGCAGGGCGCCACCGCGGGCGGGGGTTTTGTTGGTGGGCGCGCCAGCGATCCCGGGCTTAGCGCTCGGCCGGCGTTGTCGGAGACGATGAGCGCGCCGGGGTGTCCGGTGATGGTGATCACGCCACGATGGTGTAGCCGGTGATGATAAGGGCACAGCAGCACCAGGTTGGCCAACTCGGTGGGGCCGCCGTCTTCCCAGTGCCGGATGTGATGGGCGTGCAGCCCACGCGTAGCGCCACAGCCAGCAACCGCGCACATGCGGTCGCGATGCTCCAGCGCGCGGCGAAGCCGCCGGTTGATCAGCCGGGTCGCCCGGCCGGCGCCAATGACCTCGCCGTGACGGTGGAACCAGACTTCACAGGTGGCATCACAGGTCAGGTAGCGCCGTTCGGCGTCAGACAGCAGCGGACCCAGATGCAGTGCCGCAGCGCGCTGGGCAACGTCGAGGTGCACCACCACGGTGGTGTGCTGCCCGTGTGGGCGGCGGGTGGCCTCGGCGTCCCAGCCCGCCTCAACCAGACGCATAAACGCCTCGGCGGTGCTCGGCAGCGGGGGCCGCTGATCAACAGCGTCTGCGCTGTTGGCGTGATCGTGTTTCCACTGCGCGATCAGCGCATCACGGTGAGAGGCCAAGGCGGCGTCGAACTTCGCGGCGTCATGGTGGGCAAGGGTGATCCGATAACAGCTGCGGTGCTCGGTGCTGGTCGTGGAGATCGAGGGCTCGGGCTCACGCGCAGGTTCGGGTTCGGGTCGCGGTTCTAGGCTGACCGCGGTGCGCAGCTGATTGACCGTGGCGACCCGCGCCAGCGCCGCGTAATGCTCATCGGATCCCGCCCCGGCCCGCGCGGCGATGACGCCGACCTGATCGGCCGACAACCAGCCCGCGCGCATGCCCTGGGCGCAGCGTGGGAACTGCTGCAGCCGGCTCGCGATGGTGGTGATCGTGTGAGCGTTTGCCGGCGAGCAGCCGATCTTCCAGGCCACCAACGCCGGCACCGACCGCGCCCCGGTGGCACCGCACAATTGGTCGCGATCGAGCTCGGCGACAATCTCAACGATGCGCCCATCAATCGCGTTGCGCTGACCGGTCAACTCCGCCAACTCCTCAAACAACACCTCAAGACGCTCGCCAGCACTCACCACCACCACGGCGCCAGCGGATGCGGTCGAAGACATGACGTCATCATCGCAGCCACCTACGACAAATCCGGGCCGCCCGATCGCCGCATCTGAATTAAGTGCGCACATCCCCCAGCCCACGCCGGAAAGCAACAGATCAACCCACTGCGACTACCGCCAATCCCGACTCGTGAGCCAAGTCAGGACATCGCCGCCAATTACCGCGTGGTTTGGTTCCAAGCTTGCGCGACGACTACTGATTAGGCGTTGCGCGGTATTGGCCCGTGTTGGTCAGTGTTGGGAATGTGGAGGTGACCAGCACGAACCCCCTTTTGGGTTGGCGGGTAGGCGGGTCGGCAGGACACCAGATGTGCAGGGGAGCCGTCACTGTGACCTCGTACTCAACCCAGACTGCGAGGGGCGGGCGACAGCAGTCTGCGTGCCGAGTTCGGCGACCGGCTGCCGGTCGTCCTGCTCGACGGCCGCGAGCACAGCTACTGGGAACTCGACGAGCCCCGACTGCGGGCGGACCTGGCCAATCGGTGAGGACCAAGCAAATTTGGTAGCCCACCTGCTAAACGTCTAACGTGGAACTCAGTTCGTTCACTGGTGATAGCAAGGGAGCAGGCCAGGTGATTCAGCCGTGAGCGTCCTGCTCTTCGGTGTGTCGCACCGCAGCGCGCCGGTCTCCGTTCTGGAACAACTGTCCACTGACGAATCCGACCAGATCAAGATCGTCGACAGGATGATGCAGTCGCCGTTGGTGACTGAAGCCATGGTGCTGTCCACCTGCAACCGTGTCGAGGTCTACGCCGTCGTCGACGCCTTCCACGGCGGTCTGTCGGTCATCGGCCAGGTGCTCTCCGAGCATTCCGGGATGTCGCTCGGCGACCTGACCAAATACGCCTATGTCCGCTACAGCGAGGCCGCCGTCGAGCATTTTTTCGCCGTGGCCAGCGGGTTGGATTCCGCGGTGGTCGGCGAGCAGCAGGTACTCGGCCAGGTCCGCCGCGCCTACGCCGCTGCCGAGGCCAATCGCACCGTCGGACGGGTGTTGCACGAGCTGGCCCAGCGCGCGCTTGCGGTCGGGAAGCGGGTGCACACCGAAACCGCGATCGACGCCGCGGGCGCCTCAGTGGTCTCGGTCGCACTGGGAATGGCCGCTAGGGAACTGGGTCAAGCTGGGCTGAAGGGCAAGACCGCGGTGGTGATCGGCGCCGGCGCGATGGGCGCGCTGTCGGCTGCTCACCTGACCCGGGCGGGCGTCCGGGACATCCACGTCGTCAACCGCTCACTGCCCCGCGCGCAGCGGGTGGCGCGCAAGATCCGCGAATCAGGCGTCGGCGCCGAAGCGGTCGGCTTCGACCGCCTGGCCTCCGCGCTGACCGATGCCGACGTCGTGGTGAGCTGCACCGGAGCGGTGCGTCCGGTCGTGTCGCTGGCTGACGTGCATCACGCGCTGGCGGCCGCTCGTCGCGACGAATCGGATGAACCGTTAGTGATCTGCGATCTGGGCATGCCTCGCGACGTCGACCCGGCGGTGGCCGGGCTGCCGGGTGTCTGGGTCATCGACATGGATCGGGTGCAACGCGAACCGTCGGCGCGCGCCGCGGCCGCCGACGCCGAGGCCGCTCGCCACCTCGTCGCCGCCGAAGTGGCCACCTACCTGGCCGGGCAGCGGATGGCCGAGGTCACCCCGACGGTCACCGCGCTGCGCCAGCGGGCCGCCGACGTCGTCGAGGCCGAGTTGCTGCGGCTGGATAACCGGCTGCCCGGGTTGGACAGCGCGCAGCGCGACGAGGTCGGCCGCACCGTCCGGCGGGTGGTGGACAAGTTGCTGCACGCGCCTACCGTGCGGATCAAGCAGTTGGCCAGCGCGCCCGGCGGTGACAGCTACGCCGAGGCGTTGCGCGAGCTGTTCGAACTTGACCAGACCGCTGTTGACGCCGTGGCCACCGCGGGTGAATTGCCCGCTGTATCAACCGATTCCGCTGAGTAGCCGCTTGGTCGACGTGATCCGGATAGGCACTCGGGGCAGCTTGCTGGCCACCACTCAAGCCGGTCGCGTCCGTGACGCCCTGGTCGCCAACGGCCATCCCGCCGAGCTGGTGACCATCAGCACCGAAGGTGACCGGTCGTCGGAGCCGATCGCCAGCATCGGCGTCGGCGCGTTCACCGCCGCCCTGCGGGTGGCTATCGAGGACGGCCTGGTGGACGCCGCGGTGCACTCGCACAAAGACCTGCCAACCGCCGACGACCCACGGTTCGTGATCGCCGCGATACCTCCACGGGAGGACGCCCGCGACGCAGTGGTCGCCCGCGACGGGTTGGTGCTGGCCCAGCTGCCGACTGGCTCGGTGGTGGGCACCTCGTCGCCCCGGCGGGCCGCACAGCTTAGAGCACTGGGTCTCGGTTTGGAAATCCGCCCCCTAAGAGGCAACCTAGATACCAGGTTGAACAGGGTAAGTGGCGGTGATTTGGACGCGATCGTGGTAGCCCGGGCGGGTCTGGCCCGGTTGGGACGCCTTGATGACGTCACCGAGACGCTGGAGCCGGTGCAGATGTTGCCGGCGCCGGCTCAAGGAGCGCTCGCCGTCGAGTGCCGCGCCGGGGATACCGGACTGGCGGCACTGCTGGCCGAGCTCGACGACGCCGACACTCGCGCGGCTGTCACCGCCGAGCGCGCCCTGCTCGCCGAACTGGAGGCGGGGTGTTCCGCGCCGGTCGGGGCGATCGCCGAGGTGGTCGAGTCCATCGACGAGGAGGGCCACGTTTTCGAGGAGCTGTCGCTGCGCAGCTGCGTAGCGGCGCTGGACGGATCCGACGTGATCCGCGCGTCCGGCATCGGCAGTCCGGATCGGGCACGAGAGCTCGGGCTCTCGGTGGCCGCCGAACTGTTCGCATTGGGCGCACGCGAACTCATGTCGGCTGCGCGGTGACGCGCAGGAAGTTGGATGAGAGTGACTTGGGAGCGACGATGACGACGCGAGGGCGTAAGCCGAGGCCCGGCCGCATCATGTTCGTGGGCGCGGGTCCAGGCGACCCGGCCCTGCTGACGACGCGGGGGGCCGCCGTACTGGCCAATGCCCCTCTAGTGTTCATAGACCCTGACGTGCCCGAGCCGGTGCTGGCGCTGATCGGCAAGGACCTGCCGCCGGTGTCGGGGCCAGCGCCTGCCGACGCGGGCGCCCAGTCGGAAAGCGAAGGCGCCGGAAGCGAGGAGCAGCCTGCCGCCGTGGTGTCGGTCGGCCCCGACGTCCGTCCGGCCTTGGGCGATCCCGCCGAGGTGGCCAAGACGCTGGTCGCCGAGGCCCGTTCCGGGACCGACGTACTGCGGCTGGTGGCTGGTGACCCGTTGTCGGTGGACGCGGTGATCACTGAGGTGAACGTCGTGGCCCGGGCCCACCTGCAGTTCGAAATCGTGCCCGGCCTGACGCCCAGCTGCGCGGTGCCGACCTATGCGGGGTTGCCGCTGGGCTCGTCGCACACGGTTGCCGACGTCCGCGACCCGCATGTGGATTGGGGCGCTTTGGCCGCGGGACCCGGCCCGCTGATCTTGCAGGCCACCTCTTCGCATGTGGCCGACGCGGCGCGCACGCTGATCGAGTACGGGCTCGCCGACACCACCCCATGCGTGGTGACGGGTTCCGGGACTACCTGCGCGCAGCGCTCGGTGGAGTCCACGCTGGGTGGGCTGACTGATTCGGCGGTGCTGGTCAGCGCCGACCCCACGACGTCCTCGCCGGTGGTCGTGACGATCGGCAAGACCGTGCACAACCGGGCCAAGCTGAACTGGTGGGAGAGTCGCGCGCTCTACGGCTGGACGGTGCTGGTGCCGCGGACCAAGGATCAGGCCGGCGAGATGAGCGAGCGGCTGACTGCGCACGGCGCGCTGCCGATCGAGGTGCCGACCATCGCCGTTGAGCCGCCACGCAGTCCTGCTCAGATGGAGCGCGCGGTCAAGGGTCTGGTCGACGGCCGCTATCAGTGGGTGGTGTTCACCTCCACCAACGCGGTGCGCGCAGTGTGGGAGAAGTTCGGCGAGTTCGGTCTGGACGCGCGTGCGTTCTCCGGCGTGAAGATCGCCTGTGTTGGCGAGGCCACCGCTGACCGGGTCCGCGCGTTCGGCATCAGCCCCGAGCTGGTGCCTTCCGGTGAGCAGTCCTCGCTGGGTCTGCTCGACGAATTTCCGCCCTATGACAGCGTTTTCGACCCGGTGAACCGGGTGCTGCTGCCGCGGGCCGACATTGCCACCGAGACGCTGGCCGAGGGGTTGCGCGAGCGCGGCTGGGAGATCGAGGATGTCACCGCTTACCGGACGGTGCGTGCGGCTCCGCCGCCGGCCGCTACCCGGGAAATGATCAAGACCGGTGGTTTCGACGCGGTGTGCTTCACGTCCAGCTCCACCGTGCGCAACCTGGTCGGCATCGCCGGCAAGCCGCACGCCCGAACGATCGTCGCCTGCATCGGCCCCAAGACGGCCGAAACGGCCGCCGAATTCGGTTTGCGAGTCGACGTGCAGCCCGAGATCGCTGCGGTGGGCCCGCTGATCGAGGCGCTGGCCGAGCACGCCGCCCGACTGCGCGCCGAGGGCGCGCTGCCGCCGCCGCGTAAGAAGAGCCGCAGGCGGTAGTGGCCTACCCGCGGCAACGCCCACGTCGGCTCCGGTCGACCCCGGCGCTGCGCCGGCTGGTGGCCCAAACGTCGCTGGCGCCGCGGCATCTGGTGTTGCCGATGTTCGTCGCCGACGGTATCGATGAGCCGCGGCCGATCGCATCCATGCCGGGCGTGGTGCAGCACACCCGCGACTCGCTGCGCAGCGCCGCCGCCGCGGCGGTGGACGCCGGGGTCGGCGGACTGATGCTGTTCGGCGTGCCCCGCGCGGAGGACAAGGACGCAGTCGGATCGGCCGGCTCCGACCCCGACGGCATCCTCAATGTCGCATTGCGTGATCTGGCCAAGGATGTCGGCGATGCCACCGTGCTGATGGCCGACACCTGCCTAGACGAGTTCACCGACCACGGGCACTGCGGTGTCCTCGACGAGCGGGGTCGCGTCGATAATGACGCTACCCTGAAGCGGTATGTGGAATTGGCTGTGGCACAAGCGGGTTCAGGTACTCACGTGGTGGGGCCGAGCGGGATGATGGACGGCCAGGTGGCCGCAATCCGTGACGGCTTGGACGCCGCCGGGTACACCGACGTGGTGATCCTCGCTTATGCCGCCAAGTTCGCGTCAGCGTTTTACGGTCCGTTTCGCGAGGCGGTGAGCTCCAGCCTGTCCGGCGACCGGCGCACCTACCAGCAGGAGCCGGGCAATGCCCGCGAGGCACTGCGCGAGGTCGAGCTGGACCTCGACGAGGGCGCCGACATCGTGATGGTCAAACCCGCGCTGGGCTACCTCGACGTCCTCGCTGCCGCAGCACAGATCTCGCCGGTGCCGGTGGCCGCCTACCAGGTATCGGGGGAGTACGCGATGATTTCCGCGGCGGCCGCCAACGGATGGATCGATGAGCGCGCCGCCGTGCTCGAGTCGTTGACCAGCATCCGGCGCGCCGGCGCCGACATCGTGCTGACCTACTGGGCCGCCGGCGCGGCTGGCTGGCTGTCGTGACGGGTCCCGTCCCGCCGCGGCCATCGGAGCCGCAGACCCGGCCCGTCGACGTCGACACCGGCTTTTGGTTGTGGGTAGTGGCGTTGCCGCTGATGGTGGCCGGCTACATCGCCGACACCGTCGGGTCCTCGATTGGCCACGCATCGACGCTGCTGTACATCGCGTCCGGACTGTTCACTGGCGTGCTGTGCGCGATTGTGGTGACCTTCCTGATCCTGATGCGAGCCGGTTACCGCTGGGCGCGTACCACGTTGACCGGCGGCGGTATAGCTGCCGTCGTCTACATCGGCATCCGGCTGTTCACCGTGAATTGGCCGCCCGTGGTCGCGGTGATCTGCGGCATCACCGGCATCGTCGGATCGGTGCTGATCGCCGGCGGAATGTTTTTGTTGCACCGCAGCGACGCCCACGCGTACTTCACCCGGTGAGCGCGCCCACACCTCGCCACTAGGTGAAGTGTGGAGCCCCCTTCGCGGGCTTAGCATTCCGGTCTACGAGTCTGCGCTGGTGATCGGAGTCGCGATGGACATCGTGCCCACCGAGGTTGTGCACGCCGCGGCGCTCGGACGTGCCCTGCACGAAGGGCTGGCCGGCAGCTACGCCTCGACGCAGTCGCAAGGCTGGGACGCGCAGGCCGGCTGGGTGGGTCGGTCGGGTGCAGCGTTGTCGGGACTGCTTGACCGCTGGCAGTCGCATGCAGGTGAACATCACCGCCTGCTCAACGATCACCACCATGCCCTTGACGCCGCTGCGACGGTGTTTCTCGAGATGGACGACGACCACGCCCAACGGCTGAAACTCGTTTCATGACGCTGACATTGGCCGAGATCGAAGTATGGGACGACGCAGCAATTGATCAAGTGTTCGCTGCAGCGAGTTCGCGGGCGGAAGGCGCGCAAACTACCGGCGACACGGTCGGGGACCTGCTGACGTTCGTCAAGTGGCATGGTGCAACCGCCGAAGCGGCGCGTGACTCGGCGAGCCGTATCAAGCTCACCCTGTCCGATCACGCCGATCAGTGCAGCAAAGTGGCGGCCGCGGCGAAAAAGGCAACCGCCGAAGTTGCCGATTTGAAATATCGGTTGTCCACGATCAAAGCCGACGCCGAGGAGGCCTTCCTCAGCATCGACGAGCAGACCGGCACGCTCAGCCGGAAGACCGCCGTGCTCACGGTCAGCCAGCTCGATCACCAGAAAGCGGTGATGCACAACCTGGCGGGTCGCATCAACCAGCTGCTCGTCGACGCCGATGGTGTCGACCGGGACCTGGCCACCGCGATCGAAACCGCAGATGGAGCCGCACGAGTCACCGGACCCGGGATGGCGGCGCCCAATCTGCCTGAACCGCCGGCGACTTCGGCGTCGCCAGCTGATGTCAGGAAGTGGTGGGACGGCTTGACCCCGCAGCAGCAGGCCGACTACATCGCTGACGATCCGGCAGCAATCGACCGCGACGGCATCCCGATCAGCGTTCGCGATGCCGGCAACCGTATCCGCTTACCCCACGAGTTGGCGACGGCGAAGAGGACGCTGGATCAGGCAGGTGAAAACGAACGGGCTGATGCCCAGGCGAGGTACAACGACCTGCTCGGGATCCAGAGCGCTCTCTATCCGAAGAATCCGGACGGGACACCCAAGACGGCCAATCAAGATGACCGACGCAGTCTGATTCTGCTTGACACCCAATCAAATCGGCGACAGGTCTTCGGTGCGATCGGGATTGGGGATGTCGATCATGCCTCGCACGTCGGCGTCACGGTTGGTGGGGTCAGCACGAACGCCGCCGGCCTGCCGCGTATGGCCAACGAGGCCACTGCCCTGCGGCACACCACATCTGACATCCTCGGGCAGGCTCGCGACGTCAATCCCGATGCGGTGGCCACCATCGCATGGGTGGGCTACGAACCACCGGCGACCATGTCGGACCTTCGGGTGGTGAGCGACGGCCTGGCGCGCGCGGCGGCACCGCACCTCAACAGCTTTTTCAACGGGCTGGGCGCCACCACAGAGAACCCGCGCCAGGACATCACGGCGTTCGGTCACTCATATGGGTCGCTCGTCACCAGCCTGGCGCTGCAAGGCGGCACGCCGGTGAAAAGCGCTGTGTTCTATGGCTCGCCCGGGCTGGAATTGGCTCGCGCCAACGACTTACACCTGGCGCCCGGCGGTCACGCCTACTACGAACAGGCAGCCGGCGACCCAATTGACTGGGTTCAGCGGGAGCCGTATCTGTTGCCCGTCATCAGCCCGATACCCGGCCTGCTGGCGGACTGGTTCTTGGGTAGCGGAGATCACTCGCAGCGCTTCGGCGATACCCCGAACCAGATGCCCGGTATCACGCAGCTCTCAACATCGCCGGGAGCCGACCCGATGCATCTCGACGAGCACCGCGCCGGTGCCCAGGGCCATGTGGAGTATGCCCGCGACGACGGCAACGGGGATCTGCGCATGTCGGGATACAACCTGGCGGCCGTGCTGTCCGGGGTGGCGGGTGCACCGAAGACGGGAAACTGAGCCAGGGGATCCGCGCGGAAGGGACCCCACCTGCTTTGACGTCGGCAACAGCAGGGGATGATGGGGCAGTGACGGCACGCACGAATACCAAGGGCGATCCGCTCTTTCGCGAGATCGGTGCCAGCTGGTATTGGGTATTGGTCGGACCGATATCGGCCGGGGCCATGCTGTGGGTCGAAAAGTCCAACGGGTACGGCTTGGCGCTGACGGTGCCGCTGCTGTTTCTGGTGCTGGTGACCAGCTTCATCGCGCTGCAGGTCAAGGCGGCGCGGATTCACACCTCGGTCGAACTGACCCCCCAGACGCTGCGCCAGGGCACCGAAACCGTCCGGGTCGCCGACATTTTGAAGGTCTACCCCGAACCCGACCATCCGCACGCGTCCGCAAAGGAGCTGGAGCGCTGGCAGTCGGCACGTGCGCTCGGTGAGCTGGTCGGGGTGCCTAAGGGCCGGATCGGCATCGGTCTGCGACTAAGCGGCGGGCGCACCGCGCAAGCGTGGGCCCGCCGGCACCGTCACCTGCGCGCCGCGCTGACTCCCTTGGTCGAGGAGCGGGTCGGAACCGACAGCCCGTCGGCTGCGCCGCAGCTCGGCGAGCTCGATGAGGGTCCGGGAAACCCAGACGCCGGATCAGCCCAGTGAGGGTCCGCCTGTGGGCCGTCCTCGAGCTCATCCTGGCCTGCGCTGCGGTGGTGGGCTGCGCGATCAGCTGGTCGGGAGTGCGCTCCACGGTGGCTGTCGCCCCGGTCGCCGACGGCCAGCCGGTCACCACGTCGGTGGTCTATGACCCTTCGCTGCTGCTGGTGAGTCTGCTGTTGGCGGCTGCCGCTGGCATGCTGGCCGTGATCGGCACCGCCCGGCTGCGGCGTGCCGGCCGGCGCTCGACGGCATAACCGGGTGGACTCACGACGCCAACCAGGCCAACTCCGCGGGCAGCTGCTCGCGCCAATACGTGGCGTCATGCCCGCCTGTGGTAAATCCGCCCGCGGGCGCCCTGGGCAGCTGGTTGACGAATTCCTTGGTGGCGACATAGAAGCCGTCGCCAGTCCCGCAGTCCACTCGCAGCGGAATCGACGCCAACTCCGCGGCGTTCACCGTGGAGTTCTTCTTGAAGTCATCGAGGCTGTCGAAGGCATCGTGGGGCGCTCCCCAATACGTCAGATACAGCGCAGGGCTGATCGCGCAGACCGCAAAGGTCCGGCCCGCGCCCAGCCGAGAGCTCAGCCGCATCGCCCCGTACCCGCCCATCGACCAGCCCATGAACGCCACATGCGACGTGTCGAGACCCTTGCTGGCAAGCATCGGGATCAGCTCGGTGAGCACCATCGCGCCGGAGTCTTCGCCGGACGCCCGCGGCCGCCAGTAGCCATTGCCGCCGTCGACGCTGACCACCGCGATCGACGATTTGCCGGTCGCGGGCAGTTTAGCCAGGGCGTCCTCGACACCGAGGCTCATCACTCCAGCGGCATCGCTGTCCAACCCGTGCAGCGCGATCACCGTTCGCAACGGCCCGGCCTGCCCCGGCGGCCGGGCGATAATCCACTTGGTGTTTCGCCCGCCGCGCGCCGCGGAGATAAAGGAGCCCTCCTCGCGGGTAGGCAGCGGACTGCTCAACGGCGCGGGCGCGGCCCGGGTCGCGTCTGGCAGCGCCCCCAGCGCCCACAGACCCGCGGCACCGACACCGGTGACGCCAAGGCGCAGCGCGGTCCGGCGGGTCACCGGCTTGGCAGGATGCACCAGCGAATCGTGCCAAGCCAACTGGCGCTGGGCGGCAACGGTCCGACAACAGTCCGGCAACAACGCCTGGCGGTGGCCGCTGGCGTGACGGCATGACCACGACTTAGCCGGCCGCTAGGGCCTGGTCGGCCAAGACGCCCAGCACCGGAGCCAATGCCTGGGCGTAGGCGATCGTCACGTGGTTGTCATCGCGGTACACCAGGTCGTTGCCGACGATGACCGGACAACGTTGGACCGTGCAGAACAGCGCGGTCAGGTCGGCGTAGTGGCCGCCGCTGGCCGTCGTCGCTGCCTTCTCCGCCGCGATGCCGGCCTCGTTGACCGCCGCCGACCGCGGCGGCGCGCAGGCGCTCGCGTCGGCTAGGTGCGCGGACAAGCAGGTGGGCACCGTGGTGTGCGGATCCGGCACCGGTCCGAGCACCAGCACGGTCGCGCCAGTGCTGCGCAGCTGCGCTACCAGACGGCCCAGGCTGGCGACCCACGCCGGGTCGTAGGAGGTGAAGCCGAAGTCGGCGCCGTAGCGTCGACCCGACCCGAGCACGATCAGCCGCGGATGCTCGGCCTGCAACCGGGCGATGATCTCGCGGCGCCACTGCTCGCACTCGGTGTACTCGCGGCCCAGATACGGGCTGGTGATCGGGAGATCCTGCAACGGGCAGGTGACTTTGCCCAGCGTCTCTAATCGCCAATGTCGTTGCTCGGCAACCTGTTCCAGTCCCGGATTCCACATCGCTGCATGCGAATCGCCGACTAGCGCCACCGTCGTCGTCGAAGCGGCGTCGGCCGTCGCGCACTCGCT
The DNA here is from genome assembly GCA_963838755.1 of uncultured Actinomycetota bacterium. Taxonomy (GTDB): domain Bacteria; phylum Actinomycetota; class Actinomycetes; order Mycobacteriales; family Mycobacteriaceae; genus Mycobacterium. The sequence continues at coordinate 189,286 of CAWISO010000007.1, read as the reverse complement.
TTGGCCGACGTCGCGCCATGAGCGCACGCACCCGTTGAGGAACACCGCGGGTTTGTCGCCCGCCGCATCGGCGAGCGGCGGAGTGAGGTTCGACGGAATCGCGGTCAGGTTGGCCGACGCCGCGACCGCGGCCTGGCCTTGGGCGAACGCCTGCTCGACGGCGGCGTCGTGCGGATCGGCGACGCGGTTCGATGGTGGCGCGACGGAAATCTTCGGCGACGCGGCACCCGCCCCGTGGCCTACCGGTACCGGCAGCACCATCAGCAGCGTGACGCCCACGCAAACCGTGGCCGCGGTGACGGCCGCGCCCAGCGCCAGACTGCGCCTCGGCGAGCGGCGTATTCCAGCGGCGAACCGAGCCGGGTTTTCCACCAGATGCAGGGTGATCACTGCCAGACCAGCCGAGATGATGCTGGCGGCCACTCGATCCGGCAACCCGGCCCGATGACCGAGCACGTCGGGCATCAGCAGTAGCACCGGCCAGTGCCACAGGTACCAGGAATACGAAACGCGCCCGATGGCTCGCATCGGCGCGGTGGAAAGCACCTGGCTCGCCCCGGTCCCGGTGCCCGCACAGCCAGCGCCGATCACTAGCGCGGTGCCCAGCACCGGCAGCAGCGCGGCGGTGCCCGGATAGGCGGTGCCCGTGCCCAGTGCGATGCAACTCAGCACGATCACGCCGAGGCCACCCCACCCGGCTACCGCGGCGGCCAGCGCCGGAAGCCGTTGCCAGCGCGCGGCCGACAGCGCCACCAACCCGCCGACGGCCAGCTCCCAGGCCCGGGTGGGCAATGAGAAGAACGCCCACGGCGGCGAGCTGCGGGTCCAGGCCAGCGACAGCGCGAACGACATTGCTGCCAGTGCGGCGAGCACCGTCAGGTATGCATTGAGCCGAGGCCGCGAGCGGACGCGGCCGACGAGCCAGGCCGTCCCGATGATCAGCGCCGGCCACAGCAGGTAAAACTGCTCCTCCACGCCCAGCGACCAATAGTGCTGAAACGGCGACGGTGAGGCATCGGCGGCCAGGTAGTCGGTGCCGTGTATGGCGAAGCGGTAGTTGCCGACATACAGCGCGCTGGCAATGCCGTCACCGAGGGCGGTTCGCGCGGCCAACGGCGGCAGTAACATCGCCGCGCTGATCGAGGTGGCGACCCCGACAATCGCGGCGGCCGGCAGCAACCGTCGGGCCCGGGCCCCGTAGAAGCGACCCAGCCGGACGGTTCCGGCGTCGGTCACCTCCCGCCAAAGCAGCCCGGTGATCAGGAAACCCGAGATGACGAAAAAGACATCCACTCCGACGTAGCCGCCGCCGACCCCGGGCATCCCGGTGTGAAAGAGCACGACGGCCAACACGGCGACGGCCCGCAGGCCTTCGATGTCCGGACGGAACCCGGCCGGTGGCGCAGGCACACCCAGCTCCGCCCCGCGGGGCGGGCTGATCGTGCTGGTTGGCCGTGGTGAGCCACCTGAGCTCAGGACGCCAACCAGGCTAGCTCCCCAGGCAGCTGCTGACGCCAATACGACACGTCGTGTCCCCCGGGCGAGAAGCTACCCGACGGCCGCGTGCGCAGCTGCGCGACGAATTGGCGGGTGGCTGGGCAGAAGCGGTCGCTGGTGCCGCAGTCCACCCGAAGCGGAATCGACGACAGCGTCGGCAGCCCGAACACCGTGTTTCTGGTCCAATCGCCGTAGTTGTCGAACGCCCCCATGGCGCCGCCCGTAAACGATTGGTACAGGGCCGGACTGACCGCGCAAATCCCGGCCGTCCGTTGCGGACCCAGCCGCGAGCCCAGCAGCAACGCGCCGTATCCACCCATCGACCAGCCGATGAATCCCACCCGCGAGGTGTCCAGCCCCTTGGTCGCCAGCATCGGTATCAGCTCGTTGAGCACCATCGCTCCCGAGTCCTCGCCGTTGGCCCGCCGATGCCAGTAGCCGTCGCCGCCGTCGACGCCGACCACCGCAAAAGCCGGCCGACCCGTCTTGACCAGCTGCGCGAGTCCGTCTTCAACGCCCAAATCCACCATTTGGTTTGCGTTGCCGCGTACTGCATGTAGTGCGATCACCGGGCGCAATGGCCCGGTCTGACCAGGCGGCAAGGCGATGATCCAGTTAGTCAGCTTGCCGCCGCGGGCCGCCGAGACGAACGAGCCCGAAACCCGGGTCGGCAAGGCGCTGCCGGCGGGAGCCGGGTCGATTGGGGTGGGCGCCTGCGGCGGCGACGCGTTGAGGGTTTGGGGATCAAGCCAAACGTTTATCGTCGAAACGCCCGCAGCTCCAGCCAACGCACCAGCGCCCAGGCGCAGCGCAGCACGGCGGGAAAGCTCAGGCACGAGCGACATAATGCCGCCCCGCAAAGCTGTGTCCGCCAAGCCACGCCGCGTCCAAAAGCAACATGGCGGTTACGGTTCGTGTCGGCGCACCAAGGCGGGGCCACGCGGTTCGTTTGGTACAAAGTGCGAAATATGTAACACTGTCACACATGACCGAGCTGAGTGAGCCGTCTGTGACCAGGACGACGACCGATGCACTGCCGCTGGGTCCGCAGTCGCTTGTGTGGCGGTACTTCGGCGACAACCGGATGTTCCTGATCGGCCCGCGGCCCGCCGTGTTGCAGAACATGCTCGCCGAACTCGGCCAAGGTGTGCTGGACCACTCGGTGTTCTTCAGTGACACCGCAGCACGCGTCAAACGCTCGCTGCCGCCGATCTTCATGACCGTCTACGGCGCCGACGACGACCATCCCGGCCAGCAGGTGCGTGATTTTCATCACCAGATCAAAGGGCTCATGCCCAGCGGTGAGCGGTATCACGCGTTGGACCCCGAAACCTACTACTGGGCGCACGCCACCTTCGTCGAGCAGGTGCTGTACTTCGCCGACACCTTCGTCAAACGCCTGACCGACGAGGAGAAGGAACAGATCTACCTCGAGTCGAAGACCTGGTATCACCGCTACGGCGTCAGCGACCGGCCGATGCCGGCCGACTACGACGACTTCCAGCGATACTGGGAGCACATGCTCGACCAGGTCATGGTCGCGCATCCGACCGCGAAATACGGTGTGGGATATGTGACTAAGGGGTTCCCCTGCCCCAAGGGGATGCCGCCACTGCTGTGGCGCGCGATCTCGATCGCGTTCAACCCCATCGCGGCCTTTCTGACCACCGGTGGCCTGCCGCCGCAGGCGCGCATAATGCTTGGCCTGCCCTGGACCGATCGGCAGGAGCGGCGTTACCAGCGATTCGCCGCAGTCTGGCGATCAGGGCCGGTCAACTGGCTGTGGGATCATCTGCCGATGCGCCTGCGTTACAACAGGTTTGCCCAGGCCGGCTATGCCCGCTAACAACCCAGCCGACTCTGCGACCCGTGCCATCCTCGACGCCGCGGTCGTCGAGTTCGAACAGCACGGCTTCCGCCGGGTCGCGCTCGACGACGTAGCCCGTCGCGCGCGGGTCAGCCGCACCACCATCTACCGCCGCTTCGCGGCCCGCGACGAACTGGTCGCGGCCGTCATCGACCGCGAGAACGCGGTGCTTTTCGCCGACATCGCCAACGAACTGAAAAGCCGTCGGCCGCAATCGAATTACTACGTCGAGGCGTTCACGCTGTCCATCATGCGGTTCCGTCAGCACCGGGTGCTGACTCGAATGCTCGCCGACGAGCCCGGCCTGATGCTCGAATTGGCCCATCAGCACTGGGACGCCGCCATCGAGCGGATGGCGGGCGCGCTGCGGGTGATCTTCCCCGACGGCTTCGCCGATCGGATCGGGGCCACAGCAATCGACGAGCTGGCCGACACCATCCTGCGCTACGCCGCGATGGTGCTGGTATTGCCCAGCCGCCAGCCGCTCACCAGCGCCGAGGACATTCGTAACTTCGCTACCGAGCACTTCCTGCCCAGCCTGCCCGCGGCGTTGCGCGCCGTGCCGGTCTGAATCGAGCGCGACAGCACTTAGAGGTGCTAGCGTCCCGGCATGGCGCAGACGCGCGTGGCCAGCGTGAGCACCACGTCGACGCTACGTCGGGGGCTCTCGCAGCGGCAGCTCAACATGATTGCGCTCGGGGGCGTGATCGGCGCCGGCCTGTTCGTCGGATCCGGTGTCATCATCGGCGAAACGGGCCCCGGCGCGTTCATCACCTACGCGCTGTGCGGGGTGATCGTGGTTCTGGTGATGCGGATGCTCGGCGAGATGGCCACCGCTGACCCGTCCACTGGTTCATTCGCCGACTATGCCCGCAATGCGCTGGGCGGGTGGGCCGGCTTCTCGGTGGGCTGGCTGTACTGGTACTTCTGGGTCGTCGTGGTCGGTTTCGAGGCCATCGCCGGCGGCGCGGTCATCTCCTACTGGATCGACGCGCCGCTGTGGCTGTTGTCCTTGATGCTGATGGTGGGGATGACGGCCACCAATCTGTTCTCGGTCGCCGCGTTCGGCGAGTTTGAATTCTGGTTCGCCGGAGTCAAAGTCGCTGCCATCGTGGCCTTTTTGGGGTTTGGCTCGCTGTTCGTGATGGGGGCGTGGCCGCACCACGGCATCGATTTTTCCAACCTCACCTCACATGGTGGGTTCTTCCCGCGCGGCGTCGGCACCATCTTCGCTGCGATCTCGGTGGTCATCTCGGCGATGGTCGGCGCCGAGGTGGCCACCATTGCTGCCGCCGAAACTGCGAACCCCGAGCGCGCGGTTGCCCGGGCGACCAAATCGGTGGTCGCCCGGATCGTGGTCTTCTACCTGGGATCGGTGTTCTTGCTCGCGGTGATCGTGCCGTGGGACGAGAACCGCCCGGGCACCTCGCCCTACGTTGCCGCGCTGGAAGAGATGGGGATCCCCGCCGCAGGTCACATCATGAATGCGGTGGTGCTCACCGCGGTGCTGTCGTGTCTGAACTCGGGCCTTTACACCGCGTCCCGGATGTTGTTCGTGCTGGCCGCCCGACACGAAGCGCCGCTGGGGTTGGTCAAAGTGGGGCGACGCGGGGTGCCCTATGTGGCCATCTTGGCTTCGTCGGTGGTGGGCTTTTTGTGCGTGATCATGGCCTGGGTGGCTCCCGGCGCCGTGTTTGTCTTCTTGCTGAAATCGTCTGGCTCCTTGGTGCTTTCGGTCTATCTGCTAATCGCGCTATCCCAGATCGTATTGCGCTGCAGGACGTCGCCCAGCGGCCTGCGGGTGAAGATGTGGTTGTTCCCAGGACTTTCGCTGCTTACCCTGATCGGGATCGTCAGCGTGCTGGTGTTGATGGCGTTCGATCCGCGGGCACGCATCGAGTTATGGCTGGGCCTGCTGTCTTGGGCAGTCATATTGACGCTGTACTTCGTGCCCAAATGGTGGCGTGGGCCGGCCAAGGTCGAACCGGCGCTGCCGCCGACCGGCAAGGCGAGACGCGTACTGGTACTAGCCAACAAAAATGTTTCCACCAGTGAGCTTTTCGACGTGGTGCGGCGCGTCGACGCCCAGCAGCGCGCCGAATACTTCGTCTGCGTCCCGGTGAACCCCATCTACACCGGCCAGGCCGAGAGCACCGGTCCGGTGTTCGTGTTGGATGCGACCGTTGAGGCGGCCAAGCAACGACTAGACGACATCCTGACCGCGATGCGCGACATCGGGCTACCCGCCGAGGGGGAACTCGGCGACTACCGACCGTTGCGGGCTCTGGCCGCCGCCGTGCACAGCTTCCGACCCGACCAACTGGTCATCGCTGAAGCCCGCTCGTCATGGCTGCGACTCGGGCTGGTCGACAAAGCCCGTGCGGCGCATCCGATCCCGGTCACCCATGTGGTGTCTGGCCGGCCGGCAGCGGATCTGGCGCTTTCGCCTCTTGCAACGACCTGACAGAACCTCATGGCTGCCACACCGCAACTTGGCCAAGGGCTGTCGCAACGGCAGCTGACCATGATTACGATCGGCGGTGTCATCGGCGCCGGGTTTTTCGTCGGATCGGGTGTCGTGATACGAACCACCGGCCCCGCCGCGTGTTTGACCTACGTGCTGTGCGGCGTGCTCGTCGTTCTGGTGATGCGGATGCTCGGTGAAATGGCCACTGCGAACCCCTCGACGGGATCGTTCGCCGACTACGCGCGCAATGCGCTGGGTGGATGGGCGGGCTTCTCAGTGGGCTGGCTGTATTGGTACTACTGGGTGATCGTCGTTGGTTTCGAAGCGGTAGCCGGCGCGAAAGTCGTCAACTACTGGTTCAGTGCGCCATTGTGGCTGGTGTCGCTGATCCTGATGCTGACCATGACCGCGACCAACCTGTTCTCGGTGTCATCCTATGGAGAATTCGAATTCTGGTTTGCCGGAGTCAAAGTCGCGACCATCCTGGTCTTCCTCGGCCTCGGCACGTTATTCGTCATCGGGCTGTGGCCTGGTCGGCAGCGGGATTTTTCCAACCTGAGCTCTCATGGCGGATTCTTCCCAGACGGCGTCAGCAGCGTCTTCGCCGGAGTCGTTGTGGTGATCTTTTCGATGGTCGGCGCGGAGATCGCGACCATTGCCGCCGCCGAAACGCCCGATCCCGAGCGGGCAATTCGCCGAGCCACCAACGCGGTCGCCGCCCGCATCGTGATTTTCTTCGTAGGCTCAGTTTTTCTGCTCGTCGTGATCCTGCCGTGGAACTCAGTGCAGGTCGGCGCCTCCCCGTTCGTCGAAGCCTTTAGGCACATCGGGATCCGCGGTGCGGATGAAGTCATGGATGCGATCGTGCTCACCGCGGTGCTTTCCTGCTTGAACTCCGGGCTGTACACGGCCTCCCGGATGCTGTTCGTGCTGGCCGGCCGGGGGGATGCACCTGTCGGCTTGACGAAGGTCAGCCGCCGCGGCGTCCCCTATATCGCGATCCTGTCCTCATCGGTGGTGGGTTTTCTGTGCGTCATCTTGGCGAAGATCTCTCCGGGCACGGTGTTCCTCTTTTTGCTCAACTCGTCGGGCGCCATCGTGCTGTTCGTCTACGCGCTGATCGCGCTGTCGCAGATCGTTTTGCGCCTGAAGACGCCGCCGGAAAAGCTACGCGTCAAAATGTGGTTCTTCCCGGTGCTGTCGATCCTGACACTGGCCGCGATCGTTGGCGTGCTGGTGCACATGGCGTACCACCCCACCGCTCGTGTCCAGTTTTGGCTCAGCCTGCTGTCTTGGGCGGTGGTGGTCGTGGTGTATCTGGTGAGCAAGTGGCGGCGCGGACGGGTCGCGCCCGAGGCTGGGCCTGCGACGCCGACGACGGCACGCCCCGGGGGTCTTACTCCGTCTTAGTCAGCAGGACCGCCTGCTCGAATGGCATCCGCGGGAAGATTCGCCGCCCAAAGCCGGTGATATGCGGTGCCGCCTCCGCCTTCGCGACGGTCCGGGGGTTGGTGACACCGAAGGTCTTGGCATTGCGTCGCATCCGCCCGCCGCCGGCGGCGTTGAGGTTCTTCAGCCAGTCCCGGTTCGGGCCGTAGGTCAACAGGATCGCCACACCCGGTTTCCCGTCGACTTCGGCGCTGAACACCGTCAACGGGGTGTGGTATGGCTTGCCGGAGCGCCGCCCGACGTGCTCGAGAATGCCGAACGACGGGAGCCAACCGGCCCACATCCGCTGAATCGGGTTGGTGACATGTCGGTTAAACCGGGCGACACGTTGTGGTATCTGCATACTCGTAGCCTATGGCCTACCTCAAGCCCCCTTGGTTCACCGTCAAAGTCTTCAACCGGCTCGCGATAGCCACCGGCATCAGCCACACCGAAACGCTCACAGTCATTAAGGGGGGCACCAAGGAGCCGCAGTTGGTCAGAAACGTCCGCGCCAACCCCGCCGTCACGCTGACCACGAAGTCCGGCGCGGTGACGTATGTCGCGCGCGAAACCCCCATCCCGCAGCGTCCGCCCGTGCTGAGCGCTTATCAGAAAAAGGCGGGCTGAGCCGTCGGCGGCTACTTTCGCAGATTGCCCGACCCGGCTGACCACCCGGTATTCGCGCTCACCGAGGCGACTGGCTGACGGGCACAAGCCAGCGGGCGAGCCGGGCTAGCCGCGACGAAGCCGGGTTCCACGGCCGCCGAGCGTCGACAGGCCAGGCTTAGCACGGCGATCGTCACCTTGGCGTGGCGCGACCACTTGGGCGCGCACGGCTCCGCTATGAACCGAAGGCGTGGGCTTTCACGTATCCCAATCAAAACCAAGACGAGGTCCACTCCGAATACCTGATGGAGGAGGAAACAATGACCCATCCCGCCGTCGAGGATCTGCCGGAACAGGCCGCCGCCACACTGCTCGGCGTCTGCGGGCAGCTGTCGCAGTCACGCCAGCAGGGACTGGCCCGTTGGGCTGCCTCGGTGTCCGACGCGCTGTTCGCCCGACTGGTGTCGGTGACGACCGGCGTGTGGGTCGTCTCCGAGGCCGAACGCCCGCGGCTGGCCCAGCTTGACGGCGCGGAGCTGGAAGGTCTGCATTCGGTCGTGGCCGCCGGTGCCGACGCGAGTGACGACGACGCGGTGATCGATTGGTGCACCCGCATGGGCCGGCTCATCGTCGCCGAGTTCTATCGGCGGCTGCACGAGCAGGCCGTGATCGACGCGAAGGCCGCAGCAATCGACGCCGAGGAACAACGCATCGCCGGCGAAGCGCGCCGAGCCCCCGGCCTGTACCGCAGTCTGCCGTAGTCCCGAGTGTTCAAGCCCTCCGACGAAAAGAATTCCTAGTTCAATGGGTGCTCGGTTCTAAGCTTCAGCGAAACAACTACACCCTGTAGTGAAGCCGCTCGCCGCAGCTGGGACACTAGGGACGTGCATAGCCCCGATCGCGCCGCTCCTCCTCGGGCCGCTGCACGGCCCGCATCGTCGCCGCGCGCCGACGTCTCGGCGAAGCTGTTCGACGCCGCCTGCGCGGTTATTCCCGGCGGAGTGAATTCGCCGGTGCGTGCTTTCAAGGCGGTGGGTGGCACCCCCCGTTTCATCACCGAAGCCCGCGGTTGCTGGCTCACCGATGCCGACGGCAACCGCTACGTTGACCTGGTCTGCTCGTGGGGGCCGATGATCCTGGGCCACGCGCACCCGTCGGTGGTCGACGCCGTCGCCAAGGCCGCTACGACCGGGCTGTCGTTCGGAGCGCCAACCCCCGCCGAGACCGAACTGGGTGCCGAGATCATCGACCGGGTGCACGCCGTGCAGCGGATCCGGCTGGTCAACTCCGGCACCGAGGCGACAATGAGCGCGGTGCGACTGGCCCGCGGGTTCACCGGCCGCGCCAAGATCGTCAAGTTCTCCGGTTGCTACCACGGCCACGTCGACGCGTTGCTTGCCGACGCGGGCTCCGGTGTTGCGACGCTGGGCCTGCCGTCGTCACCGGGTGTCACCGGCGCGACCGCCGCCGACACGATCGTGTTGCCGTACAACGACGTTGACGCTCTTCGGCAGACGTTCGTCCGGTTCGGTGACCAGATCGCCGCGGTGATCACCGAGGCCAGCCCCGGCAACATGGGTGTCGTCCCGCCGGCGCCAGGCTTCAATGCCGCGCTGCGCGCGATCACCGCCGAGCATGGTGCGCTGCTGATCATCGACGAGGTGATGACCGGGTTCAGAGTCAGCCGGAGTGGTTGGTATGGAATCGATCCGGTAGACGCCGACCTGTTCACCTTCGGCAAGGTGATGAGCGGCGGGCTGCCGGCGGCGGCGTTCGGCGGTCGCGCCGAGGTGATGGAACGGCTGGCCCCGCTGGGGCCGGTGTATCAGGCGGGCACGCTGTCCGGCAACCCGGTGGCGGTGGCCGCCGGGCTGGCGACGCTGCGGGCTGCTGACGACGCGGTGTATGCCGCGCTGGATGCCAATGCCGACCGGTTGGCCGGTCTGCTCTCCGATGCGTTGACGAAGGCCGGTGTGCCACACCAGATCCCGCGGGCCGGCAACATGCTCAGCGTGTTCTTCGGTGATGCGCCGGTGACCGATTTCGCATCAGCCCGCGCCAGCGAGACGTGGCGTTTTCCGGCGTTCTTTCACAGCCTGTTGGACGGCGGTGTCTACCCGCCGTGTAGCGCCTTCGAGGCGTGGTTCGTCTCGGCGGCTCTCGACGACGCCGCGTTCACCCGGATCGCCGAGGCGTTACCCGCGGCCGCCGCCGCAGCCAAGGGGAGCAAGCCCTGATGGCCGAACAGACCCGCATTCATCTGGTGCGCCACGGCGAGGTGTACAACCCCGAGGGTGTGCTGTACGGGAGGCTGCCCGGATTTCATCTGTCCGATAAGGGTATTCAGCAGGCGCAGGCGATAGCTGACGCGTTGGCTCACCGCGACATCGTCGCGGTGATCGCCTCCCCGCTACAGCGAGCGCAAGAGACCGCCGCGCCCATCGCCGCTCGCCACGACTTGCCGGTGGACACCGACCCGGACCTGATCGAGTCGGCGAACTTCTTCGAGGGCAAGCGATTAGGCCCGGGCGACGGCGCCTGGCGCGATCCACGGTTCTGGTGGCAGCTACGCAACCCGTTCACCCCGTCGTGGGGTGAGCCGTACAAGCACATCGCGGCCCGGATGACGACAGCCGTGGATAAAGCCCGGGCCCGGGCGGCCGGTCACGAGGCGGTTTGCGTCAGCCATCAGCTGCCGGTGTGGACTGCGCGCCTCGCGCTGACCGGCAAGCGACTCTGGCATGACCCGCGACGCCGCCAATGCGCGGTCGGTTCGGTGACATCGCTGGTTTATGACGGCGACCGGGTGGTCGACGTGCTCTACAGCGAGCCGGCGGGCGGTTGAGCATGCGGCGGCTGGTGTTCGTCGCCGCGGCGCTGACCGGCTTGCTGGCCGGCTGCTCCAGCGGTGACGATGCGGTCGCGCAGGGCGGCACCTTCGAATTCGTCGCACCCGGCGGCAAAACCGACATCTACTACGACCCGCCCGACCACCGCGGACGGCCCGGGCCGATCACCGGTCCCGAGCTGATGGACCCGGCACGCACCGTGTCGGTCGACGACTTCGTCGGCAAGATCGTGGTGATCAATGTGTGGGGCCAGTGGTGTGGGCCGTGCCGGTCCGAGGTCAGCCAGCTACAGCAGGTCTACAACGCGACCCGCGCCGACGGCGTGGTGTTGCTGGGCATCGACGTCCGCGACAACAACCGGCAGGCTGCCCAGGACTTCGTCAAAGACCGCGACGTCACGTTCCCGTCGATTTACGACCCGGCGATGCGCACCATGATCGCGTTCGGCGGCAAATACCCCACCACGGTCATCCCGTCCACGATCGTGCTCGACCGTCGCCACCGCGTCGCCGCGGTGTTCCTGCGCGAACTGCTCGCGGAGGACCTGCAGCCGGTGGTGCAACGCGTCGCCGCGGAAAAGCCAGCCGAGCCGGCGCCGCCGGGGCCGCAATGACCGGCCTTACCGCGATCGCCGCGTCGGGGCCGCTGCTGGTGGCACTGGCGGTGTGTTTGCTGGCCGGGCTGGTGTCGTTCGCGTCGCCGTGCGTGGTGCCGCTGGTGCCGGGCTACCTGTCGTATCTGGCCGCGGTCGTCGGCGTCGACGAGCAGCCGCAGCCCGGTGCGCTCAAGGCACCACCGGCGGCCCGGTGGCGGGTCGCAGGGTCGGCGGCGTTGTTCGTCGCCGGGTTCACCGTGGTGTTCCTGCTCGGCACCGTCGCAGTGCTGGGCATGACCACCGCGTTGATCACCGATCAGCTGATGCTGCAGCGGATAGGTGGCGCGCTGACCATCGTGATGGGCCTGGTGTTCGTGGGTTACGTCCCGGCGCTGCAGCGTCAGGTCCGGTTCGCGCCGCGGCAGTTGTCGACGGTCGCCGGAGCGCCGCTGCTGGGCGCGGTGTTCGCGCTGGGCTGGACGCCGTGTCTGGGGCCGACGCTGACCGGGGTGATCACCGTCGCGTCGGCCACCGACGGCGCGAGTGTCGCCCGCGGGGTGATCTTGGTGATTGGCTACTGCCTGGGCCTGGGCATCCCGTTCGTGCTGTTGGCGTTCGGGTCGGCCGCGGCCGTCAGCGGGCTCACCTGGCTGCGCCGCAACACCCGGACGCTGCAGATCTTTGGCGGAGTGCTGCTGATCGCCGTCGGTGTCGCCCTGGTCACCGGGGTATGGAACGACTTCGTGTCGTGGCTGCGCGACGCGTTCGTGTCCGACGTGAGGCTGCCGATTTGAGCGCGCCTGTTGCCCCGCGAGCAGACGCAGAATCGCACGCGAAAAGGCCTCGCGGTGCGATTGTGCGTCTGCTCGCGCAGAAAACGCGCAACACCTGGCGCGGGCTGACGTCGATGGGCACCGCGCTGGTGCTGTTGTTCCTGCTGACCCTGGGCGCATTGCCCGGCGCGCTGTTGCCGCAACGCAGCCTCAACGCCGGCAAAGTCGACGACTACCTGGCGGCTCACCCGCTGATCGGACCGTGGCTGGACGGGTTGCAGGCGTTCGACGTGTTCGGCAGCTTCTGGTTCACCGCGATCTACGTGCTGCTGTTCGTGTCGCTGGTGGGCTGCCTGACCCCGCGGATCATCGAGCATGCCCGCAGCATGCGGGCAACGCCGGTGCCCGCGCCGCGCAACCTGGCCCGACTGCCCAAGCACGCCACCGCCGTCGTCGCCGGTGAACCCGACACGCTGGCGACGACGCTGGCCGGACGGCTACGCGGTTGGCGCATGGTCACCCGCAGTGCGGGCGCCATCGAGATCTCCGCCGAGAAGGGCTACCTGCGCGAATTCGGCAACCTGGTGTTCCATTTCTCGCTGCTGGGCCTGCTGGTCGCGGTGGCTGTCGGCAAGCTGTTCGGCTACGAGGGCAACGTCATCGTCATCGCCGACGGCGGCCCAGGTTTCTGCTCGGCCTCGCCGGCCGCCTTTGACTCGTTCCGGGCCGGCAACACCGTCGACGGCACCTCACTACGCCCGATCTGCTTGCGGGTCACGGACTTTGCGGCGCACTACCTGGCCTCGGGACAGGCCACGTCGTTCCGGGCGGACATCGACTATCAAGCTGGCGCCGATCTGGCGGCCGATCGGTGGCGGCCCTACCGGTTGGAGGTCAACCATCCGCTGCGGGTTCGCGGCGACCGGGTCTACTTGCAGGGCCATGGCTACGCGCCGACCTTCAGCGTGACTTTCCCCGACGGACAGACCCGCACCTCGACGGTGCAGTGGCGCCCCGACAACCCCCGAACGCTCTTGTCGTCGGGCGTGGCGCGCATCGACCCGCCGGCCGGGGCGTATCCCGACGCCACCGAACGCCGCAAACACCAGATCGCCATCCAGGGTCTGCTCGCGCCGACCGAGCAGCTCGAGGGCACCCTGCTGTCGTCGAGCTTTCCCGCGCTCAACGCCCCGGCGGTCGCCGTCGACATCTACGCCGGCGACACCGGCCTGGACACCGGCCGGCCGCAGTCGCTGTACTCGCTGGATCCGCGCCTGATCGAGCAGCACCGGCTGACGAAGGTCAAACGGGTCAATCTGCGGGCGGGCCAGCAGGTCCGCCTCGACCAAGGTCCGGCGGCGGGCACCGTGGTGCGTTTCGACGGCGCTGTCCCGTTCGTCAACCTGCAGGTCTCGCACGACCCTGGGCAGATCTGGGTGCTGGTCTCCGCGATCGCGATGATGGCCGGCCTGCTGGTGTCACTGCTGGTGCGCCGGCGGCGGGTGTGGGTGCGACTGCTTCCTGATTCGCCCGGTACGGTGAACGTCCAGGTGGGCGGCCTGGCGCGGACCGACAATGCCGGCTGGGGCGATGAGTTTGAACGGCTCACCGGCCGGCTGTTGGAGAGATTCTCAGCGCCGGTCGGCTTGGCCAGTGAACCGGTCGGGAGTGGAAGGAGCCTGCAATGAACACCGTGCACGTCGACGTGGGCCTGGCGCGCAATTCCGACTGGGCGTTCACTTCCGCTGTGGTGGTGCTGGTGGTCGCCTTGCTGCTACTGGCCGTCGAACTCGCCTACGCGCGCAGTCGCCGCAACCCGGAGCTGGTCAGCGCCGGATCCGTGGGCGCCGATAGCGCATGGCCGGGCATAGTGGTCGACGCCGCGAGGCGGCCGCTGGACGAACGCGTCGGGCGCGCCGGGCTGGTCCTGGTCTACGCCGGGATCGGGCTTTTGCTGACCTGCATCGTGTTGCGCGGTCTGGCGACCATGCGGGCGCCGTGGGGCAACATGTACGAGTTCATCAACCTCACCTGCTTTTGCGGCCTGGTGGCCGGCGCGATCGTGTTACGCAGACCCCAGTACCGCCCGCTGTGGGTGTTTTTGCTGTTGCCAGTGCTGATTTTGCTGACGGTGTCCGGGCGCTGGCTCTACACCAATGCCGCCCCGGTGATGCCCGCACTGCAGTCCTACTGGCTGCCGATCCACGTGTCGGTGGTCAGCCTGGGCTCGGGAGTGTTTCTGGTCGCAGGGGTGGCCAGCATCCTGTTCCTGGTGCGGACCTCTCGGTTCGGCGAGCCGGAGACCGCCGGCGCGTTTGCCCGGATGGTGCACCGGCTGCCTGACGCACAGACGCTGGATCGCATCGCCTACCGGACCACGATATTCGCCTTCCCGGTCTTCGGCTTCGGTGTGATCTTCGGCGCAATCTGGGCCGAGCAGGCCTGGGGCCGTTACTGGGGCTGGGACCCTAAGGAGACGGTGGCGTTCATCGCGTGGATGGTGTACGCCGCTTACCTGCACGCCAGGTCGACGGCGGGTTGGCGGGACAGAAAGGCTGCCTGGATCAATGTGGCCGGTTTCGTGGCGATGGTATTCAACCTGTTCTTCGTCAACCTGGTGACCGTTGGCCTGCACTCCTATGCTGGGGTGGGCTAAGCGCGAATCGGGGATGGCGTCCGGCGCTGCTATATGTTCGATAACAGGACCGTTCGTTTAACAAGTGACCCGAGTATTGCAACAAGGGGATAGTGCACGTGTCTGACCATCCGACGCACAACGCAAACGCCGGCGGTCGCGAAGACCATCCGACAACTGGGCTGCCGCCGCAGCCGCCGGTCAGCGAGGCGCCGACCAGGGCATTCGCCGGGTTCCGCGACCGCCGATACAGCGAGGGTGCGACAGAGAACGCACCGCTGCCGCAGACCCGCGTCGAACCGCGGGCATGGGCGAACACGCCCTATCAAGGACTTCCGCGGGTCGTCGATTCGCCTCGGCGGGTCTACGGCAACTATGCGGGACCACCGGCTCCGGCGCCGTCCGACGATGGGCTCTCGCAGCCCGGTCTGCCGCCGCAGCGTTATCCGGAGTTATCCACCAGCACATTGCTGCGGCAGGTCAAGCCGGCGCCGTCGGAGGGTTGGCGTCGCTGGCTGTATGTCTTGTCAGGACAGCTGATCAACGTTGGCGAGAGCCCACGGACTCTGCGGTACAACGACCTGGTCGTGCAGGTCAACAGGCCGCTGCGAGGGTGCTACCGCATCGCGATGCTTTCGTTGAAGGGCGGCGTCGGCAAAACCACCATCACCGCGACGCTGGGTTCCACCTTCGCCTCGATCCGCGGGGACCGAGTCGTAGCCGTGGACGCCAATCCCGATCGCGGCACGCTGAGCCAGAAGGTCCCGTTGGAGACGCCGGCCACCGTGCGCCACCTGCTGCGCGACGCCGAAGGCATCGAGCGCTACAGCGACGTCCGCAGCTACACCTCACAGGGTCCGAGCCGGCTGGAAGTGTTGGCCTCGGAAACCGACCCGGCTATGTCCGAGGCGTTCAGCGCAGACGACTACACGCAGACGCTGGACATCCTCGAGCGGTACTACGGGCTGGTGCTGACCGACTGCGGGACCGGTCTTCTGCATTCGGCGATGACGTCGGTGCTGACCAAGGCGGACGCCCTGGTCGTGGTCAGCTCCAGCTCAATCGACGGCGCGCGCAGCGCCTCGGCGACATTGGACTGGCTCGACGCGCACGGCCACGAGGAGCTGGTCCGCAATTCCATCGCGGTCATCAACGCGGTGCGGCCCCGCTCCGGCAAGGTCGACATGCAGAAAGTGGTGGATCACTTCTCCCGACGCTGCCGCGCGGTGCGCCTGGTGCCGTTCGACCCGCATCTGGAGGAGGGCGCGGAGATCAGCCTGGACCGGTTGAAGCGGGAGACCCGGGAGGCGCTCATCGAACTGGCAGCTGTTGTCGCAGACGGGTTTCCGGCCGATCAGCGCCGGTCCAACGAGCACTTCATTTAACGCGGGTTGTTGTCACCGTGGCTTAGCCGCCACAGGAAATCCGGATCGTCGTCGGGTCCGATGACGCGCGTCTTCTCCCGGTGGATCTGCGAACGAGCCGCCCGCCAGCCGATGTAGATCAGTGTCCCCAGAAGCAGGACGAGGAGTAGGTAGAGCACTCGACACCTCCTTGGTCTGAATATACGCGGCACCTTAGGCTCGCACTGTGCCAGACGGTGATAGTTCCGCTGGCCGCGCCGCTGCCAACGTCGTGCTTTATGTGGCGGCCCGGCTGGTTTTGGTTGTCGTGCTCAGTACGGCGATCTACGCGACGGGCCGACTGCTGGGCTTGCACGACTTTCCGCTCGTCGTCGCCATATTGTTCGCCCTCGTCATCGCGATGCCGCTGGGCATCTGGCTCTTCGCTCCGCTGCGTCGGCGGGCTACCGCGGGCCTCGAGGTGGCCACCGAGCGTCGGCGCCGCGACCGCGAGCAGTTGCGGGCCAGGCTGCGTGGCGAGGCACCATCCGACGATGGCGCCGACACGTCCGGCTGACGCCCGGGCGCGAAGCTTCTTCTCGTTGATTCTGCGTCCACGGCGGCGACTCGCCGATGGGCGCCGCCCTCAGCGCAGAATCGAAGCCCTGAGTGCACAGTCGAACCTCAGGCGGCCAATCCCAACGCGGCAGCCACCGCCAGCGACCAGACCAGCATGGCCAGCCCGGTATCACGCAACACCGGGATCAGCTCGATTCCGCCGCGACCAGATCGCACCGGGGCTGCGGCCCGCAGCGCCAACGGTGTGGCCACCAGACCCGCCGCACACCATGGCGTGGCCGCGGTCAGCGTCAGAGTCAACACACCGGCCAGCGCCAACAGCCCTTGGTAGAGGATCCGTGTCCGGTTGTCGCCTAGGCGCACCGCCAAAGTGCGCTTACCGGACTGTGCGTCGGTCGGGATATCCCGTAAGTTGTTGGCCACCAACACCGCTGACGATAGCGCGCCGATCGTCACCGCCGACACCAGACCCACCCAGTCCACCCGCAACGCTTGGGTGTATTGGGTGCCGAGCACCGCGACCAGCCCAAAGAACACGAAGACTGCGAGTTCGCCGAACCCGGCGTAGCCGTATGGCTTTGAGCCGCCGGTGTACAACCATGCCCCGGCAATGCAGAACGCGCCGACCACGATCAGCCACAGTGCGCTGGTCACCGCCAGCGCGATGCCGGCCGCCGCGCCGACACTCAAGCTGACCACCGCCACCGCCAGCACCGACCGCGGTGCCGCCAGCCGCGAGCCCACCAGCCGCATCGGGCCTGCTCGGTCGTCGTCGGTGCCGCGGATGCCGTCGGAGTAGTCATTGGCGAAGTTGACCCCGATGATCAACGCCATCGCCACGGCCAGCGCCAGCAGTGCCTTCCACCAGACGGCGGCATGCAGCCACGCGGCGGCGCCGGTGCCCGCGATCACCGGGGCGATGGCGTTGGGAAGTGTCCGCGGTCGCGCGCCGGCGATCCACTGCGCAAGGCTGGCCACCCTTCGATCGTTCCATGCGCGTGCACGACAATGAGCGGATGCTCGCAGTGATCGGCGGCAGCGGCTTCTACACCTTTTTCGGCTCGGACGCGCGCAGCATCAATCTGGACACGCCGTATGGCCAGCCCAGTGCCCCGATCACGGTCGGTACCCTCGGCCGGCACGAGGTCGCGTTTCTGCCCCGCCACGGCGCCGAACACCAGTTTCCGGCGCACAAGGTGCCCTATCGGGCCAACATGTGGGCACTGCGCGCCTTGGGGGTGCGGCAAGTCTTCGCCCCGTGTGCCGTGGGAAGCCTAACGCCCGCACTCGGCCCGGGCGCCGTTGTGGTACCCGATCAGCTGGTGGACCGTACCCGTCACCGTGCTGACACCTACTTCGACTCCGGTGGGGTGCACGCGTCCTTCGCCGATCCCTACTGCCCGACGTTGCGATCGGCGGTCACCGGGCTGCCCGGTGTGGTCGGCGGCGGCACCATGGTGGTCATCGAGGGTCCGCGGTTTTCCACCCGCGCGGAAAGCCAGTGGTTCGCCGCATCAGGCTTCACGTTGATCAACATGACCGGTTATCCCGAGGCGGTGCTCGCGCGTGAACTCGGAATATGTTACGCCGCAATTGCTTTGGTGACCGACCTGGACGCGGGTATCGAGACGGGCGCTGGGGTGAAACTCGTCGAGGTGGTCAGCGAATTCGACAAGAACATCGAGCCGTTCAAGAAGCTGGTGGCCGAGGCGATCGGTCAGGTCGCGGCCGAACGCATCTGCACTGACTGCGACCCGCACACCGGCATCGAGTTGCCGTTCGACAAGCCGTGAGAGCGCTGCGCGACTTCGCGTTTGCACCGCTGCGCGGCTAACGCTCGTCGGCCGCCCGAAAGATCTTGGGTCGGTCGGTAGCAGCGGGCTCCCGAGGACCTCCTGCCGGGCGATGGATCCGGGGCCGCTGGGTTGGCCGCGCCGTCGGGTGAGCCGGAGCGTGCGGGGAAGTTTGCACCAAGCGGCGGCGGCGTCGGCCGACAACCAAAGCCGCGGTCAGGACACCGACGGCAATACCACACAGCACCACATCGAACGTGCTGGTGATCTGCTGGGCGAGATTATTTCCATAGACCGCGCTATTCATCCCGGCCGGGCGCTTGGGTGCTGAGAATCGCGGCGCCAATGCGATACCCACCACGATACGGGCAACCGTGAGCGCGACTAGGAGTCCAGATACCGACGACACCAATCTGACGGACAGGGACGGGCTTGCCAGGTTGAGCCGAACCCAAATGGCAACGACAGCGGTGAACAGATCAAATGCGGCCAACGCCATGCTGTCGTAGCGCGAGAACGGGTAGTTCAAGTTCACCGCGACGAGAAGATCGGTAATTCTCATCACTACCGAGCCTGCGCACCATACTGCGATGAGCAGCAACCCTTTTCGCGCCGCCTCCCGCCACAGGCCCTCGTCGATCGGCTGTATCCGCAGCGCCTGCAGCAGGGCCAGCGGCGCAAGAATCGCCCCGCCGGCAGACCACGCCGCATAACCCTCGAAGCCAACGCCCGCCGTCGAGGTGTTCTGGGCTATCCCGTGGAAACCATCGATCTCGCGCCCGACCGGAAGAATCCAGACGAGCATGCCGGCGACGAGTGTCGACGCCCCCAGCGCCACGCTCGCCAGGCGGAACGGCTTGGCCTTTCGAACAATCCAGCTCGATGCGACGACGACGGCGATCAACGCCACCACGCCGTAGATCACCGCGGTGACGATCACCGCGACATTCTGTTTGCCGAAACCGGACGTACCGGCTTGGGCGGGCAGCGCATAGCGGATCCGCCAGTACAGGACGAAGGCAAAGCTCGCCACTGCGGCGACGATTGACCCGTATCCCACGATCCGCGCCGACAGCAGCCGTCGGGTGACCGTGCTGTCATCTGGTACAGCTTCGGTGAGCACCGGTTGGGCGCACAGCAGCGAGCCGCCGACCCCGAGCCATGCGCCCGGGCCAAGGCCGCCCGGCACTTTGACGCTGCCGCCGTATCGGACGGTCTGCACCGCATCGAACACCACAAAAGCGAAAACAAGCAGAAGGTAAGGGGTGTTGAGGCCTAAGCGGAGTCGCCCAGCCAGGACCGCATTGGCGCGTGCAGGTCCGACATAAGTCGCGGCGACGGACAGCAGGCAAAGCGCTGTCACGAGAAGCAGCAGCCCGAGAATTGCGGTGCTGCTGTTGGGGATCGACATCCCGAAGTAGAGATTCCATGGGAAGACCACTGCAAGCAAAAGCAGGACCACCCCGGTGATGTCCCTGGTGATGTTCCATCGTCGCGCGGGGTTGCGGTAGGACACAGGTAGTGCGTCGTGCGCAGACGCTGGTCGAACTTGGCTAGGCACGTTCTGACGCGGTCGGCCAGTCGGTCCGGTTGGCGGATAGTTGTCGGATTCGCTCACCGGCTTCCCCTGGGATCGTTGCAGTTACTCGTCGGCGCTCGCTGGACACTGAGCCAAGTCAACACCCAGCTTCGCCGTCGCGCTGCCAGATTGCCCAGTTGGCGTCGATATCGGTTGAATGGCTGATGCTGCGCGCCCGGTGAGGGTGTAATGCTGCTAAGGCAACGCAGCAGGAGAGGCCGGGTAGTGGACGCAGTTCTTGGAGTAGCGGTCACCGGTCCGATCGCGCGGTTGGCGCTTGTTGGGGCCACCCCCGCGGGATTCGACGTGATCGATCAATCGACGGTCGATGTGTCGGCGCACCCGATCGAGAAATTGACCGACACCGTGGTAGGCACGCACCGGCAACTCGCCGACGACCAGCATCGGCTTGTCGCCACCGGGGTGTGCTGGTCGGATCAGCAGCTCGCAGATGAGCTGCGCCGCCTGTTGATCGACGCCGGCGTTGAGGACGTCGCAGTGGTGTCGGAGCCGGAGGCGGCGACGGCGTTGGTGCGGAACACATCTCGCGGTGCCGGAGAGCAGGGCACCGCTGTACTGCTAGTCGGTGACCAGACGGCGTCGTGGTCGATGGTGGGTGCCGGTGAAGCGCCGCCGACCATTTTGGCCGCGCAGCCGATCGAGGGTTCCGACGCTACCGGTGCAGTCGACACATTGATGAACCGGCTCGCTGCTGACGCCAGCGCTGGGGGCGACGTCTTCGTGGTCGGCACATCGCCTGAGCTCAACACCGTGGCCAACCAGCTGCGCGCGACATCGTCCATGCCGGTGCAGGTTCCGGATGCCTTTGCGATTGCGCGTGGCGCGGCCATGGCGGTAGAACCGTCGACGATGACCCAAGCGGTCATGCTGCCCGACCAGACGACAGCGATTGCACCTGTCGCAGCGATGACGCAGATGAGCGCGCAGCAGGGTGAGCAGTTGGCCTACTCGATGGCTGATGAATCCGGGCTACTTCCGATGGAAGCGATGGATGAGTCCGACGATGATTATGCCGAGGGAGCCGCTCCGCGGCTCAGCACACGGTCGTTGCTGATCAGTAATGCCGTCGTCGCTTTCGCGGTCATCGGTTTCGCTTCCTTGGCCGTCGCGGTGGCCGTCACCATTCGCCCGACCTCGAGTACCAAGCCGGTGCAAGGGCATCCCAATGCCGCGCCCGGAAAGTTCATGCCGCCGTTGCCAACTCAGCAGCAGGCACCGCTGCCGCCGGTTCCCGCCGTCAATCCCGCTGCCGCCCTGCCCCCGGGCAGTGGCCTTCCGGAGGTCTCCAGCCCCGGTCCTCAGCAGGGAACGGCACCGGCCCCCGAAGTGCCTCCGCCCCCAGCCGTGCCGGCTCCGGTGAATCCGCCCAACCCGGCACCGATTCCGGTCCCGATCCCGATCCCAATCCCAATCCCGTTCCCCAACACGACCGGTTCGACGACGGGCGGCACGACCGGTTCGACGACGGGCGCCACGACGGGGACGACGAGCGGCACGACCGGTTCGACGACGGGTAGCACGACCGGTTCGACGACGGGGACAACCGGTTCGACGACGGGTAGCACGACCGGGTCGACGACGGGCGCCACGACAGGGACAACCGGCGCGACGACCGGTAGCACGACCGGCTCGACGACGGGCGCCACGACAGGGACGACCGGGTCGACGACGGGCAGCACGACCGGGTCGACGACGGGCTCGACGACGGGTAGCACGACCGGCTCCACGACGGGCGCGACGACAGGGACGACCGGCGCGACGACCGGTAGCACGACTGGCTCGACGACGGGCAGCACGACCGGTGGTGGCACGACCGGTGGTGGAACGACCGGTGGTGGCACGACCGGTGGTGGCACGACCGGTGGTGGAACGACCGGTGGCGGAACGACCGGCGGCGGCACGACCGGCGGCGGCACGACCGGCGGCGGCACGACCGGCGGCGGCACGACCGGCGGCGGCACGACGGGCGGCGGCACGACGGGCGGCGGCACGACGGGCGGCGGAACGACCGGTGGCGGCACGACCGGCGGCCATGGCTGAACGAGACCGAGTCGCTGCATGCCTTGCTGTCCGCGATTCCGTCCGACTACCACGCGCTACATCGCCCGGGCGACATGCGCCGCTGGTCTATGAGCTTATCGACGGGCGATGGCGCGTCCGGCCAATCCGACGGCTAATACCGCGAGGCCGACGAGCACCGACTGCCACGGCAAGGTGACGGCAAGCAGCAGGCATCCGGCTACACCGCATACGTTCAGCGGACGTGGCCAGCGGCGTTGCGCGCGGGGCTGGGTGTAGGCCGACACGTTGGCGATCGCGTAATAAATCAGCACCCCGAACGACGAGAAACCAATCACTCCTCGCAGGTCGACGGTCGCCGCGAGGACGGCTACCACCGCGCCCAGCGTGATCTCGGCGTGGTGTGGCACGTGGTAGCGAGGATGCACCGCGGCCAGCCAGCCGGGCAGATCCCGATTGCGGGCCATGGCCAATGACGTGCGTCCGATTCCAGCGATCAGCGCCAGTAGCGCGCCCAGGCTGGCCAGCGCCCCGCCCACTGCCACCACCGGCACCAGCTGCCTAGCCCCGGTCGCCCGCAACGCCTCGGCCAACGGGGCGGCCGCCCCTGCCAGTCGCGTTGGCCCGGCAGCCAGCAGCGTTGCAATCCCGACGTTCAGATACACAAGGACTGCCACCGCAAGCGCGATGACGATGGCCTTGGGTATGGCGCGGCCGGGGTCACGTACCTCTTCGCCCATCGTCGCGATTCGCGCATAACCGGCGAACGCAAAGAACAGCAATCCCGCCGACTGCAGAACCCCGTACGGCGTGGTGGTCGACCAGGCGTCGGCGCCGCTCAGATTCGATAGCTGCACGTCGGTGACCGCGATGCCGATGACCACCGTGGCGAGCGCAATGAGCGTGCAGGCCAGCAGGATTCGGGCTAGCAACGCGGTTTTCGCCACGCCGCGGTAGTTCAGCGCGGTCAGCGCGACAACCACCGCGACGGCGACGAGGCGCTGCGCGCACCGCGGGCCGGGCAGCGCGTAAGAGGCCACGGTGAGCGCCATCGCCGCGCACGACGCGGTCTTTCCGATCAGAAACGCCCACCCGGCGGCGAAGCCCCACCACGGGCCCAGCCGAACACGGCCATAGATATAGGTGCCGCCGGACATGGGATAAACCGCCGCCAACTGCGCCGAGGCGGTGGCGTTGCAATAGGCGATCGCCGCGGCGAGCACCAACCCGATCAACAGACCGGCGCCAGCGGCACGCGCGGCGGGACCGAATGCCGCGAATACCCCGGCGCCCATCATCGAACCCAGCCCGATCACCACCGCGTCAGTCATGCTGAGGCGACGCGCCAAAGCCGCATGGCCCGAGTAAGTCTCGTCGTTGTTCATGCCTGCTGGTGTGCGCTAGTCGCGGTAATCGGTCTGCGGCGAAGCACGCGTTTGGCGTCGCTCGGTAGCCGTTGCACGGTCTCGGGTGAGATGAATGCGAGGTAGAGCACGAACATGGCCAGGGTAAAAAAGCCCACGGCGACGGTAAGCATGATGATGGTGTGCATGACGACGCCCACGGCCAGGACCCAAGGTCGCAAGCGGCGATTCCAGACCAACAACCCGAGTGAAAGCTCTATGACGAGAGTGGCCCAGGTGGCGGCGTTCATGAGCAGCGGACTGTTGGTGACCCAGTGCGGGGGAGACACTAGCACCAGGTCGGGCAGTCGCAGTGCGTAGGAGACGGCGGTGCCATGGGGCCAGGTCGCCCCGTTGATCTTGCTCAGTGCCGACGCTAAATAGATCAGCGACATCTGCAACTGCAACAACCGCACCGCCCACTGTGGGCGTTGCTGGGCCGACCAGAATGTTCCGGTGCTGCGCGCCTGGTCCAGGGACAGCGCTGCGCCGCATGGTGAGAGCGCGAGGACCAACGCCTCGATGCGCACCGTGACATCACCGCCGTTCCACGCCCACGGGTCGCGATGCTGAAACGACAAGATGAGCACGTATACAGCCAGAGCGGCAAGTCGGCTGTGCCAGCCGATCGCCAGCGCGACCGATGACACCAGCAGCACCGCCCATCCGATAAGCAGCGCACGCTCACTGGTCCAGATTGCGAACACACCCCAGTAGAAGCCGTCGCCGGGCTGGTGCGGCACTATCCCGTGCGGGCCAAACAGTGGATACAGATCGGGTAGCAAAGAGATGGTCCAACCGATCGCCACCACTGAAAAAGCCATCCTGACCAAGCCGAGGGTGTAGGCCGGTTGCAGTCGAAACCAAAACCTCCGCCATGATTGCGCCGCGGCCGCAACCCCATGCCGCTGATGATGCTCGGGCTCGGTCATGGCCTGCCGGTGAAATTCTCGTCATAAAGGATTTCCTCCCCGCTGACGGGGGAATCGTGGGTCCCTGGCGCCGGAAGCGACTCGGTGCGCAGAATCATCTGCACTCGTACTGCGCGCTCACCGGCTCCGGTGAGTCGGTGAACAATCCAATGCGCCACTCCAACTCGGCTTGCAGGGTCCTGCACCACATTCTCTTTGACCTTCTGCCAGCGATACCACGCGAACGCTCCCAACACCCGGTCACCGCGGGGATTTGTCCACATCCGCTGCATGCCATTAGCCATCGTGACGCGTACATCAAGGAACTCCTGGCGACGTGGCGGTTCCGGTGCGTACATCCGCCAGCTCTGTTCCAGCCCAGTCGCCGACGCGACCGGCTGCAGCACCGGCGCGAGCCGCCGCTTGACTTCAGCATCAGGCAGACTCCACACGACACCGGTGAGCAGCACCACCACGACCAAGCCGCTAATCCCTGCTTCGGCGAACCGCGAGCTTTGCAACCGCGGGCGAATCGTCGACAGCTTCTTCAGATCCAGCGCGATCATCCGGCGAGCGAACCTCACGACTGGTGAACAGGTGTTTCGGCGGTGGCCGCCCGGGGCGGCTGCCCCTTGCCCAGCGTGTCAAGCAGTTCGCGGTAGGGCCCGACCAGGTAAACGGTGTCGTCCGCGTGCAGTCGAGAATCGCGGCGCGGGTGCAGCTTGAGCAGCCCATTGGACGTGGTGATGGCGATGACGCGGGTTTGGGTGGACACCTCGAACATGCGTAGGCCGTCGAGTTCGCTGCCGGGTGCCACGCGCATCCCGCCGATCACGTACGAGCTCTGGCCCACCGAGAACGTGCCCAGTACCTGCAGGCCGATTGCGGCGCCGATGAACCAGGGCGCGGCCAATTCGACGGTAGAGCGCACGTTTTCAAAACGAAACCGCTGAGCCACCGCGAACCCCAGCGCGCGGTCATAAACCCGCAGCACCAGCGGCACATCGGTCCAGTGGACTCCCGGCATCTTCTCGGTGCCCAGCATTTCGGCCAATACGATGCCGGTTTCGATGTTGATCATGTCGTCGCGGGTCAACACCGCCACCGCACGCGCGCGGCTTACCCGCGCCGTTTCCAGGGTCTGGGCCACGGTGGCATCGCCGAATATCACCGGCACATCGAGTTCCCGCGCCGCTGATACGAATTGGTTCTCCTCGTCGCGCTCGATCACGGCCACGTCGTGGCCGGCCGCGAGCAGATCGCTGACCACGCGGATGCCGAGCGCGCTCAGACCGACGACGACGATGTGGTTGCGCAGGTGGCGCGTTCGCCCGCGGCCGCCTGTGATGACAAAGCGGCGCGACAGCAGCACGTCGGCGACGAACGCCACCAGTAACGCAGTGGTGGTCACCCCGCTGAACATCATCAAGGCGGCGTAGATCCGCAGCCAGGTGGGCTGGTGCACGAAACTGAAGTCGCCGTAGCCGGTCGTGGTCATCGTCTCGACGGTGAAGTACAACGCGTCGATCCAGCCCATCCGGGGCGGAGCCTGGTAGTTGAATCGCAACAACACTGTGGAAACGCTCAGCAGGAGCAGCGATGCCGCCACCACCGGGTAAAACGCTGGGTTGAAGTCGTTGAGCAAGACTCGGACGGCGTCGACGGCTCGTCGCAGTCGCGGCTGGCGCGACCGCGTCCCCCGTGAGCGGGGAAGCCGGATGTTCTGGGCGGCCAACTCATCGACGGTGCCCACCATCACCGTCCGGTCGCCGGCGTGCACCCGCTGATCGCGGCCCGGGCAGACCTCGATCTCGCCGGGGGTGGCGGAGTCCTCCCCGTGAATCACCGCGACCGGGGCCAGATCGCCGTAGAGCTCGCGCAGCGTCGCATCGCGCGACGCCTCGCGGCCCCACACGACGAAGTCGATGCCGGCCGCCTCGAACCGGTGGGTGGCGCGGGCCAGACAGGCTTCGACGATCGATGGCGCCGCGAGTTCGGCGACGTCGAGGATGGCGCCGGGCCCGTTGTCGTCGGCCACCGCTTCACGCAGCACGGTGTTGGCCACTCGCGCCACCACCCGCACGTTTGGGCTGGCCCTCCTTGCCAGCAGCGCGATTTCGAGATTTGTCGCGTCGTCATCCCCGGCGCAGACCACGGCGAGCGCATGAGTGACCTCGGCGAGGGCAAGCTCGCGAGCGACCCCGGCGTCGGCGAGGTCGGTGTTGGTCAGCCTGACAACGTTGACGCCGGCGTTTTTCAGTTCGTCGGCAATTGTTGTCGCCAGCGCATCGTCACCGCTGACAATGATGTGGCGGTGCATGCTCTCTCACGCTACTGAAGGAACGGCCTTTCACGACCGGATTCTTCACGACTTCGAACGGCTTCATCGAGGCATTATGTCATCGAAGGATATGCAACGACCTGCGTCGTGATGTGAAAGTGTCCTTACGGCAACCGTTGTTCAGCGTGGTGCGCCAGTGCTTGCCGGTCCACCTTGCCGATGCCGCGCATCGGCAGCGCGTCGACGATATGCAGTTCACGAGGCGCGGCAGTGCGGTCCAAGGTGCGCATGACGTGGGTCCGCAGCACGTCGAGCGAGGGCGCGGCGCAGCCGTCGGCCACTACGACGGCAACGACCACCCGCTGACCCAGCCGCTCGTCGGCGCGGCCGAACACCGCGCAGTCGGCGACCTCAGGGTGGGTCCGCAACGCGGCCTCCACCGGCTGCGGCAGCACCGTCAACCCGCCGGTGCTGATCGCCTCGTCAGCTCGGCCCAGCACCGTGAGCACGCCGAAATCATCAACGGCGCCAATATCATCGGTGCGAAACCAGCCCGGTTCGGCGAACGGGTCGGGATCTGGTGGGTTGCGATAGCCACTGGCCAGTGTCGGGCCGCCAATCGCGATCCGGCCGTCGTCGTCCACCCGGACTTGCACGCCCTGCAACGGGACACCGTCGTAGACACAGCCGCCGGCGGTCTCACTCATCCCGTAGGTGCGAACCACGGCGATACCCGCACCCGTCGCGGCGTCGAGAACCGGTCGCGGCGTCGGTCCGCCGCCGACCAACACGGCGTCCAGTTCGGCCAGCGCCGCAGTCGCCGCCTGATCGGTCAGTGCCTTCGCCAGCTGGGTGGCCACCAGCGCCGTGTAGCGACGGCCAGAACCGAGTTCGTCGACAACAGAGGGTAATTCGTTGATGTCGAAGCCGGTCGAGACATCCACCTCGACCGGAACGGTACCGGCCAGCAGGCTGCGGACCAGCACTTGGACGCCGGCGATGTGATACGGCGGCAATGCCAACAGCCACCGGCCTGGCCCGCCCAGCCGGTCGTGGGTGGCAGCGGCGCTGGCGGTCAGCGCGGCGGCGGTCAGCATCGCACCCTTGGGCGCACCGGTGGTTCCCGATGTCGTCACCACCAGCGCGATGTCATCGTCAACAGGTTCACCCACCCGCAGTGCCGACAATGCGGAGCGACGATCGCCATCGGCCGGTACCGGCAGCAACGCCGACGCACGGCCTTGCAGCACCTGTTCGAGGGCGGCGAGCAGCGGGCGCGCCGAGGAGCCCTGCGCCACGGCGAATGCGCGCAGGACGGCTATCCGGCCTCCTCGCCGTCGCGGGCATCGTCCAAGGGCCAACCCTTGGCGGCCAGGCGTGAGCGAACCCGCTCGATGTCCTCCGGGGACGGCAGCTCGTCGGTGAACTGGGTGATCAGCACACCGATGTCGACGTCATCGAATTCGCCGCGGTGCATCAGCTCCCGGGCCACCGCCTTGACCTCGTCGTTGGACAGCCGACGCGATAGCAGGGCGAGCACAGGAAAGTAGTCGGTCGGCGGGACGCCTTCCGGATACCCTGCGCGCAGCCATGCGACGATCGAGGTTAGGAATCGGTTCACACTGCGTCAACTTCCCCCGTAGAGCCTCGGTATGCCTGAGAAGTGAAACAATTTTTGAATCTTACGCGGGTTTGGCGCCCAGCATGTACCAGCCGGTGTGCGCCCCGATGAAGTCCCGGGCGACGTACAACACGCCGATCACGACCGCGACCAGCGCCAACGAGTACAACGCCCAGCTGAGCGCGACGAGCGCCGGATTCTTGTGTGTCACGGCGGTGCCATCGGAGCCCACGACACCGGCGCCCGCGGCGCCCGTCCGCACCGCGAGTGCGAACAGGGCGGGCAGTCCGCTACCGAGGAGCAAACCGAAAAATAGGATTTTCAACGAAGCCTCGTAGTTGAACCACGTGCTCATGGCAGGCCTGCTTTCTTTGCCGGGGCACTCGCGGAAATGGCATTGATAACCTCTCCGTTCCCGCCGGGCAATCCCGCCCCGACGGTGGTCGTGGGCTGGTCGGCCTCGTCGAGCCCGGCAGTCAGGTCACCCTTCCACTCGGCGTTGACGTTGTGGTGGTCGACCTTCGTCTTGCGCGACCGCAGGTAGATGGCCGAGGCGGTCGCTACCAGCAGCGCGAAGCCGATGATCGCGCCGGCGTAGCCGCCGATCTCGTGCACTATCCAATAGGTGATGGCGCCGACGAGACCGGCCGACGGCAGCGTGATCAACCAGGCGGTCGCCATCCGGCCGGCCACCCCCCAGCGCACGTCAGCTCCGGGTTTGCCAACCCCGCTGCCGAGCACCGATCCGGTGACCACCTGCGTGGTGGACAGCGCGTAGCCGAAGTGCGCGGACAGCAGAATGATCACCGCGGAAGACGATTCGGCGGCCATGCCTTGCGGCGACTTGATCTCGACGAGTCCCTTGCCCATGGTCCGGATGATCCGCCAGCCACCGGTGTAGGTACCCAATGCCATCGCGCAAGCGCAGGCGAAGATGACCCAGAACGGGGGCAAGCCGGCCGTCCTGCTGACCGCGCCGTAGGAGATCAGCGCCAGGAAGATCACGCCCATCGTCTTCTGCGCGTCGTTGGTGCCGTGCGCCAGCGAGACCAGCGATGCCGAGAAGATCTGGCCCCGGCGGAATGCGGCCTCGCTGCGCTTCTCCGGGACGCCGCGGTTCAACCGGTAGACCAACCAGGTGCCGACCGCACCGACCAGCCCGGCCAACAGCACCGACACCAGGGCCGGAATCAGTACGCGGGACACCACACCGGTCCAGGTCACCCCATGTCCGCCGACCGCGGCGATCATCGCACCGACGATGCCGCCGACCAGGGCGTGCGACGAACTGGACGGGATGCCCAGCAGCCAGGTCAGCAGATTCCAGACGATCCCGCCGACCAGGCCGGCGAAAACCAGTTCCAGGGTCACCAGATGACCGTTCACCAAATCTTTGGCGATTGTCCCGGCGACAGCGGTGGACAGGAACGCTCCTCCCAGGTTCAGCACTGCCGAAAGCGTTACCGCGGCCTTCGGCGAGAGCGCACCGCTGGCGATGGAGGTAGCCATGGCGTTGCCGGTGTCGTGGAAGCCATTCGTGAAATCGAAAGCGAGGGCTGTGATCACGACAATGATCAGAAGGAACAACTGAAGGTTCACGGGGCCAATTCTGCTGTTTTGAGGGCGCGGATGTCGAAAGAACTTGCGCGTGAATTGCAGGTATCTTGCACTCGTCGTCAGATGTTCGTCTGCGGTTAACCTGCGGTCTTGGGACGTTCACCCCGGGTGTCGCGGCGCAGCGGGTGATCACCGGGTATCTGGACAAAGATCAGCGTCACGCCGTCGGGATCGGTGACATGCATTTCGTGCAGACCCCATGATTCGCGGCGGGCCTCCCGGGCAATCGGCAC
Organism: uncultured Actinomycetota bacterium; assembly: GCA_963838755.1. Lineage (GTDB taxonomy): Bacteria > Actinomycetota > Actinomycetes > Mycobacteriales > Mycobacteriaceae > Mycobacterium. Next base: position 159,166 of record CAWISO010000007.1, on the reverse strand, counting down.
GCCCCTGCTCTCCAGCTCCGCCTGCGTCGCGGCAACATCACGCACCTGCAGCCACAGCGCTCCCGGGAACGGCCCGGCAGGGTGCTCCGGTGCGCCGTGGCCGGCTAGCTCGATCAGCGATTGGCCGGCATAAAAGACGGTGCCCGCCCCGTACTCACGGGCGATCGCCAACCCGATCTCGTCCCGGTAAAAGCGCAGCGAGCGCTCGTAGTCCGCCGGTCGAAACAGCATCCGGCTGGCCAGGATCTCCATGCCCTCGTGTCTATCACGCGTTGGGCTGAAGCCGTTGCCGTCTTATCAGCGTGGTCGCCACACCGGGGCCGATGGTGTCCAGCGCCTGCGAGACGACGGCCATCCGCGGCGCGATCCGGACCGGCCTAGTGCGCGCGGCGGTGATCATCCAGCCGGCGGCCTCGCGTGGCGTCAACGCCGGCAACCCCTGGTATTGCTTGGTCGGCGCGATCATCGGGGTGGCCACCAGCGGGTAGTACAGCGTGGTCGAGTGCACACCTTTTGCACCCCATTCGGTTTCGATAACCCGGCTGACCGCCGATAACGCGGCCTTCGACGCGTTGTACACCGAGAACAGCGGTGATGCTTCGCTGAACACCCCCCACGTCGCGACGTTGATGATGTGCCCGTCGCCACGCTGCAGCATCCCGGGCGCGATCGCGCGGATCAGCCGCAGCGGCGAGTAGTAGTTGAGCGTCATCGTCCGCTCGACGTCGTGCCAGCGGTCCAGCGACTCGATCAACGGCCGGCGGATCGAGCGACCGGCGTTGTTGATCAGGATGTCCACCCCGCCGAGACGGTTCTCGACGTCGGCGGCCAACGCGTCGACGGCGTCCAGGTCGGACAGATCGCAGGGGATCGCGATCGCGGTGCCGCCGTCACCTTCGATGCGTCCCACCAGCGCATCCAGCAGGTCCTGACGGCGGGCGACGACGACCACCGTGGCGCGCCGCTTTGCGAACTCCTCAGCGGCGCTCTCACCGATCCCCGACGACGCCCCGGTGAGCAGGATGCGCTTGCCGTCGAGGTCGACGGTTTTAGCGGCTGGGCGATACGACGCCAGTTGCGCCATGAGGGGCGGGCGCATGGTGGCCATGACGAACTGGTCGGTTAATCGGCGAAGTGGACTTTTGCTCACGGTCGGCAGTCTAGGGGGCGGGCTCTCTGCGCCGAGCGTCACGTTGGCGCAACGGTCGACGCTCACCGCCACGCTGGCGTGATACTCGCCGCCGCTAGAAATAGCGGGGGAAACGGCTCCAGTCGGGAGGCCGTTTCTCCAGAAACGCGTCGCGGCCCTCGACTGCTTCGTCGGTCATATAGGCCAACCGGGTTGCCTCACCGGCGAACAGCTGCTGGCCGACCAACCCGTCGTCGAGCAGGTTGAACGCGTACTTCAGCATCCGTTGCGCCTGAGGTGATTTCGCGTTGATCTCAGCTGCCCATTGCGCGCCCACCGTCTCGAGTTCGGCGTGGTCGACGACGGCGTTGACCGCGCCCATCGCGTGCATCTGCTCAGCGGTGTAGTCGCGGCCCAGGAAGAAGACTTCGCGGGCGAACTTCTGGCCGACCTGCCGGGCCAGATAAGCGCTGCCGTAGCCGCCGTCGAAGCTGCCCACGTCGGCGTCGGTCTGCTTGAACCGGGCGTGCTCGCGGCTGGCCAGGGTCAGGTCGCACACCACGTGCAGGCTGTGCCCACCACCGGCGGCCCAGCCGTTGACCAGGCAGATCACCACCTTGGGCATAAACCGGATCAGCCGCTGCACTTCGAGGATGTGCAACCGTCCGGCGCGGGCGGTGTCGACGGTGTCGGCGGTATCTCCGCTTGCATACTGGTAGCCGCTGCGTCCGCGGATGCGCTGATCACCGCCGGAGCAAAAAGCCCAACCGCCGTCCTTCGGCGACGGCCCGTTTCCGGTCAGCAGCACCACGCCGACGTCGGGCGACATCCGGGCGTGGTCCAGCACCCGGTAGAGCTCGTCGACGGTGTGCGGACGAAAAGCATTGCGCACCTCGGGTCGATTGAATGCCACCCGCACGGTGGCATCGCTGACGTGGCGGTGATAGGTGATGTCGGAGAGCTCGGCGAACCCGTCGACCGGCTTCCAGGCGTCGGCGTGAAAGGGGTTGTCGCTCATGGTCTAAACCGGGTCCAGACGAAACACCGCGCAGCGGCCGGCCAGCGCCTCGAATTGCTCAGGCGTGCCTTCGCTGACCAGCCCGGCCCGCTTCATGAACCCGACACCGGTGGGCACCTCGATCGGGAACACCCGCAGCAGCGGCCGCGCGTCGTCAGCGGACAATTCCACCATTTTCACCCGTCGTAGGTTTCGGCCGCGCGCCACGGTCGCCTGTTGCGCGGCACGGGCATTGGCCACCCAGTCGGCGCCGGGAAACCCGGCCACGACGTACTCCTTCCCGTCCACCGTCATCGGCGTCACGGGTGTGGAGCGCTCGCGTCCGGTTTTGCGTCCGGCCACCGTCAGCACGACCGGGCTTTCGCCGCCGAAACTCATGCCCCATCGCGACATTCGAATGAAGACTTTGTTCGCCGGTTTGAGCCACCACGGCGGGCGGACCGGTTTGCTGCTGCCCATACCCGGCGACGGTACCGTCACGTCGGGCAGCGCTTGGTGTGTGGGTCCATGTCGGGTCGGTCGTATGAACTAGGACCAAGCCAAAGCGTTGCTTCGAGGGAATCAATCGGGCCTCGCCGCGGTAGAAGGATGCATGAAACTAAATGACGCAGCGCGCGAACTGATCGGAAACGGCGCCGATGCCACCCTGGTCACCCTGAATCCCGACGGCAGTCCTCAAGTGAGCGTCGTCTGGGTCGGACTGCGATCCACGCCCGACGGCGATGAGCTGGTAAGCGCCCACCTTGGCGAGCACAAGAAGGTCCGTAACGTGCGCCGCGATCCTCGGGTCGCGGTGACGATCGTGTCGACCGAAGACGTCGGCAAAGCCTTGCGGCCGTATCTGGCGATCGAGGGGACCGCGCGGATCGAGGAGGGCGGCGCACCGGAGCTGCTCAAGGCGCTGTCGGAGGCACTCTTGGACCCGAACCAGTTCCCGCCGAAGGACGCGCCACCCGGGTTCGTGACGCATATCCGCATCGACAAAGTCGGCGGCATCGGCCCCTGGCAGTAGGCCGAGCGTGAGGCCAGCTTCACCGCTGGCGCGCAGAACTAGCCGACGGCGCGGCCTGCGCCCTCCCAGAACTGGGCGCGGACGGCCTTCTTGTCCGGCTTGCCCAGCCCGGTCAGCGGCAACGCGTCGACGACCACGACCCGCTTGGGCGACTGTACCGAGCCTTTGCGATCTTTGACCGCGGCCTGGATCTCGGCGGTCATCGCTTCGATCGTGGCGTCGTCGGTCGGTGCGTCGGAGCGCAACACCACCACGGCGGTGACGGCCTCGCCCCACTTCTCGTCCGGCGTCCCGACCACGCACACCTGCGCGATGGCCGGATGCTCAGCGACGACGTCTTCCACCTCGCGCGGGAACACGTTGAAGCCGCCGGTGACGATCATGTCCTTGACCCGGTCGACGATGAAGTAGAAGCCGTCCTCGTCCTCGCGGGCCATGTCACCGGTGTGCAGCCAGCCGTCCTTGAAGGTGTCGGCGGTGGCCTCCGGCAGATTCCAATAGCCGCCGGCCAAAAGCGGTCCGCTGACACAGATTTCGCCCGGCTCCCCCTGCGGCACCGGCTTGCCGTCTTCGCCCAGCAGCGCCACCCTGGCAAACAGCGTAGGACGCCCGCACGAGGTGAGCCGCTTCTCGTCGTGGTCAGCCTTGGCCAGATAGGTGATCACCATCGGCGCCTCGGACTGCCCGTAGTACTGGGCGAAGATCGGGCCGAACCGCCGGATGGCCTCGGCCAGCCGCACCGGATTGATCGCGGACGCACCGTAATACACGGTCTCCAGCGACGACAGGTCCCGGGTGTGCGAATCCGGGTGGTCCATCAGCGCATACAGCATCGACGGCACCAGCATCGTGGCTGTAATTCGTTGCTCTTCAATGACTTTCAACACCTCGGCCGGGTCGAACTTGCCGAGTACGAACATCGACCCACCCTTGACGACGGTCGGTGTGAAGAACGCCGCGCCTGCGTGCGACAGCGGCGTGCACATCAAGAACCGCGGCTGCTCCGGCCATTCCCATTCGGCGAGCTGGATTGAGGTCATGGTGGCGATGTTGCCGGTAGTGCCGATCACGCCTTTGGGCTTGCCGGTGGTGCCACCGGTATAGGTCAGGCCGCCGATGTGGTCCGGCGGCAGGTCGGCCACCACCAGCGGCTTCGGAGAGTACTTGGCCGCCTCGGCCGACAGGTCGACCGCCACAGCCTTCAACTGCTCGGGGACCGGGCCGATGGTCAGGATCTGCTTGAGCGAGTCGACCTTTTCCAGCAGCCCCAACGCGCGCTCAACGAACATCGGGTTGGGGTCGATGATCAGCGCGCTGGCGCCGGCGTCGGACAGCACGTAAGCGTGATCGTCCAGCGAGCCGAGCGGATGCAGGGCGGTGCGTCGATAGCCTTGAGTCTGGCCGGCGCCGAGGATCATCAGGACTTCGGGACGGTTGAGCGACAGCAGGCCCACTGTCACGCCGGTCCCGGCGCCCAGCGCCTCGAACGCCTGGACGTATTGGCTGACACGGTCGGCAAGCTGGCCACCGGTCAACGTGGTGTCGCCGAGGAACAGCAGCGGCCTGTTCTTGTGGCGCTTGAGCGCGCCCACGAAGAGATGTCCGTTATGGGTCGGATTGCGCAGCAGCTCGTCACTCATTTGGTCAGACTAGAACGTGTTGCAATTCAGGTCAGCTGCACCCTCAATCACCTACGATTCCTGCCCATGGCCGACGCAGAGCTCGTCATCACCGGAACCGTGTTAACGGTCGACGACGCGCGACCCACAGCGCAGGCGCTCGCCGTGGCCGACGGTCGCATCAGCGTGGCCGTCACCCGGACCGCGCCGAGCGGTCGGGTGCTGGCGCCCGAGGAGCGGCTGACCGTCGAGCAGGCGATTCGCGCACAAACGATCGATGCCGCCTGGCAGCTGTTCGCCGACGACGTGATCGGGTCGTTGGAGGTCGGCAAATACGCGGACATGGTGGTGCTGTCCGCCGACCCGCGTGCGGTGCCGCCGGAGACGATCGCCGACCTTGATATCCGTGCGACGTTCCTGGCGGGCCGCCAGGTCTATCAGCAGTGACGCCGCCCCTTGACGAGCTGCTCGACCGCCTGCACGTGGTGGCGCTGCCGATGCGGGTGCGCTTCCGCGGCATCACCACCCGGGAACTCGCGTTGATCGACGGCCCCACGGGCTGGGGCGAATTCGGGGCCTTCGTGGAATATCCGCCAGCCGAGGCCGCTGCCTGGCTGGCGTCGGGCATCGAGTCCGCCTATCGTGAGGCGCCGCCGGTCCGGCGTCGAGACCGCATACCCATCAACGCGACCGTGCCGGCCGTCGGCGCCACACAGGTGCGCGATGTGTTGGCGAGGTTTCCCGGTGCTCGCACCGCCAAGGTGAAGGTCGCCGAGCCGGGACAGCGCCTGGCCGACGACGTCGAGCGGGTCAACGCGGTGCGCGAACTGGTGCCTACCGTGCGGGTGGATGCCAATGGCGCCTGGACCGTCGAGCAGGCCGTCGAGGCCGCCACCGCGCTGACCGCGAGCGGTCCGCTGGAATATCTCGAGCAGCCCTGCGGCACCATTGCCGAACTCGCCGAACTGCGCCGCCGCGTGAAGGTCCCGATCGCGGCCGACGAGAGCATCCGCAAAGCCGGCGACCCGCTGGCAGTGGTGCGCGCTGGCGCCGCAGATGTCGCCGTGCTGAAAGTGGCTCCGCTGGGCGGTGTTTCGGCGCTGCTCGAGATCGCCGCGCAGATCGACATCCCGGTCGTGATCTCCAGCGCGCTGGATTCCGCGGTGGGCATTGCCGCCGGCCTGGCCGCCGCGGCCGCGCTGCCGGACCTGCACCATGCCTGCGGGCTGGGCACCGGCGGGCTGTTCGCCGACGACGTCGCGGAACCCGTTGAACCGATGGATGGCTACCTGCCGGTCGGGTCGGTCACGCCCGACCCGGCGCGGCTGCAAGCGCTGGCCGCGTCGCCGCAGCGGCGGCAGTGGTGGATCGAGCGGGTCAGGGGGTGCTACCCGCTGCTGTCCTGATTTGTGGGGTACGCGGCGTAGACGCCATCGCGTATATGGCCAAAACTTGGCCCTATGACACGAAAAGTCCTGATAGTCGGCTTCCCTGGTATCCAAGCTCTGGACCTGGTCGGCCCCTTCGAGGTATTCACCGCGGCGTCACTGGTGCTGGCCGTCCAGAAAAAGGACGCCTACCAGCCGGTGCTGGCGTCACTCGACGGACAGCCGGTCGCCACCGAGACCGGGCTGACCTTCGCCGCCGCCGAACTGCCCGACCCGAGTGACGCGATAGACACCCTGGTCCTGCCGGGTGGTCGCGGTGTGCACGGCGACCGGCGCGACCCGCGCCTGATCGACTGGATCGTGGCAGCTGCGCCACATGCCCGCCGCGTCGTTACCGTGTGCACCGGAGCTTTCCTGGCCGCGCAAGCCGGCCTGCTGGACGGCTGCCGGGCTACCACACACTGGGCGTTCGCCGACGAGTTGGCGCAGGAATTCCCCGCGATCGATGTCGATCCCGATCCGATCTTTGTGCGCAGTTCGCCGACGGTGTGGACCGCCGCGGGCGTCAGCGCGGGCATCGACCTGGCGCTGGCGCTGGTTGAAGAAGACTACGGTACCGACGTGGCACAAACGGTGGCCCGCTGGCTAGTCCTGCATCTGCGTCGGCCCGGGGGCCAGACGCAGTTCGCCGCGCCGGTGTGGGTGGCCCGGGCCAAACGCGAGCCGATCCGTGCCGTCCAGGACGCCGTTGAGTCCGAACCCGGTGGGGTGCACAGCATTATCGAGCTGGCCCGCCGCGCCGCCATGAGCCCGCGGCACTTCACCCGGGTATTCACCGACGAAGTCGGCGAGGCGCCCGGCGCCTACGTGGAACGGGTCCGCACCGAGGCGGCCCGCCGCCAACTCGAACAGACCGACGACACTGTGGTGGCGATCGCAGCCCGCTGCGGCTTCGGCACCGCGGAAACCATGCGCCGCAATTTCATTCGACGCATCGGCGTGTCACCGGACCAGTACCGCAAGACCTTCGCCTGAACCAAGGAGCACCCGATGACACAGATCGCGATCGTGACGTATCCAGGTTTCACGGCGCTGGACTTCGTCGGGCCCTATGAGGTGCTGCGCTGGCTGCCCGACGCCGAAGTCCGCTTCGTGTGGCACGAACCGGGCCCGATCACCGCCGACTCCGGAGTGCTCGTCATCGGGGCCACTCATTCGTTCGGCGAAACCCCTTCGCCGGATGTCATTTTGGTGCCAGGCGGAATGACCACAATCGAACACGCTCGCGACGAGGCGCTGCTGGACTGGGTGCGTCAGGCGCATCGAGGCGCGACCTGGACCGCGTCGGTGTGTTCGGGGTCGATCATCCTCGCGGCAGCCGGGCTGCTCAACGGCAAACGCGCAACCTCACATTGGCTGGCCCTGCCCATGCTGAAAAGCCTGGGCGCCGACCCCGTTGGCGATCAACGCGTTGTGCACGAAGGTGACATCGTCACCAGCGCGGGGGTGTCGGCGGGTATCGACCTGGCGCTGTGGCTGGCCGGGCAGATCGGCGGCGACGAGCGCGCTAAGGTCATCCAGCTGTCGATGGAATACGATCCGCAACCGCCGTTCGACTCCGGCCACATGGCCAAGGCATCCGCGAAGACCAAGGCGGCGGCCACCGCGCTGATGGCCAGGGATGTCGCCAAACCGGCTCAGCTCAAAGCCGCAACATTGCTGCTGTGGAACCACGCGCTGGCGGCCGCCCGGGCCAAGGCCGTTCGGCGCTGAACTGCCATATGCTTGGCAGATGCGACGGCTGGGCATCATCGCGGTCTCGGCCTGGGCGGTATGCCTGGTCACAGGCGGCTGCGTTGGCTGCACGTCGACCGTCGGCGGAACCGCCACCGTCAGCCCTGGTCATAAGACGTCCGCGACCCGAACGGCCGGCGGCGGTCTCGCGGGATTGCTGCTCAGCCTCGACGAGATGAAGCAGATCTTGAAGTTCTCGAATATGGCCACCGAGGAGATCTGGACCCGGCCCGACGCGCGCGGAATCTTCAAGCCGGCCAGCTGTGTGGGCGCCGTGTTCAGCAGTATGGCGGGATCCTATGCCGATAGCGGATACCGCGACTTCTACGAAGCCAGGCAAGCCGACGTGAGTGGGAAAAGCCGGCCGCACTGGGTCGATCAGGGCGTTGCAACGTTCGAAAATGAGTCGGCGGCTAAGAGTTTCGTGACCAAACAGGTCGCCCAATGGCGGCAATGCGTTGGCCGTGAATTCAGATACGCCTACCCCCAGCCCGACGACTGGCAGGACCCCTACCGAATCGGCGACCCAATCGATTCCGGTTGCGTGACGCTGGTCTCCAACGTCAATGTCGACGACAAGCACTACACCGACATCCGTGAACTGGCGGCCAAGTCCAACGTCGTCGTTGATTTGCAGTTCACCGGGTTCGACCTGAACGACGAGCCGGCGACGACGATCAACCGGATCCTGGATCGGATCGCGTCAAAGGGCCACGGCTGCGCCTTCTGGGGCTGACTGCCTGGAAGACCACCGCCGTCGCGTAGGTTCGTCGTCGTGAATCTGGCTTACGACGACCGCGGGACCGGTGAGCCGGTCGTTTTCATCGCCGGCCGTGGCGGTGTGGGACGCACCTGGCATTTGCACCAGGTCCCGGCCTTTTTGGCGGCCGGCTACCGCGTCATCACCTTCGACAACCGCGGGGCAGGGGCCACCGAGAACGCCGACGGGTTCACCACGCAGACCATGGTCAACGACACCGCGGCATTGATCGAGTCCCTCGGCGCGGGCCCGGCGCGCATCGTCGGGGTTTCGATGGGCTCCTACATCGCTCAAGAGCTGATGGTGGTCCGGCCCGATCTGGTCAGCAAGGCAGTGCTGATGGCCACCCGCGGCCGCCTGGATCGCGCACGTGAGTTCTTTCGCGACGCCGAACACGAACTCATCACTTCCGGTGTCCGACTACCGCCCGCCTTTGACGCGAAAATCCGTCTGCTGGAGAACTTTTCGCCCAAGACGCTGAATAACGACGAGATCGTCGCCGATTGGATCGGCATGTTCAACCTCTGGCCGATCAAACTCACTCCGGGGTTGGCTTGCCAGGGAAACGTCTCGCCGAACGCCAACCGGTTACCGGTGTACCGAAGCATCACCGCGCCGGTGCTCGTGATCGGCTTCGCCGACGATGTGGTGACGCCACCACACCTGGGCCGGGAAGTCGCCGACGCCATTCCCAACGGCCGTTACCTGCAGATAGCCGACACCGGGCATCTCGGGTTCATCGAGCGGCCGGAGGTGGTCAACGCCGCGATCCTGCAGTTCTTCGCCGGAATGGCCGCCTGACTCTGCTCGCTAGGCTGTACTGGTGAATCCCTCGACGGCACAGGCCCGCGTCGTCGTCGACGAACTGATCCGCGGCGGTGTCCGCGACGTGGTGTTATGCCCTGGCTCGCGCAACGCCCCGCTGGCCTTCGCGCTGCAAGACGCTGACCTGGCCGGCCGGATACGGCTGCACGTCCGCATCGACGAGCGCACCGCCGGCTATCTGGCGATCGGGCTGGCAATCGGCGCCGACGCGCCGGTGTGCGTCGCGATGACGTCGGGCACCGCGGTGGCCAACCTGGGTCCGGCGGTGGTGGAGGCCAACTACGCGCGGGTGCCGCTGATCGTGTTGTCGGCAAACCGGCCCTACGAGCTGCTCGGCACCGGTGCGAACCAGACCATGGAGCAGCTGGGCTACTTCGGCACCCAGGTCCGCGCCACGATCAGCCTCGGGCTGGCCGAGGACGCACCGGAGCGGCTGGACGGGCCCAACGCGACCTGGCGGTCGGCCACCTGCCGGGTACTGGCGACGGCTACCGGTGCCCGCAGCGCCAACGCCGGACCAGTGCATTTCGACATCCCGCTGCGCGAACCGCTGGTACCCGATCGCGATCCCGGTCCCACTCCGCCCGGGCGACCGAACGGCAAACCGTGGACGTACACCCCGCCGGTCAGCTTCGACCAGCCGCTGGACATCGACCTGAGCCGCGACACCGTCGTCATCGCCGGCCATGGCGCCGGTGAGCATCCCAATCTGGCGGCACTGCCGACCGTTGCCGAGCCCACCGCACCGGCGGCGAGCAACCCGCTGCACCCGTTGGCGCTGCCGCTGCTGCGCCCGCAGCAGGTGATCATGTTGGGCCGCCCGACCCTGCATCGGCCGGTGTCGGCGCTGCTGGCCGACCCGGCTGTGCCGGTCTATGCGCTGACCACCGGACCGCGCTGGCCCGACGTGTCTGGCAACTCGCAGGCCACCGGCACCCGGGTGGTCGCCACCGGTGAGCCGAACCCGGCCTGGTTGCACCGCTGCGCCGAGCTCCATCGCCACGCGGTCGACGCGGTGCGCGGGCAGCTCGAGGCCCATCCGCTGACCACCGGTCTGCATGTGGCGGCCGCGGTCGCCGACGCGCTGCGGCCCGGCGACCAACTGGTGCTGGGCGCGTCTAACCCGGTGCGTGACGCGGCGCTGGTGGGCCTGGATCGGCACGGTATCCACGTGCGCTCCAACCGCGGGGTCGCAGGCATCGACGGCACCGTGTCCACCGCGATCGGGGCGGCGCTGGCGCACGACCGGACGGGCAACCGCACGGTCGCGCTGATCGGCGACCTGACCTTCGTGCACGACAGCTCCGGACTGCTGATCGGGCCCACCGAACCGGTACCAGACCAACTGACGATCGTGGTGTCCAACGACAACGGCGGCGGCATCTTCGAACTGCTCGAGCAGGGCGACCCGCGGTTCTCCGACGTGTCGTCGCGGGTGTTCGGCACTCCACACGACGTCGACGTCGGCGCGCTGTGTCGCGCCTACCACGTAGAGAGCCGGCAGATCGAGGTCGATCAACTCGGCCCCGCGCTCGACGAGCCCGGTGCCGGCATGCGGGTGCTCGAGGTCAAGGCAGACCGGTCCTCGCTGCGGCAGCTGCACGCCGCCATCAAGGCCGCATTGTGAAGCTTCCCGTCAGGGCCGTGACGGCCCTGGCGTCGCTGAAAACCTGGGCGCGCATCTTGATTCATGGGCGCAGCGGCGAGCTTCCCAATACGCGGGGGCATCGCGTGGTGCGCTGGGCACGCATCGGTGTGTTGATCCTGGCCGGCCTGGTCACGCTGCAATCGTTGCTGTTGGTGGCCGGTGCGTGGCGCAACGACATTGCCATCCAACGCAATATGGGGGTCGCCGAAGCTGAGGTGCTCAGTGCAGGACCGCGACGCTCCACCATCGAATTCGTCACGCCGGACCGGGTCACTTACCGTCCGGAGCTGGGTGTGCTCTATCCGTCCGAATTAGCAACGGGGATGCGGATTTACGTCGAATACGACAAACTCAACCCCAACCTGGTGCGCGTGCAGCACCGCAACGCCAAGCTGGCCATCGTCCCGGCCGGGTCCATCGCGGTGGTCGGTTGGCTGGTCGCCGCGGCGGCGCTGACGGGTCTGGCGTTGGTGGACAAGCGGCTGGACCGTCAGCTAGACAAGGTGTCCAGCCAGCCCGGGTCCTGAATGTCGACGAGCCCATTCGCTTTGAGGTCGTAAACCGAAGGGGTGCCTGGGTTTTCCGGGTTCACCTCACCCAGACGTGCGCGGTTGGCGGTGTTCAGCGCGGCGACATCGACGGCGTAATCGCCGGCTGCGACCCGGTCGCTCACCACGTCGGGCAGCCCGCTTTCGTGGGCCATTGCTGCGATGTCGCTGTTGCTCGGGCCGTCGGCACTCTGGTGGCGGTAGAGGTCTTGGACGAAGGCCTGATACGCGATCGGCGAGGTTGTCGGGTCGGAGGCCACAAACAGCGCATTGCTGATCCGGGAAGACACGTCGTTGTGATGCCTGGTGTCGAGAAAGGTCAGCCATCGATACGTGACCGCGAGTCGGCCGCTGGCCAGATCGCCGGCAATCCGGTCGCCGTAGGCCGACTCGAACTCCGCGCAGTACGGGCATTGCGGGTCGCAGAAGATTTCCAGTTGCACTGGGGCAGCGCCAGGCCAACCGGAGCCGAGAATCACGCCATTGCCATCCAAAGTGCGGGGTACGTCGGCGTGCGCGGTTGCGGCGCCCAACACCATCGACCACAGCGCCGCTGCCGCCAATATCCGCAGGCAGCACCGCATCGCAGAAGCCCCCTTTGGATTAGAGTTCGTGTGGCGTATGCCCCCCGGTAACCATATCGACAGGCGGCGCTGACACCGTGGTGGTGTGCGCGTAGCGATTGTCGCGGAGTCCTTTCTCCCGCACGTCAACGGCGTCAGCAACTCGGTGGTCCGCATTCTCGAGCACCTGCGCCGCACCGGTCACGAAGCCCTCGTCATCGCACCGGACACCCCGCCCGGCCAACCGCCCGCCGATCGGGTCCACGACGGTATCCGGGTGCACCGGGTGCCGTCGCGGATGTTTCCGAAGGTGACGACGCTGCCGCTGGGCGTGCCGACCCCGCGGCTGACCAGCGTGCTGCGCGAATTCAACCCCGACGTCGTGCATTTGGCGTCGCCGGCCTTGCTCGGCTGGGGCGGTGTGCGGGCCGCCCGTCGTCTCGGGGTGCCGACGGTCGCGGTATACCAAACCGACGTACCGGGTTTCGCGGCCAGCTACGGCATCGGGATTACCACCCGGGCGGCGTGGGCGTGGTTCCGCCACCTGCACCGCCTCGCCGACCGCACGCTGGCGCCATCCAGTGCGACGATGGAAACGCTTGTCTCGCACGGTATTCCGCGGGTGCACCACTGGGCACGCGGAGTTGACGTCATGGGCTACGCCCCGTCGGCTCGCGACGAGGCCCTCAGACGACAGTGGTCGCCGCGGGGCAAGCCGATCGTCGGGTTTGTGGGCCGGCTGGCGCCGGAAAAGCATGTCGAGCGGCTCGTCGGGTTGGCTGCCGATGACGCCGTGCAGCTGGTCATCGTCGGCGAGGGGGTTGACCGCGCCAAGCTGCAATCGGCAATGCCGACAGCCGTTTTCACCGGAGCGTTGTACGGCGAGGAACTCGCCGCGGCGTATGCCAGCATGGATGTCTTCGTGCACGCCGGTGAACACGAGACGTTCTGCCAGGTCGTGCAGGAAGCGCTGGCGTCGGGGCTACCGGTGATCGCCCCCGACGCCGGCGGACCACGCGACCTGGTTACCCCGTGGCGTACCGGACTGCTGTTGGCAGTCAACGAGTTCGAGGCGCGGCTGCCCGAGGCTGTCGCGCACCTGGTCGCGGAACGTGAGCGCTATGCGACCGCTGCCCGGCGCAGCGTGCTCGCCCGGACCTGGCCGGTCATCTGCGACGAACTACTCGGTCATTACGCGGCGGTGCTGGGCAACCGCCGTGCGGTCGCGGCCTGAGCGCAGCTACCCCTGTAGCGTCGACGTCGTGAGCCGCGCGACGCTGGATAAGGATCCTCGCGAGGTGGCGTCGATGTTCGACGGTGTCGCGCGGCGCTACGACCTGACCAACACCGTGCTGTCCCTCGGTCAGGATCGGTACTGGCGTCGGGCCACTCGGTCGGCGCTGCGCATCGGGCCCGGCGAGAAGGTGCTGGATCTGGCCGCGGGCACCGCGGTGTCGACGGTCGAGCTGGCTAGCTGCGGGGCGTGGTGCGTGGCGGCGGATTTCTCGGTCGGCATGCTGGCGGCCGGACATGGCCGCGAGGTGCCCAAGGTTGCCGCCGATGCCACCCGACTACCTTTCGGCGACAACGTTTTCGACGCGGTCAGCATCAGCTTCGGGCTGCGTAATATTGCCGACCGTGAGGCGGCGCTGCGTGAGATGGCTCGGGTCGCACGTCCCGGCGGGCGGATAGTGGTGTGCGAATTCTCCACACCCACCAGCCGGCTGTTCGCCACCGCCTACAAGGAGTACTTGATGCAGGCGTTACCGCGGGTGGCGCGGGCGGTGTCGAGCAATCCGGAGGCGTATGTCTATCTGGCCGAGTCGATTCGGGCCTGGCCCGATCAGCCCGCCCTGGCACACCAGATGTCGCACGCTGGGTGGTCGGCGGTGCGTTGGCGCAATCTGACCGGCGGCATCGTCGCGCTGCACGCCGCCTACAAAGCCTGACCCCCCTTCCCCCAACGCGAGCGTGCGTGTTTGTCCGCCGACACGCCGCTACCGACGTACAACTGCGCACGCTCGCCCGTGGGGTGGGCGCGGTCAGGTGAACGGCTTTCGACGGTCTATCAGCCGCGAGGCGCGCCCGCCGCCGCGCCACACTCGTGCCACCCAGTCGGCGTCGTCGTCGGTGACCAGGTTGCCCATCACTCGCACCGCGATGTTCATCAGCGTCGTCGAGCGCATCCCGACCGGACCGGTCGACGGTAGGAACCGCGGGAAGGTCAGCAACAACGCCATACGGCGCGCCACCGAAAATGCTCGCCCGTAATGGGATTGCAGCGTGTGCGGCCACACTTTCGACAGGTCGCCGGAGCCGAGCAACTCGACAGCCAGCCGACCGGTCTCCAGGCCATAGTCGATGCCCTCGCCGTTGAGCGGGTTGACGCAGGCGGCGGCGTCGCCGATCAGCATCCAGTTGCGGCCGGCCACCCCCGAGACCGCGCCACCCATCGGCAACAACGCCGACGACACCGCGCGCGGCTGGCCTGCGAACCCCCACTCGTCGCGCCGCAGGTCGGTGTAATAGCAGATCAGCGGACGCAGTGCCAGCTCGGCGGGGCGCTTGGTCGTCGACAGTGCGCCCACGCCGATATTCACCTCGCCGTTGCCCAGCGGGAAGATCCAGCCGTAGCCGGGCAGTACCGCGCCGTCGGGGGAGCGTAGTTCCAGGTGCGAGGTCAGCCACGGCTCGTCGCTGCGCGGCGTGGTCAGATATCCGCGCGCAGCGATGCCGAACACCGTCTGCTGATGCCACCGCCGGCCCAAAACCCGCCCGAGTGGGGAGCGGGCTCCGTCTGCGACGATTAGCTCCCGGCAACCGATCTTCGTCCCGTCGGCCAGCGCCACCGAAACCACCCGCGCCGACGAATCATGATGCACACCGACCGCTTTGACGCCGAGCCGCATCCGGGCACCGGAATCCTCGGCGACTTTGCGGATCCGGTCGTCGAGCTCGACGCGCGCCACCGCGCTGCCGGTCGACGGGAAGGACGGGCCGGGCCAGCCGACTTCCAGCTCGCCGCCGAATCCGCTCATCCGCAAGCCCCGGTGCCGGATCCGGCTATCCAGCCACTCGCCCAGCCCCAGCAGCTCGAGTTCGGCGACCGCGCGCGGTGTCAGCCCGTCGCCGCAGGCCTTGTCGCGGGGAAAGTTCGCCGCGTCGACGACGAGCACATCGCGACCCGCGCGGGCGGCCCAGGCAGCCGCCGCCGACCCAGCCGGTCCGGCGCCCACGACCAGCACGTCGGCATGGGAGTCCATGTTCACCAGTATGTTGGCAACGTGAGGACTCCGGTGACTGTGGTGGCGGGTGTGGACTTCGGTGACGCCGACTTCGCCACCTATGTGCGCGACGGGGTGGCCCGCATCGAGCAACTTATGGATACCGAGCTGCGCGGCTCAGACGACCTGATGACGGAGGCCGTCCTGCACTTGTTCGAGGCTGGTGGCAAACGGTTCCGGCCGCTGTTCACGGTGCTGTCCGCGCAGCTGGGGCCGCAACCGGATGCCGCCGAGGTGACGATCGCCGGCGCGGTCATCGAGCTGGTGCACCTGGCCACGCTCTACCACGACGACGTGATGGACGAGGCCCAGGTGCGCCGCGGCGCAGCCAGCGCCAACGCGCGGTGGGGCAACAACATCGCGATCCTGGCCGGCGACTACCTGTTCGCGACGGCCTCGCGACTGGTGTCACGGCTGGGCCCCGATGCGGTCCGGATCATCGCCGAGACGTTCGCCCAGCTGGTGACCGGGCAGATGCGCGAGACCCGGGGTCTGGCCGACGGAGCCGATCCGATTGAGCATTACCTGAAAGTCGTGTATGAGAAGACGGCCTGTCTGATCGGGGCGGCAGGACAGTTCGGTGCAATGTTCTCCGGCGCCGACGACGATCAAATCCAGCGGCTCAGCCGGCTGGGCAGCATCGTCGGCACCGCGTTTCAGATCTCCGACGACATCATCGACATCGACAGCGACCCCGACGAGTCCGGCAAGTTGCCCGGCACTGACCTGCGCGAAGGTGTTCACACGTTGCCGGTGCTCTACGCCTTGCACGACACCGGGCCGGAGGCCGATCGGCTGCGCGAACTGCTGGTCGGGCCGATCGACGACGACGCCGCGGTCGCCGAAGCGTTGGCGCTACTGCGGGCCTCGGCAGGCATGGCCAAGGCCAAGGACACCGTCGCGCACTACGCCGCCCAGGCCCGCGAGGAGCTGGCCGCGCTGCCTGACGTGGCCGGCCGGCGAGGGCTGGCAACGTTGGTCGACTACACCATCAACCGCCACGGCTAAGTCCAGGAACCCGTTGGCCGGTCTTAAGCGTTTAATAAAAGAGTCGCAGGTGGTGGTAGGAGGAAGAAGCTGATGACCTGGCATTCGCATCACAACATGGCGAAGACGTTCGCGTTGTTGGTTGGAATGTCGGCGCTGATCGTGTTCGTCGGGGCGATGTTCGGCAGGACGGCGCTGTGGATTGCTGTGCTGTTCGCCGTCGGCATGAATGTCTACACCTACTTCAACAGCGACAAGCTCGCGCTGCGAGCGATGCATGCCCAGCCGGTGTCGGAGGTGCAGAAGCCGGTCATCTATCGGATTGTCCGTGAGCTGTCGACCGCCGCCCACCAGCCGATGCCGCGGCTGTACATCAGCGACACCGCCGCGCCCAACGCGTTCGCCACCGGCCGCAATCCCCGCAACGCCGCGGTGTGCTGCACCACCGGGATTCTCAACATCCTGAACGAGCGTGAGCTGCGAGCGGTGCTGGGCCACGAACTCTCGCACGTCTATAACCGCGACATCCTGATCTCCTGCGTGGCGGGCGCCCTGGCATCGGTGATCACGGCGTTGTCCTACATAGCGATGTTCTTCGGCAGCAGTGACCGTGAGGGCGGTAATCCCTTTGGGCTGCTGCTGGTTTCGCTGCTGGGCCCGATTGCGGCGACGGTCGTACGGCTGGCCGTATCGCGCTCACGCGAGTACCAAGCCGACGAATCGGGTGCTTTGTTGACCGGCGATCCGTTGGCGTTGGCGTCGGCGTTGCGCAAGATCTCCGGTGGCGTGCAGGCCGCGCCGCTGCCTCCCGAGCCACAGCTGGCCGCCCAGGCGCACCTGATGATCGCCAACCCGTTCCGCAGCGGCGAGCGGATTGGTTCGCTGTTCTCCACGCACCCGCCGATGTCCGACCGGATCCGTCGGCTCGAGGCAATGGCCGGGCGTTAATCACACCAGGCTCAGGGGTCTCCACAAGCTAACCGTGTGGTGAAGACGACGGCGTGGGCGTGCCGGCGCCGATAACCGAACGGAAATACAGCGGCAAGTTCATGGTCAGGACGTCGCCAACGTCGGAGGTGCAGGAGTGACTCGTGCTGGTTTGGGCTCAGAATCCTGACCCGTGGACCTCGTGTCCGGGTGTCTCTGCTGCCAATCCGCGGTAGGCGTCTTCGACGGTCGAGCCGTGATTGATCACCCCGTCGACCTCGCGCGCGATCGGCATGTTCAGCCCGTACTTGTCGGCGAATTCCATGATCACGCTGGCGGCCTTGACGCCCTCGGCGACTTGGTTCATCGACGAGATGATCTCGTCGATGGGTTTGCCCGCGCCGAGTTGCTCGCCGACGTGGCGGTTGCGGCTGCGCTGGCTGGTGCAGGTGACGATCAGGTCGCCCATGCCGGCCAACCCGGAGAAGGTGTCGCGTTGTCCACCCATCGCCTCGCCCAGCTTTGACATCTCGCGCACCGAGCGCGCTATCACCATGGCCCGGGTGTTCTCGCCGATACCCAGCGAGTAGCCCATCCCGACCGCGATCGCATAGACGTTCTTCAGCGCGCCGGCCATCTCGACACCGAGCACGTCGTCGATGGTGTACACGCGAAAACGTTTGGTGCGGAACAGTTGTGCCAGTTGCGCGGCGAGGTGCTGGTCGGGCATTGCCAGCACCGCTGCGGCCGCATAGCCTTCGCCCACCTCCCGGGCGATGTTGGGCCCGGCCAGGATGCCCGCGGGATGTCCGGGCAGCACTTCGTCGATGATCTGCGTCATCCGCATGTTGGTGCCCTGTTCGAGGCCCTTGACCAACGACACCACCGGCACCCACGGCCGCAACTCGGCCGCCAGTTCGCTGAGCACGTCGCGGAACCCGTGCGACGGCACACCCATTACGACGACGTCGGCGGCGTTGGCGGCCTCGGCGAAGTCGGTGGTGGCACGCAGCGTCTCGCTGAGGACGGCGTCGTCGCCCAGGTAGCGGCTGTTGCGGTGGTTGTCGTTGATGTCCTTGGCGGTCTCTTCCGAGCGGACCCATTGCAGCGTCGGCGCGCGGCGTGCGCAGATGGAGGCGACGGTGGTGCCCCAGGACCCACCGCCCAACACGACGACTTTCGGTTCACGCTTAGCAGCTGCCATGTTGATCAGCGTATTGCCGCCGGTTGATCGGCGCGGCCGAACACCATGGCTTCATCGATTCGGTCGAACCGGTAGTCGATGGCGTCGGCGAAGTAGTTCTGCCGCACATTCCACGGCCGTTTGGTGCCGGACTTCGGCAGGGCGTGCAGCGACCGCAGCACATAGCCGGCCTGGATGTCCCACGCGGGTTTCTCCGGCATAGGCTCGCCGTCGCGGTGTGGGTAGGCATGGGTGTAGCCGCGAGATTTCATGTGAGCGAGCAGCTTTGCCGTCGCACGCGCCGTCATATCGGCGCGGAGCGTCCACGAGGAGTTGGTGTATCCGATACACCAGAACAGGTTGGGCACATCCTCCAACATGTGGGCCTTGTAGACGAAGCGGTCCTGCGGCTTGATCTCTGCGCCGTCGATGGAGACCGTCACACCGCCGAGCGCCTGCAATTGCAAGCCGGTGGCGGTGACGATGATGTCGGCGTCCACGTGCGCGCCGGACTTCACGACGATGCCGGTGGAATCGATGTGGTCGATGCGGTCGGTGACCACCTCGGCGCGGCCTTCGCGGATCGCAGCGTAGAGGTCAGCGTCTGGGATCAGGCACGGCCGCTGGTCCCAGGGGTTGTAGCGGGGCTTGAAGTGCGTATCGACGTCGTAGCCGTCGGGCAGATTCTTGATCGCGGCGCGGCGGACCACCCGCCGGATAAAGCCCGGCGCCTTGCGCGCCAGGAACCAGCTCACTGCTTCGAGTAGCGCAATGCGTTGCCGGATTATCAAGTGGGCAACCCTGGGCGGCAACACTTTTCGCAGCGCATCTGCGGTCCGGCTATATCGGGACGATGCAAACAGATAGGTTGGCGAGCGTTGCAGCATGGTGACACTCGACGCCTTCTCCGCCAGCGACGGGATGAGCGACATCGCGGTCGCGCCGCTGCCGATCACCACAATCTTTTTGCCGGTGTAGTCGAGGTCTTCGGGCCAGTGCTGCGGATGAACAACGGTGCCGCCGAACTCCTCAATGCCGGGGAAGTCCGGGGTGTAGCCCTCGTCGTAGTTGTAGTAGCCGGACCCGAAAAACAAGAAGCGGCCGCGGTATTGCTTTTCAGTGCCATCCTGCTCGACGGTCACCGTCCAGGTGTCGGTCGCTGAATTCCAGTCCGCCGAGCGCACGTAGCTGTTGCACCGGATGTGGCGGTCGAGGCCGTACTTGCGTGCGGTCACGGCCAGATATTCACGGATGTGGACCCCGTCGGCTACTCCTTCTCTGCGGGTCCACGGCTCAAACGGGAAGGACAATCCGAAGATGCTGCTGTCGGAGCGGACGCCGGGGTAGCGGAACAGATCCCAGGTGCCGCCGATCTGCTCGCGCCGCTCCAGGATGACGTAGCTGATCCCGGGGTTGCCCTCGGTGATGCGGTAGGCGGCGCCCAGGCCCGAGATGCCGGCACCGATGATGACGACGTCGAAGTCTGTCGCGTCTCGGGGCGTCACGCTGTCCAGAGTAGGCGGGCGCTAGCGGTAGTTGACGAACTGCAATGCGACGTCGAGGTCGGCTTTCTTCAGCATCGCGATGACGGCCTGCAAGTCATCGCGCTTTTTGCTGGTGACGCGGACCTCATCGCCTTGGATCTGGGTCTTGACGGTCTTGGGCCCGTCGTCGCGGATCAGCTTGGTGATCTTCTTGGCATTCTCGCTGGTAATCCCCTGTTTGAGGGTGCCGGTGACTTTGTAGGTCTTGCCGGAGGCTTGCGGCTCGCCGGCGTCGAAAGCCTTGAGGCTGATGTCGCGGCGGATCAGCTTCTCCTTGAAAACGTCGACGGCGGCCTTGACCCGTTCCTCGGTGGAGCTGGTCAGCTCGATCGCCTCGTCGCCCTTCCATGCGATCTTGGTGTCGGTCCCGCGGAAGTCGAACCGGGTGGAGAGTTCCTTGGCGGCCTGGTTGAGGGCGTTGTCGACCTCTTGGCGGTCGATTTTGCTGACGACGTCGAACGATGAATCCGCCATTGGACTCGTTCCCTTTCCTCGGAGTTGGCCGTTTGTGCACCCGGTACATCCTCGTTGTACTCTTGCTACCCGTACCACACAGGCAGGTTGCCCGAGCGGCCAATGGGAGCGGACTGTAAATCCGTCGGCTTACGCCTACCCAGGTTCGAATCCTGGACCTGCCACCCAGGCCGAGATCACTACAGGATTGCGAGAAGGCAGCACCGGTGCCGGCTATCTGCGTATCGTCGTTTTGAGGGTGAGCGCCGCCCGGGCACCGTCCGTGAGTGGGCGTTTGTGAGGAGAAGAATAATGACCGAAGTCGAAGACCTCGACGTGCACCACGACGGCTATCCGACACATCGGCGCAAAGTCCGCTTTGACTGGTCGAACACGCCGCTGCACTGGGTCCCCGACGACCCGTTCGTCACCCACTCGTGGAATGTGCTGCACCTGTTACTGCCCGAAGGGGAGCGGCAATTTATCAAGGCCGTCAACGAGGCGGCGCCGCTGGTCGAGGACCCGGAGCTGAAGGCGGCGATCAAGCCGTTCGTGCAGCAGGAAGCCTGGCACGCCTGGGCGCACCAAGTTGTCCTCGATCATCTGGCCGAGCAGGGCATCGACACGAAGCCCTACATCGAAAAGATGAAGAAGTTGGCGTTAGGGGGCCAAAAGCAGCACCCGGGCTGGCCTATGCGTTTGCAGCGATGGTGGCTCTACCGGCGCTTGGCCGACGTGGCCGCGATGGAGCACTTTACGGCGGTGCTGGGCCAACACCTGATCCAGAACCGTGGCCTGGACAACGCAGGATCCGATCCGGTCATGCTTGATCTGCTGCGCTGGCACGGCGCCGAGGAGGTCGAGCACCGCTCGCTGGTATTCGACGTTTATCAGCACGTGTGCGGGAACTACCTGGTGCGCGCGGTGTCGATGCTGTTCACCGCACCGCTGTTCTTGTTGGCGTGGCGCGCAGGGGTGCGTTTCTTGATGGCGCACGACCCGACTACCACCGCCAAACCGCGTTTCAGGGACTGGCTCCGAGCTGCCCGCGAGGACAAGGTGCCCGGGCCACGGCACATGATTGTTTCTTGCACGCTGCGCTATATGCGTCCCAGCCATCATCCCAGCGCCGAAGCTTCCACCCAGATGGCGATGGACTATTTGGCGCAGTCGCCGGCTGCGCGGGCTGCCCGCCAGTTAGCCCAAGCCGAACAGGAAGGCCGGCAGGCCAAAGCCGAGTGAGCGGATGCCGCTTCCGCCTCAGTCTTTGATGAAGCGGTACATCCGGTAGGAAAGCCTCCCGCGCTGCAGTTGGCGGTACATCTTCGTGCCCTGCAGAGACGCGACCGCCGTCGCGCGTCACGCGACGGACGCCCAGTGTTTGTCTTCCGGCCATTAGGGGGCGGGCCGGGTCTGCCAACCTTGACCCGTCCCACCTCGATTTCAGCGGCTTTCACCCCGCGTTCCTGGATCACAGCGGAAGCGAGCCAACCCCGGAAGGCGATGTCCGCCGCGCGTTCTACCTTTCCTACGACGAC
This sequence comes from uncultured Actinomycetota bacterium, assembly GCA_963838755.1. GTDB lineage: Bacteria > Actinomycetota > Actinomycetes > Mycobacteriales > Mycobacteriaceae > Mycobacterium. The sequence goes on along the minus strand of CAWISO010000007.1, from coordinate 136,946 downwards.
ACCAACTGTGAGTACCTGTCCGGCGAACAGATCGAGGAGCGTCTTGATGCCGGCGTAATGTCGTATCAGCGACCTACGTGACTGGAGTCATGCCCAACCTCGATACACCCGAAATCCACGGCTATGTACCGCACTTCGGCTATCGCGTGTACACCGAGAAAGCGATCGAGACAGTCGGCGCAACGACCGGGCTGCCGTTCAACGGTCACCGCTCAAAGAAGAAGCCGACGAGGAGCGGTGGACTTGATCGCGCTCGAAACGTTCCCGAGGTGGGTCAAGACGAGCTGCTTGGTCAGCAGCAGCCGGGCGACGCGGTGCAAGCCAACGCGGGCACCTAACGACGTGTTTAGGACATCGGCTGACGGGAAGCCCCTTACCGAGGGGGATCGAAACATCACGGTAGGGAGGAAATCATGGGAACCGGAGAAACCGGATTTGGCGACGTCGAGTTCGACCTCATCTCACTGCAGTACCACTCGCTGAAGGCTGGGCACGACTACGGACAGTATGTGCGCGACGCGAAAAACGCCGGACTCGACGACGTAGCGTCGTTCTTCGAGGACGTCATGGATCAAGACTCGAAGCGCGCTGACCGCTGTCATGAACTTCTGGGAAAGCTGACCTCGGCCTAACCCGGAATTAACGCCAGAGCTGCCGGAGTTGCGCCCGCTGGCTTACGATTCGCGCATGGGCGACCCGGTTTCTCCTGACGAGGCGATTGAGGCGATCCGAGGCACCGGCGGAGCGCAGCCGGGTGCTCGAGCTTTGCACGCCAAAGGCACGCTGTACCGCGGCACGTTTACCGCGACGCCCGAGGCGGCTACGCTTTCGCGGGCCAAGCACCTCGATGGCTCAACGGTGCCCACCCTGATCCGTTTCTCGAGCGGGTCCGGAAACCCGAAGCAACCCGACGGTGCGCCCGGGGTCCGCGGAATGGCGGTGAAGTTCACCCTGCCCGACGGGTCCACCACTGACGTCTCGACGCAGACCGCGCGGCTGTTCGTCTCGAGCACGCCCGATGGATTCGTCGACCTGCTCAAAGCGATGCGGCCGGGGCTGACTACGCCGCTGCGGATGGCCCGATACTTCGCGACCCACCCTCGATTGTTCGGCGCTTTGCCGGTGCTGCGCGACGCCAACAAGGTGCCGGCAAGTTACGCAACCGTCGAATATCACGGGCTACACGCCTTTCGCTGGATCGGCAGCGACGGCAACGCCAGATTCGTTCGCTATCACCTGGCCCCGGCAGCGGGCGAGACATACCTGTCCAGATCAGCCGCCCACGGCAAGAGCGCGGATTTTCTCACCGACGAGCTGAGTGCTCGGCTTGCGACTGGGCCGGCGCGGTTTGACTTCCGCGTTCAGATCGCCGGGCCGAATGATTCGACGGTGGATCCGTCGGCCTCCTGGAAGAGCACCCAGACGGTCACCGTCGGCACGATCGAAATCACCGGGCTGGACACGCAGCGGGAACACGGCGACGACATCGTCGTGTTCGACCCGATGCGCGTGACCGACGGCATCGAACCCTCCGACGACCCGGTGCTTCGGTTCCGCAGTCGGGCGTACTCGCTGTCGGTAAAGCTACGCACAGGCGTCGATCGCGGTCCCGAGGCGCCTACCCTCTGAACGAGGTGAGTATGGCGCCAATCCCGCCGCACCGCTCCACCGGCGAGATTCGCGCGAAACACCCGACAACGGCGAACATAGCGAAGCGCGTTCTGCCCAGGCATCTGTTCGCAAGGCGCACCTCAGTCGCTGGCGCTCTTGTGATATCAGTCGCGCGTGCGTGTGTGGAGGTGATGTGTTATGGCGGCAGAGAGCGTCCTGTTCGCTTTCGAGGACGTCGTGGTGGAGCGGGACGGCGTGCGCGCCCTGAACCGGCTTACCGCGGCGCTGCCCAGCAGTGGCGTGACGGCGGTGTTCGGGCCGTCGGGATCGGGCAAGTCGACGATGCTGCGGTTATGTAATCGGCTCGAGATTCCCACTACCGGCCGAGTGTTTTTCCGAGGCGCCGACATCACCGACCTGGATCCGTTGCAGTTGCGCCGTCAGGTCGGCATGTGTTTCCAGCGTCCGACTCCCTTCCCCGGCACTGTGGCCGACAATCTGCGGGTCGCTGACCCGCGAGCAACCGAGCCGCAGATGCAGGACGTGCTAGCGCGGGTGGCGTTGACCGGGTCGTGGCTTGACCGCGACGCGAGCGCACTCTCCGGCGGCGAAGCACAGCGAATGTGCCTGGCCCGCACGCTCATTGCGCGACCTGAAGTGTTGCTGCTCGACGAGCCCACCTCTTCAGAGGATGCCGCCGCCGCGAAGGTAATTGAGCACGCGGTGCGCGAGCTGGCCGACGAGGGGATGAGCGCGCTATGGGTCAGCCATGACTTCGCGCAGGTGCGGCGCATCGCCGACTGGTTGCTGCGGATCGAAGACGGCCGCAGCTTCGGGATCCAGCGGGTTACCCGCGACCCTGACGCGGGGCAGGGGTCGCGATGAGCGGCCAAGTGTCGTGGATCGGATTGGCAGCCTCACTGGCGCTGGTGGCGGTCGCGGCAGCGGTTTCGTTGTGGCAGCGGCTGGGCCTGGAGCGGCAGATACTGTGGGCGGCAGCCCGCGCGCTGGGGCAGCTGCTGGTCGTCGGGGTGGTGCTGGCGTGGCTGCTGTTGCCGGGTCGCTCGCTGTGGTGGTCGTGGGCATGGACCGCGGGCATGATCCTCTACGCCGGCGAGGTCGCGCGCCGACGCGCACCCGAGGTAGCGCGGCTGGGCCTGCTGACCGTCGCCGCTTTCTTTGCCTCGGCGGTGATCACCCTAGGAGCTGTCTTCGGGCTGCGGATCCTCCCGCTGCAACCCCGCACCCTGGTTCCCTTGGCCGGCATGATGATCGGCAATTCGATGACCGCGGTTGTGCTGGTTGCCCGGCGCTTGGTCGATGAGCTGCGGGATAAGCGCGACGAAGTCGAAGCTCGCCTCGCACTCGGCCAACCCTCCCGACAGGCCGCCAGCCCTTACGAGCGGACCGCGCTGCGTTTAGCGCTGTCGCCCCAGATTGAAACCACCAAAGCCACCGGTCTCGTGTTCCTGCCCGGTGCCATGACGGGACTTATCCTGGCCGGGGTTCCCCCAGTGCAAGCAGTCCTCGTGCAAGCGGTGGTCATGTTTCTCATCCTTGGCTCGGTCGCCATCACCACGGTTGTCGTCGCGATGGGACTAGTGCGCCGCCTCTTCACACCCGACCACCGCCTGCTTCCCCTGGCCCGCCAGCCCGACACCAGCCCGCGTCGCATACCGCGCCTGCGGTTAAGGAGGTAGCTGGCAGCGTGTTAATCCTTGGCGCGGAACGGCTCACCGTCAAACCGCTCCCGCGTGGCGAGTTGGGCCACGCTGTTGCGCTTGAGTTTCGTCACCTGCCGTTGCGGCTTGCCTAACGGCAATACCGCTGCGACCGCGTAGGACTCCGGCACACCCAGCAGATGCCGCACTTGGGGTTCCTCGGGCACCACCATTGTGGTGATCGTGCCGCCATAGCCCTCGTTGCGCGCAGCCAGCAAGATGTTCCACACCAACGGGTATATCGACGCGCCACTGATCACACCGATCCGGTCGAGGTTTTGATCCAACGCGGCGACGACCTCGAGGTTGACGCAGATCACCAGCACCATTGCGGCGTGGTGCAGCGGAGCGGTGAATTGTGACGGCACTTCGGTGGCCGCTATCTCTGCCGCCGACGCGCTCGGCGGGTGCAGCGGATTCCATGGGCTTTCGCCGCTGGCCAGCTGGGCGGCATATCGTCGGGCGCCGGTGGCGGTTAGCTCGGCCAGCGCGGTGCGGGCGGCCTGGTCCCGGACCACGATCACATGGGCGCCTTGGCGGTTACCTCCACTGGGCGCGAACCGCGCGTTGTCGAGGATGCGCTCCAATACGTCGTCGGGTAGTGGGTCATCGGTGAACGTGCGCACTGCGGCGGTGGTGCGCATGACGTCGTAAAGCTCCATGAAACTCTCCTATCTAGCGCTACCGGCGTGCCATCGCCGAGCCGGGTGCTGCCCAATCGGTGGAGACTTTGCGGCGTTTGATTCGCCACCCGCCGCCGTCGGGCACGAAGGTATCGCGATAACGGCCGAAATGGTCGAGCCCGATGTGGGTGAAGACGGTGAAGTAACTCCAGACGTGCGCCCTGTCGGGGTTCACTTCGGTGAACAACACGTTGGCGACGTTGTGTCGGACGATCGGCTTGACGCCGGCATGGGCGCCGATGTTGGCCGTGACACCGCCGAGAAACGCCACGATTGCCGACCGGCCGCGCAGCGGCGCGGAGCCCCTTATCTCCAAGATGCCGTCCGCGCAGAAGGTTTCCGCAAGCTCGTCGATCCGGCCCGTATCACCCGCCCAGTTGTAGCGCGCGAGGGTGTCGCGTATCTGCTCACGCGCGACCAGCTCCCACGTCTGCACCGTCAGCCTTTGGGTCCGCGTTTGACCACCTTGATGTGCACGTCGGCCAGTTGGCGGTCAGAGACCTCGCTGGGGGCGCCCATCATGAGGTCTTGCGCATTCTGGTTGAGCGGGAACGCGATTGTCTCGCGGATGTTGGGTTCGCCGCTCAAGATCATCACTATCCGGTCGATTCCGGGCGCGATGCCGCCGTGCGGCGGGGCACCGAGCTGAAAGGCCTGCAGCATGCCACCGAATTGGTGTTCGACGTCTTCGCGTGAATACCCGGCGATCTCGAATGCGCGGTACATGATGTCGGGACGGTGGTTACGAATCGCTCCGGACGAAAGTTCCAACCCGTTGCAGACGATGTCGTATTGCCACGCTGAAATATCAAGCGGGTCTTGGGTGTTGAGCGCTTCCAGTCCGCCCTGCGGCATCGAGAACGGGTTGTGGCTGAATTGGATGTTGCCGTCGTCGTCAAGTTCGTAGAGCGGGAAGTCGGTGACCCAGCAGAATCGAAACGGCTGCTCGTCGAAGAGCCCGGCTTGTTTTCCGGCTTCGACCCGCACCGCCGCGATAATCGGGTCGGCTTCTTGGGATCGGTTGGCCGCCAACAGGAAAATCAGGGCGCCGGGTTCCGCGCCGGTCTCGGCCAAGAGCTGCTGTACTTCGGCGGGGCTCAGGTACTTCGCGATTCCGCCAGTGGCCTCAGCCTCGCTGGTGATACGCACCCATGCCAGCCCCTTCGCGCCGAGCTCAACCGCATAGCTTTCCAGCTTGTCGGCAAACGAACGCGGCCGATCCTCGCTGTTGGGAACGACCAGGGCGCGGACGTGTTTGCCGGCCAGCGCCCGAAATTCGCTGGATCCAAACACCTTCGACACATCCGCGAGTTGCAGCGGAATACGCAAGTCCGGCTTGTCCGTCCCGTAGCGAAGCATCGCGTCGCGATAGGTGATTCGTGGGAAGGGCGCTGCCACCGGGTGATCGGGCGCGAACTCGGCGAACAAACCGGTGAGCACCTCTTCGATGGTGGCGAAAATTTCGTCCTGCTCGACGAAGCTCATTTCCATGTCGAGTTGGTAGAACTCGCCAGGCGATCGGTCAGCCCGCGCGTCCTCGTCCCGGAAGCACGGCGCGATTTGGAAGTACCGGTCGAAGCCGGCCACCATCAGCAACTGCTTGAACTGCTGCGGGGCCTGCGGCAAGGCAAAGAACTTCCCGGCGTGCAGTCGGGAGGGCACCAAAAAGTCGCGTGCGCCCTCAGGGCTGGAGCTGGTCAGGATCGGTGTCTGGAACTCGGTGAATCCCAGGGCTACCATCCGGCGCCGGATGCTGGCGATGATTTGCGAGCGCAGCAGGATGTTGTGGTGGATCCGCTGGCGCCGGAGATCGAAGTATCGGTAGCGAAGCCGATTCTCTTCGCCGACCGGTTCCTCGGGATAGATGCTGAACGGCAACGCCGAGGCGGTCGAAAGCATCTCGACTTTTTCGGCCACCACTTCAATTTCTCCGGTCGGCAACGCCGGGTTGGCGTTTTCCGGGTCGCGCATCACAACTTGGCCGTCGACGCACAGCACCGATTCTTTTGATGCCTTGTCCAGCAGGTTGTATGCATCCGAGCCGGGGCGCGCGACAATCTGCGTCACGCCGTAGTTGTCACGAAGGTCGACGAACAGGATTCCACCCAGATCACGCCAGTTGTGCAGCCAGCCGGACAGCCGGACCGTCGTCCCCGCGTTTGCGGCCGTCAGCTCGCCGCAGGTATGGGTGCGGTATCTGTGGGTCGTGTTCACACCTGGATCGTAGATGTTGTGCCTGGTGTGACCGCTGACACTAGCTTCGCGCAGAGCCTGTTGGTGAGTTCTTGGTGCGGGTGGGGCACAATTTCTTTTTGTGACGACAGCGCCGACGAAGCCGACGGTGGCAATCGTGGGCGCGGGTCTCGGCGGGATCGCGATGGGCGTCCAGCTCGCTCACGGCGGCTACGACTTCACGATCTTCGATCGCGGTGACGACTTCGGCGGGACTTGGCGCAAAAACACCTACCCCGGTGCGGCCTGCGATGTCCCATCGCACTTCTACTCCTACTCGTTCGCGCTGAACCCGCGGTGGAGCAAGACGTTTGCCGATCAGCCGGAGATCCTCGCCTACATCGAGAAGGTCGTCGACGACCATGGGCTCCGCGAGCATCTCGTCCCGCGCGCGGTTATCACGACGTTGCGGTGGTCGGACGCCGATCAGCGATGGACGCTGACGACCGACGACGGCCAAACCCGCGACTTCGATGTCGTGGTCAGCGCGGTGGGGATGCTGGACGTTCCTCACATTCCCGACATTCCTAGCGCGACTCGATTCCGCGGGCGCGCCTTTCATTCCTCAGACTGGGATCACTCGAAATCGACGGCGGGCGAGCGTGTTGCATCGATTGGTACCGGGGCAAGCGCCATTCAATACGTTCCGGCGATCGCCGCGGACACTGCGCACCTGACGGTATTTCAGCGGACCCCGATCTGGGTGTCACCGAGGTACGACGAGCCGTTCACCGCGGAGCAGCAGGAGCTCTTCGAACGCGACCCGGTCGAAGCGCTGAAGGTGCGCGACGCGGCCTACCAGGACTACGAGTCAGCAAATTTCGCCGTAGATTCCACGATGACCAAAGAACTCACCGACATGGCGCACAGCTATCTGCTGCGCAAGGTCGAGGATCGCGAGCTGCGTGCCAAGCTGACCCCGAACTATCCCGTCGGCTGCAAACGACCGCTTCAGTCTCGCACGTGGTTTCCGACGTTCGCGCTGCCGAATGTGACGCTGGAGACCTCGGCGATCGTCGAATTCACTGAAGACGGTCTGCGCACCGCTGACGGCCAAGAGCACGAAGTCGACACCGTCATCTACGGAACGGGCTTTCGCGCAGTCGATTTTCTCGGCAGCCTCGATGTCTACGGCCGCGGTGGCCGTCGGCTCCACGACGACTGGATCGACGGTGCGGAGGCATACCTGGGCACGGTGGTTCCGGGATACCCGAACCTGTTCACGCTGTATGGCCCCAATACAAACGGGGTTACCTCGATCATCTACATACTGGAAGCACAATCCGAGTTCGTCCGCCGTCTGCTCGATGAGATGGGCCGGCGACGCCTACAGTCGGTGGAAATCAAACGGCAGGTGCACGACGCCTACAACGTCGAAATACAGACTGCACTGGCCGGAACTGTCTGGACAGCCAACTGCAACAACTACTTTCGTCACCCCAACGGCAAGGTCGTTACCCAGTTCCCCTACCACGGCCGCACCTTCGTCGAACGGCTCGCAGGCGTCGGACTCGATGAGTTCAACTGCCAACCGCCGGCCAGTGGCCGGCGGCAGGCACCGCTCTGGACCAGACGAGCGTAGGGTAAGACAGGTCGATCATTTTGCGCGCGACCGGCGCCCCCTGCCTGTCAAGCGGCACACAACCACCGGGTTATGTTAGGTACATTGCGATGATTAGTAATCGACGGACGAGGCTAATCCGGGGATCATTCTGATGGGTAGCCGATTGTCGGCAACGGATGCAACGTGGGCCAACCAGGATTCGACGTCGCCATACAGCCTCTCGCTGATCATCTTGGAGCCGTCCGACCGACTCAGCCATGAGAAGCTACAACAGCTGGTGGGCTCGTCGCTGCCGCAACTGGCGCGCTTCCGCAGCCGGCTGGTGGGCAAGCCACTGGGCGTGGGGCAGCCCCTGTGGTCCGAGATTGACGATTATGACCCGACTCCCCAAATTCATCGCGCAACGGTCCGCGCTCCCGGCGGCCGGCGCGAGTTAGCCGACCTCATCGCACAGCTGAGCGCCGGACCGTACGACCGAAAAACGCTGTGGGAGGCGTGGAGTATCGACGGTCTGGCGGGCGGGCGATGGGCGCTGGCGGTACGGATTTCGCCTGCACTGAATGAAGACGGCGTCGGCGTAGCATCCGCATGGTCGCGGCTGCTACGTTCCGATCCGCACAATGACGGGGACGACAATAAGCCGGCGCAGACGAGCTTGGGCACGCCGTCGCTGGGCGAACTCATGACCGACGTGATAACCGAGCTGCTCGAGATCCAGGTCAATGGCCTTTGGCTCATTGCTGAGACCGTGGCTGGTGCGCTGCGCACCGTGCGCGATCAGTTGCGCGGCACCAGCGGACCCGACCCGATGCCACCTGCGGGGTCGTCGATGAGCGGGCCGCTTCCGCGCAACGTGTTTAACGCGCCGTTGACGGAGCGCCGGACGGTGGCTTTCGCCTCCATCCCGCTAGCCGCCTTGGAGACAGTCAGTAACGCGTTCGGCGGCAACATCACCAACGTCTTCCTGGCCGCCTGCACGCTCTCGCTGCGCGCCTGGCTGCTACGCCGCGACTCCGTGCCCGACGATCCGCTGCTGATGCGGACGCCGCTTGCATTACCAGGCGCCGCGAACACCAGTTTTGGCGTTCCGCTGGCCTTCGGGCGAATCCGAATCCCGGTCCAGCTCGACGACCCCATCGAGGTTCTCACCAATCTCCATACCGCCACCGAGCGGATGAACACCGCGCACGAAAGTGATGCCGAAAAAGAAGGCTCGTCAATTGATTTGGCGCGCGTCGCCTCGCTGATCCCGTCGACCGTCGTCGACACAGGTATGCGACTCTACACCCGGCTCGGTTTGCGGCAACGGCTCGCGCCGATCTGTCACGGCAGCGTCTCGTACGTTTCCGGACAGCCGGTGCCGGCGTACTGTGCCGGGGCCAAGGTCGTGGCCATGCACTCGGTGGCGCCGCTGCTAAATGGATGCGGGTTGAGTATCACGCTGACCTCCCACGGCGACGTCATGGATCTCAGTGTGTGCGTCTGTCCCGACAACGTGCCCGCAGTCGACGACATCGCGACTGGGATCGCCGATTCGCTCGACATCCTGGTGACGGCCGCGCGCAAATCCCCTCGCGGGCAAGGCCGCTCGGTCGTCACAGAGATGACATCACATGCCACCCAGCGTCGCGGCGGCCGTGGCTATTAACCGACTTAGGCGCTAGCCATTCAGTAGGCCGTCGATCGTCGAAGCGTTCTTCGGCGCCGCCGCAGCCATCAGGATGTCGTGTGCATGCTCTGGGTCAGTGCGAGCAGGCACCACCAGCAGGACGATCTTGTTGCGATTGAGTCCGATCACTTCGATGGTGTTGACCGGCTGCCGGGAGTACCCGTCGAGTCGTACCATTCGGCCGCCCGTCAACAGTTTGGCCGGTGCTTTCGCCCATTCGCTGAGGTGGTATATCACCCGATCAATACGGCCGAGCCGCACCGCCAGTACCGCTAGCAGATCTGGCAGCTCAGTCGAAAGGTCATCACTGTGCGGCCACCATGCCCCATCGACATACCCGCTAGTGGGAGCCTTGGGCTTTAAGCGCAGACGTGGTGTCTTCTCGGGTGTGTGCTTCGAACCGGTCGCGCTTCGGCCTTGATGTAGCGTCATGCGACGCTCCTGTCTTGGCCGCGAATCGGCCAAATCATTCAGATCGGCGACGACACAACCTCAAACGGTCGCGTCCGACGTACCGCCGATACCCATGACACTACTCGGATCGAACTCGGCAGGTAAGGCGCAATCGCCGAGCCGACGCGCTCAGGGCAGCGTACGCATCTCGGGTTCATGGCGTTTCAAAGCAGATGGGCTGGCAGGACGCTGCCTGCCAGCCCATGCTGTGACGAAGAGGTGGCTAAATGGGCGTCACGCCCGTTGCCTGAGGGCCCTTGGCCCCTTGCCCGACTTCGAAGTGAACCCGTTGGTTTTCCTCAAGCGCCTTGAAACCGCTTCCTTGGATTTCTGAGTAGTGAACGAACACATCCTGTGTGCCGCCATCCGGAGCGATAAAACCGAAGCCCTTGTCGCTGTTAAACCATTTCACAGTTCCCTGTGCCATACTTTTCAACTTCTCTCATTCAGAATGGATGTACGAAAAACATCCCCGTTCAAGGTAGCACGGCACTGTGCGTGGAACGCCGCCGGGCACGTCGACTCGCGCGCATCGATACCGCAGATTCTGCTACGACGGTTTGATGCTCGGCGAACGGCAACACGTCGATGCGCCAATGTTGTTGCTGGGAAGGATAATAACCTGCGCGAGCCACGTTGTGCGCCAACGATGTTGACATCGCCATTTCCGGCGCGTTTACTAGAAGGCCTAGCCCGAAAAATCGCCGTCTGATGTGGCCATATGGATTCGCCTTTGGAATCGGTGTGCGTTTACCCCTGGATTCGGGGCCGGACGACCGCACGACGGCGACGCGGGTCGGGACAACCCGGACGTATGGGCGCCCGCCACTCAACTGAAGGGCCGCAATGAGCACGTCTGACAACAAGCAACGAAATTCTGTTCACGAGAATGTGATCCGTATAGGTGCGGGTTTCGCGGCGAAGGAGCACCCACATGTGGTGGAGACGTTGTCAACCCTCGCGCCGCATCTAGGGAGGTGGGGTTCGCGCGGTGTGAACGTGGACGTCTCTCTCCAGGATCGCGGCGGCAGGGAGCAGCGCGTTACCTTGCGTACCAGCCTGCCCGGCCTGACGCCGCTGGTAGCCGTCGCCGAGAACCCGGACATCACTCACGCGCTGGGTGATGCGAAGCGTGAGCTGATTCGGCAGCTCGACCACCAGAAGTCGGTGCGCGAACCCATGAACAACCGCCGGTCGAGCGCGACGATCCGGCACCCGGGCACCTCGGCAGCAACGACTCGCCTCCGTGGGCAGACAGAGAGATAGCATGACGGCCAGAGACATACTCGACGCGGGTGTACGCAGAAGGACCAGACACAGGGAAATGACTGCGGCACAGTCGACGTGGGATTACGAGGGCGGGGCAACGGGAGAAAGTGAGTCGCTGCCCCACGGGGTCGACTGCCGCGCACCTCGGGGCCTTGGTGGCTGAGCCTCACGCGGTTGTCGATGCTATGAAGCGAGACGTGGGCGCAGAGCTCGAAGTCGAGATTACTGAGCCGACGACGTTGGAATTCCAAATTGCCGTTGCGCCGCACCCGAATACCGAAGTTTCCGAGCGGTTGTCGTTCGTGTTGGACGGCAATCCCGTCCGAGCCGTCGAGATCAGCGGTATGCACGGCAACCGCATCCACAAGCTGGAGGTCCCGGCGGGCTACATGACCGTCGACTATGCCGCGACGATCGTCGGCCGGACCGATCCGGCGCCGGTGACCGAACCCGACCTGTCGATGTATCTGCGGCCCAGCCGGTACGCAGAGGCCGACAAGTTCTACGGTTTTGCCGCAACTGAATTCGGCAGCTACGTCGACTCGACGACTCTGCTGGAGAGAGTCTCCCTCTGGGTGGGCACCCGGCTGAACTATGTGCCGGGCTCGAGCGACCCCATCGACGGGGCGGTGGAGACCATGCTCGCCGGTGCCGGGGTATGCCGCGACTACGTGCACCTGGTGGTAGCGCTGCTACGTGCGGTCAAGGTACCCGCCCGCGCGGTTTCGGTATACGCGCCGGGCCTGTATCCGATGGACTTCCATGCAGTCGCCGAGGCATTCGTCGACGGGCAATGGCGGGTAGTCGACGGGACCTTGCTGGCGCCACGGCAGGCGCTGGTGCGCATTGCCACTGGCCGCGACGCCGCTGATATCGCCTTCCTGGACAACCACAGGGGTGCGATCACCCTGAACAAGTTGGCGGTGACGGCGATCGTGGACGGCGACCTTCCCATAGACTCGATCGACCAAGTGGTGTCGATCGGCTGACGGGCCCGTGCGCCCAGACTCGTAAATTGGCTCCACATAGTGGATGGTGGAGGTATGACCTCGCCACATCGACATCCGGGCAACGTCACCGATGCCCGACCTCCGCTCGGCTAAATGTGGCGATCCACGAACAGCTGCGCGCGGCCGTCGACGGCCGGCGCGGCTTAGCGGCCGCTGACTCACTGTGCGAGGCCTGTGTGATGTTGTTCAGCATTGACGCGGCGGCCATTTCACTGGTTTTCGCGGGGGTTACCAGCGGAACATTCGGCTCCAGCGGCGCGACCGCGCGCACGTATGACGAACTCCAGTTCACCCTCGGCGAAGGCCCGTGCGTGGACTCCATCGCGTTGCGCGCTCCCATCCTCGTCGCTGACCTGGCCAACGCCAACGAAGATCGATGGCCTGCGTACGGCCCCGCCATGCTTGACCACCAGATCCGGGGCATATTCGCGATTCCGGTCGCGGTCGCTGGTGAATACGTAGGCGCCCTGGACCTTTTCCGCGCGCAACCCGGTGATCTACCCGTTGACTACCTGGCCGGCGCTACCCTCGCCGCCGAGCTGGCCGGCGTTCCCCTACTTGACCTGATGGACGCCGACCTGCAGGCCGCCGTCAACGACCCGGACAGCAGCGCGTGGGCCGAATTCAACGCACTGAGCCGCACGGAGGTCAGCCAGGCCACCGGCATGCTCGTCGCGCAACTCGGGGTCGAACCCGCCGAGGCGCTGGTACGCCTGCGCGCCCACGCCTACGCAACCAACCGGAGCGCCACCGATATCGCCCGCGACATTCTCGACCGGCGACTGCGGCTCGACTCCGACTAATGCAGTCCGAAAAGGAGGCAACGTGACCGATACCCCTCGTGAAACTCGTGTACTGGACGCGGTCGTATCGCTCGTCGACAACTTGCTCGACGACTTCGACGTCTTCGACCTGCTCACCGAGCTCACCGAGCGCTGCGCGGACCTGTTGGATATCGCGGCGGCGGGATTTCTGCTCGCCAACCCGCTGGGGCAACTCCGCTTGCTGGCCGCGACCTCCGAGCAGACCCATGAACTGGAACTCTTCCAATTACAGGCCGAAGAGGGGCCCTGCTTGGAGTGCTACGCCACCGGAGAACCGGTCTCGGTGGCAGATCTGCGCGCCGCAAAATCGCGGTGGCCGCGGTTCGTTCCGGCTGCGCTCGAGGCAGGCGTCGCCTCCGTGCATGCGGTGCCGATGCGCGCCGCGGGCATCGTTTTGGGCTCCCTGGGTCTGTTCGGTACTCGGTCCGGCGAACTCAATGAGTCCGATCTCCTGGTCGGGCAGACACTCGCGCATATCGCGTGCGTGGCGATCCTGCAGGAGCATCCGCCGACGCCCTCGACAGTGATACCGCAACTGCGCTCTGCGATGACCCGCCGCATCGTCGTCGAGCAGGCCAAGGGCTTCCTGCGCGCACACCTCGACGTTTCCGTCGACGAGGCATTTTCGCTGCTGCGCAGGTACGCGCGTTCCCGCGGCGAGCACCTGACCGACATTGCACGGCAGTTGATGGGGGAACCGAGTTCCCGTCCAGCGCTACTGGAAAGGATGACCGAACTGGCTCACGGGTGACGTCTCCGCGCTAGGGCGCGCCGCACCGCCGCGGCGACTAGTCGCTCCGCGACCACAGACAGCTTGGTGTTCTCGGTTTGACTCATCCGGACGAGCCGCCCGAAGGCCCACTCCGCGCTGGCACCAGTCCGACTCCGGATGATGCCGATCGCTTGATCGATCACCGCTCGGCTCTCCAACGCCCGCTGCATCTGTTCCGTGCGCTCGCGAGCTCCGGCCAGCAGTTGCGCGTTGTAGATCGACACCGCCGCAGACCCGGCGAATTGCGAACCCAACCGCACAGCGTGCTCACCGAATGCGTCGCGCCGATTCGCATAGGCGTTGATCGCGCCCATCACGTGTTCGCCCAGCATCAGCGGCATCGACAGCGAGGAATGCACGTCCATCCTCGCTACCCGGCCACCGAAGCGCGGCCACCGGCTGTCGCTCCCCAGCGATCCGCTGACGGTGGCCCGCCGCGACTGTGTACACGTGATGCAAGGCCCCTCGTGCAACTCGTCGTACTGGATGGTGTCGATCTCGTGGACGAATTCCGCTGTGGCGGCTGCCTTCTCGATTGTCGGTATGCCTTCACCGGGGTCGATCAACGCAACTCCGGCACCGTCAACCCCGGGAACGGCATGGGCAGCGAACTCCGCGACGTCGCCCAACAGCTCGAACACGCCGCGGGCGCCGGCCACGATCCCGGCCAGCCCGCGCAGCCCGGCATTCAAGTCGACTTCGTCCGCTTCCCGTTGGGCAGTGGACAACTTTGGCTGCTCTGGCGGTTTGCGACCAGGCTGGGGGTCGTAGTCGGTCATGGTCTCCCAACGAATGTACCGCCGATCTAGGTGACCAGCGCCAACGCATGGGCGCGCCGTAGCTTTCCCGACGGCGTCTTCGGGATCATTCCCGGCTCGAGCACGACCACGCTGCGGGGCCGGACGTCGACCTCGGCGACGACCTCATGGGCAACCTGACGCTCGACGCGGCGCACCTCGGCCGCGTTCTCCCAGACATTGGATTCGACGGCGACCGCGAACGTTTCGCGCGGATGCCCGGCGTGCAGGCGCACCGCCACGGCGCAGCCGGGCCGGACCCCTTGCACGCGGGTGGCGGCGCGTTCGATGTCCGTCGGATAGATGTTGCGCCCGGCCATGATGATCACATCCTTCACCCGGCCGCACACCACCACGTTGCCGGTCTCGGTGAAATAGCCCAAATCGCCCGTGTCGTACCAACCGTCCCGATCCTGTGCGGGGATAAAACCGGCAGCCGTCGTGTATCCCAGCGTGACAGGTTCGCCGCGCACCTGGATAACGCCGACACCGCGAGCCGGCAGCACGTCGCCGTCCTGGTCGACTACCCGGGCCTCCAGCCCCTTCAGCGGACGGCCGACCGACGCCAATCGGCGGGTTTTGCCCCTGGACGCCGGGATGGCGCGGTGCAACAGCGCGAGCAGGTCGGCGTCGACCTCGTCGACCGTCAACCCGCGGCCGCACTCGGTGAACGACACGGCCACCGTCGTCTCGGCCATGCCGTAGGCGGGCACGATCGCTTCCGGACGCAACCCGAACGGCGCGCCGGCCGCGCACAGGTCCTCGACATCGGCCGGCTCGACTTGCTCGGCGCCCGAAAGTGCCCACCGCAGCGTGGACAGGTCGAACTGGCCGGGCCGAGCCTGCCTGCGCAGGCGTTTGGCGAACATCGTGTAGGCGAAGTTCGGGGCCGCTGTCATGGTGCCCCGGTACTTGTCGATGAGCTTCGCCCACAGCAAAGTGTCGCGGAGGAAGTCCATCGGCGTGACCTTGACCAACTCGACGCCGAAATACATTGGGACGGTTAAGTAGCCGGTCATGCCCATGTCGTGGAAGCAGGGCAGCCAGCTCACGATCACGTCGGTTTCCCGGTCGACGTTTGCGCCGACGAACATCGCCTCGGCGTTCGAGACGACGTTGCGGTGGCTGATCCGCACGGCCTTGGGCGACCCGGTCGAGCCGGACGTCAGTTGCAGTAGCGCCACGTCGTCGTCGTCGGTGTCGACCGGGTCGATCGAGCGGCTATCGAGTAACTGGCCGATCGTCAGCACCCGCATTCCCAGTTGGGACATTAGCGGTGCCGCTGCCATGAAGGGGTCGGAGACCACTACGGCCTTGGCATCGATCATGTTGATGACGGCTGTGGTCTCCTCGGCCCAGCGGTGCAGGTCGGTGCGCGGAGTGGGCTGGTGCAGCATCGTCAGACTGCCGCCGCGCATCCAGATGCCCTGCGCGGTTGGCGCGATCTCGACCGGCTCCCCGGCCAGCACTGCGACCGCATCGCCGTGGCCCACACCGGCGGCGGCCAGACCACCCGCAACTCGGCGGGCCCGCTCGTGCACCTGGCGCCAGGTATGCCGGACCGGGGCGTTCGGCTCCCCAGTGATCATCCCCTTCAGACTGCTTTGGGCGTTGTCGTACATGGTCTCGGTGAATCGGCTCACCGCAATCCCCCTGGCTCCGGCGCGACGGCTCGGCATGTGTTGGTCGAATCGGTGTGGTATCGGTACCGACGGAGCCGCTGAGGCACGACCGAAGGAAAGCGTGACCCTCTCTTGTACACCCCAGGTGGTGTGAGACGCACCGACTGTACAGACTCGACCCCCGCTGAGCCGCGCGGCGCGCCAAAAACCGCAGAACCTGCAATCAGCGGGGACCTCCGCCGCCCGAGCACAACCGAACTGTCGGTTTACGTCGGAGCTAGAGCCCGTTCGGCGGGGAAATCGGATCGCCGCCGTGACGTTTCCGGGAGGCTGGAGTGTCAACCGGGACTGAGGCTACCTCCCCGACTGCCTCCTGGGCGGCAATTCAGGCGCTGCGTTGTCGTTCTGCGGCCCCCACAATTGAGCCAGCGGTCAAAAAGGCTGGCTTGTTGCGGTCGCCGAGTTCGATGGGGAGATCGGCGGCGTAGCGCAGCACCATCAAAGCGAGCCCGCTGTGAGTCGCGTACGGAATGACCAGCAGGTTGGCGCTAGCGTCCGAGCCGTTGATGGTCATCACATGTTGGCGCCTGGAGTGGCTGCTGTGAAAGTTGGCAGCGGCAATGCTTCGCGGCAATAGCGACCCCCTTGAGAGACTCCCTTCATGACCACGCAAACCAGCCTGCAGCAGCGGGCCGCACGGTGACTATCGCGCCCGAAACGTTCACCATCTCCGGCGTCGGCGGCACGCGCATCGTGGCGGACCGACTTGGCGATCCGAACACACCGGCCGTGGTGTTCTTGCATGGTGGTGGGCAGACCCGCCGGTCGTGGGGCAAGGCGGCCGCGGCGGTGGCCGAGCGGGGCTGGCAAGCGGTGACGGTCGACCTGCGCGGCCACGGTGAGTCCGACTGGTCGGAAGACGGCGATTATCGCCTCACCAGCTTCGCCGGCGACGTCCACGAAGTGCTGCGCCAGCTCCCACCGCACCCCGTGCTGGTGGGCGCATCCTTGGGTGGCTTCACGACGATGCTTCTTGCAGGCGAGATTTCGCCCGACATCGCCCGCGCCGTCGTGCTGGTCGACATCGTGCCGAACATGGATCCGTCCGGCGCGAACCGAATACACAACTTCATGGCCGACCGGATGAAATCGGGTTTCGAGTCTCTCGACGAGGTCGCCGACGCCATCGCCGAGTACAACCCGCACCGGTCCCGACCAACGGATCTCGACGGCTTGCGCACGAACCTGCGCCGCCGTGGAGATCGATGGTATTGGCATTGGGACCCGAAGTTCATCAGCAACACCGCGTCGCAACCGCCGTCCGAGGTGGCCGACGTCGACCGGTTGAACGCCGCGGTGGCAACGATCCTCGCTAACCAGGTGCCCATACTGCTGGTGCGCGGCCAAATGAGTGACCTGGTGAGCCAGCAGCGCGCCGACGAGTTTCTGGCCCGCTTTCCGCAAGTCGAATTCGTCGATGTCCGCGGTGCG
Source organism: uncultured Actinomycetota bacterium (assembly GCA_963838755.1). Taxonomy (GTDB): domain Bacteria; phylum Actinomycetota; class Actinomycetes; order Mycobacteriales; family Mycobacteriaceae; genus Mycobacterium. The sequence goes on along the minus strand of CAWISO010000007.1, from coordinate 119,228 downwards.
GGACACATGGTCGCCGGTGATCGCAACGACGTCTTCGCAGATGCCGTGTTGGACTTCCTCACCCGGCATGCGAGCTGAAACGTCAGTCGCTATCCGGAGGTGCGGTTAGCCGGTCGTAGCGGGGGTCGGACCGGTCGCGGCTCGGTCTCCAGTATTTCGCATCGTCGCCGGGCAGGGTGACGTCCGGCACCACCCTGCGGTACGCAAGCTTCCACTTTCCGTCGATGCGCCGAAAATAGTCGATGTAGCGACCGTAGGACGCTGCCGGCTGGCCGGCCAGTACCGTGTGCATGACGAAAACCGTTTCACCCCAGGCCTGGTCGCCGTCGACGTCGAACACCGATTGGCCCAGCAGATGATGCATCGTCAACTGGTCGCCGGGACCGCTGGGCGCGCAGATCATTTCGGCGAACTCCCGGCCCGATCCCCTGAAGGCGCCGTGATCGTCATAAGACTCGTCGGCGTAGCAGTCGATGATGGCCGCACGGTCGCTACGATCGACGGCTGCGGACAATACCGCCAGCAACTCGGACAATTCCAGCTTGTCGCGCCACGCCTGCACGCGGTCATCGGTGGTCATGGTGGTTCACATTAGGCGTCGATGTTGGAAGCTTCGCCTTGAAGTGACGCTGCGTGCTCGGCACCGAGGTCGACAGCGGCGTTGATCACGACGCGGTCGATTTGCCGTAATGCGTGCAGCGCGGCCGGCAGCCGTCTGCCGTCATTTCTGGCCAGGTGGTCAGCTGCGTCGAGGAACTCGGTAGCCGGGAAGACCGTGGTCGGGTGGTCGAATTCCAGAGCCGTGACCAGCACGTCGATGTTGTGGCGAATCTGCGCGGCGGCCGACTTGACCGCGTCCACCAATTCGGGCGGGGCGTCGAGGCATCGATTGCTGCTGCGAGCCAGGGTGCGCGCGTAGCGGTCGCACGCGGTGAGCTCGCGCAGACCGTGCCGCATGCTGCGTCGTCCTACCAGGCCTACGATCCCGGCCGTCATCGGTTTAGCGTCGATCCGGAACTGCTGTAAGTCCCGGTCGAGTTGGCGTGCTTTGTCGGTGGGATTTGCTTCGGTGTCATCGCCGAAAAGGCTCGCGACGGATGCGTTGATCACGTCGGACAGCGTGAGGAACAACTTGTGCACGTCGTCGCGGATGAATTTTCTGGTGTTGACCGGCAGCACCAGCATCGAGACCGCGACTCCGATGACCGCGCCGATCGCGGTCTCTTCGATCCGCAAAAGCAGTAGGCCAAAACTGAATTCGCCGAGCAGGCCGTAGAGCAACGCCAGCATGGTGCTGATCCAGAACGTCATCAAGCTGTAGGTCACCTTCATGAAATAGAAGGCGCAGAACAGGCAGGCGAAAATCAACGCCAGCGAGGCGGCGGTGTTTCCGGACACCAGCGTGGCAACCAGCACGCCCGACGGCACACCGAGCACGGTGCCCAGCAGCCGCTGCCACCCTTTGCTGAGGATGTCTCCCCACGATTTGGTGCCGGCGAACACCACGAACGCGGCGATCACCGCCCAAAACCAGCGGGCTGGCGATACCAACTCGCCAACGACGATGGCCAGCGACGCCGCGATGGCCACCTGGATGGCTTGCCGGGTGGTCGGCCGTAGCCGCGGCTGGACTTGCGGTTCAGCGGCGTCTTCGGGCGCCGGCGCCACGGCATCGGATGTGACCTGCGCGAGCCGTGCGCGAACATCCGCCGCAGCTTTCGTTGTGTCGATCAACGCCAACGCCAGTGGGCGCACGGCCGGGTCGGCGTCGGGGGTCTCATCAAGCAGCCGCTGAGCCGCCTCCGCGGCCCGGCGAAGCCCTTCTGGGCGGGGGACCCGAATGGCCCTGCCCAACTGTGCGACGGCGGCGGCCAGTTCCGCCCGCGTCGGGGCGGGCAGGTCCGCGGCCGCGGCCCGTCCACCCGCCCTCGCGAGGCGCTCGACGGTGAGCTCGGCGTCGAACAACCACAGCGCAAGGTCCTCGCCGCTGACGCCGGGCCACACCGCGCCCGGGTTGACCCGGTCTTCGATTTGGCCCTGCACCAGCAACGCCGTTTCGTTGAGCCGACGGGTGCGGATCCGCAGCCGGCGCAGGCGGCGCTCGTCGAGCTGACCGGCCCGCACGATTTCGGCCGTGGTGTCGATGACGATCGCCATCCGCGCCCGCAGCGCCCGAATGGTGCTTCGTAGCACGCTTGCCGGCGCATCGGGCAACACGAATGCGGTCATCACAAACGTGCACATGGTGCCGACCAGGACGGCTCCGATCAGCCACGGCAGCTCGCTGACCTTGGCTCGCAGATACAGCGTGAAGAAGTAGGACATAAACGTGACCATGCCCAGCGCGGTTCCGCGGGGGCCGAACCGGCGGAGGTAAACCGCGATGAAGACCACCAGGACGAACACGACGTCGGCGACCACCCGGTGAGGTGCAAGGAGAGCTGCGGCGGTGATCGCCGCCGCGGCAGGCAGCGGGAGCAGCGCCATGGTGATCTTCTGCCGCCGCGCGTCGGGCTCGTTGACCGATCGCGACGTGACCATGGTGATCAGCACACCTAACAGCGCGACGGTCAGTGGCTGTCCGTTGGCCTTCGTCAACAGGAACAGGATCAACAGCGCCGCGGCCAACGCGAGCGTCGTCCGGCAGGCCATCCGAAGTCGCAGCAACCCGGGATCTGACCCGATGGCCCAGTTCCACCCCCGTACGTACAGCGCGGTGGCGCCGTCTCGACCGGACACCCGTCACCGCCTCTCTGTCTGTTGACCGCTCTTCTAAACTACTGTTCGACATGGTGACGGCGCCGACGCGGGCAAAGCTGGCCGACGGGCGTGATCTGCTGTTCTTCTCGTTGCCCGGTCACAGTCCGGCACCGGTGGCCGACCGCCGACCGTTGCCGCCGCGGAATCCAGATCAAACGCAGCTGCGGTTCGACCGGACGACCGGGCAGTGGGTGATCGTCGCGGCGCTGCGCCAAGACCGCACATACAAGCCACCGCCGGACCAATGCCCACTGTGTCCGGGCCCGACCGGGTTGACCAGCGAGGTGCCCGCACCTTCGTACGACGTCGTGGTCTTTGAAAACCGTTTCCCCAGCTTGTCCGGTGCGGGGTCGACGCCGCCGGCGGGGGACGGCTTCGTGTCGGCACCGGGTCACGGCCGCTGTGAGGTGATCTGCTTTTCCAGCGACCACACCGGGTCGTTCGCCGATCTCGCAGCACCGCAGGCGCGGCTCGTTACAGACGCGTGGCGGCACCGGACCGCCGACCTGATCGCCACCCCCGGCGTCGAGCAGGTGTTCTGCTTCGAGAACCGCGGCGAGGAGATCGGCGTGACGCTGACCCACCCGCACGGCCAGATCTTCGGCTACCCGTTTCTGCCGCCGCGGACCGCGGCCATGCTGCAGCAAGCGGGTAAGCATCGAAAGACGCACGGCAGCAACCTGTTTGACGACTTGCTGGCATGGGAGGTCGCCGACGGGAGTCGCGTGGTTGCGCGCACCGAGCTGTTCACGGCGTTCGTGCCATTCGCGGCGCGCTGGCCGGTGGAGGTGCACATCTACCCGAACCGATTCGTGCACAACCTGGTGGATCTCGATGCGGCCGAACTGGATGAGTTCGCGCAGATATACGTCGACGTGCTGCGGCGCTTCGACCGGATCTATTCTGCTCCGCTGCCCTACATTTCGGCACTGCACCAGTTCAGCGACACCGAGGCGCAACGGGAGGGCTACTTCCACGTCGAGCTGATGTCGATTCGACGCAGCGCCGTAGCGTTGAAGTATTTGGCGGCCTCGGAGTCGGCGATGGATGCGTTCATCAGCGACGTGACGCCGGAGGCGGTGGCCTTGCGGCTGCGGGAGCTCGCGTGACGGTTCGATTCGCGGCGCCGGGGCGGGTCAACCTGATCGGCGAGCACACCGACTACAACCTGGGCTGGGCGCTGCCGATCGCGCTGCCGCAACGCACGGTGGTGACGTTCGAGCCCTCGGATGCCGATGCGATCACCGTGCGCAGCGACCGAGTCGACGGCTCGGTGCGGATTCCGTTGCGCACCAGGCCCGGTGAGGTAACCGGCTGGGCCGGCTACGTGGCCGGGGTGGTGTGGGCGCTGCGTTATGCCGGGCACCCGGTGCCCGGGGGCGCCATGTCGATCACCAGCGACGTCGAAATGGGTTCGGGCTTGTCGTCATCGGCGGCGCTGGAATGCGCGGCGCTGGGCGCTTTGGTTTCTGCTGCGGGTATACGGATCGATCGCCTCGATCAGGCCCGGCTGGCGCAGCGCGCCGAGAACGAGTACGTCGGTGCCCCAACGGGTTTGCTCGACCAGCTGTCCTCGTTGTTTGGCGAGGAGTCGACGGCGCTGCTGATCGACTTTCGGAAGCTCAACGTGCAGCCGGTGCCGTTCCACCCCTCGGCGTCCGGGGTGGAGCTGCTGCTGATCGACTCCCGAGCCCGGCACGGCCACGTTGGTGGCGAATACGCGGCGCGGCGCCTGTCGTGTGAGCGGGCAGCCGCCGATGTGGGTGTGGTGTCGCTGCGGGAGATTCAGGATCGCGGGCTCTCGGTGCTGGACGGGGTCTCCGATCCGGTCGACGCGCGCCGCGCGCGCCACGTGCTGACCGAAAACCAGCGGGTCTTCGATGTCGTTGCGGCGCTGCGCGACTCGGACTTCGCCTCGGCGGGGCGCATCTTCACGGCGTCACATGCCTCGATGCGCGACGACTTCGACATCACCACCGAACACATCGATCTGATCGCCGCCACCGCGGTCGGCGCGGGCGCCCTGGGCGCGCGGATGACCGGCGGCGGCTTCGGCGGCTGCGTGATCGCGTTGGTGGCGGCCGAGCGGGCGGAAGCGGTTGGCTTCGCGGTGCGGGAAGCGGTGCGCGTCGCGGGCTACCACCAGCCGGTGATCACCGCCACCCACGCCGCCCGCGGGGCCGCAGCCGTCACACCTGCCACATGAATCACCGCTCGGAGGCGAGCGGCGATTTGCCCGCCTCCGAGCGAAAACTTGGTTCAACGCGTTGAGTATTCGCTCGAAGGCAGGCAAATCGCTACATGGTTCCGTCGGCCAGCTGCCACATCCGGATTGCGCGCGACCACTCACCGGGAGACCATGGAGGGAATGGTCGGCTACGTGGATGTGCGCGCCTACGCCGAACTCAATGACTTCTTGGCGCCCGAGTCGCGCGATATCACCGTGCGGCGTCCGTTCCGCGACCATCAGACCGTCAAGGATGTGCTAGAGGCGATGGGCATTCCGCACACCGAGGTCGACCTCATCTTGGTCAACGGCGATCCGGAAGGCTTCTCCCATCGCCCGACCGTCGGCGATCGGATCGCCGCCTATCCGATGTTCGAGGCGCTCGACATTGGGTCGACGGCCAGGCTGCGGCCAACTCCGTTGCGCGATCCTCGTTTTGTCGTCGACGTCAACCTCGGCCGGCTGGCGCGGCTGCTGCGCATCCTCGGCTTCGACGTGTGGTGGTCCAGTGATGCCGACGACCAAACGCTGGCCGATGTCAGCGTGCACCAAAACCGGATCCTACTGACCCGAGACCGCGGCCTGTTGAAGCGTCGCGCGATCACCCATGGTCTTTTCGTGCATTCCGACCGGCCCGAGCAGCAGACACTAGAGGTGATGAATCGACTGGACTTGAGCAGACTGCTGGCGCCGCTGACTCGGTGCCTGAGGTGCAACGGCACGCTGGCCGCGGTGACCAAAGACGAGGTAATCGACCACCTCGAGCCTTTGACCCGCCGCTACTACGACGAATTCCGGCGCTGCACAGAATGCGGGCGCATCTACTGGCCCGGCTCACATCATGCGCGGCTGATCGACCTCGTCGAACGACTCCGCGGCCAGCTCTAGCTGACCGGGGTGAACCGAATCGCCCGCAGGTGTAGCTCGTCGATCGCCTTGGCGAAGTCGTCGCGGCTCGGCATCTGGTGGTCGCGGAATCCCAACCCCATCACGCGTTCTGCGCGTTTGACGCCGTAGGACTCGACGCACCGGAAGTGGAGATCGGTGACCAGTGCTTTGTCCTCGATGAGTTCGCCGCGCATCGCCGTCGTCTTCCCGTCGTGCAGGACCTGGGCAGTGGCGCCGCCGCGGAAGTTGTACTTCCATTGCGCGCCGGTCATGGCATAGACGATGTTGTCGATCAGGTGGGCGCTCAATGGAATTGAGTAGTGTCGACCGCTCTTACGCCCGGTGAAGCTCACCACCATGAGCTGGTGTCGTGCAGGACCCGCCAAAGGCGTGCGCAGCAGAAATTTCAGCGTCGGGTTCACGATTCGCAATAACGCCTCGGGTGGGTGCGAGACGGTGATCGCAGGTGACTGTTCGGTCATGCGACCAGCCTAGTACCGCTAGATCATCTCGTTGCGGGTCAGCCAGCGCATCACCGGCCAGCCGATGAACACCGGTAGCCAGCAGGTGAGTACCCGGTAAAGCAGCACCGACGGAACGCCGACGGCCGCGGGTACACCGAACGCGGCGAGCCCACCGATCAGCGCGGCCTCGACGGCGCCCACGCCGCCCGGAGTAGGCGCCGCCGAGGCGAGGGTTCCGCCGACCATCGTCACCACGGTGACGGTGACGAACGTCGCGTCGCCGTTGAAAGCGTGCACGCTGGCCCACAGCGCCAACGCGGCACCGAGAGTTGTTCCGGCACAGCCCAGCAGGATCATCCCGAGCCGCTTCGGTTCGCCGACAAGCTCGACGAGATCACCGGTGACCTCTTTGAGCTTCGGGCGCGCCGCGTTCGCCAGCCAGTGCCGCAGGGTGGGCACGGACAGGAATGCGCCGACGATACCCAGGGCCACGCCTGCGATCAGGTACAGCATGGTGGCCTTCGGGACGAAGTGCGACAGGTCGGTTGCGGCGCCCGCGGCGGTGCTGAACAGGATCAGCAACGCGACGTGCACGATCACCTGCACCGACTGTTGCAGCGCCACTGCGGCAGTGGCACGCACGGTGGAAAGTCCGCCCTTCTGCAAGATCCGGGTGCTCAGCGCAAGCCCGCCGACGCCGGCCGGGGTTGTGGTGGCGGCGAAAGTGTTGGCCACCTGGGCGATTGACAGCTTCCAGAAGTTCACCGTCCCATCGGTGCAGGCCCACAACGCGGCTGCCGCGCCGAGATAGGTCATCGCCGAGACGGCCAAGCCGAGCAGGGCCCACCAATAGTTGGCTCTGCCCAGTTCGAAGAAGAACGTCGGCACGGTGCTGATGAACGGATACGCGACATAGACCAGCGCAACAAGCAGCACGAGCTGGATGAGCTGGCCGCGGGTGAACCGGGTGATCGTCTCGGCTTGGATCTTGTCAGTGCCGGTTTGGCGCATCACCGCCGCGCGGCTTCGCGATATCACGGCGCCCGGATCGTTGACCGACTCCCGGATATGTTTCGGCACAGCGGATTTGGAAAGCCTGCGCGAAGCGGTCAGCACGGTGCCCCTTCCGAGCGCGTCGATGGCCGCGCCCACCGCGGACTCCGCGCCGTAGAGCGCCGACGTCGTCACCAGCAGTGCGGCGATGTCGGATTGCAGCTGGTTGTCGGAGGCGCCGTATTCGGCGCTGCCGAACCCACCGAACAGGACCGTCCCGTCGTCGACGGTGATATCCGCGTCGCGCAGGTTGCCATGCGAGATCTGGTGGTCGTGCAGGGTTCGCAGCGATTCCCATACCCGGACAACCGGGGTCCCGGTGGCGCACTCCTTGATCGGCTCGCCGCGAATCGGCTTGTGCGCGTACAACGTCCAGCCACGGTCCAGCGCGCCGACGGCGATCGTCGTGGTGTTGGCGACGCCCAGCTCACCGACGGCGATAGCCATCAGGGCACGATGCTCGACAGCGCGGCGCATCGACGCCTGCAGCGGCGCGGTTTCCGAGCCGCGCAGCCGCAACCGCGACCACACCTGGCGCAGCGCGCCACCGCTGCGTTGATGCGGCCCGTACATCTCGACCATCGCGGTGCCCTTTTCGGAGGCTGCCGACAGCACTAGCGGCCCGGATCCGGCCGGGCGGACCACCGTGAGCCGTGAGACGAGAAATCCACGTTTGGCCATCGCGCGGACTGCGCCGTCCAGCGGCACCTCGAGCGCGGGTGTCCCCACGACCAGCACCACCAGTGCGCCGACGAACCATCCCACCGCCAGTCCGAGCAGCGAGCGTGCCGGCACGACGGCACTGACCACCAGGTGGATCGGCACGAAGGCCAGCAGCAACGTCCACCAATAGTGTCGCCAGCGGGCGGGCAGCCAGGGACCGGAGACGGTCAGCACTGCGGCGAGCATCGCGATCCAGCGCGGGTCGTCGAGAAATTGGGCCAGCACCGTGCGCAGCCGGTCGGATAGGTGGAAGTGCCATTGGAGTGCGGCGGCGCGCTTGCTGTTGATCGACAGCGCGAGAAAGGCGATCAGTGCGGCGGTTGCGTAAGCGCCGAGCAGCTTCCATTGCCGGCCGACGATCAGCTGGATAAGGATCATGAACGGCAACGCCAGGATCGCCGCGCCGTAGACCAAATAGACGAGGTCGGCTTGGGCGGGGGAGAGCACCCCGATGATGTGGGAGATGGATTTCTCCAGCTGGTCCCACCGGGTGCGGGTGATCACCGAACTGGTGATGATGGCGGCCAGGAACACAGCCGCCAGCACGAGCCGCAGGATGTCGTTGGTCCGTCGGATGAGTGGTTGCAGCAAGCTGCCGGAAACGGCGATGTCGCGCCCGTCAACCTGCATGCTCCAAGGCACCTCCGGACCGCGTAGGTCAGCGGCCCGCCGCCAACATAACCGGCGACCTGTCTCGCAGTCCCGATCGTCGGCCAACTCGACGAACTTCGTGCCACCGCCGGGCAGGACACCGGCAGCCGGGGACGGCTCAAACCAGGCGGCCACGTTCCAGATCCCCGCTACACTGACGAACCACTGTCAGCTGCCGGAAGGACAGAGTTGATGCCGAAGGGGGTGACCCGACCGACCCAGGCTGTTATCTTTGCGGGTGGTCGGGGGGAGCGGCTTCGTCCCTTCACACACAATGCACCCAAGCCTCTCGTTCCGGTCGCTGGGAGGCCTTTCCTTGAATACGTCGTCGAACTATTACGCCGTCAGGGCTTCCACCGAATACTGCTCCTGCTGGGCTACCGCGCTGAGGCGGTCATGGAGCACTTCGGCGACGGATCACCCTGGAATGTACACATACAATACGGCGTTACCGATCCCGAGGTTCAGACGCTTACCCGGATGCGGGCAGCTCAACCACTCTTGGACGATGTGGTAATGACGGCGTACTGCGACAACTACGTCCCGCTGAACTTCGACGACATGTGGCGCCATTACGTGGCCGGAGGGGCCGTCGCACAAGTCACCGCATACGCGAACGAGGACGGCTTCACCCGCAATAACCTAGCGGTCGACGCCGCGGGCAGAGTTCTAACCTACGATCCGCATCGTAAGGCGCCCGGACTGAACAGGGTTGAGCTCGGGTTCGCCATCCTTGACCTGGCCCGTTTAGGGCCTCTGCCCGACGGCGACGCGCCTTTCGAGCACGCTATCTATCCGCAGCTGGTCGCCGATCGCAGCCTCGACGCGTATGTCACGCACCACAGGTACTACGGCGTCGGATCGACTGCCAGATTGCCAGCCGCCGAACGCTTTTTCAGCCAGCGGCCCACCGTGATCGTCGACCGGGACGGCGTGTTAAATCGGCGCATGCCAAAGGCGCAGTACGTGTCGGGGCCGACGGAGTTCGCCTGGCTCGATGGAGCATTAGACGCGCTGCGACTGCTCACCCAAAGTGGTTTTCGAATCCTCGTCGCGACCAATCAGGCGGGTATTGCCAGAGGCAAAGTGTCGCTGGAGGCCTTGGCCGCGACGCACCAGAAGCTCCTTGACGAGGCCACCGCGGCTGGCGCGCGCATCGAACGTATCTACCACTGCCCACATGGCTGGGACGAGCACTGTTCTTGTCGAAAGCCTGCTCCTGGAATGCTTTTCGGGGCACAAAGAGACTTTGACCTTGACCTCAGCCGAACTGTGTTTGTCGGCGACGATGACCGCGACCGCGCCGCGGCCGAGGCGGCTGGGTGCCAATACGCCTCGATTGAACCAGGGCACAGCCTTCTTGACGTAGCGGTAGAGCTGGTGAGCGCTGCCGACGGCTAGGCGCACCGGGCGCTAGGAAAGTCAAGACGAGCGGAATTGTTTCCGGCGCGCGTGGCAACGCGTCGCGGCGCGGTGAACCACAGCCGACTCATCGACGCTGGTCGGATCAGCATTTCGTAGACGGGTCGGGAAAAGCGGTCGCCTGATTTGGCCCAAATTGCCACCAGGTAGGGACGCCGGTGGCAAACTGTCAAGACCGTTACCGCCAGTCGCACGGAGGAGGTTTTTTGTAACCCAGGGCATCGAGTCAACAAGTGCAGCCTTAGGTAGTGGAGGACGATGAAGGCTGATCTGAGCGAACTGCGACGGCACCAGCCGGCTGCGTGGCCATTGATGGATGTGTATCTTTCTCGGCTCTCGCAGTATATGAGGCTCATCGACCAGGATGCCTTGGAGCGATCGTTGCAGCTGCTCTGCGACGTGTACGACGCCGACGGCTGCATTTTTGTGGCGGGCAACGGTGGAAGCTCAGCCACTGCGGCTCACTGGGTCAATGACATGCACCAAATGAGCCTCCGAAGCGGTCGACGAGGTATCCGAGCGATTTCGTTGGGCGACAACGTCCCTCTGTTGACGGCGATAGCCAATGATGAGGGATACAGCCAGGTGTTTCGAAGCCAACTCGAGAGCCACGTGCGGCCGGGCGATGCCTTGGTCCTCATTTCTGTCAGCGGCAATTCGCCGAACCTGATTAGCGCCGCAGAACTGGCGCGCGAAAAAGGGATCAGAACTATCGGCCTGCTCGGCTGGGATGGGGGGCTACTTGCCCAGCTGACAACCGAGGCTCTGATCGTGCCGGCGCCGGTTGGCGAGTATCCGGTGGTGGAAAGCGCGCATAGCGTGTTGTGCGACGTCCTCACGCAGGCGGTGATAAGGTCGGCCAGCCGCGCCGGCCCTGTGAGCCCGTTGGCGGCCACGGCCGTTACTGAGGCAGAACCATAAGCTTCGGCATTGCCCGTGGTAGCGATCCCGGGTCGTGTATGGTCAACTCAACGGGCGCACCGATGACCTCGTGGAGTACCTCACGCGCGTTGTGCAACGCTCCATGTTGCTTCTTCCGCGGCATTTCGACTTCGACGAGAACCCGATCGTGCGCCTGATGAACAGACCATTCCGAAGTGCACCATTCACCAGACAGCAAGGCATTGTCGATGTCTCGAAGCGGCACTTCTTTGCCTGCGAACCCTAACATTGACGGTGGGCGCCCGATGTATTCGAAAGCGAATGTTCCAGTCGCAGAGCCGGTGTCGATGAGCTGCACCAGATCGTCGGTCCAATAGCGCAGCAGCGGACTGGCTTTCGGCCACAATGTCGACAGGACTAGCACGCCGCGCTGCCCTGTCACGCATGGCAAAAGGGTGATGGGGTCGATCACTTCGACGGCCACCGGCCTACAACGCCAGACCAATGGGCCACCTTGCTCACTGGGGCCGGCAAGGGGACCGAACAATTCCGAGCAGCCGAACATGTTGAACACACGGGCATCCCACATATCCGCCAAGAGCGCCTGCCGCGCGGGAGACATCACGTCGCCGCCACAGAAGAGCAGACGAATACCTGAAGGCGGTGCCCCGCGAGTCGTTGTGAAGTACTCTCCGATACGTGAGGCCACCAGAGGCAGCGAGAGCACTACCTCGATTCCGTCTTCTGATAATGTGCGGCAAATTGTTTCAGGGTCGGTCGATGGGATCAGAAGCGGGATGCCTCCGTTCACGTGTATCTCCCGGCTCATGAAATAAGCCGCGGCAAGACCCGGGCTGGGGGCGATAACGGCACATCGGGCGCCGTCGATCGAGGGACACAGCTTGTGAATAGCGCGCGCTGTCTCGTCTGCGACCTTCTCGTCGGCTTCAGACCAGGGCGACACCACGGGGTCCGCGGTGGTACCACTAGAGGAAAGCTTCGTGATCCATTCGCCACTCTCCGGGTAGGGCCGCAATGGTGTCCGCAGATCTGGCTTGCGTGTGAACGGAATCGAGTGCCAGAGCTCCGGCTGATGGGCAGGCTCGACGACGCGCTGACCGTCGAGCCGGGCCTGCGCGAACCACACCATCGCCTGCTCGAGTACGGCGTGGTCGACACACTGCGGGGACACGAACGTCGCGGCCAACTTGATACTCCCGGCACCCGGTGACATATGCCGTCACACATGGTGACACCAAACCGGGGCCGATATGCGCGATTTCCACGATCCGCCGAATTCCGATTATTTCAGTGGGTCGGGCCGAGGCGTGTGAGCACATGCGGGTATCAACTCGTTTCAATTTGGCTAAATGTTATAGCTTCGACGCCCGGTAGCAACCGTTAAAGGGTGGTCGTCGTGCGATGATCAAAATTCGTTGGCAGGCGCGAAGTTTGCGAGACGCTGGTCGCCGTTGGTGTGCACCATTGCATGTGGGTGTCGTTTTGGCGCATCGGATCGGAGAGACGAGTCCTCGTGGATGCTACAGCGCTCATCTCGGCACCGGCCATCGCGGCACCGCCAGCGCGCCGGCGTGCGAGTTCGGATCTGCGGCGGCTACTACCCTATCTGATTCCCTACCGGTCGCACTGGATCGGTATGGCCTTGGCCGCAACTGCCAGCCTCGTTGCTACGGTGGCGATCCCACTTATGACCAAGGCGGTGATCGACGGCCCTGTGCAGCATCACGACCGGCGCGCGCTTTGGGTGCTGGGCGCAGCCGCCATGGCTATCGGCGTGTCCGACGCGGTACTGGGGTTCATCCGTCGCTGGCTCGTCGCGTATGCGGCTATGGGCGTCGAAGCGGATATCCGGAAAGACCTTTATGCCCGCCTGCAGATCTTGCCGATGTCGTTTCACCAAAGATGGCAGTCAGGACAGTTGCTGTCACGAATCATGAACGATCTGTCCACCATCCGCCAGTTCCTGTCCTTCGGAGTGATTTTCCTGCTGCTCAACTCCCTTCAGATCACCGTGGTGACAACGTGTTTGTTGGCGATCTACTGGCCGCTGGGTGCCGTCGTATTGATATCGATCGCGCCGATCGCGGCCACCGTGCTGCATTTCCAGCGAGAGTACAGTCGCCTATCACGGCGCGCGCAGGACCAATCCGGCAGCGTCGCAACGCATGTCGAGGAGGCTGCCCTCGGCCACCGCCTGATTATGTCGTTCGGGCGCGAAGATCATGTGTTCGACCGGTTCGATGAGCAGGTCACGACGCTCTACGACATTGGTGTTCGCAAGGTTTCGGTGTCGGCAAAATTCTGGACCGTGCTGGAGGTCATTCCCAATGTGATGCTCATCGGCGTTCTCGGTTCCGGTGCGTACGCGGCGGCGCATGGCTTGATCACGATGGGCGGCCTGGCCGCATTCATCACTATGACGCTGTCGCTGGTCTGGCCCATTGCGTCTTTGGGCTTCCTGCTGTCGATGACCCAGGAGTCGATGACGGCGGCCAATAGGATCGCCGAGGTCTTCGACGCCCCCCGCGAGATCACCGGGGGGCCGCACGCTGCTCCGCCACGGGGCGGACGACTGGAACTGCGCGATGTGGGCTTCCGATTGCCGGATACACCCGACGACGCGGGGTGGATACTTCGGCACCTCACGGTGAGCCTCGAGCCGGGGGAGACACTTGCCCTCGTCGGCTCCACGGGTTCCGGTAAGTCGGTGCTGGCCGCGCTGCTATCCCGGCTCTACGACGTCTCAGAGGGACAAATCTGCATCGACAACCGGGACATCCGCGATCTGTCACTATCCGCCCTTCGGCAGACGGTTATCACCGCGTTCGAGGACCCGATATTGTTCTCGATGTCGGTCGCCGAAAACCTCAGGCTCGGACGTGCTGATGCCACGGACGCAGAGCTGGCCGACACGATTGACGTCGCTGCCGCGCAGTTTGTATACGAGCTGCCGTTCGGGCTTGACACCCGCCTCGGAGAGCAAGGCATGAGCTTGTCCGGCGGGCAACGGCAGAGGCTGTCGCTAGCCCGGGCGATCCTGGCCGCGCCAAAGGTTCTCGTGATCGACGACACCCTGTCTGCCCTCGACCTGCATACCGAGGCGAAGGTCACCGACGCGCTGCGGAGGTTCCTGAAGGGAATTACCGGCATCGTGATCACCCATCGGGCTTCCACGGTGCTACTCGCCGACAAGGTGGCCCTGCTCGGCCGCAACGCGTCCGGTGGCACCATCACCCATATCGGCACTCATGTCGAGCTGCTTGCCGGAGTGCCGCACTACCGTTCTCTGCTCGTCGATGACGAGCAACTCCACGTTGAGCAGGGGTCGGCGTCGCTCGACAACGAGGACATTGACAGGCTAGAGCGCCTGAGCAAAGAGTTGAGGGCCGAAACCGCCCGCGCCACAAGGGCCTTGGCGGAAAGTGGCCGATGACCACAACAGCCGTAGGGCCCACCACGATCGAGGGCGCGACCGGCGACCATTGGCGTGGTCGCAGCGCCAGCAGCCAGGACGACGACGTGCCCATCGACGAAAGGCTGCTTCGCCGCCGCGAGGGCCGCGCCCTGATAGGGGCGCTGCTGCGGCCGTTTCGCATGACGCTGGCGCTGCTGGTGCTGGTCTTGCTGGTGGAAAATGCTGCGCGGCTGTCTGTTCCGCTGCTAGTCAAGCGGGGCATCGACCATGCTATTCCGCCGATCATGGGCGGCGGCTCAGCGCGCGAGCTGATACTCATCATCGGAACGTTGTGCGCTGTGGTGCTTGTTCACGCAGCTAGCCGGTGGTATTTCCTCAACCGTTCCGGGCGGGTCCGCCTAAGGGTCTTGCTGGAGCTGCAGCGCCGGGTGTTTCGGCACTTTCAGCGGCTCGACATCGCCTTCCATGACCGGTACACGACCGGCCGGGTGGTGAGCCGCTTGACCAACGATGTTGATGCCATCCGGGACATGCTGGCGACCGGGTTCGACAGCCTCGTCAACGCGCTGCTCACACCGGTGGGAACGGCGATCCTGCTCGCTGTGCTGGACTGGCGGTTGGGGCTGGCATGCCTGGCGGCATTCCCTATCCTGGTGGCCCTCGCGGGATGGTTCCGGTCCGAATCGTCCAAAACCTACCGGCAGGTGCGAGAGCGCACAGCTCTGGTCATCACGCAATTCGTTGACACGATGACGGGCATCAAAGCCGTGCAGGCGTACCGGCGTGAGCCGCGGAACCAGCTGATCTTTGAAGACATCGCCGATCGGTACCGAGCAATTAACGAGAAGACCTTCAAGCTGGCCGCTGTCTTCACGCCCGGCGTGAAACTGGTCGGCAATATCACCATCGGTGTGGTTCTGCTCTACGGAGGGTACCGAGCGCTGGATGGTCAGATGACGATCGGAACGCTGACGGCCTTTCTGCTTTACCTGCGAATGTTTTTCGACCCCATGCAGGAAATCAGTCAGTTCTTCAACATGTTCCAGTCCGCGTCCTCGGCGCTGGAGAAGTTGGCAGCCCTGCTCGCGCAGCGGCCGAGTCTCGAAGACCGGCAGGGACCGCTCCCACCGGCGCCGGCGCAGGGTTCGGTCACGGGGATGGTCGCGTTCGACAACGTGCACTTCGGCTACGAACCGGACCGGCCGGTTCTGGCTGGCCTGTCGTTGACGATTCCGGCGGGTCAGACCGTTGCGCTGGTCGGTACCAGCGGTGCCGGCAAAAGCACCATCGCCAAACTGATCGCCAGGTTCTACGACCCCACCCGGGGGGCGGTGACCCTGAACGGTGTCGATCTTCGTGATGTTGCCCTGGCCGATCTTCGCCGCCACGTCGTCATGGTTCCGCAGGAGAACTTTATGTTCTCCGGCACGATCGCCGACAACATCCGCTTCGGCCGGCCCGACGCGACCGCCGAGCAGGTCAGAAACGCCGCCGTGACGGTCGGCGCAGACCGGTTTATCGCAGCACTGCCCGATGGATACCACACCGACATCGCTAACGGCGCTGTGCGCATATCCGCCGGTCAGCGACAGCTCATTGCTCTCGCGCGAGCATTGCTCGCCGACCCGACAGTGCTCATTGTCGATGAGGCGACGTCGTCGCTGGACGCCAGTAGTGAGCGCCTGATTCAGCATGCGTTGAAGACCGTGCTGGCCGATCGGACCGCACTGGTAATCGCCCACCGGCTCGCTACGGTTGAAATCGCCGACCGGGTGCTGGTGCTCGCGGAGCATGGTCAGATCGTCCACGACGGCGCACCCGGCGGACTGATCCACCTCGACCGCAGCCCGCTTGCCGTAGGCCGGCCACCCATGCGTCCCTGTTTGCCAAGGTATCGGGAGCGACAGCGCCGCGGCTACGCATCCGACGACGTCGAAGGTGTGTCCTCCGTATCGGCTGGTTGCGCTGAAGTGGGACAACGACGTCGCCATGAAGATCTGCGATAAAGCTCCGGCAAAGCCGAGCGACCGGTAGCATCGACGCTCCGGCTTATTGCAGCGAGTGATGACTCAATCGGTTCGGAGGTAACGAATGAGTATTCAGGTCACCGGCATCAAAGACCAGCTTCTTGCCGCGTTGGAAGAGGCCATCGCCGAATGGCCGCTGGAGAAGCATCCGTTCTTGAAGCGTTTTTCCGAGGGTGGGTTCGACCAGGAAGCTATCCGCTGGTGGGCCATCAAGATGCTGCCCGGCAGCAATCGCTTCAACCAGGCGTTCTTGAAAGTCACCGCGCGAGTAGAGGACTACCGCGCTCGATGTCTGCTGCTGAACAATGTTTACTCGGAGCACGGTGAACTTGATGCCGATGGTGCCCACGTGGCGCTCTTCATGCGATTCATGCGGGGAATCGGCTGTTCACGCGTCGACGTTCACGAAGACGACGGTGCGTTCCGGGTGCCCGAGTTGCGGTTCAAGCGCTTCGAGATTCAGGACAACGAACCGATCATCTGGTCGCTAGGCCGGTTTGCTGCTATCGAATGTGTACTGCCCGGGGTGTTTACGAAATACATCGTGGGCCTGCGCAAGATCTTCCCCGACATCGATGATCACACCATTGAGTACTTCCCGATTCACTGCGTGCTAGACCCCGAGCACACCGACCAGCTGTTACAGGTCGCGAGCTTGTATGTGAACTCCGAGGTCGATGTGATGGCCTTCCAAGACGGGGTACGCGACATGCTGCTGTCCATGTCGGACATGTTTTCTTGGATGGGCCGCAATATGGCCCGCGAGGCCGGGAGCGATGAGCTATTGCGCTCGACCCTTCCGGTGGCGACAGCAGAGCCGGCCGCAGCGGACGTCCACCTCACCGACGCCGATATCTATGACGGCATTTACGAGCGCGACGAGACCACCGCGCAGGAAGCCGAATTCGTGCTGGCGCGGCTTGCCGGTCTCGCACATCCTTCGGTGCTGGACCTATGCGCGGGCACCGGCTCGCTTGCTCGGGCACTGGCCGATCGCAATGTGCAGGTCACCGGGATAGACTCCAGCGCAGCACTACTCGAAGTCGCCCGACGCAAGGTACCGGAAGGCCGCTTCTCACAAGCCGATATCCGCTCGTTCACGCTCGATGAGCATTTCGACGCGATCGTGTGCGTGAACGGCGCCCTGCACCACATCGAGGAACCGCAGGACATCGTGCGCGTGTTGCGCCGCGCCAAAGAGCACCTCTCGCCGGGGGGCACCTTGATCATCGAACTCCGCGACCGCATGCGGTTGCCCGTGGGTGTGCCCGCGGGCCGAAACGGCGATGCCTGGTCGTCATGGCTGCCGCGGCGCGGTCAGGAAGACAGCGATCTCTACGCGCTCTCAGGGGTCGACACGTCATCCGGACGCCATGTCCTGGATGTCAGGAACTTCTTCCACACCGACCCGTACCGCATCGCGAACTGGGCGCGTATGGCGGGACTTGACGATGTCCGGCTGCACGGCGACTACTCGCACGACGAGAACTACCAGCGTTCCTCGGGCGACGGCAAGGTGGTGCTGGTGGCCCGCCGGCAGAGTCCAGCGCATCCAGTCGACGCCGATGCACTGTCCGGGGGCGCTACGACGTCGGTGTGAGGCCCGCGGGCGGCGGGCTACGATATGCAGCGGTGGAGTAACGAGACCTTGATGTATCCGACTCAACCGCAGAACGCTATGGTGCTATGTACGCCATAGGACTTTGTTTTGACGAAAACTACCTGCTGCCAGGGCTCGTCACTATCATGTCGGTGGCAAATTCAACGCCAGCTCGCGCCCGAAAGTCGATCGCTGTGCGAGTCATTACCAACGACTTGACCAAATCTCATGCTGAAGCAATTGCCGCTTTTTCGGCGGCGCTTGGCTTCGGGTCTTTCGATCTCAACTGGCACACTGCGGATGAAAGATATGAGAAATCCCGCGAAATGGAGCTGGCCCATATCAGTGTGACTACGTATCTTCGCTTCGACTTTAGTCCGGACTTTGTGCAGCGCCCTTACCTTGTCTACCTTGATTCCGACCTCTTGGTCCTCGACGACATATCGTCACCATTCGAGTCCGTCGGCGCCTCTCAATTGGGGGTTGTCCGAGATGAATTCTGCCCGACGGTCGGCAAGAGCGCTGCCTTGCCCGGCTTCGTCGACCATTTTCCGTCGTTCTGCGGGAGTCCGTATTTCAACGCGGGAGCCTTTTGGTTGGATACGAGTTTTATGCCAACCGTCAGAAACGCAGTTGTTGAGATCCTCGCGGGACGCAAAAGGCGCTATATTTACTATAACGACCAGGACGCGATGAATATTTGGTTACTTGAACAGGGCCTGGGCCGCGTGATGCAGCTGCCCGGCCATCTGAATCGGTTTGAAATCGCACGGTTTCTTGAACAAGGCGCCTGGTCTAAAGGAGCGAGAGGGCCTGCCCCGAAAGGACCCCGGGACGCCTCGGTGGTGCACTTTGTGGGGCGGTCCAAGCCGTGGCTCAAGCACTGCCCGACGACCCCCGACGTGCGATTATATCGGTTCCAGTTGAGGGAAACTCAAAGACTATTGCGAAAGCTCGGCATCCGAACAATTTGTGTCCGGGATGACAACTGAACAATAATCTCGCGCTTGGGCCTGCCGGCTACGGCCAATTCACGTTGCTAAGTGTTGGGCGGGCGCGTAGTGGTCTGATGTTGCCGAGTGACGCACCCGGCGGTGCTCGTCGCCAACCTCGATCCCTGCGGCGGTGAGGTTGTCCGCGCCGCGTCGCAGCGCCCGCCGGACGACGTGCAGCGGACTGTCGCGGCTGTCGCGATTTCCGTAAGACCCTGGCCACCGCGGTGGCACGCTGGTCCGGAAACCGGCCGAACACGGCGACCTAGCAGGTATATTGCTAACGAGAATTTGCTCGTCCGACCGGCGACATGGCATCGCAACAGGGTGTGACTCAGTGTTTGACAAAATCCAGGGCGAGTACAGCCCGGCCGGGTGTGGGTTTTGGCAAGCAAACCGTATACCGCGGTCTGATTTGCATCCCCCTGTACGCTTTCTCCGCTGGTTTGCCGGCGATTCCGAGGACAACTATTATCAGCGCGGAAACCACGAGTTCACAGTCGGCAGCGTAGGCTATGAGTTTAATACTCTCGGCTACCGCGGTCCTGAGTTCGTCCGCGAACCAGGAGAGGCAGTAGCCGTATTCGTGGGGGATTCGAATACTTTTGGTATCGGTATGCCATGGGAACAACTTTGGACTTCCATAGTCACAAAGCATCTTGAACAACGGTGGGGAGTTCCGGTGCGCCAGTGCAACCTGGCCTGGCCGGGTACCGGATCAGATTATGCCGCGATGATGATACACCAGACTATCGACGTGATAAAACCAGATGTCGTCTTCATATTGTGGTCCTATACGGCCAGGCTAACGTGGTTTCCGGATCCCGGCCACCAGGTCCATTTCCGTGCCGTAGCTGCGGAGGAACACCCTCCATGGGCATCATTCGCGCCAACGGACCAGGAGCATGCCGCTTATCTTCGCCTCGCTACGCAATCGCAGGGATTCTTCAACTATATTCGTAATTTTCACCTAGTGAATTCGCGTCTGCAGCAGCTTGGGACAGCCTACTACTGGGGTAACCAAGAAAACCTGTCCATAGAAATCCTCCGTCATTACCTTCCGCTTGATGGCTATGTTGGTCGCTGGACCCGCATGAAGTCTGATTTCGCGCGGGACCGCCTGCATGCGGGCGAGAAAAGTCACGCTCGCTTTGCGGCCAGCGTGACGGAGGCGTTGGACCGCGGTTCGGTCCATCGAGTTGAGCCGGCATTCGGTAGCGAACCGCTGGCCGTTTCTCCCCCGCACCGGATTAGACCCGAGTCGATTGCCAGATTCGGCAACATCCCGTTGTTGGGCCGCCCGATCCAGTCTGCACTAACTGAACTCAAGTTACGGCACCGCGTACGGACAATGAAACGGAAAGACCCATTTATTTATTAGACTTCATTGTGGTAGGTAATGATAACTTATGGGATAAGCGCGAACTGGCACGATGCAAGCTTAGCAGTAGCGCGCGACGACGACATTCTCTTTGCGTCCGGCGCTGAGCGGTATTCACGACAGAAGAACGACCCAGACCTGAACGAGGCCCTGATCGCGGAGGCCCGTGTGTATGGCGAGCCGGATTTAATAATTTGGTATGAGAAACCATTCTTGAAACGTACCCGCGCCCTGTGGGCCGGCCAGCACGACCGGGTGCTTCGGCGAGACGGCGCCGCTTATCTTAAACAGTTCAGCCTCGATGCGCCGGTTCGATATGTTGGACATCATGAAAGCCACGCCGCGGCCGGTTTCTTTACTAGTCCTTTTGATGAGGCCGCGGTCTTAGTCGTTGATGCTATCGGCGAATGGGACACGGTCAGCGCCTGGCAAGGCTGCGGCCGAACGCTCAAGAAATTCTGGTCCCAGCGTTATCCTCATAGCCTCGGGTTGCTCTATTCGGCTTTCACGCAGCGAGTTGGATTTAAACCAAACGAAGAAGAATACATCCTCATGGGCATGGCGGCCTACGGTCGGCCGATCTATTGCGATCTTATTTGGGAGGACTTCATAGCGCGTTTTGACCCACCGCGACTGGTGCTGAAGGAGAATGTCCACCGAGGCATTCGATGGTGGCGGCCTGAGGTACAGGACCGAGAAGATATCGCTGCGTCGGTTCAGAAGGTCACCGAGGATATCCTGGTCGGCCTCGCTGCCTGGATAGCAAATCAGACGAGGAGTCGACATCTCGTTCTCATGGGAGGAGTGGCGCTCAACTGTACCGCCAACGCCAAGATAGCGCGGGCGGGACTGTTTGACGACATTTGGATAATGCCGAACCCTGGCGATGGCGGATCTAGCATCGGCGCGATTGCGGCGCATGCTCGTCGGCACCTGAACTGGGCCCATCCTTTTCTGGGGCACGACATCGACCGGCCCCTCGATTTTGAGAGCGCCATCAAAGCACTCGAAGCGGGCGAAGTAATTGCCGTAGCGAATGGCCGCGCAGAATTCGGTCCACGAGCGCTGGGGAACCGCTCGCTTTTGGCTGATCCACGTGGCCCTTTTACAAAGGACCGAGTCAATCAGATCAAGAAGCGAGAGCCTTTCCGGCCGTTCGCCCCGATTATCCTGGCGGAACATGCGCAAACGTATTTTGACATGCCGGTTGCGGCCAGCCCGTATATGCAGTTTGTCGCGAACGTCCGAAAGCCGGACCTTTTTCCGGCGATTTGCCACATCGATAACACAGCCCGTGTCCAGACTTTGACTCACGAGCAAAACCCGACGATGCATCGACTGCTAAAAGGCTTCTACAAGGCAACGGGCTGCCCGATGCTTCTGAATACATCCTTGAACATCAAGGGCGAGCCGCTCGTGAATACCTGGTCAGACGCGGAGCGCTTCGCAACACAATCGGGCGTGAAGGTCTACTGACAATGGCGCACTCCATTTCGTTTAGCCCCATCGCCGTCGCGCCGATTGCCGTGAACGGGAGTGCTCATCAGCTCGGTTGCTGAGGCGCTGAGATCGTCTTCGAGCACGACAACTGGTCCGGCGTACCCCCCAATCTTGCTGCGAGGCCTACTAATCGGGACTGGTCTCGCCGCATGCCGAGAAGGCCTTTTGACTTACTACGTCGCCTGAGAACAGCCGGTCAACGAACTCGCTGAAGCTACCGGCGAAAAGCCGACGACCAGCCGGCGGCTCGAACTGTCTTGTGGGTGTGCGCCAAGGTCATTGAAGAGCAAGCCATCTCAAAGACGACGGTGGCAGATCATATGTGCATTCCCGCGTTGACCGGCAGGGTTGCGCCTGTGACGTATCGACCCGACTGGCCACAGAGGTAGATTAGGGCTTCGGTAACGTCCACGGGTTCCACGGCGCCAATCGCGTAGCGAATGCGCGAGTGCTCCCCAAACTCGGGGAAGTCAGCGATGAACTGTTCTAACTGTTGGTTCTGGACCATTAGAGTGCCCACCGCGCCCGGGTGTACCGTGTTGACGCGGATGCCTTTCTCCGAAAGCGTAGTGGCGTAGTAGCGCATCAGCCCAATGACACCATGCTTGGCAGCGGTATAGCCGGCCGCACCATGGCTTTGGGTTCTGAACGTTGGAACAACCGATTTGAACCCTGCGCCCGAGCTGGTGATCACGATGGCCCCGCCCTCGCCATGTTCCAGCATTGCCGGTAGCGCTGCCTCGATCGTGAAATACACCCCGTTGAGAACCACGTCAACTGCATCGAGGTAGGCGGAGATGTGATGGGACGGCTCGCCAACGAACGGCGCTATTCCGGCGTTCGCGAGGACGAAGTCGAGCCGTCCCAGTCCGGCTACGGCGTTGTCCACCACCGACGCCAGTCGCCGGAAGTCGCGAACGTCGGCCCGTTCAGCGACAATGCGGCGGCCGGTCTTTTCGACGAGCCTGATCGTTTCCTCGAGATCCTCAGGCGTGGCCATCGGGTAAGCCACGCTGTCCACTTGCTCACAGAGGTCGACTGCGATGATATCGGCGCCCTCTTCAGCGAAGCGGATCGCGTGCGACCGGCCCTGGCCTCGTGCGGCACCGGTAATGAAGGCGACCTTCCCCTCGAATTGTGTGGTCACGCTGGCCTCCTCTCTCTACCGTTCGACCACCTGGTCCTATCAACCTGTCGTTTCGCCCCGGTGCGAATTTTTTTTAGGTGTTCGGTCCCGCGTCAGGTTCGGTATTAGCTCGGCGGGGCGCTGTCACCGTTTGGGGCTGGGGACTTTCCGGCGCGACGTCCGTAGCCATCGAGCCACTATCCACCACCAGCAACTGTCCGGTGATGCAGGCGGCCTCATCGGAGGCCAGAAACAGAATCGCGTTGGCGAGGTCCTCTGGCTCGCAGAAGCGGGTCAGACCGCTGACCCGTTGTGCCCGTTCAGGATTGGCAATCCACGACCGGGCCGTATCAGACGTGATGACCAGGCCCGCAACAACCGTGTTGACGCGAATGCCGTCCTTCGCGTAATCGACCGCCATGACCCGGGTGAGTGAGTTCACGGCCCCCTTGGCCGCGGTATAAGCGCTGGTCCCGGGCACTCCGCGCAAAGATGTGGTCGACGAGACATGCACGATCGACCCACCGCCGCGCTCGGCCATCATGGGTATGGCGGCCCGCGATGCCAGAAATACCCCGGTCAACGGCACCCGGATAACTCGTTCCCACTGCGACAGCGACAGGAGCGTGATGGACCCGTCCTGCCTCGTCGGGCCGCGTTGCAACTCCGTTGTGCTGGCATTGTTGACCAGGATGTCCAAGCCGCCGTAGAGCTCTCGCGTTCGCGCGAACAGGTGCTCGGTCTGGGCCTCGTCACCGAGATCCGCCAGCACGAACTGCGCCTCACCAGCTGCGTCGCGTATGCGGGTGACGACGTCGCTGCCGGCAGCCTGATCGCGGCCGGTCACGATGCAGCGCGCGCCCTCGGCGGCGAAGCGCCTCGCCGTCGCCCGACCAATTCCCTTCGTGGAGCCGGTGATCACCGCGACCTTGCCGTCCAGTCGTCCCATATTTACGCCCTGACGCATCGTTGGGTTGGCTCCAAGAGTGTGCTTCATTTAAGCACGGCGGGTCAATCGAAGCGGGCTTACATGCAATCGGCTCTCGGTCTCGGATGGATCTGCGGCAGGAGTCGTCAATCGTGCCGGTGCTCCTCACGTTTCACGCTTTACCGGCGGCTGCTATCCGCTGTTCGCGGCATATCGGGTGCCGTATTCCATTAGGTACGGTGACCCAGCCACCCCGAAATCACGACCCCCCGCGGCCACGAATGCGCATCGCGGCTGACACGGCGACACGCTGTGCCTGAGCCACCCAGTGTCTCCAAAGGCTGGGTATATCCCCAAACGGCTTCTCACCTAAGCTGTATAGAGCTGACTGGGGGGGCGCCGCGGCGTCGGCCAAAGAATTCGGATGGTCGCGTTTGAGTGCGGTGTAGAGTTCCACCCACTCCTCGGTCCGGGCATTCGACTGCCGGCGAAGCCGAGGCGGAGGAATGATGGTGCTCTCCCAGCTGAGAATGTCGAGCCACTCAAGAGCTTTCGTGATAGTTCCGGAATAGTCGGACACCAGATCTTCGTAGTCGATCACCAGCGGCACGATCGCGTTCTGTTCAAAGAACGCCTGCCAGTTCCGGTCCTCTTCTTGTAGCTCCTTCTCCCATCCCGCGATCGCGATGGGGTCGAACTGGGGGTCTTCACTGGCCTCGGCTGCGCGCGGGGACGGGGACTTCCCGAGACGGTGTACGGTCTGCGACCAGGAGGAGCCGTTGACAGACCACCACTCGTTGGTTTCCCAGGCGAGGTAGAGCGAGATCGCCTGACGAACCGTGTCGCGGCGCCTGAGCCAAACATATTTGGCGTCAGGAAACATCGCCGACAGCAGCTGGGCCGGTGACATACCGCGCGGGCCTGCTAGGGCTTGCGTTATCCGGGGTAACTCGGCGAACTGGAGATATTGCAGTTTGATTCCGCAGACGCCATTGCTAGTCATGCTCTCAGGTAGGGCGACGCGCAGATAACCTTCAAGCGTGAGGTCAGTGAGGTTGTCCATGCGCCACCGTTCCCGATGCGTCCGTATTTCCTCATCGTGGAACAACTCACTCGGATTGCCGGCGACGCACGTTGACGCCAGACCGTCACTGAGTAGCCAACTTCCCGACCGAGGGTTCGTACAGATGATGTAGGTCTTAATCGGTATCGGCCAATCTCGGTTAGCGAGACGCGCAGCGCTCAGGACGCGAACCGGCGAAAAGTGTCGAGCCCTCTGCGACAGCGTCAAAAGTAAGGCAAACGCACGTCGAACGTCCATGGCAAACTCAGTTTGCCATAAGTATGATTGCCCAGCGGGTCGCTAGCGATCCTTGATCGCCAGAACTCACGGACTTGTCTTGAGTTTTCCGGCGGCGACGCGTCGTGCGGTGTCGATGTAGTCGCGGGTCGCAGCAGTCGGTCGTCGACCTTAGTGAAATGACTTTCGGACGGGCTCGGCGATGGTCGAATTCGCGGCGGGCGGCGCTAAAAATTCTGACCGCCCTTCTTTATCTTCTGCCATGTCATGTCGTCGTACGAAAGATGCTGCGTTAGGCATGATTAAAGCGGCGCGATAGCGTAACCAGGGTCTGCCCGACCGGACGCCTGTAGATACGGGTCGGCAGATATCGTGGCAACGTCTTCTCCGCTGGCCAATTCCTGGCGAGACGACCGGCGCGGTGGTGGTGACGATGCTCGCCGGCGCCCCCGACCAGCCGCTAACAGAGAAATGGGATGTTGCAAGCGGATTCACGGACTCGCAAGAAGCAATCGAAGCCCGCCGCGCCGAGGACGCGGCCGCACTGGCGCTGCTGGCTTTACGGAGACCTGCCGTGCAGGGTCAAAGAACCGCAGAGCATAGGCCGCCGTCGTGCCGGGCCCCTGGTGTCGAAAATTGAAGCGTTAGGTTGCTACCCGTCGCAGATCCAGCACTCCGACCTCGACGAAACCCTTGTCCCCGAATGCTTCTGGCGCGTTATCCGGCCTTGACACTAAACCTTCTCTGACCCCAAAAGCCGTTTCGTCATCGTGCCGCGGTATTGGGTCGTGCCCGTCGACGCGCAGGGCGCGCTGCGATGATTGCCGATGAACCCGATCCGCTCGGCGCGCTGAGCTCCTGCGACATCGGAGCGGCGCCAAGTAAGCCGTCAGGCTGCGATGGACTACAGCATCGCGCCATTGATCGCCCGGCTCTGGTGCCCATGCACATCTACGGGCACGTCACCCATCAAGGTGACCCGGTGCATAAGCCGACGCTGATCGTCGTAGTCGTCGACGGCGCAGTGCTGGGTTGCGCGGTTGTCCCAGATTGCTACGTCGCCCGGTTTCCAGTTCCACCGGATGGTGTTCTCAGGCATGGTGATTCGCCGTTGCAGCAACTCGAGCAGCACTTGTGATTCGTAATTGTCCAGACCGATGAACCCACACACGTTATTTCCCGCCAGCAGGGTGCGTTCACCGGTCTCGGGATGCACCCGCACTACGGGATGCTCGGTGCGGTATTCCGACTTCTCAAACGTCCTTTGGAACACACGTTGCTGGTCGGTCAGGGCGTCGGGCGCGGTGCCGGCATAGTCGAATCGGTTGCTGTGCAGCGCCCAGAGGTTCTCGCTGAGGTGTTTGAGCGGCTCGGGCAGCGCCGTGTAGGCCGCCGCGGTCGAGGCCCACAGTGTCGATCCGCCATAACTCGGGAGGGCGACCGCGCGCAGGATTGACGCGGCGGGATAGTTCGCGACGAACGTCATGTCCGTATGCCAGCGGATCGCCTTGAAGTACTCGGAGTCGATCGGCGTGGCGATCGGCGTGGCGCCGTCCTCTAGGGTCGGGTGGCCGATCGGAGTGCCCAGCAGCCTGGCGAAGGCGTGATGCTTTTGATCGTTGAGGTGGTGCTGGCTCCGGAAGAAAATCACTTTGTGGCGCAGCAGCGCTCGGTGGATCGCATCGACAGTGGCCGTGTCGAGATCGCCGCCGACTCGCACTCCGTCGATGCGTGCGCCGATGCGGCCGCCCAGCTTCGTTACTGGCAGTGGGGTCGTAGGAATCGGGGATTGAATTGTCATTGCTATCGTCCTTGGTGAAGCTCGTCTTGACCGGTCGTGCATCGGTGTAGTCACATGATTACTCTGTTCACCGGTACTCCGCTGAAGAACACCGCCAGCAGCTTCGCTTACATCGACACCACTTTCTGCGCCATGCTCCATAGCATCGAGCGCCAACAGGACTGGGGCGCGTCCTCCGTTTGCGGCATCATCTGCACCAATGCCGGTCTGCCGTGCGATGCTACGGGGGTGCTTCTGGGACTGCTGCGACAGCATGTGAGGCCGTACCGGTGGTTGCTCGCGGTCGTTGCGGTGCTGCAGTTGATCAGCACATTTGCGTCGCTGTACCTGCCGACTGTTAACGCGGCGATCATCGATGACGGCGTCGTCAAGGGTGACACCGGCAAAATCACCGAGCTCGGCGGGGTGATGCTGGGGGTGACCGGGCTGCAAGTAGTGTGCGCGGTGGGCGCGGTGTACTTCGGGTCGCGCATCGGCATGGGTTTCGGCCGCGATCTGCGGTCAGCGGTTTTTCATCACGTCACTGGCTTCTCGGTGCAGGAGATCGCACGGTTCGGGGCGCCTTCGCTGCTGACTCGCACCACGAACGACGTCCAGCAGATTCAGTTGTTCGTCCAGCTGGCGTGCACGATGCTGATCGCCTCCCCAATGATGTGCATCGGCGGCATTGTGATGGCGACGCACGAGGACGCTGGGCTGTCGTGGTTGCTGCTGATCACCGTTTCGGTGCTGGGCGTGGCGAACTACTGGATCGTGTCGCACATGCTGCCGGCCTTCCGCGACATGCAGAGGCTTGTTGACAACATCAACCAGGTCATGCGCGAACAACTTTCGGGTGTCAGGGTCATCCGTGCGTTCACCCGTGAACTGTTCGAGCGCAGGCGATTCACTGAGGCCAACGTGGCGCTGTCGGATACCGCACTGACGGTTGGCCGTTGGCAGGCGCTGACGCTGCCAGCGACCTTCGTGCTGATCGACCTGTCCAGCATCGCGGTGATCTGGTTCGGCGGCCTGCGCCTCAACGCCGGCCACATGCAGGTCGGTGCACTGCTCGCATACCTCGTTTATTTCACTCAGATCCTGATGGCGATGCTGATGGCAACGTACATCTTGGCCATCGTGCCGCGTGCGTCGATCTGCGCCGAGCGGATCAGTGAGGTGCTGTCCACCGCGACGGCGATCACCAGCCCCGAGCACCCGGTGCGGCCAAGCGCCGTCAGGGGTGTAGTGCGGCTGGAATCGGTGACGTTCTGCTATCCCGGCGCCAAGCATTCTGTGCTGAAAGATGTTTCGTTCACCGCGGAGCCGGGCACCACGACGGCCATCGTCGGCTCCACCGGTTCGGGCAAGTCGACACTGGTGTCGTTGCTCTGCCGACTCTACGATGTGACGGACGGATCGGTCGCCGTAGACGGCGTCGACGTGCGCGACAACGACCCCGAGCAGCTCTGGTCGTGGATCGGGCTGGTGCCGCAGCATGCCTACCTGTTCTCCGGCACGGTGGCCGACAACCTGCGCTACGGCAAGGTCGACGCCACCGACGCCGAAATGTGGGACGCGCTCCAGGTGGCGGCCGCCGATAGTTTCGTGCGCGCCCACCCAGACGGGCTCCAGATGCGGGTCGCCCAAGGCGGTGTCAACTTCTCCGGCGGGCAGCGCCAACGCCTAGCAATCGCCCGCGCCGTCATCCGTCGGCCTGCGGTGTACCTGTTCGACGACGCGTTCTCGGCGTTGGATGTGCACACCGATGCGCGAGTGCGGGCCGCGCTGCGTGAGGTGGCGGCTACGTCGACGGTGATGATCGTGTCGCACCGGATTTCGACTGTGGCCGACGCCAACCAGGTGATCGTCATCGACCATGGCAAGGTGGTCGGCACTGGGACACACGAGTCGCTGCTGCTCGACTGCACTGCCTACGCAGAGTTGGCCGACTCACAGGCGGTGGCGGCAATGGGACGGTCCCGATGACCGCGACGCGACCTGGGCCCATTAACAGTACGGTGCTGGCAGCTACTGAGCGATCGCGGGATTTCCGCGGCACTGCGGTCCGCCTGTTCAAGCGGCTCGTGTCACAGCGCAGGCTGAGCGTGGCGGTCATTTCCATGGGTGTCACCGGCGCGGTTCTTAACGTTATCGTGCCCCGCATCCTAGGGCGTGCCACCGACCTGTTGTTCAACGGCGTTATAGGCCGGCAGCTGCCTGCCGGCATTACCAAGGAGCAGGCGGTCGAGGCGACTCGCGCCCGCGGCGACAACATATTCGCCGACCTGCTGTCGAGGATGAACGTTCGGCCGGGCGTCGGTGTGGACTTCAGCGCGGTAGGTCGGACGCTGTTGCTGGCGCTCGCACTGTACTTGGTTGCGACACTGCTCTTCTGGGTTCAGGCACGGTTGTTGAACGTGACGGTGCAACGCACAATGGTGGCGCTACGCGCAGATATTGAGGACAAAGTGCATCGGCTGCCGCTGTCCTACTTCGACGCCCGGCCGCGTGGTGAGCTGCTGAGTCTGGCTACCAACGACATCGACAACGTCCAGACATCCATGACGTTGGCGATCAGCGAGCAGTTGACCTCGGTGCTGACGGTAATCGCGGTGCTGGTGATGATGATGACCATTTCGCCGCTGTTGGCGGGGATCACGCTGCTGATAGTGCCGCTGTCACTGTTGATGACGCGGCTGATCGCTGGGCGCGCGCATCGGCGATTTGCAGCGCAGTGGGCCAACACCGGGTGGCTCAACGCCCAGATCGAAGAGACCTATAGCGGGTTCACAGTGGTCAAAACGTTCGGCCACCGGGCCCGAGCGGAACAGCAGTTCTCCGCGCTCAACGACGACACGTATCAAGCCAGTTTCGCCGCGCAGTTCTTCTCCGGTGTGGTATCGCCGGCAACGATGTTCATCGGCAACCTCGGCTACGTTGCCGTGGCGGTGATAGGAGGCCTGCAGGTGGCAACGGGGCAAATCACGGTGGGCAGCATCCAGGCGTTCATTCAGTATGTCCGCCAGTTCAACTGGCCGCTGACCCAGGTCGCCGCGATGTACAACACGTTGCAGTCCGGAGTGGCAAGCGCCGAGCGGGTTTTCGATCTGCTTGATGCGGCCGAAGAGCAACCAGACAGCGCAGTGAGCCTGCCGGCTCTCAACGGACCGGGCCTGCTGCCGGGCCCGACCGGTGACTGCATCCGAACCGGGCGCGTCGAGTTCGAGCACGTGAACTTCAGCTATAGGCCGGGAACACCTTTGATCGAGGACTTGTCGCTGGTGGCCGAGCCGGGCAGCACCGTGGCGATCGTCGGCCCGACCGGCGCGGGCAAGACCACGCTGGTGAATCTGTTGATGCGATTCTATGAGGTGGACTCCGGGCGGATCCTGGTCGACGACGTGGACATCGCGACCATTAGCCGGCCTTCGCTGCGGTCACGAATCGGCATGGTCTTGCAGGACACCTGGCTATTCAGCGGCACGATCGCCGAGAACATCGCCTATGGGCGGCCAGAGGCCAGCGAAGAGGAGGTGGTCGCGGCCGCCAAGGCGGCCTACGTCGAGCGGTTCGTGCATAACCTGCCAGACGGGTACCAGACGCGTGTCAGCGACGACGGCGGCAACCTCAGCGCCGGTCAGAAGCAGTTGATCACGATCGCGCGGGCCTTTCTGGCCCAACCACAGTTACTCATCCTCGACGAGGCAACGAGTTCGGTAGACACCCGCACCGAGCTGCTGATCCAGCATGCAATCAGTAAGCTTCGTCGTCATCGCACGAGTTTCATTATCGCCCATCGGCTTTCGACAATCCGTCACGCCGACCTCATCTTGGTGATAGAGGCCGGGAAGATCGTAGAGCGGGGCAACCATGCCGAGCTGCTGGCCCGGGGCGGTGCCTACTGGGCCATGACGCGAGCACGGCCCACTGATGGCGGTGCATGATCGCAGGGGCCACAAATCCACGGCGGAAAGGCCTGGAAGTAAGCCGAATCTCTGCATGGTCGCATTCGCCTACGGCTACAGTTTGTCGTAATGTCCGAGGCTACCGTCATGTCGCCTTCCGCTTCGGTGGTGGTCCCCACGCTCAACGAGGCGTCGGGGATCCGCGCCATGCTCGAATCGCTTCGCAGCCAGACCTATCGGATTAGCGAGCTCGTCGTGGCCGATGGGGGCAGCACCGATGGCACCCGGGAAATCCTCGCCTCCGACCCAGCAGTGACGTTGGTCCACAATCGGCATGGTAACGCCGCGGCTGGACGTAACGAGGCGCTGAAGTGGTGCACGGCAGAGTGGGTGGCGTTCACCGATGGCGACTGCCGACCTGCGCACGATTGGGTCGAGAACCTGATGGCCGCGGCTACAAGTGGTCCCGATGTGGTCGGTGTGGGTGGTCGGCTCACCGCGGAGCCGGCGAATTTGCATGAAGCCGTCTATGCGCGAACGCTATTGACTGGTTTCCTTCGGCACGATGCCGGGTCACGGCCGGTCACCTCGAAGAGCCTGGACGGTGCGCTTGTCACCGCCAATTGCGCATACCGCCGTGACATCCTGGAAAAAGTCAGCGGATTCGACGAGAGGTTCACTAACTTCGGCGAGGACATCGATTTGATGTACCGTGTTCTTGACCTCAACGCCGGAACCCTGTTGCACACCGCAGATGCCGTTGTGGTCGGCGATATGCCCACCACACTCGCCGGCACACTGAGAAAGTGGCGACAGTACGGGATGGCTTCGTCGTATCTGAACAAATACCATCATCGTCGCGTCTCGGTGGACGTAGCCATGTATCGCAACATGTTTCGGCTGATGTGCGATGCAGCCATGACGTCAGGCAGTGCACGTACTATGGCGAGGCTGATCGCGACCACTCAGCTGGCAGCCCACATTGCCGGCAAGTTGGAGGGGTCAGCACGATTGGGGACGATCAACCTGTGATAGGACCCGGCGCAAGCGTCAACCCGCTCCGTCTGGGCCGGGGCAGAACCGATCTGATCGACGGAGCGCTGGTGCACTTCCCCGACATGGCGGCTGTCGGCTGTACCTGCGCTGCAACGAATGTCGCCGAGTTGCGACTCATCAAAGGTTGATGATTCGCAACCGCGCTGAGCCTTCCAATTTTCCGCCGATGTACCCTGCCAGTTGGGCGGTTGAGATCAGCGCTTCGGTGCGTGAGTTGCCCGACGTCGTCGCCACGTCGCGCAGCAAGGTAAACATCCTGCGATACATGGCGCTATTCACCGAGACGCGACGATGATGGTATTTGTTCAGATACGACGAAGCCATCCCGTACTGTCGCCACTTTCTCAGTGTGCCGGCGAGTGTGGTGGGCATATCGCCGACCACAACGGCATCTGCGGTGTGCAACAGGGTTCCGGCGTTGAGGTCAAGAACACGGTACATCAAATCGATGTCCTCGCCGAAGTTAGTGAACCTCTCGTCGAATCCGCTGACTTTTTCCAGGATGTCACGGCGGTATGCGCAGTTGGCGGTGACAAGCGCACCGTCCAGGCTCTTCGAGGTGACCGGCCGTGACCCGGCATCGTGCCGAAGGACCATGGTCAATAGCGCTCGCGCACAAATCGTTTCAAACAAATTCGCCGGCTCCGCGGTGAGCCGACCACCCACACCGACCACATCGGGACCACTTGTAGCCGCGGCCATCAGGTTCTCGACCCAATCGTGCGCAGGTCGGCAGTCGCCATCGGTGAACGCCACCCACTCTGCCGTGCACCACTTCAGCGCCTCGTTACGCCCAGCGGCGACATACGGACGCGGATTGTGGACCAATATCACTGCTGGGTCGGAGGCGAGGATTTCCCGGGTGCCATCAGTGCTGCCTTCGTCGGCGACCACCAACTCAGTGATCGGATAGGTCTGGCTGTGAAGCGATTCGAGCAAGGCGCCGATCCCCGACGCCTCGTTGAGCGTCGGCACCACCACCGAAACGGAAGGCGACATGACGGTAGCTTACCGACCAGCACCCGTCGACGTGCATGCTCCAGGGAACCTCCGGCTCGCGTCGTCAGCTGCCCGCCGACAACATAACCGGATACCGGCGCCGGATGGACGACCGTGGCTAGGTGTTGGTCGGTTTCCTGCGCCGACGGGACCTGCCGGGTGCGGTGCGTACCGGCGGGGCTGCCTTGGGAGCGGGGGCCCGGTAGGGCGCGACGTCGCCGACCAGCTTGGTGACCGGCTCGCAGTGGGCGGTCACCTGTTGCGGGCGGACGTTGATGCCGGCTTTGCGCATCAATACCGAGAGGTCTCTGCGTTGCTCGGGAAGCGCCACGGTGACGACGTCGCCGGCGCTGCCGGCCCGCGCGGTGCGCCCCGAGCGGTGCAGATAGGCCTTGTGCTCGCCCGGTGGGTCGACGTGCACCACCAGCTCGACCTCGTCGACGTGCACACCGCGCGCGGCGATGTCGGTGGCGACCAGCACGCGTGCGGTGCCGGAGCTGAATGCGGCGAGGTTGCGGTCCCGTGCGGGCTGAGACAGATTGCCGTGCAGGTCAACCGACGGGACCCCGGCCTCGGTGAGCTGGCGGGCCAGCTTGCGAGCCTGATGTTTGGTGCGCATGAACAGGATTCGACGGCCGGTGCCCGAAGCGAGTCGATGTATCAACTCCTTCTTGGCATCAGTACCGGCGACGTGGAAGACGTGGTGGGTCATCTCCGACACCGGCGAGTTCGCCTCGTCGACGGAGTGCGACACCGGGTTGCGCAGGAACCGCCTGACCAGCTTGTCGACGCCATTGTCGAGGGTGGCGGAGAACAGCAGTCGCTGACCGCCGGCCGGGGTGGCGGCCAGGATGCGGGTCACGCCCGGCAGGAAGCCAAGGTCGGCCATGTGGTCGGCTTCGTCGAGCACGGTGATCTGCACCGCGTCGAGGTTGATCAGGCGTTGCCGCATCAGGTCTTCCAGCCGGCCCGGGCATGCGACGACGATGTCGACGCCTGATCGCAACGCGGCCACCTGACGGGTTTGCGGCACCCCGCCGAAGATCGTGGTGACTTTGAGGCCGCGCGCGGCGGCCAGCGGCTGAAGCGTTGCGGTGATCTGGGTAGCCAGCTCACGGGTGGGGGCCAGCACCAGGCCGGACGGCCGCGAGGGCCGTCGTTTACCGGCCGCGAGCCGGGCGGCCAGCGGGACGGAAAAGGCCAGCGTTTTGCCGCTGCCGGTTTTACCGCGCCCAAGGACGTCCCGGCCGGCGAGGGTGTCGGGAAGGGTGTCGACCTGGATCGGGAACGGCGTGGCGATTCCTTGCGCGGCAAGTACGTTGATGAGTCGTTCGGGTACGCCGAGTTCGGCGAAGGTTCGTTGGGGAGTCATGTTTCGGTGCCTTTCAGGCATCGGATGTGCCGCGCCCGCATGGTCCTGCGGCGGTCAGCACAAAGGTGGCGAGATTGCCGGTGGGCAAAATCGATCGCCGTAAGAAAAGCTTGTGCTGGGGCACGAATGATGGAGCATTCCACGACGTGTCGGTGTTCGTGACGCCGACGTTGCTCACCACCCTAGCGGACGAGCCGCTAATCAGTCCCATGCGGTGACATGTGTCACAGCAGTCACGTCGCGGAGTCGAGTGCCGATTTGCCCACCTATGAGCGACAACAGCGCGGCTTAATACGCAGGCTTTAGCTTGGTAAACATCGGAAAGTGCCGCACATTCGTCGTGAGCAGGTCGGCATCGATGACGATCGCGGTCGCGGCGATCAGGTAGTCGACCGCACCGATGCCATTGTGGCTCTTTTGATACCGGCGGGCGAGTTGTCCACCGACGCGGGCCACATCCTCGGACACCTCGACCCAACGCAGTGCAGAGCAGAACTCATCGAAAGCATCCAGCTCCATATCTCGGATTCCCGCCAGGAGCTCGAATCGGATTAGCTCACTTGCCATCAGGTCGTCGCCGGTGTCGATCAGCGTCGTGAGCAGATCGACGGCCGCGGCGGCGCCCCGCAAGTGGTCGACAGCGATGGTGGTGTCGATGAGCTTCATGCCAGACCGAGCCGGCTCAGCCGATCGTTGAGGTCGCCGCGGACCGCGTCGACGTAGTCGGAACCGGTGAATCCGCGTCCCCGCCACGAGCCCGCGCTCCGTTTCAGGGCGATCGTTCGTTCTTCCTTGCTGCGGCTTCCGTAGGCGGAGCGAATTGCCCGGCGGATCAGCTCTGACCGGGACGCGCCGGTTGTCTTGGCGGCGCGATCGAGCAGCTCGATTTCCTCATCGGTCAACGTGATCTGGGTCCGCATTACATCACCTTACATCTAGTGATGTCCGCTTCCCACCCGGCGCGCGGGTACCGTCGGCGAGTGTCAACGAGGAGGGAGCAACTGTGCCGAGAACCGATGACGACAGCTGGGAGATCACCGAGAGCGTGGGAGCGACGGCGCTGGGTGTGGCGGCGGCCCGCGCGGCCGACACCGAGAGTGACGATCCGCTGATTGACGATCCGTTCGCGCGGGTGTTCCTGGATGCTGCCGGAGACGGCATGTGGAATTGGTTCGGTAACCCACAGCTGCCTGACCAGATCGCCAAGCTCGCACCCGATGTGCCGTTGCGGATGCAGGGCATGCGCGACTATATGGCTTCGCGGACAATGTTTTTCGACGAGTTCTTCATCGAGGCGACAGAGGCCGGCGCGGGGCAGGTGGTGATCCTGGCGGCCGGTCTGGATTCGCGGTCGTGGCGGTTGCCGTGGCCCGACGGGGTGACGGTCTACGAGCTCGACCAGCCCAAGGTGCTGGAGTTCAAGTCCGCGACGTTGCGTCAGCACGGGGCAAAACCGACCGCCAACCTGGTGAGCGTTCCGGTCGATCTGCGGCACGACTGGCCAACAGCGCTGCGACAGGCGGGCTTTGACACCGACGCACCCAGCGCCTTCTCCGTCGAGGGGCTGCTGCCGTTTCTGCCGTCGACCGCTCAGGATCTGCTGTTCGAGCGCATCCAGAAGCTGACCGTCGTCGGCAGCCAGGTCGCCGTAGAAGCGCCCGGCCCCGAGTTCAACAATCCCGAGTCGCGTGAGCGGCAGCGAGCACAGATGCAGCGTTACCGGGAGCTGGCCGTCCAGTTGGGACGCCAAGAGCACGACTTCCACGACTTCGAGGACCTGTGGTATTTCGAGGACCGTACCGACGTCGGCGACTGGCTGCTCGAGCACGGCTGGGACGTGTCGGTGCTGACCGCCGAGGATGTGATGGCCCTCTACGACCGCCACCCTCCAGAGGGTCTCGAGGACGGTACGCCAAGGAGCCGGTTCGTGTCGGCGCAGCGGTCTGTGGTGTAGCGGCATTTGGCCTCGGTCGCCGAACTTTGTCCGAATTGTGGCCAATATGTGGCCGCATATAGGGCAGGGTCCGCGCGCTGCTGCGCGCACACTCGGAGCCATGCCGCTTCAGCTTCACACTCGGCCAGACCCGAACCATTCGTGCGAGACCTGCGGAGGTCCGTGCGAGCTGGTCTCGCAGACCATAACGCCGTGCGACGGCAGCGCCACGCCGGCCCGCGAATTGTCGCCGGGAGCATCGCGGTGCGCAAACCCGTCGTGCCGGAGCCGAAGGCCACGGCATCGAAGACCGCAGACACGCACGACTGCGGGCCACTGAAGCCGATCACGGACCGGTGTCGACTGCGCGTCGTTGTGCTGTCGGTCGGAGTGTGAGGCGGCCAGGCGTGCGGGTCAGACCACACACTGGCTGAGTGTCTGCAATCGCACAGCCAGACGATTGGGAACCGACCACCATGCCGACCAACGGGTACGACAACATGAGCCGCGAAGACCGACGCACGCTGCTGGAGCAGCGACGCGCAGAGGTCGCACGCCAAATGCGGCTCCTGGCAAAGGAACTAGCAGACCTCGATAGACAGCTTGACGATATCGAGCAAT
The DNA here is from genome assembly GCA_963838755.1 of uncultured Actinomycetota bacterium. Lineage (GTDB taxonomy): Bacteria > Actinomycetota > Actinomycetes > Mycobacteriales > Mycobacteriaceae > Mycobacterium. The sequence continues at coordinate 82,199 of CAWISO010000007.1, read as the reverse complement.
CGGACCGCTGACTCCAAGGGCGACTGTTCCGCTAAGTGTCGCCGCCGATGTCCCAGCGGACGGTGAAGCCTTGGCGCAGCACAAGTTCGGTGAGAACGTCGTCACGTTCCGCCAGTGGCCACGACTCGCAGGCGAACGCGTCGAGGCTGAAGAAGGCGTAGTTGACCGAGGTCTCCGGGGTGGTGCGCGGCCGGTACACCAGTGCGTCCAGGTCGTTCCACCAGCGGTGGACGGCGTCGGCGAGGCGATGACAGGTGTCCCACACGTCGGAATGCTGGCCGGTGCTGATCTGGTCGTCGACGCCGAGAATGTCCAGGTTGGTCTCGGTGCGCAAGTCGAAGACCCGCAGATGCCTTGTGGCCGCTAGCCGGACCAGGTGATGGGTGGCGTGGTCGGCGGGGATCACCAGCCCGGTTGGCCGGTAGCGCTCCCGAAATGCGCCGGTGAATGTGCTTGCCGCGTAGCGAGTCCGGAACGCCCCGGATTCTGGGTCGAAGCGGAAGCGCGGCGTCGGGAAGCCGTCCCAGGTCCACTGCGTCGGTGGGGTGGCGTCGACGCGCCACAGCTCGGTGCCTTTGTCGACGCGGCGGCGGCGCAGGCCGACGGGCCGGACGTCGGGCAACGGTGCCCGGTAGCCGGCGGGAAGGTCAGGCACCGACGGCGGCAAGCATCCGCCAGGCGGTGTCGGCGGTCTTCGGACGGCGCAACGCCGCGGCGATCGACGCACCGCCCAGGTCGTCGTGGCGCAGCCGCATGATGCGATCGGCCGCCAACGGGTCCGACGTGAACTGCGCGAGCAACTCCAGAATCTGCGGCAGGTCCGGTCGTGCCCGGTCGTCGTCGAATTGCCAAGCCGGGAACCAGGTCTGGTTGCCCACCGCGGAGCCCAGGAGCTTGCCCCGGCTGCGCAGCCGGTGGACGGCCTGCGGAGATTTCAGCCCCAACCGTGTCTGGACCTGCGGTGTGGGCAGTGAGCCCTCGACGAACTCGCGCACCAAGGCGCCGCGGCGCTCGTCGTTGAGGCTGCGGGCGGCGATGCGTTGCAGCGTTCCGTGCGGCTCCGTCGGCGCCTCTAGAATGGCGTCGAGGACCTCGGCGAACCCGGAGTCCTTTTGTGCGCGCTCGGCGACCTGGCGGGCGAGCGGTGCAACGGCAGTGGGCATAGCCCCATGCTACCAGGCGGGTTCGCGATTGAAACAATCGAAACAGCCGGTTGCCGGGCGGGGAGGACATGACGATGGTGCGGACCGACAACGACAGCTGGGAGATCACCGAGAGTGTGGGGGCGACCGCGCTGGGTGTGGCGTCGTCCCGCGCGACGGAAACCGAAAGTGACAACCCGATGATCCGCGATCCGTTCGCGCGGGTCTTTCTCGATGCCGCCGGCGACGGCCCTTGGAATTGGACGCGCGGTGCTGAGCTGCCCGGCGAGCTTCTCGAAGCCGAGCCCGAGTTGCTGTTGCAGAGGGAGGCGACGGTCGGCTACATGGCCTGCCGGACAGCCTTTTTCGACACGTTCTTCACCGACGCCACGCGGACGGGTATCCGGCAGGCGGTGATTCTGGCGGCGGCCCTGGATGCGCGGTCGTGGCGGTTGCCGTGGCCTGACGGGGTGACTGTCTATGAGCTCGACCAGCCCAAGGTGTTGGACTTCAAGTCGTCGACGTTGCACGAGCACGGGGCCGAGCCGGCGTGTCATCGGGTCGCTGTCGCGGTGGATCTCCGGCAGGACTGGCCGGCGGCGTTGCAGCAGGCCGGTTTTGATGCGTCGGCGCCGAGCGTGTGGTCGGCCGAAGGGTTGACGCCGTATTTGCCTGCGGCGGCCCAGAATCTGCTGTTGGAGCGGGTGCACGACCTCACGGTCACGGGCAGCCGGGTCGCGGTCGAGGCGCTCGGTCCGGACTTTCTCGATCCCGAGATCCGAGCAAAGCGGCGTGCGCGGATGGATCGCATGCGTGCGTTAATGGCCAAGGCAGATCCCACGCGTGAGCTGCCCCGCCACGACGAGCTGTGGTACTTCGAGGAGCGCGAAGACGTCGGGGATTGGTTCCGCCGTTACGGCTGGGACGTGACCGTTACCCCGTCGTATCAGCTGATGGCCAGCTACGGTCGTGCGCCGGCCAAGGAGGTCGCGGACACCACGCCGCACAACTTGTTCGTGGCAGCGGAGCGGTCGGGGTAGGGCGGTTGTTGCAAGGGGGGTGCGCTCAGCGTTGAAGCACGCGACGACGCTTGAACAGGGTGCACGATTCGGTGAGCGCCGGCTCATAGGTGACGTCGCTGCATTCGCATTCCCATGTGGTGTGCCGACCACAGGAACACGGCATGCTTCCGACGATCATGTGTCCCGGCAGCAACCAATGACCCCGCGTACAGCGATGCGGTCGTCTGTTCATGCTATTTCCCCCAGCGGAACGGGTGACGTCTTTAATATCAGTAGTCACAACCACCACATTGGCATCCCTGGTATCGCGAATACAGGGTGGTTGCCAGATCGTTATGGTTTGGAGTCCTGCCGCGGGCGTGTCGTTGTCCTTCGTGTCGAGCCGCGCGCCGCATCATGCGGGCCCGTCAGCTCCTGGTGTTTTCTGTCACGATGGGGGTCAGCGCGGCTTCACAGGGGGTACACCGGGGCAATGAACGAGTTGAAGTTTCTGGAGCTGCACGGCGATCGGGTGGCCTACCGCGACAACGGTCACGGCGAAGTCCTGCTGCTGATCCACGGCATGGCCGGAAGTTCGGAGAGCTGGCGGTCAGTGATCCCGCAGCTATCCAAGAAATTCCGGGTGATCGCGCCCGACCTGCTGGGCCACGGCGAGTCGGTGAAACCCCGCACCGATTATTCGCTGGGCGCATTCGCGGTGTTCCTCCGCGATTTCCTCGACGAACTCGGCGTCACCCAGGCCACCGTGGTTGGCCACTCGCTCGGCGGTGGTGTGGCCATGCAGTTCGTCTATCAGCACCCCGATTACGTCAAGCGGTTGGTCCTGATCAGCAGCGGCGGCCTCGGCCCCGATGTCGGGTGGATTCTGCGGCTGCTGTCGGCGCCCGGGGCGGAGCTGGTGTTGCCGATCATCGCCCCGAAGCCGGTGCTCACCGTCGGCAATAAGCTCAGGTCATGGCTGAGGGCCGCCGGCATTCAATCGCCGCGCGGCGCCGAGATCTGGAGTGCCTACTCGTCGCTATCAGACCCCGACACGCGGCAGTCGTTCCTAAAGACGCTGCGATCCGTGGTCGATTACCGCGGGCAGGCGGTCAGCGCGCTGAACAGGCTGGGGCTGCGCGAAGACCTACCAATCATGGCGATCTGGGGCGAGCGGGACAACATCATTCCCGTCGACCACGCGCACGCCGCGCACGCAGCCCGCACCGACGCCAGACTTGAGCTTCTGCCCCATGTCGGTCACTTCGCGCAAGTGGAGGCGCCCAATGAGGTGGTCGAGCTGATCGAGGACTTCATCGCGACCACCGACCGTCGCGACGTGGGCAGTCCACAGCCGAGCTCGTAGTTCAGGAGCGCACCCGCGCTAACTGCTACAGCTGGACCGCAGGACGGGGGGCGTCCACGCCGGCCAGGCCGGCGCGCCGATGAGGAAGCCATCGTTCACCTGAGCGACGATGCGGGGGCCTTGAAGCCCGCTGTTGTCATACACGGTCGCGGAATCACAACGGGTGATCGCGGCGGCGACAAGCGCCCAAAGTCGTTGGTAACGTTCGCGAATCTTGTTCTCGGGTACAGCGTGTCCGCCGGCGTTGACCCGGTGTCGCACCCGCTCGACCGCGAGCTCCTGGGAGACGAGCAGGACGTGCAGCACGATCGTGTAGCCGGAGGCGTGGGCGGCATCGATCAATTCCAACTTTGACGCGTGTGAGAACACGGTCTCGGCGATGAACGACGCGCCCAGCTCGATGAGCTTGGTCCTGGTCTCTGCCGCCACCCGCGCGGCCTGATACCCGTGTGACGCCGGATCTTCGGGCCAGCGTTGCCGGGCGATCTCGTCGGCGTTGACGAAGGCGCTGCCGGGCAGCAGCGGCGCCAGGGTGAGCTCGACGAACGTCGACTTGCCGGCTCCGTTGGGTCCGACCACGAGATCGAGCGGCTTCATCGGGTAGGCGCGGCGCTGGCCTTCCTGCGTCGTGGCGCTCGGCGTTTCGCGGTCAACGCGACCGAGGAACCGTCAGGGCGATGCTCGACGATGTCACCGTTCTCGTCGAGAGCCACGGTGGTGACGCCGCGCTGGGCCAGCAGCGTTCCATAATTCGATCCCGCCAGTTTCTCCTGGATGGCCGTGGCGATCTCGGCGGAGAACACCGCGCCCTCTTCGACGCTCAGTTCACGCAGTTCCAGATCGCCGGCCAGCGCGGATTCCACTCGCCGCCGAGCCGCCGTCTGCTGACTCGACACCGCGCGTCCCACCCGGGCCCAGTGGTCCAGCTGCTGCTTGGCCGAGCGACTTTGTCGCGCACCCTCGGCGGCCGCGCTGTCCAGCAGGTCCGCGGCTACGCGGGTCACCCGATCAGCGGTGTTCGCCATCTTGCCTCCCGGTGTAGCAATCTGCTACAACGGTATCAGATTGCTACATCCGAGCTGACCACCGGTCTGTTGAACCTCAGCCGGCGAATACGACTTCTATGCCAAACGTCTTGAATGACGCCGACGGACGTTACGTCGGGTTGCACGGTGACATCCGGGTCATACTCAGTACGCCAACTTTTCCGACTGGGACCACCAACCGGGTGGCGGCCTCGCATCGAGATCACCGAGAGCGTGGGGGCAAGGCTGGGTGTGGCGGCGTCGCGCGCGACGGAAGCCGAAAGTGACGACCCGATGATCCGCGATCCGTTCGCGCGGGTCTTTCTCGACACAGTTGCTTCGCCATGACCGGTATCGGATGGTCGCCGTAGACCCCTCGATCGTCGCCCTGCAAGACCCAGCGGTGTTGTGCGCCATGGCCGCTACAGCGGGAATCGGCGCATTGGGGCGACGCCCTGATCCCCAGTCCGCCACGTCACACTAGCTATCGTGCAAAAAAACAGCATGCTAGTCGGAAATCCGATCGCAGTTTAATCAGCAACTCGGCGCCCGTATAATCGGCATATAGCGGAGCGAGGTGGATCGATGGCAAAAGCCCAAGCACCCAAGAAAGCACGGACGAAGGGCACGCCCACGGCAGGGCCGGTGACCTACATGCAAGTGGTGGACGACGTGACTCGCTCCGGGGTCACTCAAGCCGAACTCGCAAGCGCGGTTGGCGCCGCCGCGCGGACGGTCTACAACTGGGCCAGCGGACACAATGCGCCACGCGGCCAGGTTGCTGAACGGTTGCTCGACGTCCACGCAATCGTGGACTTGCTCAGCGATGCTTACACCGACGAGGGCATCGATATTTGGCTTCATTCACGCAACCGAAATCTCGACATGCGACGCCCCATGGAACTCCTCAGGGAGGGCGAGGTGGATCAAGTGCTTGAGCAAGCCAAGTGGGTCGTCGGGGGCATGTAGAGCAGATGGCTACGTTGCCTGCCGCGCTGGCGAAAGCATCGCTCTGCACCATCGATGGCATATGACAGCGTCACGTCCCCGCCGTGCACGCCGGCACCGCTCTTGCTGGCGTGCGGCGGTGGGCCGCTGGGGCGCAGGCGGGTTCGTCGTGCTGTATGTCGGCAGGCCGGAAGACTCGGTTGTTGTTGAGGCGTATCGGCACTTGATCGATTCGGTTGTTGACGACGAGGGCCGTGCTCCCCCGATCCAGCCCAGGGCGTTGGCCACATGTGAGGTAGACCTGTTTCAGATACTGGACCTGCGGCTCGCCAATAACCGTAAGTTGGCCGGCCTATCGATGGCCCTGATGCAGTCGAAGACCGACGACACTGCCGCGTACGCGGCGTGCCAAAACGTCTCGGCGGTCGCCCGTAAGCTGGGGTATCACGGTCTCGTCGCGCCTGTGGCGACAAAGATGGGAGAAGCCCTCGCGCTTTAGCCCGATTTGCTGCCGAAAAGCGAGCAGCCGGTTCGCATCTCAGACAAACGTGGTCTGTGCTTCCCGCAGATCCTCGAAAGAAGGCGAAGGGTAAGGGATCTCCACGTCGCTGATGGCCGATCCCAGGTCGGCGCGACTCCGATCCCGTGCCAGCACTCCCTTGCTGCTAACGATTTTCATCGAGCACGACGTCAGGCAACGCAACTGTCACAACAGTCGCACGAATCTCCACGGCCTAGGGCGCGTTCGTTGTGCCCACCTACAAGCGACAAAACCCCTGTGCGCCTTAGTTGTTGTCGCTACGAGGCGGGCAAACTGCGTACCGGCGCGATCCAGAGATTCGTGTGGCAGATGTGTTGCCGCGGTGCGCCAGTTCTCCGCCTAGCTGGACACGTCACTCAGCCCGCTCGCCCGGCACTGCCGGGGTGTCTTTCCGAACCAGCGTCGACACGAACGGTTGAGCGCGCTCTGCTCGGTGTAGCCGAGCAGGCCGCGATCTGGTGAAGGTGCAATCCCGGTTCGGTGAGGGTATCGCGCCGCCGGGGTGCGGCGTTCCCGGTGGATGACGTCCTGGTTCCCCACGTTGCCTTGAGTCTAAAGCGTCACCAGGCGGTAAGACGAGAAATTGCTCAACGAGGTGCGCTCGCGCAGGAAGCCACTCGGCGGCTATCCACTACGGCCCTGACAGAGTTGGCGGAGTGGTAGATCCTTGCGGTCCCTGAACGGCAGGAACCTCACCGCGTTGCGGTTGCCGGACTCTCGTGCCCACACCTGACTTCGGATCACTCGTTCTCGTCTCTCGAGAGCCTCGAAGCGCGGCCGACACACTTGGGATTCTGACAATCGGTTTGATCCAGAGGTGCGTTTCGATGCCTTCTGTCGGTCGGATTCGGTACTCTCCCGGCGTGCACGAGGGCCTCTACGAGTCGTTGCTAACCGAGCGGTTACACCGCGAACTGGCTGCAAGAGCCGACCTACATGCCAAGATCGACCTCGTCGACGAGGTGGAGCAGCCGTTGACTATTGCGCGGCACCTCACACCGGTTATCGAACGTTCGCTTCGCGCCGCTGCGACATCGCAAGACCGCGCCGACTTAGTGCGCCGAATCCTGGCCACCCTATCTGACTCCGACGCGATGGCCGACGCGCTGCATCCACGCGAGCCCGGCAAAATCGAGCGCCTCGACCAGGTCATGGCGGCGAACCGGCTCGGCGTCGCCCGGTTGCCGCGGCCGGCCACGCCGTTGTCGGACACCGCGCTGATGACCAACGCGCACAACGAGCCGACGCTGGCTGCAGAGTTGCGGGCCGAACTCGTCAGCGCCGATCACGTGGACCTGTTGTGCGCCTTCGTTAAATGGCAGGGCCTGCGGTTGCTGGAAGACGAACTCAACGAGCTGCGGTCGCGCAAGGTGCCGCTGCGGGTCATCACGACGACCTACCTGGGCGCCACTGACGCCCGGGCCCTGGACGCTTTGGTCGAGGAGTTCGGCGCGCAGGTGCGGGTCAACTACGAGGCCGACCGCACCCGGTTGCACGCCAAGGCGTGGCTGTTGCGGCGCAACACCGGCTTTCACACCGCCTACGTAGGGTCGAGCAATCTGTCGCATGCCGCGCTGGTCGACGGGCTGGAGTGGAACGTGCGGCTGTCGGCGGTGTCGACGCCGCATCTGCTGGAGAAGTTCCGAGCGACTTTCGAATCGTACTGGGAGAACCGCGAGTTCGAGCGTTACCGGCCCTCGGTCGACGGGGAGCGGCTGCGCGCGGCGCTTGACATCGCGGCCGGCGGGCGGCAACGCGACCGACTGACGGTTACGCTGTCCGGGCTGGAGGTGCATCCCAAGCCGTTTCAGGCCGAGATGCTCGAAGAACTCGACGCGGAGCGGATCCTGCACGATCGGCACCGCAACCTGATCGTGGCGGCCACCGGTACCGGCAAGACGGTGGTCGCCGCGCTGGATTATCGCCGGCTCGTCCGCGAGGTGCACGGTCGCGACCTGACGCTGCTTTACGTTGCTCACCGCAAAGAGATCCTTACCCAGGCTCTGCGCATGTATCAGGAGGTGCTGACTGAGGCGACGTTCGGCGAACTGTTGGTAGGTGGGGACCAGCCGACCAAATGGCGCAACGTGTTCGCCAGCATCCAGTCGCTCTCCGCCGAACGGCTTACCACCATTGAGCCCAACCACTTCGACGTCATAGTGATCGACGAGTTCCACCATGCCGAGGCCGCGTCTTATCGCCGGCTGCTCGATCATGTGCAACCTATTGAACTGCTGGGCCTCACGGCCACCCCCGAGCGCGGCGATGGCGTGGACGTCCGCGAGTTCTTCAACTGGCGAGTGGCCGCCGAACTTCGGCTCTGGGAAGCCTTAGAGCAGCATCTGTTGTGCCCGTTTCACTACTTCGGCGTCCACGATGGAGTCGATCTAGGTGACCTGCAGTGGAAGCGCGGCGGATACGACCTGGCCGGGCTGAGCAACCTCTACACGGGCAACGACGCCCGGACGCGGATCGTGCTGAAGGAACTGCATGACAAGGTGACCGACGTAGCTGCAATGCGTGCATTGGGTTTTTGTGTGAGTGTTGAGCACGCCCGCTATATGGCGGATCGGTTTGTCGCCAACGGGGTTCCGGCCCGGGCGGTATCGGCGGATACGCTGCCCGCCGAACGTCAGGCGGCGCTGAAAGCGCTGCGCGATAGGGAGATCAACATCCTGTTCGCTGTCGACCTGTTCAACGAAGGGCTCGACATTCCCGAGGTTGACACTGTCCTGTTTCTCCGACCGACCGAAAGCGCCACCGTGTTCTTACAGCAACTCGGTCGTGGACTGCGGTTGACGCCGGGCAAGACGGTGCTGACCGCGTTAGATTTCGTTGGACACCAACGCCGCGAGTTCCGCTTCGACCAACGCTTTCGCGCGCTGACGGGACTTCCACGTAAGCAGCTGATCCGGCAGATGGACCAGGGCTTCCCGTTCCTGCCGTCGGGAAGCCAGATCGTGCTCGACTCAATGGCGCAGAGGCTCGTGCTAGAAAACATCCGCCAGCAACTGGCACCGCGCTGGGCGGCCCTAGTTTCCGAGGTGCGCGCGCATCCGAACGACGATCTCAACTCATACCTTGACGCTTCTGGCCGCGGTCTGGAAGACGTTTTGCGTACTGGGCGGTCGTGGACGACGTTGTGCCGCGACGCCGCCAAGGCTGTTTGCGAGCCCGGGCCTCGCGAGAGTGACCTGATCAAACGCGTTCGCGCGCTCGCCCATGTCGATGATCGTCGCCGCCACGCCGCATACCACACCATCTTGAGCGGAAGCGCCCAACCTGGGGGCCCTGCCGAGGAGAGGCTGGCCGAGATGCTGTTTTTCTCGCTGTTTCCCGACGGTGGCGGATTCCACAGTACCGCAGCCGGACTGGCCGCATTGAAGGACGAGCCCGTGGTCGGCGAGATGCGGCAGGTCATCGACCTCGCCTTCGACAGCGCACGGCGCAGCACATATCCGCTGGATGAGCTGATCCCCGAACTCGCCGATGTGCCGCTGGCGGTGCATGCCAGCTACTCCCGCGACGAAATCTTGGCCGCACTCGGATTCGCATCGTTGCGTCGGATGCCGAGCACCATGCGCGAGGGTGTCGCCTGGTGCGAATCTGCCAATGCCGACGCCTTCTTAATCACCCTGAAGAAGACCGAAACCGACTATTCGCCGACCACCATGTATCGCGACTTTGCGCTCAGTCCAGAGCTTTTCCACTGGGAATCGCAGTCGACGACATCCTCAGCCTCACCGACCGGCCAGCGCTACATACACCACCGCTACCGCGGCTCGCACGTCCTGCTGTTCGTCCGCGAAGCAAAGACCAACGCGCTGGGCACCTCACCATATGTCTTTCTCGGTCCGGCCGATTACGTCTCGCATGAAGGCGACCGGCCGATGGCGATCACCTGGCGACTCCGCCGACCGATGCCGACAGAAGTGTTTATGGCCTCGCGTGCCGCGATCGCTTGAGGCGGTGGCGGCCCCCATAACATCATTTCCTCATTTCCGCGAGCATTTTGCTGGGCGTATTGCGGCGGATCGAGGCCATCCCGCCTAGCATGACTTCTGCGGTCCGACGGACTTCCCCGGCCCTCCGTAGCCGGTGCAGATATGTCCCCACCCGCACGAATGTGTTCGTGCTGCACTGGGGAACTCGACGTGACACTCATCCGGACGACCGCGGATCGCGTTCGTGAGATGGCGCCTGAGTCATTGGTCGAGCAGTTGCTGGAGCAGATGCTGTACCGGACTGGCCACCGCGCGGCGCCCGCCGAGCAGTCCTCGTGGAAGCGGAGTCTTCCAGTCTTGGCCGCAGACCTTGCCGATGCTGGCCTCGGAGATGTCGAGATGCTGATCGAGTATCACCTTCCGCTCACATCACAGCGAGCCGACGTCGTCCTCGCGGGCACCCACCCGCGAACCGGCGAGGCGTCATACGTCGTCGTCGAGTTGAAGCAATGGTCAGCCGCCTACGCCTTCGAAGGCGACCCGGAGATCGTTGAGGTGCCGGGCGTCCCAGGCGGACCGCGGCCGCATCCGGTGATCCAGGTGCGAGGCTACTGCGAGTACCTCCTCGACTTCGCCCGAGTGGTGGCAGACCATCCCGACTCGGTGGCTGGCATGGCCTACCTGCACAACGCCTCAAATCCCGCCCTGGTCAAGGAATTGCTCGCAGTGCCGGTCTCAACGACTGGCCGGCTCTTCACCGCCGCAGACAAGGGGGCCATGCTTGATTTTCTCCGGTCCAGGCTCGCCCCAGGCCCCGGGCGTGAGGCGGCCGATCTATTGATCAACTCTGCTGTCGCACCGTCCAAACAGCTGCTGAAGCTGGCCGCCGCGGAGATCCGCGACCGCTCCCAGTTCCGCTTGATCGGAAACCAACAGTTGGCAGTGGATTTGGTCATGCACGCTGTCGAACACACGCGCGCCGGAAACACCAAGCGGGTGATCATCGTGACTGGCGGGCCCGGCAGTGGCAAGAGCGTGGTCGCGCTGTCTCTCGTTGGCGAGCTTGCGCGAGGTGGTCGCACCGTCGTCCATGCGACGGGGTCGCGCTCGTTCACCCAGACCCTCAGGAAAGTCACCGCCGTAAGAGCACCAAAGGTCCGCACGCTGTTCAAGTATTTCAATCAGTTCATGACGGCCGATCCCAACGGCTTGGACGTTCTGATCATGGATGAGGCTCATCGCATCCGGAAAACATCGGTCGACCGGTACACCCGCGCGGAGTTGCGGACCGACCGCCCGCAGATCGACGAGCTCATCGCCGCCGCTCGCGTTCCAGTCTTTCTGCTCGACGAGCACCAAGTGGTGCGCCCAGGCGAAATGGGAACCCTCAGACAGATAGAGCACCACGCACGGCACCTCGGCCTTGACATTCAGCACATTACGCTCGGCGAACAGTTTCGGTGCGGCGGGAGCGAGGAATACGTGCACTGGGTAGTCCAACTGCTAGGACTCGACGGAGATCATCCACCAGCGACGTGGTCCGGCGATCCACAGTTTGATGTCCGGCTCGCTGAGACTCCCGAGGAGATGGAACGGTTTCTGCGAACCCAAATGCAACAGGGATACGCGGCCCGGATCACCGCCGGGTACTGCTGGCCGTGGAGCGACGCCAGGCGGGATGGAACACTCGTACCTGACGTTCGCATCGGAACGTGGTCGCGCCCGTGGAACAGCAAGAGCGACAGGCGAATCGGAGACGCGCCCCCAAGCGCGCTTTGGGCGACCGACGACGGCGGGTTCGGGCAGGTGGGCTGCATCTACACGGCCCAAGGGTTCGAGTACGACTGGAACGGCGTGATTCTCGGACCGGACCTCGTGTGGCGCGACGGCCGGTTCGTGACAGTCCGCCAAGCCAACCGGGATCCTGATTTCCGAAATCCGAAAACCGTTCCTGACAACAGGTTTAACATCCTTGTGCGCCACGTCTACAAGGTCCTGCTGACCCGCGGGATGATCGGGACGGTGATCTACTCCACGGACCGCGAGACGCGGGAAGCGCTCCGCTCGCTCATCAGCTCTGGTCGGGCCGCCGAAAGCCGTGCTGCGGATGCGGTGCACAATGTGGAAGCCGTCGCAAACGACCGGGCGAGCGCCAGGTGATGCGAACTACTCGATCCGCCACTCAACTTGCAAGGTATGCACTCTACGGCGGTACGTCAGCGGCTCAAGGAGTTGCGTCGCGCAAGCATCGATCGAACTTAGAACCACGTCGGCGGGAAACCGATGTCCAGCCTCTGTGTCTGCTTGTAACCCGACCATGTGGGCACACCGGCGGACTGTCCCCGGTAGATACCGCGGGCCGCGGCTACGACGCGGTCGTGCTGCGTCGGCCAGTGAATCTCGGAGGCGATCTGCTCCAGTACGTCTCGGTCACGCTTCAGCGCCCGTTCGACGATCGCAATAGCCGGCAATGCGCCGCTCTTGTCACCGTTACAGCGCGCGCACGCGAGCACCAGATTGGCCAGGCCGTCGATACCGACCAGCGACCACGGCAGCACATGATCGACTGGATTGTTCATGGGCAGGTGCGTCCCGCAATAGAAGCAGTGCGGGCCGAACACCTCCTTGAACGGCTCGCGCACGGTGGCTAGGGCGGTGCGCTCGCGCCCGAACAAATGGCCCGCGACATCGGGAACCTCGGCGTCCAGGAACTTGTTCATCCGGCGCACATCATCGACCCACATGATCTCCAACGCCGGCTTGAGCAGTCCTGCAAGCCGGGCAAGGCCGTGTGCAACACCGGGTCTGAGTTCGATGGCGTCGCCATGGGCGCGCAGCGTCGACCGAGACACGTGGTCGTGCAGGAACGAGTCTTCGTACAGAAAAGGATCACTCGTCGACGAGCCCGGCAGTTTCTGCAGCCGATGTAGCGGCTGCTGCGCCAGGCACAGCGTGATCTCGTCGATCGCGTTTCGGTATTGCGCAGGGGCGCGCAGTCTGGCGATGTCTACCGACGCACGAGTTCGTTTTACCCCGGCGGCCTCACGTAACATATTCGTGGCCGTCAGGATTCGCGCGCGCGGTTGTGTGGATTGGCGCAATTCGTGGCCGTCGAATGGGCGCGCTTGCTCCCAGTAGATCTCCAGTACCCGGTGCGCCAGGTCGGGTATCGGCACGCGCAGCACATCGCTAGTTCGCTCGGGCATGTTCTCGATGCAGTGTTCGATCAATGCCATCAGCGTGGCGAGCTTGTAGGTGGCCGTGCGCAAGCCGGTTTCGAGGATCGCCACCACACGTTGCCCAAGCAACAGTGGGTCGGGCGCGTCACCGTTCACGGTGCACCTTCGATGTCAGCCAGGTGAGGTAGCACACCGACGAATACGGCCGAGACTTGACCACCATGGCCGAAATCTAGCCCGAACCACCGACAACTCACGTCGCATTCAAGCATCACGATTGCCGTTCGGGGGGTCTCGGGCCGTTTCACCATAGAGCACCCCGCCCGAGCGAGCACCGCGGGAGCCGAACGAGCACGTACCAAACGTACGGCCAGCGCACTGAGAAATCCCCCGAAGGCGGGCAAATCGCATAATGGCTCGGCGGCGTTACCCCTGTGAAGATGTGGCGCACACACGAATCAGCCAGTGCAGCAGCCTATTCGACGAACACTGCCATCGAAGCGGTAAATGTGTGCAAGGCGTTGCGGCCGGCGATCGGGCCGATCTCCCCGCCGGCGAAGAAACCGGCCAGCGGAATCCCGCCCAGCAGCTGCTCGATCGTCGCCGCGTCGTGGTCGGCGACTCCGAACATCCGCTGTCCGCGCCCGTTGCAGGTGAACAACAGCGCCCCCACCGCACGCCCGGGTAGGTCCGCGACCGCCCGCTGCACGGTCGCGCGCAGGTCCGTGTCCGCCCCCACCGCATCACGCACCTGGAACTGCACGGTCGCGCCGACCTCGACAACCTCGCCGATCTCGATCGCCCCCGTCGCAGGATCAGCGCCCAGCAGCCCGCGGATCAAAAAGTCGCCCTGACCCGGAGTCGCCAAGTGCTCGTCGCCGACGATCCCGATCAGCAAGCCGTTGCTGAGCAGTTCCTGCTCGTCGGGCGGCAGCCCCGCGGCGATCTCCCGCAGCCGCCGCAGCGGCGGTCGGCCGCCCAGCTCGGTGATCACGTCATCTTGTGCGCCGGTCACGATGTAGGAGTGGCCGATCGGCCGGCAGCCCTGCGACACGATCGGGATCGCATGTCTGCCGGGCAGGCGCACGCCGACGAGGCCGGAGGTGAGCACGTCGCGGTTGCAGAACAGCTGGGTGTCGCCCGGTCTGCGCCCACCGCTGACCACGCCGCCCACCACGGCCGTTCCCGGCAGGTCGGTGTTGAGGTGCTCGATGAGCAGGTGCACCGGGAACGTGTAGGGGTCCGGCAGCAGCAGATGCACATCCTGGGTGCTTTGGTCGAAGCGGTAACCGGTAAGCAGGCCACCCGAGCCGGTGCGTACGAAGTCCAGCTGGAACGTCTCGGCGGGCAAGCCGGACGCCAGCCACACCGCCACCGCGGGCTGGTCCTCGAGCTCGTGGCGGCCGGCGACGATCGTCTGGGCAACGCACCCGATCAGCGCCGGCGGCGTGAGCATCCGGCGCACCGCACGCAGGACGTCGGTGGCCTTGTCGGTGTGTGATCGCGATACCAGCAGCACCGCCAGCGACGCCGCCTCACCCGCGAGCTCGTCGCGCGCCTGCGCGGCCGCATGCACCGCGGCGTGCCGCGCGTCGGGCACCGTGGAAACCCCGACTCCGATCCGCACCCTCCCATGATGCGCCGCTCAGAGGAATGCGCGGAGGAACTCTAGGACCTCGTCCGCGCGGGCGAAGCCGCCGAGGTGGCTTTCGCCCGAGCGCAAGATCAGCTCGGCGTCAGGCATGTGCGATACCGCCGTTTGGGCGGCGGCGAGGGGCACCAAAGGGTCGGCGTCGCCGTGCCACCACCGCACCGGCACCTTCACATCGGCCAACCGGAAGCCCCAGTCCCGCCCGAACAGGCGGACATCGTCGATCACGGCCTGGCAGCGGCCCTTGATGACCAGCACGACGTCATCGACGAACACGGCCTCCATTTCGCGGTCGGCGAAGACCCGTCGGTCACCCTCGGGCTGAATACTCGAGTAGGCCCGTAAGACGTAATGCGAGACGGGGATGAGGGGCGCCATTAGCCCTAAACTCAGCGCCGCCAACGGCCGGCGCAGCTCCGACAGCATGGGTTCAAAGAAGCGGGCAAGATCGTCGATGACGCCGGCGGTGGCGTCGGGGCCGACCGACGGGGCGACGCCGCCCAGCACTGCCACAGCGGCCACGCGAGCGGACAGCGGGGGAACCGCGCCGCAGGCCAGGGCGTAGGGGCCTCCGCCGGACAAGCCCACGACACCGAGTCGCTCGGCGCCCAACGCGTCGGCTACATGTGCTAGATCGGTGGCCCACTCGGCCACTGCGGCATAGGCGTGAGGATCGGACAGCCCCGCGCCCGGCCGCTCCACGACGACGACGCGCAGGCCGAGCTTCTCGGCGGCACGCCGACCGAGCAGCGGGAACTGGCGCCGCGCGCCGGGCGTCCCGTGGCACCACAGCACGACCGCACCAGAGGGGTCGCCGAACTCGGCGTAACCAAGTCGGCGACCATCGGGCAGGCTGAAACGGCCTTCTGTGCGCGGCTTTTCGACGCGCGGTACCCGGAAGGGGTGACGTAGAGGATTGCTCAGCTTCATCGGCCCCCCGAATAGCGTAGGCTCCCCTGCTCGCCAAGTTCGGTGAAATGTGTGACCTGCAACCGCTGTGCCAATCCGCTCGCTCGCATCGCCCGTCGCTCTATTGCGGCGCGCACGGAAGCCTCTGACCCGACCACACGCACCTTTCCCTTCGCTCGGGTGATGGCGGTGTAGAACAACTCTCGGGTCAACAGCCGCGAATCCTCCTGCGGCATAAGCACGGTGATTTCATCGGCTTGGCTGCCCTGGGATTTGTGGATCGTCATCGCGTGCATGGTCTCGACGTCGGAGAGCCGGCTAGTCGCAAAGTCCAGCGGTCCGCTGGCACCTGCGATGACGGCCCGAAGACCCTCGGGGCCGGCGATGACAAGACCGGTGTCGCCGTTGTAGACACGCAGCCCGTAGTCGTTGGCCGTCACCAGCAGTGGCCGCCCCGGATACCACTCCGACCACGGCGGCTGTCCGGTCGCTTCGGACAGCCATTTCTCGACCTGCCGGTTCCAGTGCCGCACTCCGTAGGGGCCTTCCCGATGCGCACACAGCAACCGATGCTCATCCAGCGTCGCCAGCGCGACGTCGTCGGCGCCGAACAACGCCGCCTCGCGGAGCCGCAATGCGTGCGGCAACAGAACGGACCGCATCGCAGCGGAAGCCTCGTCTTCGATGAACTCGATATGTTCGTCGCCGGAACGCAACAATTCCAGCGCGCGATCGGCGTCGCCAACCCGGATCGCATCGGCAAGAAAACCGATCGCCTCGCCGAACCGATGCGATGTCCGCAGCGCCGCCACCCGTACGTCGGCGCGCGCCGACAGGCCGTCGACCATGTCGGCCAGCACAGCACCGGCTTCCACCGACGCCAACTGATCGGCGTCGCCGACCAGCACCAACCGGGCATCAGGGCGCACCGCCTCCAGCAGCCGCGCCATCATCGTCAGCGACACCATCGACGTCTCGTCGACCACGATCACGTCGTGCGGCAACCGATTTCCGCGATCGTGCCGAAACCGTGACGACGAGTCCGGCCGGCTGCCGAGCAGCCGATGCAGGGTCATCGCCTGTAGTTCACCGAGCCGGGCGCGATCGGCGGCGTCGAGCTTGGCCACCTCATGCTGCACGGCTTCCTGTAGCCGCGCCGCCGCCTTGCCCGTCGGCGCCGCCAGCGCGATCCGCGAGTCGCGACGCCCCCGCCTGTTCGGCCAGCAGGGCCAGCAGCCGCGCGACGGTAGTGGTCTTTCCGGTGCCCGGGCCGCCGGTCAGCACCGTAACCGCCTGCGCCAGCGCGATTTCAGCGGCCTCGCGTTGCTCTTCGAAGCCGGCCGGGAAAAGTCGCTCAGATGCGGGCACATCGCCTATCGGTTCGGACAGCCGCAACGCCAGCAAGTCGTCGCATACCTGCTTTTCCTCGCGCCAGTACCGGTCGAGGTAGAGCAGCCGCTCGTCGTAGAGATGCAGCACCGGCGGCTCGCGAAGCAACGTACTAGCCCGCACCGCCGCCAGCCACTCCTCCGGCTCGGGCCATGGCACGTCCTCGACGCCGACGGAGGAGGCAACAGAAGCCAACTCGATGCACACCGATCCGCTACGCAGCCCGCGCACCAGCAGCGCCACCGCCAACGCCACCCGCTCGTCAGTCTCCTTGCCGAGAACGCAGATCCGCTCGGCCACCCGCACATCAGCGACGTCGAGCACACCGGCTCCGTTGAACGTGCTTAGTAAGCCGGTCGCGTTGATCGCCAGATCGGTCACGCCGCCCGCCTTCCCTCGTCGAGCAGATCCGAGAGCGCGACCACCAGCTCGGCCGGCGGCTGCCAGCTGAACACCCCGCACGGCTGCCCGTCGACCACCGGCGTGTCGGCACCGCACATGCCGCGCACGAACAGGTACAACACCCCGCCGAGATGCCGCTCAGGCTGATAGCCCGGCACTCGCCACCGCAGGAATCGATGTAGCACAACGACATAGAGCAGCGCCTGCAGCGGATAGTCCGAGTGCAGCATCGCCTCGGCCAACCGCGCATGGCTGTAATCGGCGGCGTTGTCGCCCAGGTAGTTGGTCTTGTAATCCACCACCAGGAAGCGCTGGTCCGGCAGTCGCAGCACCGCGTCGATCGAGCCCGCCAGGTACCCCCGCAGCGACTGGTTGCCCAGCGCAGCCGACGTCAGCCGGTCGGCATACGGCGCCAAAGAATCACCAGGCGGGCAGGTAAAGCCGCAGCAGCTCACCTACGTCGGACACCGACACATTCGGCGACAGCTCCGCGCACATCGCCGCCGGCCAACGGGATCTCGAAGTCCAATTCCCGCAACCGATCCCGCAGACCGATCTGCCGCAACGTCAAGCCACCCGCCAACGGCCCCAACGACGTCTCATTCATCGGCACCAACGCTGCGGCCAACTCGGCGGCCGTCACATCAACCTGCCACCACCTCAGCTGCCGTCGCACCTGGGTCTCGAGTTCGGCGGCAAAGTCCGCAGCGCCGGGATCGGCTGTCTCCAGCACCGCGTGCACCAGCGAACCGAACGTCGCACCCGACGGCAACGCCGCCATCGGCGACGGCACGTTCGGCCCGGATGCGTTCTCGGTCAACGGGATATCGCCGGTCTCGTCGTCCAGTTCGGTGACCTCCGGCTCGCTGGTGACTCCGGTAGCCTCGGCGACCCGGACGAGGCTGGAGTAGGAGGTGCGCCGCCAGCCGGTGTCGATACGGCGATGGAAGTGACGGCTGTCCAGGTCCGACGGCACGGGCTTGGCCGGTACCGGTGGCGCCGCGGCCACCACCGACGACTCGATGACCGGGCCCGCCCGCGGCCTCCCATTCGCGGAACCGGGCCATCGACGTCGTCGTCGGAGATCTTCGCCGGCTCACAACGGTTCGGCACACATGGCTCTCCGGGCCGGCGGCCACGCAACAGCCGGGACAGGCCGCCGTTGGGCTCGTCGAAGGCCGGTGACCACCACGCCACCACCTGCGACTGTGCCCGCGTCAACGCGACGTAGGTCAGCCGGCTGTCGTCGCTGGCGTCCTCGCGGCGGCCCAGTTGTTGGACGGCGCTGAAGTCCGGGCCGTCCTTGCCGCCGATGTACAGGCAGCGCACCCCACTGGCGTCGGGTCGTGAAACAACACGATGTCGCGGTCCTGGACGTTGCGGTTGAACGCGAACGGCACATAGACGACGGGGAACTGCAGTCCCTTGGCCGCATACACCGTCATCACCTGCACGGCAGTGGCGTCGCTATCCAACCGGCGGTTGCGTTCGGTTGCGCCGCTGCGTTCCTCGCGTTGCTTGCACAACCAGTCGCGCAGGCCGGGCAAGCCCAGCCGTTCGCGGTGCGCGACATCCTGCAGCAACTGCGTGACGTGCGCAAGATCGGTCATGTGCCGCTCGCCGTCCTCCCAGGACAGCACCCGATCACCCATACCCCGCAGCTGCGCGGCTTCGTAGATGGCCGCCACCCCGCGTTCCCGGGCATGTGCGGCCCATTCACGCAACGTGTCGGCAATCCGATCGGTCAGCGGGTCACCTCCGGCCGCAAGCGTTTCCGCGGTTTCGCCGAAGAACATCGTCGCCGCGGCGGCATGGACCATCCCGGGGCGGTGTGGTTGGTCGAACGCCTCCAGCAGACAAAGCCAATCGTCGGCGGCTTCGGAGTTGAATACGTCTGAGTCGCCGGTGTACACGGCCGGAATGCCCGCATCGCACAACGCTTTGAAGCAGGCTCGCGCGTCCGCGTGTCTTTCCACGATCACCGCGATGTCGCGGGCCTCGCAGCGGCTCACCGTCGAATGTCGCACCGCTGGCCAATAGCGCGCGGATATCGGCGGCGAGGTCGGCGCCGATGTGGTCGCGCAGCTCGCCGATCGGTAGATTCGCAAGACCGTTGCGGCCCAACGTCGGTCGCTGCACGACCCGCAACCGGAACGGGTCGTTATGCGGCGCCCCCGCGAGCCGGTGACCCTGGTGGTAAGCCTCGACATCGTCCACCACGATCGCGGGATCACCGAGTTGGGCGCCGCGCAGCACCACCTGCAGCCGATCAAGCAGCGCGGCATCACTGCGCCAATTGGTGGCCAGCGTTTTCTGCTCGCCCGCTGTTTTCGCCGCCTCGAGATACGTCACGATGTCGCCGCCGCGAAACGCGTAGATGGCCTGTTTCGGGTCGCCGATCAGGATGACGGTCGAGCGCGCACTGAACGCGCGGTCGATGACCTGCCATTGCACCTGGTCGGTGTCCTGGAACTCGTCGACCATGACGATCGGCCAGCGCTGGTACATGCGCACTTGGGCCGGGGAGTCGTCGGCGTTCAGCGCGGCGGCCAGCCGGCTCAGCAGGTCGTCGTAGCCGAGGACGCCGCAGCCGCCGCTTGCGGATTTCCAGTTCGGCCAGAACGTCTTTCGCGAAGTCGACACGGACGGCGGCGCACGAACCGGCTTCCGGGTCGCGGGGCCGCAGTTCGGTCGCTGGGTTGTTGACCACCTCGCGCGCCAAATGCAGCGCAGCGCCGTACTCCAGCATCGGATCGTCGCGCTCCTGCCCGAAGTGGGCAAGGTAAAGATCGTCGACGATCTCGGCCACCAGGTCGTCGAGGCTTTCCAGCAGGGTGACATTGGCGGCGGTGTCACCGGCCACGCCGAGCGACCTCAGCACCAGCTGGCAGAACTGGTGCGTGGTGGCGATCGTCGCCGCATCGAAACCGGCTAGCGCGTCGCGCAGCCGCCGTCTTCGCTCCAAACGCTGTTCGCCGGTGCCCTTCAGCAGATGCGCCACCAGCTGGTTATCTCCGACGGTGGAAGGATCGTCGAAAGCGATGACAGCGTCGACGATTTGGCGGCGCACCCGCTCGCGCAGTTCCTGACTGGCCGCCCGACTGAACGTGATGAGCAGCATCTGGTCCAGCGTGGCCGCACCCTCGGCAAGATATCGGGTCACCAGACCGGCCAACGCGAACGTCTTGCCGGTACCCGCGCTGGCTTGCAGCACCGTGGTGGAGCGTTCGGCCGGCAGCGGGCCGAGCAGGTCGAATCGCTTCATCGCGTCGGGTTCCTCTCGGCGCGCAGCATGGGCAGCCAGAGCCGAGCGGCGTACGCGCCGAGCCGGTTGTCTTCGCTGTCGCACTCTTCGCCCGGCCGCAGCGGTTGCATCAGATCAGACAGCCGCGCGTCCTTTCCCCACGCCCGCACGTGGGCCGGCTCCTCGTCCTCCCATCGTCCACCGGAATCCCGCCTCGCGAACCGGGTCGTCACCACAGTGCCGAGCGGCGGCCCAGGCGTAGGATGTCTTGACGGGCAATGGAAGCGGCTCCCGGCGTCCCGCGTCGTAAATCGCCACCAGCTCACGCAACACCTCGACGGCGTCACCGTCGGGCCGGCCCAGCCCCTCCACCCGCGGAGTGGTGCCTCTCTTCGGTCGGCCGATACACACCGCCGACCAGTCGCGGCGGGAATCGTGAGCGAATAACGCCAGCAACGGAATCCACGACTCGAGCAGATGCTTGCCGTCCAGCTTGGAATAGGTCACCGACACCAGGCGCTCGCCGTACACCGGGGATACCGTGCCGGTGAGCCGTCGCCCGCCACCGAGATGGATGTCGACGTCGTAGGCCTGTCCATCCGCCGGTCGATGTTGCCGCGCTTCGACAGCCAGCAGTGCGGCCTGATCGCGAATCTCGGCTGCCTTGCGCCAACCCAGCTGGCCGGGCGGCAGCGTGCCGCGGCGCCATTCCGCTTGGCGCGCTTGATCGGCGGTCATGCCGCGCAGGATGTCGTTGAGCATCCGGTCGCCGACCGTCCACTCCTCGAGCGCGTCGATGTCGACCGGCATGGCGTCCTGCACACCGTCGACGTCGCGCGGCAGCGTGAATTCCAGCGCCCGGAAGAAGCCTTTCACCGGGTCTTTGAAGAAGGCGACCAGGTCGGCGAGGATGACGTCATCGGTGGGCGGTGGCGGCAGCGGCCCGGAGATGAACTTGGGGTGTTCGCGGCGTTGGCCGGTGCTGACCTGCGCTGCGCGCAGCACGGTCGGGTCGAAGCTGAACGGAACTTTCGGTACCAGCTCACCGGGCATCGACATTGCGAATGTCGAACGGCTGCAACGGATGTTCGACGACAATGCGCTCACGGATTTTGTCCGGCGTGGTCATGTCGAGGGTGTCCAGCAATTCGGCCAGCGGCACCGCGGGCGGACGCGGCTGGCCCGAGTACTCGTTGGCCCCGGTGTAGGTGATCACCAGTTTCTCGGTGGCCGCGCCGATGGCGTCGAGCAGCAATTGCCGGTCCTCAGAACGGATGTCGCGTTCACCGGTCATCGGGTCGCGGGCCAGCACATCGTCACCGTCGACGACACCGAGGCGCGGGAACACGCCGTCGTCGAGGCCGACCAGGCAGACCACCCGGTGCGGCACCGAGCGCATCGGCACCATCGTGCACACGGTCAGGGTTCCGGTGCGGAAGTTGGCCCGGGTCGGGCGCCCGGCCAGGTGTTGGTCGAGCAGCGCTCGGATATCGGGCAGCCGCAGCGAGGTGTCGACGCGAGAACCGGCCTGCTGCAACACCTCAGCGAACTCGCGCTGCATCTGGCTGGTCTGCCAGGCGTCGGAATCGTTGATGCGGGTCAACATGTCGATGCCGTCGCTCAGCGCGGCCAGCCAGGTCGTGCAACGGTCGCGCGCCGGAAAGCGAGTCGGCCACCCGCTGCAAGCCGGCAGACGAATTCAGCGAGCTGGCCCGCCAATTCGACGCGGTTGCTGCTGACGTCGTCCAGCGGCAGGGTGTTGTCGATCCAGGCATGCGCGTCGTCCGACATCGCGACCCCGGCCAATATCCGGTCGATGCCGAAACGCCACGTGTTATGCACGAAGTCAACGTGATACGGCCGCCGATGCTGCTGATCGAAGCCCCACCGGATGTTCGCCTGCCGCACCCAGTGGGTGATGGACTCCAGGTCGTCATCGGTGAAGCCGAACCGGGCACGCACCGGCGCGGCCTCGGCGATGTTGAGCACTTCGCTGGCCGTCACCCTGCCGCCGGCCAACGCCAGCAACTGCGAGGCCAGGCCGAGCAGCGGATTGGTCTGGATCAGCGAACGGTCGGCGAGCTTGACCCGCAGCCGGTGGGCGGGATGCGCGCCGTGCACCACGTCACCGAGCCCGAAGTCAGCGACGATCAGCGGCGCATACGTCTCGATGTCCGGGCACATCACCAAGATGTCGCGCGGCTCCAGCGTCGGGTCGTCTTGCAGCAGGCCGAGCAGCACCTCGCGCAGCACATCGACCTGACGGGCCGGGCCGTGGCAGCTGTGCACCTGCACCGAGCGGTCATCGTCCGCGAGCTTGCGTCCTTGTGGCCGAACGGCATTAGCGGCGATGTCGGACTGCAACCAGCCGAGCAGGGTGTCGGGCCGGTCGTCGGTGGTCAGGTATTCGTCGGTTTGCAGATCTGTCGGCAGGCTGCGTTGCAGTTCGCGCAGGTCTCGTCCGAGTGTCGCGAGCAGCGGATTGTCTACCTCACGGTGACTGGTGTCGTCGCGGCGGGGGATTGCGCCGTGCGCGCCGGCGAGCTTCTGCCACAACTCATCGCTGGGGTGCGGCAGCCACAGATGCAGATCATGGTGAGTCGACAACGCCTGCAGCAGTTCGATGTCCGTGCAGGCTAGCCGGGTGTGCCCGAACAGCGACAGCCGTGCCGGCAGGTCGCTCGGCCCTTCACGCAGCCGGGCCAAGGTCTTCTGCTGGCGGATGTGCGGGGGATCGGCGTCGATGCGCTCGACCAGCGCCCGCCACAGTTCGGGTTGCCACTGCAGATCGACGTCGAGGCTTGCCCGTATTGCCGTCCAGCCAGTCGATGAGCAGCTGCGGACGCTGCCGGGCGTAGGAGGCGAACAATCCGGCCAGCCGTCGCGCCACCGAATAGCGCCGGCCTTGCCGCAGCTCCGCTTCGTCGCCGGTGTGGAAGTGGCCCAAATGCCTTGCCAGGATGCGGCACCACGGCTCATCCAGCGACGCGTCGATCGTCTCCAGCAGCGGCCACGTCATCGCGTCGGGGGACCACGGATCGTCGTCGATCGTGCCGGTGATCTCGGCGATCAACGAGCCCGGGGCTGCGGAACGCCACCCCCGCGCACACCCCGTCGCCGCCGTGGCCGGTGCCCAGCACGTGCGAGAGTCGCTGGCTGAGCCACCGCTCGACGCCGCGGGCCGGCACCAGCACCAGTTCCTCGGCGAACGGGTCGGGCAGTGGGTTGGCGAGCAGTGCCGCCCAGCCCGTCGGCCAGCAGATCGGTGCGCTCGGCGCGGTGGAGATGAAGCGCCATTGCGGGCCACCATAGAACGGCGGAACTGACATTGCGGGCAAGTTTCGCTTGGTAGCGCTTCTGCTACCATGTACTGATGGCGACAATCCCCCAAAAGGAACTCCGCAACAACGTCGGCGCAGTGCTCCGCCGCGCGGAGGCAGGCGAGGAGGTCACGATCACCGTCGCTGGTAGGCCGGTGGCACAGCTGGGCCCAACCAACGGAAGGCAATGGGTCGGCGGTCAGGCGTTACGCGCCGTGTGGCGGACCCCGGCTCCGAGGACCCTCCACGCTGATCTTGTGAAATTCCCTGCAACGCTTGGCAATCCGTTTGAGTAGCCGATGCGCGCGCTTCTCGACACGTCCATTCTCATCGGCGAAGAGCCACCGCCTGACGTCGAGGCTGCGATAAGCGTCGCCTCGATCGCCGAGCTTCACTTCGGCGTACTCGTCACCAGTGACGATGATGAACGGTCCATTCGTACGAACCGCTTGGGCGTGATTGAATCGACGTTCGATGCACTCCCGATTACGGTTGAGATCGCGCGCGAATGGGGCCGTCTGTCGGCCGCTGTGCGGAATCGTGGCGGCCAGCCGCGTCGGCGCTCGATCGACCTCGTTATCGCCGCTACTGCGAACGTTCACGGCGTTCCACTTCTGACCCACCATACTGCTGATTTTCAAATCATCAGTGATCTCACCGACGCTCGCCGCCCGTCGGAGCTGCGGTGAATTGTCGTACCCGTGTGCCAAAGTGAGGTTGATGGTCCAGCGGCACAAGGGAGTAACCATGAGCAGCCAGACAGCCACACCGCGGCTCACGCCGAAGTTCGTCGAGGCCATGGCCTACGCGGCCGAGAAGCACGCCACCCAGACCCGCAAGGGCAGCGAGATCCCGTACCTGGGCCACCTGCTGTCGGTAGCCGGGTATGTCATCGAGGCAGACGGCACCGAGACGGAGGCCATTGCCGCATTACTGCACGACGCTGCCGAAGACCAGGGCGGGCAAGAAACGCTCGACGAGATTCGGCGCAAGTTCGGCGACGAAGTAGCGCACATTGTCGAGGAATGCAGCGACACAGTGGTGACGCCGAAGCCACCCTGGCGTGAGCGCAAGGAAAACTACATCGACCATTTGTCCGAGGCATCGGACAGTGCGCTTCTGGTGTCGGTGGCTGACAAGTTGCACAACGCTCATGCGATCCTGCGGGACTTCCGCGCGCTTGGCGGCGAGCTGTGGCAGCGGTTCAGCGTGAAGGATCCCAAGGACCACCTGTGGTACTACCGGTCGCTACTCGAGGTGTACCGCGAGCGCATCCACAACTGGCTGGTCGATGAGCTCAGCGGGGTTATCGACGAGCTGGATTATGCGGTCGGCCAAACGGCTTAGCCTGGGTGAGAAACGCTACACACGAGGGAGCGGTGAGTTGGAGACGTGGGACGCAATTACTGCCCGACGCAATGTCCGCCAGTACAAGCAGGAGCCGGTGTCAAAAGAGGACCTGAACCGTATTGCCGAGGCCGGTTGGCGGGCGCCGTCGGCGAAAAACCGGCAAGCCTGGGACTTCGTCATCGTCACCGACCGTCATCAGCTAGAGGAGCTGTCCACGGTGTGGCAGGGCGCCGGTCACATCGCCGGGGCCGCGGCCGCGATCGCCTTGGTGATCCCCGAACCGCCGAGCGAACGCCGGAAGGTGACCGACCAGTACGACGTCGGTCAGGCCACCATGGCGATGATGATCGCGGCGACCGACCTGGGCATCGGCACCGGACATTCGTCGGTGGGCGATCAGGACAAAGCACGCGCCATCCTGGGCGGCGTACCCGACGAGTATCAGGTGGCCTACCTGCTCGGCGTCGGTTATCCCGCCGACCGCCCGCTCAAGCCGATCCGCAAACCGAATCGGCGGCCTTTCGACGAAGTCGTCCATCACGGACACTGGTGAGTCGGGTGGTAGACACGACCCTCCGAGAACACCAGGGCGATTACGGAATCGACGGTTCGTTCCACACCATCTCCGCCCGCGGCCAGGCCATCGTTGTCGGCGTCCAAGCCGCCGTCTTGGCGGTATGGTCCGGCAACAGCCTCGCCCGGGGTAAGCACCTGACTGCAGCGCTGACCGGCATATCGTCGCTGGGAATCACCGCAAGTGCAGCCCTCTACATCTATGCGACGAAAGCCGGCAAGTTCGACGTCTGGAACGAGATCCTCGACGAGCTGCAGCTCTGGGGTGACGAAACCGTGCTGGATATGGGATGCGGGCGCGGCGCGGTGTTGTTGGCCGCGGCCAAACGGCTACCGCGCGGCCACGCCATCGGCGTCGATCTGTGGCGGGCCGACCAGACCGACAACTCGCCGGCGGCCACCCAGGCCAACGCCAAACTGGAGAACGTCGCCGACCGCATCGAGTTGCACACCGCCGACATGACCGCGCTACCGTTCGACGACAACAGTGTCGACGTCATCGTGAGCAGCCTTGCCATTCACAATATTCCGACGCGCGCCGGACGCCGCCAAGCCCTCGAAGAGGCGATGCGGGTGCTGCGTCCCGGCGGTCGTCTGGCCATCGCAGACCTGTGGGAGACCCGCCAGCACGCCGACCACCTCCGCGAACAGGGCTGGCGTAACGTCCAGCGCCGCAGTGTCGGATGGCGAATGTGGTACGGCGGCCCCTGGGTTTCGACCCGGCTTGTCACCGCAACAAAGCCGGGATGAACCTCACGCGAACATCGCCCCAACCGGCCATCGGGGCCCCGATGGCCGCAGCTTGGTCGCCTACACTCTGGGAACCGATGAAGCTGACCAACCCGCTGCGGCATCCACCGCGAGTACCGCGCGTCGAAAAGCCGCGCGCGGAAGGCCAATTCCACCTCGCCGACGGCCGCCGGCTTGGCTACGCCGAGTTCGGTGACCCCGCTGGTCCGGTGGTGCTGTGGTTCCACAGCACCCTGGGGGCGCGGCGCCAGTTCCCGATGCTTGGGCGGCGTGCCGCCGAGAAACTCGGCCTGCGGGTCATCATCGTCGAACGCCCGGGAACGGGATGGTCCGATTCGCACCGCTACGCCGCGGTGACCGCCTGGGCTGCCGACATGGCGCAGGTGGCCGACGCGCTCGACGCCGAGCGGCTGGGCATCGTGGGCCTGTCCGGTGGCGGCCCTTTCGCCTTGGCGTGCGGCGCGCTGGCCCCGCTGATGGCTCGGGTGGCCGCCGTGGCCATCCTGGACGGCACGGTGCCGTCGGTCGGTCCCGAGGCCACCGGCGGCGGCGTCACCGACGTTGCCCGCCGGTTTCACCGCCTGCTCACACAGCTGCGCCGCCCGTTGGCGGTTCTCAGTACCGTGCTGCTGGCGCCGCTTATCCCGTTCGCGCACTACGCCTACCGGGTCTACGCCAGCAGGTGGCCCGAGGACGACCAACGGGTGCTCGCCGACCCGGAAGTCGAGGCGATCTTCGTCGACGACATGGTCAACGCCTTCCACGGTCGCTGCCTGGCCATGGTTGACGATGCCCGGCTGCTCGGGCGGGACTGGGGTTTCCGGTTGACCGACGTGAAGGTGCCGGTGCGCTGGTGGCACGGCGACTCCGACCACGTGGTGCCCATCGCCGGCGTCCAAGCGGCCGTCATCCGCCTACAGGACGGCGAGCTCATGGTGCGCTCCGGTGAGAGTCACCTCGGCGGCTTCGCCAAAATCGACGAAGTCCTGGAGTACATGCGCGCACAGCTCTGAGCCACAACGGCTTTGGCGTCCGTGTCAGGTCCAATACAGCATGCGGGCAGCGGGTAGCGTCGTCGCCAGTTCTGCCTCGAACCACGACCGCATCTCGGTCATGGTGTCCTTCGGATAGATGTACTTGGCCGAGCCGTACTTGCCGAATTTGCGGGTGCGTGCCGACTCATCCATCTCGAGCTTGGTGCGCGGGTACCAGCTGAGCAACGTTTCTTTGCTGCCTTTGGTGAACCGGTGGGTGATGCATTCGACGGTCAGATCGAGGTCAGGGACGTCGCTAACCGCCTCGGCGACGTCGCGCAGCAGGGCAGCGTAGTCGTCTCGCCACTGCACAACAGGCATGATCGGCGCGATGGTCAACCCCACCCGGTATCTGGCGAGCGCCAGCTTGCGCAGCGCGGCGATGCGTTGCGGCAGCCGCGCAGTGCCGCCCTCGAAGCGGCCGGCGACCTGGTCGGCGTTGACGGAAAAGCGCACCCGGGTGCGGCCCGCGTGCGGCAGGTCCAGCAACGGCGCGACGTTGTCGTACTTCGTCGTGAACCGCAACCCGACCGGTGCAGGCCAGTGCTGGGTTCCCACGTGTGCAATCGTCGCCGACAACGAGCCGGTGAGGTGTTCCAGCGCGAGCGGATCGGTGTAGCAGGACGCCTCGAACGTGGTTCCCTCGCCGGCTCTTTCGACGGACGTCGAGGTGACAGTGCCGCGACCGACATAGCCGCCCATTTCCGCCAAGATCTCGGGCAGATTGGCATAGACCCGGGTGATGGGTGGTCCAGACAGCGAGCCCGCGAGGTAACAGTACTGGCAGTGACCCGGGCAACCTTGGGCCAGGTCGATCCGCCAGTCCTCGCTGGGCGCGATCGGCTGCAGGCGGAGCTTGCTGGGCGGCGCCACCACGACGGCCAGCGTCTGCTTGGCTAACGCATAAGCAGCGCGGTCGTTGTCGGCGTTCAATGACGGCAACCGATCGGCGGGCAGCACCCTGATATCGGCCACTCCAGCGGCTTCGCACCGCGCAACCACGTTGGCGCCGTGTGGCAGTTCAAAGGCCGAACGGGTCACCAGCACGCGCGCCGGAGTCCACAGTATCGGCTTGTCAACGGAGGGAGCTTGGGTCGCGACACTATGCGCTGGAGTCATGGTGCCCGGTTCAACGCGCGGCAATCCCCCCTAGATTCCTGCTACGAAAACTACGGGGGTGTGTCATTCACCACGCGGCAACGCGAAACGCTCTGTAGTGACGGAAACGCGACGCAACGTGGTCTGCCGCGTTAAATTACGGGTTTCATGATCATAGGAGCAGACAAATGACCGAAGTTGCTCCAACCGCGGTTCGGCACCGAAGCGGAGTAGTGGTGTCCACGCTGCCAGAGGCCTTTCGAGAGACCACGAACTTACTGGCGGACTCGGTGGCCATCCGGACGCCCGGCGACAAAGTTGTCCTCACTTGGCGCCAGTACGCCGATCGCGTCCGCAAGATTGCCACCGGGCTGGCGGCGCTTGGCGTCGAACGCGGCCACACAGTCGGTCTCATGCTGCGCAACCGTCCGGAGTTCCACTTAGCGGACACCGCGATCATGCATCTCGGCGCGATCCCGTTCTCGATCTACAACACCTCGGCGCCGGAGCAGATCCGCTACCTCTTCAGCAACGCCGAGAACCAGATCGTGCTCACCGAAAAAGACTTCCTGCCCGCTGTCAATGCGGCCGGGGCCGACCCCGCACGCGTGATCGTCGTCGACGCCGACGTCGATGGCTGCATGACCCTCGAAGACCTCGAAAACTTGAGCGCCACAACCGATTGCGATTTCGATTCGGCATGGCGGGCGGTACGACCAGACGACGTCGCAACGCTGATCTACACCTCGGGAACCACCGGGCCGCCCAAGAGCGTCGAGCTCACCCACGCCAATGTGATGGCCGCGTTCTCCGCGGTTGCCGACCTCGTTGACATGCAGCCAACCGATCGGATCACCTCATACCTGCCGCATGCGCACATCGCCGATCGCGTGACCGGGCACTACGCCAACATGGTCCTGGGAGTGCCGGTGACCGATGTCGCCGACCCCAGGGCGATCGCGCAGGCGCTGGCCGATGCTCGCCCCACGGTCTGGCTTGGGGTGCCGCGGGTGTGGAACAAGATCAAAGCCGGGATCGAAACGAAACTCGCCACCGAGGCGACCGGGATCAGGCGACGGTTTGCGCTGTGGGCCATCGACACTGGTATCCAGGCCGCCCGCAAGACGTTGGCGGGCCAGCCCGTGCCCCGCTCGCTGGCCATCCGCCGCACAATTGCCGACCGCCTCGTGCTGGCTAAGCTGCGCGGCACGCTCGGCATGGACCAGCTGCGCTGGGGAGTGATCGGTGCCGCGCCTACTCCAGTCGAAACGCTCGAATTCTTCTGGGGTCTGGGCATTCCCGTCTACGAAGTGTGGGGAATGTCGGAGGGGGTGGGCGCCGGGACCTCCAACCTGCCGGGCGCGACCAAGGTGGGTTCGGTCGGCAAGGCACTGTCCGGTGTCGAGATCTCGGTGGCCGGTGACGGCGAACTGCTGATCCGCGGGCCGGTCGTGATGCGAGGCTACCGGCATCAGCCGGAGAAGACCGCCGAAGCGGTCGATGCCGACGGCTGGTTGCATACCGGCGACATCGGCACCATCGACTCAGAAGGTTTCGTCACGATCGTCGACCGCAAGAAAGAGTTGTTCGTCAACGAAGCCGGAAAGAACCTGTCCCCCATCAACATCGAGATGGCGATCCAGGCCACGTCCGAGGTGATCGACCAGGTAGTGGCGTTCGGTGATGCACGACCCTACGTGACGGCGCTCGTCGTCCTCGATGGTGAAGCCGCCGCCGCGCGGGCCGCCGCGCTCGGCATTGCCGACCCGTCGGCGGCCGCTTTTGCCCAACGTCGCGAGGCAAGCGAAATGCTCACCGCCGCCGTCCGCGAGGGAAACGCCAAACTCTCCCGCGTCGAGCAGATCAAACGGTTCGTTATTGTCGGCACTCCATGGGAGCCAGGCGGAGACGAGCTCACCCCAACAATGAAACTCAAACGCAAGCCGATCGCCGAGAAGTATGCCGCTGAGATCGACAAGCTCTACGCTCAGACGCCCGCGCCGGACGTCATCAATTTGTCTGACTGAGGCCTTCGATGAGCGACATGACGGCGCGGTTTTCAGAAATCGTCGGGACCCACCACCTCCTGACGGGAGATGCGATACCCGAGGACTATTGGCACGACGAGGTGTTGACGACGGCGCCGCAGAAGCCCGCCTATGTCGCCAAACCGGCAACCGCAGAGGAGGTTTCGCAGCTGCTGAAAGCGGCCACGGAGCACAAAGTTCCAGTGACGGCCCGCGGGTCCGGCAGCGGCTTGTCGGGCGCGGCAACGCCGCGGGAGGGCGGGCTGCTGATTTCCTTCGAGCGGATGAACGCGGTCCTCGAGGTCGACACCGCCAACCAGGTCGCGGTCGTCCAACCCGGTGTGACGCTGACCGAGCTGGACGCCGCGACCGCCGGCACAGGTCTGCGCTACATGGTTCATCCGGGCGAGCTGTCCTCCAGCGTGGGCGGCAATGTCGGCACCAATGCCGGCGGGATGCGTGCGGTCAAGTACGGCGTAGCACGCCACAACGTGCTCGGTCTGCAGGCGGTGCTGCCGACCGGCGAAATCATCCGAACCGGCGGCAAGATCGCCAAGGTGTCCACCGGCTACGACCTGACTCAACTCATCGTCGGCTCCGAAGGCACCCTGGCGCTGGCCACCGAGGTGATCGTCAAGCTTCATCCCCGTCTCGGCCACAGCGCCACCGTGCTCGCCCCGTTTGCCGACTTCGACCAGGTGATGGTGGCGGTGCCCAAGATCCTCGCCAGCGGCCTGGTGCCCTACATCGTGGAATACATCGACAACATGACGATGGCCGCGCTCGTCTACACCCAGCACCTGGAACTGGGCATCCCCGATAATATTCGCGACAGCTGCCAGGCGTATCTCGTTGTGGCCCTGGAGAATCGCACTGCAAATCGACTGGACGAGGATGTCGAGCGGGCCGGCGAGCTGCTCGGCGGGCTCGGTGCCGTCGATGTTTACGTGCTCGAAGGAGGCTCGGCGCGCAGGCTGATCGAGGCACGCGAGAAAGCGTTTTGGACGGTAAAGGCCCTCGGGGCAGACGACCTCATCGACACCGTCGTGCCGCGCGCCGCGATGCCAAAGTTCCTGGCCGCTGCACGTGGTCTGACCACCGCTGCCGGTGGTACCGCGGTGGGCTGCGGTCACGCCGGCGATGGCAACGTACACCTGGCCATCACGTGCAAAGATCCGCAGAAAAAGGAGAAACTGCTGATCGACATCTTCGCGCTCGCAATGGAATTGGGTGGCGCGATCTCCGGTGAGCACGGTCTCGGGCGCGCCAAGACCCCCTACTATCTGAAGCTCGAAGACCCGGTCAAGGTCGACCTCATGCGCCGCATCAAACAGAGCTTTGATCCGGCGGGCATTCTCAACCCTGACGTCCTGTTCGCGGCAGAAGAAGCGGGGAATCCCTTACGTCACAGGAGTTAGGGATGTGACGATGTGCCCGGCTCTCAGCGACTAATCAGACCCATGCCAGTTGTCGCTCGGAGATGGGCACAACGGTTGCCGCCTCTCCGAGAGGCTCGTGTGGCGGATGTGACTTAGCCCGCCGACCCTCGTGGAAGGATGGGTCCGGTGATCCTGGCCGTCGACCTCGGCAAGACGTCCTGCCGGGCCGCAGCAGCCGGCCGGAGGGCCGAGGGCGCGGGCGCGCCGGGTCTCGCGGCGCCTGGCGGCGTGCGGGCCGCAGAGGCGGCGATCCTGGCTGTCGCGCGCCAACTCGGTCCAGTCGACGACGTGATCGTCGGCGCCGCCGGCGCGCTGGCAGCGCCGGACGCGGCGCGCGCGCTGGGCGATGCGCTGCTGGCCTCGCTGCGCGCGAAACGCGTTGCGGTGACCAGCGACGCCGTGATCGCGCACGCGGGCGCGCTGAACGGAAAGCCGGGCGTCGTGCTGATCGTGGGCACCGGCGTCGTGGCGCTGGCGATCGGCGCGGACGGCGCGCTGCGGACCGCCGACGGCTGGGGCCCGTGGCTAGGCGACGAGGGCGGCGGCGCGTGGATCGGCGCCGCCGGACTGCGCGCGGCGCTGCGCGCCCACGACGGCCGCGGCCCGTCCACCACGCTGCTCGACGCCGCCCGTGCCCGCTTCGGCGCGCCGAAGACCTGGCCCGCCCAACTCACCGGCGCCGCCGCGCTCGCGTCGTTCGCGCCCGACGTCCTCGCTGCCCAGAGCGACGCCGCGGCGCTGGAGATCGTCAGCGCCGCCGCCGAGGCGCTCGCCGCGACCGCCCACGCGGCCGGGGATGGCCCGGTGGCGATGGTCGGCGGCCTGGCGGGAGTCGAGGCGCTGCGCGAGCAGCTCGACCTCATCCCAGCCGCCGGTGACGCGCTCGACGGCGCGCTGCTGCTGGGAACGATCCACGAGCCGCGCCTGATCCGCGTGCAGGCGGGCGCAACTCCAAGAGGCCTGGACGCGCTCGCCACCGAAGCCTGCCAGCCACACCTGGACGACCTCGACGCGCGTCCCATCGGCGAGATCGTCGCGCTGCTCGTCGCCGCCGAGGGCGAGGCGCACGGCGCGGTGGCGGCGGCGGTCCCGCAAATCGCGGCGGCGGCTGATGCGATCGCCGCGCGGCTCGAGCGCGGCGGCCGGCTCATCTACGCCGGCGCCGGAACACCCGGGCGGCTCGGCGTGCTCGACGCCGCCGAATGCGGGCCGACGTTCGGCACCGACCTCGTGCGCGGTGTGATCGCCGGCGGGCCGGCGGCGCTGACTGAGGCGATCGAGGGTGCGGAGGACGTGTTCGATCCAGCCGATCTCGCCGGCCTGACTGCCGCCGACGCGCTCGTCGGTATCACGGCCTCGGGCCGCACGCCGTATGTGCTCGGGGCGCTCGAGCACGCGCGCGCCGCGGGCGCCCTGACCGTCGCGGTCGTCAACAACCCCCACGGCGAGGCGGCTGCCGACCTGGTGATCGAGCTGCTTACCGGGCCCGAGGTACTTGCCGGCTCCACGCGGCTGACCGCAGGGACGGCCCAAAAGGTTGTGCTCAACGCGCTTTCGACGAGCGTGATGATCGCGCTCGGCAAGGCCTACGGACCGCGGATGGTCGACGTTCGCCCGACCAGCGCGAAGCTGCGCCGCCGAGCGGTGCGGATCGTCCGCGACGCGGCCGGCGTCGACGAGGAGGCCGCGATCGCCGCGCTCGCCGCCGCGGGAGGTCACGCCAAGACCGCGATCGTCGCGCTGCTCGCGGGCATCGACGCGGCCGAGGCCGCCGTCCGGCTCGACCGGGCTCAGGGACACGTGCGGAACGCGCTCGGTAGGACATGAAGGTAATCGGGTTGATGTCGGGGACGTCGATGGACGGCCTCGACGCGGCGGCAGCGGACCTCGAGTGGGACGGCGGTGCGGTCACGATGTCGCCGCTGCGTCATATCGAGCGGCCGTGGCCGGACGAGGTGCGCGCGCGACTGCACGCCTCGCTGGGCCTGACGACTGCAGGCGAGCTGTGCGAGCTCGACCAGCTGATCGGGCAGGCGTCGGCGAAGCTCGCCACCGAGCTGCTGCCCGCCGACCTCGTCGTCAGCCACGGGCAGACGGTTCACCATTGGGTACAGGACGGCGAGGCGAAAGGGACGTTGCAGCTCGGGCAGCCCGCGTGGATCGTCGAGGCTACCGGGTTGCCTGTCATCTCCGATGTCCGAGCGCGCGACATCGCCGCCGGCGGCCACGGCGCCCCGCTCGCCGGGATCCTCGACGACCTGTGGTTGCGGGGCGAGCACACTCGTGCGGCACTCAACCTCGGCGGGATCGCGAACGTGACGATCGTCCGCTGCGGTCGTCCCCCGCTCGCATTCGACACCGGGCCGGCCAACTGCCTGCTCGACGAGGCGGCGCGCCGCACGATCGGCCGACCGAACGACGAGGACGGCCGCCTCGCCGCCCGCGGCACGCCGGACGCGGCGCTGCTCCAAGGTCTGCTCGACGACCCCTACTACGCGCTTGCACCGCCGAAATCGACTGGCCGCGAGCACTTCTGCTTTCAAAGCCTCGGCGACCTGCCGGATCTCGCGCCATGGGACCTGCTGGCGACGCTGACGGAGCTGACCGCGATCACCGTCGCCGACGCGCTCGCGCCGTACGCGCCCGCCGAGGTCGTGGTGTCCGGAGGCGGGGTCCGCAACCCGGCGCTGCTTGGCGCGCTCGAGCGCCGCCTCCCGCTCACCGTCAGCGACGAGCGCGGCCTGCCCGCGCAGGCCAAGGAGGCCTACCTGATGGCGCTGATCGGTTTCCTCGCCTGGCACCAGGTGCCGCTGCTCACCGGACCGAACGTGCTTGGACGCATCTCTCCCGGTGACGCGCCGCTCGCGCTCCCGCCGCAGGCCGCCCCGCCCATCGGCCTGCTCATCCGATAACGGTCTGGCCGATTTCCAGCGCGAGCTGGTACGGCTCGGGCTCGTTTCGGTTGCTCAGTACGACCACCGTGATATGCCGCTTCGGGTAGCGCACGATCACATTGCGGAAACCCACCGTTTCGCCGGAGTGCCAGAGCGTTTCGCCGGTGATGCGCCAGCCGTAGCCGTACTGGATCGCGGGATCGTCGGTGTGCGTCGCGGGGGTGAACGCCGCCCGTAACGAGCTCGGATGCAGCAGGCGCCCGTCGTACAGCGCGGCATCCCACTTCGCGAGATCGCTGATCGACGAATAGATTCCGCCGTCCCCGAGCACCGCGCTCGTCTGATCTTGGTCGGTACGGTTCCAGCGGCCCGCTTCTTGTGTATAGCCGAACGCGCGGTTATTGACCGTCGAGATACCTTCCTCGTACGCAACGGTGTTGCTCATGGCGAGCGGTTGGAAGATGCGTTCGCGCAGGAACGTCGCGAAGGTCTTCCCCGACGCCCGCTGCACGAGCAGTGCCAGCAATGCATAGCCGCTGTTGTTGTACCGATAGTCGGCGCCGGGGCGGAAGTAGGTGCGGTCCTGCGTTTCCAGCAGCCGCAGAACATCCGCGTCATGCAACTGCGCAGCAAAGGATTCCGGGATCACATCTTCGTAGTCGATGAGGCCCGAAGTATGTGTCAGCAGGTGGCGAATCGTAACCGTCTCGGCGGCCTTTGGCAGCGAGGGCAGCCACTTGTCGGCGCGGTCATTGAGATCGAGGCGGCCGTCTTCGGCCAGCAGCAGGATGCTTGCGGCAGTGAACTGCTTAGTGACCGATGCGAGTCGGTAGTTCGTCTCAGGCCTGGCGGGCGTGCCAGTTTCCAGGTCCGCGAGGCCGTAGCTTGCGCGCACGACCGGCTTACCGTCGCGAAGCGCGAGCACCGCCGCGCCTGGCACCTCGCCTGCGTAGTTGTGCATCAACGCGTCGACTTCCGGATTCATCGCACGATCGCCCATGACACCTAGGCGAACCTACCGGCTCTCGGTAGCCTGGGCGCGCGCACCGGCGGATACAACGTGCGAGGAAGGAGACGCGGTCATGGGCGTCTACGCGGTCACCGGATCGGCCTCAGGAATGGGGCACCAGGTCGCGCAGAAACTGTGCGACGCGGGCCACACCGTGATTGGGGTGGACGTTAAGCAGGCAGACATCACCGCGGACTTGTCGACCGCGGAGGGACGCCGGGCGGCCGCCGCGGCTGTTTTGGCGGCGTCGGGGACCAGACTCGACGGCGCCGTGCTCGCGGCCGGTCTCGGTCCGGGACCTGGCGCTGCGCGTGCGCACCTGATCGCTCAGGTCAATTACCTTGGCGTCGTTGACCTGCTCAGCGCGTGGCGGCCCGCGCTGGCTGCAGCTGACCGCGCGAAAGTCGTTGTTTTCTCGAGCAACTCCACAACGACAACACCTCTGGTTCCTGCGCGCACGGTTCGGGCACTCCTTGCTGACGACGCCGAGAAGGCGGTTCGCTCCGTGAGATGGTTCGGCAAGAACGCTCCAATCTTCCTATACGCGGCATCCAAGATCGCGGTGAGCCGCTGGGTCCGACGTGAGGCGGTAAAGATGGAGTGGGCGGGCGCGGGAATCCGGTTGAACGCTCTGGCCCCGGGAGCGATCCTGACGCCGCTTCTGCAGGAGCAGCTGGCGACGCCGAAGCAAGCGAAGCGGATTCATGCGTTCCCGGTCCCGACCGGCGGGTTCGGCGATGCCGGACAGCTGGCCGACTGGGTGCTCTTCATGTTGTCGGATGCTGCAGACTTCCTGTGTGGGAGCGTGGTATTCGTCGATGGCGGGTCAGACGCCTACTTCCGTGCTGGCGACTGGCCGAGGCGTGTGCCAGCGTACCGACTATTGCCTTACCTGAGGCGGTTCAGACGCTACTCCGCGTAGCGGTATCTACGATGCGCTCATGAACGAGACGATCTCACAGGTCGGGATGATGGCCACTGAGGCGATGGGCCTGCTCGTCGAGGCGGTAGAGCAGATTCCGCGGGACAGTTTCCGACCTGGCCCTACACAGCTGGGATGTGTACCGCTCGCAGGACCGGCTGGTCGAGCTGCCCGAGGGCCTGCTTGCGTTTTGCCGTAAGTTGGTGCGATCGATGCCGGAAAACCTGCTGCGGGGGCCGGGCGGGTTCGGGCCGGACCCTCCCGTGACACGCCGCCGATGCATCGGCCAAACTGATCCTCGTGCAGATCCCGTTCGCTGACTCGGTGCTGCGCCGCCTCGGCCGCCGCGAGGCCGGGCTCCAAGTCCTCGAGGAGATCGAGGACGAGGCGGTCGGATCCGTCGACGCCGCCGATCTGCTGTCCGCCGAGCCGGCCCTGCTGTTGCAGCGGATGGAAAACCGGCTCATCCGCGACCAGCTCGCCGAGCCGGAGGTGTTGAGCGCCGAGGAGCTGCGCAAGCTGCGCTACATCCTCAACTTCGCCAGGCTCGCCGACTTCGAGCCGGGCGCGGCGGGCCCGGGCGGGAGCCGCGGGCGCGGCGACGTCGCGGTCGGCGCCGAAATAGCGCCGTGGCGGTCCCGGGTCGCCGACGCGCTCTACGGGCCGCTGCGTGAGGAGCCCGATCCAGTCACGGCACTGAAAACGGCACGAGAGGCGCTGGCGGGTCTGGCCGCCGACCAGGACGATCAACGCCGAGTGCTCATCGAGCGGCACGGAAACGACTTCTCTCCAGCCGAATTGGACGCCGAGGTCGGCTACAAGAAACTCGTCACGGTACTCGGCGGCGGAGGCGGTGCGGGTTTCGTCTACATCGGCGGCATGCAGCGGCTGCTGGACGCCGGCCAGGTGCCCGACTACATGATCGGTGCGTCGATCGGGTCAATCCTGGGCAGCCTGGTGAGCCGCGCCCTGCCGGTGCCGATCGAGGAATACATCGCCTGGGCGAAAACGGTCTCCTACCGCGCCATTCTGGGACCCGAACGGTTGCGCCGCCGCCACGGCCTGGCCGGCATGTTCGCGTTGCGTTTCGACCAGTTCGCCCAAACCATGCTCAGCCGCGCAGACGGCGAACGAATGCGCATGTCGGACTTAGCGATTCCGTTCGACGTCGTGGTCGCCGGGGTGCGCAGGCAACCGTATACCGCGCTGCCGTCACGGTTCCGCCGTCCCGAGTTAGCGGCGCTGCAGCTGCGGTCGGTTCCGTTTCGCCCGATCGGCATCGGCCCGGTGGTGGGCGCCCGGATGTGGCAAGTGGCCGCCTTCATCGACTTGCGGGTCGTCAAACCGATCATCATCGGCGACGACCCGGCCCGCGACTTCGACGTCGTCGATGCGGCATCCTTCTCGGCGGCCATTCCTGGTGTGCTGCATCACGAAACCAGCGATCCGCGGATGACCCCGATCCTCGACGCCCTCTTTGAAGAGAAGGACATCGCCGCGCTCGTCGACGGAGGCACGGCAAGCAACGTCCCGATCGAACTGGCGTGGAAGCGCGTCCGTGACGGCAGACTGGGCACCCGCAACGCGTGCTACCTGGCTTTCGATTGCTTTCACCCGCAATGGGACCCACGGCACCTGTGGTTGGCGCCGATCACCCAGGCGGTCGCATTGCAGATGGTGCGTAACCTGCCTTACGCCGACCATCTCGTCCGGTTCGAGCGGACACTCTCGCCGGCCAACCTGGCGCCATCCGTGGCGTCGATCGATCGCGCGAGCCGGTGGGGGCGCAACAGCGTCGAACAGGCGATCCCGGTGACGACGGCGCTGCTGGAGCCGACGTGGTGGGAAGGCGATGGGCCCCCATCCGCCAAGGCTAAGACACCGCCGAAGTCGGTGGCGTCGCCGATGAGCACGGTCATGGCAGCGATTCAGGTGCCGACGAGTCGCTTCGCCCGATGGCGAAACCGATACCTGACATGACGTCCGGTCCGGGTAAGACGTCGCGAAGGGCCATCGCCGTTGGAGCGGCCCTGCTTATCCTTGGCGCGGCGGCCTCGGCCAGGTACGTGATGCACACAGCAGTGAGCGGCAGGCAGCCAGGTGCCTCTCCGACAACCGAATTCGCAACGGTCTCCAAGCTGATGAACGATGCGATCGCCCAACAGCGGCTGCCAGGTGGTGTGGTTGTGATCGGGCATGGCGGCAGGATCGTCTTCCACCGGGCTTACGGCTCGCGCAAACCGGCAGGCGATCCGGGGCTGGATGGCTCGCCCACACCTGCCGAACCGATGACCGAAGACACCATCTTCGACATCGCATCATTGACGAAGTGCCTCGCGACGGCGACTGCCGTCATGCAGCTTTACGAACAGGGCAAGGTTGCATTCGACGATCCCGTGCAGAAGTATTTGCCCGCGTTCAACACGGCGAACGATCCGCGACGTGCCATGGTGACGGTTCGGATGTTGCTTACGCATACTTCAGGCGAGCCGATAGACGTAAATCTCGGGGACCCGTGGGGCCTGGACGGAGCCGACAAGGCCGAAGGCATTCATCGTGCGCTCACCACGCCGCTGCAGTCGGGTCCCGGTGAGGTTTTCCGCTATTCCGACATCAACTACATCCTGCTCGGCGCGCTGATCGAGAGTCTCACCGGCGAGGACGAAGACACGTACGTTGCGAAGAATGTCTTTGCACCGCTTGGCATGACAGAAACGGCCTACCTTCCGCCGGCCAAAGCATGTGGCCCACACACGATCAGGGGAGCCGCGATCGCTTGGGCGCCCGGGCCAAAAGAGCCCGGCACCTGTCCACCTGGTACCTGGAGCACCAGTCTGTTGTCGCGCATCGCCCCAACGGCAATCGACGACCAGAGCAGCGCCGAGCCGAACAAAAATCCCGATT
Source organism: uncultured Actinomycetota bacterium (assembly GCA_963838755.1). Taxonomy (GTDB): domain Bacteria; phylum Actinomycetota; class Actinomycetes; order Mycobacteriales; family Mycobacteriaceae; genus Mycobacterium. The sequence goes on along the minus strand of CAWISO010000007.1, from coordinate 42,138 downwards.
TCGGTCACCTGCTTCGCGGCACCGTGCACGACCCGACGGCGCGCCGCATGGGGGGAGTGGCAGGGCATGCCGGTGTGTTTTCGACGGCGCAGGATGTCAGCGGCTATGCGCAGGCCCTGCTTGATCGACTCGCGGGCCGCCCGAGTGAATTTCCGCTCAAGCAAACGACTCTGGAGTTGATGACGACTCCTCAGCAGCCCGGCCATAGCGCTGCGCAGCTCCAAGCAGCCAAGGATGCCGCCCGGGAAGCCATCGCAAAGACTCCAAACACCACAGACCCGCTGCTCGCGCCCAACTATCCGGCGATCGCAGGACAGCAACTGTTCGGCTTCGGCTGGGACATCGATACCGACTTTTCCAAGCCGCGTGGCTTGATCTTTCCCATCGGCAGCTTTGGCGCCACCGGCTTTACCGGCACATCGGTATGGATGGATCCAGACTCAGATACCTACGTGATTCTGCTCGCGAACTCAATACTTGTGCCGGGCAGTCCACCGCTGTCCAAGCTGCGCGGTGACGTGGCTACGGCGGCAGCCCAAGCCTTGCATCTTTGAGGGTCAGCGCAGTTTGCGGCCCTGGCCGTCGCGGACAGCTCCGATGAACATCAGGATCGCGTCGACGAATGCCCAAATAAGCACAGCAATCAAAAGAAGCCCGATGAGCGTGACCGCGGTGTTAGCGGTTTCGGGCACGACTCCCGCAAGGACCACGCCAAGGATTGTCAGACCCAGCTGGCAAGCGCCAATGGTCATGGACCCGATGTAGAAACGGCCCGCACCCAACACGCCGAAAAGCAGCTGCAATATCCCAGCGACGACGGCTTTTTTCTCCGACACTGGTTTCCCAACCGGGTCCGCCGATGCCTGACCGGCGTAGCTTGGCGGTTCGGACCACTGTGGGCCGGCGGAGCTTTCGGGTTCATCCGTCGAAGTTGCGGTGTCGACATCAGGAGGAACGTCGGTCGCTGAGGTCCACTCGTGTCCGTCCCAATATCGAAGAAGCGCGGCACCACCGGGGTCGGGATACCAACCGGCTGGCTTTAGACCGGCCGCTTGCTGCTGGTCTGGGGGCATCATGCTGTCGGCCAGCTGACCTTCCAGCTCGGCGATGCGTTTCTCGGGGTCGTCGTCCACCAGCATATGGTCCCACCCCGAAGCGGTGGCCGCAGGTAATCGACTCACCGAAGCGATGTCGCGGGATTGCCACCGAAAAGCACTCTGCCAGCCTTATTGTCGAGCCGTGAACTCGCTGGCACATCCGATGCACCCACGCTGGATACTTGCGGCGATCTCGACGGCGTTGTTCTGCGTGCAGATCGACTACTTCGCGATGAACCTCGCTTTGCCGCGGATGGCGTCGGATCTCGGCAGCACCACGACCGATCTGCAGTGGGTGATCAGCGTTTACATGCTGGCGTTAGGCGCGTTCATGGCGCCGGCGGGCCGCATCGGGGACATCTTCGGCCGCCGCCGTGCACTTTTGGTCGGGATCGCGTTGTTCGGGGTGGCGTCGATATTCTGCGCCATCGCACCATCGGCCTCGGTGGTCATCGCTTTCCGGGCGGTACAGGGCTTGGGCGCCGCGTTGATCTTCCCGGTTTCGGTGAGCGTGCTGACGAATACCCTGCCTACCGAGAAGTCCAGCCAGGCAATCGGACTGGCCTATGGTATCGCCGGTTTGGGTAACGCCGCAGGTCCGTTGGTGGGCGGGTTGTTCACTCAGACGCTGGGCTGGCGCTCGGTGTTTTGGATGCTGGTGCCGTTGGCGGCGGTCGCGCTTGTGATCGGCATGAAGACGATTCCCGAGACCTCAGATGAGTCCGTCCCGCGGCGGGTGGATCTCAGTGGTCTGGCACTGATTACGACGGGAATCGGCTTGTTCACCTTCGCCTTTGACCGAGCGCCGGCCTGGGGGTGGCTCTCGACGCCCGTCATCGGCGTATTCCTTGCCTCCATCGTGCTTTTGGCCGCATTCGTCCTCGTCGAGACACGAGTGCGCTTCCCGCTGATCGACCTGTCATTGCTGCGCAATGTGCGCTTCACGCTGTTGGTGATCGCCGGAACAGTGGCCAACATCGCCTACGTGGTGACGGTGTTCTTGTCCACTCTGAACCTGCAACAGGTGCGGGGCCTGGACCCGTTGATGGCCGGCCTGGCTTTTCTCGGCCCGTCAGCGGGAGCGGCACTGGGCGGGCCGATTTCGGGACGCCTGGCGGCGCGCAATGCGCCGTTTGCGGTCATGGGTATCGGGTGCAGCGTTGCGGCGGTGTCGTTGGCCGTCTTGGCCGCCGCCGACAACTTCGTGGTGTACCTGGCCGCCCTCACGGCGTGTGGCTTCACCATGGGCCTGGTCTATGCGTTCACAACAGTGGCGACCCAGGCCGTCGTCGCACCCGAGCGGGCTGGTGAAGTCGCCGGTGTCACGCTGACGTCACTCGTCACGCTGGCCGGCGTCGGGGTCGCGATGTCCAGCAGCATGCTGGAGGCACTGCAACACCACGGCTTGAGCACCGGTGGCGGCATCAAAGCCATCCTTGCGGCGATCGCCGCGCTGCTCTTCCCCGCCGGTCTGGCGGTGCTCGGGATTACCCGTAGCAAGCACCGCTCGCCAGCAATAGGAGTGTCATGACCGAACTGCTCGCGGTTTTCGCGTTCGACCGGCATATGGCCATCCTGCTCATGATCGGGTTCGGAGTATCCATGGGAGTGGCACTGACGCCGTTGGCCGCGCTGGGTGTCACACAGGCGCCGGAGGACGAGCCAGGGTCACTGCCGGGGATCTGCAACGCCGCGTACGGTATCGGAGGCTCGCTCGGATTCACCTGGGCCGGAGCGATTGTCGCGCAGGGCACCAAAGCGGGCTACCAGACGGCGTTATGGATCTGCGTAGCCATCGGCATTGCTGCCTTTCTGACCAGCTTGATTCTCAAACCCAGGCCGGCGCAACGAGAGCCCGTTGCGACCGGTCTGGCCCACTGACCCCCGCCACTTTTTGTATCCGCGCCGTGCAGCGAACGCGCCGATGATCGCGGTCACGCACCAGACCGCAACGGCCACATATGCCAACGCTGAGGACCGATTCGCGATCGAGGCGCCCAGCGCGGTGTAGACGAACGCCCGTGGCGCTGAACCGATGAAGGCGCCGACCGCCATCTGCCACAACGGAACTCCGAACGCTCCGAACGCGTAAGCGGCCAGCGCGTCCGAGACGCCGGGGATGAAGCGCTGGCCGACGACCGCCCACAGTCCTCCCCGATCGATCAGCGTATCGATGCGCTCTGCGCGCGTCGCACCCAACAGAGCCCGTGCGCTGTCTCGGCCGGCCCGACGGCCCACCAGGCTGGCGACGACCGCGGTGCCCACCGTCGCACCCAGCGTCACAAACACACCCAGTACCGGACCGAACAGCAGCCCGCTGGTGGCGGCCAGGATCGGACCCGGCACGAACGCCGCGCCGAGTCCCGCCGAGGCCACGACGTACGTCAGCGGCGCCGCCGGCCCAGTCGCCGCCACCGTGCGCCGCACCTCTTCGACATTGACGGCGTGCCGGATAGCCAGCAAATAGAACATAACGAGCAGGAAGACGACGAACAGTGCGAGGCGCACGATGTGGCGTCGCCGCGATGTCGGTACCGAACCCTCGTCGTCGGTCATGGTGAGCACAACCGTATAGGGTCGGATGTCGTGAGAACCGATGACGACAGTTGGGAAATCACCGAGAGTGTGGGCGCCACGGCGCTGGGTGTAGCGGCGGCGCGCGCGGCCGATACCGAGAGTGACAATCCGCTGATCAACGACCCGTTCGCGCGGCTCTTTCTCGACACCGTCGGTGACGGGGTGTGGAACTGGTACTCCGGCCCGGAGCTGCCCGCCGAGGTCATCGAAGCCGAACCCGACATGCCGCAGCGCATGCAGGAGCTGGTGAGCTATTTCGCCACCCGGACCAAGTTTTTCGACACTTTTTTCGTCGATGCGACGAAAGCGGGCATCCGCCAAGCGGTGATCCTGGCAGCCGGTCTGGACGCGCGGTCATGGCGGTTGCCGTGGCCCGACGCCACCACGGTCTACGAACTGGACCAGAAGCGGGTACTGGACTTCAAATTATCGACCTTGCACGAACACGGTGCCGAGCCGACGTGCAACCGGGTCGCCGTCGCGGTGGATCTGCGTCAGGACTGGCCAACGGCGTTGCGGCAGGCTGGTTTTGATCCATCGGCTCCGAGCGCCTGGTCGATTGAAGGGCTGCTGATGTATCTGCCGGCCGAGGCGCAGGATCTGCTGTTCACCCGCATCCAGGACCTCGCGGCGCCGGGCAGCCGAGTCGGTGTTGAGGGGCTCACGCCCGACTTCGCCGACCCGCGGGTCCGCGCGCAGCGGCGAGAACGAATGGATCGGATCCGCGCGTTGATGGCGAAGGCAAACGCGCAGCTTGAGGTTCCCAAGACCGACGAGCTGTGGTACTTCGAGGAACGCGAAGACGCCGGCGACTGGTTCCGCCGCCACGGCTGGGATGTGACGGTGACGCCGTCGGAGGTGCTGATGGCCAGCTACGGCCGCCAACCTGCGCAGGGGCGAGACGAGGCCTCTCCGATGCATTTGTTCGTATCCGCGCAACGGGTCGAGGCCTAGGGCGCTAACGTAGCCGCACCATCCGCGTCGTCGAGCTCTCGTCCAGCTCGACCAGGTCAGAACGCGAACGCAGGAAATCGCTGAAGGACTTGAAACCCAAGGACTTTTCGCTGAACGACGGGTCCATCCGCTTCATCTGTGCCTTGACCGCGGAGTTGTGCAGCCAGTCGACATCGTCCTTCTCCAGGCCGATCCGCAGTGCGCGCGTCAACAAGCCGGTGGCCGCGGCCTGGGGATCGGGCGGCGGCGGCCCATCGTCGTCGCCGGCGACTTTGGCGCGAGCACGCCGTTTTGGTGCGGCGTCGCCAGATGCCGGTTCGGGCACCGGAACTCCGGGCAACGCGTCGTAGATGACGAACTCGTCGCAAGCGGCCGCCAGCGCCCGGCTGGTAGAGCCGGCCACCCCGACGCCGACGACATAGCGCCCCAGCCGCTTACAGCGCTGAGCCAGCGGAATGTAGTCGGAGTCGCCGGCGGCGATCACCACGTGGGTGAGGTCGGGCAGCCGGAACATGTCCTCGACCGCGTCGACGGCCAGCCGGATGTCGGCGCCATTCTTGCCGTAGGCCGCCGCCGGGAACAGCTGCACCAGATCGACCGCCCGGCCGACCAGCTGTTCGCGGTAGCCGGTGTTGACCTCCGCCGACCAGTCCGCGTACGCGCGGGTAAGCACCAGCGTCCCGAACGACGACGCGAAGTCGATGATGGCGCCGACGTCGACGGTGGCCTGCGACAACCGTTCGGCGTGCTTATCGAGCCCCTTGGCCTTGTCTTTCTGAAAAGAGCTGCGGCCGTGCACCTGGTCGTAGCGCGATATCACGATGTTGTCGAAGTCGAGGTAGACCGCAACACGGCCCTCGCCGGGATCCGTCATGAGCCCAGTCTTAACCATCGGCCGGTTGGATCGCAGAGAACCGCGGCGGTGAACATTTGCCACCCGAGGATCGAGTAGACGCTGGATCGCTCCCACACGGCCGGCGGCAAAGGCTGAACTGCCGTGTTCTTCAGCTCGATGACGAGCATCAGCAGCCCGAGCAGGCCGATCACGGCGACCCCGACCGATACCCTGAGGTACCACCGCGGCCCGATGGACGAGCCCGCCAGGATGGCGGCATTCCCTCCCGCAATCGCCAACAACGCGCCGGTGGCATGCACCCAAGCGGTTCCATCGGCCTGCGCGGTAGGTCCGCTGTGAAAAACCGCAATCACAATATTGCCGACCGCATTGGCGGCAGCGAAAGTCAGAAATAGGCCGGTCGTGCGCGGTTCGAAAGCTCGAACGATGAGCACGGCACCAACGAGAAACAAAGTTCCCTGTAGGCAGAACGCGGTGTTCATCAGATAGGCCTGGGGCCCGTTGTGGCCGAGGTCGCTGATGAAGTCGTGGACGTAGCTGTAATGATGCCGAAACATAACGGCCGCAACAGCTTCCAGGGCCAAATACGTCAGTGGCCCGCAAATCCAGACACCAGCCGCACTTACGGCGTACGAGCGTCGACGACTGAGGCGGCCCAAGTCGCTATCACCGATCAATATGCGTGAGTCCCTGCTGGGCCAAGAGCCCTGCTGAGAATTTGGGCGATGCAATGATCAGAATCCTGACCCAAAGTGCGGCACCATTTCAGCACACTGGCGGAATCGGGGTAGGTGTTAGGCACCACAGAAACCCAATAGTCTGGCTGGGCGAATGTTGTCCAGTCACCCGACCACACAAGTCTGGCGCCGTACAGCTGGCGCAGCCGTTGATGGTCCTGCAGGATCTGTACAGGCTTGTACACCACATTGTCTTCTGAGTCGGTAGTCCACGGTTGGGTGGCGTGCTTGGCACTGAGTTGCGGGATCCACTGACCGGCGACTTGGGCGATGGCCGGCGAATCCCCATCTTTCAATGCCTGCAGCTGCTTGGAGGCGGCAGCCTCGGGGTCGGACGGACCGTTCGATCCGACGACAATGCCGACCACGATGGCCACGACGGAGACCACGATGCCTGCGGCCAGCGCGATCTTCGTGCGGCGACTCAACCGCTCGAAGAGGCGCGCATTTCCAGGAGCAGACATATCCGTCGGTAACACCGCATCGCCCCGTCGATCCCTGGTGGGGCCTGACTTTCGTGCATCTTCGGCGGCAACGCTTTCTGGTGCAGCTATACCCTGTTCAATCCGGTGCTCGCCGCCGCGCGTGCTTGGCGGTGCCGTGTCGGTACCCAAACCGCTCTGCGGTGTCGTCACCGAGCCAGCGCTTGAGCCAACTGGTCCGCTTACGGCCAGAAAGCTCGTGACTGCCGCAGCTAGACGCTCAACATGGGCCTCCAACGGTAATGTCAACGCATCCAGCCAGTGCGGAGTCCCCAAGTAGTACTTCAGCGACTGTGTGGGGGCGACGTCCTCGATGCGGAACGGGATCAGCACGGTTTCCGCGTCTACGGCGAGCTGGACCTCTCGTCTGATCTGGACAGAGGTGTTGGCGTGGCTGCTGAAGACCAGGACCATGACACGTGCCGACTGGATCGCCTCGACGATGGCAGCCCCCCAATCCTGGCCAGGGATGACGTCGCGTGGCGCGATCCAACACCGGATTCGGTTTGCTTCCAGGTTGGCGCAGACAGCGTCGGCTACCGGCTTGTCGTGGTGTGAGTAGCTGACGAAGACGTCATGGGCCACGAGTCCGTCCCTTCGTCCGCTGCTGGCATCGTCGCCGAGATTGTGGTCTCACCCAATTACCCTCGCGCTAATGTTTGCCTGTTCAGTATGGGATGAGGCCGACGGGATTGTGTTCCGAATCGGGCGCTGGCACCGCAACAGCCCCGCCGTCCCAAGATCGCACCAGCAGGATGGGCAACCGCGTTAGCGACAGGAGAAGCCGTTGAGCGAGCACGAAGTCAGTGCCGGGTGTTGGGAGGAAAACCATGATGTATCCCGCTGACCCGCCCCGTATGGCGGTGGTCACGCCGCAGCCCAAGGACGATGATTTCTATTCCTACACCGGCTCCTTGGATTCCGTCGCGCCGGGAACGGTGCTGAAGACCCGCAGCTTTCGGTATCACATTTTCGGCTTCCCGACGTTGCTGGAGACCACTCAGCTGCTGTACCGTTCGACCAGCCAGACCGGCAAGCCGACCGTCAACGTCACCTCGATCATCAAGCCGCCGATCCAATTCGACCACACCAAAGTGCTTTCGTACCAGTCCGCGTATGACTCGCTGAACCGCAATGACGAGCCGTCGTACGCGTTTTGGGGTGGGCTCAGGCTCGGCGGGCTGATCCCTGATGTCGAGTTGGCGGTCTTCGGCCCGTTCATCGCCGAGGGGTACACGGTCATCGTCCCTGACACCGAGGGCCAGCGCGCAAACTTCGCCGCGGGCCCCGAATACGGGATGAACACCCTCGACTCGATCCGGGCCGCGTTGAGCTCGTCGACCATCCCTGCCGATGCCCGGGTGGCGATGCTCGGCTACTCCGGCGGGGCAATCGCCACCGAGTGGGCCGCCGAGCTGGCCCCGACCTACGCGCCCGAGGCCAACAAGCGCCTGATCGGCGCGGCGATCGGCGGCGTGCTCGTCGACCCGGCGCACAACCTGCACTATGTCGAGGGCAGCGGGTTCTGGGCGGGCGTGATGGCGATGGCGCTGGTGGGGATCGCGCGCGCTTTCGAGATCGAAAACGAATTGGCACAGTATCTAAGCACCAACGGCGCCAGGATCTTTCACGAGATGCAGACCGCGTCGATCGTCAACGTCCTCGGCCGATACCCGGGCCTGAGGTGGGCCGACCTGGTCAGCCACGAGTACCCGACTCCCGAGAGCTTGTCGCTCTACGTCCGCTGCGCCAACAAGCTGATCATGGGCACCGGCGGTACCCCGTCGATCCCGCTGTTCATCGGTCAAGGCGCCAACGGTGAGCTCGAGGGCACACCGGGCAACAAGACGGGCATCGGCGCCGGTGACGGTGTGATGATCGCCGGCGACGTGCGCACGCTGGCCCGTAACTACTGCGCAAAAGGCATCAAGGTCCACTACGAGCAGTACAACTCGCTTAGCCACATCTGGAGCCTCCCGATCTGGCTGCATCACTCGATCGCCTGGATCAAGCAGCGCTACGCCGGCATGCCAGCACCGGAGAACTGTTCGTCGATCCAGGAAGGCAACCCGCTTACGCCGATCCCGACGCCAAAGTCTGTCTAGCGCTTCAGCATTCGCTTGAGGACCGGCAGGACCAATGGTGTCGGCACGAACCGGGTAGACCCCAGCGCCAATCGCACCTGCGGTCCGCCGGGGACCACCGACGCGCGACCATGGTCGGCGGCTTTGAGCGCGTCGGCGACCACCCGCTCAGCGGACACCTGGGTGAATCCCGGTAGCTTGTCGACTAGATCTTGGGCGTCGTTGGTGGCCTGAAACTCCGTCGGCACCGGGCCGGGGCAGACCGCGGTGACGGTCACGCCGTTGTCGGCGACTTCGGCGTGCACAGCCTCCGACAACCACAGCACATACGCTTTGGCCGCGGCGTAGCCGGCGTTGTAGGGCGCCGGCTGAAATCCGGACACCGACGACAGGTTGATGATCGCGCCGCGACCGCGCTCGACCATGCCGGGCAGGTAGCGCAGCATCAAATCTGCCACTGCCTCGACGTCGACGCGCAACGCCTGCAGTTCCTTGTCGCGGCCTTCGGCGCCGAAGGCCGTGTAGATGCCCAAGCCCGCGTTGTTGACCAGGATGTCGACCTGCGCGCCCAGCTCGTCGATGCGGGCGACCAGCCGGTCCCGTTGCTCCGGGATGGCCAGGTCGGTACCGACTGCAACAGCGTGCTGGTCGCCGCCCAGCTCGTCGCACAACTTTTGCAGCCGGTCTTCGCGGCGGGCGGTGACGACGACGCGGTGGCCGCGGGCCACGAGTTGACGGGCAAATTGTTCGCCGATTCCCGAGGATGCGCCGGTGACCACGGCGACCGACCCCGACGACGGTGGCGGAAGTGTCATGGCTTCAACGGTACAGCGGACACTGGTCGGCGAAAGACCCGACAGTGCGGACGCGGCCCCGTAGAGTGCCGCACGTGACCGAGGAGCCGGAGCCAACGCGCGGCAAGCGGATCGTTCTCTGTTTCGATGGCACCGCCAATCAAATCGGAGCCGGGAATCTCACCAACGTCGCCAAGCTATTCGAAATGCTCGAGAAGAACGATCCGGCCAGCCAGCTGAGTTACTACGATCCCGGTGTCGGCACGCTGGCCGCGGGCTCGGGGGTGCGTCGCACCCTGTCGCTGCTCATCGAGCAGATGTTCGGGCTGGGCCTGAAAGACAATGTCGCACAGGCATACCGGTATGTGATGCAGCATTGGCGCCCAGGTGATGCGATCTACATCTTCGGGTTCAGTCGCGGGGCCTACACGGCTCGCGCGCTGGCCGGCATGTTACTGCGGCCCGGACTGATGCGGCCGGGCTCGGAGAACCTGCTGGGCTATGCGATCGAAAAGTACGCCATCAACCGGGAATTCACCAAGGACGAGTTTGACCACTGGGAGGAGTTTGCGCGCGCTTTCTGCTGGCGCACCGAGAACGAGCCGCAGTTTTCAACCGTGCACCAGAACAACCCGAAACAAGTGTGGCATTACGCGGTACCGGTGGCCTATCTGGGACTGTGGGACACCGTGAAGGCGGCCGGCCTCTTGCGATGGGGCGACCTGCAATGGCCCTACACCCGGGAGCTGCCCAACGTGGCGCGCATCCGCCACGCCGTCTCGATCGACGAGCGTCGTCGCCCCTATCGCGAATACCTCGTCGAACGACACTCGCAGGTACTGGACGAGCGGTGGTTCGCCGGCGTGCACGCCGATGTTGGCGGGACGTTTGCGGACTGCCGGCTCGCCACGATCGCGTTGAAGTGGGTTGTGGACGGCATCGTCGGTGAACTCGCGCTCGATGCGGGGGCCTACCGGGAGAAGTGTGAGGTGCTCGAGGACTTCGCTGACGCGCCCATCCATGACAACGGCAAATTGTGGTATCTGGCGGGGCGCAGGCGGCGGCCATTGGTTCCCGACGCGCTGGTGCACCCCAGCGTGCTGGTGCGCCGCCGCGACAACCCCGGCTACTTGCCGAATCTGAGCCCCGAGCAGCAACGGCTCAGCAGCGACCCAACAGACTGGACCAAGCCAGCGTTGTAAAGGAGTAACTGCATTGGCACTTAGTTCGCTAACCCAGCTAGACCAGTACAAAGCCGCGCCGTTCGCGCCGGGCTACCCGGACACCACGCGCACGTTCTACAGCCCGGTCGACAAAGTGCACGAGGCGCTCAAGGCCTTGTTGGCTTCGGCCAACAAGAGCATCGTCGTGGCCATGTACGGCTACGACGATCCGGAGCTGAACACGGTCCTTCAGTCTGCGTTGAACGACGAAAAGATGTATGTGCAAATGAGTCTCGACTCCACGCAAGCTGCAGGGAAATCTGAACATGAGCTGTTGGCTCCGTGGCTCAATCACAAGATCGGCAACAGCATCGCAATCGGTCAAAGTGAAAAGTCGGCGATCATGCACTTGAAGATGGTGATCATCGACGGCGTCGACGTCATCACCGGTTCGACGAACTGGTCGACCGGCGGAGAGACAAAGCAGGACAACCAGCTCACCGTTATCCGTGACCCGTACGTGTGCGCGGAGGCCCGTTCACGCATCGACATCATCCACGACGGCATGCTGAAGCAAATGGCCGCAAAGGCGGCCAAGGCGGCCAATGCTCAGTGACGGCTTCGCTGCCGTACCAGATGCATTATGTCGATTCCGAAGGTCCTGATCTCTGGCAGCGTTACTGTCTCTGGTGGACGTTGGAACGACGCTGCGGAGGGAAATAATGACCTATCAGACTGTGGTGGTCGGCACTGATGGCTCGGAGTCCTCGCTGCGTGCGGTCGACCGCGCTGCCAAGATCGCCGCTGACTCGGACGCGAAGCTGATCATCGCGACCGGCTATTTTCCGCAAAAGGATGATCTGCGCGCGTCCGATGCCCTCCGGGAGGAGGGCTACAAGGTGCACGGCAACGCGCCGATCTACGCTGCTCTACACGATGCCCGCGACCGTGCCAAAGCTGCTGGGGCGAAGAACATCGAGGACCGCCCGATCAAGGACGCTCCGGTACACGCGCTGGTAGACGTTGCCGAGGAAGTCGGGGCCGACCTTCTGGTGGTCGGCAATGTAGGGCTGGATGCGCGATCAGCGATCGTCGGGCGCTTGTTCTCGGTCCCCGGAGCTGTCGCCACCAGAGCCAAAGTTGACGTCCTCATCGTTCGGACTTCAGGCTGACACGCTTCAGACGATCAACACACCCAGTTGGCGGGGTTCGGCGGCAGGCTGGAGGAGGTCGAGTGCTGCCCGCATGGCGCCGTCCCCCTCAGTGAGATAGACCGCCGCTCGCTGCATGCCTTCTTCGTTGCGCCTCTGAGTAGCTGAGATGCAGTAAGGCAGCCCGATCTCATAGCTGTCGATCGCCTGTTGCAAGCTGCTGGTCAACGTCGGCTCCGGACTGGGCATCCGGATGTGCAGGTTTGCCACTACGCCGGTGGCGGCTCGGCAGGCCGCGCCCGTCCTCGTCAGATCGCGTTGAGCTGCAGCAGCGGCGATGTTGTTGCGCGCGGTGACAAGGTCATTGATCGACGCCTCGGATTCGGCGAGCCACCCATGCATCGGGGGAACCGACGCTGTCGACGGTGACGTTGCAACGCTCTCGGGCGGATCGGCTCGGTGATACAGCAACCACGCCACCGCGGCAGTGACGATCAACAACGCCACAGTGCCCGTCGTCGCGATGCGTCGATCGCGCCGATACCGCAAATCGTTTGCGGTGCCGCGGTATGCGGTGGACTGGGCCATAGTTGGCTTTCCTGCTGCTGACGAAATGATCGGGGTCCCGACCTGGACCTGGTCCGCAGGGTACCCACAGCTTCGCCGAGTAATCCTGATCTTGAGTCAGTGGAGTAAAAGGCATGAACGTCATTGCTTTCGAAGAGCATTACCTGGTTCCGGCCATTGCCGAAGCAAACCAGAACAGCCCCCGCAAGTTGTTCGACGCGATGCGAAACGACCAGTCCGACTCGCAAGGCGGCTGGCCGGAGGGGATTACCGATCTGGGGGAGGGGCGCATCGCTGCGATGGACGCGGCCGGCATCGACGTGCAGATCCTTTCCAACGTTCCCGGCGCAGAGGCCGTGGAGCCGTCGCTGGCGGTGGACCTGGCCCGACAGGCCAACGACGCCGTGGCCGCTGCGGTCACCGGCCATCCCGACCGGTTCCGCGGCTTTGCCACCCTGCCGATGGGCGACCCAGCGGCCGCCGCGGCCGAGTTGGAGCGCGCGGTGCGCGACCATGGGTTCGTCGGCGCGCTGAGCTTTAATCTGGCCGACAAGGAAAAGATCGCCCACCTCAACGCCGAGCGGCTCCTCCGTCTCCCCAACAGGGATTAGCTCGTCGACGGCGTCAGCGTCATAGGTCGTGCTCGCGCAACCTCCTGCGACGCTACGAAACCGATTGATGACAATCAGGATTCGCGCTCGTTCCTAATTTTTATACAAAACAATAAGACCCTTATCGTCCAGAGACCGCGCGGCCAGCGGCAGAACTGGTCCATGCTGGTAACCATGACCCGAAACGAGATCACCGAACAGATCGTCGTCGCCCGCCTAAATAAGGGATTGACCTGGCAGGAACTGGCCGACGCGATCGACCGGCCGGTTGTGTGGACCACCTCGGCGTTGCTCGGCCAGCATCCGATTGCCGCCGAGCTCGGCAAGGTACTCGTCGAGATGCTGGGGCTCGACGAGTCGGCGGTCGCGGTGCTGGCCGCACCGCCCATGCGCGGCGGCCTGCCCACCGCGGTGCCCACCGACCCGACCATCTACCGCTTCTACGAGGCCCTGCAGGTGTACGGCGGAGCGATCAAAGAACTCATCCACGAGCGATTCGGTGACGGGATCATGAGCGCGATCAACTTCAGCGTCGATGTTCAGAAGAAACCGCACCCGTCGGGCGACCGCGTGGTAGTGACATTCGACGGGAAATTCCTTCCCTACGACTGGGTTTCGGCAAAGGTTGACGCCAAAGAGTGATGCTTGCTGCCTCAGGCGGACCCATGGCGGCCCTACCGACCCGTAAAGAAACCGTCAACAAGCGAGCGCCCCCGAGCCGTCCACGCTTAGCTTTTTCCATCTATTTGAAAGGGCTGTGAGTGGGGACGACATTCGCGAGGATCGCGTTCACCAACTCGTCACGGGCACACACCGCGCCGACGGGCACCCCTCACCGGCCGCAATTCGTCGGCTTGGTCGCCCAGTGACGGTTATTCTCTGTGCACTGACGTTCTTGCCTGCGTTAGCACTTGGACTGCTTGCCGAGGGAATCCATTAAATGCGAGGTCCGTACTTCGAGGCCGATTGGCGGCGCGAGGCGCTGCGAACCAACCTATGGATACTCCCGGTGATGGAGACGGTTCTGGTCATCGTGCTGTTCGTCATCAGCTACACGGTCGACCGTGCGGCATACGACGGACTGATCCGGCTGCCGTCGTGGGTGCTCAATGGGACCGCCGATGTCGCGCGCGTCCTGTTGGCCACCGTCGCCGCGGCGATCATCACCGTGGTCGGCATCGTCTTCTCGATCACGATTGTGGCGCTGACGCTGGCCTCAACCCAATTCGGGCCGCGGATGCTGCGGAACTTCGTGCGCGACCCCGGAACTCAACTCTCGCTCGGGACCTTCGTGGCGTCGTTCTGCTACGCGATGATCACCCTGGTCTCGGTGGGCGGGGGACCGCACGGTGACTTCGTTCCGCATCTGTCGATCACGGTGACCCTGATCATGACACTGTTTGACGTGGCCGTGCTGATCTACTTTCTCAATCACATCGCCACGATGATTCAGCTTCCGGTGGTGATTGCCAACATCGCCACAACCCTGGACGACGAGATCGCCGCATTGGAGCGCGGTGGCGCGCTCGGGGTCGGGGCGGGGCGCGGTCCGTCGCACGAGGAATTGTTGGCCCACCTGGACGAATCTGGGGCCGCGATCCGCACGCCCCGCAGCGGATATCTCCAGGTGATTCGGCATGACGTCCTGGTGAAAATCGCGGCCGAGGCCGACGCCGTCGTTCAACTACCCTACCGTCCAGGGCATTTCGTGGTCGCCGGTCAGGTGATCGCTCTGGTATGGCCGCCCGAGGCTGCCGATTCTGTCGCCGAGCGTCTGGCGTTGGGGCATGTCACGGGCGCCTATCGCACACTTCCGCAGGATATTTCGTTCGGCTTCGATCAACTGGTCGAGATCGCTTTGCGAGCACTGTCGCCGGCGGTCAACGACACATTCACCGGAATGACCTGTGTGGACTGGATCGCCGATTGCCTGTGCCGAATCTCCACCTCTTGGCGTCCGCAACGAATCCGACGCGACGCGGACGGTTACATACGCGTGATAGCCTTTCAGCCCGATTTCGATCGACTGGTGGAACGCACTTTCGACACTATCCGGCAGGCCTCAGTTGGCATGCCCGCCATCATGATTCGCCAACTCGACGCACTGGCAAAGGTGATCGAACAAACTGCCGATCGTAAACACCGGACAGCGTTGATCCGGCAGGCCGAAGCGATCCAGCGGTCCAACCTGGCCACAGTTGCCGACCCGTCGGACCGCGACGACGTCACCCAGAGCTTCGAGGCAGTCATGGCGCTGGTCCGGCCAAAAGGGCAGCCGGGAGTCGCCGACGTCATCCCCTTCAACTGAGCGAGGCTAGCCCCCGAACTCGGTTGCCAACCCATCAATTCCGGCGCGGATACCGGCGAGCGCATCAGCTCTGGTCCGCAACTTCGTCGCGGCATGAGCCTGCTGCTTGAGGGTAGTTGCGAATTCCCGCGCGGCCTCCTCGGCGCGGCTGAGCACCATGTCGGGCAGCACGATTTCGTCGAGCCAGCCTGCGGCGACAGCGGTTTCGCCGAAGAACGTCTTGGCCAGCCCGGCGGCTTGCTGATAGGCCGACCGCGTCAGCCGCAGCTTCATCACCTCGAGGGCGGAGTACGGGATCGTCATACCGATCGCGACTTCGTTGGCCTGAATGTTGTACGCCGGCGCCGCCACCCGGTGATCTCCGCTGGCTAGCAAGAACGCGCCCATCGCGATCGCGTGGCCGGTGCAGGCCATCACCACCGGCTTGGGGTAGGACAGCAGCCGGTGGGAAAGCTCAAAGCCGCCCCTGAGCATGTCCAGCGCGGGCTTCACCTCGCCGGACGTCAGGATCTTCAGGTCGAACCCGCCACTGAACACCCGGTCGTTCCCGGCGATCACGACCGCGCCGGCATCATCGCGGTCGGCGTTGTCGAGCGCGTCGTTGAGGGCCTGCTGCATGGCCGGACCCAAGGCGTTGACCTTGCCGTCGTCCATGGTGATGAACGCGACGGACTCATCGAGGCGATAGGTGACCGGGCCGCTCATAGGAAACTCCTTCGATACCGGCAGCGGAGTCGATCCAATCAGATGCAGTGCTAGCGGCGCGGTTGGACCCGCTCGGGACGGTGCTTGGCCAACTCGGCTTCGGCGTCGCCCCAACGCAGACTGACATCGGTCGGCGGCGCGTCGATCTGACGAGTGCGCCACCGGTCCTTGGTCTCGTCCACCGCGCGGTTGATCCGCTCGATCTCGCTGCGGAAGACATCCGCTCGGGTTTCCTTGGTGGCGTAGTGGAAGTAGGTCAGCAGGCTGCGAAGGAGTTCCAGCTTCTGCTTTTCCCGCTTGGCCAGGTCGTGGGTGGTCATCAACTCGATCCGCTGTACCGGAGGCAGAGTCGCCCAGTCCAGCACGACCTTGGTTTCGAATGGACGCCGACGGCGCTGCCAGAACCTCCACCCGCGCGGAGTTTCGACGCGGTCGTAGTAGGTCACCGTCCCGGCGAAACGCGATTCGATGCCCTCACCGAGTTCGGCGCGGTCCAGCGCCGAATCCCACACCGTGCGCCACTCCTGGTCGGGCGCCAGGGTCGGCAACTGTTTGGGCAGTTGCAGTTCGATGACATCCGCGTAACCGTCGGTAGCGTTTTCGTATTCGGCAACGGTCGGGGGGTGCGGAAACATGAACGTGACGTCGTGGGCCGAGGTCTTCCCGAAGTTGCGCACGACGAGCTCGATCACGTGCCAATCGGCGGGGTGCGGCTCCATGAACATCCCGATGTGCGGTCGGGACTCCTCGGTTTGTAGCCGACGATTACGCCGGGTCTGGGTATTGGCATAGATCAGGGCGATCACGCCGAGCAGAAGGAGGGCCCAAACGGCCCACGCCAACCAGGTGCCGGACCCAGCGTCCGCCACCTGATGCCAGCGATCTTGGATCCATCCCATTGAAGAATCCATCCCTCCGCTTATACCACAGCACTTACGCGCGTGAAAATTTCGCTGAACTGCCCTTAAGCGCTTGTTCAGCCGCCCATGAGCATTCGCCACTGGTCGAGATCAGCGACGCGATACACGTAGTTCGACCGCTTTACCTCCGATAGCGACGCACTCGGTTCGAGCGAATACCAGTGTCCGGGAAACACCGTCGGATCGCCAGGAAGTTGGGCAAGCTTTTGCAGGCTGCGATACATCTCGTCGGAGTCGCCGCCGGGAAAATCGGTGCGGCCACAGCCCTCCAAAAACAGGGTGTCGCCGGCGACCAGTCGACCATCGAGCAAAAAGCATTGGCTGCCCGGTGTGTGACCGGGGGTGTGCAGCAGCTCGATGTCGATATCGCCCACGCTGACCTTGTCGGCGTGCTCGTGTTGGGTGAGGTCGCCCATGCCGATTCCGGTAATCCGCGAAACGAACAGTGCCTCCTGGGAATTGACGTGGACGGGGACGCTGACGCGCTCGAGCAGCTCGGCCAGGCCCTTCAGCTCCAAACCCATCATCGATCCGCCGACGTGGTCGGGGTGGTGATGGGTAACCAGCACTCCAGACAGATGCATGCCGTCGGCCTCGATCGCGTCGAGCAGATCGCCTGCCGCGTAGGCCGGGTCGACCACCAGGCAGTCCCCGGTTTGCCGGTCGCCGATCAAGTACGCGAAATTGCGCATCTGCGCCGCGAACCCGTCGCCCGCGGCGAAGTCGTGACCGGAGAGCAGTTGGCGAAAGTACAGCCGGTCGGAATCACTCACCCCAACAGCCTATGGCCCCAGCCGGCGGGCTGTTGCGTTTGGCTCCCTTGCGGGCCAGGCTGTACCCTCTTTTAGGCCCGCGGCCGATCGACTGGTCGCTACGGGTACGGCCCCCTTAGCTCAGTCGGTAGAGCGTTTCCATGGTAAGGAAAAGGTCAACGGTTCGATT
The DNA here is from genome assembly GCA_963838755.1 of uncultured Actinomycetota bacterium. Taxonomy (GTDB): domain Bacteria; phylum Actinomycetota; class Actinomycetes; order Mycobacteriales; family Mycobacteriaceae; genus Mycobacterium. The sequence continues at coordinate 24,190 of CAWISO010000007.1, read as the reverse complement.
CCGTTAGGGGGCTCGGCGGACGCCGAGCAGGCAGGCGGCGCGTACCTAAGGCGATGTAGCTCAGTCGGTTAGAGCGAACGACTCATAATCGTTAGGTCGCCGGTTCGAGTCCGGCCATCGCTACAAGACAACAACGAGATCTCCAGAAAAGAGAACCGACGTGGCCTCCAGTACCGACGTACGGCCCAAGATCACCTTGGCGTGCGAGGTGTGCAAACACCGCAACTACATCACCAAGAAGAACCGCCGCAACGACCCCGACCGGTTGGAGCTGAAGAAGTTCTGCCCTAACTGCGGCAAGCACCAAGCCCACCGCGAGACACGCTAGGCGCTGCCCGCCGGCGACTATTGAGACTGACTAGGTAGGTTCTAGAGCTGTGTCGTTGGGTAAGGACGTCGTTGGGCTTAAGTACCGGTACCCCGACCATTACGTGGTGGAACGGGAGAAGATCCGGGAGTATGCCGTCGCCGTCAAAAACGATGACGCCTACTTCTTTGAGGAGAAGGCCGCGGCCGAACTGGGTTACGACGGCTTGGTGGCCCCGCTGACGTTCATCTCGGTATTCGGCTACAAAGCGGTGGCGGCGTTCTTCGAGCACGCCAACATCGCCACCGAAGACGCCCAGATTGTGCAGGTCGACCAGACCTTGAAGTTTCTGGCACCGATCAAGGTCGGCGATCGCCTGCACTGCGATGTATCCATCGAGTCGATACGGCGCGCCCACGGCACCGACATCATCATGACCAAGCAGACCATCACCAACGAAAACGGCGACGTAGTACAGGAGACCTACACGACCCTGGCGGGTCGTGCGGGCGAAGAGGGAGAAAAGGGTTTCAGCGATGCCACTGCGTGAGTTCGATTCGGTCAAGGTGGGTGACCAGCTTCCGGAGAAGGTCTACCCGTTGACCCGTCAAGACTTGGTCAACTATGCGGGGGTCTCCGGTGATCTCAACCCCATCCACTGGGACGACGAGATCGCCAAGGTCGTCGGCCTGGACACCGTGATCGCGCACGGCATGCTGACGATGGGCCTCGGCGGCGGCTACGTCACCTCCTGGGTTGGCGACCCCGGCGCGGTCACCGAGTACAACGTCCGCTTCACCGCGGTGGTGCCGGTGCCCAACGACGGCAAGGGCGCCGAGATCGTATTCACCGGCCGGGTCAAGTCGGTGGATCCCGACAGCAAGTCAGTAACGATCGCAATCACGGCGACCACCGGCGGAAAGAAGATCTTCGGCCGGGCGATCGCAGCGGCGAAGTTGGCGTAACCGTGGCGATCAATACCGACATCCTCGGAATGGTGTGGGATTACCCGGACGGCTTCGTGGTGGGCCGGGAGAAGGTCCGCGAATTCGCCAAGGCGGTGAAGGCCGACGACCTGGCCTGTCTGGACGAGAAGGCGGCGGCCGAGCTCGGGTATGACGCCCTCGTCGCGCCGCCGACGTTCGTCACCATCCTCGCGAAGCTGGTCCAGGCGGACTTCATGCGAAAGGTCGATACCGGCTACGACACCATGCAGATCGTCCAGGTTGACCAGAAGTTCATCTACCACAAGCCGATCCTGGCCGGCGACGTGCTGCACGCCCGGATGGTCATCGATTCCGTCGTTGAGCGCTTCGGCGCCGACATTGTGGTCACCAAGAACACCTTGACCAACGACGACGGCGAGGTCGTGTTGGAGGCCTACACGACGGTGATGGGTCACGAGGGCGACAACTCGATCAACCTCAAATGGGACAAGGAGAGCGGCCAGGTCGTCAGGACGGCGTAATTAGTACCTGGCACCTGCTGCGATGTACACTCGGACCTCGGGGTTTTCCCATTACCAGCGTGTTTTCATAAGTTGAATAGAGCGCGCGCGTTGTTGGGTGGGCCCGGCACGCGCAGGTTGGCCTGCCAACCAGCGAAGGGGCGTAGCTCAACTGGCAGAGCAGCGGTCTCCAAAACCGCAGGTTGCAGGTTCAAGTCCTGTCGCCCCTGCTGACGGACCATAGGATCAGGCCGTGCGATGGTGGACACTGGAGAAGTAGCCACCAAAGCACGAGGTGAATGAACGAAGGAGCATGCGGTGAGCGACGAACGCGACGTTGCCGACGCAGCCGACGGCGACCAAACCGACGACGAGCGCGGTGGACGCACGGCGGTAGTGACGCGGCCCCAGCGCCCCTCCGGCAAGCGGTCCCGGGTGCGAGGCGAGTCCGCGGACAGCCTTGCAGCCGATGACGAGACCTCGTCCGGTGCGGTCGAGCTGACCGAGAGCACCGCAGAAGCCAAGGCGGTCAAGAAAGCCAAGAAGGCCAAGAAGGCCGGACCGTCGGCCAACCCGATTGTCTTTGTCTACAACTACCTCAAGCAGGTTGTTGCAGAGCTGCGCAAGGTCATCTGGCCCAACCGCAAGCAGATGATGACCTACACCACGGTGGTGCTGGCGTTCTTGGTGTTCATGGTGACGTTGATCGGCCTGGTGGACCTGGGCTTGGCCAAGCTCGTGCTGATGGTGTTCGGCTGAGCCTTTTTCAAGACCGCCAAGAACTGACGTACAGGAAGGACCCAAAAACCGTGACTACCTCCGACGGCGATCTGCCCGAGGGTGAGCCGGTCGACATCGGACAGGCCTTAGAAGAGGTCACCGCCGAGGCCAGCCTCCAGATGGCTGCCGAAGATGCCGCCACTGCGTTGACCGACGACGCCGTTGCTGCTGAAGCTGCGCCGGACGAGCCGGCTGAGGCCACTGATTCCGAAGCGGCCGAGGCGCCCGAACCCGAAGAGGTCGACCCGGCTACCGCACTGAAGGCCGATCTGCGCACCAAACCGGGGGATTGGTACGTCATCCACTCCTACGCCGGATACGAGAACAAGGTCAAAGCCAACCTCGAGACCCGTGTGCAGAACCTCGATGTCGGCGACTACATCTTCCAGGTCGAGGTGCCCACCGAAGAGGTCACCGAGATCAAGAACGGCCAGCGTAAGCAGGTCAACCGCAAGGTGCTGCCCGGCTACATCCTGGTGCGCATGGACCTGACCGACGACTCGTGGTCGGCGGTGCGCAACACCCCGGGGGTCACCGGGTTCGTCGGGGCGACCTCGCGCCCGTCGGCGCTCTCGCTGGACGACGTGGTGAAGTTCCTGCTTCCGCAGGGCGCGGCCAAGAAGCCCGCCAAGGGCGCGGCCAGCACCGCGGCAGCGGCCAGCGAAGGCGGCCTGGAACGCCCGGTGGTCGAGGTCGACTACGAGGTCGGCGAGTCGGTCACCGTGATGGACGGGCCGTTCGCCACACTGCCGGCGTCGATCAGCGAGGTCAACGCCGAACAACAGAAGCTCAAGGTGCTGGTATCGATCTTCGGCCGCGAAACACCTGTGGAACTGACCTTTACCCAGGTCTCGAAGATTTAGACGCCGAGCAAAACCGAAAGGATTCTCACCGCAATGCCCCCGAAGAAGAAAGTTGCCGGGCTGATCAAGCTGCAGATCAAGGCCGGGGAAGCCAACCCCGCGCCCCCGGTCGGCCCGGCACTCGGCCAGCACGGCGTCAACATCATGGAGTTCTGCAAGGCCTACAACGCAGCGACCGACGCCCAGCGCGGCAACGTCATCCCGGTGGAGATCACCGTCTACGAGGACCGCAGCTTCACGTTTGCGCTCAAGACGCCGCCGGCGGCCAAGCTGCTGCTCAAGGCTGCGGGCGTGGGCAAGGGCTCGCCTGAGCCGCATGTCAACAAGGTGGCCAAGGTCAGCTGGGACCAGGTGCGCGAGATCGCCGAGACCAAGAAGGCCGACCTCAACGCCAACGACATCGACGCCGCCGCCAAGATCATCGCCGGCACCGCCCGGTCGATGGGCATCACGGTCGAGTAGCGCTAGAGCAGTGGGAGGGCCAGCTTCGGCCCGCTCAACCACAACCCAACACCAGATTGGATATTTCAATGAGCAAGAACAGCAAGGCATATCGCGCCGCCGCCGAGAAGGTGGACCGCACCAACCTCTACACGCCGCTGCAAGCGGCCAAGCTGGCCAAGGAAACGTCGTCGACCAAGCAGGACGCGACCGTCGAGGTGGCAATCCGGCTTGGTGTCGACCCGCGCAAGGCCGACCAGATGGTCCGCGGCACGGTCAACCTGCCGCACGGCACCGGTAAGACCGCCCGGGTGGCGGTGTTCGCAGTAGGTGAAAAGGCCGACGAGGCAACGGCGGCCGGCGCCGACGTGGTAGGAAGCGACGACCTGATCGAGAAGATCCAGGGCGGGTTCTTGGACTTCGACGCGGCGATCGCCACGCCCGACCAGATGGCCAAGGTCGGCCGGATCGCGCGGATCCTCGGGCCGCGTGGCCTGATGCCCAACCCGAAGACCGGCACGGTCACCCCGGACGTCAGCAAGGCGGTGTCCGACATCAAGGGCGGCAAGATCAACTTCCGGATCGACAAGCAGGCCAATCTGCACCTGGTCATCGGGAAGTCGTCCTTCGACGAGAAGGCGCTCGCCGAGAACTACGGCGCAGCGCTCGACGAGGTGCTGCGGCACAAGCCGTCGTCGTCGAAAGGCCGCTACCTGAAGAAGATCACGGTGTCGACGACCACCGGCCCGGGCATCCCGGTCGATCCGTCGATCACCCGCAACTTCGCCGAAGCCTAGCTTTTACGTCGAGCGTCGAGTTGTTGGGGGATTTTGGCCCGATCGGCTCAGCAAGTCGACGTTCGACGCAGAGAGCTCGGCGATGCGTCGGCGCAGGTAGTCGCGGCCCGGTTCGGACCCATTGGCCGCCAACGCCGTTCGATACCAGGTAAGCGCGTCGGCGCGGCGTCCCGCGCGCCGTAATAAGTCGGCGCGCACTGAGGGCACCAGGTTGGACCGGGCCAGCCGCGGATCGTGTGCCACCTTATCTAGTGCGGCCAGTCCGGCGCCCGGACCGTCCCGGAAGCCAACCGCTAAAGCCCGGTTTGCCCGCACCACAGGCGAATCCGTCATCGCCAGTAGCCGGTCGTAGGCCGCGCAGATGCCGGCCCAGTCGGTCTGCTCCCAGGATGGAGCGGTCGCGTGCAGCGCGGCGATCACCGCCTGCGGCAGATACGGGCCGGTCGAACCGTGGGCCGCCCGCAGCCGGTCCAGGCCGCGGGTGATGCGGCCGCGGTCCCAGCGGCTGCGGTCCTGCTCCTCGAGCGGTACCAGCGCGCCCGCGGCGTCGGTTCGGGTGGCCCGTCGCGAATCATGCAGCAGCACAAGAGCCGCCAGGGCGTGCGCCTCTGGCTCGGTCGGCATCAACGCGCACAGCTCACCGGCCAGCCGCACCCCCTCGTCGCACAGCTCGTCACGGATCGCCGACGGGCCCGCCGTCGACCAGTAGCCCTCGGTGAACACCGAGTAGATGCAGCTGAGCACATGCGGGGTGCGTTCGGGCAACAGCTCGGACGGTGGCACCCGCAGCGGGATGTTGGCGTGCCGGATCTTGTTCTTGGCGCGGGTGATTCGCTGGCCGACTGCGGTCTCGGTCTGAAGTAGCGCACGGGCGATCTCGGCGACGGTCAGCCCGGACACCAGTCGCAGGGTCAGCGCCAGCTGGGAGATCCGGTCGATTGCCGGGTGAGCACAGGTGAACATCATCCGCAGCTCGTCGTCGCGGACCGGATGCACGTCCACCTCGGTTCGGGCCCGGATGTGGTCAATCACAGCCGTCAATTCCTTTCCGGGACGGACTGATTCGCGGCGCAGCCGGTCGCGGGCGCGGTTGCGCGCCACGGTCAGCACCCACGCGCCGGGGTTGTCTGGCACGCCGTCACGCGGCCATGCCCGCAGCGCCTCGGCGAAGGCTTCCTGGACGGCGTCCTCGGCGACGGTGAGGTCACCCGACCACCGGGCCAGCGTGGCCACGGCCGGGCCCCACTCGCGCCGAAAAACGCCGTCCAGGTCAGTCATGCTTTTACAGGCCGGAGACTCCCGCCAACTGGCGTAGCTGCACCGCGCCGGCAGGGATCATCGCCGCCAGTTTGACCGCCTCGTCACGGTCGCCGGTCAGCAGATAGAAGCCGGTGGCGATCTCGGCTGCTTCGGCGTATGGCCCGTCGGTCAAGAGCACCTCGCCGTCGCGGACGCGCACGGTAGTTGCCGTCGCCGGCTCGTGCAATGCCGCACCGCCGACGATGTGATCGCCCGCGACGGCGGCGAATTCACCGTGTCGCGCCGCTTCGGCTTGCCACTCCGGGGTGCCGGGCACATTGGCCGAGGCCGGGGGCTCCAGTAGCAGCGCCAGCCACTGGCCGTCCGAGCGCGACCATTGCGGATCGACGGTGTGGTAGATCGGCCGAACTTCGATCGCGCCGTAGCGGGCGGCCGGGATGTCGCGGGCCAACGCCAGTGCGTCGTCGAGGTTTTCGGCTTCGAACACGTAGTAGCCGCCGGCGACTTCGGCGCCCTCGGCGAATGGGCCGTCGGTAATCGTCGGCGCGTCCGGCCCGCCGGAGATACGCACACCGGTCGCCGCGGGCAGCAACGCGTCACCGCCGCGGATCGCCGCCGCCGCTTTGGCGTGAAAACTCTGGTAGGCCGCCATCTCAGTGGCCCGCTGGTCGGGCGTGAGGTCGCGCTCCTGGCTGATCAACAAAGCTAAGTACTGCATCGTCGTCACCTCCGGAAAGTGAGCGGAACCCTTTATTCCACTCTCTACCCGTCCGACGAACGGCGCAGCCGCAATCCGACAGCAGTGGGTAAAAAACTTAGGCCGCAGCTCCCGGCTTGAGGTAGGTAACCAGGCTGACGTCCAGCATTTCCTCGGTGAAGTAGTACTGGCAGCCGCGCAGGTATTTCATGTACCGCTGGTAGACCTCTTCGGACTGGATCGCGATGGCCTTGTCTTTGTTGGCCTCCAGCGCGTCGCCCCAGATTCGCAGCGTCTTGACATAGCTCTGCCGCAACGAAAGCGGTTCGGGCACAACAAAACCCGCCTTCTCGCCATGCTCGACCATCATGTCGGTGGACGGCAAGCGGCCGCCGGGGAAGATTTCGGTGAGGATGAACTTGATGAACCGCGCCGTCTCGAAGGTGATCTTCTTGCCGCGCGCGTTCAGGTCGTAAGGATGATAGGCCACACTGCTCTGCACGGTCATCCGCCCGTCCTCGGGCATGATGTTGTACGTGCTTTTGAAGAAGTGGTCGTAGTTTTCGAAGCCGAAGTGCTCGAACGCCTCAATGGACACGATCCGGTCGACGGGATCGCTGAAATCCTCCCAGCCACGCAGCAGCACCTGACGTGACCGGTCGGTGTCGATGCTGTCCAGCACCTGCTGGGCGCGGGCGTGCTGGTTCTTCGACAACGTCAGCCCGATGACGTTGACGTCGTATTTCTCGACCGCGCGGCGCATCGTGGTGCCCCAGCCGCAACCTATGTCCAACAGCGTCATGCCGGGCTTCAGGTCCAGCTTGTCGAGATTCAGGTCGACCTTGGCGATCTGGGCCTCTTCCAGCGTCATGTCATCGCGCTCGAAATAGGCGCTGCTGTAGGTCCGCGTCGCATCCTGGAACAGCCCGAAGAAGTCATCAGACAGGTCGTAGTGCGCCTGGATGTCCTCCGGACGCGTCCGCGTCTGTATGGGACCGTCTTCGTTCTCAGGCATCTGCGTTTCGTGGCCCTTCCTACTGCTTGGGATGTTGCCCCGGGTTGCGTGCTCGCGGACTGCGCACCTCTTTCTTAGTGAAAGCACACTACCTGGCATCGTCCAATACTTGGCCGAAGTCCCTGCAATTCGATTGCTGGCGCGGCGCTACTTCTCAAGTGTGAATTGGTTAACGTCGATGTATCCGATCCGGAATCCCTTGGCACAGCCCGTCAAATAGTGCATGTAGCGCTCGTAGACCTCTTCGGACTGAATGGCGATGGCATCGCTGCGGTGCGCCTCCAGCGCCGCGGCCCAGTGGTCGAGGGTCTTGGCGTAGTGCGGCTGCAGCGACTGCCTGCGGGTCAGCGTGAAACCCGCTTTCGACGAGTGGTCCTCCACCTTTTCGATCGACGGCAACCGGCCGCCCGGGAAGATCTCGGTGATGATGAATTTCATGAACCGCGCCAGCTCGAACGTCAACGGCATGCCGCGCTCGACCATCTGCGGGCCGGTCAGGCCGGTGATCGTGTGCAGCAGCATCACCCCGTCGTCGGGCAAGGCTTGGTAGGCCATTTCGAAAAAGTCGTCGTAACGGTCGTGGCCGAAGTGCTCGAATGCTCCGATGGAGACGATCCGGTCCACCGGCTCGTCGAACTCCTCCCAGCCGGCCAGCAGGATCCGCTTGGTGCGCGGACTCTCCATCTCGTCGAGCGTCTTCTGCACGTGCGCGGCCTGGTTCTTGCTCAGCGTCAGGCCGATGACGTTGACGTCGTACTTGTCGATCGCGCGGCGCATCGTGCTGCCCCAGCCGCAGCCCACGTCGAGCAGCGTCATCCCGGGCTGCAGACCGAGCTTGCCCAGCGCCAGATCGACCTTAGCCTGCTGGGCTTCTTCCAGCGTCATGTCGTCGCGCTCGAAGTAGGCGCAACTGTAGGTCTGGCTCGGATCGAGGAAGAGTCGGAAGAAGTCGTCGGACAGGTCGTAGTGCGCCTGGACGTCCTCAAAATGCGGCCTGAGCTTTTGCGCCATTAGCTGTGCGCCTTTCTGGTTTTTGACGGTGTCGATCCGCAAAGAGTGCGACACGCGCCCCCCGGGGGACCCCCGGTTATCCGCCAGTCATGGTAATGGATCCGGGCTGGCCGGACCGAATCGAAAACCTCGCGTCGCCCGATCAGTCCTGGGCAAACGTGGCCGTCAGTTCGCCGATCAGTTGGTCCCACAGCTGCTCGGGCAAATCGTGGCCCATGCCGTCGAACAAGACCAGACGGGCTCCCCGGATCGCCCGAGCAACCGCCCGGCCGCCGGCCGGGCGCTGCAACTTGTCGGCTCGGCCATGCAGGACCACGGTGGGTGCGGTGATCTGCCGGTCATAGCGGCGCAAGCTGCCGCTGGCGATGACGGCGCTGAAATGCCGGCTGATGCCCCACGGGTAGTAGCAGCGTTCGTAGGCCTCGACCGTCTCCTTGCGGATGCGCTGTTCGGGTGCCGGATAGCGGGGACTGCCGATGATCCTCCAGACTCGCACGGCGTTGTCCGCGATCACGTCGACCGGCGAATTGGTCGGCGGGCCCTTGAGGATCCCGAGCAGGGCACGCGGGGCCGGCGGCGGCAAGAACGGCTGATTGTTGCTGGAGAAGATCACCGCCAGCGACCGCGTCCGCGCCCCGAACCGCGCGGCGAAAATCTGGGCGATCATGCCGCCCATCGAGGCGCCGACGATGTGCGCCCGGTCGATCCCGAGGTGATCGAGCACCGCGGCGGCGTCGTCGGCCATGTCATCCAGGGTGTAGGCGGCCTCGCCCGGCATTCCGGCCCAGAACTTGAGCATGCGCGGGATCAGCGGCCCCTCTGCAGGGCCTCGTTTCGTCTTGCTGGACAGCCCGACATCGCGGTTGTCGTACCGGATCACCCGCAGGCCCTCTGCGACGAGCTTCTCGCAGAACCCATCGCGCCACAGCAGTAGCTGCGAGCCCAGCCCCATGATCAACAGCACGGCCGGGTCGTTCGGGTCGCCCATGTCTTCGTAGTAGATGTCCAGGTCGCCCGAACGTGCTGTACCGCTACGAATTTCCACCGGGCTCACACCTCAACATCGGATTGGTGCTCGCGGCTGACCTCGACCATGAAGTTGGCGAAGTACCCGGTGAGCTGCGGATCGGACATCATCTGCCACCTCGGTGCCAGCAGCTTCATGTACCGCTCGACGTAGAGGAACTGCTTGCCGATCAGCACCAGCTCGCGGGGCAGCTTGACGTCGTAGGCGTCGGCCAGCGCGGACAGCTGGCGGCCGATGTCGGCGTAGGACATCTCACCCAGCGACTGCATGGTCAGCGGTGTGGCGAACTTTTCCAGGTCCTGAGCGGCCTGGGCCTCGGGCTTCGTGGTGCCGACGGCGCCCATCAGCACGACGATCTTGCCGGCTGCCGCGTGGTCCTTCTTGACCAGCAGTGCGTAGACCAGCTCGCGGAGCAGCCAGCGGGTCCGCGGGTCGATGCGGCCCATGATGCCGAAGTCGAAGAACACGATGCGGCCCTGGTCGTCGACGTAGAGGTTGCCGGCGTGCAGGTCACCGTGGAACAGGCCGTGTCGCAGGCCGCCCTCGAATAGGGAAAACACCAGCGCTTTGACCAGCTCGACGCCGTCGAACCCGGCTTTGCGGATTTCCGCGGCGTTGTCGATGCGGATGCCGTGCACCTGCTCCATCGTCAAGACCCGCTCGGTTGTGTAGTCCCAGTACACCTGGGGCACCCGGATGTTGCGGCCCAGCGGCGACGCGTGCAGATGCGAGACCCAGGCGTCCATCGACTGCGCCTCCAGCCGGAAGTTCAGCTCCTCGGCCAGGTTGTCGGAAAAGTCGGCGACGACGTCTTGGGCGGACAGCCGGCGGCCCAGCTTGGCCAGCTCGACGGCTTGGGCGAAGCGCTTGAGGATCTGCAGGTCGGCGGCCACCCGACGGCGGATACCCGGCCGCTGGATTTTGACCACGACCTTTTCGCCGGTCTTCAGGGTGGCGTAGTGCACCTGGGCGATGGACGCCGACGCGAACGGCTCCTCTTCGAAGGTGGCGAACAGCTCCGACGGGTCGGCGCCGAGCTCGTCGGCGACCAGCTTGTGCACCTCGTCTTTGTCGGCCGGCGGCACGCGGTCGAGCAGGTCGCGGAATTCGCGGGACAGCTGTTCGCCGAATGCGCCCGGGCTGGAGGCGATGATCTGCCCGAATTTGACGTAGGTAGGGCCCAGGTCGGTGAAGGTCTGCGGGATCTGCTTGATCACCTTGGTCTGCCAGGGACCACGGGTGGGCAGCTTGGTGACGACGCGTGCGGCGGTGCGGGTGAGCTGCCAACCGGTCACGCCGATGCGAGCCGCTTCGACGGGCAACGGGACCCGATCAAGCCTGGCTACCTCGCGGTGGTTGTTGGAACTCATGCCTGCAGTCTCTCAAACTGGCCAGTTCGGTACCGAATCACGCAGGTCACGGGCGCGCCACGGGCCGCGAACGTGAAACTGTGGCGAAAAATCGATCGAAATTTCGCCGTAGTTTCACTTTCGGTGCGCGAAGTTCTCGGTAAGGGCCTCGAGGATCGGGCGCCACACCGGTTCGGGGAGGTCGTGACCCATGCCGTCGACCACGACGAACAGGGCCCCGGGAATGGCCGCGGCGACCGCCCGGCCGTTGCGTGGCCGCACCATCGGGTCGCGCGACCCGTGCAGCACCACCGTCGGCGCGGTGATCGCCTTGCTGTAGGCCCGCAAGTTGCCGGTGCCCAGCAGCGCGTCGAATTGGCGCAGCATGCCGGCCGGATAGCTGCTCCGCTCGGCAAGCTGCCGGACGCGCCTGCGCAGCTCGGCCTCGGGCGGCAAGAAGTTGGGGCCGTTGAACACCGCGACGTTGCGCACCTCGTAGGCAACCTTCTCCTCCTCGGAGGCGTCCTTGGCCGGCGAGTCGAACGCCAGCCTGATCACCCGCCAGGCCGGCAGCGCCGAGAACGGTTTGCCGGTGCTGGACATGATGACGGCCAGCGACGCCACCCGGTGCGGCTCGGTGGCGGCCAGGATCTGCGCGATCATTCCGCCCATCGAGGCGCCGACGACGTGGGCTTTGGCGATGCCGAGGTGATCGAGCAGCGCGAGCACGTCGCGCGTCATGTCAACCAGCGTGTAGGGCACCGGGCTGCGGCGGCCCAGCAGATAGCGCCAGATCCGCCGGTAGATCGTGCCCTGGGCGCGCAGCCCGTGCATCTTGGCCGAAAGCCCGGTGTCGCGGTGGTCGAAGCGGATCACCCGATATCCGGCGTCGACGAGTTGGGCGCAGAACCCGTCCGGCCACATCGGCAGCTGGGCGCCCAGCCCCATGATCAGCAGCACAGGCGGGTCGGCCAGGTCGCCGAGGTCCTCGTAGTAGAGCTCGACGACGCCCTGGGGCGTGTCGCGGCGCGCCACGCCCTTACGGGTCGGCACGCTTCTTCCAGGGCGTCACCCAGCCGGCGATCTCCCAGCCCTCCAGCGCGGCGAGCAGCTCGTACATGGTGGCGCCGTCGATGCTCTCCCGGATGATGTCGGCGTGCCCGGAATGCCGGGCCAGCTCGTTGATCACATGCAGGATCACCCATCGCACCGACCACGCCTCGAGATTCTTCGGGAACCACGGAATGTCGTGCGGAACCGGCACTTTGGTGTCCAGGTCGGCGGTCTGGACCATCCGCAGCGACTTGGCGTTTTCGGCCTCGAGCGCGCCCAGCAGCCCGGCCAGCGTCTCGTCTGGACGCATCACGTGCTGGTCGGCGAAGTCCTCGGCGACCTGCTCGAAGGGCCGGTCATCGCGCGGCGGCAGCTCGGGTGCGGCGGCAACCCGGGCCATCCAGGTGCGCTGCACTCCGGCGGCGTGCTTGACCAGCCCGCCGATCGACAGTCCGCTGACCGTCGGCCGCGAGCGGGCCTGTTCGTCGGATAGGCCGTAGGCCACAGCGAAGTACGAGCTCTGGTGAAACGCCAGGTACTCCAGCAGGGCGCTGCGTTCGTCGGCAACGGGCGAGGCGAGGGCGGGCATTAATCCGTAATACCAAGCCGATCGATGAGTACCAAGAACGCCAGTGCGAAGTCGTTGTCGGCGGTGCTCGCGCGCACCTGCTCCCAGTCGACCCGCTCGCGGGTCGCGCGCACCGCCGGCAGCAACCGCGCGAAGTCGCAGTAGTGCTCGTGCAACGACCGCAGCTTTTGGATCATCACCTGGGTGGGCGACAACACCGGCATGCGGATCGCCAGCACCTCGACGGCCTCGTTCGAACGAATCAGGTCTGCGTCGACGGGCACACCGTTGAGTCGGTGCAGGACATCGATGACGGCCTCCTCGGTGCCCTCGGTCTGCGCTTTGAACAACCAGTCCTCCGGCGTGCGGGTGACCGTGAACCCGGCGTCGGTAAGCGTTGCCGCCGCCGCGTCGATGTCGGCTTCGGCGACGACGAAGTCCACGTCGTGCACGGGTTCGGGGGCGCCATACACCCACAACGCGTAGCTGCCGGCCAGCGCGAACTCGGGGCCGTTTGCTTTGAGCGCCGACGCCGCACGCCGCAGCAGCTCACGGAGCTGATCGTTGCGGGCGAAGAGTGATGATCCGCTTGCCGTCATCGTGGGTAGGTATTACCCATGCGGATGGCAACCTTCAACATCTTGCACGGCCGCAGCGTCGAGGACGACGACGTCGACGTCGACCGGCTCGCTGACTGCGTGCGGCGCCTGGATGCCGATGTGCTGGCGCTACAGGAGGTCGATTGCGACCAGCCCCGCTCGGCGATGGCCGACCTGACCGCCGTCGCCGCCGAGGCGATGGGCGCGGTGAGCCACCGGTTCGTCGCCGCGATCTCCGGCACCCCGGGTGCCACCTGGATGGCCGCCACCGGAGAAGAGCAGCCAGGCACCGCGAGCTACGGGATCGCGCTGCTGTCCCGCTATGAGGCCATGACCTGGCAGGTGCTTCGGCTGCCGCGGATTGCAGTGAAGTTCCCGATGTATCTGCCCGGACCTTCGCGGATACAGGTTGTCGACGAAGAACCCCGCGCCGCCGTGCTGGCCCGGTTCGACACCGAGCTGGGCCCGCTGACGGTGGCCAGCACGCATTTGTCGTTCGTGCCCGGCTGGAACCGCCTGCAGCTGCGCCGGCTGACCCGCGACCTGCGTGGTTTCCCGAGTCCGCGGGTGCTGATGGGTGACCTCAACATGAACTCGCCGAAGCCGCAGCGCTACACCGGGCTACGGCCGCTGGCCAGCGCGCTGACGTTTCCGCGCGATGCCCCTGATCGTCAGCTCGACCACATCCTGACCGACGACGCCCGACTAGTTGTCGACAGCTGCTCGGCGCCCACGCTGTCGATCTCCGATCACCGGCCGCTGGTCGTCGACGTGTCGCGTCGGTGACCACGCGCGCCGCCAGCCCCGGCCGTAGGGTGCGGGAATGCGCGTCATCGCGGCGGAGGCAACGGAACTTTTCGTCGGGCCGCCGGACGCGTCGCTGCAGCTGGTGAAGGTGACCGTCAGCGACCCCACCGAGCCGACGTTGATCCGAGTTGACGGCGACGGCCTTGGCGGGGAAGTGCTCGCCGGCACCGGGCAACAGGTCATCGAGGTGCCGGTGGCCGTCGAGCGCCCGGTCGCCGGCCAGCGGCGCGCGGCACGGGTGCACGTCGCGGGCAGCAGCACGTCGTTCGGGTTTACCGTCGCCGAGCCCGGCTGGACGATGTTCATGATCAGCCACTTTCACTACGACCCGGTGTGGTGGAACACCCAGGGCGCCTACACCAGCGTCTGGATCGATGACCCGCCGGGCAGGTGCCGCAATGGCTTCGAGTTAGTCCACGCGCATCTGGAAATGGCCCGCCGCGAAGCCGAATACAAGTTCGTGCTCGCCGAAGTCGACTACCTCAAGCCGTACTGGGACACCCACCCCGAGGACCGCGCCGACCTGCGCCGCCTGCTCGCCGACGGCCGGGTGGAGATCATGGGCGGCACCTACAACGAGCCCAACACCAACCTGACCAGTCCGGAAACCACAATCCGAAACCTGGTACACGGCAGCGGATTTCAGCGCGGCGTGCTCGGCGCCAACCCCGCCACCGCCTGGCAGCTTGACGTATTCGGCCACGACCCGCAGTTTCCGGGTATGGCCGCCGACGCCGGGCTGACCTCGAGTTCTTGGGCTCGCGGACCGCATCACCAGTGGGGCCCGATGCACAGCGAGGTCGGCGTCGCGGGCATGCAATTCTGCAGCGAGTTCGAGTGGATCGCGCCGTCCGGGCGCGGGCTGCTCACCCATTACATGCCTGCGCACTATGGGGCCGGCTGGTCGATGGACGAGTCCACCTCGGTGAGCGATGCCGAGCAAGCCGGCTACCGGCTATTCCAAGAGCTGAAGAAGGTAGCGCTGACCCGCAATGTGTTGTTGCCGGTCGGTACCGACTACACCCCACCGAACAAGTGGGTCACCGAGATTCACCGGCACTGGAATTCCCGCTACACCTGGCCGCGGTTCGTGTGCGCGCTGCCGAGCGAATTCTTCGCCGCCGTGCGCGCCGAATTGGCTGCCCGCGCGCTGGTGGCCTCGCCGCAGACCCGCGACATGAACCCGATCTACACCGGCAAGGACGTGTCGTTCATCGACACCAAGCAGGCCAACCGGGCCGCCGAGAACGCCGTGCTGGACGCGGAGAAGTTCGCAGTGTTCGCCGCACTGCTGGGCGGCGCCGACTACCCGCAGGCCGCGCTGGCCAAGGCCTGGGTGCAGTTGGTCTACGGCGCGCACCACGACGCCATCACCGGCTCAGAGTCCGACCAGGTCTACCTCGACCTGCTGACCGGCTGGCGTGATTCCTGGGAGCTTGGCCGCGCGGCGCGCGACAACGCGCTGGCGCTACTGTCCAGCGCCGTCGCGGGTTTTTCAGACAACTCGGTCGTCGTATGGAACCCGTTGGCGCACAACCGCACCGACGTGGTTACCGTCCGACTAAACGCCGCGCCGGGACACATCTCTGGATCCCGACGGCGCCGAGGTCCCCGCAGTTGTCGAGCACGACGGAGGGTCGATAAGCTGGCTGGCCCGCGACGTCGCGTCGCTGGGCTGGCGGGCCTACCGGCTGGTCGCCGGCGACGCCTCGAGCGTCTGGAAGCCGCTGCTCGGTAACGAAATCGCCAACGAGCACTACCGCGTGGTTGTCGACGCGGCGCGCGGCGGCGGGGTGTCGTCGCTGGTCCACGACGGCCGGCAGCTGATCGCCGACGGCCGGGTGGGCAACGAGCTGGCCGTCTACTCCGAATACCCGGCTCATCCGACCGGCGGCGAGGGTCCCTGGCACCTGCTGCCCAACGGGCCGGTGATCTGCTCGTCGGAAACCCCGGCGGAGGTACTGGCCTATCGCAGCCCGCTAGGCCAACGGTTGGTCGTGCAGGGCCGAGTCGGTGAGCAGCTGCGCTACACCCAGACGCTGACGCTGTGGCACGGCGTCGACCGGCTGGACTGCACCACCACCATCGACGAATTCACTGGTGAAGACCGCCTGCTGCGGGTGCGCTGGCCGTGCCCGGTGCCGGGCGCCATGCCGGTCAGCGAGGTCGGCGACGCCGTCGTCGGGCGCGGTTTCGCGTTGCTGCACAACGGATCTGGCTCGGTGGACACCGCACGCCACCCGTGGACGTTGGACAACCCCGCCTACAGCTGGTTCGGGTTGTCCTCGGCCGTGCGGGTTCGCGTCGGGGGCGGTGTGCATGCGGTGTCGGTGGCCGAGGTGGTCGCCCCGACCGAGCCGATGGCCGGCCCGCTGGCGCGTGACCTCGTCGTCGGTTTGGTGCGCGCCGGAGTCACCGCGACCTGCAGCAGCGCCGACAAACCTCGCTACGGCCACCTCGGCGTCGACTCCAACCTGCCGGACGCCCGCATCGCGCTGGGCGGGCCGGGCCAGAACGCCTTCACCAAGGCCGTGCTGGCCGCCGCGGACCCCGCCTACAGCCTCGAGGTCGAGCGGCAGCTCGCCGACACCGGCCGGGCCAGGGTCTGGGTGCCCGCGGCTGCGCCGTTGGCGGCCGGCTGGGTGCCCGGCGCGGACCTGCGGGATTCGTGGGCGCTGCCTGTGCTGGTGATCGCCAGCCGCGACGACGCCGACCTCGGGCCGGCGATCGCGGCGGTGGCCGACGATCTCGTCGACGCCGAGATCGTCGTCGTGCAACAGGCCCCCTCGGGCCTGCAGTCGATTCGAGCCCCGCACGGTCGCGCTGTGCAACCGCGGCGTGCCTAGCTTCGCCGTCGAGACCGACGGCACGCTGCACACCGCGCTGATGCGGTCCTGCACCGGCTGGCCCTCTGGCGTCTGGATTGACGAGCCGCGGCGCACCGCACCCGACGGCTCGAATTTCCAGCTGCAGCATTGGACCCACGTTTTCGACTACGCCGTGGTCTGCGGCGCCGGCGACTGGCGCGACGCCGAGATACCGGCCCGCAGCGCCGAGTTCTCCCAGCCGCTGCTGGCCGTGACGCCGTCCACGCGAACCGGCGGGTTGCCGGCCTCCGGTTCGCTGCTGCAGGTCGACCCGGCCGGCTCGGTGCACCTGGGTGCGCTCAAGGTGGCCGGTAACCCGTTGGCGCAGGGCAGCGCGGCAGCCGTCGATCCCGGCCGAGTGGCCATCCGGCTGGTCGAAACCCGCGGCGGCGACACCGACGTCGTCGTGCGCTCGCCGCTGGGCACGGTGTCGGAGCTGCGTGCGGCCGATCTGCTGGAGCGGCCGCAGCTCGGACGCGAGCTCACCGCGCTGCACGGCTACCAGATCTGCACCGCGCTGGCCCGCCTCGACCTGCCCAGGCTGTTCGACGCCGAGGGGGCCGCGTTGGCTCCGGACGCCGAAACCTGTCAGCCGCTCTACGCGCGGTACTGGCTGCACAATCGCGGGCCAGCCCCGCTGGGCGGGCTCCCCGCGGTGGCCCACCTGCATCCGCACCGAGTCACCGCGGTGTCCGGCGCCGACGTGATGCTGCGCCTGACCGCGGCCAGCGACTGCACCGATGCAACGCTGACCGGCACCG
The DNA here is from genome assembly GCA_963838755.1 of uncultured Actinomycetota bacterium. Classification (GTDB taxonomy): domain Bacteria; phylum Actinomycetota; class Actinomycetes; order Mycobacteriales; family Mycobacteriaceae; genus Mycobacterium. The sequence continues at coordinate 6,541 of CAWISO010000007.1, read as the reverse complement.
TCGCGCTGGTGTGCCCGCACGGTTGGTCGGCCAGCCCCGCCGAGCTGCCCCTCACCCTGCCGCCCGGCGAACACCTGGAAGCCGACGTCGTGCTGACGATGCCGGCGCGCACCGCGCCCGGGCTTCATCCGGTTCGGGCGCAACTACAGGTCACCGACACCGACGTCCCGCCCGCCTGGCGTCAAGTGGTCGAAGACGTGTGCGTGGTCTCGGTCGGCGGTGTCGACGATGCCGGGCTGATCTACCTGACCGACGGGCCGGCTGATGTCGAACTGGCCGCGGGCGACTCGGCTCGCCTAGCCGTCACCGTCGGCACCGACGCGGGCGCCGACCTCAGCCTGGAGGCGCACCTGATCAGCCCGTGGGGGACTTGGGAGTGGATCGGCCCGGCCGTTGTGGACGCGGTGCTGCCCAGCCGCGGCACCGTCGAGCTCGGTTTCGATGTGACCCCGCCGGCCTGGGTGCAGCCGGGCCAGTGGTGGGCGCTGGTCCGGGTGGGCTGCGCCGGCCGCTTGGTGTACTCAACGGCGGCGAAGGTGATGGTGCGATGACTATCGCAACGGTCGCCGGAATCGACGTGCCTGTCGAGGAGGTCGACGCGCGCGAGGCACGGCTGCGCGCCGGCCCGCTGGCGGCGGCGTTGCCGGCGCCGGGCACTAGCGAAGGCCGGCAGCTGCGCCGTTGGCTGACCCAACTGGTCGTGACCGAACGGGTGGTCGCCGCCGAGGCCGCCGCGCGGGGCGTGACCGCGCGGGACGCGCCAAGCGAGACCGAGCTGCTGCCCGACACCACGGCCAGACTGGAGATCGGCAGCATCGCCGCCGCCGCGCTGGCCGATCCGTGTGCGCGCGCACTGTTCGTCCGCGTCACCGCCGCGGTCGAGGTCAGCGACGACGACGTCATCGACTATCACACCCGAAACCCGCTGCGGTTCGCCGCGGCGGGCCCTGACCGCGACGGCTGGCGTACCCCGGCGGCCGTCGCCCCGCCGCTGAATCAAGTGCGCGGTGCGATCGCCGAACACCTGCGAGCCGCCGCGCGTCGCCGAGCATTTCGGGTCTGGCTCGACGTGCGCCGAGCGCAGCTGGTGTCGTTGGCGCCCGGATACGAGCACCCCGGCGACCCGCGTCAACCCGACAACACCCACCGGCACTGAACCACCAATGCCTTTAGGCACCCGTCGGACCCATGCGGCTTTTTGCCCGCCTTCGAGCGATTTCGGCTAGCTGTCAGACCGGCATGCGAAAGTCCCGACGGTGAACAACTTGCGGGGTATCGAGTTGCGCTACGTGCTCACCATGCAGTTGTTCCTGCACGGCCGTTCCACCATCAACGAACTGGTCGAGGCACTTGCTTACCACGGGTTTGGGGTCGACGGCCCGGCCGGTAAATCGGTGTCAGACGCGCTGCGATGGGAGCGGCGCCATGGGCGGGTGCGCAGGCTGGCACGTGGTGTCTACGGTCCCGGCCAAATGCCGCGCGGCACTGAGCACCGGATTCATCGACGCGTGCTGGCACTGCGGGACGCAGCAAATCGCTCGAAGGCGGGCAAAACGTGTGCCTCCTCCTCGCGCGGAGGCTACATGTGACCAACCGGCCGTTTTGGCTGATAGCGGCTGGCCACGCTATTGTGGTTGCCGATCCACCGAAGACCGTCGGTCACCGAGTAATCGGTTGAAGGTCCGGGAATTCCGGACGGCCCACGCAGGAGGACGAGGCTGACTGTTCGCGCCCCGACCGTTTCCTGCGTCGGGGCGTTCGTCATTTCCGGGTCGCAGACCCCCAAGGAGGTATGCATGGCCCGGGCTGACAAGGCCACCGCCGTTGCAGATATCGCCGAGCAGTTCAAGTCGTCCACCGCGACCGTGATCACCGAATATCGCGGTCTCTCGGTAGCCAATCTCGCCGAGCTGCGCCGGTCACTGGCCGGATCGGCGACCTACGCCGTCGCCAAGAACACGCTGATCAAGCGGGCCGCCTCCGAGGCGGGCATCGAAGGTCTCGACGAGCTGTTCGTCGGGCCCACCGCGATCGCGTTCGTCACCGGCGAGGCGGTCGACGCCGCCAAGGCCATCAAGACCTTCGCAAAGGATCACAAGGCGCTAGTCATCAAGGGCGGCTACATGGACGGCCACCCGCTGATCCGTCGCCGAAGTCGAGCACATTGCCGACCTGGAGTCCCGCGAAGTGCTGCTCGCCAAGCTGGCCGGAGCCATGAAGGCCAACCTGTCCAAGGCCGCCGCGCTGTTCAACGCCCCGGCCTCCCAGGTTGCCCGGCTTGCTGCCGCGCTGCAGGAGAAGAGAGCCTCAGAAGAGCCCGCGGCACCCGCCGCCGAAGCTCCAGCCCTGAGGCCCCCGCCGAAATACCCGCCGAAACCACCGAATAACTCCACACCCCACCACCCAGGAAGGACCCATACCCATGGCCAAGCTGTCCACCGACGAACTGCTCGACGCTTTCAAGGAACTCACCTTGTTGGAGCTCTCGGAGTTCGTGAAGAAGTTCGAGGAGACCTTCGAGGTCACCGCGGCCGCCCCGGTCGCCGTTGCCGCGGCCGGCCCCGCTGCCGGCGGCGCGCCTGCCGAGGCCGCCGAGGAGCAGTCCGAATTCGACGTCATCCTCGAGGCCGCAGGCGACAAGAAGATCGGCGTCATCAAGGTTGTGCGCGAGATCGTCTCGGGCCTGGGCCTCAAGGAGGCCAAGGACCTGGTCGACGGCGCGCCGAAGGCGGTGCTGGAGAAAGCCCCCAAGGAGGCTGCCGAAGAGGCCAAGACCAAGCTCGAGACCGCCGGCGCCACCGTCACCGTCAAGTAGTCGACTCGGCGAAAACTCAGCGCGGCTGTACCGCCGACCTGCTGCGACTGCCGCGAACTTGCTCGGGTGAGTCGCCAAGCGCAACAAGCAGATTCGTCGTCAACGCAGCGAGTACCGGTCCGACGGCGCTGCCCTGGGCGCCGTAGTAGCCCGCGAGTTCGAGCATCACGAAGCCGTGGATCGCCGCCCAGAACTGGGCGGCCACGGCCACCACGGTGGCGTCGTCGGAGGCCGAATCCGGTGAACTCCTTGCCGATCCGGCCCGCCAGCATGCAGCGGTGCACACCGCGCACGACGTGCGCGAAGCTGGGGTAGTGGTCGTTGATCTCGGCCACGCTCAAGGTCAGCACATCGTGCGCGGGCGCGTTGATGCCGTGCGCGCTGGTGCTGCCGAACATCAGCCGGTACATGTGCGGGCGCTCGATGGCGTATTGCCGGTAGGCGATCCCGGTAGACGTTAGGTCCGCGACCGGGTCCGACGTCGGCGGCATCGTCATCGCGGCATCGAACTGCCGCAACCCCTCCTCGGCGACCGCGGCGATCAACGCTGGCATCCCGCCGAAATGGGTGTACACCGCCATCGTCGAGGTTCCCGCGGCGCTGGCGATCTTCCGAGTTTGCAACGCGTCGGGGCCGTGCTCGTTGAGGATGTCCACGGCAGCGTGCAGCAACTCGTCTCGCACGTTGCGTTCGGTCTGCGAAGTCACTGAACTCGAAGCACTCATAAGTTGCATCTTGACACAGTCCGCCCGCGATGGGTATAACAATGAAATATCAATGTTATACCAGCTAGGAGGCCGAAGTGAGCACTACCGCCGCTATCGCACCGGCGAACCCGTACCTCGATGACCTCCTGGCTCCGGTCAGCGCCGAGGTGACCGCGATCGACCTGCCGGTCACCGGACACGTCCCCGAGTTCCTGGACGGGCGCTATCTGCGCAACGGCCCAAATCCGGCTGCTGAGGTCGACCCGGCCACCTACCACTGGTTCAGCGGCGATGCCATGGTGCACGGGGTCGCCTTGCGCGACGGGCAGGCTCGTTGGTACCGCAACCGCTGGGTTCGCACGCCGGCCGTCTGCGCCGCCCTCGGCGAGCCCGCCCCCGCCAGACGCAACCTGCGCGCGGGAAGCGTGTCGCGTCGGCCCCAACACCAATGTGTTGACCCACGCCGGCCGCACGCTCGCTCTCGTCGAAGCAGGCCTGGCCAACTACGAACTCACCGACGAGCTCGACACCGTCGCGCCCTGCGACTTCGACGGCACGCTGCCCGGCGGTTACACCGCGCACCCGCACCGCGACCCGAAAACCGGTGAACTGCATGCGGTGTCGTATTCGTTCGCACGCGGACGCACCGTGCAGTACTCGGTGATCGACACGGCGGGCCGGGCCCGTCGCACCGTCGATATCGAGGTGGGCGGGGCGCCGATGATGCACGACTTCTCGCTGACCGACAAATACGTGGTGTTCTACGACCTGCCGGTGACGTTCGACGCGGTTGAGGCGTCGTCAACGACCATGCCGCGCTGGTTCCAACTGCCGGCCCGCCTGGTGATGCAGTCGCTGCTGGGACGCGTCCAGATCCCCGGCCCGATCGCGGCGATGGCCAACCGCGACGACCGGCGCTCCGAGCACGTTCCGTACTACTGGAACTCCCGCTACCCGGCCCGCATCGGCGTGATGCCCCGCGAAGGCAGCGGTACCAACGGGCAAGCCCCCGTCCGGTGGTTCGACATCGAACCCTGCTACGTCTATCACCCGCTCAACGCCTACTCCGAAGACCGGGACGGCAGCGAAGTGCTCGTGCTCGACGTGGTGCGCTACGAGCGGATGTTCGACCGCGACCGACGCGGACCCGGCGACACGGTGCCCACTCTGCACCGGTGGACGATCAACCTGGCGACCGGACCGTTAACGACGAATGCCGCGACGACCGCGGGCAGGAGTTTCCTCGAATCAACGAGACCCTGCTCGGTGCCAGGCATCGGTTTGGCTACACCGTCGGGATCGAGGGCGGCTTTCTCGACTCCGGCAAATCGCAAATGTCGACATCGCTGTACAAGCACGACTATGCGACGGCGTCCAGCACGGTGGCCCCGCTGGACCCCGAGTTGGTGATCGGCGAAATGGCGTTCGTGCCGCGGCCAGCGGCCCGCTCCGAAGATGACGGCATCCTGATCGGCTACGGCTATCACCGTGGCCGCGACGAGGGCCAACTGGTGTTGGTCGACGCCCAGACCTGCGAGCCGGTGGCCACCGTCCACCTGCCGCAGCGGGTGCCGATGGGTTTTCACGGCAACTGGTCGCCGCGGATGTGACGCCGCTTAACGCCCTGCCCAGTGAATTCTCAGTGGTGGGCGCAGTAGGCGACTGCGGCCCCACCAGTGCGCTACAGTGACTCATGCCACAAGCTGCGGCTTGGGCGGCGATGAGCAACGTCAGCGGGAGGACTTCGCATGGGTATCGGTATCTCGGTTGAGGGGCTGACCAAGTCCTTCGGATCCCAGCGAATCTGGGAAGACGTCACGATGGACGTCCCGCCGGGCGAGGTCAGCGTGCTGCTGGGTCCGTCGGGTACCGGCAAATCGGTGTTCTTGAAGTCGCTGATCGGGTTGCTGAGCCCGGAGCGCGGTTCGATCGTCGTCGATGACACCGACATCACCGAGTGCTCGGCCAAGGAGCTCTACGACATCCGCACGCTGTTTGGCGTGATGTTTCAGGACGGCGCGCTGTTCGGGTCGATGAGCCTGTACGACAACACCGCGTTCCCGCTGCGCGAGCACACCAAGAAGAAGGAAGGCGAGATCCGTGACATCGTCATGGAGAAGCTGGAGATGGTGGGCCTCGGCGGCGATGAAAAGAAGTTCCCCGGTGAGATCTCCGGCGGTATGCGCAAGCGTGCCGGGCTGGCCCGCTCGCTGGTGCTCGACCCGGAGATCATCCTGTGTGACGAGCCCGACTCGGGTCTCGACCCGGTCCGCACCGCATATCTGAGCCAGTTGCTCATCGACATCAACGCCCAGATCGACGCAACGATCTTGATCGTGACGCACAACATCAACATCGCCCGCACGGTGCCGGACAACATGGGCATGTTGTTCCGCCGCAAGCTGGTCATGTTCGGTCCCCGTGAGGTGTTGCTGACCAGCGACGAGCCGGTGGTGCGGCAGTTCCTCAACGGCCGTCGTATCGGGCCGATCGGCATGTCGGAGGAAAAAGACGAGGCCACCATGGCCGAGGAGCAGGCCCACCTCGAGGCCGGCCACCACGATGGTGGTGTCGAAGAGATCGAGGGCGTGCCACCGCAGATCGAGCGCCACCCCCGGCATGCCGGAGCGCAAGGCGGTCAAGCGGCGCCAGGATCGGGTCCGCGAGAACCTGCACCTGCTGCCCAAGAACGCCCAAGAAGCGATCCTCGAGTCGTTCGACGGCGACGGCCAAAGCGGCGGCGACTACGACGGTGACAGTGGCGACCGGCGACCGCGGCGACCGGGGCGACCGCGGCGACCGTGACGACCGTGACGACCGGGGCGACCGCGGCGACCGTGGCCGCCACCGCGACGAAGAGGCCGATACCGCATCCATCCCCACCCAACGCGGGTAACCGACGCCCGACCTCGCCAGGTCCCTAGCCCCGCAAGAATCGGAAGGAGAAGTCCACCAACTTGGCGCGTCACCTCTTGACGGAAGCGCCCGAAAGGGCCAATCTGTTGGGCAGCAAGCGTGC
>CAWISO010000006.1:0-298057 GCA_963838755.1 uncultured Actinomycetota bacterium | reverse complement strand
ACGCCCGTCGCCGCGTGTCGACGTACAAACACGCACACTCACGGGTGGGTAGACTGGGCGTGCATCGCCCTTGCGCGGGAGAGTTCCGTGACTGCCAGCCACGGACGCCGAAGGAGCAACACCTCTCCGTCAACCTCTCAGGCACCCGGACCGCGTCAGACCCCGATGCCTCTGGAAAGCGGTGCCCCACTCGGTGGGCCACCCGCCCATGGGGAAAGACATCGCGTCAGCCGGCGCGCACGTCGAATCTCTCAGGCGCCCGGTTCGGGTGGACGACAGAGGGAGAGGACCGCAAGTTCCTCTGCCGATGTCAGGAGTTTTGGCCGTGTCCAACTACACCGATCCCCGTTTCTCCGACCGGCACATCGGCCCGGACACCCAAGCCATCGCAGCGATGCTTGACGTCATCGGCGTGGAGTCACTCGATGCCCTGGCCGCTAAGGCCCTGCCCGCCGGCATCATCGACGAGCTGACCGATGACGGCGCCGCGCCCGGCCTGGACCGGCTGCCGCCGGCGGCTAGTGAGGCCGAGGCGCTGGCCGAATTGCGTGCGATGGCCGACGCGAATACGGTCGCGGTGTCGATGATCGGTCAGGGCTACTACGACACGCTCACCCCACCGGTGCTGCTGCGCAACATCATGGAGAACCCGGCCTGGTACACGGCCTACACGCCCTACCAACCCGAGATCAGCCAGGGTCGGCTGGAAGCGCTGCTGAACTTCCAGACGATGGTGGCCGACCTGACCGGCCTCGAGGTGGCCAACGCGTCGATGCTCGATGAGGGCACCGCGGCCGCCGAGGCGATGACGCTGATGCACCGTGCCGTCAAAGGCAACGCCAACCGGCTGGCCGTCGACGTCGATGTGTTCACTCAGACCGCGGCGGTGTTGGCCACCCGCGCCGAGCCGCTGGGCATCGAGATCGTCACCGCCGATCTGCGTGACGGCCTGCCGGACGGCGAGTTCTTCGGTGTGATCGCGCAGCTACCCGGGGCCAGCGGCCGGATCACCGACTGGTCTGCAGTGGTGTCACAGGCCCACGACCGCGGGGCACTGGTGGCCGTCGGTGCGGACCTGTTGGCGCTGACCTTGATCACGCCGCCAGGAGAGATCGGCGCCGACGTCGCGTTCGGAAACACTCAACGCTTCGGTGTGCCAATGGGTTTCGGCGGCCCGCATGCCGGATACCTGGCGGTGCATGCCAAGCATGCCCGCCAGCTGCCCGGTCGGCTGGTCGGTGTTTCCGTCGACGCCGACGGGTCGCCTGCCTACCGGCTGGCCCTGCAAACCCGCGAACAGCACATCCGCCGCGACAAGGCGACCAGCAATATCTGCACCGCCCAGGTGCTGCTTGCGGTGATGGCCGCGATGTACGCCAGTTATCACGGCGCCGACGGGCTGACCGGGATAGCCCGCCGGGTACACGGCCACGCCGAGACGATTGCCGCGGCACTCGGTGATGCGCTGGTGCACGACGCGTATTTCGACACGGTGCTGGCCCGGGTGCCCGGCCGCGCCGACGAGGTGCTCGCCGCGGGGAAAGCCCACGGCATCAACCTGTGCCGCGTCGACGCCGACCACTTGTCGGTAACCTGCGACGAAGTCACCACCGATGATCACGTCGCAGCGGTGCTGGACGCCTTTGGCGTGTCGGCCGCCGAGCCGGTGTGTGCAGGCATCACGACCCGCACGTCGGAGTTTCTGACCCATCCGGCGTTCACCAAATACCGCACCGAGACGTCGATGATGCGCTACCTGCGTGAGCTGGCGGATAAGGATGTGGCCTTGGACCGCAGCATGATTCCGCTCGGCTCGTGCACGATGAAGCTCAACGCCGCCGCCGAGATGGAATCGATTACCTGGCCGGAATTCGCGCGTCTGCATCCCTTCGCCCCGGCATCCGACACCGCGGGCGTGCGGCGGCTGATCGCCGATCTGGAAACCTGGCTGGTGGAGATGACCGGCTACGACGCGGTGTCGCTGCAACCCAACGCGGGATCGCAGGGCGAGTACGCCGGCCTGCTGGCCATTCACGCCTACCACGCCAGCCGCGGCGAACCGCAACGCGACATCTGCTTGATCCCGGCCAGCGCGCACGGCACCAACGCCGCGTCGGCTGCGCTGGCCGGGATGCGAGTAGTCGTAGTGGCCTGCCGCGACAACGGCGATGTCGACCTTGACGATCTACGGGCCAAGGTCAGCGAGCATGCCGAGTGCTTGTCGACACTGATGATCACCTACCCGTCCACGCACGGCGTGTACGAGCACGACGTCGCTGAGATCTGCGCCGCGGTCCATGATGCGGGCGGCCAGGTGTATATCGACGGCGCCAACCTCAACGCTCTGGTCGGGTTGGCCCGGCCCGGCAAGTTCGGCGGCGACGTCAGTCACCTGAACCTGCACAAAACCTTCTGCATCCCGCACGGCGGCGGCGGCCCCGGGGTGGGACCGGTGGCGGCGCGCTCGCATCTGGCCCCGTTCCTGCCGGGCCACCCGCTGGCGCCGGAGTTGCCCGCGGGTCCGCCAGTCTCCTCGGCGCCCTATGGGTCGGCATCGATCCTGCCGATCACCTGGGCCTACATCAGAATGATGGGCGCAGACGGCCTGCGGGCCGCATCGTTGACCGCGATCGCGTCGGCCAACTACATCGCCCGTCGGCTCGACGAGTACTTCCCGGTGCTCTACACCGGCGAGAACGGCATGGTGGCCCACGAGTGCATCCTGGATCTGCGGCCGATCACCAAGTCCACCGGCGTAACCGTCGACGATGTTGCAAAACGTCTGGCGGACTGCGGCTTTCACGCGCCAACCATGAGTTTCCCGGTGGCCGGGACACTGATGGTGGAACCCACCGAAAGCGAGAGCCTGGCCGAGATCGACGCGTTCTGCGAAGCGATGATCGCGATCCGCGGCGAGATCGACCGGGTCGGCGCGGGGGAGTGGCCGGTGGACGACAATCCGCTGCGGGGCGCACCACACACCGCCGAGTGTCTGCTCGTCGACAAGTGGGAGCACCCCTACACCCGCGAAGTGGCGGCCTATCCGCTCGGAAAAGCCTTCCGGCCCAAGGTGTGGCCGCCGGTGCGCCGCATCGACGGCGCCTACGGCGACCGCAACCTGGTGTGCTCGTGCCCGCCGGTGGAGGCTTACGCCTGAGCGTTTGACCTACAGCGCCGCCAGGATCTGTTGTGGCACGGTGTCCACCAGCTCGGTGATCAGACCACCCAACGGGCTCACGGTGACGTCGGCCAGATTGCCCAGGCCGAGACCGGCGAGCAGGTCGGCCAGAGTCGGAATGGGAAGGCCGGTCAAGCTGCTCAGGTCGATGGGCAGGTTGGACAGGTTCAAGTCGCCCAGGAGGGTGTCCAGGGTGACGCTGGGGAACAGGCTGGTGAGGGGTGTGGTGTCACCGCCCAGCAGGGTGCCGAGCGAGATACTGTTCAACGCCGCCAGGATCGTGGGGGTGTCAAGCACCCCGGTGAGCAGGCCAGCGTTGTTCAACGCGGTCCCCAGTCCCTCAGTGAGGCCGTTGAGGCCGAGGAGGTGCGCCAAACCGCCGAGCGTGGTTACACCACCGTCGTTCAGAATTGTGCCCAGGGTCTCGCTTCCCAGGCTCAGGTCGTCGACCAACTTGCCTAAGGTAAGGTCGCCCAGCCCCAGCGCACTCAGCAGGTCGGTCAGGTTCACATTCAGGTTGCCCAGCCCCAGTGCATTCACCAGGTCGGCGAGGTTAATGTCCACGGTCGCGGATTGTTCCGGGGCCAGCACGCCGTTGAAGAGCGGGAGTTTGATGATGCCGCCTAGCAGGCTGACGTTGTCCTCGCCGTTGAGGTAGGCGTTCAGGACGGTGGCGGTGCCTTCGTAGAGGATGTTGAACGCGTTCGAAGGGTCGGCCTGCAACTGTGCCGCGACGCCATTGATCGCGTCGAGCGTGGCGCCATCCGCCCCGATTTGTCCGAGCATGTATTCCAGCGCCGGCGTCAACTCCACTGAGACCTGCAGAAGCGGATCGGTGCCCCCCGTGGTAGTCGTAACGGTGGGGTCCAGGTTCGTCAGCGCACCGATCACGCCGACCGGGTTGGTGAAGAGCGCACTGAAGACTTGTGAAATGTCCGACAAGTTGGCGCTGCTGACGATGTTTTCCAGGTTGGCAGTCGTGGCCGTGAAAAGGTCCGACCACGCGTCGACCAGTTGGACAGGCCGCGTCTGGAGATTGGGCAGGGGCGCCGTTACTGGAGTGACAGCGATAATGCTGGTACCCAACAGGGCGATGCCGGCGGCGGCGTACGGGCGCAGGGCTTGGGGCATGACAGCTCCTCCATATCTTCCCCCGCGATCGTGATGCATCTCACAGCTTGCCGGGACTCTACCTGAGATTCAGCTAAGAGACAACCAAAAATTACCCAAGTGGCTAATAGGCGTCGTGGTCCGCGATCCGGAGCCTTCGCCCGAATGTGGCGGCGGGTCAGCTAAGGAAATTGGTCACCGCGGTGGAAAGCTCCGGCGATGCCGACGTCGCCAGGTTCTGATAGCTACCACCGGACAGCTTGGCGACGGATTCCCAGGTCGCCCGGTCGGGATCGGAGCCGAAGTCGATCACGTTGACCGCAACCGGCTTGGCCGGGTCGACGCTGTCCTTGATGAAATCCTGCAGGCCCTGGCTACCCAGGCTCTGGTCGGTGTGTGGTCCGGCGGTAATCACTAGCACCGAATTCGGCTGCCCGGGATGGTAATTGTTCACCGCGTCCTTGTAGACGATCCGCAGCGTGGTGAACGACACCGCTCCACCTGACGACGCGTGCTGCTTATCCAGTGCGCCCGTCAGCGCGGTTGACCGCGGTTGGCCGTCGACGGGATCGGCCAGCGGGCCGGCCGACACCTCCGATCGGCCTTCTTTGCCGTCGAACGTCCACAACCCGATCACCGAGGTCGGGGGTAGCGCCTTGATCCGGTTGCCCAGCGCAGCAACCACATTGCCCAGCCGGGTCATGCCGCCTTCGTCGGTGGTCATCGACTGCTCCAGCATGATGATCGCAGCCGGTCCGTTCGACGGCGTGGTCACGGTGTTCGCCAGCGTCGCGCGCATCGCGTCGTCACCCACCGCCAGCGTCGAGGGCAGCGCCGGGAAGGTGGTGACGTGGCTGCTTGGCGGCTTGACCCCGGCAACCCGGAAACCGGCTTTGGCCAGATCGGCGAGCTGGTCGGATTTCTGCATGAACCGAGCGAACGCGCTGGCCGCCGTCACTTGGTCCTGCGACAGCCACGACCCGCTGAGCTGGACGGCCGGGTAGTCCGCGACCGCCGCTGGCCCCGGTGGCAGCCAGGAACTCAGCGCGCTGCCGGCATCGGACAACGATTCGCCGCGCTGGAACACTTGCTGCTCGGTGGTGACCACGGCGTGCACCGGCGCGGTGGCCGGAGCACCGGGCCGCAGCAGCGCATTCAGTGCTTCGGCCAGCGAGTTGTCGGCCAGCTTGGGCTGACCGCTGATCAGCGTGCGCACCGCGCCGGCACCATCGGTCGGCGGTGTGCCGGCAGGCACGGAAGCCGCCGCCACCGCCTCGGCGGCCAGATACGTGGCGTCGCTGTTGCCACCGAAGGGCAGGGCCAGCCGCAGCGACCCCCACTTGGGCAGCTTCAATCCGTCCAACGCGTCGGGTTTGGTCTGCAGACCGGGCAGCGTCGCCCATTTCTGGCCGCCGAGTGCGCGTTGAAGTTCGGGCCGCACCGCCAGCACCACCGGCGTGGTGACCAGCGACCGGCTTTCGGTGACGGTTCCCTTACCCGTCGCCGCCGTCAGCCGCGCCGCCGAGACCGAACTGGCCGGGATCCACAGCGCGGGCCGCTGGCCCAACTCTGCGGGCCACTTCCCAATGAACCCGTCGATGACGGCGTCGGAGCCCGCGGGTTTGACACTGACCGCGACGCAGTGGTCGCCAATCGGTCCAGCCGACGCGTTGTAGCGCTCGGTGAACTGCTGCACGTGGTCGGCGATCGATGGATCGGCGATGACGGCAACCGTCTCCTTGCTGCCGGTGCACGCGGCGGCAGTGTGTGAGCGATTGGACAAGGCATCGCCGAGGAATCGCCACAGGATCACCCCGGCCACTACCACGACGACCGCGACCAGCGCCGCGATCACCCCGATGCTGACTCCGCGCCGTCCGCCGTCGCTGCGGTGACCGCCGGTCCACTCGCTGCCGCCCCGGTGGCCGCCGGCCGGCGGCGTAGGCGGTGGAGCAGCGGGCGGTTCCTGATCGCGTCGTGGGAAGTCCGGGAAGTCGTCCGCGGCCTCGTCGGGGTACGGATCGTCCTCGGGTTCGGACCCGGGTCCGGTCGGCTGGTCCTCTTCCGGATCAGGAGCTCGGTGTCTACCCATGGTCGATGCGCCCGGAGCCGAAATCACTCACCGGCATGCGCCTTAAACTCGCGACGGCGCCGATGCAGAATCGGCTCGGTGTAGCCATTGGGCTGCTGGGTTCCGGTCAGAATCAAATCCTGGGCCGCCAAGAAGGCGATGCTGTCGTCGAAGTTGGGCGCCATTGGCCGGTACGCCGCGTCGCCGTCGTTCTGCTGGTCCACCATCGGAGCCATCCGCTCCAGGCTGGCCCGCACGTCTTCTTCGGTGATGACGCCGTGGCGCAGCCAGTTGGCCAGCAGCTGGCTCGAAATCCGCAGTGTGGCACGGTCTTCCATCAACGCCACGTTGTGGATGTCGGGCACTTTCGAGGACCCGACGCCCTGGTCGATCCAGCGGACGACGTAGCCCAGGATGGACTGGCAGTTGTTGTCGACTTCCTCTCTGATCTCCTCAGAAGCCCAGGCCAGTTCCTTGGCAAGCGGGATGGTCAACAGCTCATCAATTGTGGTGCGCTTCTTGTCGGCCAGTTCCTTTTGCACCGCGACGACGTCGACCTCGTGGTAGTGCATCGCGTGCAGGGTGGCCGCGGTCGGCGAAGGCACCCACGCCGTGCTTGCTCCCGCCTTCGGCTGGCCGATCTTCTGCTCCATCATGTCGGCCATCAGCTCGGTCATCGTCCACATGCCCTTGCCGATCTGGGCATGGCCGACGAACCCGGCCGCCAGGCCGGTGTCGACGTTGTTGTCCTCGTAGGCCTTGATCCAGGTGGTGCCCTTCATCGCACCCTTGCGGATCATCGGGCCGGCCTCCATCGAGGTGTGGATCTCGTCGCCGGTGCGGTCCAGGAAACCGGTGTTGATGAACACCACCCGGTCGGCCGCGGCTTTGATGCACGCCTTGAGGTTGACGGTGGTGCGGCGCTCCTCGTCCATGATGCCGACCTTCAAGGTGCCTTGCGGCAGCCCCAGCACGTCTTCAACGCGGCTGAACAGTTCGGCGGTGAACGCCACCTCGTCGGGGCCGTGCATCTTCGGCTTGACGATGTAGATCGACCCGGTGCGGCTGTTGACCAGCGGCCCGTTCGCGTCGCTCGCCTTCAAACCGTGGATTGCGCCAAGGCCGGTGAACAGGGCGTCCTGGAGGCCCTCGAACACTTCACTGCCGTCGGCGTCGACGATGGCGTCGTTGGTCATCAGATGTCCGACGTTGCGGACGAACAGCAGGCTGCGACCGGGCAGGGTGAACTCGCCGCCGCGCGGCGCGGTGTAGGTGCGGTCCTGGTTGAGCACGCGGGTGAAGGACTCGCCGTCCTTGTTCACGTCCGCCGACAGGTCGCCCTTGTTGAGGCCAAGCCAGTTGCGGTAGGCGTGGACCTTGTCGTCGGCGTCGACGGCGGCCACCGCGTCCTCGAAGTCGATGATCGTGGTGACGGCCGACTCCAACACCACGTCCTTGATCCCGGCGGCGTCGGTCTTGCCGATCGGGGATTCCGGGTCGATCAGGATCTCGATGTGCAGCCCGTGGTTGACCAACAATATTGACCAGCTGGGGGACCCCAGTTCGCCGCTGTACCCGGCGAACTGGCCGGGATTGGCCAAGCCACGGTCATGCTCGTCGTCCTGCAGGCTTACCAGCAACCGGCCGTCCTCGATCCTGAAGCCGGTGGCATCGGCCCACGAGCCTGTCGACAACGGCGCCGCCTCGTCGAGGAATTTGCGCGCGTAGGCGATCACCTTGTCGCCGCGGACCTTGTTGTAACTGCTGCCCTGCTCGGCGCCGTCGCTTTCCGGAATGACATCCGTGCCGTAGAGGGCGTCATAGAGCGAACCCCAGCGGGCGTTCGCCGCGTTCAGCGCGAACCGGGCATTGGTCACCGGGACCACCAGCTGCGGGCCGGCCGTCGTGGTGATCTCCGGGTCGACGCCCGCGGTGGTGATCGTGAAGTCGTCGGGTTCCGGCACCAGATAACCGATTTCGGTGAGGAACTGGCGGTACGTCTCGGGGTCTATCGGCTCGATGACGTGATGCCGGTGCCACTTGTCGATTTGGGCCTGCAGCTGGTCGCGGCGAGCCAGCAGTTCCTGGTTTTGCGGCTGCAGGTCGGTGACGACCTTGTCCACGCCTGCCCAGAAGCTGTCGGGGTCGATGTCGGTGCCGGGCAAAGCCTCGGTGTTGATGAAGTCATACAACACGCGGGCAACGCGCAGGTTCCCAACCGGCACGCGATCTGTCATCGTTCCTCCCTTACTGGCAATGCGTTCAGCCTACCGGCCGGTGGCCCGACTACCCGCCCCGGCGCGCTGCAGTAGCAGGTCACAGCGGGCTAGCAAGGCTGCCCGCAGCGGCGCAGCACGTGATGCAATCGCCTGCTGGCAACGCACGTACTCGGCGCGACCGGCAGCGTGTTCGACGGCGATCGGCGTGTACCCGTAGTCCCGCAGATCGTACGGGCTGGCTCGCATGTCGATTTCACGCGCCGCCGCGGCCAGCTCCAGGCAGTCCAGCAGTAGCTCGGATTCGATCAGTGGGCTCAACTTGTACGACCATTTGTACAGGTCCATGTTCGCGTGCAAGCAGCCGGGCTGCTCCCAATCCTGTTGGGTGTCACGGCTGGGCGAGACCGCGTTTCGCGGCATCGCGTCGACGCTAAAAAAGCGAAATGCGTCGAAGTGGCTGCACCGCAGCGGCCCGGCAATCTCGGTCTCGACCAGGGCGTCGGTCGCTGCAGCCCCGAGTCGCAACGGGACACGCTCGTGGCGGACCGCGCGGGTGCGGTAAACCATCGCCCACTCATGCAGCCCGAAGCAATTCAGCCGGGCCGGGCGCTGCGCGGTCGCCTGCAGCAGGCGGGCTACGAACGCAACGGTGTCCATTCGGCTGTGCAGGTAAGCGGTGCTGACCGTCACACCGTCACCAGCAGGGACGTAGCCGCGGCGACCCCGGTAGCGGCGGATCGCCTCGTTGCCGGCGAGCACCACCGCGTAGCCGGGGTGCCAGCAGCGCAGCTGCCCTGGCCGCAGGCTGTAGTAGCTGAACAAAAAGTCCCAAACCGGATGGGGCTCACCAACGCTGGCCCGCTTGACGTGCGGCGTGATGAACGTCTCGGCGCGCTCGGCGTACTTCTCGGCCCGGGCCGTCCACTGCTGCGGCTCCAGACGAATGCCGGCCTCAGGCACGCTTCGCCCCGTCGTGCACCGCGCCGACCAAGTCCCGCACCAGATCCTCCAGCGCCACCATCGCGACCACCAGCCCGTCCCGTCCGGTGACCAGCGCCAGATGACTTTTGCTGCGACGCATCCGCGACAGCGCCTCGGGAACCGACAGGGATCCAGGGATTTCCGGCAGCGGCCGAACTGTCGTCAGGTCGACGACAGCCTGCGGGTCATCACCCTGCGCCAGCACATCCTTGATGTGCAGATATCCGATGAATCTGCCGTCGCTGTCGACGACCGGAAAGCGCGAGTATCCCGTTGCGGCCAGCGCCTGTTCGACAGCCTCGACCGTCGGCCCACACCCCGACGCCGCCACCGGCACCGCGCGGATATCGGCGAGCGGCACCGCCACGTCGGCGACCATCCGGTTCCGGATCTGCAACGCCCGGGTGAGTCTGGTGTGTTCCTCTGGATCCAGCAGACCTTCCGACACCGATTCGGCGATCATCTCGCTGAGCTCGACGGTGGAGACCGTGACGTCGAGTTCGTCTCGGGACTGCACTCGCAGCGCTCGCAGGGTGGCGTGGGTGCACCGGTTGTATGCAGTGATGATCGGTCGGACCGTCCGCACATACACCAGGTAGGTCGGGATCAGCAGCATCGCCGCCTTCTCCGGGCCGGCCATGGCTATGTTCTTGGGGACCACCTCACCGAGCAACACATGCAGCGTCACCACGATCGCCAGCGCAACGAGCAACGACACCGTGTTCAGCAGAGCTGGCGAGAGGCCGATCACGGCGAATGGGCGCCGCAGCAGCGAGGCGACGGCGGGCTCGCCGAGGCGGCCGAGCAGCAGCGAAGACACCGTGACACCCAGCTGGGCTCCCGCGAACATCAGCGGCAGCTGCTCGCCCGCCCTGATCACCGTCACCGCGCTCGATCTGCCCTGCTCGGCGAGTGCTTCCAACCGGTCGCGACGAGCCGAGATCAACGAGAACTCCGCGCCGACGAAAAACGCGTTGGCGCCCACCAGCAGAACGGTCGCCAACATTCCCAGCAGGTCGCCCATCAGCGGCCTCGTCCCGCGACGGAGTCGCTGCGATCCCGCAACCGGGTCAACTCGAGCTGGTCGATGCGGCGGCCGTCCATCCGGACCACCCTGGCCTGCCAGCGGGCCGAGGTGTTGGATAAGCCGTCCGGCTCGTGTCCACTTAGCTGCACCACGTCGCCGCGCACCGGGATGCGGCCGAGCTCCTGCAGCACCAGCCCGCTGATCGTCTCGTATTGCCCCTCCGGACCGCGGTAGCCGGTGGCCTCGGCGACCTCGTCGATGCGCAGCAGACCGGAGACGCGCCAACCATTGGCGGCCGGCACCACATCCGGTGTGGCGTCGTCGTGTTCGTCGCGAACGTCACCGACGATCTCTTCGATCAGATCTTCGACGGTCACCATGCCCGCGGTGCCGCCGTATTCGTCGACGACCATCGCGGTCTGCAAGTCGTTCGCGCGAATCTGACCCATCAGCGCGTCGCCGTCCAGCGTGGAGGGCACCACCGCGACCTGCTGTGCGACGGCAGTCACCAGCGTGTGCGACCGTTCGGCGGGGGGCACCGCGAAGACCTGCTTGACGTGCACGATCCCGACGGTGGTGTCCAGGTCACCGTCGACGATCGGAAACCGGGAGAACCCGCTCTCGTTGGCTGTTGCGACCAGATCCGCGACGGTGTTATCGGTTTGGAGTGCAACGATTTTCGAGCGCGGCGTCATCAGCTCCTCGGCCGTGAGCGTGCCGAACTGCAGCGATCGATGCAGTAACACCGCGGTGGCGGGGTCCAGCGAGCCGCTGCGCGCCGACGTGCGTACCAGCGACACCAGTTCCTGTGCCGAGCGTGCCGACCGGAGGCTTTGGGCGGGCTCTATGCCCAGCTTGCGCAGGATCCGGTTCGCCGCGCCGTTCGTCAGCCGGATCGCGGGGGTCATCACGAACGAGAACAGCAGCTGTGCCGCGGCGACGGCGCGGGCGGTAGCCAGCGGGCGGGCCACCGCCAGATTCTTAGGCACCAATTCGCCGAAGACCATGGACAGCGATGTGACGACGACCAGCGCCAAAAAGGCGATGATCGCGTCGGCGATCCGCGGGGGTACCCCGAGCGCGTCCATCGCCGGGTGCGGCAGCTTGGCGACCAACGGCTCGGTCAAGTATCCGGTGACCAACGTGGTGACCGAGATGCCCAGCTGCGCTCCAGAAAGCTGAACCGCCAGCGTGCGATGGGCCCGCCGCACGTAGCGGTCCCGGCGGCCACCGTCCCGGGCGTTGGCCTCGACGGTGCTGCGCTCCAGGGTGGTCAACGAGAACTCGGCGGCCACGAACACTGCGGTGCCCGCGGTGAGCACCACGATGGCCAACAGGCTCAGCAGGGTGACTAGGAGGTTCATCGCCCCCACCGTGACCGCGCGGCCCGGAAGCCACCGGCCTCGCCGGGTGCCTGCGGCACGGGGACCCTCTCCCTTGACTTATCTGACAACTACCTGAGGTTTATATGGTAGCGAAGGCTGGACGCGTCTTTGCGCTCGTTGCGGCGGCGACACGCTTCGAGTTGGTTGGAGATCACCAGCCGAACGGCAGCGGGTGGCCTTCGGCGAAGCCCGCTGCGGATTGCACACCGACCACGGCCCGCTGGTGTAATTCGGCCAGCGTCGAAGCCCCGAGGTAGGTACACGTGCTGCGCACCCCGGACGTGATGTGGTCGATCAGGTCCTCGACACCGCCGCGGATGGGGTCGAGGCCCATCCGCGAGGTCGAGATGCCTTCCTCGAACAGCGCCTTGCGGGCGCGCTCAAAGGCACTGTCCGCGGTGGCGCGAGCGACCACGGCGCGCTTGGACGCCATGCCGTAGCTCTCTTTGTACGGTTGGTCGTCGCGGTCGCGCATCAGGTCGCCGGGGGACTCATAGGTGCCGGCGAACCACGATCCGATCATCACGTTGGACGCGCCCGCGGCCAGCGCCAGTGCCACGTCCCGAGGGTGGCGAACCCCGCCGTCGGCCCAGATATGTGCTCCGAGTTGCTTTGCCGCCGTGGCGCATTCGAGCACGGCGGAAAACTGGGGTCGTCCGACGCCGGTCATCATCCGGGTGGTGCACATCGCACCCGGCCCCACCCCGACCTTGACGATCGACGCTCCTGCGCTGATCAGGTCGCGGGTGCCGGCCGCCGACACCACGTTGCCGGCGGCCAGTGGCACACCCAGATCCAGCGACGCTATCGACTTGATTGCGTCCAGGGCTTTCACCTGATGGCCGTGGGCGGTATCAACCACAACCAGGTCGACGCCGGCCTCGGTCAGAGCTTGGGCCCTGGCGGCCACGTCGCCGTTGATGCCGACTGCCGCGCCGACGCGCAGCCGGCCTTTCGCGTCGGTGGCCGGCGTGTAGAGGCCCGCGCGGATCGCTCCGGTCCGCGTCAGCACGCCGGCCAGCGTGCCATCGGGGCCGGTGAGCACCGCGACACCGATCGGGGCGTGCTCGAGAAGATCGAAAACTTTTCGCGGCTCGGTGCCTACCGGGGCGTTGACGAAGTCGGTGATCGCGATATCGCGCACTCGGGCGAAGCGGTCGACGCCCACGCAGCACGGTTCGGTGACCAGGCCGATCGGGCGGCCCTCGAAGGCCACCACCGCCGCGCCGTGCGCGCGCTTGCTGATCAGCGCAAGTGCATGCGACACCGAATCGTCGGGCGCCAGGATCACCGGGGTGTCGACGACCAGGTCGCGACTTTTGACGAAGTCCACCGTCCGCTGCACCACGGTGATCGGAAGGTCTTGCGGCAGCACCACAAGTCCGCCGCGGCGGGCCACCGTCTCGGCCATCCGCCGGCCGGCGACCGCGGTCATGTTGGCCACCACCACCGGGATGGTGGTGCCGGAGCCGTCCTGGGTGGACAAGTCGACATCGAAGCGGGACTCCACGTCCGATCGATTCGGCACGATGAAGACGTCGTCGTAGGTCAGCTCGTATGCGGGACGGTGCCCGTCCAAAAACCTCATCGGTGTCGGTGTACCCCTAATTCGACCCTGCTAGGCCGGTACTTCGCTGTGGTCTCCACTCCACAGGGTGTGGAACTTTTTATCCCGATCCTCGTCAATCCGGCCGTAGGTGTGCGCACCGAAGAAGTCCCGCAGGCCCTGAGTCAGCGCGGCGGGCAGCCGCTCGGTGCGCAGCGCGTCGTAGTAGGACAGCGCCGACGAGAATCCTGGAATGGGAATACCCAGCTGCGTCGCCGCCGCCACCACGCGTCGCCAGCTGTCGATCGCGTCCTCGATCGCGCTGCGGAAATACGGCGCCACGATCAGCGTCGCCAGGTCGGGATCGTCGTCGTAGGCCTCTTTGATGCGGTCGAGGAACTTGGCCCGGATGATGCAGCCGCCACGCCAGATGGTGGCCAGGTCACCAGGTGTGAGGTCCCAGTCGTATTCGGCGCTGCCAGCCTGAATCTGGTTGAAGCCCTGGGCGTAAGCGATGATCTTCGACGCGTAGAGGGCCTGTCGGACGTCCTCGATGAATTGTTTTTCATCGCTTGGCTTTTCGCTTAGGTTGCCGGACGCCAGACTGGTGGTGGCCTTACGCTGGGCAACCGAACCCGACAGTGCCCGAGCGAACACCGCCTCGGCGATGCCGGTCACGGGCACCCCGAGATCCAGCGCCGACTTCACCGTCCAACGACCGGTGCCCTTCTGCTCGGCTTCATCGAGGATCACGTCCACCAGCGGCTTGCCGGTTTTGGCGTCCGTTTGGCGCAGCACCTCGGCGGTAATTTCGACCAGGAAGCTGTCCAGGTCACCTTTGTTCCAATCGTCGAACACGTCGGCGATCTCCTCGGCGGTCTTGCCGAGTCCGTCGCGCAGTAGCTGGTAGGCCTCGTCAATGAGCTGCATGTCGGAGTATTCGATGCCGTTGTGCACCATCTTGACGAAGTGTCCGGCGCCGTCGGGACCGATGTGGGTGCAGCACGGCACCCCGTCGACGTGCGCGGAGATCTCCTCGAGCAGTGGGCCCAACGAGGTATACGACTCGGCCGGCCCGCCCGGCATGATCGACGGCCCGTTCAGCGCCCCCTCTTCGCCGCCGGAGATACCGGCTCCGACGAAGTGCAGACCCCGCTCACTCATCGCCTTCTCGCGGCGAATGGTGTCGGTGTAGAGCGCGTTGCCGCCGTCGATGATGATGTCGCCTTCCTCCATGGCGTCGGCCAGCTGCTCGATCACCGCGTCGGTCGGGTCACCGGCCTTGACCATGATGATCACCCGGCGCGGCTTCTCCAACGCGGCGAGGAATTCTTCGATGGTTTCGGTGCGCACAAATTTGCCTTCGCTGCCGTGCTCTTCCAGCAGCGCATCGGTCTTGGCGGCCGAGCGGTTGTGCAGCGCAACCGTATAGCCGTGGTGGGCGAAATTGCGGGCGAGGTTCGACCCCATCACGGCCAGGCCGGTGACTCCGATTTGCGCAGTGCCGGCAGCATCGTTCGATTCCGAGCTCATGTATGTCGCCTCTCACGTTCGTGATTTGGTCGGGCCTTAAGCAAAGTATCGCTGAAGCGCCGCGGTTGCCCCAGGTGTCCGATTAGGCGATGCTGAACAGCCGTTGCAATTCGATGAGCCACGGGATAGCCAGCGCGAACGTCGGCACCACCAGCACCGCCGCCGCGGCGAGGTAGGCGGCCGTCGACCACATCAAGCTGTTACCGCTGCCCGACAGCCGTCGCACCCGCAGCAACGTGTGGGTACCGCCGGCGGCTAACGCGCCCAGCGGCGTTCGCCCTGACGCACAAGTCACCAGGGCTCGGGCCAGGGGAGCGCGGCCGGCCATCCGGACTGCGGCGTCGTCGGCCAGCAGCTCGACCAGGAGCTGCACCGCGTCCAAAGCGCTTGCACTGCGGACAAACCGGGGGAATGCGGCGTGCGCGGCGGTGAACGCCTCGAGGACGAGGTCGTGCCGGGCGCGCAGATGGGCGCGCTCGTGGCTCAGGATCGCGGCAACCTCGGTATCGGTGAGGGAGTCCAGCGTGCCCTCACTGACCACCACTCGGCTGCGGACGCCGGGCAGACAGTAGGCCAGTGGCTGGGCCACTTCCAGAACACGCAGGTCACGACCGCGGGCGCAGGCGCGCGCGGCGATCACCTCGGATGACAGCCCGAGCAGGTCGACTAGCATGCGGTGCCGGGCCCGTCGCCGGCGGGTGGCGACGGCCACCCGGATCACGGCCATCGCCAGCCGGGCGCCGACCACCAAGGTGAGCGCGAATACCACGACGTCCAAGGTCCACAGCGCCCAGCCGAGTCGGTCAATACCACCGACCAGGGTGGCGGTTGGCCGCCCATCCGGGCCGGGCACAAATAACCGGCTGGCGATGGCGATCCCGGCGCTGAACGTTGACAGCACCGCGGCCACGGCGATGGCCTGCCAGAGCACCATCGCCGCGCGGGGGGCACGCAGCGGCCACTTCGCTCGCGCCAGCAGAGCCGGTACCGGGCCGACCAGCAGCACCGCGAGGACGGTGAAGGCCAGCCCGGACATAGTGCGAGTCTCCCTTACTCCTCAGCTAGCGCGCCAGCCGACGAGGCTTGACGGTGACCGGATTCCAGTTCGTCCAGTGCCCGCCGTAGCGCCTCGGCTTCGTCGGCGCCGACCCGCTCGACGAAATGCACCAGGGCCGCCTGTCGGCTTCCGGAATCCGACGCCTGATCCAGCGCGTCGACCATGAGCCCGGCGACGAGCTCGTCGCGGCCGTGCACGGGCAGGTAGCGATGCGCGCGGTCGTCGCGGATTTGGGAGACTAGGTTCTTTTTGGCCAACCGTTGCAGCACGGTCATCACCGTGGTGTAAGCCAGATCGCGTCGCATCGACAGCGCTTCGTGCACCTGCCGGACGGTTTGAGGCTGCGGTGCGGACCACAGGTGGTCCATTACGGCGCGCTCGAGATCCCCTAGGCGTATCTGCTTAGCCATATTCGCTCTCTCCTGTGCAATGACGTCAGCCTACTCCGGCTTACTACCGCCGGTCGTACGCGTCCTCCTCGGGCCGCGGTAGTGTGACGGCCGTCACAGCGCATATTCGACCTACGAGTACGCGGACCGTGGGCGCCACGCCGAGGCACCCCTTGCGAAATTAGGGCAGCCTTTCCTATGCTGCTTGCATCGAGCGATAAATGACCGCGGTGGCGTCCTGAGGGCTGCAGTGACCCCCGGTCTACTCGATCGGCGAGCCTCGTGCCTAGCGGCACGGGGCTCGCCTGCGTTCGGGGTTCGGACTCAGTCTTTGACGAAGTGGTACATCCGGTACGAAAGTTTCCCGCCTTGCAGTTGGCGGTTCGTCAGCGTGCCCGGCGCACCGGCGAATAGGCGCCCGAAGGGCTGCAGGAGCTTAGGTACATGGCGGCCGACCAGCTCCAAGTATCGCGTCGAGTTCTTATCTAGGCCGCGCAGAACCTCCGCGTTGATTTCCCGCTTGGAATCCATCCGCATCGGCAGGGCGGCCAGTGCTGCGTCCCAGTCGTCATATTCGAGGAAGCCGCGGAAATCGGCGTAGAGGAAATGCCCTCCCGGACGCAGCACCCGGACCATTTCGGGGAGGAAACGATCGAAGTGCGGGTAGGCGTGCGAGGCTTCGACATTGACCACCGCGTCGAAGGACTCATCGGGAAAGGGCATGCTCTCGGCGTTGCCTTCCACGAACTCCAGCCCCGGTAGGTGATGTCTTTTCTTGGCGAATGCGACACCATCTGGGTTGAAGTCCAGCCCCGTGTAGGAGGCCGGGTGAAACGTCTTGACAAGGTACGCAGCTCCACCGCCATGCCCGCAGCTGACCTCCAGTACCTGTTTGCCGCCGAGATCGGCCTGGCTCGCCGTGCGGTGGTAGAGCTGGATGCAATACCGGTTGGGCTCATCCTCAGGGGCCAGCGGCAGTCCCATCGGCGGATCCTCCTCATAGCCCCAGTTGAGGAAGACGACGTCTTCTTTTTCCCACCGGCGGCTGATCAAGGGATACCAATACTTGTTCATGGCTATTTTCAACGCCGGGAAAGGGTCGACGGGCTTGATGTACCGCCTGAGAGTGCTAGTCACAGCGGCGAGTATGCCAGGCGCATCAGACGCTCCCGTGCTCGGCCACCGCAGCAGACTCGGAATCACGCGACGCCTTCGCGGTTCGCCGGTAAACCACCGCTCGTGCGCCCCGTGCTGGCACGGTCGCCACACCGCGCCAGCGTCGTCGTTCCTCCGGCGCATCGGTGGGCGCGAAACGAAATTCGCGCAGCATTATGCGCAGGGCGACGTCCATCTCCATGGTGGCTAACGCCGCGCCGACACAACGGTTGACGCCGCCGCCGAACGGAATCCACGCGGCGGGCTTCGGGACGCCGACGAATCGGTCCGGGTTGAATGACGCCGCGTCCGCGAAGCTGTCATCTGATTCATGAATTAGCCGGATACTCAATATCAGGTTGGCGTTCTCCGGAATGACCCAGTCCCGCAAGCGGATACGCGCCTTGGCGGTCCGCACGGTGGAGTCGAGAACTGGCCGGATGCGCTGCACTTCGCTGATCGTGGCCTGCCGCAATTCAGATCCGCCAGCGTCGACTTCCTCGGTCAACCGCGACAGCAGCTGTGGATGACGGGTCAACCGCTCCACTGCCCACGCCAGTGAACCGGCGGTTGTCTCGTGACCGGAGGCCACCAAGGTGAACATCTCGTCGGCGATGTGCTGATCCGGAATCGGCTCACCGTTTTCGTAGCGGGCCTGCACCAGCAGCGCAAGCACGTCGCTGCGCTCTGCCAGGGCCCGGTCAGCCCGCGCCTCGCCGATAAGCGAGTCGATGACAGCGTCGAAACGGCGCCGGTACCGCCGATGCCGGCCCCACGGACTCCATGGACCCAGGTCATACCGAAGCCTCGGCGGCACCATTAAGATTCGGCTGGCATGCGTGACCATGGGCGGCACCAAGTCGCGAAGCTCGTCCAGCGCGGGTCCCTCGGCGCCGAACACGGCACGCAGGATCGCGCCGAGAGTAATAGTCGTCATTGACGGCAGCGTTTCGAACTCGCGGCCCTCCGGCCAGCTCGCGATCTCGCGCGTCACCTCGTCTTCGATGATGTGCTCGTAGCTTCGCATCCGCTTGCCGTGGAACATCGGGAGCACCATCTTGCGACGCGCCAGGAGTTTGTCGCCGGCGAGGCTGAACGTCGATCCCGAGCCGAATGCGTCGCCTAGACTCGCGCCTCCCGAGGGCGCGCGTTCGAGCAAATCGGTGCTGGTGTTCAACACCTCCTTGGCCAGGACTGCGTCGGTGATCACCACCGATTGACCCAGGCCCGGCAAATTCACGGTGATGATGCTGCTGTCGTACCGTCGCGCCAGAGCGGCATACATGTCATGGGTTCTAGCCAAGAACATCATGCCCTGGATGGGCTTCGGTATCCGTCGACCCGGCGGTAACCGCACCGGCTCGGTTGTCGCCGTTACCATGTCGTCCCCTTCGCATGCCGGTGGTGCAAAGTTTTTCGTACCGGCACTCCACAGTATCGGTAGCCGACGCACCCCGCTGCGCATTGTTGCACCCCCCGAAGACACGTGCGTCTCACCGGGGCGTGTACACACAAAGGCTATGCAGTCAGCGCCGGATTCGGCCTTCCCGCGGGATTTCGTGGCCCCGTTCGACAATGAGCTAGGGCTGGTGTTCACCGAACTCACTCCGGATGTCGCGCGGGCCCGACTCGAGGTCCGGCCCAAACTGCTCCAGCCGATGGGCATTGTGCACGGTGGTGTCTACTGCTCGATGATCGAGAGCCTGGCCAGCACGGCCGCCTATACCTGGATCAGCGCGAACGGCGGCGGTGCGGTCGTCGGCGTCAACAACAACACCGACTTCCTGCGGGCGATCGGTGGCGGCACTGTGCACGGCGTCGCCACGCCGATTCACCGGGGGCGTCGACAGCAACTGTGGCTGGTAACCATCTCAGACTCCGAGGACCGCGTGGTGGCACGCGGCCAGGTGCGACTGCAGAATCTGGAAGCTGCGGATTAACTGGCCGCTTTGGCCGTCTCGCCTTGGTGTGCTTCGGCAGCCAATACGGCCAGCTGCTCGAGCCGGGTGCGGGCGAACGCTTGCTGTTCGGTGATGGTCAGCTGGCCGCGCCGAGTGCTCAAGAACGTCACCGTCCAGGACAACAGTGTGCTGACTTTGGTCTTGAACCCGACCAGGTAGACCAAGTGCAGGACCAGCCACGCCAACCAAGCGATGAACCCGCTGAATTCCAGCGGACCGATCTTGGCCACCGCGGAGAACCGCGAGACCGTGGCCATTGAACCCTTGTCGAAGTACTGGAACGGTTCCCGCTCGGCCGGGTTGGCACCGGCCAGTTCGGCCTTGATTGCGGTCGCCGCGTATTTGGCTCCCTGAATGGCGCCCTGGGCGACCCCGGGCACGTCGTCGACAGCGGCCATGTCACCGACCACGAACACGTTCGGATGGCCGGGCAACGTCAGATCCGGCAACACCTTGACCCGGCCCGCGCGGTCGAGTTCCACTCCGGACTGGCGGGCCAGATCCCGCCCCAACGGGCTGGCCGAAACCCCCGCCGACCACACTTTGCAAGCGGATTCGATGCGGCGAGTGTTTCCGTCGGGATCCTTGACCGTGATGCCGTCGCGATCGATATCGGTCACCATCGCCCCGAGCTGGATTTCGACGCCCATCTTCTCCAGCCGCGCCGCCGCCCTTTTGCCGAGCTTTTCACCCATCGGCGGCAGCACCGCAGGCGCGGCGTCGAGCAAGATCACCCGCGCCTTGGTCGAATCGATATGCCGGTAGGCACCTTTCAAGGTGTAGTCAGCTAGTTCGGCGATCTGCCCGGCCATCTCGACGCCGGTGGGTCCGGCACCGACGACGGTGAAGGTCAGCAGCTTCTGGCGCCGCTCGGGGTCACTCGACCGTTCGGCTGCCTCGAAGGCGCTCAATATGCGTCCCCGCAGCTCCAGTGCATCGTCGATGGACTTCATGCCAGGGGCGAATTCGGCGAACTGGTCATTGCCGAAGTAAGACTGGCCAGCTCCGGCGGCGACGATCAGGCTGTCGTAGGGGGTTTCGTAGCTGTGGCCGAGCAACTCGGAGACCACGAACTTGCCGTTCAAGTCGATGTGGGTGACGTCGCCGAGCAACACCTGGACGTTGCGCTGTCTACGCAAGATGACGCGGGTAGCCGGCGCGATCTCGCCCTCCGAGATGATCCCAGTCGCAACCTGGTACAGCAGCGGCTGGAACAGGTGATGGGTGGTGCGGGCGATCAACTTGATGTCGACATCGGCCCGCTTGAGCTTTTTGACGGCGTTCAGACCGCCGAAGCCCGAACCAATGACCACTACCCGATGTCGACGATCGGGTGCGGTGACTTCGGGTTGCACGCTCATACCTCTACGGTAGCTGCCCGGACCTGCCCTTATCGACGGCTTCCGGTGTGATCAGCCACACCCGAGCGATCAGAGGTGACTCAGCTCGCCGGCCGTTCCGTCACCGCGACGTTCCGCAACGACCGCGGCCTGCCGGCCTGGTGGCTGGGTGTTTTTGTGCTCAATGAGGGGTACTCGCAGCAACGGCGTCAAGGAGGCACATCGTGACAAAGGACCATGGCTCGAGCGTCAAGAACGACAAGCAGTACGAGGGTCTGCGCAAAAAGGGGATGAGTAAGTCTCGGGCCGCGGCGATTTCAAATTCACCCGGAGCATCCAGCAGGGGCGGCAAGAGCTCCGGCAGTAGCGAAAGCAAACGCAGCAGCGGCTCGGGCAGCGGCGGAAACACGTCCCAGAAAAAGGCTGCCGGCCGCAAGGGCGGCAAGAAGTCGAGCTAGCTCGATTTCTTGGGAAGCTTAGAGACCGACGCTAGGACGCAGCGCCTCGCCGACCGCGGCGATCGCACCGGGAGTGTAGGACGACAGGCTGATAATCACGCCGTCGATCCCGGCGTCCAACACCTTGGCCTGGACCTGTTCGGCGATCTGGTCGGGGCTGCCGACTAGCCTGCGCTGGCTCTGCTTGGCCGGAACCTGGTCGGGGTTGGCGTTGTCGTCCACTGTGACAGTCAGCAGCATGCTGGTTTCCAGCGTCGAAGGGTCGCGGCCGGCCTCGTCGCAGCGTTTGGCCAGCGCGTCGAGTTTGCCCGGCAGCTCGTCGAATCCGGCGATGACGTTGAGATGGTCGGCGTAGCGCGCGGCGATCGAGAAGGTCTTTTTCTCGCCGCGGCCACCGATCAGGATCGGAATGCGATCGCGATAGCGCGGTTCGGCGAACGCCGATTCGGTGGTGTACCAGTCGCCGGAGAACGTCGATCGCTCACCTTTGATCATCGGGTCGAGGATTTGCAGCGCTTCCTCCACTCGGTTGAACCGGTCGGTGAAGGTGCCGAACTCGAAGCCGAGTTGGCGATGTTCAAGTTCGAACCAGCCCGCGCCGACGCTGAGGATCGCGCGGCCCGCGCTGACCACGTCCAGTGTGGTGATGATCTTGGCCAGTAGGGTCGGGTTGCGGTAGGTGTTGCCGGTCACCAACGCGCCCAGCTTGACCCGCTCGGTCGCCGTCGCCAGTGCACCAAGGGCGGTGTAGGCCTCGAGCATCGGCTGGT
Source organism: uncultured Actinomycetota bacterium (assembly GCA_963838755.1). Classification (GTDB taxonomy): domain Bacteria; phylum Actinomycetota; class Actinomycetes; order Mycobacteriales; family Mycobacteriaceae; genus Mycobacterium. The sequence continues at coordinate 275,877 of CAWISO010000006.1, read as the reverse complement.
CCGGCGAGCCCAGCATCGGCAGCTGATAAAAGTGATCCATCACGAAAACCGCGTCAAATCCGGCGGATTCGGCCTCGCGGGCCTGTGCGATGACGGTGGGGAAGAGCTGTTCGACGCCGGTGCCGAAGGAAAAGTTGGGGATTTGCAAGCCAAGGCGGATAGTCACGCACCTACCCTAATGACCCGCCATGGGCGGCGAAGCTGGCTGAAGCGAATTCCGCTTAGGCGAACTGCGTCAGCGCGCCATGGCTGACGTGCAACAGCTGTCCGGTGATATGGCGGGCGGCGGGACCGGTGAGGAACAACGCCAACCGCGTCACTTCGGCGGCGACCGGCGGCGGCGTGCTGGACAGCCCGTCGTATCCGGGCTGGGCGCCGCGCCCGGCGGCGACCGCGTTGACCGTGATACCGCGGGTGCCGAATACCGTCGCTTGGCCGGAGACCCAATTCGACAAGGCGGCCTTGATTGCCGCCTCGGCGCTGCCCGGGCGCGGGTTCTCCGGTACCACGCTGATGACCGCGCCTCCGGAGCGCAGGTGGTCACCCAAGGTCTCCACGGTAAGTACCGTCGACAGCACGGTGACATCCAGCGCGTGGCGCCATGCGCCGGCCAGATCCGTCAGCGAATATGCGCGGGGGTCGCCGGGGTTCCACCGCAGCGCGGGGATGTTGACGATGGTGTCCAGGTGACGGGGGAACAGTCCACGGACCTCGGCGAGGCTGGCGGGGTCGGTGGTGTCGCAGACGATCGCGTCTACGTCGAGCTGCTTGGCCGCCAACTCCAGATCGTCTCGACGTGCACCGGCCAGCGTGACCGTGTGGCCGCCGTCCTTGAACCCCTCAGCAACGGCGCGACCCAATTCGGTATCGCCTCCGGTGACCAGCACCTCCACCGCCATGACCTCCTCGTATTCAACGCTGAATCCAGGTGCCGATGGGTTACGGGCACCTGCGGCTTCCGCCTGAGCAACGGCCATCCGATGCTTTGATAGTGGCATACCGTAACGCCGGACCCTGGGATTTCAGGGCGTGTATGGCGTCAATCTTCAGCCATGTTACTGGACAGTAGCTAGAAGATGAAACTCCGAACGCGGCACGGCGCGGTCACTGTTTGGATAACCTTCGGCACCGCTACCTTCCGGTGCGAGCCTGTCCGAGTTGGCTTAGGTGCAGCGGCCCACACAGCAATCACACAGTCAGCAATTCGCACTTGCGTCACGGAGGTAACACGGTAGATTTTTGCTATGGACCAGGCGGACTCACACTCGACACGGCCCAAAAGCCGCTGGACGACGATGGCAATCGCCGCGATAGCGGGAGCCGGAGCCATTACCCTCACGTTGCCGATGGGCACGGCGGCCGCCGACCCGGTACCGCCACCGGCACCCACCACCGATGCGCCGGCACCACCGGCCACTCCCAATGGCGCGCCGCCGCCACCAGCCACTCCCAACGGCGCTCCGGATCCCGGACCCGGCCCCGCCGGTCCCGCCGCGGCACCTCCTGCCGCCGACCCCGTCAGCGCGCCGCCAGGAATAGACCCCAATGCGCCTGCGCCGCCGGCAAGCGACCCGAACGCACCCCAGCCCGGGCGGATCGACAACCCGGTCGGCGGGTTCAGCTACGTCATTCCGGCCGGCTGGGTGGAATCGGATGCCACCCACCTCGACTACGGGTCGGCACTACTGAGCAAGCAGGCCGGCCCACCCGCCACCCCGGGACAGCCACCACCGGTCGCCAACGACACCCGCATTGTGCTCGGCAGATTGGACCAGAAGCTTTACGCCAGCGCTGAATCCGACAACACCAAGGCCGCGACCCGGCTGGCATCCGACATGGGCGAGTTCTTCATGCCCTATCCCGGCACCCGGATCAACCAGTCGACCACTCCGCTGGCGACGACCGGCATGTCGGGAGGCGCGTCGTATTACGAGGTGAAGTTCAGCGATGCCAACAAGCCGAACGGCCAGATCTGGGCGGGAGTGATCGGCCCGTCGGGGCCGAACGCACCGCAGGGTTTGGCGAACCAGCGCTGGTTCGTGGTGTGGCTGGGCACTGCGAACGATCCAGTCGATCAAGGCGGCGCCAAGACGCTGGCCGAGTCGATCCGCCCGCTGGCACCGGCTCCGGCACCCGCACCCGCCCCTGGAGCTCCGGCACCGGCACCCGCCCCGGGAGCTCCGGCACCCGCACCCGCCCCTGGAGCTCCGGCACCGCCGCCCGCCCCTGGAGCTCCGGCACCGCCGCCCGCCCCTGGAGCTCCGGTTCCGCCGCCGGCGGCACCCGCGCCTCCACCGCCACCCGGACAGCCCGCCGGCGGGGCCCCGCCGGCGGCCCCCGCAGCCCCGGGCGCGCTGTCGACCTGACCGCCGAGCGAGCGCAAGGAGTTTCGGATGGATGTCATGGCAGCTACTGAAATCCTCGCCCGGTCAACGACTTTGACCAGTGTTGGGGTAATCGGATACATCATCATTGGCGGTCTTGCCGGCTGGCTGGCCAGCAAAATAGTCAGCGGTGGCGGATCCGGCATTTTGCTGGACGTCGTGATCGGCATCGTCGGCGCCTTGCTCGGCGGCTTTATTCTGAGCTTTTTCGTCAACACCGCGGGCGGCGGCCTGATCTTCACCTTCCTCACCGCCCTTCTTGGCTCGGTGATCCTGCTGTCGCTCGTCAGGATGGTGCGAAGGGGCTGACCCGGCTAACCGGTTGCGGCCGCGGCAATTAGCGGGATGACCACCACGACGATGAATGCGTGGCGGGTACGCCGCCCTGGCCCGATGAACAGCGATCCGCTGGAACGGGTCGGCACGCCGGTACCTCGTCCCGAGCCGGCGGAGTTGCTGGTTGCCGTGCGCGCATGCGGCGTGTGCCGCACCGACCTGCACGTCACCGAGGGGGACCTGCCGGTACACCGGGAGCACGTCACGCCCGGACACGAGGTGGTTGGCGAAGTTGTCGAGGTCGGCGCCGACGCCGGCGACGAGTTCGGCGTGGGCGACCGGGTCGGGATCGCCTGGCTGCGGCATACCTGCGGGGTGTGTAACTACTGTCGGCGCGGCGACGAGAACCTGTGTCCGAAGTCCCGCTACACCGGCTGGGACGCCGACGGCGGCTACGCTGAATTTGCTACCGCCCCGGCCGCTTTCGCCCATCATTTGCCGAGCGGCTACGCCGACAGCGAACTCGCGCCGCTGCTGTGCGCCGGCATCATCGGCTATCGTTCGCTGCTGCGTGCGGCGCTACCACCCGGTGGTCGGCTGGGGCTGTACGGCTTCGGCGGCAGCGCCCACATCACCGCACAGGTCGCACTGGCTCAAGGCGCCGAAGTCCACGTGATGACGCGGGGCGCCGCCGCCAGGGAGCTGGCGCTCGAGTTGGGTGTCGCCTCAGCCCAAGGCGCCGCCGACCCGCCGCCGGTTCCGCTCGACGCCGCGATCCTGTTCGCCCCGGTCGGCGACCTGGTGTTGCCCGCGCTGGAGGCGCTCGATCGTGGCGGCACCCTGGCCATCGCCGGAATTCATCTCAGCGACATTCCCGTCCTGAACTACCAACGCCACCTATTCCAAGAGCGTCAAGTTCGCTCGGTGACATCGAACACCCGCGCCGACGCGCGGGCCTTTTTCGACTTCGCCGCCCAGCACCACATCACGGTGACCACGCCGGAATACCCCCTGAGTCAAGCTGATCGAGCGCTGTCGGATCTCAGCGCGGGCCGCATCGCCGGCGCCGCCGTGCTGCTGGTGTAGCAACCGATCAGCTGGACAGTTGCCACACCAGCGCAGCTGCCAGTGCCCCCAGCCCGTTCAGCGACCAATGCAATGCGATCGGCGCGATCAGGCTGCCGCTGCGTCGCCGCAGCCAGCTGAATACAAACCCGGCCGCCGCGGTCGCGACCACCGCCAGCGTCACCCCGGCCAGCACACCCACGATCCCGCCACCGAATAATCGAGTGAATCCGACGTTGCTGCTGGTCAGTCCCAATGACGTCGCGATATGCCAGAGACCGAAAAGCAGCGAACCGCCCAGCGCGACACCGCGGAATCCCCAGGCGCGGCTCAACGCGCCGTGCAGCACGCCTCGGAAGGCCAACTCCTCGGGGATCACGGTTTGCAGCGGGATGATGACCATCGAGGCGACCAGCGCACCGGAGATCGTCGCGTAGTGGTTGTTCAAGAACATCGGCCGGGTCACCGGTAGCAGCGCGCCGACCGCGATCACCGCCACCACCAGTGCGACCGCGCCCAGCGCGTATGCGGCACCGGATTTCCAGTGATCGCGGCCCAGGCCGAGTTCGGCCCAGCCCAGACCGTTGAATCGCAATAACACGACCAGCCCGATCGCTGCGGCCGGAACGGTCGCCACGCCCGCCCACGGCGTGGTGAAGTGCGCAATCAGATTGGCGAGCACCAACACCACAACGACAACAGCGACATCAACCTGGATCCGGAACTGATGCAGCGCCGAAAGCTGCGACACCACCGGATGGGTGGTGGGGGCAACGGTCGCCTCGGCCATTCGGTAAGCCTACCGGCGCACCGCTAACCGTTGTTCGACGAAATCCGGCGGCGCGCGTAGTCCTTGAGCTCTGCCGGCAGCGCGTCTGCCGTCAACAGCTGAGGAAGCAGCTCTGGCTCGGTGAATCGGGCGCGAAAGACCAACCCGATGGTCACGTCGTGATCGGGGCGGTGTTCGACCGCGATCGCGTCGCCCGCGCGCACGAGTCCGGGCGAAATCACCCGTAAATAGGCGCCGGGTTTCCCGGCCTGAATGAACGTCTTCATCCAATGACTCAGATTCAGGAACGCCTGGAATGTCCGGCACGGCGTCCTGGGGGCGGAGACTTCCAGTACCAAGCCGTCGGTGCCTACGCGCCATCGTTCGCCGATCCGCAACGCAGTCACGTCGATGCCCGAAGTGGTCAGGTTCTCGCCGAAGTTCCCGCTGACGAGTGTGCGCTGGAGTTCGATTTCCCAAACGTCGAGGTCTTCTCGCGCATAGGCGTATACGGCTTGGTCGTCGCCGCCGTGCAGTTTCTGGTTGCCGATGGTGTCGCCGACCAGTCCGCTGCCGACTCCGCCGTGCATCGGCCCTGGCGTCCGCACCATGACGGGCTGGGTGACGGCCACCTTGTCGATTCCGGTCACATTCGACATCGCGTGCGGATCGGGATTCGTTCGCACCCGAGCCACGTTGACCGACAAAACAGTCGCCATCCGCTCAGGGTAACCGCCGCCCGGCGCTAGTTCCGCTCACTCGTTTCGCCAGGTCCAGCCTGCGATCTGGGGGTCGTCCTCACCGTGCTCACGGGTGTAACGCCGCGCGGCCAGACGGGCGTCGACCATCCGCTGGCGCAGCACGGCGGCACGGCCGCCCAGCGCGTCCACCCGGTCGATGACATCCATCACCAAGTGAAAGCGGTCCAGATCGTTGAGCATCACCATGTCGAACGGCGTCGTCGTTGTCCCGCGCTCCTTGAACCCCCGCACGTGGAAGTGCTCGTGGTTGGCGCGGCGATAGGTCAGCCGGTGGACCAGCCACGGATAGCCGTGGTAGGCGAAGATGACTGGTTTGTCGACGGTGAACAGCGCGTCGAATTCGTTATCGGGCAAGCCATGCGGATGCTCAGAATCCGGCTGCAGGCGCATCAGGTCGACGACATTGACCACCCGCACCGCTAGGTCCGGCAGTTCGTGCCGCAAGATGTCGGCGGCGGCCAATGCCTCTTGGGTCGGGATATCCCCGGCGCAGCCCAGCACCACGTCGGGTTCGGCCGTCGCGGTGCTGGCCCACTGCCAGATGCCCAGGCCGCGGGTGCAGTGGTCGACGGCAGAATCCATGTCGAGGTAGGCCAGCGCGGGCTGCTTGCCGGCGACGATCACGTTGACGTAGCCGCGGCTGCGCAGGCAGTGGTCGGCCACCGAGAGCAGCGTGTTGCCGTCCGGTGGCAGGTAAACCCGCACGATCTCGGCGCGTTTGTTCGCGACCAGGTCGATGAAGCCGGGATCCTGATGAGTTGCGCCGTTGTGGTCTTGGCGCCAAACGTGTGAGCTCAGCAGGTAGTTCAGCGACGCGATCGGCTGGCGCCACGGCAGGTCGCGGCAAGTGGACAACCATTTGGCGTGCTGGTTGAGCATGGAGTCGACGATGTGCACGAACGCCTCGTAGCAGTTGAACAGCCCGTGCCGTCCGGTCAGCAGATAGCCCTCCAACCAGCCTTGGCACAGGTGCTCGGAAAGCACCTCCATCACCCGGCCGTCCGCTGACAGGTGTTCGTCGTCGGGCGTGGTCCGCGACAACCACACCTTGTCGGTCGACTCGTAAACCGCGTCCAGTCGGTTGGAGGCGGTCTCGTCGGGGCCCATCAGCCGGAACCGGTCACGGTTCTGCGAGATCACATCGCGCAGAAACGTGCCCAGCACCCTGGTGGCCTCGTGGGTCTGCGCGCCGGGCGCCGAGACCGTCACCGCGTAGTCGCGGAAGTCGGGCAACTCCAGGTCGTGCAGCAGCAGGCCGCCGTTGGCGTGCGGGTTGGCGCTCATCCGGCGATCCCCGCTGGGCGCCAGCGCGCGTAGCTCCGCGCGCAGCCTGCCGTCGTCGTCGAACAAGTCCTCGGGCGCATAACTGCGCAGCCACTGTTCCAGCTGCGCGCGGTGGGTGGGGTTATCCCGGGTCTCGCTGAGCGGCACCTGATGGCTTCGCCAGGTGCCTTCCACCCGTTTGCCGTCCACCTCGCGCGGTCCGGTCCACCCCTTCGGAGTGCGCAGCACGATCATCGGCCACACCGGCCGTTCGGTTTTCCCGTTGCCGCGCGCCCGCTGCTGAATCGCGGAGATCTCATCGAAAGCAGCGTCAAGGGCGGCGGCGAGTTGTTGGTGCACATCGGCGGGATCGTCTCCGGCCACGGTGACGGGCCGGTAGCCGTAACCGCGCAGCAACGACTCCAGCTCGTCGACCGGGATACGGGCCAGCACAGTCGGGTTGGCGATTTTGTAGCTGTTCAGATGGAGAATCGGCAGCACCGCGCCGTCGGTCACCGGGTTGAGGAACTTGTTGGAGTGCCAGCTGGCGGCCAGCGGCCCGGTTTCGGCTTCGCCGTCGCCGACGACGCAGGCGACCACCAGATCGGGGTTGTCGAACGCCGCCCCGTAAGCGTGCACCAGGGCGTAGCCGAGTTCGCCACCTTCGTGGATGGAGCCCGGCGTCTGGGGGGCCACGTGGCTCGGGATGCCGCCGGGAAAGGAGAACTGCCGGAACAGCTTCCGCATCCCGTCGGTGTTTTCTTCGATGCCGGTGTACACCTCGCTGTAGGTGCCCTCCAGATAGGCGTTGGCGACCAGCCCGGGTCCGCCGTGCCCGGGGCCGGTGATGAAGATGACGTTGGCCTCGCGGTTGCGGATGATCCGGTTCAGGTGCGCATATATCAGGTTCAGCCCGGGGGTGGTGCCCCAGTGTCCCAGCAGCCGCGGCTTCACGTGCTCGGGTACCAGCGGCTCGTGCAGCAGTGGATTGTCCAGTAGATAGATCTGGCCGACCGACACATAGTTGGCCGCGCGCCAGTAGGCGTGGAGGCCGGCGCGTTCGTCGTCGGAAAGCTTCGCGGGCGTGACTGTCTGTGAGCTCATCTACCCGAGGGTAAGCGGCCCACTACGCTGGCCTGGTGGAAGCGGGCGACGGCGGACTCAATGGCGGCGACCCGCTGCACTCGGCAACGCCGAGTTTGCGATCGCCGCGAAAGTTACTGACGTCGCTGCGGGTGCTCGACCTGGCCGGCGAAGACGGTGACGCGGTAACCCGACTGCTCGCGGACTTGGGCGCCGACGTGCTCAAGGTCGAGCCGCCCGGCGGCAGCCCGTCGCGCAGCCGACCGCCGACGCTGTGCGGCACCAGCCTGCGGTTCGCTCTGCACAACGCCAACAAGCGCAGCACCGTGCTCGACCCCGCCGATGCAGCCGACCGAACCCGGTTGATCGAGCTCGTCGGTAGCGCCGACATTGTTGTCGACAGCGGTTTACCGGGTCAGGCCGCCAGCTACGGAACCTCCTGCGCCGATTTGGCTGATCGGTTTGAGCACCTGGTGGCGCTGCAGATCACCAACTTCGGCGCGGCGGGGCCGCGGGCGTCGTGGCGGGCGACCGATCCGGTGCTTTATGCACTTTCGGGTGCGCTGTCACGGTCGGGGCCCACCGCGGGTACACCGGTGTTGCCGCCGGACGGTATCGCCTCGGCGACCGCCGCTGCGCAGGCCGCGTGGGCCACCCTGGCCGCGTATTACAACCGATTGCGTTGTGGCATCGGCGATTACATCGACTTCTCCCGCTTCGACGCTGTGGTGATGGCACTGGACCCGGCCTTCGGCGCGCACGGGCAGGCCGCTGCGGGTGTCCGCCGACCCAACCGGTGGCGCGGCCGCCCGAGAAACCAGGACGCCTACCCGATCTACCCCTGCCAGGACGGATACGTACGGATCTGCGTGATGTCGCCGCGACAGTGGCACGGGCTGCGGCGGTGGCTGGGGGAGCCCGAGGAGTTCCAGGATCCCAGATACGACGTTATCGCCGCGCGATTCGCCGCCTGGCCCCGGATCGGTGTACTGGTCGAGCAGTTGTTCGCCAACCAGACCATGAAGGCGTTGGTGACCGCCGGGCAAGCACACGGCGTGCCGATTGCCGCGGTGTTGTCGCCGGAGCAGATCTTGGCGTCCGATCATTTCCGGGTGGTGGGCGCGATCGCCGACGCCGAAATCGTCCCCGGGGTGCACACCTTAGTGCCGACCGGGTACTTCGCCGTCGACGGTCAGCACAGCGGTTTCCGCGCACCAGCTCCGCCGGCAGATCACGACGAGCCCCGCTGGCTGGCCGACCCCTCGGTGATCGCACCCCGCGGAAGCACCCGACGTCCCTTCGACGGGCTGCGAATCATCGACCTCGGCATCATCGTCGCCGGCGGGGAACTCAGCCGCCTGTTCGGTGATCTGGGTGCAGAGGTCATCAAGGTCGAAAGTGCTGCCTATCCAGACGGATTGCGACAGGCCCGAGTCGGCGACGCGATGAGTGAGTCGTTCGCCTGGACACATCGCAACAATCTGGCGTTCGGAGTGGATCTGCGCAGCGCTGAAGGCAAGCAGATTTTCAGCCGGCTGGTTTCCGGTGCCGACGCGGTGTTCGCTAACTTCAGGCCGGGAACCCTTAGTGCCCTTGGCTTTCCGTACAAAGCCCTACACAGCCTGAACCAGCGGGTGGTGCTGGCGGAAAGCAGTGCCTTCGGCGACGCCGGACCGTGGAGCAACCGGCTGGGCTACGGTCCGCTGGTGCGCGCCACCGCGGGCGTCAGCAAGCTATGGACCGACCGAGACGATCAGCCAACCGAAGGCACGCGGCACCGGTTCTACGACGCGACTACGGTCTTCCCCGACCACGTGGTGGGTCGGATCACCGCGATCGGAGCACTTGCCGCGCTGATCTACCGCGACCGGACTCACCGGGGCGCCCGGGTGCACGTCTCGCAGGCCGAGGCTGTCGTCAACCAACTCGACGTACGGTATGTCACCGACGCGTTACGGACGACCGGTCACGCCGACCTGCGTGACGACACCGGCGTGCACGACGTCTACCCGTGTGCAGGCGACGACGAGTGGTGTGTCATCTCGATCCGCTCCGACGCCGACTGGCGTTCGGCTACCGAGGTTTTCGGCATACCCGAGCTGGCGAGCGATGAGCGGTTCGCGACCGGCGGCGCGAGGCTGGCCAACCGACACGATTTGGTGGACCGGGTATCGGAGTGCACGCGCGATCGCACCCCGTTGCAGGTCGCCGAAGCTTTACAAGCGGCCGGCATTCCCGCGGGCCAGATGAACCGTCCGCCCGACGTCCTCGAAGACCCGCAGCTGCGCGCCCGAAAGCTGTTCGCCGACATGACACATCCGCTGTTCGATCAGCCGCTGCCGGCCGAAACCGGTCCGGCGCCGTTTCGCCACATCCCACCGGCACCACAACGGGCGGCGCCGGTGGGCGGGCAGGACACCCGCGAAATCTGCCGCAAAGTCTTGGGAATGACCAGCGAAGAAACCGAGAAGTTGATCAACGCCGGGGTGCTGTTCGCGGCCCCCGAGACCGACTAGCGAATCGCGAAAGGTTCCTGCTATGCCCGTCAACCCCAGGACGCCGGTGTTGGTCGGCTACGGCCAGGTCAACCACCGCGAGGACCCGAACGCTGATCCAAACGCGACAGAACCGGTGGACCTGATGGCCGCGGCCGCCCGCAAAGCCGCCGATGCCCGAGTGCTCGAGGACGTCGACGCCATCCGGGTGGTGAACCTGTTCTCGGCGCGCTACCGCGACCCGGGTCTGCTGCTCGGACAACGCATCGGCGCCGACCGTCCGGCCACCCGCTACAGCAGTATCGGCGGCAACGTGCCGCAATCGCTGGTCAATCAGGCGTGCCTGGACATCCAGCACGGTCGCGCGGACGTGGTGCTAGTGGCCGGCGCGGAAATGTGGCGTAGCAGGATGCAATTGCGGGCGGGAGGCCGACGGCTTACCTGGACCACTCAAGATGAGTCGGTTCCGCTGGCGGAGAGTTGTGACGAGGATGTTCCGATGGCCGGGCCGGCCGAGCTCCGCATCGGGTTGGACCGCCCGGCGTTTGTCTACCCCTTGTTCGAGCAGGCGCTGCGCATCAGCACGGGCGAGTCAATCGCCGACCACCGCAGACGGATCGGCGAGCTGTGGGCACGATTCAATGCCGTCGCGGTGCACAATCCGCACGCTTGGATCCGCAAACCGGTTGCAGCCGAGGATATTTGGCAGGACGGCCCGGCGAACCGGATGATCAGCTGGCCTTACACCAAGTTGATGAATTCCAACAATATGGTCGACCAGTCCGCCGCCCTGATCCTGACGTCGGTGGAGACCGCGAGCCGCCTGCAAATCCCCACCGAAGGCTGGGTGTACCCGTATGCGGGCACCGATGCCCACGACACCTATGCCATCAGTGAGCGCGACGAGCTGCACCGCTCGCCGGCCATCCGGGTCGCTGGTGTGCGCGCGCTGACACTGGCCGGCTTGGGTATCGACGACGTGGACTATGTCGACCTTTATTCATGCTTTCCGTCCGCAGTGCAGGTCGCGGCGGCCGAACTCGGACTGTCGATCGACGATCCGGTTCGGCCGCTGACCGTGACCGGAGGGTTGACCTTCGCCGGCGGCCCGTGGAGCAACTACGTCACACACTCGATCGCGACGATGGCTGAACTACTGACGGCCAACCCGGGGCGGCGCGGCTTGATCACCGCCAACGGCGGCTACCTGACCAAGCACAGCTTCGGCGTGTACGGCACCGAACCGCCACCGTCCGAGTTTCGCTGGGAGGACCTCCAATCCATGGTCGATCGAGAGCCGACCCGCAGCGCGGCGGTGGAGTGGGAGGGTACCGGCACCGTTGAGTGCTGGACGACGCCGTTCAACCGAGACGGCCAGCCGGAGAAGGCGTTCCTGGCAGTCCGCACTCCCGACGACCGCCGCACCCTGGCTGTGATCGCCGATCCCTCGGCTGCCGCGGCGACCGTGCGCGACGAAGGGGAAGATTTAGCCGGCGCAAAAGTTGCGATCCGCGCGGATGGCACGGCCACGCTGCGGTAACGATTCACGTTGAAAGCTGCCTGGCAAAGCTATGCGCACGCTTATTGTCGTGAGGGACGTGGAGGTGGTCGGGCGTGCGGATCCTGGTAACAGGAGTTACTGGAGCGGTGGGGCGTGCGGTTGCCCGGCAACTGGTCGCCGCCGGGCACAGCGTCAGCGGCATCGCGGCTCTGCCGCATCAGCACCTGGATCCAGAAATCCACTGTGTTTACGGACCGCTGGGCGGCTCGCTTCTGCAGCAGGCCGCCGACGAGTCTGATGCGGTGGTTCACCTTGCGCCGGTCGAGGCGGGCGCACCCGACGGCGCCGGGATCAACGGGCTGGTGCACGTCACACATGCGGCTGCCCGCGGAGGTGCGCGGCTGATCTACGTGTCGCAATCGGCGGGCCATTCTCAGCTCTACCGGCAGGCCGAGGCGCTGGTGTCCACCGGTTGGGCGCCGAGCCTAATCGTCCGAAGCGCGCCACCGGTGGGCCGCCAACTGGATTGGACGGTCTGTCGCACCGTCGGCAGCATGCTGCAGAGCAAGGATCGGACCGCTCCGTTGCGGCTGCTGCATCTGGATGACTTGGTCCGCTTCTTGGTGCTCGCGGTGGCGATCAACCGCACCGGCGTGGTCGACCTGGCGACCCCGGATACCACCGATCTGGTCACCGCACGCCAGCTGCTTCGATCCGTCGAGCAGCGTCCACGGCTCTCCCGCCTTCCCACCTGGCCACGGCTAATGCCCCAGCTGGACATTTCCGCGGTGCAAGAGGATTGGCAATTCGAGTTCGGCTGGCGCGCAAGCGAAGCGGTCGCCGACACCGCGCGCGGACTCGCCGGTCGCAGACTCGACGTCTGGGGCGCTGGCGACCTGCCGGGCCACCTGCCGGTACCGGTAGAGGTCGTACCGCGGACCGAGCCGCCCGACGGGACCCGGTTGCTTTCCGCGGCGCCGGACGGGCTCGAGGGCGAGTTCGACGATCGGATCGACCCCCGCTTCCCGGTATTCAGCGCGGCACCGTTGGCCGAGACACTGCCCGGGCCGTTGTCCCCGATGACGCTCGACGTCCAGCTTGCCGGTCTGCGCGCCGCTAACCGGGCAATGAGCCAAGTGATGGCCGCCGGTGAAGTGGTCACCGGCGAATGGGGGAGCCGGGCCATCGCGGTATTCGGTCACCGCCCCTACGTTGGGGTTTCGGCCAGCGTGATCGCTGCCGGCCAGCTGCCCGGGTGGGATGCGCAAGAGGTGGTTGAAGAGTCATTGCGCGGCTCACGCGTCGATGCGCTGTTGCCGCTGGGGCGTCCGCGGGTGACTGGCGGGCTGCTCGGATCGGCGGCCAGGGCCGTTGTCGTCAAACGGGCGTTGGTGCTGATGCGGCACCTGAAGGCTGACACTCAGGCCTACGTCAATGCCGCGACGACTGAGCATCTCGGTGCGGGGCAACTGAAGTCGCCGTCAGACGCGGACCTTCAGGTGCGGATTCGGCTGCTGCGCGACCGTATCCACCAGGGCTGGCGTCTGACCGCGCTGTGGCTGATCGATACTGGCATTACCGCAGCCACGGTGGAACGCGCCGGCCTGCATGGCGGTGTCTTGGGGGTGGGCGCGCTGGTGCAAAGCGACGCGGTCGAGGCCAAGACGTCTGCGCTGGCGGCGCTGATCCGCAATGACCGGCAATTGTGCAAGCTGGCTCTCGACGGTGATCTCGACGGCATCAGCGCCCTGTCCCGTACGATCGCCGCCGCGTTCAACGCGGCTGTCGCCCGGATCGGACACCGTGGACCGAATGAGATCGAACTTGCGAGCTTGATGTTCGGCGATGATCCGACGACGCTGCTGATGGCCGCGGGGCGTTGCGCAAGCGGAGTACCCCGGGCTGCGCCACCGGCTGAATCCGTGGCGAAGCTGGCCGAGCGGATGGCGGCCGGCGCCAAGGCTTCTCGTGAAGTGGCGTACGACGCGACCATGCGGTATACCCATGAGCTACGAATGACTCTGCGTGAGTTGGGCTCTCGGTTGGCCGCAGCGGACGTCATCGACTTCGCCGGCGAGGTGTTCTACCTCACCTGCGACGAAGTGGTCACCATGCCGTCGGACGCTCGGCTGCGGATCAAACGCCGGCGCGCTGAGCGGGAACGGTTGCAGGGTTTGCGGCTACCCGACGTCATCGACCACACCTGGCGCCCGCTCCGTACCAATCTGCGCTGATCGCGGTCAGCCCACCAGCTCACGCAAGAAGATGGCGTTGCGCACGGCGTGGCCGCCCAGGTCGTTGTTGAAGTAGAACCAGACATCCCGGCCTTCGCTGGTCCATTCGGCGATACGCCCCGCCCAGCCGCGCAGCTCATCAGTTGAGTAGCAGCCCGCATACATGCTGTCCGAATCGGGGCCGTGCATCCGCACATACACCAAGTCGCTGGTGGCACGCGGGATACACGGCAGACCGCCGCCACTCATCACGACGTAGGCGGCGCGGTGATTTTCCAGCAGCGCATACACCGCGGGATCGTTCCAAGATGGGTGCCGCAATTCCACTGCGACCCGGATGGATTTCGGTACTGCGGCGAGAAAGCTGTCGAGGCGAGCGTCGTCACGGCTTTGTTCAGGGTGCAGCTGCACCAGCAGTACACCGCGGCGGTCACCGAGCAACTGCCAACAGCGTTCGAACCGTTCGATCCACGGCTCAGGTGAGGCTAGGCGTCGGTAGTGCGTCAATCCGCGATGCGCCTTGATCGACATGGCAAAGCCGGCCGGCAGCTGCTCACGCCAGCCTGTGAACGTCGAATCCTTGGGCCAGCGATAAAAACTCGCGTTCAGCTCGACGGTGTCGAACGTCTCGACGTAGCGGCTCAGCCGGCGCGCGGAGGGCAGGCCGCGTGGGTAGAGCACGTCGGTCCAGTGGTCGTACGACCACCCGGAAGTCCCGATTCGCACGGTCACTGTCGGATCAACCGGCAACCTGTTGGCGCACGTCATCATCGAGCGATGCACGCACCAACGCGGCGGCCAGCCGGGCATTAGCTCGCGGGGCAAGTGCGCCAAGCTTTGTCGGGTCGTCGGGCAAGCCCAATGATTTGGCGGCACGAGCGGCACGTTTGTCGAAATACGGTCGCACCCAGGTCCACACATCTTGAACTTCGCGCAAGTAGATGTCGGCACCGGTATCGCCGATTCCCTTGAACTGTTTGAGCATTCGCTTTGCGCTGTCGATGTCGTCGTCACTGCGCCGTGCGATTTCGCGTAGATCACCGGAGTATTCGTCGAGCACCCGCGCAGCGATCTCGGTGAGCCGGGTAGCCGAACTCTCGTCGTAACGCACGTAGTGCGCGCGGCCGAAGGCTTTGATCATGGTGCGCCGATCGGCATCCAGGACGGCCTGCGGAGTCCGTAGCCCGTCGCTGAACAATTCATGGCCGGCACGCATGGCGATCGCCGCGTCGATCGGCTTGCTGGCCAGCATGCACAACACCAACAACTGAAACAGCGGCTTCGGTTTATCGCTGATCCGGACTCCCGCCTCGGCCGCATAGGTGGTGCCTGCGACTTTCAGCAGCCGTTGCACTAACTGCTTGCGCTGGTCCATGACGTTGGGCGTACCCGCCCCGGTGGCTCACCAACCGCGCTCACTTCGGCGGCAGACTGCGCACGTGGTTCACCCCACGGGCTACCCAACCCGCAAGCTGGCGTTTGGTTTTCAGGCCGTCGGGGTCTACCCGCAACCAGCCACGGGCCTCGCGGCCGGCCATCACCATGGACCGCACATGCGAACGGTCGCGCAGCTTGTCGGTGTCCTCAGGTGGCACCCGCACCAGCAGCCCGCCCTCGCGGCTGGCGGCAACAGCCATGTGACCGTTGATCAGGAAGGCAAGACCACCGAACATCCGCTTTTCGTCGACGCCGCGCTCGCGCGCCAGCAGTTCGCGGATTCGCTCCACCAGCTCCGGGTCGTAGGCCATTAGTCCAGATCGACCCGGATGGTCAGCAAGTCGCTGCCCGCGAGGCGCACCAGGGTGCTGTTGATTCCGGGCAGGCTTTGCAGCCGCTCTTGGGCGTCGTCATCCGGCATCAGGTGGGCGGTTCCGGTGCGCCGTGGCTGGCCCGACTTGCGGCCGGTGGTCTCCAGCATGGTGAGCGGCATCTGCCGACCCACGGGATTGAGCACTAGTCGTTGAAAGGTGTGGACGATGCGCCGCTTGAGCTGTTGCGAGTCGGTCATTACCGCAGGCTATCGAACGTCACGCTGCAGCGGTCGCGGCCTCCTGCGACACTGGCTCCAATGCCTGGGCGACGATTTCAGCGACGTCGGTCATCGGCTTGACGTCCAACGCCTCAAGCACTTCGGCGGGCACGTCGTCCAAGTCCGGCTCGTTGCGCTGAGGGATAAACACTGTCGACAACCCGGCGCGCTGCGCGGCCAGCAGCTTCTGCTTGACACCGCCGATCGGCAGCACCCGGCCGTTCAACGTCACCTCACCGGTCATTCCGACCTCGGCGCGGACCTGACGTCCGGTGGCCATCGACACCAGCGCGGTCACCATCGTCACACCGGCCGAGGGGCCGTCCTTCGGGACGGCACCGGCAGGCACGTGCACGTGAATCCGGCGGTCCAACGCCGCGGGATCGACACCCAACTCGGCAGCGTGACTGCGGACGTAGGACAGCGCGATCTGCGCCGACTCCTTCATCACGTCACCCAATTGCCCGGTCAGCGCCAGACCCGGCTCGCCGTCATTGGCGCCGGCCTCGATGTAGAGCACGTCGCCGCCCAACCCGGTCACGGCCAGCCCGGTCGCCACCCCCGGAACCGCCGTGCGCTCGGCCGACTCCGGCGTGAAGCGCGGCCGTCCCAGATAGCCGACCAGGTCCGGCTCGTCGATCGTTACCGGGTCCGCTGAGGAATCAGCGATCTTCGTAGTGACCTTGCGCAGCGCCTTGGCCAGCAGTCGTTCGAACTGCCGCATGCCGGGCTCGCGGGTGTAGTCCGCAGCGATCTTGCGCAGCGCATCGTCGGTCACGCTGACCTCGTCGCTGGTCAGACCCGCGCGCTCGCGCTGGCGGGGCAGCAAGAAGTCGCGGGCAATGGCAACCTTGTCGTCTTCGGTGTAGCCGTCGATCTGCACCAGCTCCATCCGGTCCAGCAGCGCCGAGGGGATGTTCTCGATGACGTTGGCCGTCGCCAGGAACATCACGTCGGACAGGTCGAGATCCAGGTCCAGGTAGTGATCGCGGAAGGTGTGGTTCTGTGCCGGGTCGAGCACCTCGAGCAGCGCCGCGCTCGGGTCGCCGCGATAGTCGGAGCCGACCTTGTCGATCTCGTCGAGCAGGACGACGGGGTTCATCGAGCCGGCTTCACCGACGGCCCGCACGATTCGGCCGGGCAACGCCCCGACGTAGGTGCGCCGGTGGCCGCGGATTTCGGCCTCGTCCCGCACACCGCCCAACGCGACGCGGACGAACTTGCGGCCCAGCGCGCGTGCGACGCTTTCACCCAGCGACGTCTTGCCGACCCCGGGCGGACCGGCCAGCACCATCACGGCACCGGAACCCCGGCCACCGACGACCTGCAACCCGCGCTGGGCACGTCGCGCCCGCACCGCCAGGTACTCGATGATGCGGTCCTTGACGTCTTCCAAGCCGTGGTGATCAGCATCCAGGATTTCCCGGGCTGTCGTCAGATCGGTGGAGTCCTCGGTCCTGGTGTTCCACGGCAGCTCCAGCACGGTGTCCAGCCAGGTGCGGATCCAGCCGCCCTCGGGGCTCTGTTCGCTGGAGCGTTCCAGCTTGCCGACCTCGCGCAGCGCGGCCTCGCGAACCTTCTCGGGCAAATCAGCTGCCTCAATGCGGGACCGGTAGTCAGCTGAACCGTCGGGCTCACCCTCGCCGAGTTCCTTGCGGATCGCGGCCAGCTGCTGGCGCAGCAGGAATTCCTTCTGCTGCTTTTCCATGCCGTCGCGGACGTCCTCGGCGATCTTGTCGTTCACCTCGACTTCGGCAATGTGGTCACCGGTCCAGTCGGTCAACAACTGCAGCCTTTCGGCGACGTCTTCGGTTTCCAGCAATTGGCGCTTCTGCAGATCGGTCAAATACGACGCGTAACCCGCCATATCCGCCAGCGCGGACGGGTCGGTGAGCCGGTTGACGACGTCGACCAGTTCCCAGGCCTCGCGGCGCTGCAGCATCGCCAGCAGCAGCTTCTTGTATTCCGCTGCCAGCGAACGGGTCTCGTCGCTGGGTTCGGGATCGGTGACCTCGGTCACTTCGACCCACAGCGCCGCGCCCGGCCCGCTTGCGCCGGCGCCGATCTGAGCACGTCGTTCCCCGCGCACCACCGCGGCAGTCCCGCCGCCGGCGATGCGGCCAACCTGCAGAATGGTTGCGAGCACCCCGTAGGACGGGTAGCGGTCGTCGAGCCGCGGTGCGATCAGCAGCTTGCCTGATTCACTGGCACGGGCAGCGTCAACAGCAGCGCGGGCGGCGTCGTCCAGCGCGATCGGCACGACCATCCCGGGCAACACGATCGGGTCGCTGACGAACAACACCGGCACTGACTTGGCTTCAGCCATCAATCCTCCAAAGTTAAGCCTGACCGGCTCAACCTTTATCGGAGGCGGTTTGTTCCCGCGCGTTGGCGAGCTCGAAACGCTTGAACTTTCGCGCGGTTTCCGCAGGTGCCCATCCCACACCACTGTCGGCTCTTGGCTCGCGACGCATCCAGGTAGAGCCTGGTGCAGTCGGGGCCCGCACAGCGCTTGACGTTTTCGATGTCGGTTCCAGCCAAGAGATCGAGCAGATCGGCGGCCAGGCTCGCCAGTAGCTGCGATGTGGTGCCCTCGCGGCGCACAGCGCCGGTTCGCAGTAGTCGGGGCGTGAGCTGAGGGCCGGAGGCCCGCTCGTTCAGCAGGTCGTCGTCGCTGACGTCGACGGCCACATCCAACAGCCCGGCCTGAACTGCCCAGTCCGACAGCACTTCCGGCTCGGTCAACAGCTCCTCGCGTGAGCTGTGGCGGCGCTTCATGGTGCCAACGAAGTCAAGGCACCGGCGGCCACTCACATAGACGAACGTCACAGGAGCACTTCGAACGGGACGGGCACGTCGGGCGTCTAACGGAGTAACCAGCCGAGCTATCTGGCAGTGAAGGGCGAAAGGAGCCCAAAGAAATGGACCTCGACCGCATCACTCATCCGCTCCGGTTGGCCAAAGGATCGCATCAGCCGGGCTCCGGCAAAGGGTGTGCGATGAACGTGATTTCCTACATCACCGGCGATGTACAGGTCACCGACTTTCCGGCGACCTCGGCGCGGCCGCTGAGCCTGCTGGTCCAGACGTCCAACGACCTGCTCGCCGGGGCCGGTGGGTACCTGTCACCGGAACACAGCGTGCTCGCTCTCGACCTCGCCTGGCAGACCGTTGGAACCGCTGATGTTCCCGAAGCCGTCGTGCACGCCTGGATCGCCGAACTGCTGACCAGGTCGTCCTGGGGAGTGCTGCAGTACGCCAAAATTACTGCGCACAAAGCGATCCTGGACATCGCCGAGCTGCACCGCGCTGCCGCGTCGGGCAACATGCCTCCAGTCGCCGACTGGGACGCTGCCGGTCGCGCCGCCCGCGCAGTGGCCAGGACCCTCACCGGCCCCGGAATTCGCGCCGTCCAGGCTGCCTACGAGTCGACGGCATTCGTGGACAAAGAACTTTTGACGTCCCTGGACACCGTGGTCGCGCACGCGCAAAACGCTCACGCGCTCGCGTCGGGGGACACCAGCACGGCGAGTCGGATGACGGCGCTCACCCGCGACGCGATCCGCTCATGGCGTCAGCTGGCCGGGCTCGACGAGCAGCAGGCGCGCGAGACCTCGCTGGCTATGCCTGAAAATTCACTGCACCGATCAGCGCGCGGGCAGTTCCAGCACATGAGCCCCCTGGGGTAAGTACAGGTTGTCGGCAGTGTCCACTGCCAACCCGGGATCATCTCCGAGATCGGTGAACGGCAGAGCAGTCCAACTGTCCGACCCTGTCGGCAGCTTGTAGACCCGGTAGTCGCCGCAGAGGATGTAAACACTTCCGGCGGTGTCCACCGCGACCGGCTGGCTGGGACATTGCGTCGACTGTGCTGCAGCCGGGGCCGACACTTGGGTTGGGTTGCTGGAACCGGCCGGCAGTTTCAGCAACCGGCCGTTCGTCGCAGAGGCGGGATCGACCCTGTCGACGACGTAAACGTTTCCCGCGGCATCTACCGCCACGCCGCCGGGATTGTGGAGCCCGGTGAACGGCAGCACGACCTGCTTGGCGCTCCGTGCCGGTAGCTTCAGCACCTGCTTCGTGGCGAAGTCGGTGACGTAGAGGTTGCCCGCGCCATCGACCGCCACCCCGAAAGGGGACTGGAGCCCGGTGAACGGCAGCACCACTTGGCTGGCGGCCCTCTTCGGCAGTTCCAGCACCCGGCTGTTGTAGCTGTCGGCGACGTAGACATTGCCGGCGCCATCCACCGCCACCCCGAAAGGTTTGTTGAGGCCGGTGAAAGGCAGCACGACCTGGCCGGTGGCCCCTTTCGGAAGTTCCAGCACCTGGTTGTTGCCGCTGTCGGTGACGTATAGGTTGCCCGCGCCGTCGACCGCCACCCCATAGCTGTCCTTGAGACCGCTGAACGGCAGCACGATTGGCCGATGGCGACCGAAGAACCAAAACGCTGCAACAGCGATGATCGCGACGAGCAGCACCACGGCGCCGAGAACAAGTGCGATCTTGGTGCGCCGCCTCATCCGCCGGGTCCGCGGCTGCCTAGGTGTTGCAACATTCTCTGGCGTCACGGCGTCAGATTAAACACGACGAGGGAAAGATGTCTTAAAACGGCGGCGGATCGGCATCATCGCGCTGCGCTGGCCGCAGTAGTCGGGTGGTGGGTCGGCCTCGAGTGCGGGGAAACCGCCGGTGGAGTGGCACAGGCTGGGGAATAGCAACGCGCTGCCCGGGGTGGTGACATAGGTTTACCCGGCCGGTGAGCTGAGAATGATTGTGCCGTCGGGCATTGCTGATCGCGCCAGCCCCAGAGCGTTTTCACCAAATGATGGCACCGAATGCGCAAAGTACATTCTGGCGGCTAGCCACGATCCACATCGTTCGAAAACTGCCGCTGCCAGTTCGGCTACTGCTGGTTGTCGAGAAGGTGCGCGTAGGGGTCACTGTCGGAGCCGACGGTTTCCGGCATCGGGTAGTACGTCTTTATAAGCAAGTTTCCGTCATCGTCCCAGGCGAATGTTTCAATGCTGTAGGCCATTTGACCATTCGGCTCGGTACCAAAGTGATTCTCGCAAACCCACGCCATCTCGTTGCCGTTATCTTGCATCGTGATCATGTTGATCTTGAGAATCGATTGGAACATGTCGTACGCGTCGCCTGTCGCGGCGTCGAACCCGAGCTTTTCCTCAGTGCCCACGGGGTCGAACATGCGGACTTCGGCTGGCACGATGGTGCGCCAAGACGCTATCCATTCATCCCGTTTGCCGCGGTTCCACAATTCGGCGTGTTTCGCCGCATGGGCCAAGCGAGCTTCTCTGCTCGGGACACCACTCATCTCGTTCCCTTCCGGTCGCATGGGCAGGTTGCGTAGCCGCAGTAATAACTGGACACTTGTCCAGCGCCGGAGTGGCTTCCTGTAATGGGTTACCGATTTGAGAAAGTACATTTTAATTCGTGATGCCTGCCGCGCGATCTTCGGCCTGGTGAAGCGCACGGTCCAGCGTTCGCAGGCTGCGCCCGCATCGTTCGGCGATGGATCTACAGACCTTCAGGTAATCCATATAGCGCGGATACAACTTTGGGGCACGCTCGGCGACAAACGGGATAGGCCCGGATTGCCTTGACGCGGGCATCAGACAGTCCCGCGTTTTCGCGGCAGCGCTGCGGGTAACCTCCCGGGGTGCGCGCGGAATCTGTAATTGCGGCAGCCGCGGTCGCCGTGATCATTGCCGCATGCTCGTGTCCCACCGGTTCGGCTGACCCCACGTCCGAGAGTCCACCGTTCCCGATCGGTCAGATGGGCGTGCCCGTGCATGCGCGGGCGCCCGACGGCGCCACCGCCGACATCACCGTCAACAGTGCAACGTGGTTACCGCCGGGCTGCACCTCTCATTTTGCGAATCCGACGTATGGCTCCGCATGCAACGTGGTGGAACTGACTATCACCGGGACGTCCCACCGGTTCTTCCAGTTCGACCAGAGCTATATATTTGCCGGATACGGCGGCGGCAATCAGCCATGGACCCATCCCGACGACGCGCCCCGGCCGGCAACACTTGCGGTCGACTTCCAAAGGCTCCACAAGATGCCCCCGCTGCAATCGGGCGGCCTTCACGACGGGCAGACCGCACATGGATTCGTCGGCTTCGCTATGCCGACAGGAGGCGACCTCTACATCACGATCAACAATCCCGAGCCCGCTCCCTATACCGAAGCCGGCTGTATCGTCCACACCTGATCGGCGCGAGAAACCACGTTCCAGTTGTCATGGAACAACTCGACGCACGCCGCGGCGGTCCGATGATGGACGTCACGTGGGATTGACGCGCTCTGCGGCGCGGGGCCTTGAGACCGTCTGCTGACGCTACTGAGTACGGCAATAACACTTCAAATTCGATGCGTGGGTGGGCCCGCCCTGGGCGTGGGGGATCGTATGGTCAAGATCGCACTGCTAGGCCGGGCGATCGCAGCCGGGCCAGAGCCGTCCGACAACGATGCGCTACCTTCGAACCCATGGCGACCGCCCGCGAGGCGCTGCGGCTGCATGTCATCAGCTACACCTGCAGCCAGAACTGCATGGGGTACCGCGGAAACGCCGGTGGCTGCTGCACGCTCGATGATCGCGACTACATCCCGGGCCCCGTTCGAGACGCCGATAACTTCCTGGCTGACCTCAGCCGTCAACTTGGCCGCGACATCTCCCACGCAGAGGTCTTCATCGACTTCGAGGAGGGACGAGCGCAGTTCCCGGAACGCCCATCGTGGCAGGAACCCGCGAACTACCCGGCTTTGCGCGTCCTGCCGGAGGTGGACTGGATTCCGTGCCGCTTCTACGACAAGGCGACGGGTGCGTGCACGGTCTATGACATCCGCCCCGCGATATGCCGAAACTTCGTCTGCGAACACCTGCGCGACGTCATCTCCCTGCTCAATCTCGAGGAGTAGCCGGCCCCAGCCGCCGTAGTTGCGTGACGTGCTTGGGTGTGAGCTCCTCGAGGCGGGTCACGCCGAGCAGTCGCATGGTGCGGGTCAATTGGCCAGACAGGATCTCGACGGCGCGACGAACGCCCGCCTCGCCGCCGGCCATTAGCCCATAGAGATATGCCCGACCGACCAGTGTGCAGCGCGCCCCCAGGGCGACGGCGGCGACGATGTCGGCACCGGACATGATGCCGGTGTCCAACAGGATCTCGGTGTCCTTGCCGAGATCGCGCGCTACCGAGGGCAACAGTTGGAAGGGCACTGGGGCCCGATCGAGTTGACGGCCTCCGTGATTGGACAACACGATGCCGTCGACGCCGCGATCGACCGCGGCCCGCGCGTCGTCGAGGGTTTGGATCCCTTTGACGACGAGCTTGCCCGGCCATTGGGCTTTGATCCAGGCCAGATCGTCGAAGGTCAGGCTGGGGTCGAACATGGTGTCCAGGTATTGACCGACGGTGCCCGACCACCTGTCCAGCGAGGCGAATGCCAAAGGTTCGGTGGTCAGCAAGTCGAACCACCAGCGCGGGCGCCCGACGGCGTCGAGCACGGTGCCCAGCGTCAACGCCGGCGGAATCGACATCCCGTTGCGCACGTCGCGCAGCCGCGCACCGGCAACCGGGACGTCCACCGTGGCCAGCAGGGTGTCAAAACCGGCGTCGGCCGCCCGTCGCACCAGAGCCATCGAGCGGTCCCGATCGCGCCACATGTACAGCTGAAACCACTTGCGGCCCTGTGGAGCTGCGGCCGCCACATCCTCGATCGAGGCTGTGCCGAGAGTGGACAGCGAAAACGGGATCCCGACCGCCGCGGCCACTCGGGCGCCGGCGATCTCGCCTTCGGTATGCATCAACCGGGTAAAGCCCGTCGGTGCGATCGCGAACGGCAACGCCACCGGTTGGCCTAGCACCGTCCAGCCGGTGGCGACGTTGCTGACGTCGCGCAGGATCGCGGGATGAAACTCGATGTCGCGAAAGGCTTGTCGCGCGCGTCTTATCGATATTTCGTCCTCGGCGGCGCCGTCGGTGTAGTCGAATGCCGCCTTGGGTGTGCGCCTCTTGGCGATGCGCCGCAGGTCGTGGATGGTCTGCGCGGTGTCGAGTCGGCGTTGGACACGGTCCAGCCGGGGCTTGCGGAACTTGATTAGCGGCGCGAGGTCATGGACTTTCGGGATACGCCGTTTGACCGCCATCGATATGCCACCGTAGGACATATGGAATCCACAAGCGACCCGTTCGATCTGCAGCGTTTTGTTGATGCACAGGAACGGGTTTACCCGAGCGTCCTCGACGAATTGCGTGCCGGCGACAAGCGCAGCCACTGGATCTGGTTCATCTTCCCGCAAATCACCGGGCTGGGCAGCAGTCCGACAGCGGCCAAGTACGCGATCTCTTCGCTCGACGAGGCCCGGGCCTATCTTGAACACGAGCTGCTCGGGCCGCGGTTGCACGAATGCGCGCAGCTGGTCAACGCGGTGCAAGGCCGCTCGATCGGCGAGATCTTCGGGTCGCCCGACGACATGAAAGTGCGCTCGTCGATGACGTTGTTTGCCCACGCAACCCAGGACAACCGAGATTTCGTCCAGCTGCTCGAGCGGTACTACGACGGCGAGGAAGACCCGCACACGGTCGAGCGGCTGACTTAGTTGGGCCGCAGGATCCGCCAGCCGTGCGGCTCGACCGTTAGCGCGTCGACGATTTCCGCTGGCGGCGCCCCGCTGCCGGCAATGACGTGCGCCTGACCGACGCCCAGCTCGCCCAACCCCACGCGTAGCGGGGCGTCGTCGATGTTGAGCGCCACGATCAGCGCGTCGTCGTCGTGTCGGGTCTGGTACACATATTGCCGGTTATCCAGTTTCAACGCGGTGGTCGCCGCGGCACGCAGCCAGGGATGGCGTCGGCGCAACCCAATGAGATATTGGTGTAGTGCCCATAATTCGGCCCCGCTGGCGTCCAGTTGTACCGGGGGAGAGGCGAATTCCGGACGCACCGCGTCGTCACCGCCGAACCGCTCCTCCTTGATTCCGCAATAGCCGAACTCATCGCCTGCGTAGATACTGGGAATGCCACCCACGGTCATCAGCAGCACCAGGGCGTGAGCGAGGTGGTCGGGGCGCTCGAGTTGGCTGGCGATGCGAGTGACGTCGTGATTGCCGATGAAGGTCAGCGGGGCAAAGCTTTGCACAAAAGCGTTATGGCGCTGCAACGCCCAGTCCAGCTCGTAGAAGTTGCCGTCGTTGAGGCTGCTCCAGATTGCTTTCCACAGTTCGTACTGGGTGACGGAGTCGAAACCGGCTTCGCGAACCACCGCGGCGTAGTCACCGTGGATCAGCTCGCCGACGAACCAGGCATCCGGTGCAAGCTGGCGGACCCTCGGCAGGACGGTGGCCCAGAAATGTTCCGGCACAGCGTAAGCAGCGTCTAATCGCCAGCCGTCGGCGCCGCGTCGCAGCCAGTGCGCCATCACGTCGGCGACGTAGTCGACAACGTCGGGGTTGTCGTGATTCAGCGTGAGCAGGCCATCGTGCCCCTCGAACGTGTGAAAGTGGCCGGGGCGCCCGCGAAACCAGCCAGCTGCCACATCGAAGTCGACACCGACGTGGTTGAAGACGCCGTCGAGCAGAACACGCAAGCCTCGCCGGCGCGCCTCGGCGACGAGGTAATCGAAATCATCGTCGTCGCCGAGCCGAGGATCGATGCGGTAGTGGTCTGTGGTGTCGTAACCGTGTGTGCGCGAGGCGAATATCGGTCCCAGCGCGATTCCCGACGCGCCGAGCTGGATGGCGTGGTCGAACCAGTCGGCGACCCGTCGCAGTCGGTGTTCACCCGGGTCCGGAGGGGTCGCCGCCGGGAATGCACCCACGAACCCCAACGGGTAGACGTGCCACCAAATCACATGCTGGACCCAGGGCGGTACGGTCACCGGCGATACCTGGCCTCGTAGAGGGATTTCAACTCCTCCTCGAATTCGGGCGCGGGGCCGTCGACCACCGCCCTGGGCACCACCGTGGTGACGGGCAGCATCGCCACCGGCGTCGGCACCTGCCATTCGGTCAGCCAGCAGGTCAGCTGTGCGCTCGAGGTGGCGTACACGATGCGGCCGAGGCCGGCCCAGGCATGCGCACCCGCACACATCGGACACGGCTCACACGACGTGTACACCGTGGCCCGAATGCGATGGATTGGAGCCACATTGGCTACCGCCCAATGGATCACACCCATCTCCGCGTGCAATGTATGGTCGTCGTCGGTAACGCGGTTGTGGTCCTCGTAATGGGTCTGGCCGTTGGCACCGACCAGGATCGCCCCGAACGGGCCGTGCCCGTGGTCGAGTGCGGTGCGGGCAAGGTCGACACAGCGACGCAAATGCTGCAGATCGACCTCGCTCAACACCACAGAGCGGAAGTCTACGGGGGCGGTTTCTAGCCGGCGGCTGCCAGTGTTTGGGCAGTGCTGATCGCTTGTGAGACGCCGGTCACAATAGCCGCAACCTTCAGTGCCTCGAGGATGGCTTCTCGATCTACACCCGCTTCGCGCAATGTGTGCTCGTGGGCGGTCACGCAGTGCGAACACCCGTTGATCGACGACACCGCGAACGACCACAGCTCGAAATTCGCTTTGTCCACACCCGGGTTCCCGATGATGTTCATCCGCAGACCGGGGCGCAGGTCGTCGTACTTGCCGTCGAGAAAGCCGCGGCCACGGTAGAACACGTTGTTCATGCCCATGATCGACGCGGCGCCCAGCGCTGCCTGATACGCCTCGGCCGACAGCTGCTCTGCCGCCTCGGCACCAATCTCGGCCAGCACTTGGGTATTCCGCGTCGCCGCGGCACTGGCTAGCAGCGTGCCCCAAAGCTGCTCGGTGTTCAGCACGGTACTGCGGCTGATCGAGCCGAGGTTGAGCTTGAGGTCCTTGGCGTACTCGGGCAGCGCGTCCTTCAGGTTCTCCACACCCATCAGGCTGACTTCCTCAACTCTTCGCCGGCGTCAATCGTGGGGTCGCCCTTGCGCCAATTGCAGGCACACAGCTCGTCGGACTGCAGGGCGTCCAGCACCCGCAGCACCTCGTCGACATTGCGGCCCACCGAACCGGCGGTCACCGACACGAATTGGATTTCGTTGTGGGGATCAACGATGAACGTCACCCGGTCAGCGACGCCCTCGTCGTTGAGCGCCCCGGTGGCCTCGACCAGTTCCCGCTTGATGTCGGCAAGCATCGGAAACGGCAGCTTCTTGAGGTCCTCGTGCTGAGCGCGCCACTGGAAGTGCACGAATTCGCTGTCCACAGAGACGCCAAGGATTTGCGTGTCGCGGTCCTCGAACTCGTCGTTGAGCTTGCCGAACGCGGCGATTTCGGTGGGGCACACGAAGGTAAAGTCCTTCGGCCAGAAGAACACTACCCGCCACTTGCCGTCGTGGTCGTCGCTGGAGACGGTGGTGAAGTAGTCACCGGGCTGCTGGGCGTCGACCTTGGACAGATCGCCGCCGATAAGCCCGGTCAGCCGGTAGGCGGGGAATTGGTCACCAATGGTCAACAGTGCCATGTCACTCCTTTTTGGACTTAGTCAAGTTTTTGCTGACTCCCATACTGCCGGAACTTGACTATCAATTAAAGGTGATATGTCCCACTACACTGATAGGTATGTCCGATAAGAGTTATCAGCCGACCATCGCCGGGCTACGGGCCTTCGTCGCCGTCGCCGAAAAGCAGCACTTCGGCAGCGCCGCAGCAACTCTCGGGGTCAGCCAGTCCACGTTGTCGCAAGCGCTGTCGGCACTGGAGACCGGTCTCGGCGTCCACCTCGTCGAGCGGTCGACTCGCCGCGTGTTTCTGACCACGGAAGGACGTCAGCTGCTTCCGCACGCGCAGGCGGTGATCGACGCGACAACCGCTTTCGCCGCCGCGGCCGCCGGCGCCTCGGACCCGTTGCAGGGCACCATCCGCCTGGGACTGATCCCGACGGTGGCGCCTTACGTGCTTCCGACCGTGCTGGCGGGGCTGGCCGATCGACTGTCCGCACTGACCGTGCGGGTGGTCGAAGACCAGACCGAGCGGCTGCTGACAGGTCTGCGCGAAGGATCACTGGACGCGGCGCTGATCGCCCTACCGGCCGAGGCCGGCGGCGTCACCGAAATCCCGATCTACGACGAAGATTTCGTGCTCGCGCTGCCGCCCGGGCATTCACTGGCAGGCAAGCGCCGGGTGCCGCCGGCCGCGCTGGCGCAGCTGCCGTTGCTGCTGCTCGACGAGGGGCACTGCCTGCGCGACCAGGCCCTCGACGTCTGCCGCAATGCGGGTGTGCGCGCCGAGCTGGCCAACACCCGGGCAGCCTCGCTGGCGACGGCGGTGCAGTGTGTGACCGGCGGCCTGGGGGTGACGTTGATCCCGCAGAGCGCGGTGCCCGTCGAGACCGCGCGCAGCCGGCTGGAACTGGCCTATTTCGCGCCACCTCGTCCCGGCCGCCGTATCGGATTGGTATTCCGGTCGTCCAGCGGCCGCGATGGGCCTTACCGGCAGCTTGCCGCGTTGATCGGGGAGCTCGTCGGCGGCGAGACCCAGGTACGTCGGGTTCAATAAAGGCTATGGAAAAGGTGATCGCGGTGCTGATGGCCGCCGACCGCGACGAGGACTGGTGCCAGCGCCAGCGAGGACCTGTCGCCGATGCCATTCTTTCCCTCGGCGTACCCGGTCTGGCCGTCAACGTCCGCGACGACGCTGTGCGTCACTCACTAATGACGTTGACGACGCTCGATCCGCCGGTGGCCGCGGTGGTGAGCATCTGGACCCAGCAGTGCTACGGCGACCAGATCGCAGCGGTGCTGCGGCTGCTTGAGGCAGAGTGCGATCAGCTGGCGGCCTACCTGGTCACCGAATCGGTACCGCTACCGGCACCACTCAAATTACGAAGCCGGACAACCGGTTTGGCCAACCTTGCGCTGTTGCGCCGGCCGGAAAAGCTTGACCAGGCGAGTTGGCTGGACCGATGGCAGCACGACCACACCCCGGTGGCGATCGAAACCCAGTCCATCTTCGGCTACACGCAGAACACCGTCGTGCGGGCTCTTACGCCGGACGCGCCAGCACTGGCCGGAATCGTCGAAGAGTTGTTTCCGGCCGAGGCGATCAGCGACCTGAAAGCGTTTTTCGGCGCATTCGATGACGCCGACTTGCAACAGCGGCTGAGCCGGATGGTGGCCAGCACGTCGGCATTCGGCGCCAACGAGAATATCGACACCGTGCCGACCAGCCGCTACGTGCTCAAGACGCCCTTTCAGACCTGAGGAGACATCGGTGATATTGCAGCGCGACGACGAGAACCGGGTGTGCACGCTCACCCTGAACCGGCCCGAGGTGCTCAACGCGTTCAACGAGGCGCTCTACCAAGCAACTGCCGAGGCGTTGGCCGCCGCCGCCGAGGACGCGGAAGTCGCAGTGGTGCTGTTGACCGGGGCCGGCCGCGCGTTCAGCGCGGGCAACGACCTCAAAGAGATGCAGGCACGCATCAGCGATCCGCAGATGGCCGAGCAAGGCTCGCACTTCACCACGATGATCGACGCGCTGAGCCGCTTTCCCAAACCGCTGATCTGCGCGGTAAACGGCGTCGGCGTCGGGATCGGCACCACCATCCTCGGCTATGCGGATCTGGCGTTCATGTCGTCGACGGCCCGGCTGAAATGCCCGTTCACCAGCCTTGGCGTCGCGCCGGAAGCGGCGTCGTCGTACCTGCTCCCGCAATTGATGGGCCGGCAGAACGCCGCCTGGCTGTTGATGTCCTCGGAGTGGGTGAGCGCCGAAGAGGCGCACCGGATGGGCCTGGTTTGGAAGGTGTGCGAGCCTTCCCAGCTGATCGCCGACGCCCGCCGGCATGCCGAGATTCTGGCGTCCCGGCCGATTGGAAGCTTGATCGCGGTCAAGCAGACGATCGCCGAACCCGCGCGTCCGGAGATCGCAGCGGCAACTGCTCGCGAGAATGCGCATTTCGCTGAGCTGATGGGCGGGCAAGCCAATGCCCAGGCGCTCGCCGATTTCACCGGCCGGCGAGACGTCAGCTAGCGGTTTCCAGCCGGGCTGCCGCCGCGATGATCGCCCGCAGCGTGCGCCGGCAGCGTCCGCAGTCAGTACCGGCCCCGCACGCCGCGGCAACTTCTTTGGAGGTCGACGCGCCGCCGGCGACGGCGTCGGAGACGTTTTGGCTGGTTGCGCCGACACAAAGGCAGACATACATCAGCGAGACCTCACCGCAAGTTCGTGGCTACCGAACAGGCGGGGCTTCGTAGACCCACCGGACCAACTAGGTCGCATGTTAGTGGAGTCTAACCTAACTTGGTGTGCCGAGCCTAACCTTACTTAGGTTAGCCTTCTGACCAGGCTGTTCGGCGAGAAACTCGGCGACGCAACGTGAATCAGCCCGCTGTCGGTGCTGTACTGGACTAGATTTGAGGTCGGCAGGCGGTGCGTTCCAGCCCAACCCACCGTCACTCGCCGCAAATACGAGACCATGTCAAAAAGGAGCGATCATGCAAGGTGATCCTGATGTTGTGCGCCTACTCAACGAGCAGCTGACCAGCGAACTCACCGCGATCAACCAATACTTTCTGCACTCCAAGATGCAGGAAAACTGGGGCTTCACCGAGGTGGCGGGCCACACCCGCGCCGAGTCTTTCGACGAGATGCGGCACGCCGAGGCGATCACCGATCGCATCCTGTTGCTGGACGGCCTGCCGAACTACCAACGTTTGTTTTCGTTGCGGATCGGGCAGACGCTGCGCGAGCAGTTCGAGGCCGATCTGGCCATCGAGCATGACGTGCTGGCGCGGCTCAAGCCGGGCATCATCATGTGCCGAGAGAAGCAGGACACCACCAGCGCCAACCTGCTGGAGGGCATCGTGGCCGATGAGGAAAACCACATCGACTATCTGGAAACGCAGCTGGACTTGATGAACAAGCTCGGCGAACAGCTCTACTCGGCCCAGTGTGTCTCGCGACCGCCGACGACGGGACAAGCCGGGAACTAAACCTTGACGAGCCGGGCTCTCGCTGACGGGAACGCATCCCTCGGGGATGGTGAACCCGCCGGCGCTCTGATCAGTTCGCAGCGGCGCAATTTCGTGTTCCTGGCGATCATGCTGGGGATGCTGATGGCGGCGCTGGACCAAACGATCGTCGCCACCGCGTTGCCGACGATCGTGGCCGACCTGGGCGACGCAGGCCATCAGTCCTGGGTCGTCACCAGTTACCTGTTGGCCTCAACGATCATCACCGCGCTGGCCGGCCGGCTTGGTGACCTGTTCGGTCGCAAACTGGTATTCCAGGCAGCGATTGTGTTCTTTGTCGTTGGATCGGCGCTGTGCGGGATTGCGCAGTCGATGGCCGTGCTGGTGGGGGCGCGGGCGCTGCAGGGCCTCGGTGGCGGTGCCATCGCCGTCACGGCGACCGCGCTGATCGGTGAAGTCATTCCGTTACGGGATCGCGGTCGTTACCAGGGTGCACTGGGTGCGGTGTTCGGTGTGACGACGGTGATCGGCCCGCTGCTGGGTGGCTATTTCACCGACCATCTCAGCTGGCGGTGGGCGTTCTACGTCAACCTGCCAATTTCGTTCATCGTCTTTTTCGTTGCGGCCGCTGCGATCCCGTCGCTGGTCGCTCGCACCCGGCCGGTCATCGATTACACCGGGATCCTGTTCGTCGGTCTGGGTGCGACCGGTCTGACCCTGGCCACCAGCTGGGGCGGCACCACCTATCCGTGGAAATCCGGGACCATCATCGGGTTATTCGTCGGCTCGGCGGTGGCGTTGGGCGTCTTCGTGTGGGTCGAGAGCCGGGTCACCGCCCCGATCCTGCCTTCCCGGCTCTTCGGTAGTCCGGTGTTCAGCGTGTGCTGCGTGCTGTCGTTCGTGGTCGGCTTCGCCATGTTGGGTGCGCTGACCTTTCTGCCGACCTACATGCAGTTCGTCGACGGCGTCTCGGCGACCACGTCAGGACTGCGCACGCTGCCGATGGTGGCAGGGATGCTGTGCACGTCGATGGGCAGCGGTGTGCTGGTCGGCCGAACGGGCCGGTACAAGATCTTCCCGGTCGCCGGCACCGCCGTAATGGCGGTTGCTTTTCTGCTGCTGTCCCGGATGAATCCGTCCACATCGGCTCTGCTGCAATCGCTTTACCTATTCATCCTCGGTGCCGGTATCGGGCTGTGCATGCAGGTGCTGGTCCTCATCGTGCAGAACACGTCGAGCTTCGATGACCTCGGAGTGGCCACCTCGGGAGTGACCTTCTTCCGCACCATCGGCAGTTCCTTCGGCGCGGCGATTTTCGGCTCGCTGTTCACCAACTTCCTGCGAGGGCGCATCGGTGCGGCGATCGCGGCCAGCGGCGCATCCCCGGCAGCCGCGAATTCGCCGGAGGCCTTGCACCGCTTGCCGCGTGCAGCGGCGGCCCCGATCGTGGGGGCCTATGCGTCGTCGCTCACCCAGGTGTTCCTGTGGGCGGTTCCGGTCGCACTCGTCGGCTTCATCCTGGCGCTGTTTTTGCGCGAGGTCCCACTGCGGGACGTCGGCAGTCACGCCGCCGATCTCGGCGAGGGATTCGCGATGCCGACGACTCAGTCGCCGGAGGAGATGTTGGAGTTGGCGATCGGGCGACTGCTGCGCGGTGAACCCGGTGTGCGGCTGCGCAGCATCGCCATGCGACCGGACTGCCAGCTCGACGTCGCCGAGTTGTGGGGGCTGCTGCAAATCCACCGCCGCCAGCGAATCCTCGGCGTTGCCCGACTGACCGACATCGGTGACCAGTTGGGAATACCGTACGAAGTCCTCGAACCCACCTTCGATCGGTTGATCCGCGCCGGTTACCTGGCGCATGACGTCGACCGCCTGTGGCTCACGCCGCGCGGTGTGCGCCAGGTCGACTTCATCACCACACTGATGCGGGAGTGGATCGTCGACAAACTCACGCGGTCACCGAGCTTCCAGGGACGACCCGACCGGGCCGGGGTGGACGCCGCGCTGGACCGGATCGCTCGCCGGATCGTC
The DNA here is from genome assembly GCA_963838755.1 of uncultured Actinomycetota bacterium. Taxonomy (GTDB): domain Bacteria; phylum Actinomycetota; class Actinomycetes; order Mycobacteriales; family Mycobacteriaceae; genus Mycobacterium. Next base: position 243,009 of record CAWISO010000006.1, on the reverse strand, counting down.
GCTCAACCCGATTCGCGTGAGGATCGCCGGCAACTGTCCGGCCTTGCGACGGAGCGACTTTCTGCGGGAACTTCGGGCGTACCATCTCGCCATGAGCCGAATCGGAACATTCGCTGACGACGACGTCTACAGCTGGGCGACCAAATCCCCGGAACTCGGCGGCGCGCTCGCCAATCTCAGTCAGGCGGTCTACACCAAGAACCGGCTGCCGATGCGCACACGCGAACTCGCCCGCGCGGTGATAGCCCACGACAACGAATGCATTGTGTGCGTCAACACCCGCGATGCGGACGGACCCGCCGAAGGCGTGGACGAGGAACTGTACGACCACGCGCTGGAATGGCGCACGTGGCCGGGTTACAGCGACCAGGAACGGGTGGCCGCCGAGTTCGCGCACCGTTTCGCCACCGAGCACACCAAGCTGCGGGACGACGAAGATTTCTGGAGCCGCGCCAACGAGCACTTCTCCGAGGAACTGCTTGCCGACCTGGCTCTTTCGTGTGCGCTGTGGGTCGGCATGGGACGGGTGTTGCGCACCCTGGATATCGGCCAGACGTGCAAGCTGACGTTGCCCAGTCGGGTCTGAACCACCCGGGGGCGCCCGGCTGATGACCACCACACCGCTCGCCGCGGCCGCGATCGCGCAACTCGAGGCCGAAGGGGTGGACGCGGTCATCGGCACGGTGGTCAATCCGGCCGGGCTCACATTGGCCAAGACGGTTCCGATCCGGCGGACCAACGCGTTCGCCGATCCCGGGCTGGGCGCCAGCCTGGTCTGGCATGCCTTCGCTATCGATCAGACTGGCATCGCGTTCACCGACCGCATTGGTGTCGTCGGCGACCAGCGTGTCCGCATCGACCTGTCCGCATTGCGCATGCTCGGCGACGGTTTGGCCTGGGCGCCGGGCTCGTTCTTCGAGCAGGACGACACACCCGTCGCCGCTTGCAGCCGCGGAACGCTGGGCCGGATCGAAGCGGCGCTCGCCGAAGTCGGCCTCGAGGCGATTGTCGGTCACGAGATCGAGTTCTTGCTGGTCAGCCCGGAAGGCCGTCAGCTGCCCTCGACGCTGTGGGCGCAGTACGGCCTGGCCGGTGTGCTCGAACACGAGGCTTTCGTTCGCGACGTCATCGCAGCAGCCACGGTATCGGGTGTCGCGATCGAACAGATTCACCCCGAGTACGGGGCCAACCAGTTCGAAATTTCGCTGACGCCGCAATCGCCGGTCGCTGCGGCCGACCAGATGGTGCTGACCAGGATCATCATCGGCCGCGTTGCTCGTCGGTACGGGATGCGCGTCAGCTTGTCTCCCGCGCCATTCGTCGGCAGCGTGGGATGCGGTGCCCACCAGCACTTTTCGCTGACCACCTCGAACGGACCGCTGTTCTCCGACGGAGCCGGCGCTCGTGGCATGACCAGCAAGGGCGAGAACGCGGTGGCGGGGCTGCTGCGCGGCTTGCCGGAGGCTCAAGGTGTGTTGTGCGGTTCCATCGTGTCCGGATTACGACTGCATTCCGGGAATTGGGCCGGGCCATATGCGTGTTGGGGCACCGAGAATCGAGAAGCAGCGCTGCGCTTCGTCGCCTCCGGCCCCGGCACTCCCTACGGCGGCAACGTCGAGGTCAAGGTTGTCGATCCGTCGGCCAACCCGTACTTCGCGACGGCGACAATCCTCGGCTTGGCGTTGGACGGAATCAAGGATAAAGCCGTGCTGCCGCCGGAGACGAAGGTGGACCCGGCAGCGTTGTCCGACGCGGAGCGCAGCCGAGCCGGCATCGTGCGGCTGTCCGGCTTTCAAGCTGAAGCCATTGGCGCACTGGATGGTTCACAACGTATACGCGCTATTCTCGGTGATCCAGCGGTCGACCTCGTGGTCGCGGTCCGCCGCCTGGAGCACGACCAGTACGCCCGCCTCAACCGCGAGCAACTTGCCGACAAGTTCCGCATGGCCTGGAGCGTGTGAGCCGTGACGGCTTTGGCCGAACACATTGCCGCCGTGCCGCTGATCGATCAGCATGTGCATGGCTGCTGGCTGAGCGCGGGGGACCAACAGCGGTTTGAGAACGGCCTCAACGAGGCCAACACCGAACCGATCGCCGACTTCGACTCCGGATTCGATACCCAACTCGGATTCGCTGTTCGCGCGCATTGCGCACCGCTACTCGGGCTGGCCAAACACGCAGACCCGCAAGAATATTGGCGGCGTCGAAGTCAGCTGACCGAAGCCGAGCTGGCCCGGATCTTTCTGCGCGCCGCCGGCGTCAGCGACTGGCTGGTGGACACCGGCTACGCCGAGGGCGTGGCGGACGTCGTGCAACTCGCCGAGTTCTCATCAGGCCGCGCGCACGAAGTCGTTCGCCTGGAGCAGGTCGCTGAGCAGGCTGCCCACACCGCCGGCGACTATGCAGCGGCATTCCACGAGATTCTGCACCGGCGTGCGGCGAGCGCGGTGGGTACCAAGTCCGTCCTGGCTTACCGGGGCGGATTCGACGGTGATCTGACCGAACCGTCGGCGGCCGAAGTCTCGGACGCCGCCGCGCGATGGCGACAGACCGGCGGCGTCCGGTTGGGCGATCGGGTGCTGTTGCGTTTCGGGCTGCATCAGGCACTGCGGCTGGGCAAGCCTCTGCAATTCCATGTGGGTTTCGGCGACCGGGATTGCGATCTGCACAAAGCCAATCCGCTGTACCTGTTGGACTTTTTGCGCCAGTCCGGTGACACGCCGGTGGTGCTGCTGCACTGCTATCCCTATGAGCGGGAGGCCGGCTATCTGGCCCAGGCGTTCAACAACGTCTATCTCGACGGCGGGCTGAGTGTCAATTATTTGGGCGCGCGGGCGCCGGCGTTCATCGCGCGACTGCTGGAGATGGCGCCGTTCCGCAAGATCGTGTACTCGTCGGACGGGTTCGGCCCAGCAGAGCTGCATTTCCTGGGTACCAAGCTGTGGCGCACGGGTATCCACCGGGTGCTGAGCAGGTTCGTCGACGACGGCGAGTGGAGCGTGGCCGACGCCATCCGGGTGGTCGACCTCATTGCCCGCGACAACGCGGCGCGCATCTACCGGCTAGGTTAAAAACGCCTTCGCCAGGGTATAGATCGGGCATGGCCAGCCTAGGAGAAGCGCTGGAGTGGGCCCGGGAGCAGGTCACGTCGCGGGTCCCCAAGGCAGACCTCGACCAGCGAGATCCCGACTACATTCGCGACCAACTGCCTGGGACCTGGCTGCTGGCGTCGTTGTACTTCCGGGCCGACGTGCAGCACCTGGACCGGATCCCGGCCGAAGGGCCGGTATTGCTCATCGGCAATCACAGCGGCGGCAACGTACCACCGGACACCTTCGTGTTCACCCTCGCGTTTTGCTCGTACTTCGGCGTCGAGCGACCCTTCTACCAACTGGCCCACAATCTCGTCGTCTCGGCACCGCCATTGGGCTGGCTGCGCAAGTTCGGCACTGTCGCCGCCAACCGAGAAAACGCACGATTGGCACTGGAAACCGGTGCGGCGTTGCTGATCTATCCCGGGGGCGACTATGAGGTCTTCCGGCCGTCGTGGGAGCGTCACAAGGTCGACTTCGGCGCGCGGATGGGGTATGTGAAGCTGGCCCGAGAAGCCGGCGTGCCCATCGTGCCGGTCGCCAGCGTGGGCGGGCAGGAAGCCGCGTTGTTCCTCAACCGCGGGCAGTGGCTGGCCAAGCTACTGCGGGCCGACAAGACGCTGCGGCTCAAGAGCATCCCGATATCGTTGGCGCTGCCTTGGGGCCTGAACATCAGCGATCTGGCCGGACACATTCCGCTGCCCACCAAGATCGCGATCGAGGTGCAAGAGCCCATCGAAGTCGACGGCGACGACCAGGCGGTGCACGAGAAGGTGGAGGCCAGCCTGCAAGCCGGCGTCGACCGCCTTGCCGCCCGCCGCCGATTTCCGGTGATCGGCTGATGCGCGTCGACCGGCACTGCGTGATCGACGCCGACCGCGATGCGGTCTGGAAGATCGTCGGGGATCCGGACAGCTACCCGACATTCATGACCAACCTGGAGCGCTGGGAGCGGGCCAACGACGAGCCGGCCGGCGTCGGCGCCCGCTACACCGTGCACTGGAAGATCGGCTCGGTCCCGGTAGGCGGGCTGATCGAAGTCGTCGAATACGACGAGGAACGCGACCTGGCCTGGGTCGGTATCACCGGTATCAGCATGCGCGGTCGCATTCGGCTGCGCGACGCGGGAGACGGCCAGACCAAGGTGAACTTCCGGTTGTCCTATCAGGCCCCCGGAGGACTCTTGGGCTATATCGCAGACCGCGTCGCGGTGGGGCAGGTGGGCCGCACGACCGCGAGTACTCTTCGTCGGCTCAAGGAGCTCGTCGAATCGCGTGGCTGACGGTCAGCGCGACCAATCAGAGCGCTGCCGGGTTGTAGTCGGCGGCGGCTGCGCCGCTCGGACCTGGGGGACTTGATGAGAACTCTGAAATGGGCGGCAGTGCTGTTGATGGCGGTACTGGGCCTGATAGCCGGTGCTCCGGCGCTGGCGTTTCCGGCCCCCGACACTCAAGCCGACGTGACCTATCTGCAGTTGCTTGACCAGAACGGCGTGTCCTACCCCAATCCTGAGGCGATGGTCTCTTACGCTCACGACCTCGTGGGCCAACTGAGCGCCTCCCCGCAGAATGACGCCAGCGTGGGCTCGATCGTCAACACCGGCGAGGAGCGAAATTCTCAGCACGACATGGGCGTGATCATCGCCGCGGCAGTGGTCGCCTACCGACCGTCCCTAATCCCGGTGGTTCGGCACTGGGCGGACAGCGCCGCTGGCTTGCCCTGTGGTTCCGCAGCTGAGGGCGTGCTGGGATGAAGCAACTGATGACAGCATGCTCTTAAATCGAACCAAGCTGGAAAGTCGGTAAGCTCGGAGGCAGAGCAGCTATTGCTTTGCACGAGATCACGGGTTCTCCACTCGCCGCAGGTCTACCTTTAGTCAGCGTGATGACCGGATTTGCTAAATACGCGCTATCCGGGCCCACTGATGCCATACCGTTAGCCATGAGCAAGCTAATCAAGATCGGTTTAGGTATCGCGATCGCGGCCGCCGTTGGGCTGAGCACAGCTCCCGCCGATGCCGACGTATTCGATATGTGCCCTGACGGGCATGAAGGCGTGGTAGGCGGGCACACCACCTGTGACTTCGCCGAAAACGTGCGAAGCGCGTTCTACGCTTCGGGCATGCTAAACAATTTCGTCGCGTACTCGCCGGTCACCGGGGAACGCTACGAAATGAACTGCGAGGGTGCGTATCCCGCATACTTCAATGGCGGTGCGGTGGTGAACTCAACTCGTTGCTACGGCGGCGACGATGCTGAGGTAGTGGTTTGGTGAGCGCGACCCAATAACTGGTACCGGCGAGGCGGCGGGGGCAGCTCTGCGGTGACCGCGCAGGGGTTTTGTTTGGCAAGCAAATTCAGCATCAACTCTTTTTATTTCGTGCGGTGCCTACGGCGCGTAGGAATGTCTGGGTGAAGGTGTCGCAGACGGTGTCCAGGTCGGGTAGATCGATGCCTGGGATGTGCGGCATGGCCGGGCGCACCAGCATGTGCAGGACGACGGGACTCATGAGTTGTTGGGTCAACAGGGGCAGCGGGATGTCGCGAATGTTGCCGGCCTGCATTTCGGCGTCCAGCCACGCGCCGATACTCGCCAACAGCCGGGGCGCGTTGTGTTGCACCAGGTTCTGCACCGCCGGGCTGTTGGGCCGGGCGAACGCCTCAGCCAGCACAGCGGGCGCGAGGCGGGGTTCGCGAGTCAAGGTTCGGATGACTAATCCGTAGAATTGGCGCACCGTTGTGGCGAGGTTGCCGTGGTCGGTGGTGAAAAAGTTTTCGATATCAAGCAGAGGGCTGTGCCGCTCGAATACTGCCCGCAGAAGTTCAGACAAGCACTGAACGCCGACACCGAAGAGCAGTCCCTCACCGCGGCGCTTTCTGCGTTCAGTGCCGCGATGGTGACGTACGCATACGCCAAATCGACCAAGCCCGAACAACACCGGACATCCGTCCAGCTGAATGGCGCGAGTGCCGGTCCAACGCAAGACGTCGGCGGTGCGTGGCTGGGAACCAATGCCGGCGTTCCCGTCATGAATCTGGCTGTCAAGAGCGACAATTGAGGTCACTATGGCTGGGCGAGTCGAAGGCAAGGTCGCGTTCATCACCGGGGCGGCGCGCGGTCAAGGCCGCGCGCATGCGGTGCGATTGGCGCAAGAAGGTGCGGACATCATTGCCATCGACATCTGCAAGCCGATCGAAGGATTCTTAAATCCGCCGTCCACGCCGGAGGATCTGGCCACGACCGCGGATCTGGTGCGGGCGCACAACCGCCGCATTGTCACCGCCGAAACCGACGTGCGCGACTACGGGGCCCTTAAAGCCGCCGTTGATGGCGGGGTGGAACAGCTGGGCGGGTTGGACGTCATCGTGGCCAATGCAGGCATCAGCAATGCCGGCAGCGACGACGGCGACACCCTCGATAAAGTCAGCGAAAGAGACTGGCAGGACATGGTCGATGTGAACCTGTCGGGCGTGTGGAAGACCGTAAAAGCCGGTGTGCCCCATATGGTGGCGGGCGGTCGCGGAGGTTCGATTGTGCTAACGAGCTCGGTCAACGGGTTCAAGGCCTACACCTTTCCCCGTCTCGGTCATTACGTGGCCACCAAACACGGTGTCGTTGGTCTCATGCGGGTGTTCGCAATCGAACTGGGCCAGCACATGATCCGCGTCAACTCGGTGCATCCCACCTTTGTGAACACGCCGATGGTCTTGAACGAGGGGCTTTACAAGCTGGTCCGCCCCGACCTGGAGCATCCCGGCCCCGACGATTTGGCCCCGTTTTGCCAGATGTTCCACACGCTGCCGATCCCGTGGGTGCAGGCGGAGGACATCAGCAACGCGGTGCTATTCCTCGCGTCCGACGAATCTCGCTACATCACCGGTGTCACCCTGCCGATCGATGCGGGCAGCTGCCTCAAGTGATCGAGTGCCACGGCATCCAAGATGGACCGAGTGGTCAATCACACTAGGGAACAGCGTTCGTTGTGACATTCTGCAGAGGTGCCCGCTGCTTCGGGTGTCATGACGTTTTTGTTCACCGATGTCGAGGGTTCGACCCGTCGGTGGGAAGCCGACGCGGAAAGCATGCGGGCGGCGCTAGCCGCCCATGACGAGGTGCTACGTCGGGCGATCGAGGCGCACGACGGCTTCTTGTTCAAGCACACCGGGGACGGGGTGTGTGCTGTGTTCGCGTCACCGACAGCTGCGGTGGATGCCGCGGTGGCCGCACAGCGGGAACTGGAGTTGCCGGTGCGGATGGGCCTGGCGACCGGCGAGGCAGAGCTGCGGGGGGAGGACTATTTCGGTGCGGTGCTCAACCGCGCCGCGCGGGTGATGGCCGCCGGGCATGGCGGTCAGATCTTGTTGGCCGATTCGACGGCGGGCCTGCTCGGCGGCGTTGATCTCATCGATTTAGGGCCGCGCCGGTTGCGGGATCTCCCGACTCCGGTTCAGCTGTTCCAGGTCGAAGCAGACGGACTGCGCACGGACTTTCCGCCGCTGCGGGCGCTGGATGTGAGTCCGGGAAATCTGCGGCCTGCGCCGGCCAGCTTGATCGGGCGCGAGTCCGAGGCCGGCGAGGTGCAAGCCGCGGTGAAGGCTCATCCGCTGGTCACGCTGACCGGGGTGGGTGGGGTCGGCAAAACCCGTCTGGCGCTGGAAGTGGCCGGGCGGCTGGTCGACGAATTCCCCGACGGGGTTTGGTTTTTCGAATTGGCCGCAGTCGCCGACCCGGGGGCGGTTCCCGCCGCCGTGGCGGCGGTGCTGGGCATCACCCAACAACCCGGCAAGACCATGGCCCAGAGCGTGGCCGCCGCCTTGGAGGACAGGGTGCGGCTGCTGGTGTTTGACAACTGCGAACACGTGCTGGATGCCGCCGCCGATCTGATCGAGGCCATCCTGTCGGCCTCAGCAACGATCAAGATTGTGGCCACCAGCCGCGAAGGGCTCGGCATCGCCGACGAGCGGCTGTGGCCGGTGCCTTCGCTGGAGGTCGGAGCAGGCGTCGACTCAGCCGCGGTGGCGTTGTTCCTCGAACGGGCGCAGCAGGTCTCGCCGCGCTTCACGGTGGGCGGCGATGGGGAGTTGGCCGCGGTGGTGGAGATCTGCCGCCGACTCGACGGGATCCCGCTGGGCATCGAACTGGCCGCCTCGAGGATGGCGGCGATGACCGCCAGCGAAGTGCGTGATCGGCTCGATCAGCGGTTACGGTTGCTGGTCGGATCGCGACGTGGTTTGGAACGGCATCACACCCTGCGCCGCGCCGTCGCGTGGTCCTACGACCTGCTCGACGACACCGAAAAGGCGCTGCTGGTTCGGTGTTCGGTGTTTGCCGGGGGATTCGACCTGCGCAGTGCCTGCGCCGTCTTGGGCTCCGATGATGACTTTGCCGCCTTGGATCTGCTGGATGCGCTGGTGCGCAAGTCGCTGCTGGTGGTCGACCGGTCGGCGGGGCGGACCCGGTTTTCGATGCTGGAAACGATCCGCCAGTTCGCCGAGGAACAACTGATGACCCGCGGCGAAGCGTCCGAGATTCGGGCCACCCACTCGCGGTACTTCGCCGACCGCGAAGCCGACATCGTGGCCCTGTGGGACAGCCCTCGCCAGCGGGCTGCCTACGATTGGTTGAGCGTCGAGCTGGCCAATCTGCGCACCGCGTTTCGGTGGGCCGCCGACCACGGCGATCTTGATGCCGCCGCCACCATCGCCACCTACGTGGGGTGGCTCGGCGTTGGGGTCCAAACCTATGAGCCGATAGCCTGGGCTGAGGAGCTGATCGAGCCCGCCCGCGCGGTCGACCACCCGCGGCTGGCGTTCCTGTACGTGATCGCGTCGCTGTGCTACACGACCGGACGGATCGAGGCGTCCGTTCATTACAGCGACGCCGGCCAGATGGTTCTCGGCAAAAGCCGCGAGGCGCTGCCGCACGGCACCGAAGCTTGGCTTGGCGTTGTGTACTTAGCCATCGGGCAGCCCGGGCGCATGGCCGACTTGTGCCGCGCCCAGCTCGCACGCCGCCCCGATGCCCACGTCCAGATCCGGGCATATCTGGTTGTCGCGCTTTCGTTTGCCGGTTCCGGTGCGGAGGCGATGGATTTCGCGGATGGCCTCATCGAGGCGGCGGAAGCGACAGGTAACCCGCACGTGCTCGCGTTCGCGCTCTTTGCCTACGGTGCCGCTTTCCGTAACGCAGATCCCGTCAGGGCGCTCGAGGCTGCCCGCCGGGGTCTGGTGATCGCTCAAGACAGCGGCGACCGCAGCAGGGCGTCACTCCTGGCGGACGGTCTGGCCGTGCTTGAGGTCGAAAACGGCGCCATCGCGTCGGCGCTCGATCACCTCACTCTGGCGATCCGCAACTACCACAATTGCGGCAACACCACGACGATCCGTCTGCCGCTGGCCGTCCTCGCCGTTCTTCTCGATCGGCTCGGATGCTACGAACGGGCGGCCACCGTCGCCGGCTTCGCGTTCAGTCCCATCGCCGTAGCGACGTTCCCCGAAATCACTACCGCGATCGGCAACCTCCGCAACGTTCTCGGCGACGCGACCTACGAATCGCTCGCCCGCAAGGGCGAAACGATGACCACCGCCGAGATGGTGACCTACGCCTACGACCAAATCGACCAGGCCCGAACAGAACTCGAACACTCCGGTTGAGTTATGCGAGTCCCGCGTCCTTGCGGCTAGATGAGTCCATTCGCGTCGGAGATCCACGACGTATCGCCGTCAGGCTCGGCGCCTGGGGCGCACCTACTTGTGTCTCGACTGTCATAAACAATTGGCATCGCCCGACGCCGTTTGCGGAGTCGCGCATTTAGACGCGCCCGCTTACGCGGATGCGTCGGTCGGCTCCAGCGCAGACGTTTACGGCGGTGGGGGTGGGGGCGGAAAGTCCTGCGGCAGCGGCGCATAGTAGGCCGGTGGCGGGGCGTAGGCGTTGACCGTATCGGCAACATTGGTGCAGCCGCTGACTGAAACACGCCTGCCGACGCTCACGCAGACGTCGGCGTTGGCCATACCGGAGGGCTGCACGATGGCATATATCTCAGGAATCGACGTCAGAGCCAGCACCGCTATTCCCGCGGCAGTCCACGTCCGCACCCACAGGTTCATCGCAATCTCCTTGTTCGGGACATAGTTTACGTCCGCGTTTACGTCAGCCGCCCGATCCCTTAGGGAGTCGCGCCGTCCTGCCCAAGTAATGGGGTCCATTGGCAACGCTGCCTGATGTCAGTCATCGGCTGACGGATGCCCTCAAGGTCGGCTTGCTCTTGCGGGTTGGCATTGAAGTAGTTCTGCACGTCGCCGCTGAGTTGATCTTTGGGCTGATCCTGAAGACCGGTATAAAACCCATTCACGTCTGGGTGAGTGAACAGGTAGTTCGAGAGCGCTGTTGCAACATTGGCCGCGACACCGGCTACATCCGCAGCTGTGCAGTTGGGCGGCCGAGGCGGCGGATCGGCCGCAGCGGTCCCCGCGGTAGCACATAGCAGCGTGCCGGTAACCGCGCCAGCGCCGACGGCGCCGATTACCAGCTGGCGCGGAATCATATGTGAGAGCAACATATTCGGCTCCTTCATCCAGTAGTCAATCTGGCCGCGACCGATTGGCGGTCGTCGCCCGGTTCAAGCTAAGCAGATACAGCTGACCGCTTGTCTGCAATACAGCGGATTATTTCGCAGAAAGCGCAGCCCACTCGCCGGTGAGATCGATCCGCCAGTGGTCCACATGCGGTCAATGGAGGACTCGACGCTGGAATCACGCCTTCGTAGTAACGCGGTTTACCTTTCCCTCGCCGCGACCTACGGCACGCTAGATTGCTGCGCATGGCAGGAAGCTGGGGCTCTGTCCTAAGCGGGCTCATTCCGCTTGGGCTGGTCATCGCGCTCTCACCGATCACGGTCATCCCAGCGGTGTCAGATCAGACCCGTCGCATCGAAGATCCACGACGTGTCGGCCGTAGCAAGATCCTGCAACCACGTGGGCGGGGCCTGGGCGGTCATGCCGCCCATGTCCCAATAGTCTTTCCACCGCGCCACTTTGCCGTCGTCGACGCGGTGCACCGAAACGAATCGCAGTAGAGCGGTCTCACCGCTCGACCACCGCCAGGTCTCGGAGTGCTCGTACATGACATCGGCACCGGTAGACACCAGCAATCCGTCGTGATTCTCATAGCCCGCCAGCGGCTCAAGGCCGACCTTGAGTCGTTTCACGATGTCGTCGGGGCCGCGCGCCGCCAGGGTCGGTCCGACCGGCATGTCGACATAGATGCAGTCCGTCGACAGGAATGTTTTGACTGCGTCCCAGTCCCGCCGTGACAAGGCCCGCCACAGCCCGAGTACCGGCTCGTCAACCGTCACGGATGTCATCGAACCGGGCTGCTCAACCACTGTCAATCGCCGCCAGGACAACCCCCGTGCCCGGTAACGATCGACGAATCCCTACAGTCGGCGCAGGGTTTTACTGCGCACAGGAGGTGGGGATGGCAAAGATGCCAGCGTTGCGGTCCCGACGCAAAGCCGGCACTCGACGTGTTCGCCGGAGAAGTCCGTCGCCGTTCACCCCGGACTGGTCGCCCCGGCCAGCCCAGTTCGGGGCGGGCGTGCACCACAATGTCGCAGTACCGATGACCGACGGCGTCGTGCTGCGCGCCGACATCCATTACCCCACGGTGCCCGAGACCGGCAGGCCTGCCCCCGGGCCGTTTCCCGTGCTGTTGTCGATCACTCCTTACGGCAAGAAGGCTCCGCCGCCGGCCGACCAAATCGGCGGCGGCGCCACCCCGTATCTGATCAAGCGCGGCTACATCGAGGTGATGGTCGACGTCCGCGGCTGCGGCGTGTCCGGCGGTTCCTTCGAGATGTTCGGGGAGCGGCAGACGCAGGACGGGGTGGAGCTAGTCGAGTGGGCGTCGAGGCTGCCGAACGCCAACGGCCGGGTGGGGATGTTCGGAATCTCCTACCTGGCGATCAACCAGCTGTTCACCGCGGCGGCCGTCGGGCCGGATTCGCCGCTGAAGGCGATTTTCCCGGTGATGGCCGCCCGCGATTTCTACCGCGACGCCGCCGCGATGGGCGGCACCCCGCATCTGCGCACGGTGCGAGCCTACGGAGCGGTCTACACGCTGCTCAACATCGTCAACCCGATTGTGGAGATGATCAACCTCGGCAAGCATCCGCGGCCGCGGGCCGGCGGGTTCGCCGGGGTGCGGCAGCGCGGGCGTGATCAGCGCGGGTACTTCCGGCCGCTGATCGCCGACACCGTCGCCGGCGGCGAAACCGCCTACGACGGCCCGTTCTGGGATGCGTTGCGGCCCGGCATGGTGGTGCCCAATATCGTCGCCAACGGCGTCGCGGTGTTTTTGGTCGGCGGCTGGCACGACGCCTTCCAGCGCGGCGCGCCGCTGAACTACGCCGCGTTGCAGAACGCATTTGCCGGGCGACCCGACGAAGCACCGATGCAACCCGGCCAGCCGGTGTCGGACCGGGTCCGGCTGATGATGGGGCCCTGGTATCACGTGTCCGACTTCGGCGGCCTGCACCTCAACGCGCTGCAGCTGCGCTGGTTCGACTATTGGCTCAACGACGAGACAGCGGCGGCGATCTCTGGATCGCCATTCACCTTCCAGCCGATCGGAAGCTCACGGTGGTTTCACGCCCGCGAATACCCGCTCACCGAGGCGACGCCGACCCGCTTGTACTTGTCGGAATCCGGTCGGCTGTCCGCCGAATGCGCGCCGGAAACATCAACGGCGACAATCAAATACGTGGGCCGTGGTCCGCTGTCCGGTCGAAGCGTGGAGCAGTGGTCACTCGGGATGACCAGCTTCATCCGCACCCAGCGCGGCGGCCAAACCCGCTATGACCAGGACAACCGACGACTGCACCGTGGCGCGCTGACCTACACCACCGAACCATTCACCACGCAGAGGTTGATCGCCGGACCGATCACACTCACCGTGCACGCGACGGCCACGACAACCGAGACGCTGTGGGTCGCCCACCTCGACGACGTCGCACCCGAGGGTGCCAGCCGCCCGTTGACGCAAGGCGCGTTGCTCGGTTCGCACCGCGCGCTGGATCGCGACCGCACCTGGTACCTGCCCGATGGCACCGTCCTGCGGCCATACCACTTCAGCACTCGGTCGGCGGCAAAACCGGTGGTTCCCGGCGAACTGACCCGCTACGACCTCGAAATCTTCCCGACCGCTGCGCTGCTCGAACCCGGTCACCGGCTTCGTCTGACGGTGACCACCTACGACTTCCCGCATCTGGTCCCGACCAAGCCCGCGCGCCGCGCCCTGGCCGACGGCAGCTACGAGCTGCATCAGGGCGGCCCCACGCCGTCGCATCTGCTGATCCCGGTCGCTGATCCGAATAGCTTCAACTAGATCAGTTTTCCGCGCATACTCGCCAAGGTGACCCCGCTACAGCAATACATCGCCGACGAGATCGCCACCGACCATGTCGACGGTCTGCTGAGTAGGCGCGAAGCCTTGCGGCGACTGGCGCTGCTCGGCCTGGGCAGTGCGGCCGCGGCGGCCCTCATCGCGGCTTGCGGCGGCAAGCAATCACCGCGGCCGAGTCCGCAATCGGGCGCGAGCTCGAACGCAGAGCCACCGGGAATGGACAAGGCGCTGCCTACCGAGCCGATCTCGTGGAAGGGGCCGAATGGTGAGCTGCAAGCGGCCTGGGCGCAAGCCCGCAATGCTCGCCGTGGCGTGTTGGTCATCCACGAGAACAAGGGCCTCAACGATTGGGTGCGGTCGGTGGCCGGACGTTTCGCCGGCGCCGGCTACTCGGCGCTGGCCATCGACCTGCTGTCCGAAGAAGGCGGCACCGGACACTTCACCGACCCCGCGCAGGCCACCGCGGCACTGGGCGCCGTGGCACCGGCCCGGTTCATCGCAGACCTGAATTCCGGTATCACCGAACTGCAGTCGCGCGTACCGGGGCGGAAAATCGCAGTCGTCGGTTTTTGCTTCGGTGGCGGACTGGTGTGGCAACTGCTGGCGTCCGGCGCGCCGCATTTGTCGGCCGCCGTACCCTTTTACGGGCCACTGCCGGACAACCCCGACTTCTCGGGTTCCAAGCGGGCCGCGGTGCTGGCAATCTATGCCGCCCTCGATACTCGCGTCACCGGCTCCCAGGCAGCGGCCAAAGCCGCCCTCGATCGCGCCGGACTGGTCAACGACATCGTTGTCGAACCCAATGCCGACCATGCGTTTTTCAACGACACCGGACCCCGCTACAACGCCGCCGCCGCCGGCGACGCCTGGCGGCGAGTGCTGGAGTGGTTCGCTCGCTACCTGGCCTGAGGTCGGGCGGCCAGCGACCTCGCCGGGCCCAGCGCCACCGGCAGCGTCGACCAGCCATGCAACACACGGGTGTCTCGACGACTACCCGCACCGGCAGCACACACGTCGGGGAAGCGGTCGAAGAAGGCACGCAGTCCGACCTCGCCTTCGGCGCGAGCCAACGCCGCTCCCATGCAGAAATGCCGGCCACCGGAGAACGCGAGATGCTTTCCGGCGTTGTCGCGTTCGATGTCGAAACGATGTGGGTCGGCGAATACAGCAGGGTCGCGGTTGGCCGCAGCGAGGTACACGATGACCAGTTCGCCTGCTTTGACGGCAGTACCCGCCACTTCGGTGTCGTGTAGCGCCACCCGTGCGGTCAGCTGAACCGGTGATTCCAGCCGCAAAATCTCCTCGACGGCGCCTGGCCACAGCTGCGGACGCTGGCTGAGCGTGCGCAGCTGCTCAGGCGCGTCCAGCAGCATGCGAATCCCGTTGCCCAACAAGTTCACTGTGGTCTCGAAACCGGCCGCCAATACCAAACCGGCGATCGCAACCAGTTCAAATTCGTTCAGATACGTGTCCTGCGAACCGCTTTCGGCCGTCTGAATCAGCTGACTCATCAAGTCGTCGCCCGGGCTACGGCGCAACTGCCGCAAATGCTTATCCAGCCAGCAGTTGAACCCCGCGATGCCGTGCTGCACCCGCCGGTACTGGCGCCAGGTGAGCCCGAAATCCAGACTGGGCGCTGCGAGTTCGCCGAACTTTAGGATGTGCTGTCGATCCGAATCCGGCACTCCCAAGATGTCGCTGATGATCGCCACCGGAAGCTGCGCGCAGTACCGGTCGACGACATCCACGACGCCGCGCTCGTTGGACAGTTGATCCAGCAGCGACGACGCCGTCTGCTCAACACCTTCGCGGAGTGCGGCGACTGCCCTCGGGGTGAACACCGACGACACCGTCTTCCGGTAGCGGGTGTGGTCAGGCGGCTCCACGGCCAGCAGCGACGGCGGACGCAGCGGATGAAGCAGATCATCGCGAGCGCGACGCTCCAACCACCGCAGCGGCGCCGGCAGGTTCGACCCGATCGAGAGCACCCGGAAATCGTCGGACCGCAGCAGTTCGTGCCCGATCGCGTGGTCGGTGGTCAGGTACCCGATCCGGGTTCGCACCAGCGGACCGCGAGCCCGCACCTCTTCGTAGAACGGCACCGGGTCGGCCTTGACGCACGGGTCAGCGATCAACCGGGCCTGCAGGTCGCCCCTTCTTGCGCCCAACGACGCGACGCCGCGGACGAAACCGTGCAGCACCAACCAGTGCAACCTCTGCTTGAAAGCGATGTCCACGTATGGGCCCTTCACATCGTCGGGCAGTGCTCACGCGAGCCTAAATCGGGAAGTCTTTTCAGCCCAGGTCCCAGTTCATGTTCTTCGCGAAAGCGATCGCGTCGTCGCTGACGGTGCCGAGCGCATGAGACCGCTGGATGTAGTCGCGGACCACCGGCAGGAAGTTCATCGGATTGTAGGCGTCTTCCTCATAACTCCACTTGTTGTCCCCGGCGTATTTCATCACCGACAGGTTGGGCACCTGGTGGATGCTGCCGTCGCCGGGATCCCGCATTCGGTTGAGAAATTCGCAAAAGACCCAACCGCGGTCGGTGTCAATGGAGTGCCACGATGTCGGATAGAACGGCATCTCACTGCCCGGGAAGACATTCATCGTCGAGACAATCCAATCGCGGATCTGCTCGCGGCCGTGGAGGGTTCCATAGGTGTGCTCGACGTAGGTTGCGTCCCCGGTGAATTGGTCGGCGAACCGTGACCAATCCCAACTGGAACCGATCTCTACGACGACTTCTTTGTGATGCTCGAAGGCCGACTCGATCTCGCTGCGCGACCATCCCGCCATAACAACCTCATTCCGCTCGCTCCGGCATCAAGGCCCCGATGTCACGCCTCGGCCACATCCTTGATGCGGCGCAGAGTCTTGGCCATGTCACGAATGTTGCGTCGCTGCCGTAGCCACCCGCCGAACATCCAGTAGTACAAAGTCGTCAGCGGAGAGGAGTTCATCCGAAACGATTCGGTGACGTCGGTGCCGTTCCCGCTCGGCGTCAACCGGTAATGCCAGTTGTTCACTGGTTTGTCGCCGACCAACACCTCGAAGCCGAATTCCCGATCCGGTTCGCAAGCCGTGACCCGGCACACCGTCCAGTAAACCGGCCCGATCTCGTTTCGCTTGACGTGGCCGCGGAATCGCGCCCCGACTGCTGGCCCGGTCGCTCCGTCCAGCCATTCGGCTTCGAACGTCTCTGGGGAGAACTGTCCGATATTGCGGACGTCCGCGATCAGACTCCAGATCTTGTCGGCGGGTGCCGCCATGTGAACCGTTGCCGAGCCCTGCATGGGCCGATCCAAGCACGTTCACCGATTCCCGGAGGCGGATCGCACCGCCTCGACGCTAGTCCTCGCCGTCGTCCGGCACGTCGTGCCGCACCACCCGCACCCTGCCGTGCGGCAGGCAGGCAGCGTAGCCGTGGTACTTGCCGTACAACTCCCACGCGGTGATGTGGTCGTCGGGCGACACGTCGATCTGATGTCCGTCGGAGAACTCCAAATGCAGATCTCCGGCGTCGTCCCACGTGACGTCGGTGCAGGTGGCTCCGGAAAAACCGAAAAGGGGTCGTTCCACGACGGCTGGGTGGCTCGGGTCGACGGAAACTACCTCGCCGGTCGAACTGTTGTCGTCCGGCAGAGTCAGGCGTATCGGTGCCGAGATAACAAGTTCGTTGTAATCATCGAGGTTCAGCACCAGACCGTCGCGGAACATGATCCGCTGTACCGCACAGCCTTGAATCCAATGTTCAATCAATTTCTGGTCGGTCATACATTTACTCTTCTCGCGACAAGGCACCTGCACAAGACCGCAATGCGAGTTCACTTCCATATGCGATAAGTCATCGGTGCACCAGCATCAAAACAATGGTGCTGACGGTTTTTCTTGCTGGCTGCTCTGCAGCGTCGACTGCTGTACGGACGCTGGATTCGCGCTAGCGTTTCGAGGTCTTCCACGTCGTCCATCGCGATCAATACGGAGTGATCATCATCGACGCACAGACCACATCCAAGGGCAACGGTGCGGCGGATGACGAAGCTGCCCGGATCAAGGAACTCCTCGCCGCCCTGGGTGGCTGACGCCCTGAGCCGTGCCGACTGGCTTCGCTCGCCGCCGAGGCTGGACCGATATCACCGACCAGTTGGGATGACACTTATAAAAACTGCTCGCGAGCGTCGTTCCTACGTGTGCGCGCCCAGGGCACCCTGCAAGTCAGGCTTCATGGCATTGAGCTGGGCGCCCCAGTACTCCCAGCTGTGGGTTCCGTTCGCGTCGAAGTTGAACACCGCGTTGTGGCCACCGGCGGCGTTGTAGGCATCGCGGAACTTCAGGTTGCTGCTGCGCACGAAGTTCTCCAGGAACTCGGCGGGCATGTTGGCCCCGCCCAACTCCGACGGGGTGCCGTTACCGCAGTAGATCCACAGCCGGGTGTTATTGCCGACCAGGGTGGGGATCTGCAGGGTCGGGTCGTTGCGCTTCCAGGCCGGGTCGCTCGACGGGCCCCACATCGGATCGGTCTTATAACCGCCGGCGTCGCCCATCGCGAAGCCGATCAGCGTCGGCCCCATGCCCTGGGAGGGGTCCATCAGGGCCGACAACGAGCCGGCATAGATGAACTGGCCCGGGTGGTAGGCGGCCAAGATCAATGACGACGACCCGGACATCGAGATGCCTACTGCGGCACTGCCGTTCGACTTCACATTCTGTTGCGAGGCCAGGTAGCCCGGCAGCTCGCTGGTCAAGAAGGTCTCCCACTTGTAGGTCTGACAACCGGCCTTGCCGCAGGCCGGGCCGTACCAGTCGGTGTAGAAGCTGGACTGCCCACCGACCGGCATCACGATCGACAACCCGGACTGGTAGTACCACTCGAAGGCGGGGGTGTTGATGTCCCAGCCGTTGTAGTCGTCCTGAGCGCGGAGGCCGTCGAGCAGGTACACCGCGGGCGAGTTGGCCCCCCCGCTCTGGAACTGGACCTTGATGTTGCGGCCCATGCTCGCCGACGGAACCTGCAGGTAATCGACCGGAAGACCGGGTCGGGAGAATGCCCCCGCCGTCGCTGCTCCACCCAACAGGCCGATCAGGCCCGGCAGTGCGGCGGCCGCAATTGCGGCGACTGTTAGCCGCCGCACCCAACCACGCATCTTGTCGCTCACGTCTCTCATACCGTGCCCCTTACCCGTTGCGCGTTACCGGCAAAACTTACCGCGTGGCACCCCATATGTCGATTAGGACGCAAAGGTGTCTCGATTCGGCAACGGCCGCTGTCACCTGCGCGGAGCCACCGGCGGGAAGGCCAGTGGCAACTTTTCGGGGCGCGGTGCGTGACCCCGCGCGCCGCGGTTCACGGCGGTTCAAAGGGCTGCGTTGATCGCGCGTTTCGGGGTTGACGTCGCAGGTCATCGCGCTGTCAGCGGAGGTCGTCGACACCCGGACAACCGGGGTGACGATGACCGCGTAGGCTCTCCCGGGGTAGACCGACGAGACCACGCTGTCCCGCTCCTTCCGCCGCTCGCGAACCACCGCGCAACATGGTCAGGCGCTCGCGCCGGCGCGTGGGCATTGGGCCGCGATTAAGGTGCAATTTTGGACACGGTACTTGGGCTGTCGCTGACATCGACGTCGGTCGGATGGGTTCTCGCGGACGGCCGGGACGCGGACGCGACCATCCTCGACCACGACGATTTCGGGGTACGCGCCGGCGGCGCGGCCAGTGCTGCTGACACCTCGGAGCAGGCCACCGCGGCCGTGCTGGATGCGCAATCCGCAGCCACCGGTCATGACCAGCGACTTCACGTGATCGGTGTGACCTGGAGCGACGAGGCAGCTGCCGAAGCTGCGATGCTGCTGGAGTCATTGAACGATGCCGGAATCGACAATGTCGTACCGATCCGGTTGGAGCAGGCGTGCGACATGTTGGCCCGGGGGGTCGCGCCAATCGTCGGCTATGACAAAACCGCCGTTTGCGTACTCGACGGCGACTCGACGATCGTCGTGATGGTCGATACCTGTGACGACGAGCCGCAAACCGCGATCAAGCAGCTGTCCGGCGGCCCGGGCCGTCTCGTCGGATGGCTGACCGCACTGTTCGACCGGAGTTCATGGCGACCCGGGGGCATCGTGATCGTCGGTGCGGATGAGGACGTCGATGCGCTGTCGTGGCGCCTCGAGAAGGCCGTGCCGGTCCCGGTCGTCACCCAGACCGGCGCGCAACTGGCCCTGGCCCGCGGAGCGGGTCTGGCGTCGGCACAGAACACCGAATTCATCGACGCCGAGATCCTCGACGACATCAGCCGAAAGCGAGGGGAGCAGGGGAGTTCCCGGCAGCACTCGTACGCCGGAGCGTTGACGATGCTAGTTGCCGGCTCGGTCACTTTTGTGGCGTCGGTGTCACTTGCCCTGGGTCCGCAGCTGCTCCCCGACCGAGCACATGGACCGGTCCGACAGGTGGTGCACACTGCGGCGAAGCCGCCTGTCGCCCAGACCCCGGCTCCGGCGCCCGCAGTCGTCGAGATACCGGCCCCCCGACCCGCACCCGAGCCTGCACCGGCGCAGGAGCCCACCGAAGCGCCGGCGCCCGCCCAACCGCAGGCCGCAGGAAATCCCGCCTCCGACGAGCCGGCGCCGGGACTTCCTGCCGCCGAACCGGTTCCGCCACCAGCGCCGCCACCACCGGCTCCTCCGCCGCCGGATCCCAATCCGCATCCGCTGCTGGCCAAGTTGCTTGAGCGGCTGCATGGGCATCAAGACCCCGCGCCGGACCAGCCGGCGCCGGCGCAAGGTCCGCCGCCCAATCCGGGCGCCCCGCCGCCTTAGTTGGGATTACCGCGTCGCCGTGCAGTAGTTAACCTTCGGTCCACACCGACGACGTGGTCGTAGGCGAGTAGGTGAGCGAACCCGAGCTCCTCGACGTGCTCGGCATAGGCCCGAACCGCACCGGCGTCAGCGCCGATCTCGGTCTGCGGGAACACCGTTCCGATCCGCATATCCAGTCCCTGGTTAGGTGTTCTTGGCCCGCTGCGCGGTGAATGCGATGGTGACCTCGTCGGCAACCTTCAATGCGCCCATCAACAACGAGTATGGCTTGACCTCGAAATCGGATTGTCGAACGACGGTCTCGGCGGACAGCCGCCAGGCATCGCCGAGGTCCTCGGTGCGCAGGGCAATGACTTGTGGCCGGGTCTTTCCGCGGATCTGCAGCATCCCGGTCAGACGGTAACCGTCACGGCTCTTCTCAATGGTGTTGGCATCAAAGCAAATCTTCCGATGGCGTCCGGCAGCCAGCTGTCGTAGGGCGTTCGACCGCACCAAGATTTTCTCCGGTCCGGACAGCGGCGTTAGACCACCGTCTCCGCGTAGCACCTCCAGCGAATCCACCTCGACGGCCAACTGCGCCGCGACTGGCTCGCCATCCGACCACTGCACGGTGGCCCGCCATTGCCTTAGTGCGATGGTCAAACGATGACCCATCCGCGCGCCAGGCCCGGTTACCCCGGTGCGGACGAGCAACTCACCGTCGGACGGCTCGAGGCTCCACACCTGCGTCACATGGTGAGAACGGTGCGGTAGTGCGCCCGCCCCTGCTCAAGCGCTGCATATCCTTCCGCGGCTTGCGACAGCGGTAGCTCCTCAATCCAGGCTCGTACGCCCGACAAGACCGCGAAATGCATTGTGTCTTCGACATCTTTCGCCGTTCCCGAGGGATGGCCGACAATGCTGATCCCGGGCGTTATCAGCTGCATCGGGCTAATCGGCAGCGGCTCAGGCGTCACACCGATCGTGACGAGCTCACCCAGGGGCGAGATACCGCCGACCGTTGCCGCCATCGCCTCCGAATTCCCCGCGGTAGCCAGCACGACCGCGGCACCGCCGAGGTCTTTCAGCGCTTCGGCGGGATCGCTGGCGGTGGAGTCGATGTAGTGATGGGCACCCAGCTTCGCGGCATCGTCGGCTTTGGCGGTGCCACGATTGATCGCGATGGTCTCGAAGCCCATTGCCCGGGCGAACTGCAGCCCGAGATGACCGAGTCCGCCCACGCCGAGGATCGCCACCCGATCACCAGGCACTGCCTTCGTGCTGCGCAGCGCGTGATAGGTGGTGACGCCGGCACAGCCCATCGGGGCGGCTTCGGCGTCGGAGAGCTCGGCCGGTATCCGGGCCAGGGCATTGGCGGGCACCGTCACCGACTCCGCATATCCGCCCGGGTATTGCCAACTCGGGACTTTGCCGTTCTCGCAATGGATGAACTGCCCTTTACGACACTGGTCGCAGTGGTAGCAGCACCCGCCGAACCACCCAACCGCGACGCGGTCGCCGACCGCAAAACCTTCGACGCCGTCGCCGAGTTCGGCTATTTTCCCGGCGATTTCGTGGCCGGGAGTCAGCGGCCACGACATGCCGGGGAACCCGCCCGAGACAAAGTGCGCATCGGTGCCGCAGATCCCGCACGCGGCGACCGTCAACCGCGCCTCATCTCGACCCGGGGGCTTGGTTTCGACGTCGACCAGCTCGAAGGCTGCGCCCGCGGACTCTACGTGGACAGCTCGATGTGTCGTCATTGGCTGAATATAGGTCTCAATGCGCAACAGGACATTTCGCGGCGGAGCTGCGGTAGTCGACCTGCCAGTGTTTGATGCCGTTGAGCCAGCCCGAACGCAGCCGCTCGGGCGTACCGGCGGACGCCAGATCGGGCATCTGGTCGGCGATCGCATTGAACATCAGGTCGATCGTCATCCGCGCCAGGTTGGCCCCTACGCAGTAGTGCGCACCGGTACCGCCAAATCCTACGTGTGGGTTGGGGTCGCGCAGGATGTTGAACGTGAACGGGTCGTCGAACACCTCTTCATCGAAATTAGCTGAGCGGTAGACCATTACCACCCGCTGGCCCTTCTTGATCTGCACGCCGGACAGTTCGTAGTCCTCCAAGGCGGTGCGCTGGAATGACGTGACCGGGGTGGCCCACCGGACGATCTCGTCGGCCGCGGTGGTGGGACGCTCCCGCTTGTACAGCTCCCACTGGTCAGGGAAATCGGTGAAGGCCATCATGCCCTGGGTGATCGAGTTGCGCGTGGTCTCGTTGCCGGCCACGGCGAGCAGGATGACGAAAAAGCCGAACTCGTCGTCAGAGAGCTTGTGGCCGTCGATGTCGGCCTCGATCAGCTTGGTGACGATATCTGGCCCGGGGTTCTTGGCCCTGTCGGCGGCCATCTGCATGGCGTACATGATGAGTTGCATCGACGCATCGATAGCGTCGTTGTTGGCGAATTCGGGATCCTGATCGCCAACCATTTGATTGGACCAGTGGAACAGCTTCATGCGGTCCTCTTGGGGTACACCCAGCAGCCCGGCGATGGCCTGCAGGGGCAATTCGCACGACACCTGCTCGACGAAGTCGCCGGCACCCTCGGCAGCGGCGGTCTCGACGATGCGCCGGGCACGCTCGTTCAAGTCCGCACGCAGGCGCTCCACGGCCCGGGGAGTGAAGCCGCGCGAGATGATCTTGCGCAGCCGGGTGTGCTGCGGTGCATCCATGTTGAGCAGCACGAATTTTCCGCGATCGATCTGCTCGCCGACCGTGCCGTCTTTGTACCGGGGCAGGGCGGTCTTTTGCAGGCTGGAGAAGACATCGCTGCGCAGCGAAATCTCTTTGACGTCCTTGTGCTTGCTCACCACCCAGAAGCCGCCATCGTCGAACCCGCCCACCCCGTATGGCTGCTCGTTCCACCAGATCGGTGCCGCCCGACGCAGCTCGGCCAGTTCCTCCACCGGAAGCCGTTTGGCGTGGATGTCTGGATCGGTGAAATCGAATCCGGGCGGGATGTTCGGAGTCGGCATCGGTGGGCACTCCTTGTGAATACGACGTGGTCTGGCTCAGTAAAACATCGTGACCGCCGAGATGGAACGCGTTCTCGGCGGATTGCCACCGGCGGATTGAAACGTGTTCTCGCAACTTTGCCCTCGACTGTGTCCGCCATGCAAAACCGCCTTGTCCCGAAGACCGGACTGGATATGCTTGCCGTCATGATTCGCGAACTGCTCATGGCCGCTGCGATCACGGGTGCCGCTGTTGGCCTGGCACCGGTCGCGACCGCCGACAACGGGCATTACGACGGCGACGTGCCGGGGATGAACTACGACGCGTCGCTGGGTGCGCCGTGCGACAACTATGACCGGTTCATTTTCGGTCGCGGGCCGGGCGGTCAGGCCGAGGCGTGTCACTTCATCACCAACCAGTTCCCGGCCGCGCAGTCGGGGTTTTGGGTGATCACCTACCCCCTTAACGGGGTCCAGCAGGTCGGGGCGCCATGCCAGAATCCGCGTGGGTCGTCGGCGCAGACGCCTGACGGCCTTCCTATGCTGTGCACCGAACACGGTTGGCAGGTCGGTCAGCTGACCAATGGCGGGTTCCCGATCGTGGGCGGTGGCTTCCCGTCGGACACCGGGGTCACCGGCTGACCGCCGCGACGCACACAACAGGAGACTGAAATGGGCTTTGACCCCAAAGAGGCGCTCGATGCTGCCAAAGACATCGTGACGAACGCCGTCGAGCGGTCGTCGGACATCGTCGAAGACGTCGGCCACATCATCAAGGGAGACATCGCCGGCGGCGCCGGTGACATCGTCCAGAACTCAATCGACATCGCGACCTATGCCGTCCAGCGAGCCAAAGAGGCGTTAACCGGTGAGCACGGCGACGACGAGGCCGGCGAAATCTAGCGCCGGGCCGTCAACGTTTGCGTCTACCGGTGCGCGGGGTATGGAAGGTCGTGAGGTTTCGAGATTGGCGCCGGCACGCGTGGTTTCGGCGCGGGTTGGCCGCGGCCCTTGTGGTCATCGGCGCGCTCGGGGTGGCCACCGTCGGGTGGGGGCCGCGGTGTCGAGGCGGTTGCCCACCGCCAGTAGGCGCTGCGGTGTTGCAGGCACCGGCGCGGGTGACGTTTCGTCCGGCGTCCCATGCGCGCGGTGTGGATCCGCTTGAGCCGGTGTCGGTGACCGCCGCATCCGGGACGCTGACCGGGGTGCGAATGGTCAACGACGCGGGTAAGCCCGTTGCTGGTGTGTTGACTCCGGATCACGTGGTGTGGCATCCGGTGCAGCCGCTGGGCTATGGGCGTTCCTACACCCTCACGGTCGCCAGTCGGGGAGCAGGAGGTGTCCCCGCGACGCAGGTCTCGGAGTTCGCCACGCTAATGCCGCCGAATCAGACCAAGGTGTCGTTCACCAACCCGTCGGAAGAGCCGTTGCAAGACGGTGAAACTTACGGCGTCGGAACGGTCGTCGTTGCGCTCTTCGACGAGTCGATCGCGGATCGGGCCGCCGCGGAACGACGGTTGACGGTGACGACGTCACCACCGGTGTCCGGGTCGTGGCATTGGGTTGACGACCAGACCGCCCACTGGCGTCCCGAGCACTACTACGCTCCCCATACGACCGTCACTGCCGAGGCGAAAATCTACGGAATCAACTTGGGGAAGGGCCTTTTCGGTCAAGAAGACACGAAAGTGTCGTTCAAAATCGGTGACGCGCACGTGTCGATTGCCGACGACAAGACCAAGCAAGTCAGCGTCTTCGACAACGGACACCTGGTGCGCACCATGCCAACGTCGATGGGGATGGGCGGCACCGAACAGGTCGACGGTAACACCCTGTCCTTTTGGACACCGCCGGGCATCTACACCGTGCTGGACAAGGGCAACCCCGTGATCATGGATTCGTCGACCTTCGGGTTGCCCAAGAACTCCCGCCTCGGCTACCGCGAAACCATCAACTACGCGACCCGCATCAGCACCGATGGCATCTACATGCATGAGCTCGACGCCACGGTGTGGGCCCAGGGCAACACCGACACGTCCCATGGCTGCCTGAACCTCAACGCCGACAACGCCAAGTGGTTCTTCGACTTCTCGGTGCCCGGCGATGTCGTCGAGATCCGCAACACCGGCGGCCCGCCGTTGCAGTTATCGCAAGGCGGCGATTGGACCGTGCCGTGGGATCAGTGGCGCAGCGGCAGCGCCATACGCTAGAGACTCATCGGAGGCCGCCCACCCGGCGATGTGTCACCCAGCGTCAGGCCGCGGTTGCCGTCGACAGCTCCGGCCACCAGCTGCGGGCAGTCGCGGTCACGAGTGGAGACGATAGTGCTCCGGCGTCGAGCGTTAAGGCGTAGCGGTAACTAAGATCATGCGGCTCAGACTGAGGCTGCCTCGTTGAGCTCGTCCAGCCGGCTCGTCGCCTCGAGGTACTCCTGCACCCAGCGCTCGATCACCGTCGACGTCTTCTCCACCTTGGTGAACTGCCCGACCACCTGACCGACGGGGTTGAATGCGACGTCGACGGACTCGTTGGGGTAGCGGTTCGTGGCCCGAACCGCCATGCCGGAAACCATGTACTGCAACGGCATACCGAGCGGCTTGGGGTTGTCCGGCTGCTCCCATGCCTCGGTCCAGTCGTTGCGCAGCATCCGGGCCGGCTTGCCGGTGAACGAACGGCTGCGCACGGTGTCACGGCTACCCGCCTTGACGTACGCCTGCTGCTGCACCGGTGTGTTCGAGGATTCCTCAACCATCAGCCACTGCGACCCGGTCCATGCCCCTTGGGCACCGAGCGCCAGGGCCGCGGCGATCTGCTGACCGCTGCCGATACCTCCGGCTGCCAACACCGGCACCGGTGCGACCTCCTTGACGACCTGCGGCCACAAAACGATCGAGCCCACCTCACCGCAGTGCCCGCCGGCCTCGCCGCCCTGGGCGATGATGATGTCCACCCCCGCGTCGGCGTGCTTGCGCGCCTGCGACGGCGAACCACACAACGCGGCCACCTTGAGACCGGCATCGTGGATGTGTTTGATCATGTCGGCCGGAGGAGTGCCGAGCGCGTTGGCGATCATCTTCACCTTCGGATGCTTCAGCGCCACCTCCACCTGGGGCGTGGCTGTTGCCTCGGTCCAACCGAGCAGCTGCAGGCTGTCGCCGTCGCTGTCCTCGACCGGCACGCCGTGATCGGCAAGGATCTTCTTGCCGAAATCCAGATGCTCCTGCGGCACCATCTTGCGCAGCGTCTCGGCCAGTTCTTCAGCGGACAGATGCGAGTCCATGCCCTCGTATTTGTTCGGGATCACGATGTCGACTCCGTAGGGATGATCGCCGATGTTCTCGTCGATCCACTTCAGCTCGATCTCGAGTTGCTCGGGTGTGAAGCCGACCGCCCCCAGCACGCCGAACCCACCGGCCTTACTCACCGCGACGACGACGTCGCGGCAGTGCGTGAACGCGAAGATCGGAAACTCGATGCCAAGCTCATCGCAGATGGGGGTGTGCATGTCTGATTCCTTTAGCCGCTCGCCGAATTGAAACGTGTTCTAGTTTAGTACGGATTTCTTGCGCTGTGACCCCCGGGCATCCTTAGAT
Source organism: uncultured Actinomycetota bacterium (assembly GCA_963838755.1). GTDB lineage: Bacteria > Actinomycetota > Actinomycetes > Mycobacteriales > Mycobacteriaceae > Mycobacterium. Next base: position 216,104 of record CAWISO010000006.1, on the reverse strand, counting down.
CACCGCCTGATAGGTCACCCACAGCACCAGGAAGGACAGCATGCACCCGGCGCACACCAGGTGATCGCGCCAGATGGACCGCGCCAGCGCGGTCTGCTCGGTCGGACTGCCCCCGCGACTGCCGAGTCGGGCCGCGTGGGGAACCGTACGGGTCAAGGCCAGCAAAATCGGGGCACCCGCGAGCAGGGCCGACATCGCCGCCAGCCAGCCAGGGTCGTGACCCCGGACCACACGGAACCCCAACGCCACCAGCAGCACCATCATCACGACGGCGATCAGCCGGCTCATCGGGCGCGATCCGGTGACTGCGCGGCGGTAGTAACCCGCAATGGAGGCCAGCACGGATTCGGGCAGCTCACCGACTGGATTTCGCTCGGCAGGAACCTGGGCATCGAAGATGAGATCCATCCACAACACCGCGAACAGGAACCCGCTGCACGCGGTGAGCAACGACGTCGCAACGCTCATTGCCCTATTGTTTCCACGCCCGCCCCGCGCCGAGGTGGAACAAGTTCTAATTCCACGCCCGGCTGCGGTAGCCTGACGCGTCATGGGACGCGTGGACGGAAAAGTTGCAGTGATCAGCGGCGGCGCCCGGGGGATGGGCGCTGCTCACGCTCGGGCACTGGTCGGCGAGGGTGCCAAGGTGGTGATCGGCGACATCCTCGACGACGAAGGCAAGACACTTGCCGACGAGATCGGTGACGCCGCGCGCTATGTCCACCTCGACGTCACCCAACCCGACGACTGGGAAGCAGCGGTGTCCACCGCGGTCAACGACTTCGGCAGCCTCAATGTATTGGTCAACAACGCCGGCATCGTGGCGCTGGGCTTGCTGGGCCAATTCAATGTGGACAAGTGGCACAAGGTCATCGACGTCAACCTGAACGGCACCTTCCACGGCATCCAGGCCGCAGTCGAGCCGATGAAGGCCGCCGGCGGCGGCTCGATCATCAACGTCTCGTCCATCGAGGGCCTGCGCGGCGCGGTCATGGTGCATCCCTACGTCGCCTCCAAGTGGGCGGTGCGCGGCCTGACCAAATCAGCCGCGTTGGAACTGGCTCCGCACAACATCCGGGTCAACTCGATCCACCCCGGCTTCATCCGCACGCCGATGACAAAGCACTTCCCGGACAACATGGTCACCGTTCCACTCGGCCGCCCGGGTGTCTCCGACGAGGTTGCCACCTTCGTGCTGTTCCTGGCCAGCGACGAATCCTCGTATGCCACCGGCGCAGAATTCGTCATGGACGGCGGGCTGGTCAACGACGTCCCGCACAAGTTCTGACCGCTAGCGGAACTTCTCGATAACCGTCTCGGCGAACCGCTCGATCGACGGGCGGTACCCGTCTTCGGCGCCCATCCACGGGGCGCACATCACCGCCGTGATCCCGATATCTTCGGCGCGCCGGTAAAGGTCGGCCGACGGCGGCTCGAGCAATGCCAGCATGATCTCGAACGGTTCGCCGTCGCGGCCGTATTCGCGCCGCAACGCGGTCAGCTTCTGCACGTAGCCGACCGCATCGTCCCACGCATACGCCGTGCCGACCCAACCGTCGCAGAGCCGCGCGGCCCGGCGCAACGCCGCCTCCGATTCGCCTCCGCACAGGATCGGGACCGGCGTGCTCGGATGCGGCTCGAGCATCAACTCGGGCACCTGGTAGTAGCGCCCGCTCCACGACACCCAACCGCCCTGCCACAGCGCACGTAAAGCCGGGATCATCTCGTCGAGGCGCTTTCCCCGGTTGCCGAACTCCTGCCCCAGCAGTTCGAATTCCTCGCGCATCCAGCCGGCGCCGACTGCCAGCGACACCCGGCCCTGCGAGATGACCGACGCGGTGGCGACCTGTTTGGCTACCTCCAGCAGCGGACGGGCGGGTGCGACGTAAACGGCGTTGGAGAAACGCAGCCGAAGGGTCACCGCCGCCATGGCGCCAATAAGGATCCACGAGTCCGGCCAGCCGGTTTCGGGTGGCCACGGCGGACGCTCCGCCCCAGTGGGGTATGGCGACTGCAATACCCGCGGGTAAATCACATGGTCGGCGCAGATCATCCCGTCAAAACCGGCGTCGTCGAGCAATTTGGCGACAACCAGCGCGTCGACAGTCTCCATAAATGCTGCGCCAGACCAGAATTGCATCACACGCCTTCCCCCGAGAGTGGGTCACGCCGATTGTGGGTCGAGGGCGGCACATCGTAGTACTTTAGTGTTCCTTCTTGGATCATTCCCGCTCGTACAACTCCGACAGGACGTAAGTCGTGGACTTTAGGTTGGACTTCGAGGAGCGGAAGTGGCGAACCAACGTGGTGATGTTTCTCAAAGCCAACGTCACGCCGGCGTTGCGCGACGAGATCGCCGAGCACGGACTGGAGTACCCAGACGGTGAGGTGGCCGCGTTTCGCCGCAAAGTCGGCGCGAAGGGCTGGTTCGGACTGAATTGGCCGCGCGAATACGGCGGTCTGGGGCTGAGCGCAATGCAGCAGAACATCTTGATGTTCGAGTTCGACTACTGGGGCGTCCCCGGGCCCGACCTGACGGTGACGTCGGTGGCGCCGATGATCATTCGGCACGGCACCGAACAGAACAAACGTGAATTCCTTCCGCCGATCGCGCGCGGTGAGATGACCTGCGCAGTCGGCTATTCCGAACCCGAAGCGGGCACCGACCTGGCCAGCCTGCGCACCCGGGCGGTGCGCTGCGGCGACGAGTGGGTGATCAACGGCTCCAAGATCTGGAACAGCGGCGCGCAGCGCTCGACCCACGAGTGGCTGTGTGTGCGCACCGATCCCGACGCACCACGGCACCGTGGCATCTCGGTGATCGTGGTGCCCGTCGACCATCCCGGCGTGACGATTAGGCCGCTCTACGCCTGGTCGGGATACCGCACCAACGAGGTGTTCTTCGACGACGTGCGGGTCCCGCTGGGCAATTTAATTGGCGAGATGAACCAGGGATGGACCTACATCACCGGCGCCCTTGACTTAGAACGCGGTGCGCTCACCAACGCCGGTGACCTGCGCCGTGCGGTCGTGGAGCTGCTCAGGCTGGCCGGCCAGCCGCGTGGCGACGGAAGGATCCCGTTGGAGGACCCGGCCTTCTCTCGCCGGCTGGCCCAGGTTCAGGCCGACGCCGACGTCGCCGTGCTGATGGGCTATGAGGCCGCGTCTCTGCTGGACGCCGGGGTGATCCCGACCGTTGAGGTCAGCGTGGAAAAGGTGTTCACCAGTGAGCTGCGTCAGCGGATCGCCGACTTGGCCATCGACCTGCTCGGTCCCGACGGGCTGCTGGCCTACCGCAGCGTTTCCGCGCCCGCGGACGGCAGGTTTGAGCGCCTGTACCGGTCGGCGCCGCTGATGCGGTTCGGCGGCGGCACCAACGAGGTGCTGCGCGACGTCATCGCCCAGCGTGGCCACGGCATGCCTTCGTATGGACGTTGACCGGCCGCTATGAAACTGCTGCCCGACCAAGACGAGCGCGATCTGGGCGCCACGCTGCGCGCGCTGCTGGCGGCCGAGTGCCCGACGAGTGTGGTCCGTCGACTCCGTGACTGTCCCGACGAGGGGATCCCTGACCAGTTATGGACCGCGCTGGTTAAGGCCGGGGTATTCGGTCTGTCGCTACCCACCGAGTACGGCGGCGCCGGCGGCGACCTGTCGGTCCTCGGTGTCTTCTACGTGGAAGCCGGCCGCGCGCTGTGCCCGACCATCGTGCACAGCACCGTGCAGGCCGCGCTCGCCATTGATGTGCTCGGTGGTGCAGCGCATCGCGCGGCGTGGCTGCCCGGCCTGGCCGCCGGAACGACAAGGGCGACAACGAGTTTGTTCAGCCCTCGCGATGCGGCGGTACTCGCCCCGGAGCTCAGTGCCCGGCCGGACGCTGACGGCGGCTGGCGGCTTACCGGGCGCGCCGACTTCGTCCTCGACGCCGACTTCGCCGATCTGCTGGTCGTCACGGCGGCCCACGACGAGAAGATTCTGGGCTTCATCGTCGACACCGGTGCTGCGGGCGTGGATCTCAAACCGCTGCCGGTGCTGGGCGGCTACCGGGTTTTCCAGGTGAATTTTGCCGACGTGCGGGTGGCCGATCCGCGGGCAGTGCTCACCGGCCCGCACGGCCCGCACGGTCAGGGGCTGCCCGAGGACGCGCTGCGCCGAGTGGCCAACACCGCGATGGCGTTGCTCTCACTGGACCTCGTCGGCGTCGGGGAGGCGGTGCTGCAGCGCACGGTCGAGTACACCAAGGCGCGCGAGCAGTTCGGCCGGCCGATCGCGTCGTTTCAGGCTGCCCAGCATCTGGTGGCCAACATGCACATCGCGTTGGCCGCGGCGCGCTTGGCCGGGCACTCCGCGGTGTTCTGGGTCGGCGACCGTGACACGACATGGGAAACCGCCATTGCGCGCATGCATGCCGCCACCGCGGCCAAGCTGATCACGCTGGACGCCCACCAGTTGCACGGCGGCATGGGCTACGTGCTGGAAACCGACCTGCACTTGTTCTCCGAGCGGGCCCGGGTGCTGTCGACGCTGGGCGGCGGCGCGGATATCGCCGCAGCGTGGCTGTCGAGCGAATCGCCGTACCGCATGGCCCCGACGGAAGACGAGAAAAGATGGTGACCGAGGCCAGTCTGGTCGACGCCGAGTCGGCGTCGCGAGTGGGCACCGTCGCCGCAACAGCGGCCGGCGAAGTCAACCGGCGCGACTGGCAGCGGTGGGCCGCGGCGGTCGGTGACCACAATCCCCTGTGGTTTGACCCCGAATACGCTCGCGCGCAAGGGTATCGCGACATCATTTGTCCGCCGCTGTACCTGCAATACGCGGTACTGGGCGTCACCGCGCTGGACGGATTGCGGCCGGACGGTTCGTCCGGGGCGGTTTCTGGCAGCCTCGCGTTTCCCCGTGCGCCCAGACGCATGGCCGGGGGAGAGAGCACATCATTCTTCGGCCCGGCATATCATCGCGACGACATCGAGATGGTGCGCACGATCGAATCGATCGTGGAGAAGCAAGGCCGCTCTGGTCGATTCGTTCTGGTCACCTGGCGAACGGTGTACCACAACCAGCGACGGGAATTGCTTGCCGAAGCAACGACATCGATGATTGCCCGACCGTGAGCAGCGACATGGACCCAGGGCAGATTTTCTACGAGGATGTCCAGACCGGCGACTCGTTGCCGACGCTTACCGTGATGGTCGATGAACGACAGTTATTCTTCTTCAGCGCCGCGACCTACAACGGTCACCGCATCCACTACGACAAGGACTGGGCGCGAACGGTTGAGGGTTACGACGGGGTGTTGATCCAAGGCCCGTTGCAGGCTGCGCTGCTGGCCCGCGCGATCACCGATTGGATCGGGGGCCGCGGCCGGTTGATCGAGTACGCCGTGCAGAACCGGGCGATCGCTGTTGCCGGCGAGGAATTGAGCTTCGGCGGGATTGTGACCGCAAAGCGGTTGGCGGACAACGTCGGTCTGGTCGATCTGGAGATCGCCGGGCGACGAGGTGACACGGTGCTGATGCCGGGGACCGCCAAAGTGGCCCTGCCGCTGCGTGGCGGCAAGCCGTGACCGGCCTACGCGGCGAGGCAGCCATCATCGGCATCGCCGAACTACCGGCCGAGCGCAAGCAAACCCGGCCGGCATCGTTCACCCTCGATCAGTACGCGCTGCTGGCCAAGATGGTCGTCGAAGACGCCGGTGTGGACGCCACGGTAATCAACGGGCTGATCTGCCATGGCTTGGCCGAATCTGACATGTTCGCTCCGGCAACGCTATCCGAATACCTCGGCTTGCCCATCGATTTCGGAGAACGTGTCGATCTGGGCGGTGCCACCTCGGCGGGGATGGTGTGGCGGGCCGCGGTGGCCGTCGAACTCGGGCTGTGCGACGCCGTGCTCGCGGTCGTGCCGGGGTCCTCGGAGTTGCCCAAGTCCGCACGCCGGCCGCCGTCACAACCGGCATGGTTTGGCGCGTCAAGCAACAAGTACGGCTCGCCGCAGGCCGAGTTCGAGATCCCCTACGGCAACGTTGGCCAGAACGGGCCGTACGCGCAGATCGCGCAGCGCTACGCAGCGCTATTCAATTATGATTCAACAGCTTTGGCAAAGATCGCGGTGGACCAGCGCAGCAACGCCTGCGCGCATCCCGACGCCGTATTCCACGGCAAGCCGATCACCGTCGACGACGTGCTGAACAGTCCGATGATCGCCGATCCGATCCACATGCTTGAGACGGTGATGCGGGTTCAGGGCGGTGCGGGCGTTCTGGTCGCCAACGCAGACCTGGCTCACCGCGCGCGGCACCGTCCGGTGTGGGTCAAGGGATTCGGCGAGCACATCGCTTTCAAGACAGCGACATACGCCGAGGACCTGATGACGACGCCCATCGCTCGTTCCGCCGGGAACGCGTTCGCGATGGCGGGGCTGGCCCCTGCTGCCGTCGACATGGTGTCGCTCTACGACTGCTACACCATCACCGTGCTGATGACTCTCGAGGATGCCGGGTTCTGCGGCAAAGGTGAAGGCATGAGCTGGGTCAACGAGCATGACCTCACCTTCGGTGGCGACTTCCCGCTCAACACCGCAGGCGGACAGCTCTCGTTCGGGCAGGCGGGGATGGCCGGCGGCATGCATCACGTGGTCGACGCCGCCCGCCAGGTAATGGGCCGAGCAGGCCAGGCACAGGTAACGGACTGCCACCGAGCGTTCGTCAGCGGCACCGGCGGCATCATGAGCGAGCAGGTCGCGCTGATTTTAGGCGGTGACTGATTATGACCGAGCCGCTTCCACTTCCCGAACCCACGCCGGTCTCACAGCCGTTTTGGGACGCGCTGGCGCAGCACCGGATTCTGGTGCAGTTTTCGCCTTCGCTGGGGCGTTACGTGTTCTATCCGCGCACGCTGGCCCCCGGGACGCTGGCCGACGACCTCGAATGGCGCGAAATCGATGGAGCCGGATCGGTTTACACCTTCACCGTGGCGCGGCGGCCGACCGGGCCGCCGTGGGCCAATGCGCTGCCCCAGATCCTTGCGGTGGTCCAATGGGATGCCGGACCCCGGTTCAGCAGCGAACTGGTGGACGTCGATCCCGCGGACATCCGGATCGGCATGCGGGTGAGTCCGGTGTTCTGCGATGTTCCCGATACTGGGGTTACCCTGTTGCGATACCGACCGGCACGTAGCGATGTTTGAGACCGTCCAGCAATTGCTGCGTCATCGCATGCATGACGACACCCCGGCGGTTGCCGACGGCGACCGGACCTGGACCTGGCGTCAACACCTTACCGAGGCGGCAGCCGAGGCATCGGTGCTGATCGAGCTTGCCGACACCGCTCGTCCGCTGCACGTCGGTGGCTTACTCGGCAACTCGCCGGCCATGCTGCGCTCGATGGCCGCGGCCGCATTGGGCGGCTATGTCTTGTGCGGCATCAACACCGTCCGGCGTGGCAGCGCGTTGCTGGCCGACATCCGGCGCGCAGACTGTCAGCTGCTGCTCGTCGATGCGGACCATCTTCCGCTGGTGGACGGGCTGGATCTGTCCGACGTCACCGTCCTCGACGTGACGTCGCGCCGTTACCTCGACGCGGTCGCAGCGGCGCCGCCCCTGGTGCCGCACCAGGAGGTCGGACCGGCCGACACCGTGATGATGATCTTCACCTCCGGAACCAGCGGCGACCCGAAGGCGGTGCGGTTCGCCCACGTGATGGCGATCCTTTGCGGCGCAAGCCTCATCGCGCAGTTCGACATCACCGCTGCCGATGTCTGCTACTTGGCGATGCCGTTGTTTCACTCCAATGGCGTAGCCGCCGGCTGGGCAGTGGCGATCGGCAGCGGCGCGACGATGGTTCCGGCCCGGTTCTCGGCCTCTCGATTTCTGGCCGACATCCGCCGCCACCACGTCACCTACATGAACTATGTCGGCAAGCCGCTGGCCTTGGTGCTGGCCACCCCCGAGCGGCCCGACGATGCCGACAACACGCTGCACACGGCATTCGGCAACGAGGCAACCGATCGGGATATCGCCGAGTTCGCCAGGCGATTCGGCTGCCGGGTCGTCGACAGCTTCGGGTCGAGTGAGTTCGCGGTGGTCGTCACCCGGGAAGACGGCACCCCAGCCGGGTCCATCGGCAAGGGATACCCCGGGGTCGCCGTGTACAACTCAGAGACTGTTACCGAATGCGCGCCAGCGATTTTCGACGACAACGGTGCCCTGCTCAATCTTGACGAGGCGGTCGGGGAACTGGTGAACACCCAAGGTTCCGGCCCATTCTCGGGCTACTACAACGACCCGGCCGCAACCAACGAGCGGATGCGGCACGGCATGTACTGGTCGGGCGATTTGGCCTATCGGGACATCGACGGATGGATCTACCTGGCCGGTCGCACCGCGGACTGGCTGCGAGTGGACGGTGAGAACCTCGCGGCCGCGCCCATCGAACGAATACTGCAGCGGCTGGCGCCGATCAATCAGGTCGCGGTGTATGCGGTTCGCGATGACGGGGTCGGTGACCAGGTGATGGCGGCGATCGTCCTCAACGGCGGCCAGTCTGTGACGCCCGAAGAGTTCGAGAAATTCCTTGTCGAGCAACCAGACTTGTCGCCGAAGGCATGGCCCCGCTTCGTGCGGATCACCGGCAAGCTTCCCAAGACAGCGACCAACAAGATCCTCAAACGCGAGCTGATTCAGGCGGGCGTGACCGCCGCGGGGGGAGTGCTATGGCAGCGTGTGGGTCGCGGCACCGAGTACTTGGTAATCAGCGAGTCGCGGTGATGTATTCGGAGTGCATGATCTGGTCGACCTGCAGGTCGACGTCGGGCGGGGTTCGGCCGTAATCGGCCTGCAATTCGGGGCTGGTACGGACCGGGTCAACCGCCCAGCCATGCTCGGCCAACCATTCGGCCGGTTTGGTCTTTTCCGCGTCGTCGTAGGTCAAATCGGCGAAGTCCACGTCGCCGGACAGATTGAGGCCCGGATAGGTCTCTTCTAACGCGGCGAGCAGGTTGCGGTCGAGGCACGACCCAAGTGCACCGATCCCGAGCCGACTGCCCGGCGCGGAAAGGTCACTGATCCGGGTGAACAGGGTGTCCTGCGCGTCGCCGGTCAGGTAGGGCAGTATTCCCTCCACGGACCAGGCAGTGGGCTTTTGCGGGTCAAACCCAGCCGCGCGCAGCGGTATTGACCAGTCGTCTCGGAGATCGGCGGCAACATCTACTCGGTGAGCGGCGGGCTCGGCGGCATGCTCGGCGAGCACACGCTTCTTGAACTCCAGGACCTTCGGTTGATCTACTTCGAATACTGTTGTGCCACTATGCCAGTTCAGCCGATACGAGCGGGAATCCAATCCGGCCGCGATGATAACCGCTTGGCGTATATCGCGGTCCGTGGCTGAGGCGAAGAACTCGTCGAAGAACCGGGTCTGCACCCCGTAGAGCCGCGGGAAGACCGTCGCGCCTTCGGATGTTCCCGGGTTGGCGAGCAACCCGTTCAGATACGGGTCCTCCGACGCGGCGATGAATACTTTCGCGTATTCGTCCCGCGCCAGTGGCTGCGCACTGACCGCGTGTAAAGCGCGCCACCCGGCGACCAGCAGCGCGGTATAGCCGACACTGCTGACGATGTCCCATTCGTCGTCTTCCGAGCGCAGGGTCATTGGCCGGCGGTTAGGCGCAGGTAAGCGTGGATCGTCGTCTCCATAGCAGTGGTGTGTGTTCGCACTAGATCTGCCACGGCGTTGACCACATACAATCCGCGGCCCCGGTCAGTGTCACTGGCATACGGTCGCCGCCCGGCCAGTGGATCGTCCAGGAAGACGCGGTCGCGTGATTCGCAGACCAGATGGCCGTCGGACTGCCACAGCGCGAGCCGGCACGTCGACCCGGCAACCGTCAGACTCGCGGTGGCCAGCTCGCTGGCGATCAACTGCAGATCCGCGGTATTCCGCGCAGACATGCCGAACCACTGCGCGTAGGAACCCGCAAAAGTCCGAGCGCCGCTGAGATCGGCCATCTTCCGCGCCGTGTACCTCACTGCGGTCGGATCGCTCGACAGCGGTTGGTTGTAGCGAGTCCACATCGCATCCGGGTCGTATGCCGGGTTGTCCTGTTCGATCGATCCGTCCTGCCACAGCACCGGATGGGTGCCGCGAGCGTCGGCGATGACCTCAGGATCAAGCTGTGCGACAGCATAAGGACAAACCACGGTGATGTCGCGGCCAGTGAATGCGCGATTGATCAGCGCCTCGTGCTGCACGCAGGCCGGGTATTCGACTTCTGATCGGCTCGACCACATCGGTTCGCCGATTATGCGCACCGGTTGATCGCGGTGCTTGTCGGCGAAACCGCTCAGTAGTTCGCCCAGGATGCGACCGGGGTTGCGGCCCGCCTCGGTTATGTCGGTCATGGTCACGTCGGCGGCCGAGCGGCCCAATCCTTCGGCCACCGCCGCCAGAGCGGGTCCCGGCAGCGCAACCAGCACCGCCTGGTCCGCCATTGCGGCGTCGACGATGAACGGCAGCAGGCTATTGAGATACTCCCGGGGTGTGCGGTAGAGAAAAGCAGAGTGCGTGAAGGGCCCGTGAACACTCTGTGCGTTCGTCACGTCTGGCCGCCCCAGCATCCCGCGCCCGGCTCGACCGCCGGCCGCTTCCGCTTCACGCTACGCCCCGGCCCCCTCAAAGCTCCAGCAGGACGGTCACCGGCCCGTCGTTGACCAACTCGACCTGCATGTGCGCGCCGAACGTGCCAGTTTGCACGTCGGCGCCCAGTTGCTGCAATGCTTGCGCAAAGGCCGCTATCAGCGGTTCGGCGACAGCACTCGGCGCGGCGGCGTTCCACGACGGTCGTCGGCCTTTGGCCGTATCGGCGTACAACGTGAACTGGCTGATCACCATGATCGGCGCGTGGATTTCGGCAGCGGACCGCTGCTCGTCGAGAATCCGCAGCTGCCAGAGCTTTTCAGCGAGCCGACGGGCTTTGCCGATGTCGTCGTCGTGGGTAACCCCGACGAATGCCAGCAGCCCTTGGCTTTCGGGTGCAATTGCGCCGACGATTTGCCGGTCTACTGACACCGTTGCCGATGAGACCCGTTGCACCAGAACCCGCATGGATCCGATGCTGCCATGCGCCGCGAGTAGTGTCGTGGTGTGTCCGTACTGGTCGCATTCTCCGTCACGCCGCTGGGAGTCGGCGAGGGCGTCGGTGAGATCGTCGCGGAAGCGGTCGCAGTGGTGCGGGATTCCGGCTTGCCGAACAAGACGGACGCGATGTTCACCTTGATCGAAGGCGACAACTGGGCCGAAGTGATGGCCGTTGTGCAGCGCGCGGTCGAGGCCGTGGCGGCCCGCGCACCGCGGGTCAGCGTGGTGATCAAGGCGGATTGGCGGGCCGGTGTCAGCGATGCGATGACCGGCAAAACCGAATCGGTGGAGCGTCACCTGTCCGCGTCGCGCCCCGATAGCTAAGCCGACTCTTGCCCGGCCGCTGCGCGGAACGCCTGCTCTGCGGCCTCGCCGTGCACCGCGAACACCACCCGCTCCAGCGAGCGCGCCTGGTGCTCGCGCACCGCGTCGACCATCAACCCGGCGGCCTCGTCCAGCGGAAAACCCCCGACACCGGTACCGAACGCCACCAGAGCCAATGAGCGGCAACCTAATTCGTCGGCTTTGGCCAGAGTCGAGCGGGTGGCCCGGGCGATGATGTCCGCCGACGTTTCTAGTCTGCGGGGCCCGCCCAGCTCCATCGTGGCCGCGTGGATCACATAGCGTGCCGGCATGTTGCCGGCGGTGGTTTCGACGGCGTCGCCGAGACCGATGGGTGCCTTCTCGGTGGATTCGCGCTGCACCGCCGGGCCGCCGGCGTGAGAAATGGCCGCGGCGACCCCGCCGCCATGTCGGAGCTCGGTATTGGCCGCGTTGGTGATCGCGTCCACGTCGAGCTTGGTCACGTCAGCCTGAAGCACCTCTAACTCGATCATCAGCCCATCTTCCTCCCCGCCTAATGTCATAGCAGTGAGTGCACGCGCTGGCATCGTCGTCACCGGAACCGAGGTACTAACCGGTCGGGTTGCCGACCGCAATGGACCGTGGATCGCCGATCGGCTCCTGGAACTCGGGGTCGAACTCGCCCACATCACTATCTGCGGTGACCGCGTACCCGACATCGAGGCGCAGCTGCGCTTCCTGGCTGACGAGGGCGTGGACCTGATCGTCACCAGCGGCGGGCTGGGACCGACCGCGGACGATATGACCGTTGCCACGGTGGCCCGGTTTTGCGGGCGCGAGCTGGTGCTGGACGCCGAGCTGGAAAACAAGATCGCGGCGATCTTGAAGAAGTTGATGGCCCGCCTCGGGGGTGGGGATTTCCAGGCGGTGCGCGCCGCGAACAGTAAACAGGCGATGATCCCCGCCGAAGCGTTGGTGATCGACCCGGTGGGGACCGCGCCAGGTGTCGTCGTTCCCGGCAAGCCGACAGTCGTGGTGCTGCCCGGCCCGCCCCGCGAACTGCAGCCGATGTGGCCGATCGCAGTGCAAACACCTGCCGTCCAGGAAGCCATCGCCGGTCGAACGGTCTACCGCCAAGACACCGTGCGGATGTTTGGGCTACCGGAGTCCGGCCTGGCGGAGACCCTGCGCGACGCCGAGCAGCGCATGCCCGGATTCGGGTCGCTGGAGATCACCACCTGTCTGCGGCGCGGCGAGCTCGAGATTGTCACCCGCTACGAGCCTGAAGCCGCCGACGCCTACAGCCAACTCGTCGAATTGTTGCGCGATCGGCACGGGCAACACATCTTTTCCGAAGACGGCGCGCAGATCGACGATTTGGTGGCAGGGCTGCTGGCCGGCCGCCGGATCGCGACGGCGGAGTCGTGCACCGGCGGGCTGCTGGCGGCACGGCTCACCGAGCGACCAGGATCGTCGGCCTACATCGGCGGGGGACTGGTCGCCTACGCCAACGATGCGAAAACCGAATTGCTCGGCGTGGATGCGGCCTTGATCGAAGCACATGGCGCGGTCTCCGAGCCGGTCGCCGAGGCGATGGCCGCGGGTGCGCTGCAACGTTTCCGGGCCGATACCGCGGTAGCGATCACCGGAATCGCCGGTCCCGACGGGGGAACCGAGGACAAGCCGGTGGGCACGGTGTGCATCACCGTGACGATGGCCGGCGAAGAGCCGACGACACGAACGCTTCGTCTGCCCGGCAACCGCGCCGATATTCGGGAGCGCTCGACCACGGTCGCGATGCACCTGCTGCACCGGGCGCTTCGCGACGCCGACGACGACGAGGACTGACTGCGGGCCTATCCGCAGTCGCCATCCCTTGTCGGTGGGTCCGGCTATTATCGAAAGTATGTTCGAATCAGCGGTATCGCAGCAGGCCAATCTGGCTTTCGCCGCTGTGGATGATGCCGGCGTGATCGATGCCATCACGGCGGCGGCCCGCGAACAGAACGCGATCTGTGCACGGGAGCTGGCCGCTATCGGCGAGCTGTACACCCGTCGCGCACCCCAGGACGATGTCGATCGCGAGACCTGGGCCATCGACGGCCATGAAAACGTTGTCGCCGAAATAGCTGCCGCATTGGGCATCAGCCGGGGCCGAGCCCGAGGAAGGCTGCGTTATGCGATTGCGCTGTGCGAGCGCCTGCCGCGGATCGCTGAAGTCTTTGCTCAGGGACTCATCGACTTTCGTCTGATGGCTGCGGTCGTTTCCCGCACCGAGTTGGTCGACAATCCAGACTTGGTCGCCAAGCTGGATGCGGCCATCGCCAGGCATGCGCCGAAGTGGATGCGGCTATCGGAGCCCAAGCTCCTCGAACGCATCGACTGGTGGGTACTTCGGTTCGACCCGGCGGGCAGGCGAGTGCCGGGAGAGCGCACCGAAGACCGCTATGTAGAAATCGCGCCTACGGATGCCGGGTTGGCAGGGATCTGGGCCCAGCTGCACGCGATTGACGGCGCAGCTTTGGACCAGAAGCTCGACGCGCTTGCCGAAACGGTCTGCGGAGCGGACCCGCGAACCAAGAAACAACGTCGGGCGGACGCCCTGGGCGCTTTGGTTGCCGGACTAACGGCGATGCATTGCCAATGTGGGTCGCCGGAATGTTCAGCAGCACAACGACGCCCGGCCTCCGACGTGGTGATTCACGTCTTGGCTGAACAGGCGACCATTACTGGTGACTCCCAAACACCCGGCTATCTACCCGGATTCGGGCCGCTACCATCAAGCAGCTTGCGTGGCATTGCCGCGACGGCGAAGATCAAGCAACTGGTGATGCCCCCAACCAAGCCTGAGTCCGGTTATCGGCCTTCGACGGCGTTGGCCGAATTCGTGCGACTTCGGGATTTGACCTGTCGATTCCCCGGCTGTGATGAGCCGGCTGAAGTGTGCGACATCGACCACACCGTCCCGTTCCCGCTGGGCCCCACCCACCCCTCGAATTGCAAACTGCTCTGTCGTTATCACCACTTGCTGAAGACCTTCTACACCGGATGTGGCGGCTGGGCAGATCGTCAACTGCCCGATGGCACCGTGGAGTGGACTGCACCGACCGGACATACCTACACCACCAAACCCGCTGGGGCACTGTTCTTCCCGAGCTTGGCCACCCCTACCGGAGAAATCTCGATCGCCAAGCGAGACCGCGAACCGTGCCACGGACGCGGACTGATGATGCCGCGACGCAAACAAACCCGCGCTCAGGAACGTCGGTACCGGATTTCTCGTCAGCGCCAGATCAACGAGGCCCGCATCGTCGAGGAACACCGAAAACTCGGGGCTTGGCTGGCCGCCACCTACGAGCCACCACCGTTCTGACCGCCCGTCTATGGAGACGGACGCAAAGGTATCTTCCCATTCATGCCGCTGCGTTACGTCGATCCGCACAAGAAGCATGGCCGCCGGTATCAGGCACTGGAAAGCTTCGGTCGTTCCCGTCCGGGACAGTGGTACGCACGACATGTCGGCCCTCACATTGACCCATGGTTGTTCCGGGCGACCGGCGGGCGTTGGCCGTCGATTGTTGGCGGCGTTTCTACCGCGCCGCTGACGACTATGGGTGCAAAGTCAGGTCAACGGCGGGAGCACCAAATCACCTACTTCCATGATGGACCCGACCCCATCGTGACCGCCTCGAACTACGGCGGACCTAAACACCCGCAGTGGTACTACAACCTCAAGGCCCACCCCGAATGCGAACTGGGCGGCGAGAACTTTGTGGCGAGCGAGATCACCGACCCTGACGACTACGCACGTGTTTATGGGCTTGCGGAGCGGGTCTACGCCGGATGGATCGACTATCGCCTGAAGACAGACCCGATTGGCCGTCACATCCCCGTCTTTCGGCTCAAACCGCGTTAGCGGCGTCGACTGCGAAACCGGATGCCATATTCGGCCGCTCCGGCTTACTCTCCCGTCATGGATCGCATCTGGCAGTGGGCGTGGGATCGGTACGGGCAGAAGTATTCGTGGGCACTCTTGATAGGAGCTTTCGCCTCTACGCTGCCGGTCTTCCTCATTTGGTCGTGGATTGTTCTGGCGTTCGAGAAGTCCAGTCATTACGTGGAAGCGTCTTTTTTGGCAGTTGCCGTCACGTTAGTGATGGTGTCCGTGAGTGTTTTTCCTGGTCGTCGACGGATGCGCCTTGCGCAGCAGTGGGCAGCTGGGCGTGAGGTTGATCGCGCACAGGCACTGGAAGATACGTATGCCTGGGTCCGTGCAGGTGACGTCCGAGGGTTGTGGTTGGTACCGGCTTCGGTCGTAGTGCTGTTAATGGTTGTCGGTGTGATCGCGGGAGTTGGCGGGTCGCGGCTAATTCAGTACGGAATCGTGGGCGCCGCCGCAGGAATCACTACGGCGCTGATCGGTGTGCACAACTTCGGGGAAGGAGCAATGCGACCGGCCAGGGCAGCCCTCGCCGGGGATACCGGGCTCGGCGATTCTTTACCGCGCTCACGTCCGACCTTTGCCGTGTGGCTGGGCTTTTCAATTTTTGGCTCGATTTTCGTCTTCTCCACTATGGCCGCGATGGTGGCTGTCGCGCTCGATCGGGGCAGGGGAGTCCCGGTGCTCTCCGTTGTGATCGCCGGGGCGTTGACGCTTGGCGTCGGGATACCGATCACCGTCGGTGCGATGCTCTCGCCGTCCTTTCGGCCCATTCGCGACCTCGCCGACGCAACTGTGCGGGTGGGGGCCGGGGACTACGGACAACGCCTGCCGGTGGTCCAGGACGATGACCTCGGCACACTGGTGGCGTCGTTTAACCGCATGCAAGCGGGTTTGGCTGAGCGGCAACGACTTCAAGTGGCGTTCGGCGCCTACGTCGATCCTGTCCTGGCGGCGAGGCTGCTAGAACAGGGTGACGATGTGTTCACCGGGGAGCGCCGCGAGGTGACCGTGATGTTCGTCGACGTGCGCGACTTCACGCCGTTCGCTGAGGCGAACCCCGCCGAGGACACCGTCGCCCGCCTGAACGCATTGTTTGAGATCGTGGTGCCTGCGGTCGTCGACGCGGGTGGGCATGTCAACAAGTTCCTTGGCGACGGGGCTCTGGCGGTGTTCGGCGCCCCTAATGACCTCGCCAATCACGCCGACGCCGCGGTCAGCGCCGCGGTGCAGATTCACCGCCGCGTCGCCGAGTTATTCGAGGGCGCGCTTCGGATCGGCATCGGCATCAACACCGGTGCGGTGATCGCCGGGACCATAGGCGCCGCAGGCAAGCTGGAGTTCACCCTGATCGGTGACACCGTCAACATCGCTGCCCGCGTCGAGCAACTCACCAAGACCACGGGCGACGCAATCCTTCTCACTGGCCAGACCGTTGAAGCCCTGGCTTCTCGACCGACCGCCCTCACCGACCGGGGATTTCACGCGCTGAAGGGTAAATCAGCGGCAGTCCAGGTCTTCGGCCTCGACGCGCGGGCCGACGCTATCTCGGGCTGACGCTCCCGCTGTGCCGCCGAGATGGCGCGAGCTTTGCTTAGAGCCGAAGCGAATTCCGGTGGCTTCCTTACCGATCGCCGTCACCACCGCGACGGCGATCAGTACCGGCACGATCGTCACGGCCAACGCAAACGGGTAGCCGTGGGCCGCAGCCAGCCGCTCTTGGATGGGCAGGTTAAACGCCGCGAGCAGATTACCGAGCTGGTAGGTGACCCCTGGGTAGAAGCCGCGGATGGCATCCGGCGACATCTCAGTCAGGTGCGCTGGAATAACACCCCAGGCACCTTGCACGACGAACTGCATCAGACACGAGCCAAGGCACAGCATGGCGGCGGTGTGTGAATAGGCGAACAGCGGCACGATCGGTAGCCCCAACACCGCACAAAAGACGATGGTGTAACGGCGGCCGAACCGCTGGGACAGCGAGCCGAAGAGCAGCCCGCCGACAACCGCACCGGCGTTGTAGGCCAACACGATCCACTTCGCGGTGGTGTCGTGCAGCCCAGCGCCACCGTCGTTGGTGGCCGACAAGAAAGTCGGGTACACATCCTGGGTACCGTGGCTCATCCAATTGAAAGCGGCCATCAGCACCACCAGGTAGATGAACCGGCGGATGATCGCGGCGTCGCGCAGCACATCTCGGATTCTGGTGTGGGTGAGCCGCATTCGGTGCTGCTCGACCTCCCAGACCTCGGATTCCCTCACCCGGTAGCGAATGATCAGGCTGACCAACGCGGGGATGACGCTCAGCCCGAACAGCCATCGCCACGACAGCCCGAGCCAGTTCATCACCAGCAGAGATGCCAGGGTGGCCAGCACGTAGCCGAACGCGTAGCCCTCCTGCAGCAGACCGGAGAAGAAGCCGCGTCGCTCGGCTGGAACCTTCTCCATCGCCAGCGCCGCGCCCAGACCCCATTCACCGCCCATCCCCACGCCGTAAAGCAGTCGCAGAATCACCAGCACGGTGAAATTCGGTGCGAACGCACACAGAAATCCGACCAACGAATAAAACACCACGTCGACCATCAACGGCACCCGCCGGCCCACCCGGTCGGCCCACAACCGAACAGCAATGCGCCGACCGGGCGCATCAGAAGGGTGACCGTCGTCAGGAACGCGACCTCGGTTCTGCTGTGGTGAAAAGTCTGCGCGATATCGGCGTAAACCAGCACGACCAGGAAGTAATCGAAGGCGTCCATCGTCCAACCCAGCAGAGCGGCAAGGAACGCGTTGCGCTGATCGCCGGTGAGACGCTCGCGTCGCACGGAAGGAAATCAGTTCTTTTCGATGCTGTCCCAGAGCTCGACCATGGTGCGCAGAATTTCCTCGGCAAAGCCCAACCCGGCGAGATGACTCTCCCCGGGCAGCGTGTACAGCTCCGCGTCGGGCAACCGGCTGACCACATGCTGTCCGTGAGCGAACGGGACGATGTGGTCGGCATCGCCGTGCCACCAGCGGACCGGGATCTTCACCTGTTCGAGCCGGAATCCCCAGTCCCGGGCGAACACGATGACATCGGCGAACGGGGCTGCCAACTGCTTACGGGCGCCGTTGAGAAGATCGTCGAGGAACATCGCCTTGAATTCCGGCCGCACCAGCAGTCGCCGATCGGCTTCCGGGGATATCCGCGCGTAGAGGTACAGCGCGGGCTCGGCAACCGGACGGATCATCCGGATCAGGCCGACCGCCGCCCACCGGATCGGAAATCCGGCCACCGCGAGCAGCGGCGCCACCGCTGAACCGAACGCCATCACCCCGCCGCCGATCGCGTCCGCACCGACTGTTGGCGCCACACCGCCGAGCACCCCAACGGCCACTACGCGATCGGGCATTGCCGCTGCGCACCCGAGTGTGTAGGGACCGCCGCCGGACAGGCCGATGACAGCCATTCTGTCGATGCCGAGCGTGTCCGCGACGGTGCGCAGGTCGTCGGCGAAACCGGCGACCGTGTCGTACTGGTAGGGCGTCGAGGCCCCAATCCCGGGCCGGTCGATGCCGATCAGCCGGATGTGGTTGTCCGCGGCGTAGACCCGGGCCTCGGTCGGGATCTGCCGTCGCGCGCCCGGGGTGCCGTGCAGCCAGAAGATGGCACGTCCCTGCGGGTCGCCGAACTCGGCGAATCCCAGCTGACGATCGTCGCCGACGGCGATGTTGCCTTCCAGCTTGGGACGAGCAATAGCAATAACCATGTCGGCAGTCTAGGGTTCGGACGACAGCCCGGTGCCGAGTGGAGTGACACATGGACATCATCGATGCCGACGGACACGTCGCCGAGAACCCGTCACTGGCGATCGAGGCGATGAAACGCTGGCCGGATCACGTCTCGGCCAGCGCCGACAAGAAACCGCGGCTGGTGATCGAGGGCCGCAAATATCCGGAAGACACCGGCCCGGGCGCCGGCTGTCCGCCTGAGCACGGGATCAGCACGGCGTCGGACATCAACTGCAGATCGCCCGAGGGCGTGTTGGGCGACGCCGACCGCGACCACATCGACACCATGGTGCTGTATCCCAGCCTGGGGCTCTGCGCGCCCACCATCGAGGATCCGGAGTTCGCCGCCGGGTTCGCCCGTCTCTACAACCAGTGGATCGCGGAGTACTGCTCGCCGGCAGGCGGCCGGCTGCGCGGCGTCGCGGTGACCCCGATCGAGCACGGGCAGGTGGCGATCGACGTCATGGCCGAAGCCAAAGATCTCGGGTTGGTGGCCGCCCTCGTCCCGCCAGCGCTCAAGACGCGCAATCTCGACCACCCCGACCTCGACCCGTTTTACGCCGCGGCGGTCGAGCTCGACATGCCGCTGGGCATTCACGGTGCGCCGGGCATCCATCTGCCCAAGATCGGCGTCGACCGCTTCACCAACTACATCCAGGTGCACTGCATCAGCTTCCCGTTCGACCAGATGACGGCGATGACCGCGCTGGTATCTGGCGGGGTCTTCGACCGGCATCCGGGGTTGCGAGTGGCCTTCCTCGAAGCCGGGGTGGGCTGGGTGCCGTTCTTCATCGACCGGCTGCACGAGCATTTCGAAAAGCGCGGTGACTGGATCCAGGGTGGCTGGCAACGCGACCCGCAGGAGTACGTGCAGGCTGGCAACATCTTCGTGACGTGCGAACCGGAGGAGCCGATCCTGCCCGGCGTCATCGACGTGCTCGGCGACGACTTCATCATGTTCGCCAGCGACTACCCGCACTGGGACGGCGAATGGCCCGAGAGCACCAAGCACCTGCGCACCCGCGCCGACATCGGCGAAGATGCCCGCGCGAAAATTGGCGGCCGCAATGCGCAACGCTTCTATGGCCTGTCGGCCGCATTGCCCTGATGCGGATTGACCCCGATACCGATACCCTGTTGCGTGCAGCTGCCGCCGCGATTGAACACCGCCGCGGGGGGTAGTCGCAGTGGGTGGACATCAGCATCACCTTCATTGGCAACGCCACAACCTTGATTTCGGCCGGTGGGTTGACCTTGCTGACCGATCCCAACTTTCTCCACCAGGGTCAGCACGCCTACCTGGGATACGGGCTGGTCTCCAAACGGCGGCATAACCCGGCGCTGCAGATCGAGCAGTTGCCGCCACTGGATGCGATTGTGTTGTCGCACATGCACGGCGACCACTGGGACCGCGTGGCGCAGAAGGGGCTCGACCATGGTCTGCCGGTCATCACTACGCCGCATGCGGCCAAGCGGCTGCGTCATCGAGGGTTCGTGCACGCTCGTGGATTGCCCACCTGGCAAACGCACGCCATGACGAAAGACGACGTCAGGCTGACAGTGACCGCTCTGCCGGGCCGGCACGCTCCGGTTCCGGTGAATCGACTGCTTCCGCCGGTGATGGGCACCATGCTGGAACTCGAAACGGCGGACAGCACGGCGCGTCGACGCTTGTACATTTCGGGGGACACCCTTTTCGTTGAGGAGTTGAAGGAAATTCCCACCCGATTCGCCCCGATCGACGCTGGCGTCGTCCACCTCGGCGGTACCCGGCTGCCAGCAGGTCGGCGGCTGCCGTTCGGGCTGACAGTGACCATGGATGGACGCCAAGGCACCGACATGGTCGATACGCTCAAGCTGCCCAAAGTAATTCCGGTGCACTTTGATGATTACACCGTGTTCGCCTCGCCGCTTTCCGATTTCACCCGCGAAATGAAACAGCGTGGACTTGCCGATCGCATCATCGAAGTGAGCCGCGGCGACTCCGTCACCATCTGAATACGGCTGTCATGCCCGACGACGAGCTCGATGAGTTGTACAGCGTGAAGCCGAGTGGCTTTACCGCGTTGCGCGGCAAACTGGTCGCCGCGGCTAAGCAGCGCGGCGACGCAGCCACCGCAAACCGGATCTCCGCCGCTCGCAAACCAACAACCGCCGCGTGGGTGGTCAATCGGCTTGTGCTGCAACGCAAGGAGACCAAGCAGCGCCTGACGGACCTGGGAGATCGATTGCGGGCCGCCCACGCTGACATGGACGCCGAACGCATCCGGGCTCTGTCGAAAGAGCGACACCACCTCATCGATGAGCTCACCCGTGCCGCCTTTCACACCGCCGAACTCAACAACCCCTCGGCCGCTCTGCGTGAGGACGTGGCCAACACCTTGGAATCAGCAATCGCCGACGTCGACGTCACAGCCAAACTCGGCCGGCTAGACAAGGCCGAGCGCTGGTCAGGTTTCGCCACCTTCGGCGACGTCAGCGCCGCGACTGCGACTAATGCTGCGCCGAAAGGCAAGCGTCAAGACCACGGCGAACTGCGGGCGAAATTGACAGCAGCGGAGCGGGTGAAGGCCGCGGCCGAGAAAGCGCTATCGCAACGGGAGCAGGATTTGGCCACGGCACGCGGGCGATATGACGACGCTCGACGGGATCTTCGCGAGGCGCAGTCCGCGCTCGACGCCGCCAACAGGGCGTATGACCGGGCTAAGCAAGCCACCCACGATGCCGCAGACTCCGTTGCAGACATAAGAGCCCAACTGGGAAAGCGTGCTTAGGTCACCGAATGGTCAGGCCAGTCAGCGCCCGCGCGATCACGAGTCGCTGGATCTCGCTGGTGCCCTCAAAGATCGTGAAAATCTTGGCATCCCGGTGCATCCGCTCAACCGGATAGTCCCGGGTGTAGCCGTTGCCGCCGAGGATCTGGATCGCTTCATCGGTGACGTACACCGCGGTCTCGCTCGCGAACAACTTCGCCATCGAGCCCTCCGCCGAGCTGAACGCCTTGTCGTTTCGTTGCATCCAGCTGGCGCGCCAGACCAGCATGCGGGACGCGTCGATGCGGCTTTTCATATCGGCGAGTTTGAAGGCGATAGCCTGGAATTCGGCGATCTTGCGCCCGAACTGCTCACGCTGACCCGAGTATTCCAGCGCGTATTCGTAGGCCGCGCGTGCGATGCCTAACGCCATTGCACCCACAATCGGACGGGTGCGCTCGAACGTCATCATCGCCGCCTGACTCGACGTGCGATGCCCTTCTTTGATTTTGGCGACTCGGCGCTCGAAACGCTCTCTGCCGCCAAGGATTAAATCACCGGGGAGGCGGACATCGTCGAGGACCACCTCGGCCGTGTGTGACGCGCGGATACCGTGCTTTTTGAACTTCTGCCCCTGAGACAGGCCCTTCGTCTCGGGAGGCACGATGAACGTCGCCTGCCCCCGAGTGCCCAACTCGGGCTCCACCGACGCCACCACCACGTGGACATTGGCGATACCGCCGTTGGTGGCCCAGGTCTTGGTGCCGTTGAGCACCCACTCGTCGGCTGCCTCGTCGTACTTGGCTCTGGTGCGCACGGCTCCGACGTCGGAGCCGGCATTGGGTTCAGAGGAACAGAACGCGGCCAGCTTGGGATCCCCGGGGGTGCCGAACATCTGCGGCAACCACTCACCGATCTGCTGCGGGGTGCCGTTGGCGGCCAATGCGGCCGCGGCAAGTCCGGTGGCCATGATCGACAACGCAATTCCGGCGTCGCCCCAAAACATCTCCTCGAACACCGTCGGCATCCCGATACCGCTGGATTCGGCGGCCATTTGGGCGAACAAGTCGGGAGTGTAGAGCCCTACCTTGGCGGCCTCCTGGATGACCGGCCAGGGGGTTTCCTCTCGCTCGTCCCACTCTGCGGCCGCCGGCCGAATCACTGTGTCGGCGAATTCGTGGACCCAGTCGCGGACGTGGACTACTTCTTCGGGCAGTTCCAGCGAAAAGTTCGCGTCCATGCCCATTACAGTAAACGCTTGTATACTGAATGGACAAACCGGCAGCTCAGCCGGGGGGGTTACATGCAGCGCAGTGATATCCGGGCGGTCGGAAATCTGGCGGGAGAGGCGTCGTCGGTGCTGACAACGCTGGTGCGGGGAATGCACACAGGGATCGCCGGCCGCGTCTTCGGCTCCATCGGACCCGTGGCATTGCCGACGCGCACGATCCATGACGGGTTGACGCACGCGATCTATGGCGGCGTGGACCGGGGCCTTCGCCACGCCACCTGTGCGGTGGGCGCGGTAGCCGCTGAAATCTGGGGTGACGACGGTCACGAGGCTCTTCAGACACGCACCGGGCCCGCGGCAGCCATCGCCGCCGTCAACGGCATCTACGGCGATCAGCTGACCGAGCGCGACAATCCGCTCGCCGGCGCGATGACCATCCGACAGCACGGCAAACCGGTTGCGCTGACGACCGAGTCGCTGGCAGCCGAATTTCCGACGGCCACCGACCGAGTGGTCGTGTTTATCCACGGCTGGTGTTTGACCGAGCGGTCATGGTCTCGACAACCACGCGAAGGGCTGGACAGCGAGGACAGCCGCAGTTACGGACAGCGGCTGCACGACGATCTGGGATTCAGCCCGGTCCGTCTGCGCTATAACAGCGGATTGCACGTCTCGGTGAACGGCCAAACGCTCGCCGAAATTCTGGACCAGTTGCACGCGCAGTGGCCAGTCCCGATCGGCGAGCTTGTACTAGTAGGCCACTCGATGGGCGGGCTGGTGGCCCGCAGCGCCTGCCATTACGGCGCCCAGCAACAGCATGACTGGACCGGTGCGGTGACTCATGTGGTGTGCCTTGGCTCGCCACATCTTGGAGCCGATCTGGAAAAGGGCGTCAACATCGCATCGTGGGCGCTGGCACGGCTGCCCGAAACCCGCGCCATATCAGCCTTTTTGAATGCCCGTAGCGACGGGGTCAAGGATCTGCGCTACGGTTCCTGCCTCGACGAGGACTGGTGCGACTGCGATCCGGATGAGTTCTTGCGCGACCGCTGTCAGGACGCGCCGTTCCTGCCGCATGCCACCTACCATTTCGTGGCTTCCAGCGTCGCACCGCCCCTGCTGGGGAGGATCGCCGGGGATCACCTGGTTCGGTCGCGAAGCGCGGCCGGCCGCGGCAAGTCGCGGCAAGTTCCCTTTGACGCTGCGCACGGACTGACACTGACCGGGTCGAACCACTTCGACTTGCTCAACCACCCGCTGGTCTATGCAAAGCTACGCGACTGGCTGACGCGATCACCGGCTGAAAACTAGGACGTCGTCCGGCCGCCGGACACCGCAGCGATACGGGCCGCCACCTCGGCCGCGACGGCCAAGGTATTCGGGTCTTCGGCAGCTGAGTAACGATCGGCGGCCGTGTCGTAGGCCGCACCGGCGATCGATCCGTGATCGGCCGGCAGCTCCACGACGTCTACGGGCCAGTTATTGTGCCGCAGTGCCGAGGCGAAGTCCTGACTCGCCGCGACCGGAATGACTGCGTCGGATACGCCGTGCAGCAAGGTAAACGGGCAGCTTTGTGCGCCGGCTTTTAGCTGGGTAGCCGGAACTCGACCGAAGATCGGATCGGCGACCATGAACGCGCCGGCGAGGCAGACTGTATGCGCGAAACCGATACCGAGCCGTCGCGCCTGGATGGTCAGCCCAGCCGCAGCGAGACCACCCATCGACCATCCGACCAGGACCAGGCCGTCGGGATCGGCAACCCACTCCCGGGCGAATTGCACCGACCGCAGCAGATCGGAACGTCCGCCATCGTCGGCGTGCGAGTTCCAGTCGGGGGCCAGCACGCCCAAACCGTGCTCAGCCACCTGTTCTGCGAGCCGCCGTACCGCTGCGCGCGCGTTGGCCTGCTGACCGTGCCACAGCAGAACAGCGGGCTGCTCGGATGCGCCGAAAACGTCCACCAGCCGCCCGGTGGCGTACTCGACGGTCTCCATGCCCCCCAGGCTGCCCTATCCGCCAGCAGGTGGCGGCTTCGGCGCCGGCGCCCCGCCACCAGCAATGAGCGAGTTCAGGATGTCCAGTGACAGGCCCGCCTCCGCCGGCGACTTGCCCGGGTCGGGGCTCGCGGCGTCGTTCTTCTGCCACGGCTGGCAACCATCGGTTTTGAACGACTTGTCAGTCGGATCGATTCGGACCACCTGGGGCTTTTTGCTCATCGCGTTGTCGACCAGCGCCGGTTTGCCGTCAGCGCCAGAGCCCAGCCGCTTCCAGTAGCAGGTGCCGTTGCCGAGCGGACCGGCCGAGGTGTAAGTGCCTGGCACGATGTCGGTTCCCACGGCGAAGGTGCCGTCGTGGTCCATCGTCGTCTTCGCGCCGGGGCCTGACGGCCCGGGCGGCGGACCGGCCGGTTCTGGCGGCGGCGCAGGCGCGGGTGGATCGGCATTGGCAAGGCCGGCGGCCGCACCCCAGCCCACAACGAGCATCGCGGCGGCGATCGCGGCTGGCTTCGACCTCACGAATAGCAGCATACGGTGTCGGCGCAGGTCGCGCAGAAGCCTATTTGCGCTGCTAGGCGGTTTTGGTCAGCAGCGGCAGCAACAGCCGACGGCGTGCGGTGTTGGCATCGGCGAAGACACGCAGTGCCTCATGCACCGACCCGGCCGTGAAGAAACTGGATTCCTCGTGGGCGATCAACAGCACCTGGGTGACTGCTTGACTGGGAATTACCGCCCACTCAAGCCCGGCGGCGCTGCAGGCAGCGTCGATGCGGTAGAGAAGCCGAAGCCCTTGCGCCGAGAAGTTATTCAGGCCGGCCAAGTCGAGGACAATGGGCTTGTCGGGCAGCATGAAGCGCCTTACGTACTCGGTGACCTGATCGACGTTCGTCGCGTCGACTGCGCCGGTGATCGTCACCACTGTTGCCAGGTGGCGACACTGGGCGCGCACCGCGGCACCGTTGCAGTCGAAGGGGAGATGTGATGCTGCCGTGTCAATCGAACCGGTCATCAGCTGGCCCCCGTCTTCAAACGCTGTCGGTGTACTTGCCGGTCGAGGCATCACCTCAACTTGTTTGAGACGCTAATTGGCTACTCTAAGGTCACTGGGAGCTGCCTTTAATACTTTGCTAAGAAACAGAATTCAGGGGCGCCGTCGTGGTGCCTACTAGCTCAGTCGATTGACCGACCCGACATAGCTCAGCGCGTGCTCGTACGTCTCGACGTTGTCGCGACAAATCTTCCGGTGCACCGCACGTTCCAGGAACAACCGCAGCAGGGGATTGAAGGCGTGATAGGTTTCGTGGAAAGTCACCACAGTGGTGCCGTCGGGCTGCTCGGCGAGTTCGTGGTATCCCTCGGCGCGCGACCAGAGTGGCTTGCCGATGGCCACATATCGCGAGAACGTGTTCAGCTTCGCCTCGGTGACGGTCTCCCACGAGCGTCCTTTGCCCCCCGAGAGCAGGTACTTAGGCACCGGATAAACGCAGGTACGCACAAGGCCCTCGCCGGCTTCGTCGCCTTCGTTGAGGATCTCCATACTGCCGGTCGGCCATTCCACCACCCGTGGCCTAGGCGAATTCGGCGGTGCAGGCGGGTGCAGCACCCGCCACACCTTCCTCGGGGATGCGTCCACGTGGAACCGCATGGTAAAGGACTGCATCAGTTTGCCCCACCGGGCTGTCCCCAGGTGTCCCAGTAAGTAATGGTCTCCGCTGGCGGCCGCGCCGCCGGGCGGAAGTCCGTGCCGATGGTGTAAGCCACTGGGAAAAGCGCAGCCTGGGTGACGGTATCCGGGATTCCGAGCAGTTCGCCGACCTCCCGCTCCTTAGCCAAATGCATTGTCGTCCAGACCGATCCGAGACCACGGGACCGAAGCGCAAGCAAGAAGCTCCACCCGGCCGGAATGATCGATGCCCAAGCCGAAGCCGCGGTCAACACGGTGGAGTTGTCGATGCGGTTCTCCAGGCAGGGGATGACATGCACCGGAACCTGGCCGAGTGTGTCAGTGAGGCTGAACGCGCTGGCGTACACCCGGCGCGTTTGCGGGTCAGACGTGTCGTTGGCGGCGAGTGCAAGGTACTCAGCACCGATGCTGCGATAGATGTCGGCGATTGCGGCGCGCTTGTCGGCGTCGGTGATCACCAGCCACCGCCAATCCTGGGTATTGCTTGCCGTCGGCGCTTGCATAGCCAGTTGTATGCATTTCAGGATCACGTCACGACCGACCGGGCGGTTCAGGTCAAGACGTTTGCGTACCGATCGGGTGGTGCTGAGCAACTCGTCGATTGATGCGATGTCCACTCGTCCTCGACCGCCCCTCTCAAACAGTGATGTTCACTCGCTCAGAGATCGATCGCGCAGGACTGATCGACGCCAAGCACGGTCAACGAGCGTCCCAGACCAAGGAAAACCGCGACACACAGTGTGAGATCCAGAATTTCCTCGTCGGTGAAGAGTTCACGCAACCGGCCGAAGAACGCGTCGTCGATCGATGCATGGTCATTCGCGAAACGTTCGGCGTACTCGATGGCAAAGCGTTGCCTCGGCGTGTAGCCGGGGTAGGTGGCGTAGGCCGCGACGTTCTCATAGAGCTCCGGTGCGACGCCCGCCTCGAGCACCGAATCCGCGCGGAAGTCCGAGCACGCGGTGCAGTCGTTGATTTGCGCGATCCGCATTCGGGCCAGTTCGCGCTCGTCGGGCGGCAGAATGCTCTGCTGGTAGGCGCCACGGATCATCCGCTCGACCATGTCGCCGAGTTGCGGCCGCAGCGTCCAAATCATTGCGGCCTCACCACCGGGGCCGTCCGGCACCTCGAGGCGCGCCATGGGTGCGAGCAAACCAGATGTTTGGCTTGACTGTCCAGGTTGCGGCCCGTGGACAGGACGGAACACCAGGATTACCGTCCATTGAGCGCGACGACGCGGTGCAGCGCTGGCGCAGGAGGTCTCGCGGCATGCTCTTCATGCACGAGGTACACAAGGTGCGGGGACGTGCCGAGGACCAGTTCGAGGCCGCGTTCCGTGACGGCTGGATGGCCATGCTCGGTGCCGGTGACGACGCCCGGCTGCTCTGGTACGCGAACCAAGCTCACGGCAGCGGGCCCGCCTACACCGTCCTCACCGTGACTGCGGTTCGTGACGGAGCAGCGTGGGAGCGCCTGGCCCTACAGATTCAGAAAGGCGCTCTGCGGCAATGGATGCGCGAGCTCGACGAGCTCCGCCACGATGTGGACGCCAAGCTGCTCGTGGCGCTTCCGTGGTCACCCCTTCAGGACATGTCGTTGGACGCGGTGCCCGTCGATGGGCTTGAACACGAGCTGACTCTCTACATGGAGGACACCATGTGGCCCTACCAGGACAAGTTCGCTGAATACATCGACCGGTGCGGAGAGGTGTATTTCAAGGGCCTCGAACGGCCGGCTTCGATGTTGACGATCCAAGCCGCGTTCCAACCGGCTTTGGGCAGCCATCTGCGCCGTGAAGTGGTGCTGATGCAGCGCATCCGCCAACCGGAAGCGCTACTTGACCTGCTGCGGACCGAGATCCCACTGGCTTACCGGGCGCCGGGGACCTGGATGTACGACGCCTTGGAGCTGCGCGACCAATGGACCAGCCGGCTGCTTCGGACCTCCTCGTGGTCGCCGTTGTATTGAGCACCTGATTGAAGCGCGCATGAACATCGGCATGATCATCGACGCCCCCGCTGCCGACGATCCCGACCGCACCGCGCTCATCATCGGTGCGCGGGTGATCGGGTACGGCCAGCTGGCAGCGGCGGTCGAACGGTGCGCCGCCGGTCTGGCCGCTAACGGTGTGGTGGCCGGAAACCGAATCCCCGTCGTCGACGGTGGCAGCCTGCTTTCCATCGCATCGGTACTCGCTGCAGCGCGCATCGGTGCTGCGGCGGCGCTGATGAACCCCGCGCTCACTTCACCAGAGCTCCGGGGGCTGATACAGAGTGCGGAGTGCGCCGAGGTCGGGGTTGCGGGGGAAGCATACACGGACCGGCTCCGTGCAGCATGCGCCGGCAGGGTGTTGACGGCCGCTGATCTATTGAGCGACAGCTCAATTCCTCTGGCGCAAACTTTGGAGGACGCCGAAGACCGCTACGCCCTGGTCCTGTTCACCAGCGGCACCACCGGGCGCCCGAAGGCGGTCGGGATCACCAGCGGGCAACTGAGCGCGCGGATCCGCGGAATTGCGCAACCGTTTCGCGCGGACGTGGCGCCCGCGGTGGGAATGATGTGTGTCCCCTTCTTCCACGTCGGCGGCTCCCTGGGCATGCTCGGCAGCCTGTACTCGGGCAACACCTCGGTCGTGCAGGAGCGGTTCGACACTGCAGCCTGGTTGCGGCTCGTGCAGGAGCATCAGGTCCGCACCGCATTCTTGGTGCCGACGATGCTTCAACGGATCCTCGACCATCCCGACTTCGCCAGCACCGACCTACGCTCGCTGATCGCGATCGCCTACGGCGCGGCGGCCGCGCCCGTCGCTTTAGTGCGCCGTGCGATGACCGCCCTGCCGCATGTCGCGTTTGCCAATGTGTTCGGCCAGACCGAGACCCTGGGTGCCTACACAACCTTGTTGCCAGAGGATCACCACGATGCCAACCGTGTGGGATCGGTAGGCAGGCCGTTGCCAGGGGTTGAGGTCCGCGTGGTCGATCCCGACACGGGGGCCGACGTGAAGGCGGGACTTGTCGGCGAGTTGTGGGTGAGCACCGGCCAGAACGTGACTGGAGGCTGGCTGCGTACCGGAGATCTTGCACGCCAGGATGTTGACGGCTACATCTATCCCAGCGGCCGGCTCAGCGACACCATCAACCGCGGGGGAGAGAAGTTCGGACCGATCGAGGTCGAGGAGGCACTGCGTACCCATCCGGCGGTCAGCGACGTACCTGTCGCCGGGATTACCGACCACGAGATGGGCCAGCGGGTGGGAGCAGCGGTGGTGGCTTGCCTGCCGGTGACGCTCGAGGAACTGCGAAAGCATTGTCGTGACCGCATCGCCTATTTCAAGCTGCCTGAGCGGCTGATGATCGTCGACCGCATCCCGTACAACGAGACCGGCAAGGTCAACCGCCGTCAGCTCGCCACGCTGATCGCGGACGGCTGAGTCGCCGAGAGGAGTCCCCGTGCTGTTTCTTCACGAGACCCATCGGGTGGTCGGCGCACGCGAAGACGATTTCGAGGCGGCCTACCGCGAAGGCTGGATGCCCACCCTGGCTCAGGAGGACAACGCTCGACTGCTCTGGTACACCAACCACGCGCACGGCTCAGGAGTCGCGTACAACGTGGTCACTGTCACCGGGATCGCCGACGGCGCGGCGTGGGAGCGCCTGGCGTGCCGCGTGCAAACAGGCGATCTGGCGCCATGGATGCGCGAACTGGACAACCTGCGCCACGAGGTCACCGGCAAGATCCTGCTGCCGGTGGAG
Source organism: uncultured Actinomycetota bacterium (assembly GCA_963838755.1). GTDB lineage: Bacteria > Actinomycetota > Actinomycetes > Mycobacteriales > Mycobacteriaceae > Mycobacterium. The sequence goes on along the minus strand of CAWISO010000006.1, from coordinate 185,548 downwards.
TGGTCGCCGTTGCAAGAAGTGGACTTGACGACAGTACCCACTGACGGTGCAACGCATCCCCTCAGTTTGTTCATCGAGGACACTGGATGGCCCTACTCCCCGCTGGACGACTACATCCGCTCGTGGGACGAGATCTACTACCAGGTGCTTTCCAAGGCCCCGCCGGGGCGGCGGGTGCTCGAAATCCAAGCCTGCTTCCAAGTGGCGCACGGAAGCTACAAGCGCCGAGAAGCACTGCTATGGCAAAAGATCGACGCGACCAACGACTACGCGGCCCTTGTGCATCTGCTGACAACCGACATCCCCGCCGAGCACCGCGGACCCGGCACCTACATGTTCGATGCCCTGAAATACCGCGATCAGTGGGAGAGTCGCTTGCTTCGGACGTCGGCGTGGTCACCCCTGTACTGATCGGACACCAGAGCCATTCTGTCGGTTGAGGATTCGGTCAGCATCAGCCGCCATTTCGGCGATGAGCTCAGCTGCCGGGCGAATATCGTCGATGTGCATGCCAGCCGTCGACAAGGGGCTGCTCAGTGTCCGCTCGGTGTATTCCGGCGGCCAACACCAGTGTTTCGGGCGAGCGCTCGGCGGCAAGGTCCACTACGTCCGACGCGCGCTCGGGCTTGCGGACCAGACTCCGGGTGATGCAGCAATTCTCAGGAGCCACACCGGCTCGCCGACTCGCCATTCGGGCGATCGCACTGCTACCCTCCCATCGCCGTCGTTTGTCAGGTCGCGCGCAGTCAGACCGCCCGGACAGTCGGCGCAGCAGCACAGATGAAGCAGCAGTGGCCTGACCGAAAGTAGTGTTGTGCGCAGCGGAGAGATCAAGGCCCTCACCGGACTTCGCATCATCGCCGCCGTGTGGGTCGTGCTATTCCACTTTCGCCCGCTGCTCCGCGACGCGGCGCCCGGATTCCGCGACGCGCTTGCGCCAGTGCTCAACTGCGGCGCCCAAGGCGTTGACCTGTTCTTCATTCTCAGCGGGTTTGTGCTGACCTGGAACTACTTCGACCGGATGGGCTGGTCGTGGTCGACCCGCGATACCCTGCATTTTCTCTGGTTGCGGCTGGCCCGAGTATGGCCGGTTTATCTGGTCACCCTGCACCTGGCCGCGCTGTGGGTGATTTTCACGCTCCATGTCGGTCACGTGCCGTGGCAGGATCTCAGCGGGTTCAACGCGGTCAGCTACGTGCGTCAGGTCCTGCTGGTCCAGCTGTGGTTCCAGCCGTACTTCGACGGTTCGAGCTGGGACGGGCCCGCGTGGTCGATCAGCGCCGAGTGGCTGGCGTATCTGCTATTCGGCCTGCTGGTGCTGGTGATCTTCCGCGCGGCGCACGCCACCAGAGCGCGGACCCTGATGTGGCTTGCGATCGGGGCCTCATTACCCCCGGTGGTGATGTTGCTGCTGAGCGGCCAGTTCTATACACCGTGGAGCTGGCTGCCACGCATCGTCATGCAATTCATCGCCGGGGCGCTGGTGGCGGCCGCGGCGGGCAGATTGCGGCTGACCAAGCGCGGCCGCCGTGGCGCGGGCTACGCGTCTCTGCTACTGCTCGCCGCCATTGTGGGTCTGTTGTATCTGCTTGACGCTCATCCGCTGCACGGTGTGCAAGACACCGGGGGGCTGGTTGACGTGCTGTTCGTGCCGCTGGTGATGACGCTGGCAATCGGCGCCGGCAGCCTGCCCGCGCTGCTGTCCACCCGGTTGATGGTCTTCGGCGGGCAGATCTCGTTTTGCGTGTATATGGTGCACGAGCTGGTGCACACGGCTTGGATATGGGCCGCCGAGCAGTTCCAACTCACCCTGCAAGGCGGCGTCGGAAAGTTGATCGTCACCGGACTGCTTGCGATCACCTTGATCTTGGCCGCCGTGCTGTTTTATGTCGTTGAAGAACCCGCTCGCCGCTGGATGCGGCGGATGGTCGACGTCGGGCCTCCGGAAACCGACACCCAAAGCGATTTCGCGCAGCCGGCAACCGGCAAGCTGCACTCGGTTGACCGTGCACTGGAAGAGGCCCGACCGCAGTCGATTTCCGTACGCGCAGGCTAAGCGGCCTGTGACGCGAACAATGCTGCGCCACAGACGATCAAGTACGATTCGCTGTGGCATCGGACCTTCGATGTTCCGTGTCCGTTGAAAAAGTGGGGGACCTCACCTGCGCTAACCGTCTCCTGCTCGTCGTTTAGCTCGTACGATGCCGCATACATCGATGGCGCACGCGGTCGAGATGAGGGAGGACGGAGGTGGTGACAGTGAGTCGTCTAGCCACGTTCGTCGTTTCCCTGGCCCTTGTCGTCGGACTTGTCAACCACCACCGCCCGGCACCCGCCCGGCCATACCAACCGGCAGCCCGGGGCACCCCCATCGACCACGTCGCGGTAATCGGCGACTCCTATACGACCGGCACGGACGAGGGCGGGTGGGGGTCGAATGCCTGGACGACGCGCACCTGGCTGACGCTGGCCCACCAGGGAGTCCAGATCGTGCCCGACGTCGCATCCGAGGGCAGAGCGGGCTATGTCGTGCGCGGTGATCACGGCAGCGTTTTCGAGGATCTGACCGCCCGAGCAGTGCACCCCGACGACGCGCTTGTGGTCTTCTTCGGCTCCCGCAACGACGAGGGCGTCGATCCCATGCAGATGGCGGGCATGGCACACGACACGTTCGATATGACGCGCCGCATCGCACCGTCATCGAAGTTGCTGGTGATCGGCCCACCGTGGCCGACCGCCAATCCGCCGTTCGACGTCCTCTACGTCCGCGACACCCTCAGCGACCAGGCCCGCGACGCAGGGGCAACGTTCATTGACCCGATCAGCGAGGGTTGGTTCGTCGGCCGGCCTGACCTGATCGGCCCCGATGGTGTGCACCCCAACGATGCCGGACACGCTTACCTGGCGGAGAAAATCGCTCCGCTGATAGAAGCCCAGTTATCCAGGCCGGCCTGAACTTAACGCCGCGTTTTGTGCACGCGCGTCCCGGGTATCACGGGCTCAGCCGATGAGATTGGGGAATTTTCGCATGAGGTCTGAAGCTCGGACGACTCGGACGACTGTGGCACTGTTCGGCGGTGCGGCCATGCTTGTGTTAGCGGTCGGCTGCGGTGGCGGCCACAAAGGTGGGCCGACGACCACGACAACGACGACGACCACGTCGCCGCCGTCGAGTGCGGCACCGATGCCTGGTCCCACCGGCGGGGGCGGCCCCACCGGCGGCGGCGGGCCGAACGGTGGCGGCGGCAGCATTCCCGGCGGCCCCAGCGGTGGCGGCGGACCGGGTGGCGGCGGCGGCAGCATCCCCGGCGGCCCCAGCGGTGGCGGCGGACCGGGTGGCGGCGGCGGTTGTATTCCCGGCGTCGGCTGCGGTGGCGGTGGCGTGCCGTGATCAGACGCCGCCGTTGAGCAAAGACGCGGCGTTCCTGCGTCAACTGTTAGGCCGCAGCGCGACGGCGGGTTTAAGGTTCGGGGATGGCCAAGCTCAGGTTTGGGTACTTCATCGCACCATTTCACCGGGCGGGCACCAACCCGACGCTGGCGCTGCAGCGCGACCTGGATTTCATCGAACACCTCGACGCGCTTGGCTTCGACGAAGTGTGGCTGGGCGAGCACCATTCGGCGGGCAGCGAGATCATCAGCTCACCGGAGATTTTCATTGCCGCTGCCGCACAACGGGCTAAGCGGATCCGGCTGGGCACCGGCGTCATCTCGCTCGCCTACCACAACCCGCTGTGGGTTGCCGACCGGCTGATGCTGCTTGATCACCTGACCCATGGTCGAGTGATCGGCGGGGTAGGGCCGGGTTCGCTGCCCTCGGATTCTGCGATGATCGGGCTCACTCCCACCGACACCCGCGAGCTGCTTGAGACCAACCTCGACATCCTCGTCCGCCTGCTGGCCGGCGAAACCGTCAGCGCCAAAACCGCGACCCACGAGCTGTTCGACGCGCGGCTGCAGCTGGCCCCGTACTCCGACGGGGGGATTCCGCTGGCGGTGGCCGCGGTCGCCTCGCCGACCGGCGCGCGGCTGGCCGGAAAGCACGGCATCGGGCTGCTGTCCATCGGGGCGACGCTCATAGTCGAAGGTTTCGACGCGCTCGCTTACCACTGGGGCATCGTCGAAGAACGCGCCGCGGCTTTCGGCACACAGGTCGACCGCAAAAACTGGAGTCTGGTCGGGCTCTTCCATATCGCCGAGACCGACGAGCAGGCTCGCGAAGAGGTGAAGTTCGGCATCGAGCCCTGGTTCCGGTACTTCCAGAAGGTGGCTGCGTTCCCGCAGATGACAATGCCGGGGGATCAGCTCGACGAGATGATCGACGTCATCAACAACACCGGGGCAGGCGTTATCGGCACGCCGGAGCGGGCGCGCGCTCAGGTGCAGCGGTGTTGGGATCAGTCCGGTGGTTTCGGCTGCATGCTGCACATGGGCCACGAGTGGGCCAACCCGGCCGCAACCAGACGCTCGGCCGAATTGTTCGCCGCCGAAGTGATCCCACACTTCCAGGGCCAAGCCCAGCCGACACTGGACGCCGCTGCGCGGGCAGGCCAACAGCGAGACGAATTGGCGCAAACCCAGCTGCAGGCCGTTGAGCACATGACCAAGAAATATTCCGAAGAAATTCAGCGTACTAAAGGCGTTTGAGCTGGTTTACCGAGCGGCCACTGTGGTTATGGTTACCGAACCGTCGAGGCCAGCAAACTCGGAGGGCGGCAGCGTCATCATCGCTGGTCAAAGGGAAGGACGGCAGCATGCCGAATGATGAAGGTTCGGCCCAACCACTGCAATCCCGAGACGAACCGACAGCTTCCGCCACAGAGGCCAACTCGGCCAATCCGCCGCGACGGCGGAACACGGTCAACCATTCTGTCGCCTGGGTAGCACGCCTCGTCGCCGGTGTCGTATTGCTCGTCTCGCTCATCGCGGTGGTCTTCTTCGCCGGGTTCTTCACCGAGAGGGACTACGGTGACCTTTTTGGAGCCGTGGCAGATTCTCTCGTGCCGGGAGACGACACTTGCATTCAGCTTTCTTGTTCACCTGCGGGCAGGTTCGGGCAGCATTGCCGTCAGGTCGTAGTGCCATGTTGAAATCTTTAGGTTAGCGATGCGTTGAATAACAACTAGCCGTCTGCCGTCGACCCGGCCGCGATTCATTTAGCCCAGCTTACTAGGTGGTCGCGATCAGGCCCACTGCAGGATGGCGGTCGCGACGGCCAGGCCCAGACCGACCACCGCCGGAACCGTGTCCGCGGCACTGTCGGATGCCCGCACGTGAAAAACGATGGCTCCCAATACAAGCAGAGCAAGTCCGACCGCGGCGGCCACGCCGATGGGCGCCCACACCAGGCCCACGAGCACACCGGCGACACCGGCAAGTTCGAGCAGTCCGATCACCCGCCACGGCGCCGGCTGGACGCCGAGATGGTCGCGGATCGCCAGCGATTGCCGAAGCCCGACAACCTTGATCAGGCCGGCAAACGCGAAAAGTGCCGCCAGCAAAGCCGTCACGATGACTTTGGCGATCATCGGACGAGACCGGTGGCGGAAGCGAACGCGCGAAGCTCTCGTTCGACGTCGGATCCCGCTGGCTGATAAACGACTTCGGTGACGCCGGCGGCGGCGAATTGAGCGACGCGCTCCGATACCTGCTCGGCCGTCCCCGTCAAACCGGTTGCGCTGGCAAGCGGAAGAAGCTCAGCGACGTGCGGTTCGTCGCTCGGGTTGGCCTTAACCAGATGTCCTTGGTGGATCGCGAGATGCCGTTCTGCCTCCGGGTGGGCCTCGACCGCTTCGCGCCAGCCGCGCCCGCCCGGTAGCGCGTCAACCGCGGCGGTGCCGCCACGCTCATAGACGGCGTGGTACATCACCACCGCTCCGGGTCCGGCAGCGTCGGCGACCCGAGCCGACGTCAGCTCCTCACCATGGCCGAGCACGGTGCCCAAGCACAGCAACGCCCGCCAGTCTGCCGCCTTGACGGCATCGGGTTGCGGGACAGCAGCAGAGAACACGCCGTCCCCGAGTTCGGCAGCCACCGCCAGCCCTTTGGGGCCGTCCGCGCCGATCAGGATCGGGACGTTGATCGGTGGGTTCGTGCCGAATCCGGGCAGGTGCAGCATGCGGATTTGCGCTCCATCCCATTCGGCGGTTTCGCCGGCCAGCAGGGCCTTCAAGCAGCGGACGTATTCGGCGACCTGCCGCCACGGCATCGGGCGCTTGCCGAGGGCGAACCGGCCGGTGAAGCCCGAGCCGATGGCCACCGCGACGCGACCAGGCGCTTGGTCGGCGAGTTCGGCGATCGCGGCTGCGTTGACCATGGGATGGCGCAGGCTGGGAACGAGCACTCCTGGCCCGAGGCCGATATGTGATGTGCGTTCGGCGCACCGTGCAAGGATCATCCAGACGTCGGGGTAAAGCGCCGGGGAGTCGTAGAGCCAGGCGCGGCGGTACCCCAGTGTTTCGGCCAGCTGCACCTGTTCCGGGGTGCTCGATGAGGTCGCGAACGCACAAGAGATGTCCATATCCGGACCCTACTCAGGCCGCACCTGCACATACGTCAGGTAGATCATCGGCATTGCACTACGTCCTCGGTAGGGTTTTTGCAGCAGCGGGTAGGCGGAAGGGGCAGCGAATGGCGGGGATGGCAGAGCTGGTGCCGGTACTGCCCGCGCATCGCTTCGACGAGGCCGCGCTGGGCCGGTATCTGCGCGGACGGCTGCCCGGCTTCGACGGCCAGCTGGAGATTCGCCAGTTTCAGGGCGGGCAGAGCAACCCCACGTTTCATCTGCGCACTGCCGGCGGCGACTTCGTGCTGCGCAAGAAGCCGCCCGGCAAGCTGCTGCCTCGAGCCCATGAGGTGGAGCGCGAGCATCGCGTGATGGCCGCGTTGGCCGAGACGAACGTCCCGGTACCGCGCATGCGGTTGCTCTGCGACGACGAAACCGTGCTCGGCACAGCGTTTTTCGTGATGGATAACGTTCCGGGCCGGGTCTTCCCCGACCGGGTCATGCGCGAGGAGACGCCGGAGCACCGTGCTGCGGTCTACGAGGATCTGGCCCGGGTGCTTGCGGCGCTGCATCGGGTGGATTGGCGCGCGGTCGGGCTGGAAGGCTTTGGCCGGCCCGAAGGATATATGCAACGCCAAGTGGCGTTGTGGACTCGACAATGGCAGGCCGCGCAGATGGAGGACATGCCGGCGATGGATCTGCTGGCGCAGTGGCTGTCGAAGCACCTGCCGCCTGAGGACGCCCCGTCGTGCATCGCGCACGGCGACTATCGTCTGGGCAACGTCTTGCTGCACCCGACCGAGCCGCGGGTTGTGGCGGTTCTGGACTGGGAACTGGCGACGATCGGCAACCCGTTGGCCGATCTCGGGTATTTCTGCGTCACGTATCACGTCGCGGGCGGACCCGGCGGTAGAAGCGGAGTGGCCGGTGAGCACCTCACCGGCACCGGAATTCCCGATCAGCAAGCCTTCCTCGACAGCTACTGCCGACATGGCGGTGGCATGCTGCCGGATTCGCTCGATGTCTTCGTGGTGTTCTCGATGTTCCGGCTCGCCTCTATCACCGCCGGGGTGTGGCGACGGGGCGTCGAAGGTAATGCGGCCGATTCGCGCGCCGGTACCGACGAATATCGCGAGCGCTATCGCGGCTTGGCAGAGACTGCCTGGGAATTGGCGCAAAAGTTACCCGCCTAGCAAGCCATCAGTACAAGTAGAGCGCTAACACGCCGACCCACAAGGTAGTGAGCCACGCATCGGTGAACAGCTTGAGCCACCGGGGCGCGGTGCGCACTTCCATGAAGTATTGGATGATCAAGCGTCCCTTGATAAATGCCAGCAGAACGACCGCGACGGTGATCGGCACACTGGCTATGGCAGCAGTTCCGTGGGTATAACCGGGTGCCAGCCACCAGGAGACGATCGTGATCGCGGACAACACGATCCAGGCGTAGGTGGTCGTCCGCGCGGCGGTCCCAATGGTTTCAGTCATGTGCTCACCTCATCACGTAGAGCAAGGCGAAGATGACGATCCACAACAGATCGACCATGTGCCAGTAGGTGGCCCCGGACTCGACCATGAAGGGTCGCCGACGGCGAGGATTACGCAGCTCACGCACGGTGATGCCCAGAATCAGCAGGCCGAGGGCGACGTGGAATACGTGTACACCAGTGAGCATGTAGTAGTACATGAAGAAGGTATTGCTCGAAATGGTGTATCCCTGCGCGATTTTCGCCGACCATTCGTAGGCCTTGATCGCGATGAACGCCACCCCGCACAGCCCGCCGAGACAGGTCAGGCGCAGCGCTTGGGCGTGGTCGGCGGCGCGGGCGGACTGCACACTGCGGGCGATGAACCAGGAACTGGCGAGCAGCACCAGCGTGTTGAGCACGCCGATGTTGATGTTGAGATGCTGTTGGGAAGCAAGGAATTCCGCCGGCTTCATAGCCCGGAAGATCATGAACATGATGAAGTAGGCGCCGAAGATGATCAGATCGCCAAGAACCATCACCCACATAGCAACGTCGCCCGGAAGGTGGGCCCCGCGCTGGTCCTCGGCGCTCGTCACCGACGATGTTGCAGTCATGAACTCGTCCATCAATCCACGGGCGGTTCGTCGGCCGGCTGAAGCTCATTGGCTTTCTTGAGGAAGAGGATCACGCAAACGAGCCAGACACCGAAAATCGCCGTGCCCAACCAGAAGGAGTTGCAGCCGTTCCACGCGAACGGTCCGGCCTTGGACACGAACACCGGCACCGCCAAGATTTCGGTGACGATTTGCCAGACATTCACGTAGGCAAGCCATTTAGGGAAAATCTCGTTCTTGTCGTAGAGAATCGCCACAGCGAACGCGAAGTACGCGGTGGTAAAGCATCCCAGCGAGCCCACGTAGGACAGCAATCCGAGGTCGTATAACAGGCACAGGATTTGTGGATCACGGCCCGGCCGATACACCGCGGTCAAAAAGGAGAACGCGACCAGCAGGCAACCGGGTAGCGCGCCGACCGACATCGCCCCCAGATAGGTGTAGGCCATCACCGATCCGACCGTCATTCGTTTCATGTGGTAGACGACGATGCCGTTCGAAATGCCGGCGCCTCCGACAATCAGCACGAGCACCCCAAAGCCGATCTTGATGGTCAACGCGTGGGTGTGGAAAAAATGTGCCATCTGATCGGCGGTCACATCGGGCCGCGGTGGCGGCATCACCCGGGCCAGCGCGAAGAAGATCACCCCGAACGCGGTGTAGAACGCGGGCACGATCCAAAACACCAGCCAGACGTCACGTTTGCCCGCCCGCGGGGGACGATCGACGGCGACTGCGGTCGCCGACGACTCGGTCGAGACCGTGCTGCTCACCGCGCGACCCCCTCGTCGACCGCTTGTCGGTGCAGCACCTTGCGCAGCACGAAGAACATCACGATCACGAACAGCGTGAAGGCGCCATTGCGAAGCCAGAAGGAGATCGCGCCGTTCCACGCCAGCGGACCGGTGGCAAAGACGGCCGCGCCGACCGCCGGGGCCATCGCCAGCGCGGTAGCCACGGCGTAATGCCCGACCCATCGGGGAAACACCGGGTTGGGCCCATGATCGAAATAGATTGCCAGCCCCAGCAATAAGTTCATCGCGACTGCCGCGCCCACCGGCGCGATGAAGATCATCCAACCCATGTCGTTGAGCAGCTCGATCAGCTCAGGGTTGCGGGCAGGCCGAAACGCCGCGACGAGATAGAAGATGTCCGCCAGCGCGAAAAGGGTTGCCCCGGTGACCGCCGCGGTGAGGTAGCAGTAGGCGAACACATGGCTCTGGGTAGCCATCCGCTTCATCTGGACGACGATCACCATGAAAATCGGCAACAACATGATCCCGCATAGGTTGAAGGTGATCATGCTGAACCGAATCATCGCCGTGTGGTCGCTGTAGAACTTCGCGACTTGTTCAGCGGTCATGTCCGGCGACATTGGTGGGAAAAATCCCGGGAACGCCAGGAACGCGATCAGCAGGACAACACCGAAAACCGGTGCGGTCCACAGGCTGATCAGCTGGGTCTTGATATTTGCCGTCTTGGGTAGATCCTCGGCCTCAGCAAGAATCTGCATAGCGCCTCTCTTAACAGGGGTAGCCGATCGGCTAGTGCGACGATAGATGATTCGACGGACCTACATCAAGGGGTTTGGGCAGTCAGTCGGGCAACTTGAACATGCGTGCGGTGAGGTGGATCAGTACCGAGCGCAGGGTGTCGTCGTCGATGTCGTCGACGAGGGGATTGATCACCGTTCCAGCGATCGCGCCGGAGAATAGCGCCGCCGAAATTCGCGCCTCGGTGTCGTCGGCCTCGTCGAGCAAGATCGCATACAGGCGGGTGATCAGACTGCGGAACGGCTCGTGCTCACCCAGCAGGCGCACCATCACCGGGTCGTTCTGCAGCGTCCTAACCCAGCGGCGCCGCTCGACGGCCATCCCCACCACTTCGGTGAGTAGCACTTTGCGGGCGCCGATCGAGTCCGCCTGGGCTTCGGCCGCTTCCAGCGCATCCTCGAGCGTGGCAAGCTCCATTTCGGCGACCGCGATGACGATTTCTTCCTTGGTCTTGAACTTGTGGTAAACCGCGGCCTTGGTCACCCCGACAGCGTCAGCGATCATCTGCAATGACGTTCCGCTTACACCGTGGTCGGCGAACAAGTCCAATGCGGCGTGCAGGATGCGGCTCTGGGCAGGAGTGCGCCGGACGCCATCGAGCAAGCGCCCGGCGCGGGACTCCTCGGCTAGCACTGGTTCAGGTTAGCTGAGCCGGCCGGGCGCCCTGGCTCTCATTCAAGACGAGTTACAGGCTCAACAAACCGAGCAGGAACCCGACCAGTAGTAGGTCGGGCCCGACCCGCCCATACACTGACCGATCGTGGGCATTCTGTTTGGCTTCGCGCCGTGGATCGTCTATTGGGTGCTTGTCGGTAATGTGCCTTGTCTTGCCGCTGCGTTGGTCGCACTGGCGATAGCGGTCACCGGGCTGGTCGTCGGGCGCGCAGCGCACACACCCGGGGGAACGCTCGAAATCGGGGCCATCGGAACGTTCTCGGTGCTGACGGCCGTGACCCTGCTGATGAGCCAGTCATTCATCGAACAGTGGGCGTTGCCATTGAGCAATGCGGGGATCTTCCTAGTGGTCCTGACCGGCGTGCTGACCGGCAAGCCCTTCGTGCATGAGTTCGTCGCGGCGGGTCAGCCGCCCGGCGTGGTCGAAAGCGATCTGTTCGGCCAAATCACAAGGCGGCTGACGTGGATCTGGGTTGCCGTCGTTGGCGCCATGACGGCGTCATCGGTAATTCCGCCGATCGCGCGGGGCGGTGCGACGATTCTCGACATCAAGACTCCGATGTCGTTCGTCTGCTACTGGGTTCTTCCGGTCACTGTGTTCGGCCTGGGGGCGCTGGCGACCAAAATCCTGCCCGCTCGAATGACCGCCGGGGCTGGAGACATCGTCCGGAAGACCTCCTTCGTCGCCTACGGCGAAGCCACCATCGATGAGCTGTACTACCTGGCGCAGGAGCACGCCAACCGTGAAGTCGGTGCCGGACAGGAGGCTTACAACGTCAAGGTCGGCAGCTTAGGGACGCCGCTGGTGGGCGACGACACCCGACAGTCATGGCCGTCGACCTACAAAGTGCGCCCGTCACGTTAAAAGACGCTCATCCAGTCGATGGTCAAAGGGCGTCCGAAGCAGCAGCCGGGGGCTGTGCTGGACCCGCTGCTCGTTGCAGTGCTGGCCGCTGCCGTGAGTTTAGGCGGTGCGGGCCGTCCTTCGTTCTGGTACGACGAGGCCGCGACCATTTCGGCCTCATACAGTCGTTCGTTGGGTCAGTTGTGGCAGATGTTGGGCAACGTCGACGCCGTCCACGGCCTGTATTACCTGCTCATGCACGGCTGGTTCCAACTTTTTCCGCCGACGGAGTTCTGGTCTCGCGCGCCAAGCGGTCTAGCTGTCAGCGGCGCCGCGGCCGGACTCGTGGTGTTGGGCCGGCAGTTCTCGTCTCGCACTGTCGCGGCGGCCTCCGGAGTCGTCTGCGCTGTCTTGCCCCGATCGACGTGGGCAGCCATCGAAGCTCGCCCCTATGCCTTGTCGATGATGGCCGCCGTGTGGCTGACGGTGCTGCTCATCCATGCCACACGTCGTGACAACGCTTGGGCCTGGCTGTCTTACGGGCTCGTGCTGGCAATCTCGATTCTGGTCGACCTGTATCTGGTGTTGCTGTTTTTGGTCCACGTTGCTTTTGTCTGCGTTTTCCAGCGCAGACAACGGGTCCTGATGGGGTTCGCCACGACGTCGGTACTAGCGGGTAGCGCCCTAGCGCCGTTTGTTGTCACGGCCGTCGGGCAAGCGCATCAGATCAGCTGGATAGCATCGATCGGGCACCGAACGATCGAAGATGTGACCGTTCAACAATATTTCGAACGAAGCCCACCGTTCGCACTGTTGTCGGCCCTGGTGGTGGCGGCGGCGACGGTCTGCTGGTGCGGTAAACCCAGGCAACTGAAGGACTCCGATCGGCAACTGCTGACGTTGGCGATCGGCTGGCTGCTGATACCGACCGCACTGGTCGTCATCTGGTCGGCATTGGTTCACCCCGTGTACACGCCGCGCTACTTGGCCTTTACCGCACCGGCGATGGCATTGGTCCTGGGCATCTGCATTGGGGCGGTAGCCGTTCGACCGTGGATCGCCGCGGCTATCGTCGGTCTTTTCGCTCTCGCTGCGGCACCGAACTACGTTGTGGCCCAACGTAGCCCGTACGCCAAGTACGGAATGGACTACAGCCAGGTGGCCGACCTGGTCACCGCGAGGGCAGTACCCGGTGACTGCTTACTGGTCAACGACACGGTCACGTTCATGCCTGCTCCGATGCGCCCGCTGATGGCGGCGCGTCCCGACGCATATCGGAAGCTGGTCGACCTCACCCTTTGGCAGCGCGCGACCGACCGCAATGACGTCTTCGATACCAACCTCATCCCTGAAGTTGTGGCGAAACCACTGAGTGAGTGCCGCGTGGTGTGGATCATCACTCAGGCGGACAAGTCGATGCCCGTTCACCAGCAGGGTTCGGCGCTGCCGCCCGGCCCGCTCTACGGTGCAACCCCGGCCTTCGCGGTTCCGCACGATCTGGGCTTCCGCCTGGTCGAGCGATGGCAGTTCAACCTGGTTCAGGTGGTCAAGGCGACGCGATAACGATGGCTACCAGACTCGGACGTAGTCGATAAGCATTTGCGACGGGAAGTTACCCAAGGCAGGATCGCCGCCGCCCGGACCACCGACCGCAAGCGTGAACATCGGAGTCATCCAATACCCGGGATTGTTGAACGGCCACCGAAAGTCGTCAGGAGCACCACCGTGGACGTGGATGGGCTTCGGCGGAACACTGAAGTACTGTGCGCCGTCCCGCGAGAACTTGAATCCGTCGGTACCCCAATGCATTTGCCAGGTATGCCAAGCACCGTCAACCATCCCGGGTATCGATTTGCCTTCCCAGGTCTTCCCGTTGGATGCCGCGTGGACCGTGGTTCCCGGGGGCCATGAGCCGTTGCCGTACCACTCGAAGATGTCGACCTCGCCGTCGGGCACCGGGTCCTCGTTGACAGTCCAGAACGACGGCCAAAGGCCGGTGGACAAACAGTCCAGCTTTATCCGCGCTTCCCAGGTGGTGCCGATTCGGCCCCGCCAGTTGCCGCGCAGTTTGCCGCTGAAGTAGTCGCCGTTTTCTTGGTTGGCCAGCAGGACGAGATTGGAGTTGCCGTCGAGGAACACGTTTTGGGCGCGGTATGTCCCTGCGACCGGTGGCCACACGTCGTCCTGCCAAGTCTGTATCGTCCATTTCGACGGATCGGGGCCTTGGCCGGACGGTCCGTCAAACTCGTCCTGGAAAAGGTAGCTCCCAGGAGCGGCGTCGGTTGGCGCGGCCGGTGGTGGCAGCCGATCCAGCGGCGTGGCCGGGGGAGACGGGTGAGCCCAGGCTTGCGGGAGGCGGATCGCGGCTGTCAGTGCTCCCAGCCCCATCGTCAGCATGATGTTCCGTCGATTCATCTCTGGCACGCTAGTCAATATATAGAGGGCATATGGAGCGCGCGTGGCGACCCGCGGGGCAGGCGGCCGGTACCTGCCGATCTGCTCGTCGCGGTTGATCCCAGCCCCGACCCAAGGCTGCCCCGCCGGCCTTGGCAGACTGTGCGTATGGCACAGATAACTATGCGGGGAAACCCGATCAATACCGTCGGCGAGCTGCCTGCCGTCGGATCCCCGGCTCCGGCCTTCACCCTGACCGGATCCGATCTGGCACCACTGAACAGTGACCAGTTCCAGGGTAAACCCGTCTTGCTGAATATCTTTCCGTCGGTCGACACCCCCGTCTGCGCCAGCAGTGTGCGCACCTTCAACGAACGCGCCTCGGCCGGCGGCCTGTCCGTGCTGTGCATCTCCAACGACCTGCCTTTCGCGCAGGCGCGGTTCTGCGGCGCCGAGGGCATCGAGAACATCAAAACCGGGTCGGCGTTCCGTGACAGCTTCGGCAAGGACTACGGCGTCACCATTGCCGACGGTCCATTTGCCGGGCTACTTGCCCGCGCCGTGGTGGTAGTCGGCGCCGACGGTAACGTCGCGTATGAGGAGCTGGTGCCGGAGATCGCCAACGAGCCGAATTACGACGCCGCACTGGACGCACTGAGCGCAGCGAAGTAGCGGGGCAGGCTCAGTAGCTTCGGGACAGCGTCTCAGCAGGACGAAGTGCCACCAGCAACACGCCGATAGCGAAGATCAGCGCGGTGAGCCAGGGAAGATGTTCATCCGGCGCGAAGCCCTCGGCGGCGACGAACGCCAGACCATAGGCCGACATCACGGCCCCGGCCAGCATGACCGGTTCGGCCCAGCGACCGGTGAGCGGCGTGGCGAGCGTGGGCAGCGGCGCGGCGAACAACCTTCGGCCCCACCACAACAGCATCAGCTCGACCGCTGTGACGAGGGTAAGGATGACGATCCATTCCAGCCGCGCGAGCCACCAGGCGGCGGTGCCCTCGACCGGCTGCGGCAACAGTCCGGTCGGGTAGCCGACAATCGCCACGATCACGACGGGGATCATGTGCCACAGGTAAAGAGCCATCACGTTGCTGTTTGCAGCCGACAACACGCGTGAGGCGAACCCGGACCGCAGCGCGCGGTTGAGCGCGGGTGCGAGGACGATCACCACTGCTGCCTGTGCGCCCGCAAACGCTAACATCGCCAGCGACGGTGGCTCGGTGTTCTGCACGGTTTGGCCGGGCACGCCGATCATGCTGACCGGGTACGGCCCCAGCACGATCAACAGCGCCAACGCAACGGCCGACCCGGCTGCCAGCAGCACCGGTCTGCGACCGGCCAAAAGTCCGTTCTGCCAAGCCATTCCGAGTTGGTAGAGGCTGCCCCAACAAAGGAGGTAGTTCAGCCAGCCAAGGTAGGGCACGTGACCGACTAGCGAGACCGCGTCGACCGCCGCAACTCCCAACCCCATCAACGCAGGCACCCAGAGCCCCCAACGACGTTGTGCGGCAATCGCAACCGGTGTGAGGGAAACCACGATCAGGTAGACGGCGAGAAACCATAGGTGCATCGCCACCGCCCAACCCGCATATTCCAGCGTGGCGTTGGCTACCTGGCACGCGTCGAGCACCACCACAACGGCCGAGACCACCACGACGTAGACCGTGGTGGGCCCGAGCACCCGGGCTAGTCGATGGCGCAGCCAAAGCTGGCGCGAGGCACCCTCGGTGTGGCGCCAATGCGTCCACGACACCGCGCCGGCGTAACCGGCCACCAGGAAGAAAGTGGGGACGGCCTGAAACGGCCAGGTCAGCCACTGAGTCCAGGGCTGGTCGAGGAGCGGATTCTGCCGACCGAAATATCCATCGCGGTAGGTCACCGATCCGGCCAGCCAGTGACCCAGCACGATCAGCACCACCCCGGCGACGCGGTAGAAATCGACCGCCAGGTTCCGAACCGGTTGCGCGGTGTGCACAGCTCCATTACGGCGTCCGGGGTTGCGCCGCGCCACCAGCGGGTCCCGGTGGCGGTCGTCCATGACCAGAACGTACTTCAGCTCATCGCCGAGGTGCCGCGAAACATGCGGTGAGCTGGCCAAACACCAAAAGAGCGGCTTGCAGGAGAGCGCGTCGCCGCACAGCTGCGGGTGGACGCGCCGGGCCTTCGAGCGGATGGCGCCTCAATTCGGTCCGGTAAGCTGATCTTCTTCGTCGAGGTTCGGCGATGCATAGCTTGGAAGGTGCCCATATATGGTCGCGCGGTCCTCTACCAGATTGGCTGCCGTAGTTGGTGGTCTGGCATTGTCGATTGTTGCTGGCGCTGGGATTGCATCCGCAGACCCCGGTGTCGACTCGGCAGTCAACACCACCTGCAGTTACCCGCAGGTGGTTGCGGCCCTGAACGCACAATCGCCGGCCGCCGCCGCGAAATTCAACCAGTCGTCGATGGCACAGGGCTGGCTGCGTTCCTTCCTTGCCGCCCCGCCGCCGCAGCGGGCGCAGATGGCCCAGCAGGCCCAGGGCATGCCAGGAGCCGCGCAGTACATCGGGCTGATCGGGCAGATCGCCGGCACCTGCAACAACTACTGAGCCCGGTAACCCGCGTTACCAGACCCGGATGTAGTCGACAAGCATCTCCGCGGGATAGGTTCCTTTTCCGGGATCGCCGCCGCCGGAACCGGCGACCGCGAGGTTGAAGACCGGAAACACCTGGTAACCGGGATTATTGAACGGCCAGTCTCCGATCGAGTTGGCGGGAACATTGAAATACGGCGCAGCGCCGTCCACATAGTCCTGCCAGAAGCGGATGCCGGCTTCATCCCACTGGCATCGCCAGGTGTGCCAGGCACTGTCCAGGGCGATGTTGTGCGTAGCCCACTCGGCACCGTTGGCTTTGGTGTGGACCGTGGTGGCCGAGGGCCAGCTGCCGTTGCCGTACCATTCGACCGCGTCGATCTCACCGTTGTCCTCGTTACCCAACCACCAGGCGGGCCAGCATCCGGCAGTGAGGCAGTTGAGCTTTATCCGGGTTTCCCAGGTGTGTCCGATGCCGCCGTGCCACGGGCTTTGAACTTTGCCGCTGAAGTAGGTGTTGCCGTCCTTTGCGGCGCGCAGGACCAGATTTGACTTGCCGTCCACGAACACGTTCTGACGATCGTCGCGGTACTGACCGACATTCTCAGGTCTTTCCCAGAACGTCGGGTCCTTCATCGACTCACGGGCGCGCGCCACCGTCCACTTGGACGGATCGGGAGCCGAGCCTGCTGCGCCGTCGAACTCATCATGAAAAATGTAGGAGCCCTGCGGCGCCGCGGGTGGCGGGGGAGCGGCCGGTGCCTGCGGGAGGCGCGGGTCAGCCAATGCCTGCGGAATGGGAATCGCGGCCGACAACGCGCCCACCCCGGCGATCAACAACATGCGGCGACGATCCATCTCGGGCATAGGCCAAGCACGATAGCAGCCGACGGTGTTCGGTCAGATCACAGATGCGTGAGCAGCCGCGCAGCGAACTCGTCTGGGTGCTCCCGATGCATGAAGTGCCCGCCTGGGACCTGCTCCACGCAAATCTCAGTCCGTTCGCGTCGACGAAGTGATTCGCATCAGCATCGCTAGGGACCTTATGCCTTCCGGTAAACCAACCATCGCAACTCGATCGGGGACTGCTCACGCGTGACGTCGAACACATCCAGACCGCTGGCCCACCCGTCGTACCACGCGGTGGGCGGCCAGGCGTCCGGCGGAAGGTGGGTTTTCTCGTACTCGTAGGCGGAGTCATCGGCAACCAGCTCGAGAGGCAGCAGCCCCACCGCGCTCGTCATTTCGTCCCAGGCGAAGATCATCGTGTTGCACTGTTGCCCGAGTTCGCGCGCGGCGGTGTCGGGGATGTAGCCCTCGCGCGGCAAAAAAGCGTTCAACAGCAACCGCCCGCCCGGAGCCAGGCAGCGGGCCGCGAGTTCGAACATGCCGCGCAGCTGCTGGGTCGTCCGGAAGTCGGGCACCAGCTCGGAAGCTACGATCAGCTGGTAATCACAGCGGACATCATCGGTGGTCGCGAAGACGTCGCGCTCGACTACCCGTACGTCGAGAGATTCGCGTTCGGCCTCGGCACGAATGATGGCGGCGAGCTTTGGCGCAATCTCGACCGCGTCCACCGGGTGCCCGCGTCGTGCGAGAGCCAGGGCGTTACGACCGGTTCCAGCGCCGATATCGAGTATCCGAAAGCTGCTGGGATCAGTCGTCTCGCCGGCCAGTGCCCATACCCGCGCATCGGGCGTCTTGCCGAACAGCGACCCTTCGCGGGTACTCACCCAGCCGTCGTAATGACCTGCCATCGTCACCGCTTCGACGTTGACGCGATAGTTCAGGGCGGTACCGAACGGAGCGTGAAACGAAATGACGATGTTCGACCGAGAGGAGGCCCGGTAGGCCTGCTCCAACTGGCTGGCCAGCACCGTCTTCAGCTGAGCAAATTCTGCGGCGGAGTACTGGACGCCCAGGCTGGCAAAGAGGTTGTCGCACATTGCGACGTACTCGTCGATGAAGCTCGGGACAGCCGGCACGGTGATTTGCCCCATCGCCACCGATCGGCGATACAGCCGCCGGGCCATCGCTTCGCGCAGCGTCGACGGATTGAAAGACCTGGCGACCGGATCGTCCACCAGCGGATGCTATAACGCAACGTATGCCACCTAGCGGGCACAGCATCACCCACGTTTCCGACACGGCTCGGTGGACGGCACTGCACCGGGCAACCGAGTCGGCGCGGCCGGATGCGTTGTTTTCCGACCCGCTCGCCGAACGGCTTGCCGGTGAACACGGGCGCGCGATTGCCGCCAACGCTCCACGGAGAACTCGCAGCGGCTGGTGGCTGGTCGCACGCACCAGGCTGATCGACGATGCCATTGCCGAGGCGATCGCCGCGGGCTGTGACCGGGTACTGAACTTGGCGGCCGGGTTGGACACCCGGCCGTATCGTCTGGACCTGCCACCTGATCTGGTGTGGATCGAGGTGGATCTGCCGCAGCTGCTCGCGGAAAAGACCGAGCTGCTTGCCGACCAGACGCCGCGCTGCCGGCTCACCCGGACCGCCGTCGACTTGATCGATCCGGCCGCCCGCGGTGCTTTCTTCGACGAAGCACTGGACGGCGCCAGCAAGGCGCTGGTGGTGACCGAGGGCCTATTGATGTACCTGGAAGACCGCGACGTCGTCGGGCTGTCGGAGGCGATCAAGCGGTCCGAGGTGGCCTGGTGGATGGTGAACTTCACCGGACCGGGATTCAAGAAGACGATGAATAGGAGGATCGCCGGCATGCGGCAAAATGCGCCGTTCAAGTTTGCACCCGAGAATGGGATAGCTTTCTTCGAGGAGCTGGGCTGGCGCACGCTTGCGGTCCACTCGTTGTTGGTCGCGGCGCATCGTTTGCGCCGTTTGCCGATTTTGATGCGCCCGGCCGCGTGGCTGCCGCAGCCGGATCCACGACACCCACGTGGCAATTCCTTCAGTGTGGTTGCCCTGCTTACTCATTGAGCCATGCGAACTTTTACCAGACGCGAAGCAATCAAATTTGCATTGACGCCGGCCCTGTTGGGCCTAGGCGCATGGGCTACGGCACTCGACGAGCAGGCGTTAGCCGCGGATCTCAAGATCGTTGACTTCACCGAGCACCGGGTTCCGCCGGATCAGATCAAAGCCGCCGGCTACGACGGGGCGGTGGTCTATGTATCCGAGTCGCGACCCGGAGCCAACTTCGACTTCAAGCCCGTCACCCGCGAATTCACCGACGCAATGCGCGCAGCGGGTCTGCACATCGTCAGCAACTACCAATACGGCAAGCCCGGTTGGCCCGACCCGTCGGACTTCACCCGCGGGCATGACGGCGGCGTGGCAGACGCCCAGACCGCTCTGCGGCTGCACACCGCAGCCGGCGGCAGCAACTCGGCCCCGATCTTCTTCAGCGTCGACGATGATATCGACCAGGGCACCTGGAATAGCCTGGCTGTCAAGTGGTTCCAGGGCATCAACTCGGTGCTGGGCGTGCAGCGCACCGGCATCTACGGTCATTCCCGGGCGTGTGGGTGGGCGATCAATGACGGCGTGATCGGGCACTCAACTACGGCGGGACATCGGTGGGCATGGCAGACGAAAGCCTGGTCGCACGGGGAGCGCGAACCGGCGGCGGTGTTGTATCAGGCCGCGGTCAACACTTCGTCGAACCCCGGCCCGTTGGTGGGCGGTATCCATGTCGATGTGGACGAGGTCCTTGCCGCCGATTTCGGGCAGTGGGATCTTGCTCGCTGAGTAGCACTCCGCTGGTGGCATCCTGGTCATGTGGGAATGCTGTTTCGGTTGGCCGAGTTTCTCATCGTGATCGTGCCGTTGGCAGGCGTGATTATCGCTGCGGTGAAAGCGTTCTCTACCAAGAAGGCGGGTGAGGAGTCGCGCGATCCCGGCCAGGCAGCAGCCGGCGGCAACCAAGCCGCCCAATGGCGGGCGCTCACCCGCATCCTGCGCGAGCACGACCGAACGGACACCCGCTGGCTGGAGTATGAACTCGACTACGCCAAGCTTCTCGACTTCCCACTGATGACCGACATGCGCGATCCACTCACGGTCGGATTCCACAAGGCCAAGCTTCGCGCCGATTTCCTGCGCCCCGCCAAGGCCGAAGATCTGCTCGATGACCGCGACGCCGCAGCGCGGTACCTGGCCGCCGTCGAGGAATATGTGACCGCGTTCGACATCGCTGAAACGGAGGCGAAACGTCGCCGCCGCGACGACTTTTCACCAGACAGCCAGCAGCGTATTGCGCGCGCTCAGCGGCTGTTGCGGGTGGCGTCCGACGCCGCTGCGACTCCGCAGGAGCGCCAAAATGCCTACGACCGGGCACGCAAAGAACTCGATGGTCTCATCGTGTTGCCATCCACGACCCAGGCGAGCATCGAGCGTGGCATCTCCGGCCAGCTAGACGGATAGGCCACTCAGATGCCCGACCGGGCGGCGTCTTCCAGCAGATCGGCGGCGCTGGCAATGCTTTCGGCGGATTTGGTCATCTGATCGGCAATGTCATGGGCCCGGCTAACGCACTGCGGAGTGAGGACGGAGCGTAGATCCGCGACCAGCGATTCCTGGGTGCTAGCCGAAAAGCGCCGCGCGGAACCGACTTTCAGTTGTTCAATAGCAGCTGCCCAGCTCGGCTGATCAAGCCCGTTCCAGAGGACCAACGTAGGGACGCCGGCCCGCAGCCCTGCGGCCGTGGTGCCGGCCCCGCCATGATGGACGACCGCGCGGCACACGGGAAAGACAGCTGCGTGATTCACCGCTTCCACGATCTTGACGTGGTCGGCATGCCCGATGTGGCTGTAGTCATTCGGGCCGGCGCAAATCAACGCTCGTTCGCCTAATAGCTTGCAGGCCGCGCTGATCACGGCGACGGTGTCGGCAAATGCGAGCGGAGTGCTGCCAAAACCGAAGTAAATCGGTGGCGTTCCCGCGGCGATCCACGACAAGACCTCGTCGTCGGCATCCGTCGGCAGCTCCAGCGTCAGCGCCCCGACGAAGGGCCGTCGACCGTCTGCGTGCGCCCACTGTGCTGCTAGGTCGGGAAAGCAGAGCTCGTCGTAAGCCTGGATCTCCAGCGATCCGCGTTGCACGGTGTTCCTATGTGGCTCCCTGGACTCCAAGATCTGCGCCGGGAAGAAGTGCAGTGCAGCCAGCGGCATACCGTAATGCTCCGCGACATTGGCGGCCAGCCCCTGCTCGGTTATGCCCGCCACGATTAGGTCGGCCCCGTCAGCCAGCGACGTCAAGGTCGCGCGCTTGTCCTCCAAGACTTGGGCAACATATTCGACAGCTTGCCCCATCGCCTTCAACGGATTCTGGATCATGCGGATCAAATCCTCGTCGCGCAGCAGCTCCTGCCAGTCCCGGCCGTAGGGGACCGCGTTAAGCCCTGCCGACTCGACGAAGCCACGCATATCAGGCGGGACGCTCACGGCCATGTGCACGTCATGACCCCGGCGCAGCAGCTCCCGAGCGACGACGATGCAGGGCTCGATATCGCCGCGACTTCCGTAGCCTGCCACCACAACTTTCATCGGCATCGCCGGTACCGTACCGCGACCGCCGGTCAGTTGAATCCTCCATATTCGAACGGCCCAGCTGGAAGGCTGACAAACATGGTTGAGATCGCCCAACTACACCGCGAGCTCGTCGCGCGTGTGCTCGAAGGGAACGGACAAGCGGCACCCGAGTTGCGCCGCGCGGCCTTCGATGATGCCGGCCTCAGCGAGCCCATCCGCACGTTGATCGAAAAGGTTGCCAAACACGCGTACCGCGTAACCGACGAGGATGTCGCCGCTGTCCGGACGGCGGGCTTCAGCGAGGACCAGATCTTCGAGATCGTGGTATGCGCTGCGATCGGGCAAGCGAGCCGCCAGTATGCCAACGCGCTTGCGGCGCTGGCGAGCGCAATCGAAGACAGGCACGAGCCATGAGGCTGGAAATTCTCGACCGGGGCCATCGCCTGCACACCAAGGCGATCATGGCGCTCATTCGGGTATTTTCCGGCCACCCCGTCGTCGACGCGGTCAAGCTGGCGCTGTATCGACCCAATTTCTATGGCGGCGGCCCGCTCACCCATGAAGCGATGCGAGGACCATCGGACTGGTCAATCGGTGATCGCGAGCTGATGGCCGCCTACGTCTCGAAGGCCAACCAGTGCCCGTTTTGCGTCTCGGCCCACTCAGCGACCTCGTCGATGTGGTACGGCGACGAAGCGAAGGTGGGCGCCACGCTAGCCGATGTTCAAACTGCGCCGGTAGATGAGCCGCTGCGCGCCACCCTGCGTCTGCTCGGCAAGCTCACACAGCAGAACAGCATCGACGCCGACGACATCCGCGTCGTCCTGGCCTCCTCGGTGTCACCTCAGCAGATCAAGGACGCCCTGGCGGTATCCCTGGCCTTCAACATCACCGACCGACTGGCCAACGCATTCGGCTTCGACGTCGCAAGCCCCGAGGCCATGAAGTCCGGTGCCCGTTTCCTGTTGAAACGTGGCTACCGATAGACGTTCCGCCGCAATAGTTTTCAACGCCACTTGATCCCGCAGCCGATCGACGGTCGCTGGTTGCCGTCGACCGGCCGCCCTTCCAGCACGGCGTCGACCGCGGCCCGGACGTCAGCGGCGGTTACCGGCAGACCATTGCCCGGGCGGGAATCATCGAGCTGGCCGCGGTAGACCAGTCGGCGCTCGCCGTCGAAGACGAACGTGTCGGGCGTGCAGGCCGCGGAGAAGGCGCGGGCGACCTCTTGGGTTTCATCGTAGAGGTAGGGGAATGTCCAGCCCTGACGTTGGACTTCGGCAGCCATCTGATCGGGTCCGTCCTGCGGATAGCTGACCACGTCATTACTGGAGATGGCGACCATCGCCACGCCCTGGTCGGCGAGGTCTCGACCAAGCGCGGCGAGCCCGGCGGCGACGTGCTTGACATACGGGCAGTGGTTGCAGATGAAGGTCACGACCAGCGCGGGACCCCCGAGGTCGCTGATGTTGACCGTGGCGCCGGTGGCCGGCTCGGGCAGCGTGAACGTCGGGGCGGGGGTGCCGAGGGCCAGCATGGTGGACTCAGTTGCCATATACGCGAGATTAGCCTTTTCTGAAAGCGGTTAACCTGCTCGGGATGGACGACTCAGGCATTCCGGCAGAACTTCGCGAGCGCGATCCCGAGTTCATCCGTGCGGTTCTGCCCGCGCTGTGGTTGACCTCGACGGTGTGGTTTCGCGCCGAAGTGACCGGCTTCGAGAATGTTCCCGACGAACCGGTGCTGTTTGTCGGCAATCACAGCGGCGGCGGCGCCACCCCGGACACCTTCGTCCTTCTGCTCGCATACAACACCTTCTTCACCGTCGAAGGTCGTCCGCTATACGCGCTGGCGCATGACACCATTACCGCCGCTCCGTTTCTCGGAACTTTGACCCGCAAACTCGGCGTCGTGCCCGCGGACAACTCGTTCGCCGAAACGATTTTCGCCAGCGGCGGATCAGCGCTTGTCTACCCCGGCGGCGACGTCGAGGCGCTGCGCCCGTGGCGCCAACGCCACAAAATTGTCTTCTCCGGCCGAAAGGGCTTCTTACGGTTGGCCCATCAATCCGACGTGAAGGTCGTGCCGGTGGTTGCCACCGGTGGACACGACACCCTGTTCGTGCTCAACGATGGGCGTCGTACCGCTCAATTGCTTCGCTTGGACAAGTTTGCCCGAGTGAAAAGTCTGCCCTTCACACTTAGCATCCCATGGGGTTTGCTACCCGTTCCGCTGCCGCATATTCCGCTTCCGGCGAAGATACGCATGCAGGTGCTCGAGCCAATCGACCTGCGCGCCCGGTTCGGCGAGGAACCAGATTGGGATCATGCCTACGACTACGTCACCAGCGCCATGCAGGTTGGGTTGTCCAAGCTGGCAAGCCGAACCATTGTCCCGATGATCCGGTGATATGCCTCAGACCGTAAGTGTTTCCAGCCATATCCGTCGCCCGGCCGACGACACCGGCAGCTTTATCAGCGACCCGCACAAACTGTTCGCGGCCGTATCCACCTTCAGCCGATGCCGATTCATCGAGACCAATGACCACGGTGAACTGTGGGATGTGTACATGGATAGCGGAACCATCTACCTCGGCGGACGGGTGCTCATCATTCCCGGCGTCAACTGCCTGAGTTGGCGGTCGGTGCGCGGAACCCGCCACTCATTCGGGGCAAGCGTCGAAAAAGACGATGACGGAAGCCAACTCACCCTGTCCTTGACGTTTTCCGCCAGCGGGTTCGCCATTGCCCGGATCAGCGAACTCATCGGGCGCGGCCTGGTCGCCCGCAATTTGGAAGCCGCCGCACAGGAGATCCGACACCACCTCGAATTTGAGGTCTAGCGATCGTGGGCGGACGAGAACGCGTCACCCCGCGAGCGTGTTGCTCGCGGGGTGACGTCTGCTGTGACGATCGGGTCCGGATGCTACGTGAGGTCGAACCGGTCGCTGTTCATCACTTTGACCCACGCGGCCACGAAGTCCTCCACGAACTTCCCCTTGGCGTCGTCTTGTGCGTAGACCTCGGCCAACCCGCGCAGCACCGAGTTCGACCCGAAGACAAGGTCATTCGCGGTCGCCGTCCACTTCTTGGCGCCCGATGAGCGGTCGTGGCCCTCGTAGACGTTCTCCGCGGTCTCCGACGCCTTCCACTCCGTACCCATGTCGAGCAGGTTGACGAAGAAGTCGTTGGTCAACACGCCCGGCTTATCGGTGAACACGCCGTGTTTGCTGCCACCGTGATTAGCGCCCAGAGCACGGAGCCCACCGATGAGCACGGCCAGCTCGGGACCGGTCACGCCCAGCAGGTAGGCCCGTTCCAGCAGCAGCTGCTCCAGCGGTGCCTTTTCGCCGGCACGGATGTAGTTGCGGAACCCGTCGGCCCGCGGTTCGAGCACCGCGAAGGACTCCACATCGGTGTTCTCCTGCGAGGCATCGGTTCGACCCGGTGCGAAATGAACCGAGATTTCATACCCGGCATCCTTGGCCGCCTTCTCGACCGCTGCAGAGCCGGCCAACACGATCAGATCGGCTAGCGAGATCTTCTTGCCGTCGGACGCGGAGCCGTTGAACTCCTGCTGGATCTTGTCTAGCACCGGCAGCACCTTGTCCAGCTCGGACGGCTCGTTGACCTCCCAGTTCTTCTGTGGCTCAAGGCGAAGCCGCCCGCCGTTCGCTCCACCGCGCTTGTCGGTGTTGCGATAGCTCGCCGCCGCCGACCAAGCGGTCTTGACCAACTGCGGCACGGACAGACCGGAGTCGAGCACCTTTTTCTTCAGCGCCTCGACGTCCTTGTCGTCGACGAGCTGGTGATCTACCGCCGGAACCGGGTCCTGCCAGAGCTGCGGCTCGGCAATCCACGGCCCGAGGTAGCGGGTGATGGGTCCCATGTCGCGGTGCAGCAGCTTGTACCAGGCCTTGGCGAATGCCTCGGACAGCTCTTCGGGGTGGTCCAGCCAACGCCGCGTGATGTCCCGATAGATCGGGGACTCGCGCATGGAGATATCGGTGACCAGCATCGTCGGGGCGCGACCCGGCCCGCCGAACGGATCCGGGATCGTGCCCGCACCCGCACCGTCTTTAGCGGTGAACTGCCAGGCTCCGGCGGGGCTTTTGGTCAGCTCCCACTCATAGCCGTACAGGGTCTCCAGGAAGCTGTTGTCCCATTTGGTCGGCGTTGGGGTCCAGATCACCTCGAGGCCGCTGGTGATGGCGTCCTTGCCGGTGCCGCTGGCGTAAGAGCTTTTCCAGCCCAACCCTTGTTGCTCGATTGGGGCGCCCTCCGGCTCCGGACCAATCAGATCGGCATCGCCGGCGCCGTGGGTCTTGCCGAAGGTGTGACCCCCGACGATGAGTGCGGCTGTCTCCTCATCGTTCATCGCCATCCGGCCGAACGTCTCGCGGATGTCGATGCCCGCGGCGAGCGGATCCGGCTTGCCCTCGGGGCCTTCCGGGTTCACGTAGATCAGGCCCATGGTGGTCGCCCCGTAAGGCTGGGCGAGATCGCGCTCACCGGAGTAGCGCTTGTTGGTGCCCAGCCATTCGTCTTCTTCTCCCCAGAGGATCTCTTCCGGCTCCCAGACGTCTTCGCGGCCGAAAGCAAACCCAAAGGTCTTGAACCCCATCGACTCCAGGGCGCAGTTACCGGCGAAGATAATCAGGTCCGCCCAGGAGATCTTGTTGCCGTACTTCTTCTTGACCGGCCACAGCAGCCGGCGGGCTTTGTCCAGGCTCACGTTGTCCGGCCAGCTGTTGAGCGGAGCGAAGCGCTGCATACCCTGGCCGCCGCCACCGCGGCCGTCGTGAATGCGGTAGGTACCCGCGGCATGCCAGCTCATTCGGATGAACAGGCCGCCGTAGTGCCCGAAGTCGGCGGGCCACCAATCCTGGGAGGTGGTCATCACCGAGAACACGTCGGCCTTGAGTGCCTCGACGTCGAGCTTGGCGAACTCGGCGGCATAGTCAAAGTCGTCACCGAGCGGGTTGGACTGGGGTGAGTGCGGGTGCAACCGCGACACGTCGATCTGGTCAGGCCACCAGTCCTGATTCGTTAGGGGCGCATGAGATTTCGGCTCCGGCGCGGAGATTACGGGGTTTTCGCTCTCGCTGCCGCTAGCCGACTTGGCGCCTGGTTCGGGTGGGCGGCTATGAGATGTATCAGATGACACAGCATTCCTTTCGAGGGTTAATAAATCGGGCAGTGATCACGGCTGTGATCGAGAATCGGAGGTCGCGCAGTCGGGGCACAGGCCCCAGTAGATGACTTCGGCCTCGTCGAGAACGAAGCCTTCCAAAGCGGTGCCATCGTCCGATGGCGTCAGACACGGCGCCTCACCAACCGCACAGTCCACGTCGGCGATGGCCCCGCAGGATCGGCATACGACGTGATGGTGGTTGTCGCCGACCCGGGACTCATAACGGGCAACCATGCCCAACGGCTGGATCCGGCGAACCAGTCCCACCGCGGTCAGCGCGTTGAGGACGTCGTACACGGCCTGGCGGGAAACCTCGGGAAGGCCGCCGCGTACCGCGGACAAGATCGTCTCGGTATCGGCGTGCGGATGAGAATGCACCGCCTCCAACACCGCGACCCTTGGCCTGGTTACTCGCAGATCGGCCGTCCGCAGCTGCGCTGCGTGATCGGCCGACGTTGACGACACCAGATCAATATGCCGCTCCTAATTGGAACGAGTCAAGACCTTATCTGGAATCGTTCAAGAATTAGTCAGCCCACGGCTTTTATCGCGGCGTCGGCCGCTCGCACGGTTGCCAGCTTGGCTCCTCGGCCGAGTCGGACCAGCCGCGGCACGGCATCGGCGTGCCTGATCAGGTAGCGCAAGGTGGCCAGCAAGTCTGGCCTGCCGTCCGGTCGGCTGAGGCCGACGATCGCGGCGTCCACGCTACCGTCGCTGGCCCGGTCGCTGATGGCACGAACCACCGACCAGGGCACACCGCGCTGTTCGCACACCTTCGCGATGGCGGCGGTCTCCATGTCAAGCGACACCACGCCCTGTGTCCGCAGCTTCGCGTGTACCGCCGGGTCGAGGAGGACCTGATCGGTGGTCCACAGTGTTCCTCGGATAGTCCGATGGTTGCCGAGGTGAAGCGGGGTGGGCCGGTGCCCGGAGCCGTCGGCGCCGTTGACGACGAGCTCGGGTAGCACCAGCGTCCCGATGGGCGTCTCGCTGTCGATGGCGCCGGCGATGCCGACCACGATCACCCACTCGACGTCGACCGCGTCCAGCAGTCGGACCGTCGCGGCGTGCGCCCGGGCAGTGCCGATTCCGGTGACGACCGCGATCACCGCCCGATCGCCGATTTCGCCGGTGTAGCCCAAGTCGGTCTTGCGAAGCGACAGTCGACGTCGCAGGGGTGTTAGCTCCATCGGCATGGCGCACGCGAAGGCGATCACAGCTCCCACCGCAGACGAAAAAGGAACGGAGAATAGCTACTCCGTCCCACTCTGAATGTATAGCGCACCCGGGGGCTTGCGGCAAGACCCCGGTCATGCCGCAAAATCGCTGGCCGTAGCCGAAACTCGGTGCATTGGGAGTACACAAATGCGTGACCATGCGGTGGTTGTTGTCGGAGGCGGCCCAACGGGCCTGATGTTGGCGGGTGAGCTGGCCTTGGCAGGCGTTGACGTCGCCATCGTCGAGCGCCGCGCCAGCCAGGACCTGATTGGCTCGCGTGCAGGTGGTCTGCACGCTCGCACTATCGAGGTGTTCGACCAGCGCGGAATCGCTGAGCGGTTCCTATCGCAGGGGGAGGTGGCGCAGGTCGCGGGGTTTGCCCAGATCCGTCTGGACATCAGCGACTTTCCCTCCCGGCACCCCTATGGACTTGCGCTGTGGCAGAGCCACATCGAGCGCATTTTGGCCGAGTGGGTCGGTGAGCTAGCCGTGCCGATCTATCGCGAACGGGTGGTGACAACTGTCGGTCAAGATCACAGCGGCGTCGACGTCGAGGTGTCCGACGGCCAGCACGTGCGGGCGGAGTACGTCGTCGGCTGCGACGGAGGACGCAGCGTGGTCCGTAAAGCAGCCGGCATTGAGTTCCCCGGGTGGGACCCGACAATGAGCTACCTGCTTGCCGAGGTCGAAATGCCCTGCGAGACGGGCTCGCCGGAATGGGGGATCCGGCATGACGCCCTCGGCGTCCATTCGCTGAGCCGCTTGGCGGATGGCG
The DNA here is from genome assembly GCA_963838755.1 of uncultured Actinomycetota bacterium. GTDB lineage: Bacteria > Actinomycetota > Actinomycetes > Mycobacteriales > Mycobacteriaceae > Mycobacterium. The sequence goes on along the minus strand of CAWISO010000006.1, from coordinate 156,224 downwards.
GGCCGGTGCGGGTCATGGTGACCGAGCAGCGCGTCGGACCCTCCGGTGAAGCCACCTTGCGCGATCTGAGCGTGGCGCTCACCGCGGTGTATGGAACGGATTACGGGATCCACAGTCCCGCTTGGGTTTCCAGGTCGACTGATATGACGCGGCAGGCTGCGGCCTATCGTGACCGGCGGATCCTGTTGGCCGGCGACGCCGCACATGTACACCATCCGGTGGGTGGGCAGGGGCTCAACACCGGTGTGCAGGATGCGGTGAACCTGGGATGGAAACTGGCCCAGGTGGTCAATCAGACATCACCTGACTATTTGCTGGAGACGTACCATTCTGAACGGCACCCGGTCGCCGCGCAGGTACTGCGCAACACGATGGCGCAGATGGCGCTGCTGCGCCACCCAGCCGACGACCGTACAAAGGCGTTGCGCGACATAGTTTCCGAGCTGCTGAGCATGGACGAACCTCGGAAAAGAATCGGCGCAATGATGTCCGGTCTGGACATCCGCTACGACTTCGGCGAAGGACACCCGTTGCTAGGCCGCCGCATGCCTGACCTGGATCTGGTCACCGTAAACGGTCCGTTGCGGGTATTCACCCTGCTGCACGATGCCCGTCCAGTGCTGCTCAACCTCGGTCGGCGCGGTGGCTTCGACATCGCCCCGTGGGCCGATCGGGTTAGATCAGTCGACGCGGAATACTTTGGTGAATGGAATCTTCCGATACTCGGTGTGGTCGCCGCGCCTACCGCCGTGTTGATCAGACCCGACGGATATATCGCCTGGGTCGGGGACCAAGCTCAATTCGGGCTCCCCGATGCACTCACCACGTGGTTCGGGCCGCCAGCCGCGGCTTAAGCGCTGCTGCAGATACTATTCCGCGCGTTTCTTGAGCTCGAGGACTCGCTCGCGCAAACCCTCGGTAGCCGTCTCCATCAGCCCTTTGGCGCCTTTCTTGATCAGAAATCCCGGGACCGGAACGATCGGATCGACGGTCAGCTCGAAGTTGACCCGGGTGGTATCTCCGTCGGGTGTCAGCCGGTAGCGGGCGTCTTGGGCACGTTGTTGTCTGCCGCTGACCAGCGTCCAGCTCACGCCGTCCTCGTGAACGGAGTAGTCCAGCACCTGCTCATCGGTGATACCGACAATCTTGACCATCTGGCGAGACTTACTCGGTCGGCCGTGGTCGTCTCGTTCGAGAACTTCGACCTGTTGATGGGCAGGAGACCACTCCGTCAACGACTCCAGGTCGAACAGCACGCTCATGATTTCGTCGGGCGTTGCCTGGATGACGACTTGACGGGACTCGGTGACGGCCATACCCCGAACTATTGCCAACGCCGCAGTTTCCGAAACTAACCCGCTGTCATCGTTGCGATCGAACAGTTAGTTGTCCGTGCGGGGTGTGGGACTTTGCGGAGATTCCCATTTCGACTCCGGGGACCTCTGCACGGTCGTGCCGGCCGCGAGGTCGAGTTGGAACGTTTCGCCCTCGTTTTCCAGAGTGACGACGTAGCCGGCATCGGCGGGATCCTTGAAAACCACCTTGTAGGGTTTCCCGCCAGAACCGCGGTCCACGACGATGATGTCGCCCGGCGACACGTCCTCGATTGCATCGTTACTGACTGGCTCCGACATGCACGTCAGTCCTCAAGCGCATCTTGCAGTTCGCGCACGTGATCCTGCGTTTGTTGCAACAACGGCCGTAGCGCCTCGGCGACGTCCGGCAGCCCCAAATCGTTGGCCTCGGTGACGCGTTTACGGTAGCGGTCCAATTGGCGCTGCTCGAGTTCAACATCGGCTTTGAGCGCCGCTGCTCCGTCCGGAGCGTCGGGTATCTCGGGGACTTTCACAGTCGGCGTGCCGCCGAGAAAGTCGATCTGCTGAGCGAGAATTTTGGCGTGCTGGAGTTCTTGGGCCAGGTGGCTGTCCAGTTCTTCGGTGATCGCGTGGTACTCGGGCCCCTTGATCGTGGCGATGTGCTGGATGTATTGAACGATCGATTGATACTCGGTGCCCAGATCTTCGTTGAGCCGTTCTATGAAGTCAGTCGTGTCCATGCGGCTAGGTTTCACCCGAACACACCAGCCTGAAACCTGTCAGCGCGCCACCCCACCACCTGATCCGAGTGCGGAATACTGAGGTACTGAGCGGGAAACGCCAGCGACCACTATTTTCGGGGTAGAGCGACGCGGTGAATCCGACGATCCGGCTGCGGCTGTATCTTGTACGCGATTCCGGACGATCCTGAAGGGAGGCCCCGTGGGCAAACCCGCGGCCATGACCGAGGCCGACCGCACCTGGATGATCGACACGCTATTAGCCCTGTTACAGACCCCGAGCCCATCGGGTCGCACGGACGTCGTGATGCAGCTGATCGGCGACATCCTCGATCACTTCGGTGTGGCATTTTCGCTGACCCGTCGCGGAGCGCTGATGGCCGAACTTCCCGGCCAGTCGGCCAGCACCGACCGTGCAATGGTTGTGCACTCCGACACCATCGGCTGCATGGTGCGCGGTCTCAAAGACAACGGCCGCCTGGAGCTCGTTCCGGTCGGTACTTTTTCGGCACGGTTCGCCACGGGCGCCCGCGTGCGCATCTTTCCTGACGACCCCGACGAGTTCATCACCGGTACGGTCTTGCCGCTCAAGTCCAGTGGGCATGCGTTCGGCGAGGAGATCGACACCCAACCCACCGACTGGGAAAACATCGAGGTCCGCGTCGACCGCAAGGTCTCGACCCGCGAGGACCTAACTCGCCTCGGTTTGAAGATCGGTGACTTTGTCGCCTTGATCACCAGCCCTGAACTCACCGCCGACGGCTTCATCGTTTCCCGTCATCTCGATGGGAAGGCGGGGGTGGCAGTCGCACTCACACTGGCCAAAAACTTCTGCGAGAACAAGATTGTGCTGCCGCACCGCACCGCGATCATGGTCACCATCACCGAGGAGGTCGGCCATGGAGCCAGTCACGGCCTGCCTGCAGACGTCGCTGAGCTTGTCTCGGTGGACAACGCTGTGTGCGCGCCCGGCCAACACTCCATCGAAGACGGCGTAACGATTCCGATGGCCGACATGCATGGTCCGTTCGACTACCACTTGACCCGCAAGTTGTGCCGGCTCGCCGAGGAAGAGGGCATACCGTTCGCGCGAGATGTGTTCCGCTACTACCGATCCGACGCCGCTGCGGCAATCGAGGCGGGCGCGGGCACCCGAGCCGCGCTGGTCGGATTCGGCCTCGACGGTAGCCACGGGTGGGAACGCACCCACATCGATTCGCTGGAAGCGACGTACAACCTGTTGCACGTCTGGCTGCAGACGCCGCTGACGTTCGCCAAGTGGGACGCGAAGCCGTCGGGCAAACTGGAAGACTTCCCATCCTCGGAGCAGCCAGCCCCGACCGAGCAGTGGGTGCCGCTGTCCCGCGGCGAGCACGCGGACCCCGGCGAAGCATCGCCGGGGTCGGTGTGGCCGCCGTCGGTGGAACACCAAACCTGAGACCCCGGGCGCTGTCCGAGATGCGACTGCGTGGAGTGCTCGCGACCTTCGCCGTGGTGCTTGGCCTGGCCACCCCGGCACAGGCCGATCCCGGCGACCCTGGTGCGGACTTTCTGGCCGCGCTCAACAACGCCGGCGTCACCTATAAAAGCGGACCGGATGCCGTCGGCATCGGCAGAAGGGCGTGCGAGCTGATGGACCAGGGCCACTCGCAAGCCGACGTCATCAAGGCCATGACGGACCAAAATCCAGGATTCACGACCGGCGGCGCTACCAAGTTCGTCGAGATTGCGGAGAACACTTTGTGCCCGCAACACATCGGGGGAGCGGTATCACCACCGCCACCACCGCCGCCGTCGCAGCCAGAGGTCCCGTTCTTCCCCGCATTGCCGGCTCCACCAGCTGCGTTGTAAGGCCCCGCTATTCGGCGAGGGCCTCGTCGGCGAGGTCGTCGAGTGCTTTGCCTTTTGTCTCCGGCCCGAGCAGGTAGCCGATAAGTGTCAACGCCCACAGGCCGGCGAGCGCCAGGTACGGCGTCTGTATCCCATACTTCATGATCGCCCAGCCGATGACGGTCGGAGCAGCGATCGAGACGGTCCGACCGCCGCCGACTGCGATTCCGAATCCGGTGCCGCGCAGGACCGTTGGGAAAAGCTCGGCGATGTAGGTGTCGCCGACACCCCAGAGCCAGCCGAGTGTCGCGATCGCAATTGCGCCGAAGACCTGGTACTCGGCTAGCGAGTCGGAGGTGGCTGCCAGGACGGTTGAGGCGACCTCGATGATCGCGGCGAGGATCGCCGAGGGTCGGCGACCGATCCAGTCGGCGAGCGCAGTGCCGAGGTAGGCGAATACGCCTTGCAGCAAGAAGAACACGAGAGCGTAGCGGATCGCTTCGATAGGGGAGGCGTGGAACTTCTTCACGATGTAGGTGGTCAAAAACAGCGTCATGCTCCAGTAGCCGACCGCGTTGGCAGTGTAGATAAGCCAGCCGGCGACGAGACGTCGCCGCACGCCAGGCAATTGCCAAAGCTGGGGCTTGGCAGTCCCGTTCACCACGGTGGCCTGTGCGTTGACGAAGCGATGCGACTCGGCGATACCTCGTCGGACGAGGAACAAAACGACAGCGGGAACAATTGCCACGATGAACGCCGATTGCCAGCCAAAGCGGGGTACCAGGGCCAGCGCGACGCCTGCGGCGAGAACGTAGCCCAGCGAGAAGAGCGAGAAGATTACGCCGCCGACACCGATAGCGCGCGTTTTCGCCGGCCAGACCTCGACCGTGTATGGCGCGCCAACCGCGAGTTCGCCTGCGCCACCTACACCAGTGAGGAATCGCAGTCCGGTGAATGCGGCGATGTTCGTCGTGAGTCCCGCCAACGCGGTCGTTGTGCCGTAGAGCAGGATTGAGGCGCCGAGCGTCGTTTTTCGGCCCCACCTGTCAGCGGCGATTCCGAAGCCGATGGTGCCGATTGTGTAGCCGAGCAGAAAGATTGAACCGATGTAGCCGGCTTGGGCGTCGGTGATGTGCAAGGTGTTCTTGATGTCAGGCAGCACCAGGCCATAAATGTTCACCGCATACGAGTCGAAGCCGTAGCCCAGTCCGGCGGTTATCGCAACGAACAGCGCCTGTTTGAAAGTCGCAGGTGTGGCTCGGGGAATCTGAGCCGGGATGCTGTCAACGCTCGACGCCATCCGTGAACGGTATGCAACCGCCTGATGTCTGCAGAAGGATCAAGATCATCCTGATCACAACACAGGCGCGTTGGTTGTGGGGTAGCTCCTCAGGCGCTTCGAGAGGCGGTGATTGCCGTTATCGCGTCGGCCACCGCGTCCGGATCATCTAATGCCACAAACGTCCTGGCGCCGGGTACCTCGATCAGCTTCCCGTTACTGAAGCATCCGGCCAGACGTCGGCCCAGGCTCGGAGTAAAGCAGCGGTCCCGCTGACCCCACACCAGGGTGACCGGCTTAGTGAACCGGGGGAGGCGGGTGGCTACATCGGTGAGATCGGCGGCATCCACCTGACGCAGCAACGCGGCCAGATCACGGCAGACGCGTGAGTCCTCAAGGCAGGGCCGTATCCAAGCCGCAGTGAGATCTGGATCCGGCCGATTGATCAGCAGCCCGTAACCAAGTGACGAGTGACGCAACGGCCGTGGCCGCAGCAGGCTGAATAGCACCTTGATTGAGATCGGGCCGCGAAGGACCTTGAACGCGATGTCGAATGGGTAGGGAGGGCACTTGTCGAACGCGTCGCAGTTAGTCAGTACCAAGCGCCCGATCCGATCGGGATGGGCGTCCACGACGAGTTGGCACAGCCCGCCTCCGGTGTCGCTGCCAACCAACGTCACATCGGAAAGGTCAAGGGCGACGATCGCGTCGTTGATCATTCCCGCGACGCCGGGCATCGATAGTGCGGTCGTTTCTTTGACCGGGCTGGTGTGTGACCCCAGCGGCCAGGTTGGCACGATGCAGCGGAAGCCGCGGCGGCCCAGGCCTTCAGCCACCCGGTGCCACAGTTGCCCGTCGACCAGGATGCCGTGCACGAATAGAACGGGCGGGTGCGCTGAATCCTTCGGCCCAAACTCCTGGTATTCGATGGTGGTCTGCTGGAGCGTCAGTTCTGCCATATCGGTTCTGCCTCCTAAAAGTCGCTAACTGCCTTGCTGATATCGAAACTCGAGGGGAGGCTGCCGAGTCGATGCGTTGAGCTGCCAGATGCTGCCACCTTGTCGGCTGCCGTGCTGGTCAGCAGAGGCGATACGGTGAATTCATGCCTCGAATGGACTACGTCATCCAATATGTCGAGTCGCTCGTGCGGTCGGCGACGTTCTACCGCGACGTGATCGGGCTCAAGGTGCGCATCGAGGGCGACGGCTACATCGAATTCGAGATGGACAACACAAAATTCTCACTTTTCGAACGGTCGAAACTGCCGGAACTCATCGGTCGCGAGGGCGGCAACCCACCCTGCGGTGAGGTGGGCTTCCTCATCGAAGATGTGGATGTCGAAGCGGACCGGCTCAGAGGGCTCGGTGTCGAGATCCTCAGCGGACCCGTGGATCGTCCCTGGCATGAAAGGACGCTTCATATCGCCGATCCGGACGGCAACATCATCGAATTCGCGCAGAAGCTGCGCTGAGCTAGCGCGCTAGCTCAAGGCATGCTGAGGATTTTGATGGCGAAGACCAACGTGTCGCCTTTTTCGATACCAGCGCTGGGTTGACCATCGGGGTAACCGTCCGCAGAGACCATTGCGACAGCCACGGTGGACCCGACCTTTTGGCCGCCGATTGCCTTCTGGAAGCCCGGGACGACTCCGTCGAGCGGAAATTGAGCGGGGGTGCCGCGTTGGTAGGCGCTATCGAACACAGTGCCGTCTCGGCCGTTAACGCCCATGTAGCACACGGAGACGGTGGCCGTCGGAGCGACCACCGGCCCGTCGCCGGGATGCAGCGTGTGCACCTCGGTCTGGGTCACGCTGAACGGCGCGGCCACATTGACACGCGGTGCCGTCGTGTCCGTGGAACCAGTTACCGCGACGCTGCCAGTTGCACCAGTCAGCGTCCACTCGGGTGTTGCGTCATTGCCCGGTGCTGCCGTCGGGCAGGTACTGTCCGCGGTCGCAGGTGCTGCCAAAGGAGGCGTGACCGGTTCGGTGACTGCGGGAGTGCTCGGCGATCCGGCGGACGTGCTTGCCGATGGCGTTGTCTTGTCGGAGCTGCACGCGGCGAACGTCATGACGGCCGACGCCACGCAGGCCGCGATCGCGATGGAAGGCAGGCGCAAGGAGTTCACGGTCGTCACGCTACATCCGCCTCACGCGGCCCCGCCGTAAGCCTGTGCCACCGCATCGAATGCGCGCAGGGTGTCCAGCATGTGCGGCTCATGAGAGTGCGGCTGAGTGGATAACTTGGCAGCAACCATCTCCGCGGCACGGTTGACGTAGATCATCTGACCGCACATGCCCAAGCACAACACGACGTTGCTGCCGGGGTAGGGGAGCCACATTTGGTTGCGGTACATCCCGCCGGGCATTTCGTTGTCGTCGGGGCTGGCGGCGAAGGCCTGCCGTGAGTCGGGTCCGCCGTCGAGAGTGTCGGCGATCCACGCCGCCGGCACCACTTGCTGCTCGGTCAACGACACACCGTCGCGCAAGAAAAGCGACCCGAACCGGATCATGTCGGTCAGACAGGCGCTGATGCCACCATCGAAAAGGCCAGTGCCGACCGCGTCTACACCGATGGTGGCGTCGCATTGGGCGCCGATGCAACTCCACAGCAGTTCCGACATCAGTTCGGGCATCCGCTGACCGGCGGCGACCTCGCAAACCCATCCGAGTACATCGGTTTCACACGACCGATATTCGAACGGGCCGCCGTGAGCGGACTTCTGCCGCAAGGTCAGCAGGAAGTCTTGCAGCGTGGAGGGGACATCCGGACTGCTCTTGGGCGCCCACCCTATCGCCTGGTCGAGGGTGTGTATCTCCGCGGCCGGGTCGTCGTAATTTTCTGAGAAGGCGATACCCGATCTCATGTCCAGCAGGTGGCGCACCGTCGCACCGGCGTAGCCGCAGCCAGCCAAGGCGGGGACAAATGTCGTGACCGGTGCATCAAGCTCGATCGCGCCGGCCTCGTGCAGCGCGCCGACGACGGCCGCCACCAGCGACTTGCTCACCGAGAACAGCAGGTGCCGGGTCTGCGCCCCCAGACCGTCGAGGTACTCCTCGGCGAGCATCGATCCGCGATGGGCGACGGCCCATCCGTCGGTAGCGGTGCTGGCCATCACCCCGCCAACGGTGCTGGGCATGCCGTCGGTGCTGGTCACCGCGATCTCGGCCAGCGGAGCGCCGGCGGCGGCCAACGCCGCGGTCGGGCCCGTCCCGCGCGGGATTACCGCGGTCGGCACCAATTTCTCGACGTGCTGAAATGACCAATGCGAATACGGCGCCGACAACCAGTTGTCCAGTGAGATGCCAGCCGGGACGCAGCTCGGGTAGCTGCTGCTCACGCGCGCGCGACGAGCCGCGAAACGATCGGTGTGGCCGGCGCCAGCGGTGTGGAGGCGAACTTCGCCTTCATTCCCTTGACCCAGCGCCGGCAGCGCTCGGTGAGCTGGTAGTCGTCGGTCTGCAGGTGCCCGCGGGTGACGAGCACGCCGAGTTGGGCGCCCTCGGCGCGTAAGTCGCCGGGCGCCGCGACACGCATGTAGAAAGCCTCCGACCCGTCGAGCAGCGTCGCCCAGTCGTTAGCGGGGCGCGCAAAGGAGACGCGCCCGTCATCGTCGATGCGCCACACACCGGTGCGTGGCGTCGCGGTGAAAATCTCGACGTCTGGTGAGGTCTCATTGATTATCAGCTGACCCCAGACCTCGTCCTCGCCGTAGCCGCGCTCCCAGCGCGAATTGATCTCCTCGATGTCGAGCGTGTACTCCACGTCCATGTACTCGAGCAGGTGGAAGAGGAACAGCGGCATGTCGGCGTAGGCCTCGGTGGTCAAGTTCGTCATCGGGCTGGCCCCACTGAGCCGCGGGTTCACCTCGCCGAGGTAAAGCTCGTCGGAGTCCAGGTCATGCAGCAGGTCCACCTCGAAGTAGCCGCGATACCCCTCACGGCTCAGGATGTCGCCCAGCTTTCGCACCATCTCCCGTGCGGCGTGTGTCTGAGCGGGCGGCAGCACCTCACGCCAAATGTCATTGCCGCACCAGCCACCCCTGGACGGTGTCAGCTCCGGGTAACCGACGAGACTCGTCATCGCAGGACCGATCACGGTGCCGTGGCGGGTCACGGTGCCCTCCAGGCACACCTCGACGTTGCGGATGCGCTTCATGACTTTGAGTTCCTGTCCGGCCATGTCAGCGGCGTGTTGGTCCCAGTCACGCTGGCCGCGCACAAAGAATGTCCCGCTCCCGGCAGCGCCGTAAGCGGCCTCGACGACGAGGTCGTCACCCAATTCGGCGCTTTGCGCGAGTGCCGACAGCTCGTCGTAGGAGCCGGCGTGCCCGATCACGTGTGGCACGCTCGGCACGCCCGCCTCGTCGGCCAGGCGCGTCATGACCAGCTTGGAGCCCAGCCGTTGGCGCAGCTCCACGCGTGGGTGCATGACCTCTAGCCCTGCCTGGCGCGCGAGTGACTGGGTCTCCTCGTCCATCATCACGAAGCAGGCCTTGCCACCGGGCCCTCGGCCCGCGATGAACTCGAGTGTTTCGGGATCACGCAAGAGGTGGTTACACACATCGCCCATGGACTCGAAATCTCTGCGGTCGCGCCGGCGGGGTACGAACACGCGCGAATGTACGCCCTCAAAAGAGTCAAAATACGTGAGATAGAAGAAGTTTCGTACCCAGCGGTCGATGCCCAGCAGGTTGAACGGGGTCGGCGAGATTAAGTATAGCGGCGTGGTGTTGGTGTGAAAGAACGCGCGTAGGTCCGAGAGGCCGTTCAGCGTGCGGGGCGGCTCAGCCTGAGGCTCTCCAGCGCACACGATCACGCCGTCCGCGGTGGCAGGGCCGCTGCGGTCAGCGCGACGGTAATGCAATCACGTATTTGCATGGCACAAGTCTGCCCTACCGTGGTCGTGTCGATGCCGGCCGAGCCTGGTAACCCCACCTCGAATTGTTGGCCGGTGTAATGTTTCGAACAGGTGTGCGAGGGCTATTCCGCGTTGGGAGGTGGTAGCGACATGAGCGACGACGTGCAGCAGGCGCCGAATGAGACGGCAGAAAAGGACCCAGCCAACTGGGTCACAGGTGACGAGCCAATGACGGGACCACAGCGCAGTTATCTACACACAAGCCGGTTTGCGGGCATCTCGGCCGGGTAAGTTGGTGCGGGTAAGCCGTAGTCGCCTGCATAACACTCGGCATTACATGGGGGTTAGGACATGACAGTCTGCGCGTCGTCACGTGTGAACCATCGGGGTGGCACAAGCTGGCGCGGCTCCGAAGGCCAAACCCGCAGCAGCGCAGCCACGTTCGCGCCGCGGATCCCGTCATGACAGATCACTCGGACTTCAGCGAACTGGAGCCACCCTCACCCGGAATCTCGTGGGAGGCCAGGGTGATGTGCGCGGTCGTCGCCCTGGAAGCAATCGACCAACCGGCCACCGCGACCCGGGTCAAGGAGATGGTGGGTGCCAAATTCGCGGCGTCGTTCTTGCCGGGGGACCGGCTCTACGACGGCGCCCGGCCGTCATGGGAACAGTGGGTCGACAGGGCAACCGACGCCCTGGTAAAGCAGAAATACCTGCGCCGACCCAAGGGCCGCGCCGGCGCCGCGGCTGCTGGCGAGCAGGTGGTACGCACCACCGCTGCCGGTCGCAAGCACGCCGACACCGCATGCCAGATCGGCGCTCTAGTCGCCGCAGGCCCCGCGCCGACCGTCGAGCAAGCGCCGTCCCCGTCCGACCTGATGCAGCCCGGGGTCGTCACCGCACCGCTGCAACGGAAACTTCAGCCACCGGTGGCCCGCACCACGAACCTCGAACTCTTCGAGAGGACGCATTCATTCGGGTCACCGTTCCAGATCACTGGTGTCGGGCCAGACTTCGCCGACGACGAGCAGCAAACCCCCGACGAACCCGAGCCGATCATGATCGAGCTGAACCTGCGCTACGGGATGGGTGCGGACCCAGCCGTGGCCGGCGGCCTGGCCGGGGCAATCGCTCGGGTCCAGGCGCTATGGAAACTCGTAGAGGCGCCCGGTGAACCGACCGTGGTAGCCGATCAGTACCTGTCCGGTGAACTGACGCCAGCGCAGGTACAGAACATCACGACGGCAGATTCGGCCGCCGGCGATTGGCCGTATCGCGCCATCTTCCGCATCTGGCCCGACTTCGAGGTGCGCCGCCAGATCGACGCCTCCACCACAACGGTCAAGGCGGTGGCCGCGCAACGTTCATTCGCCGCCTTCGGCGACGGCATCGTCTGGGCGGTGATCGACTCCGGCATCGACGGCACCCACCCACACTTCCAGGGCGAACACACGCTCGACGACCCGTCAGTGGCCGACCTGCACTGCGACTTCGTCTCCGGCAGCAGCGATCCGGCCGCGGCGCTTATCGACGACTACGGGCACGGAACGCACGTGGCCGGCATCATCGCCGGCAGCCTGGCGCGGTGGAAGCCCGACGACCCGACCCGCCACGCCGTCGCCGTCGAGAAACGGCGGAACAACGGGGCCGTGGCGAGCGCCGACCCGATCCTCTCACCACGCCCGGTGGACCTCGCGCAACTCAACGGCGTCGCACCGTACGCGAAACTGGTCAGCCTGAAGGTGCTCGGCGGACTCGGTGACCTCACCGCGCGGACCACCCGGGTCATCAACGCGCTGGCCCATGTCCGCGAGAAGAACGGCGACAACGGCAAGCTGACCCGAATCCACGGCGTCAACCTCAGCCTGGGCTACGACTTCCTCGCCGAATGGTTCGCCTGCGGACAGAGTCCGCTATGCCTGGAGGTCAACCGGCTGGTGCGCACCGGCGTCGTCGTGGTGGTCGCGGCCGGTAACGCCGGCTACGTCAAACTCAACGTGCAGAAGGCCGACGTCACCCGGTTCAGCGCCGCCATCACGATCAACGACCCGGGCAACGCCGACTTGGCCATCACCGTCGGCTCGACGCACCGGGATTCGCCACACACCAACGGGATTTCCTACTTCTCCTCGCGCGGGCCGACCGGGGACGGCCGGCGCAAACCCGACCTGGTGGCACCCGGCGAACTGATCACTTCGGCCGCGGCCGGCGAGAACCTTGCCAAGATCCAGCAAGCCAAACTCGAAGGGCTCGACGGTGCCGCGGTGTACGTCCAGGACAGCGGTACCAGCATGGCCGCCCCCCACGTGTCTGGTGCCATCGCGGCGTTCCTGTCAGTGCAGCGCGAGTACGTGGGGCAGCCTGACGAGATCAAGCGAATCTTCACCTCGTCGGCGACGTCGCTCAATCGCGAGCCGAGCTTCCAGGGCGCCGGCCTAGTCGACCTCATGCGCGCACTGCAAACACCGTGACAGCAACGAAGGGGAACCACGATGACCACAACCACCGCCGCGCCCTGGGCACTGTCCTTCGACGCCCAAGGAGACGTCGACCCCGACGGCGAAGAGCAGTTCCTGAAACAGCTCGAGGCCGCCGACGTCGCCGACCTGGTGATCTTCAGCCACGGCTGGAACAACGACGAGGCCACAGCCGCCTCGCTATACCAGCGGTGGTCCGCCCTGCTCAACGACCAACTTCGCCGTGGCCGCACCCTCGGCTTCCTGGGCATCCGCTGGCCCTCGGCGATGTGGCGCGACGAACCCATTCCCAACTTCGGCCCCACACCGGGCGGCGCGGCAACCGGTGCGGCCGGACTGGACGACGCCACCACGACGGTCGGCGCCGACCCGACCCTGAGCCCACAACAGTTGCAAGACCTCATCGCCCTGTTCCCCCAGAGCGCCGCCGAGCTCAACCAGCTCGCCGCACTGCTCGCGACCGCACCCGACCAGGCGCGACGTGACGAAATGCTGACGGTCATGCGCAAATTCAGCGACAAAGTGCGCGCTGGATTCGACGACGGCGAGGCCGAAACCACCGAACCCGCCCGGCCGGGCATGCTGGACGACGACAAGCGCGCCGACGACATCTTCGAGAGCTTCGCCGACGCGCTGGTCGAGGCAGGCATCGACCTCAGCGACGGTGGCGGGGGTGGCGGCGCCGGACTCGGCGACAATATCGTGAAGCTGTGGCACGGCGCCAAGCAGGCGCTGCGTCAGCTGACCTACTGGCAGATGAAGAACAGGGCCGGGGTCGTCGGGGAACGTGGCCTCGGACCACTGCTCGGACGCATCGCCGCTAAGTTCCCCAACTTGCGAATTCACCTGGTGGGCCACAGCTTCGGTGCCCGGGTGGTGTCCTTTGCGCTGGCCGGCGGCCCAACCACAACCCCGTCCCCAGTTAAGTCGGTCACGCTACTCGAGGGCGCCTTCTCCCGGTTCGCCTTCCTCGACAAACTCCCGTTCGCCTCCCCGCACCCGGGTGGCGCACTGGCCGGCCGACTAGCCCGCGTCGACGGACCGCTGACCGTCTGTTACTCCAGCCACGACATGGCCCTGGGCGTGATGTACCCGCTGGCCTCGGCCGCCTCCGGCGACGACAGCGCCGGCATCGAAGATGATCCACTGGGCCGCTGGCGCGCAATCGGCTCGCTGGGCGCTTACCAGGCACCGATCGAGTCCATCGGCCAAATGGGGACCAACTATTCCTTCGCCAAGGGCGCCATCCTTAACGTGGATTCGTCGGAGATCGTGATCGCGGGTGGTCCTCCGTCCGGCGCGCACAGCGACATCTTCCATCCGGAGCTGGCATGGATCGTCGCATCCGCGGCCGGGCTCACCACGTAACGAAGGGGGATCGCCGGAGCGAGCTCATCCGGATATTGATGGCGTGGCGGCGAGAGGTGCGCCGCACCAAGGGAACGCCTCAGGAGGCGGCTGCCCGGGCCGGTGTACACGCCGCGAAAGTTGCTTTGGGCGAACGTGGCTCGCCGCCGTGGTGGGAGGAGACCGACGAGCAACGCCGCACGCGGTGGCAGGCTCAGGTATCAGAGCCGCGCAGGCTGTCCTGAGGCCTGGTCATAGTCAGCGCATCAATGGCGGTGCATCATGTCGGTGCGGCAAGCGAAGTCTTCTATTGCAGCGACTTCCAGAACTCGGTGATGTTGCTGGCGATGAGGTCGACGTCGACCAGAAGTGGGCCGACGTGGCCGGCGCCGGTAACAGTCACTGCTCGCGCGTCGGGCATCGTCGTGGCGGCGGCTTCGGCGTCGGCGGGCTGCCAGTGTTGGTCGACAACATCACCGGTGATGAACAAAGTGGGAACGGTGATGGCGGGCAGTTTGTCGGTGAGGGGTCGCCATCGGTGCATGAAGCGGATCGTCCGGCGAATCGATTCGCGGTCGGTCTCCTTGAAGGCGTTGACGATTTCCGCGGCCCGATCAGGGTGTGCCGCGATCGCGTCGGAACCGAGTATCACATCGAACAGAACTTTGGTAATCAAGCGATTCGGTCCCGTCAGGCGGTAGAGCAACGCAAGTGGATGGGTTTGGGTCCAGCGTTGCCGGCGTCCGACCGGTGTCGGCGGTGCGCTGATGGTGGTCAGGCTTCGCAATCGGTGTGGCTGACTGACCGCCAAGGTGATGCCCACATGCCCGCCCCACGCGTTGCCCACCCAATCGACTGGCTCGCTGATACCGAGTTGATCCAGCAATTCGCCAGCGGCTTTCGCGCAGTCATCAAGGGTGAAGTCGCGATGGATGGGGCTGCTGCGGCCGTATCCGGGACCGTCGATCGCCAGCACGCGCCGGTGCGCCGCGAGAGCATCTATCAGCGGACCCCAACTGTTGGAATCAACCCACAGGCTATGCCATAGCAGCGCCGGCGGACCGGAGCCGGCCTGCGAAACATGCAGTTGGCCTAGGCAGGTGGGCACCAGAGTCGAATCAGAAGTTCGCGCAGCCATGTCGACCTCGTCCCTTTACTTCGGAAACCGAAACTTCGGTGTCCGTAGTATCCTGCGTTGTTGTGGCTACGTCAAGAGATCTGCCCACCGATCGGCTCGCCATCGGCCAGTTACTGATCCGGCTGCTTCGCGAATTCCGACGCGAACTGTCGGCTCCCGCCGCGGCCGCCGGGTATGGAGATATCCGCAACCCCCATCTGCAGATTTTTGGCGCTATTGGCATGGGCGAAGTGCGCCTCACCGAGGTCGCCGCCCGCGCGCAGTTGAGCCTGGCCGCCACGTCAGAGCTGGTGAATGACCTTGAAAAGCTTGACTATCTGGAACGTCAGCCTGATCCACGCGACGGACGCGCCAAGCTCATCTGCCTGACTGATCGCGGACGCAGGCTGATGGCCCATGCCGGCGACCAGGTGGCCGCCATCGAAGAGCAGTGGTCGACCATGGTGGGGCAGCGGGCCTTCACCCAGATGTGCATGACCATGCAACGCCTGCTCGATCATCTCGATCCCAGCGAGGCGCACCGATAACAATCATCCACACGCCCGACCGGCTCAGCAGGCTAAAATTTCGTGACGGTTTCAGTTCAGCAAAGGTACTGCAGCTTACCCGCGCTGCGCGGGCCGATATCGCCAGTTTGGCTTTAGTGTTGGCCGCTATGGCCGGACTGGACAATTACCTGAAGCGCTGGCGCACAGCGCTTCACGTAACTGTGTCGGCATGGATAGTTGTCATCCTCGGACTCGCCATCACCCCCGTAGCTCATGCGGCTGCGGCCACGGCGACGTTGTCGGTGGAACATACGTGGCAGACCGGTTTTATCGCCCGCTTCACCATCACCAACGCGAGCACGGTGCCGCTAACCGATTGGAAGCTTGAATTCGACATGCCGATGGGACAATCCGTCTCGCACACGTGGAATAGCACCCTTACCCAATCTGGCACCCACTATGTTCTCAGCCCCGCGAATTGGAATCGCGTCATCGCACCCGGTGGTTCAGCCACAGGTGGCCTAAGAGGCGTGCTGACCGGTTCTTACTCGCCACCGTCGAATTGTGTGCTCAACGGGCAATATTTTTGCACCTAGAGGCGACTGCGCACTGAAGCTCGACCGCTCCGAGACCCACCAACCTATGGGCCCTATGGCTGGGCCCGGCCATGGGCGAAGCAGGGCAGCTTGGTTCATCTGGTGAAAACGGAGTACCGGCCGGCGGCGCTGGACAGCGGCCGGCCACTCGCACGGTCGTGGCAGCAAGCCCGATGACCAGTGCTCACCTCCGCCGTTATCCGCTTCGTAGAGTGTCGGACGAAAGACGCGAACGAATGCGTCATGGGAATAGTCGGGCGCCTGAGATGATCAGCAGCGACTTGACAACTGCTGCTGGACCTTAAGCGGCCGTCGCGCGAGAATTACCGCACGTTTTCCACCGAGGGGAGTGGAGTGTCCAACGCCCTGACGCCGAAACGAAGGCTATGTTCGGCTGAGCAGAAGGTTCGGTTTGTCTGATGACGCGATTCATGATTCTGTGAGACGCCGAACATGGAAGCAACAGCACCCAGGGTAGTGGATGCGGAGACAGTGGATCGCAAACGAAGGAGAAAGGATGTGTGCGGCGAACTCTACGCGCTCTCGGTTGACGCATGACCGCGTGATGCGTTGCGGGATGACGCTGCTCGTCGTCACGATAACGTTCGGGGTCCTCGCCTGCTCAGGATCGACCAGCGCGTCGACCGTACCGACGGCGACCGCCACGGCGCCCAGGGCAGCGGCCGCGGTCCCTTCCACGCCCCGGCGGTTGGCATCCGAACCCGTGCAGATGGCGGACGACCTCGTTGCCGACGAGCAGGCGCTGCGCAACCCGACGTCGTCGGAGGCCGTGCTGACGGGGGCGGCGCACCGCCAGCAAGCGGCCTACCGCGCCCTCGCTGAGCATCCCGAGTGGGAGGCGATCGCGCGCCCGCGGATCCCGCCGTCGTTGCTCGACGTCTACGACCGCAACGTCGACGCGCAACGGCAGTTCACCGGGATCCTCGCGAGCGACCCGCAGGACACACTGCCCGCGTGGCGCGTCGACCCGCCGGTGCCGGCCAACAAGCTGCTCGGCTACTACCGCGAAGCGCAGGCGGCGACCGGCGTCGGCTGGAGCTACCTTGCGGCGATCAACCTAATCGAAACCGGCCTGGGCCGCATCGTCGGCGTGAGCCCCGCCGGCGCGCAAGGCCCCATGCAGTTCCTACCCGCGACGTTCGCCGAATACGGCGACGGCGGCAACATCCTCTCACCGCACGACAGCATCATCGCGGCCGGTCGCTACCTCGCCACCAACGGCTTCGCCGACGACCACGACCGCGCCCTGCTTCGGTACAACAACTGGGACCGGTACGTCCGGGCGGTCGACGACTACGCCGCCGTGCTCGCAGCCGATCCCGCTGGGTTCGCCGGCTACTACCGGTGGGATATCTACTACCGCACGACAGCTGGTGACTTGGTCCTGCCCATCGGTTACGCGGCGACCTCACCGATCCCCGTCACCGACTATTTGGCGACCCACCCGCATTGAAATTCTGCCAGTCCACTACCAGACGGCGATACCTTCTCTGAGTTCATCGGGGGCCGCGCTGAACGACAGGCGCAGGCGTGCGCAGACCGGCCTCGACGCCCAGCGCGGGAACATCAGGAAGTGCGCCGAGGATGTTGCTGATGATCTGGAGTTCGTCACGAAGGCGGACCTCGGCGTCGAGGTCGTCGAGTGCTTCCCGGGTCAGCGGTGTGCCGATCAGTGCCTCGGCGTGCGGCATTCCATGCTCTGCCGCCAGGTCGACGAGCAGCGCCGCGCCTGCCGGTGACCGCAGCACATCGTGCGTACTTACATGGACCTCACCTGGGCGTATCAGGCTGATTGCTCTCATCATGCGCTATTCCTGTATGTCTGACTCGGCGAATACGCCGCATCGAGGCTAGAAACGGCGCACCGCGCGCAACAGGTGACGGGTGGCCAACTAGTTGTGAGAAGTGGCCAGTCCAGTGGCGCCGCGGGTTGTCGGTGGAATCCTGGGAGCATGACCAAGCGCATCCTGACCGTTGTCACCAACGTCTCCCACTACGAGGATCCGTCCGAGCCGACCGGGCTGTGGCTCTCGGAGCTGACGCACGCCTATGACGTCTTCGCGGAAGCGGGCTACGAACAGACGATCGCCAGCCCGCAAGGCGGTTCCTCGCCGCTGGAGCCGCGTTCGCTGAAGTTTCCGAACTACAACAAAAGCGCGAAGGCGTGGAAGGCCGACGATGCGAAGATGGCGCTGCTGGCCAGCACCGCCTCACCCGATGAGATCGACTCGGCGGATTTCGACGCGATCTATTTCACCGGCGGTCACGCGGTCATGTATGACTTCCCGAACAGCCAAGGCCTGCAACGCATCACACGCGAGATCTACGAGCGCGGCGGAATCGTATCCTCCGTCTGCCACGGCTACTGCGGCCTGCTCAACACCAGGCTCTCGGACGGATCGCTCTTGGTCGCCGGGCGCAAGCTCACCGGGTTCGCCTGGTCGGAGGAGGTCCTGGCCCGGGTCGACAAGTTAGTGCCCTACAACGTCGAAGAGGAAATGAAGAACCGCGGCGCCCGCTACGGCAAGGGTCTGATTCCCTTCGCCTCGCACGTCGTTGTCGACGGGCGGCTGGTAACGGGCCAGAATCCAGGGTCTGCGAAGGCGACTGCCAAGAAGATCGTCTCGGTCCTGGGAAGGTGAGCAGGACTACGGGCTAGCCGGCAACGGTTGGCACCGACGGGGCCACTAGCCACAACTGCCTGGGCCACTAAACCTGGAACGGACAACAAGTGGTCAACGACGTGGCGAGCCGACACCTGATCGTGAATACGGCGGATTAACATAATGTCGCTTATCGGTACAAATCTATTGCGAGTTGCGTCAGGCAAAGCTTTCGCACTTCGTTGACGATTGGCCGATCTGCGCACCTCCGGCCGCTATTCCGGGATCTTGGGTTTCAAACGGGCCACGTCACTTGGTGAATGATTCGGGCGTTAGGTGAAATCATGAGCGAGCCCCAGCCGGCCGGGCCTGTAGTCGACGGTCGACTACCTGCCCTTCCCTGCGGCCAGGTCGCCAGCAATACGTCACTGTGACGAATTGAGTTGGTGGGCCAGGCTTTGCGGCTATGTGTTCGGTCGATCGTCGACTCGGTCTCGGATGGCCGCCCCCATGGCTGACGAGTTGCCAGGGTTCATTCCGCAGGTTCTACGGCTCGGTGACGTTTCGCTGCTCCACGCTGACCATTGGATTATGTCGTTGACCAATGCGTTGCACACGCGTCGTTGATCGACCGCCTACAAAATCGTTGTGCTCTTCGCACGCTCTCCATGCCGACCTCAACACGTAGCCGCGCGTCCCGTTGGACCGGTCCAGGCGTAGGAGGAGAAGCCGATCCTTGGTCGCTGTCTCGAAGGCCGATGAGGCTGGTTAGCTCAGGTTGTCGCACGTTATTTCTCTTAGGTTGGGTTGGGGCTTCCTGCCGTTGGGTGCTTGGGTCGCTCGCTGCGTTGATTGCGCGTAACACTTTGTCTCACAGAAGATTTGTATCGCCCCGATACGACAATGGCTCAATACCGAGTTAATTAACGGATCAGGATTCTCGCTCTTCGCCGCCACTACACCATCGGCCGTCTGCTGGCCTGGTCACGATGGCGCCGCCAACAACGATACCGAGCGTGACAATCCGACTGCCGCAGGCGACAAAACTAATAATCCCCAGCCCTATTAGAGGCCGCCTACTACGCTTTGGAACCGGAGCTCGGCCGCGGCTGAGATCTCACAGCAGGAGGTGTCCGGACCCCCACCGGGACCGCTCAATGAGTTTGCGGAGGCAAGCCGATGCATCACGCTGCACACAATTTGTCACAAGATCACAAACAACTCAGTGCCAGCGACTTTTTTTCGCTCGGCATTCGCGATCTGCTGGATGCCCGCGACCAGTTTCACGTTCACCTCACACAAAAACCCAATGTGTTCTCCACCGCAATTGGACGCTACCTCGTGCGTGACACCGACCCTGACGCGAACGAAGCGGGCGCTGGTCAGGTCAATGATCGACACCTCAAGGCTGGCGAGCGCACCCTGCTGAATTCCCGAGTCAAGAGGTGGTCGTGGCCGTGCATTCTGGTGTTTGTCACTCAGTGGCAAAACCTTGAGGATCTGGTCAACCATCCTGAGGATGTGGTGCCCCCGTTCATTTATATGCCGGATGGGCGCACGGTTCCAGTGTGCGTGGTCCTCGCAGAATCCGCGCATCTGCCGCCCCGCGGACCCGACCCGAGTCACCTCGCGGCTGCCTCGCTCGGCGTCGGTTCGCCCGTCTATGTCGATGCTCAGGGAATGCGCCGGATGGGCACGACTGCCTGCATGGTTTCGGATGGCAGTGACTTCTACATCCTAATCAACACCCACCTTGCCGGCGAGGTGGGGCGGCCCGTGAAAGCTTTACTCCGAGGTGTCCCTGTGGTTGTCGGAAGCACTCTTGGAACGCGCGACCTCACGGAGCGCACTTTTTCGGACATCTATCCGAGCCTGCCAGGCAGGGATGCCGTCGTGAATATTGATGCCGCCATCGTCCGGCTGGAAGACGCCAATATCTGGGATTCGGACGCGCTGACTGAGTCGATCGGCGACGTGGCGGATTTCAGCGCAGGCACGGCCTCGCTCTCCTGGATCGGCCGACCGGTGGCCGGGCATGGCGCCGCGACCGGCGAAATGCGCGGAGAGATTAAAGCCCTCTTTTATCGATACAAGTCGATTGGCGGACGGGATTACATCGCCGACTTCGTCATCGGCGCGCGGTCAGATCATACGGGCCCGCTGGTCACGCAGCCAGGCGATTCCGGATCACTCTGGTGCCTAGACGGATACGTGGAACCAGGCACGCGTTCGCCGTTCGGGCTGGAGTGGGGCGGCCAGCAGATCGGCAACGGTCCAGCGGCCGGCAAATTCTTGCAGTTCTCGCTCGCGACGTCGATGGCAGTAATCCTGCGGGAACTCAGTCTCGATCTGCTCTCTGGACCCACCGCCGAACGCCTCCAGTACTGGGGACCGGTAGGGCACTTCAAAATTGGCCAACAGGCTTGCTTCCTGGTCGGAAACCCGGCATTGCAGCAATTCTTCACTGCTAACATCGGCAACCTCAGCTTCAGCACCGACGAGCAACTCGAAAAGGCGACTCATCTGCAGGCCACGGAGTTCGTCCCGCTCAGCGACGTGCCGGACGTGGTGTGGAAAACGAATATCAACCGGGTCAAGCCGCAAGTGACGCGCGCGATGGAGAACTGGAATCATTATGCCGATGTCGATCTTCCCGGAGCTGACGGCCAAACGCTGATCGCCAGTTACAAAGCCGACGAAGACTCACTGAACTACAGCAACTGGCTGAGCTTCTACCGCGACGCGCCGGTCCCTAGCGCGTCGACAGCAAAAACGAATAATCAAGGGGCGCTACCGTTCCGCGTCTGGCAGATATTCACCCAGATGGTGACATTCGCCCAGGAGGGCGACGGCGCAAGGTTTCTCACCGCAGCCGGCTGCCTAGCGCACTATATAGGCGACGCCTGCCAGCCATTGCATTCCTCCCAACACTCCGACGGATTAAACGGAGCTACAACCGGTGTGCATTCCACCTACGAGGACAACATGGTCGACGCCCGTGCCGACGACATCGCAGCTGGGATCGGCGACGCAATCAAGAACCTCAGCTTCACGCCTCGCACGATTGGTAGTTCGCGCGATGCTGCCAAGGCGGCCATGGATCTAATGATTTTCGCCCAAGAGACGTTGCCACCCGAGACCATCTGTCAGACCTATAACGATGCCCGCCCAGGCGGAGGAAAAAATCCCACCAAAGCCGCCCCGGTTCTAGACGCGCTCTGGAAAAAATGCGGACCACAAACCATCGAAGTCATTGCCGCGGGGGCCGTGACGCTCGGCGCAATCTGGGCAGCCGCATGGACACTTTCGGGCGCGTCCGACGAATCAGCGTGGCTTACGACGGTTTTCGACGGCCCCAACGACTTGATGCCGGTCTACGAGGATAAGGACTTCCTGCCGTCCTTACACCTGAAATACCTGGGCCAAAACGACCTTCCCGGATCCGACGCTCCGCCGGATCCGCCTCCGCCCCCGCCTAGCCTTTCCCCAACTGCCGGGGCCAATAATTAGGGATATGCTCCCGCGCGGCCCAGCAGCACCGCGGCTTCACCCCGATCGCCAGCTGCCGTTCGCGCCTGAGGCTATCGCCATCACACCGTTTCTGACCGATCTCGAAATCGCGTCTGACGTAAGGAGCACTTAGTGGCCTACCCCGAGAGCCCCGAACTCGAGTGCGACATCATCATGAAGGGTGGAATCACCAGCGGGGTGATCTACCCGCGCGCCGTGTGCGAACTCGCCAAGACCTACCGACTGAGGTCGGTGGGCGGTTCCTCGGCGGGCGCGATCGCCGCTACGGGAGCCGCGGCAGCCGAATTCGGCCGCACTTCAGGCGGATTGGAGCTCCTCGAGGCGCTCCCCCACGACATCACTCGCGATTCGCCAGCCGGTGAATCCGTTCTCTTTCGGCTCTTCCAGCCCACCAAGACAACCCGGCCTCTGTACCGAGTCTTCGTCGCGGGCATGGGCAAAAAGGCCAAGCCGTGGCTGGCGCTGGCTGCGCTGCTCACCGGATTCTGGCCCCGCGCGCTGGCCTGTGCGATGCCCGGAATCGTGCTAGTCGTCGTCAGCGCTTTCGGCGCCGGGGCAGCCTTCATTGCCGGTACTGTCAGCGGTTTGATCATCACGCTGCTCGGCGCGGTCATCGGCGCGGTGTGGGGAGCCGCCGCAATCCTTGCACGTATCCCGGCAGAGGGCTTTGGCCTGTGCACGGGCATGCCGGGTGCAGCTACCAGGGGTACTGAGGCCCTGACACCGTACCTCCACCGGCAGTATCAAGCGATGGCCGGCCGACCCGATGGCTTGCTGCTCACTTTCGGTGATCTCGCGGCTTACGGCATCGAGCTGCGGGTGATGACCACTAACCTCACCCGCCGCCAACCCATGCCCATGCCGTGGTCGACTCAGGAATACTTCTTCGAGCCAGACGAGTTGCGCATACTGTTTCCAGCCGATGTAGTCGATTGGATGATTGCTCACCCACCAAAGCAAGGACCCGACGGAAACCCGCTGTCTGAGAGCGCCACCCGAAGCCGCGACCTACTGCGCGCACAGGCTGGGTCGAAGTGCCCTTGGCCGGCCCCCGACGACGTTCCCGTTCTGGTCGCTACACGCATGAGCCTGAGCTTCCCAATGCTGATCACCGCGGTCCCGTTGTACGCCGTTGATTACTCACTGGAAATCAACACCAAAGCAAAAAAATCCGCACGGGCTTGGCTCAGCGCCCACCCGCAAGAATCGATCGACCGAGCGATCGCCGAGATCCAGATCAAACCTCTCTTCGAAAAAAACTGGTTCTCCGACGGCGGCATCTGCGCGAACCTACCGGTGCATTTCTTCGACTCACCGCTACCCAGCCGCCCCACCTTCGCCATCGACCTCGAGAACTTCCTGCCCGATCGGCCCAAAAATCGCAACGATGAAGCGCAGAATTGCGAGCTGCCAATCGCCAACAACGTTGGGCTGCAGCAGCCCTGGACCAGGTTGCCCACCACGGTATCTACGACAGCCTCGGGCATCAAGACACTGGGGTCATTCATCTTCCAGATCGTCGACACCGCCCGCGGCTGGGTCGATGCCGCGCACCTGGTGATGCCCGGCTACCGCGACCGCGTCGTCACCGTCTACCACGACGATTTAGAGGGCGGTATGAACCTCAAGATGCATAGCACGATCGTGGCCGGGCTTGCCGATCGCGGCCAGGCCGCCGGCGCCAAGCTCGTCAATAAGTTCACCGGAACGCCTACCGACGAATACCACCGGACGCTGTCGCAAGGGTGGGGCTGGAACAACCAACGTTGGATCCGCTTCCGCACTGCCGCAGCGGGCCTCGACGCGTGGCTCAGCATGTTCAAGAACAATTACGACGCCACCCCACAACCCCCAGCACTGCCTTACGACCAGCTCGCAGGGCCAAATGCGCGCGCCGCATTGCCTTCCTACAAGTTCGCTGGGGATGATCACAACACCGTTAATCAGCTGACGGCCAGCCTGTTAGGCCTTGCAGCCACATGGGGAGGCGACAATCCGGTGTCGACCACAGCTCCGTCCCCGCCGCCCCGGCTGCGCCTTGTGCCCGACGACGGTGTCGCCAGCATGGCGACCGAGCACGTCAATGACTCACCGGATGAGCAGAACTCATAGGACCTAGAGCATCTGCAGCCCCGGCGAACCCGCAACGGCGTCGAAGCGCTGCTCGAGCCGTGTTGCGATCTACGCGCAGCATTTTCGTCACTGTGACGCTTCTCCCCCGGATCGCGCTACAACAGGCTGTCCCGCAGAAGATTTCGGTGAACTAGTCGCAACCGCCGATACAGGCCCTGCTTATTTTCAAGGCTGACACGTAGATTCGAGTGGCAAGATCGGGCCGCTGGTTTGGAGGGACAATAGATATAGATACGTCTGCAGCGAATGTTCACACCCGGGGTCGGACTTGACCAGAATCTTTGGCGGAAGCGGCAAGAATCGAATTGGGTTCAGCTCAACGGGATTGAGCACATGCTGATAATCGACGGGAGGAGGCAATGTCGGGACGATGTCTATACGATTCGCAACCCTATACGAGTTCTTGACAACCTGGTCGAAGGTGCTGGCAAACAGCGAATCTCCGGTGCGCGGACTGCCAAAGGTGTAAACGGTCGGGTTCTTAAAGGTCGTATTCGCCGCCACGTCGAGGGCGAGCAGCGTCGCAAGGGCTCCTCCGAGGCTGTGACCGGAAATCGTCACAGAGCTGACGGGGTGAGGATACGAAAGCTTAGCCAAAGCGCTGACCACCGTCGGCGAGTTCGCCGCAGAACCGGTCCTCAGGGACTCATACATGGTGGTGAAGCCGTCTTCGGTATGGCCGGCGCCGACCAGGAATGGGCATGGCACCTGGAAGAATTCGGCGTCGTGAATCCACTCCTGGGTCCCTTCCGTACCCCGGATCGTGATCACTACATCACCGGTGTTAGCCACCTGGCAGATCAACCCGATGGAGACTTCGTCGTCGCTTCGGCTCGGGTCAATGTCGGTCGCAAGATCGTTGGCATAGATCGTCGTGACCACTGTGTATTTCGTCCCGCCGGCACTTAACGCCTGACCGGCCTTATTCGTCAAGTCGCTGGGCGCAGTGTCGTAGGTTACGTTCTGGAGCTGGCCGACTTGAATTGCCTTCGCTACATCAATCGTTGGCTGTGCAGGCAAAGCTCCTCCGCCCGGGTCGTTTAGATATCACAATGATGATTACTGCCGCGTGCGTCCGCGGGCCTGCTAATTACCGTGCAGCCCAACACGTTCATTGCGCACCAATCGGAGGCGTCCGGTCAATAGCGCGGTCCATTCAGCGGACCCGAATCTTGCCAGCGGTACCAGATTCCGACCTTAGCCAATAATGATGGCCCTGCCCGCGGACCGAGCCACGATGCCACGACGCCGGCCGCCTGCCGGTGCGAAGCCTTCCCCGTCAGCTGCGCGCGGTGGGTAGGTCGCGGTCGGTGCCTGCAAGGTAGGTCCGAAGGCTCATGTCGTCGAATCGAAACAGCTCGGCAGTAACGGCACGATCCTTGCGTCGTGGCGTGACGGCCACCGGAACCAAAGTCACGGTTTTGAGACCGTCGCGGGCGGTGGCCATGACGTGATGCAGCGCGGCGGTGATAGTGACGATTTTGGTGGTCGGCGTGAGGTGATGCGGCGGCCGGAGGTCGCCAAAAGGACGCTGGGTAGGCACGTCGCAGTGCCCCACGTCGCCATAACAGCCGCCGTGCCCGAAGATGACAAACCGACCACCGTATCCGTGCTCGACGTCGTGGGCGGTGGTGTCGGTGGCCCGGGGATTGTTCAAGAACACCAGCACCTCATAGCTACCGGCGGAGTGGTCTACACCGGTGAATACCAGATCCGCCCGGGTGAAACGTTGTCCTTTGAATTGCAGCGGTGCAACGAGGATCCCGTCTCGCTTACCCGTTTTCATGTCTGTTGCGGTGGCCATGTTCTCGCTCCTGGTGCTAACTGATCGCGGCGACCGAGTACTCGTAGCCGAGCTGGCTGATGTCGAGGGTCTGCGAAACAGTCAGCGGGAATGGATCCAGGGCATTGTTCAACAACGGTGCTGGCACAGAGACATTCGGTTGCCTCATCTGCCACACATACCACAATCTGTCAATCATCGCATGGTGTGCCCAGAACACCGGGTCGAACGCGGCGATCGGGATGAGCGACATCGACCCCCCCACCCAGACGTGAACGTCGTTGTGGACATTTTCCAGGCGATTGGAGAAGTCCTCGAAGGTGGACGCCTCCAGGATCGAGTCGATCGTCGCGGCTTGCGGCAGCGCGTCGGGGACATCGGGGTCACGGACGGTAACCGGGTTGTCGCCATCGCTCATGATGCCCGGACTAGACGTGCTGAGCTGTTGGATATCAGAGGCGCTGATGGCCACCGTCGCGCTTTGCAGCGGATTGTCCGCTGAGGTATCGGTGTAGCTGTCGGGGACTCCTTGGGTGTGGGACGCGGCGCTGGTCCAGTCCCACCACGGCAACGTCACATCGGCAACCTGGTCCTGCAGAGACTTTTCAAACAGATACAAATAGGCCCGGTGCCAGGGCAGGAACAGCGGACTGCCGTGCTGACACGATATCGGCAGCGGCAAGCCGTGGATTCCGGCCCACGCCGAGTAACCGCGATCGTCGCTGATGCCCATCGACGCGGTGACCGCTTGACGAAACGATGCGAGCTGGTCGTTGGTCATCGACCGCACTTCCACCCGCACTTGCATTGATGCCTCCGATCTCTCCGCAGCGCAACACCCCAACAAATTCAAGCCGATGACGGCAGCCGCCGTCGACTGCAATGCCGCGCCTCCCCTGTTGCGGATCGCCATAGCATAGTTATGACTGTGCCGGAACGGGATGAGGCTGGCGGGCTGCGACGCCGTGCAGGTCGTCGCGGCGGCGCGATCTGCGAAGGCCGCAGCGGCGTGGCAATAGAGCGTGCGGGCACCTGATAACTCGACGATCCGGATTTCGCGGTCGCCAATTCGGCACCCGCCCCGTGGGCAGGCACTACCGTCTTGTCATCCACGTCAGGTCAACGCCCTCGTCGTGATCGACATGGATGAAGCCTGCCAGATCACGCGTTACTGACGCGTCACAGGCAGCATGCGCTGAAAGTCAACACCGATGCGATGCGGCAAAGCGCCGCAGCCAATCACCGACATAGGCCAGCGTGTCCTCGATGGTCGAAGCCGTCGCGGTCTCTAGCCCCTTTCGGGCCAGGTCTTGGCGGCCAACCATTCGGACTCTGAACTGGGGGCCGGCGCTGCTCCCCTCTCGCCAGACCCGGACGATAAGGACGCCGGCAACTTCTGGCTGGGTGTACCGCTCTGCGCCGAGCATCCGCCGATGGTAGACACCTGCCGTCACCGCAGCGTGTGACCTCCCCTGGCTGATTCTGTGCCTGACGGAGCTACCAGTAGATCGTCCACCGGCCCTGTCGACGTACGCCGTGGCCCTGCAGGGTGATTCGCTGACCGTCGGGCGCCGAATCGGAGGATGCTCCGATCGCATGAAGCAGAAATCCGTCGTGCAGCACGATCCGTCCAGTCGCGTAAGGCACCCGCTCACAACGACTTTGCACGGCTAAGTCACGCACTGATAGACCGCATCGAAGAGCTTCCTCGTACCGGATGGGCCACACCGCGAGGCCGGCGCCCCCAGAGGGTAGTCCCAGCGGCAGCGTAAAGCTCAGCGTCGCCTCAGGCCTCAACTCCGGAAATACGCACCCGAATTGCAGATCGAAATGGGCCCGCCCGGCCACGAGATCGTCATCGACTTCACTTCCGTCGAAGTAAAAGATGTGGAATCCGGGCAGGGCAAGCCCCACGTCGTAGGCAACCGGTTCGTCGAGTACGCAACCCAGAAACCTGCGCAGAGCGCCGTAAAGGTCATCGAAAACCTCGGACAATATCGGATTTGTTTGCGCCGCAGCGGCCAGATACGTGTCGCGCGATTCCGCGGCATCGATGTAGGAAGCGGCACCCAGACTAAAGAAGCTGAAATCATTGCGTTTGATCCAGTAATCCTGGAGTCGATTGACCCGTCGCAGCGTTTCGGCACATTCGGCGGCGCCAAGGAAGTCTCGCGAGCCCAATGTGAACGGAAGCGGATGACCGCTGGTCAGCACTGCGTGCCGCCGAGATCACCATAGAAGCGCCGCTGAAATCGCAACTCCAAAGTCAGGCATGGGATTACGGCCATAGCCCATTATCAGCTGACATCGTCAATCCAAACGGCAAATGAGTCAGGGCGCCGAGATTGCTAACAATTCAACTGGCGCGTTGGGGCATTCACGCCTTGCCCGGTGACGGCTCGGTGACGGAGGGGCGACCAGGCTTAGCCAACATTGATTCATGCGCACCGGTGTCGTGGTGGGGATACACGCCCATGCCGAGCCGGAGCGGTTGGTGGAGACGGTGCGCTGGGCGCAGTACGGCGGCGGTGCCGACGAGATCGTGCTGCTGCCCGACGGCCCGGACGCCGCGTTGTCGGCGGCGCTGAGGTCCGAGCCGACATTGGCCCATCTGCCGCAATGGGGTACACCCGAGCCGCTGGGCGCCCCCGCGTGTTTCAACCGGCTGGCCTCGGCTACCGAGGCGGCCGTGGTTGTTCTCCTGGAGAGCGGCACTTTGCTTGGGCCGGGATGCCTGTCGTCGTTGGTAGAAGCACTTGATCACCCGGGGCACGGGCTGGCCGGCCCCTCCACCAACCGCGCATGGAACGAGCAGGCTGTGTTCGCCACCGCTGGTCCTTCCCAAGTTGCTCGCACCGCCGCGCTGGCGCGCCAGCGATTAGGTGCGGCGGTGCGCTCGCTTGCACCGTTGCACAGCCTGGCCGAGTTCTGCTTTGCCGTCGCACGCCCGGTCATCGACGCGATCGGCGCGGCAGATGAGGCCTATGGCACCGGGCCTTGCTGGGAGATGGACTACAACATCCGGGCCGCCCGAGCCGGTTTCCAAGGGGTATGGGTCGGTGCCGCCTACGCGTTCCGCTATCCCCCCACCCAGCGGCGTCGCGCCGCCGACGTCTACCAGATGGAGAAGGCCCGCCATCTCTACCAGGACCGCTTCTGCGGCCTGCGCCTCAGCCACCAGCGCGCAAACTACGAAAGCCACTGCCTTGGTGAGCAATGCGAGTTCTTCGCGCCCGTTACCCTCCTCACCTTGCGGCGACCGCTCGGAACGAGCGTAACCGCAACGGAAGGCACGCCGCGTGAGTCGCCCGCCGGGCTCGACCCCGCACTGCCGCGGTCAGTCGTTGCAACGCCCGAAGCACAGCACCCGCTAGTCACCGCGATCATGCCTACCCGGGACCGACCGGAGTTCGCGCTGCAGGCCGTTCGCTACTTCTGCGACCAGGACTATCCGAACAAAGAACTGCTGGTGCTCGAGGACGGAACCCCCTCTCTGGCAGGACGATTGCCCGACGATCCCCGCATTCGTTACGTCGCCACCGGGGCGACGCTGCGGAGCATCGGAGCGATGCGTAATGAGGCGTGCCAGCTGGCGCGTGGCGAAATCGTCGCCCACTGGGATGACGACGATTGGTACGGTCCCGAGCGACTGACCCGCCAGGTTGCGGCCATCCGCGCCGGTAGGGCCGACATGACGGCACTTCGCGATAGCCTGATGCTCGACCTGACGACCTGGCGCTTCTGGCGCTGCGAGCCTGATCTGCACCGCCACCTCTTCCGGCGCGATGTGCACGGGGGCACCCTGGTGTACCGGCGCCGGGTTTGGGAGAGGCAAGCCAGGTTTCCCGACAGTTCGCTGGCCGAGGATGCTGCTTTCCTCGAACAGGCTATCCGCGGTGGGGCACGCCTCGAGGCGCTCGACGCGGAGGGCATCTTTATCTACATCCGCCACAACGTGAACGCCTGGCAGATCGACTGCGGGCACACCGGCGGAACTGCTGGTTGGCAGCCCACGCCCGAACCCCAGCTGCCGCTCGAAGCGCGGGCTTTCTACAGTGCCCGCTCCCCGGCGGCACCAAAGCCCAACCCGGGTCCGCTTGTCAGCTGTGTCATGCCGACCTTCGATCGCCGAGAGTTCGTGCCCCAGTCGGTGAATTATTTCCTGCGGCAAGACTATCCGGCCAAGGAGCTGATCATCATGGACGACAGCCCTGAACCGGTGAGCGACCTGCTTCCGGCGGACCCCCGCATCGTGTATCACCGGCTCGAAGGCTGGACCGTGCTGGGAGCAAAACGCAACATGGCCTGTGAGCTGGCCCGTGGGTCAATCATCATGCACTGGGACGACGATGACTGGTCGTCACCTGATCGCGTCAGTGTGCAGGTCGCTGCCTTGACCGAAGGCGACGCCGACATCTGCGGCACGGCCAGCCTGTTGTACTACGCGCCCGCCAACTCCTTGGCGTGGCGGTTCACCTGGCCCGATGGGATTCGCCCGTGGGTCGCCGGGCCCAGCATGTGTTTCCGCAAAGAGATGTGGGCCCGTTCGCCCTTCCCCGACGTCGGGATCGGAGAGGACACCCGCTTCGTCTTTCAGTCGACCGTGCGAGAAGTCGTGGATGTCCGTGCCGCTGAATGTGTCGTCGGGATCATCCATCGCCGAAACACTGTCCCGAAATCAGTGCAGGGCGCACATTGGAGTGCCCGCCCCACCCGCGAGGTGGAAGAGCTCCTCGGCGACGACATCGTGTTTTATCGCCGGCTCTCAGAGACTGAAAACGAGCACTGCCCAACTCTTGCTGAACCATCCTGTACATGAGATATCAATGGACGAGATGACTTGAGGAGGGATCCATGGCAAATCTGGTCTGCACCGGAGCAACGCTGCAGTGTTCGTTGGGCACAACGCCTGCGACGTTCTCGGCCTCGGGCACCGAGACGTCGGCGAGCGCCGCTGCCGGTGTGGTGAGCGACGTCGCGAAGGCCAACATCCCACCATTCGGTCTGTGTCAGTCACCGTCCAATCCCCAAGTGGCCCAGGCGACGACCGCGGCCGGCGGCACCCTGACTCCCCAGCCATGCCAGCCCGTGTTGGCGCCCTGGTCGCCCGGCTCCACCAACGTCACCATCACCGAGGTCGCCGCTCTCGATGACGAGTCACAATGCTCATGCGCATGGGGCGGTGCAGTGAAGGTGAGCTCTGCAGGGCAGAGCGACGTGACATTGCAGTGATTTCGTCACGCCGTCGCGACCCTCAGACCTCAGGTGACAAGATCTGCGTCGGCGTCCATGCTTCCAGCACAGGCTATCTCGGCAGAACCTATCTCTGCTGAGTAGGGGTCCCCGCCGCTCAACAGCCCGGCGATAGCCTCGTCGATAGGGTGGCCGGTCGCACTCTGGTAGAAGTCGAACGCCGGGGAGGGATTGATCTCGAAGCAATACCACTTTCCGTCAGCCGTGCGCCTGAGATCCACGCCGCTGACTGCCAGCCCCATTGTCCGCGAAGCCGCAATGCAGCGGTCGGCCACGTCCTCAGGTATGGTGACCCCGCGGATAGTAACCGACTGGCCCGCACGACTCCCATACCTGTAATCGATTGCTTCGGAGATAATTTCAGCTGCGAATATTTCCTCGCCCACGACGTGGACCCGATAGTCGGTGCCGACAACGAGTTCTTGAAACTGGGTCGGGCACCAGCGCACGTCGTCGAGGCGTGATAGGTGGTCGTCGGTCAGTTCGGAGACAATGCTCCTGATGCCGCTGATCGATTTATAGATCACCCGTTCGTGTCGTTCACGGAACTCGACGACTGCTGCCGGATCCGTCGTGAGAAGGGTTTGCGGGACGCGAAAACCAAACTTGCGAAGCTCGCTGGCCTGAAACGGCTTTGAGCAGTTATGCCCCATCGCTGAGGGTCGGTTGACGAC
The DNA here is from genome assembly GCA_963838755.1 of uncultured Actinomycetota bacterium. Classification (GTDB taxonomy): domain Bacteria; phylum Actinomycetota; class Actinomycetes; order Mycobacteriales; family Mycobacteriaceae; genus Mycobacterium. Next base: position 124,156 of record CAWISO010000006.1, on the reverse strand, counting down.
CAGTGCATCGGTGACTTCGACCCAGGAGTACAACAGATCTGCTAATTGTATTGCGTTACAATATGTTTTGCTGTCCGGTCCAGCTTGCTGCACGGCGGGCAGATCACGCGGATCGTAGGGGCGCATGTACACAGCGGTCACATCGCCAAGGTCAACCACCCCTTCATCTGTCGTCACGGTCGCGGCCACGCGCGAACCCACGGACATTTCAGCGCAGGCACCCACGGTCGTTCGCTGATCGAGAAAGGTTGGAGCACAACCCATCCGAAGCAGCGCTTCGCGCACCTGGGTCATGGGGCTGTCGCCAGGCACCCCCCACAGCAGTATCATCGGTGAGTCCGCTCGGCGAAAAGGGCCAAAACTGCCTCCGATACTTCTGGATCGTCGATATCCACCCAGTAGTCGGCATCGAGGAACGCCGAGCCGCTGTCTGTGGGCGTGAATCTCGCCCTCAGCAATCCGACCCCGGCTTCGGCGGCGAGCGCTGTCGCCCAGCGCCGCACTGATTCGCCGGCGTCACCGAAGCAACTGTGTCCAATGACATTGACCTGGGTCGATGCGCCCTGAAGATGAGCCGAGCCATCCTCGATTCCGGCCGGAACCGAACGGCGTGCGGGAATCACCGGAATTCCCAGCTTGGCAGCGGTGAACACCCATTTTTCCGTCCGCCAATACGGGCCCATCAGGGATTCGCCGGTGGGCCTGTTGAGCACCGGGCAGGACAAATCGGACAGCCAAGCGGACAAAAACGCCGTCATCTCGGCAGCCACGTACTGTCGGTCGCCGGCTTCGATGTGCCCCAGCTCGTTCTCGGCTACACACGGCAATCTGACGAGCACACCGTCGATTTCATCGACCCCGATGGGCCGGCCGTCCACGACCGCAGTGCCACCCTCGCCATGACGACAATCCCGCCAGCCTCGCGCTGAGAGGTCCTGGGGGGTCAGGACGCTCGCCTGGTCGCCCCAGCCGACGGCGAGCGCGCCGGCCATCGGGTCGCCACGACTTGCGAGCACAACCAGCATCGCTAAAGATCGTCCGTTTCGTCGTTGAGCGCTTTCCTTCCCACCGCAGGCCGATCCGGCGGCGCGATGAAGGCTCTTCCTACCGGTCCCGCATCAGGGTGCGTCGCGGTCGGGTCGACCGGCACCGACGGGTGGATACCTGTTGATTGGCGGTTCTCGAAAAGCGCTTCGGGAGGCTTCTCCCGTTCCTTGCCTTCCTTGGCTTCCTTGTCCTCCTTGTCCTTGTGCTCCTTGCCCTCCTTGACTTCCTTGACTTCCTTCTCCTTCTCTTTGTGTTCCTTGCCTTCCTTCTCTTTCAGCTCCTTGTGCTCCTTGCCCTCCTTCTCCTTGTCCTTGTGCTCCTTGCCGTCTTTGTCGGCTTCGTAGGTGAATCGGTCGGAGGGCACCGTCGGCGAAACGCCCAGCGGCGTCGTGACCGTCACGTCCACCGTCCCGGAACCGGCCGGGCTGACTGCAGTGAGCTCGGTATCGCTTCCGACGGTGAAGCTGGCAGCGGGCGCGGCGCCGAAGGTGACCGCAGTTGCCGCCGACAAACCGCTCCCGGTCAAGGTCACAGAGGTGCCGCCCGAACCCGGGCCACCTGTTGGGCTGACACCAGATACCGTCGGCGCGGCGCCCGAACCGTCATTGTTGTTAGGGCACATTTTGTCCTCGAATCATGGTTGGACCGCCGAGCATGAGCATTGCTACGGATTCTCCTGTGGGTCCCTAAGCGCACCGATTCCCACTTCCGGCCGCTCCTGCGGCGCGATAAAGGCTCGTCCGATGATCGGACTGCCGGCATCGACTGCCTTCGCAATCGGTTCGAAACGGAGGGGCTGATCGATAAGCTCTCTGATCTTGGCCTCGCGGCCGGCTTCCTTCTCCTTGAATTCCTTTTCCTTCTCTTTGAAGTCTTTGTGCTCCTTGCCGTCTTTGTGCTCCTTGCTTTCCTTCCCAGTCTTGTAGGTGAATTGGTCGGCGGGCACCGTCGGCGAGGTGCCCAGTGGCGTCGTGACGGTCACGTCCACTGTCCCGGAACCGGGCGGAACCTTCACCGTCAGCGAATTGCCGTCAGGGGCGACGAGCAGGTCGGTTCCCGCATTGGCCCCGAAGCGAACCGTGGTGGCCCCGGTGAAGCCGCTGCCGATTACCTGGATGGTGTACCCGCCGGCTGCGGCTCCGGTGGTTGGGTTGAGCCCGGTCACCGCCAAGTACGTGAACTGGTCGCCCGGGTTGGCGCCCGAGGTGCCGCTAGGCGCGGTGACCGTCACGTCCACAGTTCCGGAACCGGCCGGGCTGACGGCGGTGAGCTGGGTATCGCTCACGACGGTGAAGCTGGCAGCGGGTGTGGCGCCGAACGTGACGGCGGTGGCCCCGGTGAAGCCGCTCCCGGCCACTTTCACCGAGGTGCCGCTCGGTCCGCCGCTTGGGCTGATACTCAATACCGCCGGCGGAGGGAGGACCCCGTAATCGGCCTCGGTGTTGAGGAACATCCAATCGTTGAACGGCGGAGCCTGCGAGGCCGTAGCAGTGCGAGCCGGTAGTGATGCCGGGTTGATGAAGACGTTGCCGGTGATAACCACCGCGGCCGCGGCGAGGGGTGCGGTCGACGGGTCGAGTATCGGACCGAACTGTGTGCCCGCGACAGCGGGGTTGAGCGCCAGACTGTTGCTGGTCGCGGACTCGTTCGCCACGATGTTTCCAGTGACCGTTGCCTCACCGAGGCCGCTGATCAGGGCGGTCTCCCCTTTCGGGAAACGGCTTCGGATCCGGTTGCCGTGTACGACGGCCGAGCCCCAATCGGTATTGAGGTCGACGACGAGCAGGCCGGCGCCGGAGTAGGAAGCGGCGACGATCGCATCGATTTGGCAGTCGCAGATATCAAGCCGCAGGGACACGCTCGCCCCGGTATCTGCGACGGGCACCGGACTCGGGGGCTTCGCCACGATCCCCGGCGGGAGGGTAGCGGGCGCCGGCAGCACCGATGCGCCGCCGGCCGGCGGCTGTCCGGTCGCCGCGCTCGCGGTTCGCTGGACACGCGCGCGCAAAGACCTGAGCGTCTCGCGCGGAAGTGCCAGGTGCGCGCCGGTCGGCCCGGCAACCGCGCTCGGCGCCGCGGGCGCGCCTCCTGGAGCGGTCGTCAGCAACAGGTGGCCTATCTGGGAAGCGATCAAAAAGATGGAGTCCCGCAGTGCGGCAATGCCCCGCTTGGCGTAGTCCTGGTAAAGCGCCGGGTCCCCTACCGTGAGCTGGCCGAATATCGAGAGCGGTACGGCGTCGGCGATGGATACCAGCCAGAAGCCGCCGTAACTGTTGCGGACGGTGTTGGCGTCGATGCGCAGCGTGCCCAGCTGCGCCATCACGAGCGCAGGTATCGTCAAGCCCTCGAAGAGGGCCCGCTTGATCGTCGCATCGTGGAATATCTGGGGCACGGTCTGCTGTGTGGCGGCGATGGCACTCGGAAGTTGCACGTACCCGAACGTCAGTTGGTAGGGCGGCGGTGCGCCTACCTGGTTGTTGTTGGCGATTTGGGTCACCGCGAGTTGGTTGAACGGGATCCTCGCGGGCGGGTTGGCGGACCGGAAGGTGCAGCCGGTGACGTCGATGCCCTGCATCGCCCCGGTCGCGACGATCCCGGCACCGAAAATGTTCGCCTCACCTGGATCGGGCAGGGATAGCGTGCAGTCCTCGACGGTCACGCCCGTGCAGTCTTGGGCGAAGATGCCGATCGCGACCTGGAGCCCGCTGCTAACCGCTTGCATGAGGACTAGATTCGCGCCAGATAGGCTAGAAAACGAACCGGCCGGTGGCTGGAATGCGACCAAGGGCGCGGCGAGCTCGATCCCCCGAATCGTGACGCCGTTCACGGCCTCCAAGACGATCAGCCCGAGACCGAACTCGTTGCCCGGCTGCGCCGGAGCCTGCAGCACGACCCCCTCCCGGCAGCCTTGTAGCGTGACGCCGTCGAGTTCCGGCCCGAATACCAGCGGTCGCGAAAGTGTGTAATCACCGGGCTCCAGGCAAATGGTCACCGGTCCCATGTCGGCGCAGCTCTCAAGAAGCAGAGGCAGTGTTGCCCCGTTAGAGACATCTGAAGGTCCGACATTGATCGTGCAGCAGCCGCCGCCGCTTTCGGTCAGCTCAATCAGGCTTTGGAATTGGCGGAGGCAGTCGACGGATGACGGATTTCCGGCTTCCCAGGTCAGCACCGCCAGCGGGCAGGCCCAGGTCCGCGGTCCGTCGGGCGGTTGTGGTGCGTCGTAAATGCGAGCGGGGTAGACCACCGCTGGTTGGAGCGGCCGCAGCGCGAAGCGCCAGAAGTCGCCGGCGTGGAAGACACCACTACTGGAGCTCAGCGTGACCTCGACACCGATGCCGTCCAACTGGACTCCGTACTCCGTCCGACTCGATGGCGTCGCTGGAAGAGTCGGAACCGGCGTGACTGCCCGCCACACCCGCAGATACAACTGGGGCGTCGCCGTCGTCGAGAGATAATCGGCCGGCAACTGGCCGGTGATCGTGAGCCTTTTCGTGGTGTTGTCATACCCGGTGACCAGGGTCGATACGAACCCGCCCGGTGAAGCGATGTAATCGGATCCGGTGAGCCGCACCGCGTCGCGTAGCACCTCCACCGCCTGACCCTGTACCGGGAAGTGGAAGCTGTCCGGCGGCGACGAAGCCAGCGTAAGGGTGGTGGTTCCGGCGTTGGAGTCGTACACCGTCGAGGTGACTCGATACAGAAAGGACGCGTCGTCGAATCCCCAAATGATGACCGGCTCACCGGAGTCGTCCACGCCCAGCACCATCACCCGGATCATCTGATTCTCCGCGCCCAGGTAGCCACCGGTTGCCACCGGCTGGCAAAGGCTGGGTTGGGTGACGATCTCCGGGAACGACACCAGCAGTTTCGTATTCGACTCGACCATCATCGATGCCGCGTCGAAGCGCAGGCCGCTGCCGGCCAGCGAGCTTTTGAAGGCATCCCAGGAATCGTCGGAGCTGCCAGATGGGCTTGGCTGCCGCACGAAGTGCTGCAGGATGCGCTGGCGCTGCATCGTGTCCGGCCCGCCCAGTGCGACGTCGGCAAGCGCGGGATCCTCGACGGCGCATACCTCCTGCTCGAACGCGAGCAGGTACACCAGCTCGTAACTGGTTGCCGGGGGCGATACCGGTAACGGCACCGCCGCCACCGGGTCTATCCAGAGCGGATCGGTCGAATAATCAAGCCAATCTGGCTGGGCGCTGTAGGTGACAGGCTCCTCGAGGTCAAGCCGCTGACCGCCCACGTAGACGGTTCCCTGACCGATGGTGAAGTCACCCAGAATCCCGGACGCCGGAGAGTCCGTCGCCTGGACCGGAGTCACCGTGTAACCCCCATCGGGGGTGCCCGCGCCCCCGACTAAATCGAGCGCAACACGGCGGTCGTGCTCGTGGTCGATGGTCGCGGCTTCATTCCAGTCAGCCTCGATCGTCACCCGGCCCTGCTGGGCTACCAGCCCCCGCCATTTGCGGCTCGCGTCGTAACTCACTCGTGCACGGTCGCCAGCCATAACTGTCTCCCTCTCCCGCCCTCGCCGGGGCCAAACTCACGTGACATGCACGATCACGGGCGTCAGCCCAAGTGGCATGTACTCCGCATACTTGGTGAGCAGACCCTGTTCCTTGACCGGGTTCAGGTCTGCTGAAAATGCGCCCATCTCCGAGTTGTTCTCGGCACCCGCGCAAATCGACACTCTCGGGCTCGCGGTGGCTATCGCAGTGTCGGCGGTTTCGAGCAGCTGCGCGTAGCCAGAGTTCCCGTACGCGTCACTGGTGAAGATCGGCGCGCCCGCCGATATCGCAGCCGACTCGTAGGTCCGCGGGATAGCGCTGCCGCTTGCGTAGGCGCTGAATCGTACGCACCCCTCCTGCACGTCGTCGACGGCTGCGAAATCGCGCAGGATCGAATCGTTCGCGGTCAGGCGGTGCGCGGCGATGCGGCCCAGCACGGTCACCCGGTGCAGCTCCACCTTCGCGTCGGCGACCGCCAACGCGGCCACGCCCAGCGCGACGGGAAACGCCTCGTCGATCAGCGCGCGGTTCAGCGCGGCCAGCTGCGCCGATCCCGCAACGGGGGCCGCGGCAACGAGGTCGAGCACCACGCGGCTGAGGTTGACCGTGGTAAAAAGTGCGCTGTCGTACAGCGCCGGTCCGTGGACGAGCACGTTGAGCGCGTCAAGGATCACCGAGGGCAGCGACCCGGTGTGAAACGACTGCAGGGCGGCTACGGCGGGGGCGGGCATCGCCGATCGAAGCGCGGTCGAGACGGGGCCTGGCGCGAGCAGACCGGCGGCCAGCAGCGCGGGGTCGAAGATGTCGGCTGCGGTGAATGACGGCCCGGTCGTGGTCGGCAGCCCCTGGACGATGCTGTCGGTGATCGTGACATTTTCGACCGAGCCGCCGAACCGGGTGCGGATCGGGCCGAGAATGCAGTGATCCACTTCCAGCCGGCTGATCGCGGCCTCGATGAGGATCCTGCATGGAACCAGCGGGGTGCCGTCGACCGCGGTCGCGACGGGTGGTGATCCGCCGGCCGCGGTCCCCGGGTCGACCGTGCACGAGGTGAGCCGAACCGTGTCGAACGCGCCGCGCAGCACGACGTCACACCCGGCGAGGGTGAGGCCGTCGAGGACGAGTTGCGCGTCGCCGCCGCCGTACAACGTCCAGGGGGCCGCTCCCGCCGGCGGTCGCAGGACCGGACGCACGGCCGCACCGGCACGCACCAGCACGCTTCGGATCGGTTCGGCACTCGAGCCGACGTCGACAAGCTGGGTGTAGGTGAGGGAGTCACCGATCGTGACGGTCCCGATCTGCCCGACCGAACCGAGGGCCGCGTCGAGGTGCTGGCCGTCCTTCACTGGCGTGTCGGAGCCCAATACCGCGGGGGGGTTCCCCAGCACCGTTCGGTCGTAAGGACCGGCACCGATCATGGACGAGAACCCGTAGCAGTAGTCAACCGTCAGGGGTTGCGGGGGCGATCCTGGGTGCGCGGTGAACCTGCCGATCTCAGGCCAAAAATCACCGGGTGTCCAGCCGTCGGCAAGGCTGAAAAAGGCGGGCATATCGGTGTCGGGATATGGGGGGTGTGGTGGCGGCCGGTTTTTGTCGGAGCCGGTGGTCGCCTTCGCCAGCGAACGAGTCAGTGGCCCGGGCACCTGCCACTCGCGGGCGGGAGTCCATGGTGCAGCGGAGTCGGGGGGTGGCTGCGGGGAAAGGAAGAGCGGGATCTGCCGGCCAGTGGGGTCGAAGACGTACTGGCCGTCGCATCCGGCCACCGCAACAGGTGTCCCCTGGCTTACCTGAAACCTGTTGAGCCGCCAGAGGAACACAAGCAGTTTGGGGATGCCGAACCATCCGGTGGCCCCGCGGCCGATCCGGAGGTCGGCCATATGGAAGGCCTCCTCGAAGGCCGTGTTGGCCAGCGCGGCGCCGTGCGGGGACCGCAGATCGGCCAGCCCGCCGATTGGTCCGCCGGTCAGTGATCCGGTCAGGCCCTCCGCCCGTAATAATGTGGCGACGTCGGCGGCCTCCGACTGCGGGTACGCTGCAGCGCCCAGCGCCGGGTCAAGGCCATGCCGGGTTCGGGCCAGGCGCCGAAAACCCTCGACGAGGTGCGCGCTCCAGCCGGTGATGTCGTCCGCCAGCTCCTCAAGCACCTCGAGGGTGCCTTTCCTGCGCCGATAGTGGACCGTGTTGGCGACATCGCGCCGCTGATCGCGCGCGTCTAGGTTGGGCACCGAGTTCGTCCCCAGCAGATCGCCGATGTAGGGAATGACCCAGTCATCGCAGGTCTCGATCGATTGGTCTGCCCACAACCGGTCGATGCTGCCCCGCACCACAGCCACCTGGGTGCCGATCCGGTTGACGAGTTCCCGCAGCGGTCCGGGTGCGTCGAAGCTGTCGGTGTCGGCCGAGCGGTAGACGGCCGGCAGCAATTGCCACAGCCGCTCCGCATAGTAGCTCGCGTAGTGGGTGTCGTAACCCTGGTCGACCTCAGGCACCGCTGATCACCCCCGTGACCGCCACGTCGTCGGGCAGCAGCCGGAAGAACGCGCCCTCGCCCGGGTCGAAGAACTCGTCGAGTACCCGCAGGAGAAAAGATTCGAAGCGCCCGCTACGGGCCTGCCAGATGACGGTGACGTTTTGCACGGCAACGACGCCCGGGACCATCAACGCGGCAGCCACGGCGCTGCGGTAAAGCCGCTGCCCTATGCCCATGTGGGCGGGGCTGAACAGACCCGCATCCGGGTCGTTGATCGCCGCCGTGGCAGCTGCGACCACCGCCGCGATTTGCCGGTCGGCGGCCACCACCAGCGTGCAGGTCAGCCGCAAGTCGATCGGGTCGGCGGCGACCACCGACACCGGGCGGTTGGGGTCTTCGGCGCCGACCAGCGCGGCGGTGGCCGCGGCGACTGCCGCCGAGTCGTCACCCACGTAGATAGTCACCAGGCTGCGCTGGGTCGCGTCGTCGAAGGTCCAGGAGGCGGTGGCACGCTTCACGCCGGGGGCTTCCAGCGCGACCATGCGGTAATCGTCGGCCGATACCGCCCGGCCGAAGGTGAACACACTGGTCGGAGCATTGGCGCGGACGCTCCCGATGGACTGGGCGTCCGCGCCGGGGAAAACCGCCACCGGGTTGCTGATCGATCCGAGGCCCGGCTGTGGCTGGTTGATCGTCGTCAGCCGACCTGCCGGGGGGCTGGCCGCGCCCGCCCCGTAGCGATAGTTGGCGGTGACGTTCCCGGTCCCCGACGTCAGCCGCGCGCCGTCAACACCGTCTCCGAACGTCACGGTGGTGACAGTCTGGTCCGGCGACCGCGACACGACGAAGACCCGGGCGTCGGCGGGTTGGTCATAAAAGCTGGGGACCTCTCGCCACTGAACTCCGTCGACGTACACCGCAAGCGTGCTGACCGCACCGTTGCCGCTGGCCAGGTAGGTGAGCGGCGATTTGGACAGCGTGAACGACTGGCCGCCGACCGCGGCGTTGCCGCTGCCGAGCACCTCCCCGGTCACGGTGGTGCCCCGCGACACAGCGACGACGTCGAGCAGCAATTCGATCGGCGCCGACAGCGATGCCCCGTCGGGGATCGTCGATGGCGGCGTGCCCGCCCCGGTCAGCGTGACCTGACCGGGGCCCGCGCCGGTGACCGCGACGAGCAGGCCGGCGCCGTTCGCGTCCTCGAGCAGCGCCGTCGTGCCACCCGGCGGCGGTGTGTACACCTCAGGTACGCCAGCCGTTGCCGGAAGGCTCAGCAGGCTCGACGCCGGGACCCCGATGATGGTGCCCACGTCTTTGAATCCGTATCGGGCGGTGATCGTGCCCGGATCGGCGTTCTGCAGCACGTTGAAGTCCGCGGTGGCGACGTTGAGTTTGGTGTGGGTAACGAGAATGTCCGGCGGGGTGGGTGCCGATGACCCCTTGGGATACGGGACGGCATAGAGCGCCTCGGCTGTCCCCGATACCACCGCAAGTGCCGACGGTTTGTCGGCGCCGCCGTCGAACAAGACGATGTCACCGGCTGAGATCGCCCTAACGGCCGCCGAGAGGTGCACCGCGAGCGGCGGAGTCGACCCGGAGAGCGGTTCGACCGTCGGCTGTCCGTCAGCCGCGTCCACCGTGTCGAACAGCGCGGCCGTGGCGGTCGGCTTCAACAGCCGGTAGCTGGTGGCATCCGTGCTGGGCGGAGCAGCAGCTGTCGTAGAGGCGGTGCCGCCGGTATCAGTGCGGGGTCCGGTGGGCCTCGGACCGCGCGTCGGGCGCCAGCCGGTAATCACCCGCCGAGCAACAGCGCCGTCGATCGACGGCAAAGACAGGGTAGGCGTGGCCCGCAGCAAAAGGGTGCTCGCGATCCGGCTACGTAAGGTGCCGAGCCTTGGCGGGTACCAGCGGTCGCGATCGCGAGACGCGGGGGTCTCGGACGCCGAGGTCACCTTGAGAGGTCCCCATCCGGTGGAGGAGAACCCAACCTGCGTGTTGACGGCGCCCGTATTCGGATCCGGCGTCGGGGTGAGCGACGTGACGGAGACGATCGACCAGTTGTCGTCAGTCCCAGCGAAAGACCGTTCTGCCAGCACCAGCCGGTCGCCGATCTTGATGCCGCTCACCCGACCCGCGAGCAACACGCCGCTCGGCGCTCCCGCCGCGAGCTGCAGCGTGGTGTCCGGCGCTAGCGTGACCGGCACGCTCGACGGACCAGGGAAACTGGCCGCGGCATCGACCTCGAAGGTTTGTGACGGCACGCCTGGCGTCGCCACGCTGGACAGCCGCATGCCGGCCGGGATGACTAGCGGCTCGGTAGTGCTCCCCTGCGTGCGCCGGGCGGCCACGTAGCCGGTAGCGGCGGTGGCCGCAGCCGGTTGATAGCCGAGCAGCGCCACCAGGTTCGCGAGGTTGCCGGCGTGCTCGGCGGTGCGCAGGTAGCTCTCGTTGGCGATCCGCTCGTTGTAGAAGGTGAACACGTCGGCCAGATAGGCCCACCACTCCAGCACCTGCAGGCCGAGGTCGCCGCGCGCCGGCCGCCAGGCGGCGATGGCCTGCTCGCCGGGCAGGCTGCGGAGCAGAGCTCTGCGGAAGCCGGTGAAATCGTCCACCCGGTAAGAGATCTGCGGCAGGCCCGGCGGGTTGGTGATGACGAGGGGATCCTTGGTTTGGCCGTGGCGGTCAGGCGGGAGCGGCGGGCTAGTCATTTCGATCCCTCCACCGCGACGCGCAGGGATCCGGCCTCTGGTCGGCTGGGGTCGTTGTCGACGCGCAGGATCTGGTCGGGGCCGAACGTAAGCGTCCCCGGTAGCGGTGCCCAGTCCAGCTGGACGCCGCGCTCTCGGTATTGGACCTGGTAGACCCCGATGACCCCCGGGCACGACTGGATCGCGGCCAGCAGTGCACTTGATTCAAGCGCCTTGCCGAAGCTCCACTGGGAGTGATCGAAGAACCCGACGGCACCGCCAGGCAGCGGCCCCGGTTGCAGCCGCGCGAGCACAGCGGTCTGGACATCGCTGGCGAAGGCACTGGGTTGCCCGCAGACCGTGATCTGCAAGTCGACCGATACGTAGCTCGGGGGAAGAAGGTAACTCTCGTAGCCGGCCAGCCGTCGCCGGTCCAGCAGCTGCGTAAGCGATGTGAGCAGTTCGACCGTCGGCTCCTCGCTACCGGCCGGGTTGGCGGTGGTGAACACGGTCAGCCAGCTTCCGCTCCAACGGAATCTGGTACCGGCCTGTTGCACACGCGGATCGGATTGGACCGCCGCCGCGTAGTCCGCGGCCTGCACGACCCGAAGGGGTTCCGCGCGGAACTGCGCAGGGGCGTGACTGCGCACCTGCGCGATCGTCTCGGCATCGGTCCCACCCTTGGCGGGAAGCGGGTTGGTGCAGGAGGTGATAAAGCTGCCCTGGGCCTGCCCCGGCGCGACGGTGACGATTGCGTCCGCGGGAACATTACCGACCGGGCCGCCGCCGACGCGGTAGACCGCTTTGAATGTGGTTTCTGGCTGCGGAGATAGGCCGAACGTTCCGTCGCCGAAGCGGATCGTGGTGCCGCCGTCGCCGTCGTAGTCGAACCAGGTCGCGTCCTTCCAGCTCACGCCGTTCCAGGTGATGCCGTTACCGGCGAGGACGGGCGAATACTGCTCCGGTGTGAGCGTGAAGACTTTGCCGGTCTCTTGGGTGTTGTCGGCGTTGATCAGCCACCGGCTGAACGCCCACGGCTCCTTTTGCTCCGTGCCATCCGCTTTCAGCACCGTCAGCCTTATCTCGGGCCGCGCGCGAATCGCGGTGTCCTTGTCTTGATCATCGGTCGCCAGCCACGCCAACGGGCCCGCCGCGAGGCAGTAGCGATAGTCCGGCGTCGAGTTAGCCCCGGCGCGCACGACCACCGGCCCAGGCGGCGCGGCCGGGTCCGGGATCGTGAAAATGTCGGTGTGGCTCAGGCCTTGGACAACCGGGACGATGTTGCCGGCGACGACGGTGGTGGACAGGTCGTGATCCAAGGTTGTCGGCGCCGCCAAGGACACCTTGGTGAGCGCGACACCGAATAGTGGATCGGACGTCTGCACCGACGAGGAAACAGTGACGAGTTCCCGGACATTGGGGTCGGCGCGGTTGGTCGCGGGCGAGTCGAGCAGTAACTGCTGCCCTGACGTCAGCCCGAACTGAACGCCCTGGAGGTAGAAGACGGTCGAGCCCGCGGCCAGCGAGCGCGCGGTGTCGTCCCAGTAATAGGGCGCGAGGTTGCCCCGGTTCCAGCGCGGGTCGACCTCCCACCCGGGCGCTGTGTCATCACCGGAGCCCGCCAGCCCTTTGAGGGGATCTTCGAATTCGAAGTCGATCAGCGAACCGTCGGCACCGAGCGCGCGGAAAACGAGCGGCGGCTTGAGCGCCGCGACGCTGGACACGTCCAACTGCAGCGTGGTTGTCGCCACGGTGGCCGGGGCGGGCTCGTAGTCGACGAGCCGGGCGTGGCGAATCACCGACAGTCGCTGGGTTGCGGTCTGGATCGTCGACTCAGCCCACACCCGGTCCTGGTAATAGCTGAGCTCGTCGGCGACGGCTGCCAACGCCTCCATCAGCATCACGCCGACGTCGGCCTCCGACCGCTCCACCCAGCCGGGGTAGCGCACCGCCGAGAACTCCGACAGTGCTTGCTTAAAGCTGGCGAAGTCCTTGGCGAGGTAGTCGATCGAAACCTGCTCGGGCGCCTCCGGTTTGGGCACCGGCGCGGCGGCGGCGCAATCTACTGTGGTGGGGCAGTTCGCCTTGAACGTGAACGATGCCGAGTCGAAGAAGGGGTCGAGGCTGGGGCTGAGGATGGTCAGCCGGTAGGTCGAGAAATCCCCGGGTGCGGCCACCGTGACGGCCATCACCGGCCGCCCTTCCTCATCGGCGCTCCAGGAGATCGCATTCTGATTGACGGTGACCGTCGTGATCACTTCGCCGCCGCTGATCGTGACGGGTGCGCCGCCTGACAGGCCGCTCTCGACCGGCACCACGTTGAGGAAGTGCACGAATAGCCGGGTCTGCTCCGGCGCGACCTCGACGTAGTCGATGCCGTTCAGCGCATGACCGGGACTGCCGGGGCTCAGCAGCAGCTGGCGGCGATCGCGTTTGGACGGGGCCGGGTTCATGTGACGGTCACCGTCACGGAGTGGTTCGTCTGGGTCTCGACGAGGGTGTAGGTCACCGTTACTTCGAGGGTGCCGGGTTCGCTGGCTGCGCTGCCGGGCCCGCCGGCGGTGACCACCTCGACGACCGTAACGACGCCGGCAAGCCACTGGTTGATCCCCTGGATGACGCGCAGCTTCACAGTCGCGTCCAGGGCGTCGGTGTTAGCCGCGAACACCAACGAGCGCAGCCCGCAGCCGAATTGCGGCAGGTTGACGCGCTCACCGGGAGCGGTGAGCAGCAGCTGGCGCATCATCTGGTCGACGTGAGCGGGGTAGCTGGTCTGCGCGGTCTGCTGCGACGCTGCGTTGACGTCGATACGGATGGGGTACGCGAAATCCTGGCGGGGCATCGGCGTCACTGCACTTCCAGAGCACCATCGTTGACCGACACGCTCGAGCTGCTGACGACGACCGAGATGGAATCGCCGTTGGCCAGCGTGATGCCCGAGTCGTCGAGGGTGACCGTGTTGCCGTTGGGGTCAGAGACCGTGATCGAGCCTTGGTCGTCGTCGAACTCGACCGTGTGCGGAGCCGCGGTCGCGATCACCTTCACCTTTGCCGCCACATCGTTGGGGAATTCACCCTCGCGCCAGTAGCCGCCGACCCAGATCGGGTAGGACAGGTCCCCCCCTTCGAACTCGATCCACACCCCGCTACCGGGCTCGGGGAGAAATGCGAAGCCGACCTTCGGGCCGGCGTAGGGCACGCAGGGCATGCACCAGCCCGTGTCGGTTTCGCCGAGCACCGACGGCACCTTCGCCTTGACCCGCATCGTTGCCGGGTCAACCGAGGAGACAATGCCGCGGTACTTCCCGTAGAAGCGTGTGCGCAACCGTTCGAGCAGATCCTCGAGCGCACGGTCATCGGTCATGGTCATAGTGATGTCGCCCCCGCACCGGCCGCGACATCGACCAAAGCGCTGAGCGTGCCGCCGGCTGCGGCCGGGCCCATCGCGTTGCGGACCAAGGTGAAGTTCATCGTCCACGCGTCGAGGGAGAAGCTGTGCCGCACGTTCCAGACCAGCCAGTTGCCCGATTGCATATTGCCGGCGCCCTCGATCGCCACCACGTCCCCGACGCGCAGGATGGTGCCGATGCGGTCCGCGTCCACCTCTCCGCTGCAGCGCACGAAAAACCCCGAGTCGGTCAGCACCGCGGCGGTTCGCTGGGCGAGTTCTGACACGTCGGCGGGGGCGGTCAGCAGCAGCGCCGAGGATTTGCCGAGGTAGCTGGCGTAGTCCCGCTGGTCTAATGCGGTAAGTCCGCTGGCGCTGGTCGTGACGTCCGTGCCGGTGCTCGACGATTGGGTGAGGTCGACCTGGCTCGCATCCGCCTCCGTCGGGCGCATCACGTCCCAGTCGAAGTCGAGTGTGTCGACCGTCCAGTTGTCCGGGTCGAACAGAGAGATCGTCGCGACCGGATGGCCGTCGACGGCGGGGGTCACGAAATAGCCGGTCCGCTTGCCCGGGGTGTCGGTGCACGCAACCCGGCATAATTTTCCGCTGCGCCGGGCCAGGCCGCGCAGAAATTGCAGGTCTGTCGCCCGCTGAAACAGCGTGTGCCCGCCGGGGGTATGGGCGGGCGAGTCATTCTTGGTGTTCGCCGCGGCGGCGGTAAAACCGTAGGTGTCGAACACCGCGTTGGCGATCTGCCCATCTGTCTGCCCGGACCATTCCACGACGTGGTCATCGACGTTCATCAGCCACGAGGCGTCCTGGGCCCAGATGTCGATCGTCGACGAGGCCGAGGCGCGGTCCAGGTGCAGCCGCCAGGCCAGGACGTACCCGTCGAAGACGCATTGGGTAGTCGACCCGGCAGCGTCCGGGGTGACGGTGAAGGTGATGTTCGTCATCGGCTCGAAGGTGCCGTCGCCGACGAACTCGAGATCACCATCCGAGGTCCGGTTAACCGGCAACTGCAGCAGCAAAGCGCCGGGCCGGTCAGGGCTCTCCTCGATCTCCATCTGACCGATCGCGTCGTAGAACTCGTCGGGTACCGGCGTCCCGCCCACACAGAGCTGGATGGTGACGGTCACTGGGCGCCGCCCTCAGGGATGCCGATGAGTGCGCGGGCGGCGAGCGCGCCGGCGATCATGGCGTTGTTCGAGTCGCAAAGCCGCCAAAACCCGGCAGGCGCGTTGAGGTACTGCACGGCGACCAGATCGAGGCGTTGCTGGCCGGCCTGTTGGTAGTAGCCGACGAGCGGCTGCGGATTGGGCAGCGGGGGCGTCACGGCGATGACCTGGCTTCCGTCCGGCAGCGTGACGGGGTAGGTGGGCCGGCCGGCGTAGCGGCTGTCGGATGCGAACATGGCTGTCTTCCCTCTCAGTGCGGGATCATCCCGATGACCGACTCGGCCGCGTTCGCCAGGTTGGCCAGCGCAAGCGCTTGACGCAGCGTGAGCGTGTAGGTGTAGGCGACCGCTGCCACTTTGGCGAGGACGTCTTTGTCCCGGCTGGCGGCGCTGAGCTCGGCGGGCGTCAGCACGCGCAGCGTGACCTGCGCCTCGGCGTGGGTTGGGTTGAGCTTGGAGTCGTACAGTTTCTCGGTGACGGTCAGCGCCGTGAGACGGACGGGGACGATCCGTCCCGGCCCCCAAATGAACAGCGTGACCGGCATGACGGACTCCGGTACCTTGCGCTTCGGCCCGGAGCTGGCATTCCCACCGGAGGAAAACGCCGCGGACACGGCTCCCACCAGCGCTGACGAGGTCCGGCCAGCCGGGTACAGCAGCATCTCGAGCGCCGCGAGTCGGCTGTAGATGCCGCTCACTTTCGCGATATCCGCGGTGGGCGCACTCCCGTCGGCGATCTCGTCGTTTGCGTCCATCGCGATGGTGAAGGAGAACGTTTCACCAGGCATGCCCTTGACGGCCAGCGGATTGCCCGCCTGGGTCCCTTTGCCGGCGACCGGCTCGGGCTGGGTCCAGGCGTGGGTCATCGTCTCGGGGTTGTACTGAAAGACGATGACGTTCGGCAGCGGGATTGGCAGGAACGTCGGCATGAACTCGACGAGCGCGCCCTTTAGCACGAAGCCGCTCATGGCACGGCCTCCGCATCGGGGCCGCCCGAAACGCGGTCGCGTGCCAGCACCCGTCCAATTTTGTCGACGATGCGCCGCGCCAACTGGTCTGGCGTGCTGTCTTCCGGGTCAGCCTCAAGCTCGACCCGTAGCCTGTCGAGAGCGGTCATCCCGCTGACTCGAAGGATGCCGGGCACCAAACCCTCGGCCACGAGCCGGGCAAGTGCGCGGGCCGCGTCCTCGTCGAGTCCGGCCACCCGAAGGGCCAACCGGTCGATGTGGAGCTCACTGCCCGGGTCGCTCATCGCAGCTCCAGCTGTCCGGGCCGCACGACGACGCCCTGTTTCTCCAGCTCGCGTCGCGCGGCTGCGAGAACGTGGCGCTGTGAGATCGGGCCGCCTTCGCTGCGGGCGAGAAACGCCGCGGCCACGGCCGCAGACTTGATGCCCGCGCCCGTCAGGTCCAGCCGCTGCGCGAGGCCTTGCCAATCGAGCTCGTCCACCAGCGGGTAGCCGTCGACGTCGCTGGCATCCTGTAGGGCCAGCCGCCATAACCGTTCACGTTCGGCGGCAGTCGGCGGCGCGAAGTCGATGATGAAGCGAAGTCGGCGCACGAACGCGGTGTCGAGGTCGGCCTTGCGGTTGGTTGCCAGGATGGCCAAGCCGTCAAACTGTTCCATCTGCTGGAGCACGTAGTCGATCTCGATGTTCGCGTACCGATCGTGTGCATCGCTGACTTGCGTCCGCTTGCCGAACAACGCGTCGGCCTCATCGAAAAACAGCAGGACCGGGGCGCGCTGGCACGCCTCAAACACTTCGCGGAGATGCTTTTCGGTCTCTCCGATGTATTTGCTCACTACGCCCGCGAGGTCGACGCGATACAGCTCCAGCCCCAGCGACCGGGCCAGCACCTGGGCTGCCATCGTCTTGCCGGTGCCGCTAGGGCCCGCGAACAAAGCGGTCGTGCCGCGGCCCAGCGGGGTTAGCCGCGAGAAGCCCCAGTCGTCAAGCACCTGACCGCGGTCGCGGGCCTGGTCCTCGAGTTCGTGCAGGTGGACGGCTGTTACCGGGGAGAGCACCAGATCCTCCCACCCGAACGTGAGCGGCAGCCGACGCAGCAGCTCCGGCGTGCCGGCCATCATCAGCCGGCGGCAAACTTCGCCGACCTCGTCGTCGCCGGCCCGGGAGACGCGTGCGGCGATGGTGATCTCGGCGGGACGCAGCGACCATTCGGCGACCGCCGTCGGAGCCGGCGTGTCAACCAGCGACGACCACAGCTGTATCCGCTCCCGCCGGCCGACTGGCCCGCACTGAATCGAGCGCCGGATCGAGCGGTACCCAGTCGCCCCCCCACTGCGGACCACTGGCCGTTCGACTGAGAGGAACGTCAGCGGCGCCGCAGGAACAGCGGGCCAAAGTTCTGCCGTCATGGCATCGGCGCGTTCCCACGCGAGTACCGAGCCGTCCAGTCGCGCCCGACGGCACTCGCGGGTCGCCGCGGTGAGGGCGTCGGCGCGGATCCCCAGCGTCGATGCATCCACCGCGACGAGACTGGTCGCGAGCCGGGCCGCCGCCTGTGCGGCGATTGTCGTACGACCCGATCCTGGCGCACCGACGAGCTCGATCTCGATGGGCAGCCCGGCTTCACCGCCCGAGCCGAGCCTGGACACGAAGCCGACGATGTCCTCAACTGCCTTGGGGTGCAGCACGGGGCCAGGCGGCGGTTCGACGACGCGACCGCTGGTGCCCCCGGACCAGTCAATTGGTAGCGGACCCGCTGCGGTTTCCGACGGGCTCGTGGGCGTGCACCCCACCAGCGCGGGAATCAGCAATGGGTCCGCCCGCCAACCCCCCGACCACGCGAACGCGTCACCCCCCGTCGCGACCGGCTCAGCAAGCAGCCAGCGCACCAGCGCGGAGTCCGGACCTGCGACCGGCTCGTCGTGCAGGTCGAACATAGTCGCCGCGAGCAAGGGTGTCGGATCGGCGGCTTCGGCGAGGTCGAGCAGGTATCCGAACACCCGCGCCATCCCCGGGTCCGCGGCTGCCGCCAATGTCAGCGTGAAGAGCGCCGTGTCGGCGGGCGAGAGACCGAGCACCGCGACGAGATGCTCGAGGCGGGCGTCCTCTTGTCGACGAACGACTGCGGCGAGCCGAGCGGTCAGTGCAGCCGCGCGTTCGTCGGAGTGGTAGAAGGCCAGTTCCGCGTCGGACGTCTCCGCCCGCGGCGCAAGCGCCCTGTCGACTTCGCTGTGGCTGATCGCCAGGAGTCGCTCGTCCTCGTAATGGTGCGCCGACCACAGGTGTCGTAGCCAAAGCACCCGGCGGGCGGCCCGCAGGCGGACCTCAGTGAACCAACGCGGCTCGGCCGCGCCGTCGAAGTACCTGTCACCGACCTTGCCGACGGCTGGCTCTCCGAGCTGGGCTAGCCCATCCAGGCCCGCGGGCGCCGGGTTCACGGACGCAGCCATAGCGCTGGATCCGAGTCGACGCCGTTCACCCGGACCCGCACCGGCCGGACGACCCCCGCAGGGCCGGACGGAGGCGAGAAGGTAAACGACGCTCCCGATGTTGCGATGCTGAACTCGCCCGGCCCCGGGGGCGGTGCCGTTTCGGTGAGTTCAGAGGTGCCTATCAGCACCTCCGTCATGCCCCTGAGAAAGCCGGTGCCGTTGACCGTGAAGGGCCCTGACCCAGTCAGCAACGGGCCTCCCGCGGGGCTTGTGAGTGCGGCCACGCTGAGCGGGATCGAATCGCTGCGCTTGGCTCCGGGCGAGCCGAGCGCGCCGCTGCCGACGCGGATTTGATAGATCCCCGGGGTGGGGGCGCCGGACGGCGGCGAGCCGACGGTACTTGGCAGTGTCAGCAGCAGCTTCGTGTGGCCGGAGTCGACGGCAAGCGATCCGGTTCCGCTCGCGTCAGCGACGAGAGCCCATGGCGTCACGTCTGTCTCAGGGCCGCCGGCCTGCGGCAGCAGGTAGACGCTGTCGGACACGCCGCTGACACCGAGGTCAGATCCCACCAGCCAGGTGGCCTGGCCGGGCGCCACCGTCGCCGGGGACTGCGCGATCGGGACGACACCGCCCGTCTGGTCTATGTAGGAGCTGTCACGGAAGGTGCCGAACAACGCGGGCTCTCCGCCGGTGACCGACAACCGCGGCTGCGGCGGGACGGGGACCAGCGACACCGATGCGACCGGCGGGGCGGGCGCCGGAACCGGATCCGGATCGATGAACGCTACAGCGGCGCGGTACACCAAGGACATCCGCATCGGCGCGGTTGTCGCTTGCCACAGCCGGCTCAGCTCGTCATATGAGCGGTGCTCCATGGTGAGGGTGAGCTCCCAGGGCGCAGCCGCCCCCGGACCGCTACGGATGATCGGGTTGGCATGAAAGACGCGCGCGGCGACACTCATCGCCTCCTGCTCCTGGACATAACTCGTCTCGGAGTAGGCGAACAGCAGGTAGTAGAGATCAAGCGCCATCGGCAGGAACCGGGTGGGGCCGCCTGGCGAATCCTTGAGCATCTGCGGCTGCCAGAACAGGGCCTCGCGGGCATTGTCCGACTCGACGTGGTAGAGGTACATGCTCAACTGCGGCCCCGGCTGCTGCCGCGCCGCCTCGGGCGCCAGCCCGGTGAAGTTAGGGGTGAATGTGGGCCCCGGCGGGCTACCGGTGACCTCGGTCCAGATCGGCGCCGTCGTCCACTGGTTCTTCACCAGGCCGATCAGGGCATCGGTCACCGCCGACAGATCGAGTGTCATCAATGTCATCGCGTCGGCCGCCCGTCATCCCTGCGCGGTCCCATACCAACGCCGCATGCCGTCCCGTAGCCGGTCAGAAGCCGTGCCCACTGCCAGCGCCGAGCCGACAACGGCCTGGCTCGGCGCTGGCTGGGCCGAAATCGGGACGTCACCGGATGCAGGTACGGGCGCGGGCGGTGGTAGGACGGTGATCTCGAGCGTGCCGATCGACACGCTCGCTCGCGACGAGCCGCCGGCGTTCCGATGGCCGCCTTTAGCGTTGCCGGACTGCGCGATGGCCGGGGAAGCAGGAGCCGGCGGCGGCATAAGATCCTGGATCGCCGACGTACGCGACGGCGGGTCTGCGACGGAATCCCGGGCGAGGGAGACCCCCGGGATGACGCCCGGACTGCCCACCGCGTCGGCGGGAACGGCGCCGGCCTGGTCGACCCTGGGAGGAAGTTCGACGGGCATCCCCCAGCCCGGAGGGACGGCTGGGGAAGCCGCGACGTTCGGCCGGGAGGTGTCGGCCCAACCACCGGGCTCGGCCGACTGCGATGGCATCTGCGGATGCGCCTTATCGTGGATGGCCGGCATCACCATCGATGGGTCCGCGGCGTGACCAGATCCCCCGCGCAGTCCCGGTGTCTGCGCCGGCGCAGATGGCCCACCGGCGTTCTGGTGGGGGCGGGACGGCGCAACCGTGGGCACGGTCGCGGTTGGTGCCATGGCCTCGGCCGCGCCAGTAGCTGTCGGAAATCCGGTGAATTCAGCGGGGAACACCCGCGGCAGGATTGTTGCGGGCTCGGCCACCTTCTGTCTGGCCGGCAGCTTAGGGTCACCCGCACGCTCCGGCGCTGGGGCGGCGTCAGGGCGCAAGGCGCCCGCCGGTGCCGGTCGATCGGCGGAGGCTGCTATCGCACCGAGGTGATCCGGTGCGATATCCACTGCGTTTTCGCCGCGCGAGGAGGTGACCGCCGCAGGCACCCGCGGCTTATCGACACCAGGCGGGGATGCGACAACGCCGGTAACGCTGTCGTCTCCCTCGGCGCGTGGGCGGTGGTTCGGAGGGCGGACGGGCGCATACGCATCGCTGGCGAAGAACCGCCGGGATGGACGCAGTGCGGCCTGCCCTGCGGTTTGCCGGGCCAGCCCGGCGAGGTAAGGGATACGGGTCCTCATGCGACGGACCGCTCGTCGGCGATGATCGAGGCGTAACGCTGGCGACGGCTGCGAGGGAGCGCGAGAATTTCGTGTTCCTGCCATCCGTACGCGCTGGCGAGGGCGTGTGTTTCCAGGTAGATGCCGGAAAAGGCGCTATGCAATTCGGCGACCGTGTACACCAGCGGATCAAAGCGCAGCGTCACCTGGTCACCGCATGCCGGACAGCTTCCGCCGATCAGATCGTCCAGGCGCGGTGCGAGCCGGGTCAGCGCGCGGTCCAGGCGCCGGCCCAGCGCCGCCGACACCGCCGGCGCATCGATGCACCGCACGGACAGCGTATCGGCGCCCCGATCGCAAGTTGTCACCTCGAGCAGATCGGCGACAGTGGGAATGCGGAACCGAACAGCTGCTCCGGTGAGGCGAAACCAGCCTTCCTCGGGTTCGCTGGTCGCACCGCGGGCGCGCTGCGGCCGATGGTGGTCGACGTAGTCAGCGATGCCGAAGCTCACATCGATCCGCTCTCGACAGTCCGGGCTCAGGCACGTGGTGTCGACGCGGATCGTGTCGCCAAACCACGACCGCCGGATCACCAGCGCCGCGGCGTCGAGGTCGGTGGCGGGCAGGTCAGTCCAATCAAGTGGACTTCCGGTCACCATGCTGCCCACCCGGCATGCCAGCTCCAGAAACGTCGACAGCGGGGTGTCATGGTGCTCGACGACGAAGAGCTCGTCGTTGCCGGTCGGCTCACGCACGCTCAGCACGACGCCGCTGACCGGCAGCGAAATCACTGATCCACCGGCTCGGCGAGGGTGAGATCCTGCTCCCACCCTTCGTTCTCCAGCTTGATGTGCTCGATGGCGATCGCGTTGGCGCTGGCGTCGAGATCGGGCAGAGCCTGAAACTCTGACACCCAGCACCGGTGCACGGTGTAGCGCAGAACGGGCTGCGCCGCCTCGTTCAGCAGAACGATGCTGATCTCTTTGCGGAGATTCGCCAGGGACGTAGTGGGAGCGCCCTGGTCGAGAACCTGGGCGTAGTTGGCGAAGGTGATGAAGTCCTTGTCCTGCGTTACCCCGCGCTCAAGGGTGATCGGCTCATACTTAGTGCGTCCAAGCCCCTTGAGGATGACGGCATTGCCTCCTTCCTTGTATTCGATCACGTCCGACGAACGCTTGATCGCCCCGACTTTGCTCACCGCGGCGACCGGGGTGGTGCTGTTGCCGAAGTAGACGAGAAACCTGTAGGTCTTGTACGGGTCGTAGCGGTTCAGGTTGGCGGGAAAAATGTTGCCCATCGTCACTCCTTAGCTTTGTGCCTGGCCGGCAAGCTGCGAGATCTGCACGATGACGAACTCCGCAGGCACCAGTGGGGCGAAGCCGACGAGAATGTTCACCCGGCCGAGCGCCACGTCGGCCGAAGTCGTAGTCGTCGAATCGCACTGCACGACGAACGCCTCTCGGGGTGTCTTCCCGGCGAAAGCGCCCTGGCGAAACAGGCTGAGCATGAAGGCCGTGACCTCCTGGGTCAGCGCGTTCCACAGCGGGGTGTCATTGCCTTGGAAAACCGCCCAGTTGAGGTTGGAATACAGGGTCTGTTCAATGAACAGCGCCGTGCGCCGCACCGCCACGTACTTCCACTGCTGCTGAGCTGTATTGGCGTCGGAGCCGGCCGTCGTCCGCGCGCCGAACACGACGGGACTGCCGACCCCCGGGAACTGTCTCATGCAGTTGATGGCGTTTTCGTTCAATATGCCGTGCTGCGGATCCGTCATCACCCCGCTCGGCGCGACGCCCGTCGCGCCGGTCAGGGTGGTCTCGATCCCGGCTGGCGACTTCCAGACCCCGTTGGCACTGTCCTCCCGGCCGTAGATGCCCGCCACGAATCCACTCGGCGGCGCCAAGAGCGGCGCTGCGGTGAGCGGATCGCTGGTCTGCAGCCACGGGAAGTACACTGCTGCGTTGGTGCTGACCGGAGCGGCAGGCGTCAATGCCTCCGACTGTCCGATTTGATCGACGATGCTGTTGACGTCCCAGCCGGTCTGCTGCGGCGACGGGGTGTCCACGATGTAGAAGGCGCGCTTGCGCTCGCAGTATGCGGCGGCTTCGGACGTGACCAGCGGATGACTGATCCCCGGCGTCGCCAGCAGGTTGAAGACGGGCACCTTGTCCAGCGACGCGAACTCGGCGAACACCGGAGTGAAGTCAGTCGGGGTGATGACGGTATATCGAGGCGATGGGACAACGGTCGATCCGTATCCGAGAGAGTACGTGCCCTTTGTATAAGCCGACGGCGGCGGCGACGGGAGCGTCACGGTGACGAGGTTCGACCGGCTCAGTGTCGTCGCGAGGTCGAAGATCGGGACTTTGCGGTAGGTCTCGACCGTCGTTCCGTAGGAAATGACGATGTCGGCGATGTCATTGGCAGCGCTCGGATTCGAGATCACCACCTGCATCGGAATGCCCCCTGACCCGGGTGCGGGTGCAACCCCGACGGGCTGCAAAGCGGTGAACTTGATGCCTTGTCCGGCAGTGCCGTCGGGAACCGTGATGGTGGCCGCGACCACCGATCCCATCGGTTGTGGCCCGGACGGCCCGCTGAGGTCGTAGTATTCCTGCGCTTGCAGGCCCACGACGTAACATGTGGCTCCCCCATTCAGGAAGAACTGAAAGACCGCCTGCCCCACGTAATCTGGCTGCCACGGGCAGGAGAAAAAGCCACCGAAGTTGGACTGGTAATCGGCGAAGCTGGATAGCTGGATCGCCGTCCCGAACTGCTTCGTCCGAAACGGGTGGGTATAGCCGACGAAAACGGCGATCGATGTTGGTGCCGGCGTAATCGAGTGGACCAGGCTCGGCAGCTCCTGAATGTAAACCCCCGGATAGGACGTGCTGACTGACATCTGGTCACTCCTCGCCGTATAAGCAGGATCTCGCGCCTGCACCGCGTGGTGAGCGCAGCATCAGACGCTACGGCGAAGGCGTGGTCCAGGTGTCACTGCAGCATGAGCGGAGCGTCGCACCTTCGTCACCGAGGCGTCATCAGCTCAAACCCGCGCAGCGACGCAAGAACTCGGCGGGCCCGAGTGCGAACAAGAGCTGACGGATCTAAATTTCGGCAGCGGTCGAACGGTCGCTAGGTCTTCGCGAGACGGTGACGCGCAACGGGGTGCGAGAACTGCCGGACCTGCTCGATGCCTAAGCCGGCGCAGAAGTCATCGGACGGCGTTACTCCCAACTCCTGGTACACCAGATCGTGGTACGCGAGATAGCTGCGACGCGCTTCGCTCAGATTGCCCTCGGCAATGTGGGCCTTGATCAGTGTTCGCTGCGCGCTTTCCCGTAGTGGCTCTGCCCTCGTCGCCAGCATCGCTGCCTCGATGGCGTCAGCAAACCGTCCGACCGCGGTCATCCTCTCACTGAGCGCTTCCAATGCGTGCAGGATCCGTTGCCTGATGCGTTCGCGTTCCATGAGCGCCCAGTCGTCGTAGAACCCGGGCAGCAGATCCAAGGCGTCCGCGACCGACGGCATGATGATCAGGTCACGTGGACCGGGGCGTCCTTCGATCAGCCGCGCGGCCCACTCCTCCATGAGATGCAAGTCCACCAGCACGTTGGCGCTCAGCTCCAACGAGCATTTGTCTGCGGCCAGGACGTTAATGCCTGCCCGGCGTAGCCGCCACAACGCCGATCGCAAGTTGCCAGCAGCCCGCTCGTCATCACCGATCGGCCACAAGGTCCCGGCTACTTGGCGGCGTTCAACGCGCCTGCGGCGCAACGAAACCAGTGCCAGAAGCTGCTTGCTTCCTTCGGGCACCTCTCGGCGCTCCGCACCCATCGTGACATAAGGTCCGGCGAACAAGTGCACCACCATCGCGTCGAGATTGCCGAGGTTACGAATCGGCCACTCAACCTGATGTCCGTCCATAGTCCTCCTGTCGGGCAATCGTTGTCAGCGGACGTATGGATCGCACAGGTCTGACCAAGACGACCGTTATGACTTTGCGCGTGCGGTCTGGCTTTGATGGGCCGCAACGCCGTGTTCGTAGTCCAACCGTGCAGAGAATTTCGCGATCTCGTAGGCGTTGACGTACACGGAAAGTGTGTTGTTCTGCGCCTTGAAGCCTGGGTTTTGTTTTGCGTCGCCCAGGACAATGCCGGTGCCTTCGCCGGAGGCCGACCAGTTGGTCGAGCCCTCGAACCCGACGATGCCGTCGAGGACACCGCCCTTGGTGTGGCTGATCTGATGTGTGTCGGATTGCCCGATGGCAAAGTCGGCCGCATACCCCGCAGGATCGGCGGCCGCGTCCGACTGCAGGATCCCCTTCTCGTGTGCACCGCTTGCCTGCGATTGGTCCAGGGTGACCTGCACCATGATGGTGGGGTCGTGCACGAGGCCGACCAGGATCTGGTTGAGCTGGTCGTCGTCGTAGCCGAACATATTCATTTTCACGCTCAGTCGTACGCGGGTGTACAGGTGGACGAGCACGCCGTGCACATCGTCGCGGCCGACGTAGAACACCCGAAAATCGGGACTGGCGGTGGGCCCGAACGCGCCCTCGCGCGTGTACTGCGCGAGGTCATCGAGCGTGAAGGTCTGCAGGGTGTCCGAGGAGGAGCTGGGTGCCGACGGCTCGTCAGGGTTCGACGTCGGCTTCGGATTTGTTAGGACTGGTCGTGGTCCCGACATCATGAAACCTTTCCAGCGCGCCAACTCGTCAGACCCATTTAGCGGCCACCGCAGCGACCAGGCAATAGCGCGGTCCGCTCAACGGACCGAAAGTCCCACAGCGTCCCCTCATTACTGTTGCCTGCGCAGCACCAGCAGGGCGCGTGGGCTCAACGTGCAAGCCGACTCAGCGGCCAGCGGGGTTGACGACGACGCCGGTGATCCAGTGGCCTGTGTGGTGTCAAGTGTCACCATCCATGTGGTGCCGAGGCTGGCCGGCGGCAGGGTGAAGACCTGCGGGTCAAAGGAGGCGTTGAACAGGATGAGGAACGTGTCGTCGGTGAGCACGTTGCCGTCGGCATCAGTGTCGGTCAGCGCTGCGCCGTTGAGGCACATGGCAAATGCCAGCGCCCCGGCGTTCCAGTGATCCGGTGTCATGGGCGTGCCGTCGGTCCACAGCCAGACGACGTCTTCACCGACGCCAGGCCGCGGCTGCTGTCCGGTGAAATAGCTGCGCCGCCGAAACACCGGGTGAGCCTTGCGCAACTTGATCGCGCGGGCGGTGAACGCGATTAGATCACGCTGATCGGAATCCAAATCCCAGTTGTACCAGCTGATGGGGTTGTCTTGACAGTAGGCGTTGTTGTTGCCTTGCTGGGTGTGCCCGATTTCATCGCCACCAAGGATCATCGGCACGCCTTGGGATATCAGCATGGTGGCCAAGAAGTTTCGCCGCTGCCGCGCGCGCAGTTCCACGATGCCCGCGTCGGCGGTGGGTCCTTCGGTACCGCAGTTCCAGGACCGGTTGTCGTCGCTGCCATCGCTGTTGTTCTGGCCATTGGCTTGGTTGTGTTTGTCGTTGTAGGACACCAGGTCGGTCAGCGTGAAACCGTCATGGCAGGTAATGAAGTTGAGCGATGACTCCGGCGATTGATCGGTTGCAGCGAACACGTCAGCAGACCCCGCCACCCGGGTGGCGAGCTGTCCGATGCTGGCCTGTGCGCGCCAGTAGTCGCGGATGTTGCCGCGGTAATGGTCGTTCCACTGCGCCCAGGGCGGCGGGAATTGCCCAAGCACGTAGCCGCGGTTGGCGTCCCATGGTTCGGCGATCAGCTTGACCGGCGACACCACCGGATCCTGATACACCAAATCCAGGAACGCCGCGAACTTCTCCAGGTTGCCTTCCTGACGGGCCAAGATGGCGGCCAGGTCGAAACGGAAGCCGTCGACATGCATTTCGCTCACCCAGTAGCGAAGGCTGGACAGGATCAGCCGCAGCACTTCGGGTTGGCCGGCATCTAGCGTGTTGCCGGTGCCGCTGTAGTCGTAGTAGTTGCTCGGGTCGGCCGGGTTCAGCCAGTAGTAGCTGGGGTTGTCCAGCCCACGGAACGCCAGGCTCGGGCCGTCGGGATTGCCCTCCGCGGAGTGGTTGTAGACCGCGTCGAGGATTACCTCGATGCCGGCGGAGTGCAGGGTTTTGACCATCGACTTGAACTCGGTGACCTGCTGGCCCTGGGTTCCGGCCGAACTGTAGGCGCCGTGCGGGGCGAAAAAGCCGATGCTCATGTAGCCCCAGTAGTCGGTCAGTCCAGCTGGCACCGGTGTTGCGGCGGGCAGGAATTGGTGCACCGGCATCAGTTCGACGGCGGTTACCCCAAGCGACGTGAGGTGCTCGATGATCGGGTCGCTGGCCAGTCCGGCGTAGGTGCCCTTCAGCGGGTCGGGCACAGCGGGATGTTGCTTGGTCAGTCCGCGCACGTGGGTTTCGTAGATAACCGAGTCGGCCATCGCGATGCCCGGCGGCGAGTCGGCGCCCCAGTCGAAGCCCGAGTCGACCACCACCGAGCGCGGCACATGGGGCGCCGAGTCGCGTGGGTCGGGGCTGAAGCGGTCATTCGGCAGGTGCGCGCACGCCGACGAATGTCCGTCGTAAACGCCGTCGATGGCTTTCGACCACGGATCCAGCAGCAGCTTGGCCTCATTGGCCCATAATCCCTGATGCGGATTCCACGGCCCGCCGACCCGGTAGCCGTAGCGCTGTCCGGCACCGACCCCCGGCACGTAGGCGTGACGGACGTCGCCGGTGCGCGCGTTCATCGGTAACCGGGTCTCGGTGCCGTCCTCGGCGAACAGGCACAAACTGATGCCGCCTTGGCTTGCCGATGCCGAGTAGACCGCGAAATTCGTACCGTTCGCGTCGGGTGTCGAGCCCATCGGTGTCGGCAAGCCGGGTCGCACCTCCGTCGGCGCGGAGCCGCCGACGGTCCTAGCCGACTGCGTCACGTTAATCACTCCCCCTCGGTGACGATCACGGTGTTACTCCACAGCAGACCCCCGTCACCTGCCGGGTCGGGACGGTTGTCGGTGACAGCGACGTACCCGGTCCGGGTGATGGTGGTCTCCGGCAGCGCTGCGGTTAGGTACCCGTCGGAGTCAGTGGTGTAGGTGAGGTAGTCAACGATGTCTTCGCCGGGAGACGTGACGCGGACGGTGACCGGGCAATTGGGCAGAAGTCCGCTACCCGTGATCACCACCTGGGCACGGGAGACGCTGATAACGGGGCTGATCGGTCGCACCGGCGGCGCAGGTTCATGCTCGCCGGGCGCGTCGGTAGGCATGGGTGACTCCGATCGCGTCTTGGGTCATGCTGGGCCAGGGGAAAACTCCTGCGAATCGAGGCGATCAACGATCCCCAGCACTCCTCAACTTGACACCCACTTCGTGGCGCCGCAATCGTCGGGTCCGGTGAGTGGACCGCACTTGTCTGGGAGCGCTGTTAGGTGCCCACTAGTCCCTGGAGGGCAGCGCCGATGCGACCCGCCGCGTGCGACACCAAGGTGGGTAGGCCAGCGGGTAAGTCGTTTGCCTGCACCGTGACGGTGACTGCACCGGCGCAGGCGCCAGTCGGCCACCACGCCGGCGCCGACACGCAACACACGCCGGCAACCGCGTCCTGATGGTCGATCACGGTCGCACGCGGTTCGCGGATGGACTCGCGAAGGTTGCGCCATTCGCGTCGGGTCCAGCAGTCAGGAAGTGTGATGTCGCCGGCGGGTTGGGTGGCGTAGAGGACTCGTCCGGTGGCGGTGCGGCCAATCGATTGGGGGTCCGCGGGGACGGGCGTGTAGGCGTGGCCGTGGGGCGCCGCAGCACAGATATATCGGAGTCGATGCTCATGCAAGATCCGCAGCGAGGCCGTAGCGCCAGATTGCACAGCAAGCGCGTGCACCGGCGCCTGCGCACAGCGTCGTAACAGCGGGTCCGGCTGCCAGCGTTGCCCGATGCGCAACATCCGCGGCCCGACATAGTAGCGATGCTCGACGCACTGGACCGCGCCGAGCGTAACCAGCTGTTGGGCGAGCCGATACGCGGATGTTTTCGCTATCCCGCTTGCCCGGGCCAACGCGGTCAGCCCGAGACCCTCGTCGGCATAAGCGAGAGCGTCCAGCACAGCGAATGCCCCGTCGAGCACTCCCCGCCCCGTTGCGGCCGCCGGCCCCGACCGCAGATCGGGCTTGGCGACGAAAGCCAAGCCCCTGGCGGCAGGAGCGGCAGGAGCTGATGACGAAGGCGGAGAAACCGAGATATCCATATGGGCCTCGCTGCTGAAACCTATGAGGGGACAACTTCGAGTTGGGCGAAGACTCGGCTTTAACTATCGCGCCAGCTGGTGAAGCGGGCGAGCGCAGGGAACTACTGGAATTACTTCGGGTAGTCGGCAACAGAAGAAAGGCTCAACGGCTAACAGTCGGGTCATGACAATTGCGGCGACACACACGAGCATGGCATCACTTCCCGGCTTACTGCTAAACCCCTAGCCGCAAGCTACATCGAAACCAATGCAGCAGATTGGACTTCAGCAAAAATTATAGAAAGCGTAATGCCGTGGTTGGTCGGAGCCGCGTCAGAGGGCTGATCAACGAGGCCGACCCCGATGTGGTCGAAGAGTGGAAATGGAGGGGCGCGTTCCGGTGTGGTACCACGCCGGAATGATCCGCACCGGCGAGACGCACCAAAACGTGGTGAAGATGACGCGCGGTTATCGCGCTGAACACATCCTAGGGCGGCTGGGCAGCTGATTTCGTCACCGTGACGCTCGGCGCTTGGGCGTTGACGGGCGCGGCGGGAGAATCGCGAGCCAGGAATCCGCGAGCAGCTCCAACAGCTGCCCGTCCGGATCTCGGATCATC
The DNA here is from genome assembly GCA_963838755.1 of uncultured Actinomycetota bacterium. Classification (GTDB taxonomy): domain Bacteria; phylum Actinomycetota; class Actinomycetes; order Mycobacteriales; family Mycobacteriaceae; genus Mycobacterium. The sequence continues at coordinate 94,170 of CAWISO010000006.1, read as the reverse complement.
GCCGATTGCTCGGAAACCGTGCCCTCGACCACCGATCCGCCACAACTTTCCACCGTCGCGAGCACGTCGTCGAGATCGGAGACCGACAGCGACAGATGGGTAAGCCCTACCTGATCCATGACGCGCACCGGTCCGGTGTGCAGGCTGCGATGGGAGTAAGCGAGAAGCTCGAGCACCAGGCCGTCGCGAATGAGGTACGTCGCATGCAATCCGATCGGCGTAGCAAGCTCCAGAAGCTGATCGGTGCCCTCGTCGGGCGGCTCGAGTTCCCACCAGAACTCAAATCCGAGCAGGCCCTCGTAGAAGCGGCGCGATCGCGCGGTGTCGGCGACGCATAGCCCCACATGGTTGAAAACTGTTCGGTCTCTGGTCATTACAGCGTCCTGCAGCGTAGCTTGCAACGATGGGGTAATAAGCTAGCTTAACGGCGATATAGCGCTAGCTGAGGCCGATTCGGCAGGGTGCTCGCGTTGGAGGGTTTTCGATGGCTAGGCGTCCTGATATCAGCCGTGACGTGGTTGTGGATTTCGATCATCACTCCGATGAGTTCAACCTCAACGAGCTGGCGATCAACGCCGAACTTCGGCACAACTGTCCGGTGGCATGGAACGAGAACTACGGCGGATTTTGGTTCCTCACCAGTTACGACGCGGTAAGCCAGACCGCCCGAGACGGTGACACGTTCGCGCATAAATACGAGCCGGATGCCGCCGATGGGGTGAACTACCAGGGCGAGATGGGCGTGCCCCGCCCCGAAGGCCAACCGGCACTGGGCATCGGCGAAGTCGACGGTCCTTACCACCAAGCTCTACGGCACGCCTTGGCTCCCTTCTTTTCGCCGGGCGCAGTGCAGAAGATGCGGCCGTTCATGGAGCAATCGGCGCACTGGTTTCTCGATCAACGGATCGGTGACGGGCAGATGGACCTCGTCGTCGACTATGCCAGTCCTGTTCCGGCGATCCTCACGATGAAGTTGATGGGCCTGCCCTACGAGAACTGGCAGCTCTACGCCAACCTGTTCCACTCGGTCATGGCTGTGCCTCAAGACAGCCCCGAATACGCCAAAGCCATCGCCGAAGTGCCCGCGATGATGGCGGACGTCCTGGAGTTCGCGGCAGCCAGACGAGCCGATGCTCGTGACGACCTGACCGGCTTCCTCGTCCAGTTCGAATTCGATGGCAAGCGCCTCGACGACGAACAGCTGCTCAATATCCTGTGGAACCTGATCGCCGGCGGTGTCGACACCACGACCTCGCAGACCGCGTTGACTCTGCGGCACCTGGGTACCCACCCGGCGCTGCGACAGCAGCTCATCGACCACCCAGAGCTGCACCGCACCGCCACCGACGAATTTCTGCGGTACTTCTCGGTGAATCAGCAACTGAGCCGCACCGTGACTCGCGACGTCGTTCTTGGCGGGCAGCACCTTCGGCGCAACGACCGGATCGTGATCAGCTGGCTGGCCGCCAACCACGACGAGCAGGAGTTCGAACGACCCGACGAAATCGTGCTCGATCGCGCACCCAACCGTCATGTAGCGTTCGGGCTCGGACCGCATCGCTGCATCGGATCTCATCTGGCGCGGGTGATGTCCGAGGTGATGGTACAAGCAACTCTAGAACGCATTCCCGACTACCAAGTCGACCTCGGCGGTGTCGCGGAGTACCTGGGCAACCCGAGCATGACCGGGCTGGGCAAGCTTCCCGTTACGTTCACCCCGGGAGTTTCCCGGGGCACCGCACCGCCTTAAGGCCGCACCGAGAACTAGGCGATCCGCAGTGGAAATGGGTCATCAGAGAAGTCGATTTGAGCCGCCGGATTGCTGACAGCAGTTGTCATGCCAGTTCCGAACGCACCGGACTGATCGAAAAGTGTCGCGGTGCCGACGGCGACTCCGTCTGAGGCCCAATGGGAGTCGCCCTGCACACCGATCCATTCGCCGACCGGCAACCGCGCCAATCCCACTGTCAAGTCGCCGTTGATGTAACCGATGCCATCAGTGCCCAGGTTCGTCACCAGGCTGGTCGCCTCGGCTGCCATTACCGCCCGCACGAAGTCTGAATTCTTCTCCCCTGCAACCACTTCGATAGCGCGGTTGTAGTACTGCTTGCGGGCACCGTTCTTATGTTCTCCCGGCGACAGGCTCCGGTCTGCCCCGTCGCTTCCTACTTGAGCAAGCGCCGCTTCGTCCGCGGATGGCAGCGGCGGGAAAGTCATCGGTGCCGTCCACAACTGACCGGGCGGCGGCGCCGAGCGACGGTACTGCAACAGCGTTGCCCGCGCTACCAGCCGGCCCTGTTGGGCCACGTCGCACTCCGCGCTGCGTATGCGTCTACCGTCGCGCACCACCCGCACGGCCACCGCCGTCAGAACACCGCGCGCCGCTCGAAACAAGTCCACAGTCAACCGTGTCGGCATGAAATCGGTTGATCCGCTTTCATGTTCGAGGGCGCGCGCCACCAGCCCGACGACAGCTGGTCCGTTGAGATGGTCGTCGCCCCAGTGGCTAAGCGCGAAGGTTGTCGGCGCAAAATCGCCGGTTGCGGTTAGTGTGAAATGTGCAGGTTCCATGCCCATTCGGGCATCTTCGCATAGCGGATAACGGTGGCTGCGAGCGCCGGCAGATCTCCTCAGTCGGCGCGGATGGCGTTGACCGCCTTCGTGAGCATTTCCTGCAGGGTCGCTTCTGCCTGCGGGTTGCCGGGAAGAAGGCCCTCGACGACGACGGCCACATGTTTACTCAGACTCGCCGCGTAGATGTAGGAGGCGGTACCAACGCGATCGCTGTTATCCATCAAACCGGTGGTGGTCACGCCATCGATGGAGGGGCTGCGAACAGTTGTGATCGTTGAGTCGTATTGCCTGCCCCCTTTTTTCTGGTGGAGCGCGACATGGTCGCAGCCGGCGGGAGCGGTGATATCCGGAAGCGGTTCGCGCGATTTCACCGCGGCGACGATCATCACTCCCGCTCCGAACCCGCTGACCATCATGGACTGGGCGCCGTGGGGCGGTCGGACCGGTTGAAGCCGGGCTAGGCAGGTCGGGGGGTCAACCGCTATAACGTCACCGAAACCAATGTTGAAGAACTTGTCGGCAGCCGGCCCCAGACTCGTGACCGGTGTTGCTCGGATGCGCCGGAACCCCCCCGGGAACTCGTCCTGCAGCCTGCTCAGTTTGCTGATGTCGTAATCCCCAACCGGTTGCCCCGGTGCAGCTTTCCCAGTTGCCGGGCCGCGCGGGCCGATCGGCGTCCCGTCGACAGATCGTTCGCATCCGGGCAGCACGCTGACGGCGAGCGCGATCGCCAGATACGCGACTGACCATCGGGGCTGCGGTGCCCGCAAAGGCCACTGCCGAGCCACGGCTACCTCCTTCTGCATCTCGGGCCGGACGCTGAGGACGATCCCAATCATCCAACGAAACGGCCCTGCGCCCTCGAGCGGGTACCCTCATCACATGTTCGGACGCATGCAAATCGCGGCCGGACCGCAAGTCGCTGAAGTGCTGAGCTCGCCGGGTCGTCGCTTGGATTCCTCGACGATCGATCGGGTCGGGCCGGCATTGAGGCCACTGATACGCGGCAGTCGCCCATCGAGCATTCCCGTGCGCCCTCGACAGTTCCAGGTAGGGGCGACGACCGACGCCGAGGAGAGGCATGCCGAGGAAGCCACCCGGGCAATAGACGCTCACGGCCCAGCAGCCGGCCCGCCCCTACAACCCGCTGAGCGGCACCGGCTGGAATCGGTTCGCGTACACACCGACAGCTGCGCGGCGCGATCGGCCGATCTGGTCGAAGCGGATGCCTACGCGGTTCAGGATCATGTCGTCTTCGCGGCGTCCCGATACGACCCGCACAGCGTATCCGGCCGCCGGCTCATCGCCCACGAGCTCGCACATGTACTCGCCGTCCCACAGCAGCCACCGGTGCTGCGCCGCCAGAAGTCGAAGACCGTTGGGGGATCTCCAGCGGGGGGCACCTTCAGCCGCGCGGGAACGGTCAGTGCGTTCATCGCGCTTGTCCGGGAAGCGGAGCGAAAGCTTGCCGCTGCCGGTGTCACGAGCGTCGACGAACGCATCCAGATCCTCAGCGGGATCTTTTACGGGACCGACTGGAGCCTCGACCTCGAGGTGGAGAAGTCTCAGGCTCGCGAAGCGGCATTTCGCATCTACACGGCGCGCCCGGGCCAGGGTCGCGATCCGCGCCCGATCCTCGGAACCTCGCTCTTCGACGCGCTCAAGCACAGCCAGGATGTTCGGGCGCCAGGTATCCCCGACGTCGACATGGGCCATGTGATTATCGGTCTGAACGCGCGCTCGAGCTGGTCACCCCGCACTGTATCGATTCCCACCCAGGGTGGGACAGGGTTGGAGATAGCGACCTGGGTCGGCGACCTTGGCGCCGCCACCGGTCGTCTCGCGCGCGATCGAGTCAGCAATCCGAAGGCCTCCGCGCGAGCCTACTTCCCCGGCGCGGTGGGCACCGACTACGGAGCGGACTCCAACCTGGAGGGGGACATTGCCTCCTATTTGGCCGGTGCCGGTCCGGGCGCGACGAGCCTTCAGGCGCTCAGCGTTCCCGCGGGCGGCGGCATAGCGGATGCGCTGGCTGCCTACTTCGGGGCGACTGGGGTTCCCGCCGATCGCGCCAGCCGGTTCCTCACCATGGTCGGCGGCACGTTCTCCGGCGCCACGCTCGACAATCGCTCCGCCGTCGAGGCTACGATGGCAGCGCGGTTCGCAGGGTTTGGTCGTTGGTACATCGGGACCCGCTATGGCCCGGCTGACGTGTACAGCACCAGCGCGCTGATGTCGCCTGCAGCTGCCGATGTGGCACACGAATTCGTCGAGTGGCTGTTGCGCCGCGCACATGCACCGTCCGCGTCTGGCGGCCGCGCTCGCTAGCTCTGCCAATCATGGCAGTCGGCCACCGTCGACTCTGAAGAAATGTACGTGTCGGGGCTGTGGGTGTAGGCGCACGCGGCTGCCTCGTTGCGGTGGTTCGTGCCCGTCGGCGCGCGCGACGATTTGCTGGCCGAATGTGTTGTCGGGCCCGGTGACTCGGCCATAAAGGTAGGCGTCCGCGCCGAGTTCTTCGACGACGTCGATCTGCATTTCGATACCGTGACCACCGATCTCGAAGTGTTCGGGCCGAATGCCGACCACGATCTCCCCTGCAGCATCGGTGATCTCGCGCGGTAGTTGGATGGGCCAGTCGCCCAGTGCAACTGAGTGGTCGGCAATGGCAAGGGTGAACAGGTTCATCGCCGGCGAGCCGATGAACTCGGCCACGAACATGTTGGCAGGACATCGGTACAGCTCTCGAGGTGCTGCGCACTGCTGCAGCACGCCGTCGCGCAGGACCGCGACGCGGTCCCCCATGGTCATCGCCTCGACCTGGTCGTGGGTCACATAGACGGTTGTGGTGCCCAGTCTCCGCTGCAATCTGGCTATCTGATTGCGGGTTTGCACCCGCAACTTCGCGTCGAGGTTCGACAGCGGTTCGTCCATCAAGAAGACTTGCGGTCGCCGCACGATCGCTCGTCCCATCGCCACTCGTTGGCGTTGGCCGCCCGATAGCTCCTTGGGTTTGCGGTCCAGGTACGGCTCCAAGTCAAGTAGCCGCGCCGCATCCAGTATCCGGTCGCGGATTTCGCCTTGCGAGGTTCTGGCGATCTTCAGCGCAAAGCCCATGTTCTGCGCCACCGTCATGTGCGGGTACAAGGCATAGTTCTGGAAGACCATCGCGACGTCGCGATCTTTGGGATCGTCGTCGGTGACGTCGCGCGCCCCGATGCGGATAAGCCCGGAATCCACCGTCTCCAACCCCGCGATCATCCGCAGTGACGTCGTTTTTCCGCATCCGGACGGTCCGACGAGCACGACGAACTCGCCGTCAGCGACGGCCAGATCCAGGTGGTCGACGGCGGGTCGCGCTGTGCCGCCGTAACGCCGGGTGGCTTGTTCGAAAGTTACCGATGCCATGACGATTTCACCCACCAAGCCCGGTGACGGCGATGCCGCGGATGAAGGCCCGTTGCGCAACGGTGTAGACCAGCAGCAGCGGCAGCAGGATGAGGATGGATGCGGCCATCAACACAGGCCATCGGGCGACGTATTCACCCTGCATCCGTACCAACCCCAGCGTCAGGGTGGCGATGCTACTGCGCTGAATCATCAGCAGCGGCCAGAGAAAATCGTTCCACACGTTGACCCAGGTGAGCACCGCGAGCACCATTACCGCCGGCTTGGCGTGCGGAAGTAGTATCCGCCAGTAGATTTGCCACGGCGAGCAGCCGTCGAGGATCGCGGCTTCCTCCAGCTCGGTCGGCAGTGTGCGGAAGAACTGGCGCATGAGGTAGGTACCGAACGCGCTGCCGAACAGTCCCGGCACGATCATCGCCCAAGGCGTGTCGGTCAGCCCCGCGATACGCATCAGGATGAACTGCGGGATGACCGTAACCGTCAGCGGAACCATCAAAGTCCCGAGGTACAAAACGAACAATGTGTCACGACCCCGAAACCGTAATCGTGCGAAAGCATATCCGGCCAGCGAGCAGAAGAACACCTGGCCGGCGCTGACACACCCGGCATACAGCACCGAGTTGGAAAACATGCGCCAAAATGGCATCAGGGCGAACACCTCACGGTAGTTGGACCACTGTGGATGGGACGGAAAGAGCGTCGGCATGGTCACCTCGCCCTCATCCTTCAAGGATCCGGAAACCGCCCAGAGGATCGGGAAGAGCGCGCACCACGCGATGACGGTGAGCGCGGCATACGACACGACGGCGCGGACAATGCTGGGTTTGATTACTCGCTCGCCTAGGCCCACGATTGTTCCTCCGACGCGGCCCTACGCCGCCCGAGCCGTAACTGCAGCACGGTCAATAGCAGCAGGATGGCGAACATCACCCATGCCAGAGCGGATGCGTAACCGAATTCCAAGAACGCAAAGGCGTGCTGGAAGAGCATGATGCCAAGGACATACGTCGCAGTCTCCGGTCCACCGTTGCGTCCGGTGAGAACATAGACGAGGTCAAATGCCTGGAATGCGTGGATGATCGAGATGACCACCACAAAAGAAAGGGCGCCGCGAACCAACGGCACAGTGATCGAGACGAACTGACGTAGTTCGCCTGCGCCGTCGAGTCTGGCCGCCTCATAGAGGTTGTCCGGCACACCCTGCATGGCGGCCAAAAGAATGACGGTCGCGAAGGGAACGCTTCGCCATACGCTGACGATGCACAGCGCGCTCATAGCCCATTTCGGATCAACCAGCCACGGTATTGGGCCGATACCGATCCAGCCGAGCATGATGTTGAGCAGCCCGTTGTTGGTGTTGAACACAAACTGCCAGACCACCGCCATCACCACCGATGACACTGCTAGGGGCAAGAAGATTATGGTACGAAAGATGCTGATTCCCTTGACTTTACGGTTCAAGACGCCGGCCACAGCGAGGCTGATCAGGACGGTGGGTACGACGGTCCCTACGGTGTACACCGCGGTGTTGCGCAGCGCGATGATGAACAACGGATCGGCGGTGAACAAGCTACGGTAGTTCGCCAGACCGACGAACTTGGCGGGTCGGAACACATCCCAGTTCTGCAAGCTCATGTAGAGCGAAAAGCCAAGCGGAAACAGCATGAAAACGGCGACCGCCGCCAAGTTCGGTGTGACGAATAAGCGCCCGGCTCGGGCGCGCCGCTGGGAGAACCGGCGACGCCGAGTCACAGCCGTAGCGGATTCATCGATCGCGGTCATGGGCTGCGGAGCACCTCGTCGATACCGTGTGACAGTCCGCTCGCCAGCGATGCCGCCGGCCGGATGCCACGTAGAACTGGACCGATGTTGCGGTCCATCAGAGAAGCGATTTTGGGCCACTGTGGGGTGATCGGCATGCCTTCGGAATGGGCGGGTCCGCCGGTCAGCACAGCCAGATTGCCGATCCTGCTGTGTGCCTGGGCGAATCCGGCGGATTCGATCGCAGAGCGCAGCACCGGGACGAACAGGCGTGATTCACCGATTACCGCCTGTCCGATCGGCCCGGTGGCGAATTTGACGAACTCCCACGCCTGCTGCTTGCGGGGACTGCTCGCCGCAATCGCGAGCCCCGTTGTCCCGATGTTCGAGCGGGCTGCGCGGCCCCTCGGTCCGGTCGGCAGCACGGTGATATCGAAGTCCAGGCCGTCGGCCCGGTCGACCGTTTGATATCGCCAATGTCCGCCCAGCGCCATCGCCGCCCGGCCCGAGATGAACAGATTCATCGTGGACATCGACTGGGTCTCCGATGCGGTCGGGGCGACCTTGTATTTGTGGGCCAGGTCGGCGTAGAACTGGATGCCTTCGATGAACGCATCGTTGTCGAAGTTGAGGTGCGTCGGGTTCATCCGCGGGGTCGACCACGGAACACCATTGTTCATACCGAATACCCCGGCCGCGTACGACGCGGACCAGCTGTCGACGTATCCCCACTGGCTGACCCGCCCCGATCGGTCGCGCTTGGTGAGCGCTTTGGCGGTGTCGAGGAACTCGTTGAAACTCCATTGCTGTTCCCATCGCCCGGGCGGCGGGCGCACACCGGCCTCGGCGAACAGCTTCTTGTTGTAGAACAAGTAGTTTCCCGACCACTGCTCCGGAAAGGCGTACTGCCCACCGTCGAACGTGAACGTCTGGTACAGCAACGTGATGCTGTCCGCCTTCAGCGCGGTGGCGAAATCCTTGTCACGGGCCAGCATGGTGTTGAGGTCCAGCAGCACTCCCCGATCGGCCAATCCGGCGTAGGTCAAGTCCCACGCCATCAACACGTCTGGACACTTCCCGCCGGCGCAATAGATCGAGATGTGCTGCAGGGCGTCCGGTCCGGACTGCAGCGTGCGAACCTTGATGTCGGGATGCTTGCGCTGAAAGGCTTCGACAACACGCAGCCGGGCGTCCGCCTCTTCGGGGTTGGCCGCGAAGAAGAACGTCAGTGCATCGTCGTCAGAACTACACGCCGTCGACCACGACGCTATCGATGCAGCGCCAAGCGCGCCGGCGCCACGTAAAAGCGTCCGACGATCAAAGTGCTTCTCGACACTGGGGCGTTCGTGGTTCATCTCCATAGTCCCTGTGGCAGCGCGAGTAGTGCGCTGTTCAAGCGATCTGCATCGCCGACGATGTCGATGGTGTGTATGCGGCCGTCGGCGATGCCGATCTGCAGCAGCGCCTGCAGATGTCCCGCAGGCGCGAGGGCAATACCGGGAACTCCGTTGACCAGCACCACAACGCCGAAGCGCGCCCGCAAAGCGAACCGTCGGGTTTCCTCGGCGACCTGCTTGGCGCCGCGGATCTCGGTCGGCACGTCGTCGGGCACCAACACGCGGTCGACCCTGCGCACCACGTTCGGAGCCAGCAGTTCCAGCAATGCCCCGATGTCACCGCCGCGAGACGCGGCCAGAAACGCTTGGACGATTTTGACGTGTTCGGCCGTCCGTCGGGGCCGGGCCGAAGTGCCGGCCTGGATTCGAGCTCGTGCCCTGCTCGCCAGCTTTTTGGCAGCATCCGGCGATCGATTCAACACCTCGCCGATGGCATCAAAGGGCATCGCGAACACGTCGTGCAATACGAACGCAGCACGTTGGGCTGCCGAGAGCCGGTCGAGGACGACCAGCAGTGCCCGGCTGACCGAGTCGGTGAGCAGAGCGTCTTCGTCCGCCGCGGCGGAGGTAGCCTCGGCGATCCGATCGAACTGATCGGGGTCGGCGAGCGGATGCTCGGATCGCCGTTTGCGGGCCCGTAACTGGTCGACTGCCTCCCGAGCGGTAATCGTGGTGAACCAACCGGTCGGGTTCCCGATTGTGTCGGGGTCTGCCCGACTGGCCTTCAGCCAGGCCGACTGCACGGCGTCTTCGGCGTCAGCCGTCGAGCCCAGCAAGTGAAACGCAACCGACTGCAGGTGTCGCCGATCGCTGTCGAACCGCTGGGCGAGATCTTCGAGGGTCCTCATGGTCACCTTTCCCGGGCGAGAGTCGTCAAGGAGATGACCACGTCCGAGGAGCGCTCCCGGTAGAGGAGGAGACCAACATCATGAGCCTATACGTTGTCGTCGCGGTGACCACCGCGATCATCACCGCGGCAGCCGGTGTCGCTGACTTCATCCCCGCCGGTTTCGTGCTCGCCAACTCGGCCAAGGTGCACGTGCCGCGCTCGTGGCTTCCGGCGCTGGGCACGCTCAAACTCGCCGGAGCCAGTGGACTGATTGTCGGTCTTGTTGGCCTACCGGCGATCGGGATCGCGGCCGCGGCGGGCCTGGTGTTGTTTTTCATCGGTGCAGTGATCGCACACCTTCGGGCCAGAGTTCTCTACAACATCGCCGCGCCCGGCAGCTACCTGGTGTTGTCGGCGGCGTCGCTCGCGCTGCTGGTTGGGAAGTAGCGGATTCGGTGGATTTCGTTGCCGCGCCGGGCTACCTCGGCGAACATGACCCCGCGCCCTTGCGGCGAGGTGATCGAGGCCGCGATGGTCGAGCCCGCAGCGATCAGCTTCGGCGCCCTGGCGCCTGACAGCCGCGCGACGAGGTCGGCGACGTTCGCAGCCTCGTTGTCGCCGAAAGTGATTGTGGCAGCTGATGACAGGGTTTGCAGCGCGACTGAGGTGTCTGCGGTGTCTGTGCTGGCGATCGCGTTGACAAAGCTGCCCACCAACTCTTTGTGGCGGGAACCCAGCCGCCGGAAGCCGGCGGCGAAGCCGACGGTGCCGCGCATGCGTTGATTGCGAATGAGTCCTTGCGACAGTTGAATTGTGGCCGGTAGGGCCGATGCACCGTTGCGCAGGAATTGCATCATCATCGCCGGCAACTCCCAATAGGCACGCAGCGTCGCGATCTTCCACTCGCCGTCGACCTCGCGCAGGTCATAGCGAAGAAACGCCGGAATGGCCATGGAGACGGCCGAACCCATGGCCACCTCCAGATCGAGATCGCGAACCACGGTCGCGCCGCGGATGACGTCCAGATCGCGATGGAAGGCGATGTCACGCGGACCAATGAAGGTGTCATAGAAGCGGCCGATCTCTGCCGGCCCGACGTGCGGACGCGAACCCACCGGGTCTTCGATTCGACCATCGGTAGTGAACAATCCCACCCAACCCGTGCGGTCGTGTGCCGCTGCCGCCTCGGGCGATCGCTCGACTGTCGCCAGCAGTGCCGGCTCCGCCGGGCCGCTCACGCGTTCTGCACTAACTCGACACCTGCCGCCTGCATGGCTTTGACGGCCTCAGCGGTGCTCTCCTCCCCCACACCTGCTGTCAGATTCAGCAGCACCCGAGTCGTCAACCCCGCCCGCGCAGCGTCCTCTGCGGTCCAGCGCACGCACTGGTCGGTGGCGATTCCCACCAGGTCGACGTGGCCGACGTCGTGTTGGCGCAACCAGTCGGCCAGTGCCGTCCCGGCAGCGTCGACACCCTCGAAGCCGCTGTAGCCCGCGTCGTAGCCGCCCTTGCGGAACACCGCCTCAAAACGGTCGGAGTCAAGATCGGGATGAAAGTTCGCGCCGACGCTTCCCGCGCGGCAGTGCGGCGGCCACGACGACTTGTAGTCCGGCTGGTCGGAGAAATGATCACCAGGATCGATATGGAAGTCCTGGGTGGCCACCACGTGGCGATATCCGGTGCCGGCGGTCATGTAGTCACTGATTGCGCCCGCCAAGGCGGCGCCGCCGGTCACCGGCAGCGAGCCACCCTCGCAAAAGTCGTTCTGTACGTCGACGACGATCAACGCGCGCATGCCATCCACGGTATCGCCGGTGGTCGCGCAGGGCTTAGGCGGCGCGGCGGCGGCCGCGACGCCGTGCGCCGGTGTCCAGCGACCACAGGTGCGCACACGTCGGGCACTGCAGGTGCACGACCGCAGCGTTGTTACCGAGCAGATATTGCCAATGCGTACTGCAGTTGCGGCCATTGCGGCAGTCGCCACATGCCGCGCCGTGGTCACAGCTGGGACAGGCCAGCCACGCGCGACGACTCTTGTCGGCGTCCGGGTCAATCGGAAGCATGGTCCACCGACCGTTTCGGCAGCACACCGGCGCTGACCAGGGCGTCGTAGTGATGCTGCTGCTCGGCGTCCAAGTTCGAGTAGAGCATGGCGTATGCGTTCTCCTCTTCGGCCAGCGCCCGGATCGGATCCCAGTCCGGGCCGATGGCCTCCAGTACGGCGCTGCGCCGCCGCACCTCGTCGAGGGTCAGGTCGTAGGCGAAGTCCAGGCCCGCTGAATTGTCTGAGTTGTCCGGCATCAGCCACTCCCGCTGCTTCTAAGTCAGTGGCGGGTTAGGCTGCCCTAACATTGATGGCTTTGGCAATGACGCGCGTCACATCCGGCGGTTGATCTGCATCACAGCCGGGCGCTGGCGCTGGCCTGGGTAGGATCAGCAACCAACGTCAAGCCGGTGCGCGTTGCATCACCTAGATAGTCAAACTATAGTCCAGACACGTGTCCAGACAGTTCGCTGACATCCATCCCGACCTCTTTCCCCGGACACCTGTCGGCACCACCAGACCGGAATGGGCTTGAGTATGCGGATTGCGCTGCTGTCCTATCGCAGCAAAACGCACTGCGGCGGCCAAGGTGTTTACGTGCGTCATCTCAGCCGCGGCCTTGCCGACCTCGGACACCACGTCGAGGTGTTCTCTGGTCAGCCCTATCCCGAAGGCCTGCACCCGGCCGTCGCGCTGACCCCGGTCCCCAGCCTTGATATGTATCGAGAACCTGACCCTTTCCGCATCCCGCATCTGCGAGAAATCCGGGACCGCATCGACCTCCTCGAGCTGGCGACGGTGTGGACCGCGGGCTTTCCCGAGCCGCGCACCTTCAGTTTGCGTGCTGCCCGCCTGCTGGCGGATCGTCGGCAGGATTTCGATGTGGTGCACGACAATCAAAGCCTGGGCCTAGGCTTGCTGGACATCGCGGCGACCGGCCTGCCTGTGGTTGCGACGGTCCACCACCCCATCACCAGGGACCGGATGCTGGATCTAGCAGCTGCCCGCTGGTGGCGTAAACCGTTGGTACGCAGGTGGTATGGCTTTCTGGAGATGCAAGAGCGGGTCGCGCGCAGCATTCCTGACCTGTTGACGGTCTCGGCGTCATCAGCCACCGACATCACCACCGACTTCGGCGTGCATCCTGACCGGCTTCACGTGGTGCCGCTAGGCGTTGACACCACGATGTTCGCGCCGTCCGCCCAGCCGCGAATTCCCGGTCGCATCATCGCCATTGCCAGTGCCGACCGACCGCTCAAGGGCGTCGGTCACCTGTTGCAGGCGGTGGCCAGGCTTCGGACCGAGCACGACTTGGAGCTACAGCTCGTTGCCAAGCTCGAACCCAACGGCCCGACCGAAAAACTGATCGCCGAACTGGGTATCTCCGATATCGTCCACACCTCCAGCGGACTGTCCGATGCGCAGTTGGCGCAGCTGTTTGCCTCGGCCGAAATTGCTTGTATTCCTTCGCTTTATGAAGGCTTCTCACTTCCCGCGGTGGAAGCCATGGCCAGCGGCACACCCATCGTGGCCAGCCGAGCCGGCGCGCTACCTGAGGTGCTCGGACCCGACGGCGACTGCGCCCGGCTGGTGCGACCGGGCGACGCCGCCGAGCTGATCCGAGTCCTGGGTGAGCTACTGGTCTCCCCCGACCAACGGAACCGACTCGGAGTGGCCGGTCGCCGCCGAGCCGTCGAGGTGTACAGCTGGGAATCGGTTGCTGCGCAAACAGCCCGCGTCTACGAGCGTGCAATCGCGCGAAACACCTCTGTTGACGATGCGCCGCAATCGGTGGATGAGACGTGCTGACGGTGGATTTCGACCGCCTCGGTATCGGTCCGGGCACCACGGTGATCGACGTCGGCTGTGGGGCGGGCCGACACAGCTTCGAGGCATACCGGCGCGGCGCCGATGTGGTCGCGTTCGATCAGGACTCCGACGAGCTGGACAACGTCGACACCATCCTTCGCGCCATGGCGGACTCGGGTGAGGCACCACCATCGGCCAAAGCCGAGACCGTCGTGGGCGACGCCCTGGCACTGCCATATCCTGATCGGACGTTCGATTGCGTGATAGCTGCCGAAGTCCTGGAGCACGTCCCGGCCGACAACGCGATGCTCGACGAGCTGATCCGCGTGCTCAAGGTCGGCGGCAGACTGGCAGTCACCGTGCCCAGGTGGTTACCCGAGCGACTGTGCTGGCTGCTCTCCGACGACTACCACAGCAACGACGGCGGCCACATCCGCATCTACCGGGCAAACCAGCTGCGCGCCAAAATCGCCGGCCGCGGAATGACCTTGACTTACACCCACCACGCGCACGCTCTGCATGCGCCGTTTTGGTGGCTCAAATGCCTAGTGGGCGTGGATAATTCCGATCATCCGGCTGTAGCCGCCTATCATAGGATGTTGGTGTGGGACATCACGGCGCAGCCGCGACTTACCCGGCTAGCCGAATCAACCCTCAACCCGCTGATCGGTAAGAGCGTGGCGATGTACTTCGAGAAACCGGTACCCGCAGTTGAATTGGTTTAGGGAACCGGGCGTCGCTGGCGTCCTCTCTCGCGCGCAATGCCGACAGACGGCGCAATCCATTGCCGCGGTACAAGAGCCATCCGGGGCGATCCCATGGTCGAAAGATGGGCACACCGACCCCTGGGACCACGTCGAATGTGCGATGGCACTGACCGCAGCGGGCCTGATCGATCCAGCGCGCCGCGCGTTCGACTGGTGTCGGCGCCACCAGCGCGCTGACGGCTCCTGGCCGATCCAACTGCGTGCCGACGTCGTCGAGGACGCTAACAGCGACAGCAACTTCTGCGCCTACGTCGCGGTGGGAGTGTGGCACCACGTGTTGGTCACCGGCAGCAGTGCGTTTGCCACAGCGATGTGGCCGACGGTGCGAGCCGCCATCGACTTCGTCCTGGATCTGCAGCTCGCGGGCGGCGAAATTTGTTGGGCACGTAGCTCGTCGGGTCCAGTCCCCGAGGCGCTGCTGACCGGTTGCGCCAGTATCTTCCACAGCATTCGCTGTGGGCTTGCCCTGGCCAACCATGTCGACGAACCCCAGCCGGAATGGGAGGTGGCGGTCGGTCGGCTGGGCCACGCCATCACCGCGCACCCGTCAGCGTTCAGCGAGAAGCCGCATCACTCGATGGACTGGTACTACCCGATCCTCGGCGGTGCCCTTCGGGGTCCCGCGGCGAATGCCCGGATCGCCGAGCGCTGGGGCGATTTCGTCGTCGACGGTCTGGGCATTCGCTGTGTCGATGACCGGCCGTGGGTGACCGGCGCGGAAACCTGCGAGCTGGTGCTGGCGCTCGATGCCATGGGTCACCGGCAGGCGGCACTGCGGCAGTTCGCCGCCATGCAGCACTTGCGTGAGGACGACGGGTCTTATTGGACCGGATTGGTGTTCAGCGATGGAAAGCGTTGGCCTGTCGAGCAGACCACGTGGACAGGGGCAGCGGTGATCCTTGCCGCCGACGCGCTGTCGCGCACCACCGCAGGCAACGGCATCTTCCGCGGCACCGCCCTGCCGCTCGGTTTGACCGGCGACTACGACTGCGAATGTGTGGTCACCCCGTCGGATCGCTGAATGGCACACCGGCTTCTCCTGATGTCCGCTCCAGCACCCGCATTGACCCGGTGGCGGATCTCTCCGCGAATTCGCCGGTTTGTATTGCCCGGCAATAGATCTGATAGGGCGCCTGGCCACCGTCGCGTGGGTCGGGGAAAACGTCGTGAATGATCAGCGCGCCACCGACACCTACCCATTTCGCCCAGCCGTCGAAGTCTTGATGCGCCGCGGCCTCACTGTGTCCGCCGTCGATGAACAGCAGCTGTAGCGGGGTGCGCCATCCGGCGGCCACCACGGTCGATTTGCCCACCACCGCCACCACGTTGTCGTCCAAGCCGGCCTCATCGAGCGTGCGCCGCAAGGCCGGCAGCGTGTCGAAACGTCCGGTCGACTCGTCGACCAGCGACGTGTCGTGGTACTCCCACCCGGGCTGATGCTCTTCAGACCCATGGTGGTGGTCGACGGTGTACAACACAGCGCCCCGAGCCCGCGCCGCAGCCCCCAACAGCACCGTCGACTTGCCGCAGTACGTCCCGATCTCGACACCGACACCACGATCGAAGTAGCGAACCGCGGCGTCGTGCAACGCCCGGCCCTCCTCCGCGGGCATGAAGCCGGTGACCCGATCGGCCAGTTCGAACAACCGCACGGTGTGCTCGTCGAGCGCAGCAGGATCTGAGGCAAACGTCATTGTCTGAACCTAACAGCCGGCCTGTTGCCTGACCTGCATTGTTGTAGTAGTGTCCGGACACGTGTCCAACCCGGTAGCACGGGAATCGACCAGGCGACGACTGACCGCCAAACAAGCCGACACCGTTGACCGGCTGGGTCATGCCGCGATTGCCGTACTCAGCCGAGAGGGATTCTCCGGCTTCACGATTCGCATGGTCGCTGCAGAAGCTGGGGTCGGCGCAGCGACGGCTTACACATATTTCTCGTCGAAGGAACATCTGGTAGCCGAGGTTTTCTGGCGACGGCTGGCGTCCAGCCCGGATCCGCGGACTGATTCGCACGATCCGATCGTGCGCGTTATCGCAGTGCTGCGGCACATCGCCCTGCTGGTCGCCGACGAACCCGAACTGGCCGGTGCGGTGACCAATGCGCTGCTGGGCAAAGATCCGGAGGTCAAGCATCTGCGGCTGCGCATCGGCCGCGAAATTCATCAACGGCTGGTGACTGCCCTGGGCCCGGAATGCGCCCCCGACCTGGTTGGACCGTTGGAGTTGCTCTATGCGGGAGCCCTGGTGCACGCCGGTATGGGATACGCCTCGTACACGCAGATCGCCGACCGATTGGAGACATCGGCGCGACTGCTGTTAGCGCGACCGGCGCAATAACTGGCGGCCAGACAGCTGCCGGCTGGCATGATCACGCACATGGACGTCGTCGATCACCCTGAAAGCGACCAAGCGTGGGATACCGCGTCGCGATCTGAGACCGAAACTCAACGTCTGGACCGCAACTGGCAAAGCCTCCTGCAAGAGCTGCGGGTCGTTCAAACCGGCGTCCAATTGCTCACCGGTTTTCTGTTGACATTGCCGTTCCAGCAGCGCTTCGGCGTGCTGGACACGACGATGCGCGTGGTCTATTTGGTTACGGTCGGCTCGTCGGTCTGCGCCACCGTGCTATTGGAGGCGCCGGTCGCGATTCACCGGTTGTTGTTTCGTCGGCATCGCCTCCAGTTCATCGTCTCCGCCGCACATCGGCTCGCCTACAGCGGGTTACTGCTGATGGGTTTGGCTCTCACCGGTGTGACCGTGATCATTTTCGGCGCCGTCGCCGGTCCGACGGCGGGCACCATCGCCGGAGCCTGCGCGGTGATGGCTCAGATCTGTTTTTGGGTGGCGTTTCCGTTGTGGCTGCGACGCGAAGCACCCCCATCGACTCAATAGGACACCGGCGCCGGAGGTCAGGCCCGGTTTGTACTGCCGCCAACCCGGGAACACAGCGGCCATGTTGATCCGGAGAATCGCTCGTCCTTTGCTGTCCGCGGTATTCATCGGCCAAGGTGTCGAGACATTGCGAAACCCCAAAACCACCGTCGACTCCGCGCAGACCGCTGTCGCAGCGTTACGCACGTTGCCCGAACCCGTCGGAGACAAAATCCCGTCGGATCCCGAGACGGCCGCGCGGATAAACGCCGCCGTCCAGGTCGGCGGTGGGCTATTGCTTGCCACCGGCAAACTGCCGAGGATCGCCTCGGCGGCGCTGGCGTTTACGGTGATACCGGGCAGCCTTGGCGGACATCTGTTTTGGAACGAAAGCGATCCGGAACTCAAAGCCCAGAAACGCCGCGGCCTGCTCACCGATCTGAGCCTGTTGGGTGGGCTGATCATCGCGTCGGCCGACACGGCGGGCAAGCCGTCACTGGGATGGCGCGGCCGACAGGCGGCCAGCAGGCTTACCGAGGCGCTGTCACTGGATAGCGACGACAGCATCCTCGATTCCGAGCTGGCCGAACGGATCGCGCACGGGCTCCAAACGGGGGCCGAACGCAGCCGCGAACTAGCCAGCACGGCTGTGGAGAAGAGCGGACCGCTGGTCGAGTCCGCCCGTCAACGCGGCGGCGAACTGGCCAGCACGGCCGTGGAAAAAAGCGCACCGGTGGTGGAAGCGGCACGCAAGCGCGCGCGCAAGCGTGGCCACCAGCTGGCAGAGATTGCTCGCGAGCGCGGCGCAGAGCTCGCCGAAACCGCCCGCGAACGCGGCGCCGACCTGGCCGAAACGGCCCGCGAACGCGGCGCCGATTACGGTGAGCGGGCGCGCGAACGCGGCGCCGAACTAGCTGCGGATCTTGCTGAGACCGCTCGTGAGCGCGGTAGCGAGTTCGGTGAACTGGCCCGTGATCGCGGCACCGAATTGGGTCTGCGGGCCCGCGCCCGCGGTATCGAGTTGAGCGAACGGGCGCGCGAACGCGGGGCTGACCTGGCCGATACCGCTCGCGAACGCGGCGGTGAATTGGCCACCCGCGGGCGTCGCAAAGCCCGGCGCAAGGCCCGCAAGGCTGGTCAGTGGCGCTGATCTCACAACGTGCCTGACGGCCTCTTGGCTTCGGTGTACTGCACACCGCGCCACGCGTATAGCACCCACGAGGCCGTCACCAGCGCGAACACCACGACCGGTACCGCGTTGGCCCAGCTGGCCGGGTAAAGCACGCCGGTGATGTAGTGGGCGATGAAGCCCGCCGGTGGCAGCGGCGCCATCCCGGCCTTCGCGCGAGCCCAACGCTCTAGCCAGGTCAACGGACAGTCGAGATGTTCTGCTGTGATCGCGATCCCCCACAGCGCTGTGACCACATGCAGCCAGATCGTGCGCCGCCAGCGCAGAGCGAGGAACCCACCCACGACCAGGTAGCAGAGAAACCCGACGTGCACGACGATGGCGAGTACGACTAGTGCGACTGTGCCCTGATACATCCCCAAACGCCCTCGGTCATTGACGTCGCCGCTCGGCCAAGTAACTCACGAATGTCTCAATGATGCTCTCGACGTTCTCGTCGACGTCGAGTGCCAGCCCATGCTCGTCGGTTCCGAGCGGTTCCAGCGCGGCGAATTGCGACTGCAGCAATGTCGCCGGCATGAAGTGACCAGGCCTGCTGGCTTGGCGGCGACCGATCACCTCCGGTGAACCGGTCAAGTGCAAGAACTCGACGCGGGGACAATGCGAGCACAATTGGTCACGGTATCGCCGTTTGAGCGCCGAACAGCTCAGCACGCCACCGTCGGTATGCTGCGCCAGCCACTGTCCGCAAGCCTTCAGCCACCGATAGCGGTCATCGTCGGTGAGCGGAGTACCCGCGGTCATCTTGGCGATGTTGGCTTGCGGGTGAAACGCGTCAGCATCCGCGAACGGCACCCCAAGGTGTTCAGCCAGCGCCGCGCCCACCGTGGACTTGCCCGACCCGGACACACCCATCACCACGACCGGTGGTGATGTGGTTGGTGAGCAGGGGTTTTCAGTGCAAATTGCGGTTCCATTCCAGCCAGCCCACTCCACTGCGTCCGTCGGCGGTGTTGACATTGGCCCACACGCGGGGAAATTGGCTTATCCGGCCATCCGGAGCGACCAGTTGCACCGGTGCGTATCCAATCACGTCGATTGTCGCCGTGACGCCGCCGGGATCGACCGCCAGCGTCGCGCTGACCGGCAGGCCGTCGGTATCGAATGTTTCCCGGGCGGCGATACTGTTCAACTCGGTGACCGAGCCGACGCGGTCCTGAAGGTAACCGATGCTGACTTCAGGCATGCCGGCGATCCGGATGTTCACGGCGTGCAGATGTGCTCCGTCGTCGAGGTGCAGCGCGCTCCAAACCCAGTCCATGCTCCACCAATCCCGCACTCCCCACGAGTGATCCCGCTGCCCGGGAACCGAGTCGACGGTGTAGTTACGGCCA
Source organism: uncultured Actinomycetota bacterium (assembly GCA_963838755.1). Taxonomy (GTDB): domain Bacteria; phylum Actinomycetota; class Actinomycetes; order Mycobacteriales; family Mycobacteriaceae; genus Mycobacterium. Next base: position 74,184 of record CAWISO010000006.1, on the reverse strand, counting down.
CCGACAGTGACTGTTCCTGAGACGGTGCAAGGGATCTCGTAGCGGGTGGTCAGTCGATACTGATACGGCGTGCCGTCGGTAATCCACTGAAGATTCAGTGCGACATCGACAGGCTCGCCGGGTTCTCCCCGCAGCAGCGCGGCAGGATCGGTGTACGACTGGCCACGGCCGTGTAGACCGATGCGATAGCTGCGCAGTGGGTCATCGGCCGAGTGGGTGAATTCCGCCGAGCTGGTTTGCAGCGCCCACGGGTCGGCGGGCAATCCGATCTCGCAGTCGATGACGGCGACGGTGGGCAGCTGCGGACCGCACAACAACGCATGCAGCCATGCCGTCTGCTGGTTGGCGATCAGGCCGAGTCGTATCCAGCCACCGAATCCTTGTGCAGCATCAACGAAGTCGGCGTACCAGCTTTCACTCCACAATGGTTCGTCGGTCGCCGGATGGGCAGATTCGTCTTCGCGTGAAGGACGCAGCGGCTCGACGGCCGTCGGTGCGGGCAGTATGGCCAACGCGTCGGTATCCAGCACATGCTCGCAATGTCGCTGCAGCATCGTCATGAACATCGCGTCGCCGCGTTCGGTGCGTTCCACCAGCATCGACGAGACGATGGCCATCATCACCCCGAAGAAGCTCTGCCTGCGCACTCCCTCACGGACCTCGGCGAGGCTGATCGGCGCGTCGGGTCCGAGCGCGGCGTGGTAGGCCGACAGCAGCGCGTCGTAACAATTGCGCCGGTCCGCCGGCGGTAGCGCGCAGCCGAGGAAGTAGGCCAGATCGGTCAGCGCCGGACCCCAGGTGACCGTTTGCCAGTCGACCACTGTCAGCAGGCGATCGGCGCCGGGGGCGCCGAACAGCATGTTGTCCAGTCGATAGTCGCCGTGTATCAAACCGTGAATGCGGTTGTCGGCGGCTTCCTCGGCCAAATAGGCGTCGAATCCGCCGACCAGCCTTTCGCACACCGTGCGGTGCTGGGGCGCGATCCGGTCGCCGTAGCGGTCGGCGAAAGCCGCGTGCAGCGCGGTGATCAACGCCTGGTTGATCGGCGCCTCGTCGCGGCGCAACCACGACGCGTCAGCCAGCGTGCTGTCAGCGAGCAGCGGGCCCTGCAGACGCGCCAACTCGGTGACGGCCAGTTCGGCCTGTGCGGTTGTGGCCCCTCGGATCTCGTCTCCGACGATCGCCGGATTGGCATCGCCAAGCAACACGTCGAAGATGCCCACCGACGCGTCGAAGGCGGCATGGTAGCACGGTGCGACCGGGCCGTGCAGGTGCGGGGCGATGTCGCGGTAGAAGCAGACTTCCCGCTCGTAGAGGCCCAGGCTCACCCCGGTCTGCCGACTCATCGGGTCGGTGGCGGCGACCTTCAGCACCACCGAGTCAGGTCTACCGTCGCTGTCTTTGCTGTCGGCATAGGCCAGTTGGACCCGATAGCACTCGCTCATTTGCCCGGTGCCGATCCGCTCGATGCTGAAATCGGCGACGGTTCCGGCGCCGACAGCTGCTGTGAGCCAGGCGGTGGTGAGGTCACCGGGGCGTTCGACGACGTTGTCGCTCATCAGCGCGCCAGCGTGAAGCCCTGCCAAGCCATGCGTCGCTCGGGGTGCGGATCGAATTCCAGATGCGACCTGCGGTCGAAGACCATCACCGCCCGGTCGGCGTCGGTGTAGGCCGGCCAGTCGTCGCCGGGCACCCCGGTACGGGCGAATGACCGCCAGCGCCTTTGCACTTCGTTGGTGACGCGCAGCGCAGATCGCCGGTCGGCGGCCGCGGTCAACAACGCGCCGAGCCTGGTGCGATAGATGCCGAAGACCGCGAGCAGCTCGGTGGCGTGCGTGGCGCCCAGCCCCGACCAGCGCAGCACCCGCGGTGCGTAGTCGTATCGATAGAGGTAGGCGGGCGCATGCCTGCCGTGGGCCTCGGCGACCTCCCAAGCAGCCGAGCTGAAGGCGAAGTCGCCGCCGAGTCGCACGCATGCGGACCGCCCCGGGTAGTCCGGGTAGGCGCCGGTAATACGTTCCCGCGCAGCCGGTTCCACCTCAGCCAGTAGCGCTTCGATCATCGGCTCGGTAGTCGGCAGCAGTGGCAAAAAGCGGGTGAACAGCCGTCCCTCGTCGGCGTTGGTGCCTACGATGAGCGGGACTCGGTGCGCTTTGCCTTGCCGCATTGCCTCGACCGGGTCTAATGGAAGATAGTCGTCGCCAGAAACCGGGCCGATGGGAAACGCGCCCAGCATGTCTTGCATGCCCCCGTCGATCAGACGGTTTTGCGCGGCCACCAATTCCGCTGGAGAAGCCTTTCGCAGCGCATCAGGGGCATCCTGCTTTCGGACCCCCAGCAGCGTTGCGAATCGTCCGGCGAACTCCGCCGCAACCTCGCGCGATCGCACCATGCCGGTCGCCGGGCTTTCCGAAATCGCATGCGCGAAGAGGCCTTCAGCCTCAGGCACCGCTAGCAGCGAGACAACTGCTTGTGCGCCGGCGCTTTCGCCGAATATCGTGACGTTGTCCGGATCACCGCCGAACGCGGCGACGTTGTCCCGTACCCAGCGCAGTGCCAGCACCACGTCGCGCAGGAACAGGTTGCTCTCGAAGGTGATGTCCCGGTTCGACAGCGCGGATAAATCCAGGCAGCCGAGCGCGCCGAGCCGGTAGTTGACCGATACGTAGACGCAACCGCGGCGGGCCAGGCCCACGCCGTCGTAGATCGGAGTGGCCGAGCTGCCCATGATGTAGCCGCCGCCGTGCACGAAGACCATGACGGGCAGCGATTCGCTATCCGCTGCTTCGGGCGTGACGACGTTGAGAGTGAGGCAGTCCTCACCCATCGGCTGATACTTGCCGACGCCGACCATGGTGTAGCGCGGTTCTTGTGGCGCGCACTTGGTGAAGCCGTGGCAATGACGCACACCCGACCACGGCTGGGCCGGTTGCGGCGCCCGAAACCGCAGCCCACCGACCGGCGGCCGGGCGTACGGGATGGATCGCCAACGGTTGACGCCGTCGCGAATGAAGCCTTCAACGGTGCCCGCGGTAGTGCTCACGCGGACGGTGTGTTCGTGCATAACCCGACCGTAGCGAACCGGCGCTGGCTTCGGGTGTCAAAGTCCGCTAGGGCGGCAGATCGCGCGGCGCGAGTTCGAGGACACGGATATCTCCGCTGGTGCCGTCGACCTCGACGAGCGCTCCTGGCGGCAGAATCCGCGTCGCGTCCTGCGCGTCCACCACACACGGAATACCGAACTCGCGTGCCACCACGGCGGCGTGCGACATCGGTCCGCCCAGCTCGGTCACCACCGCGGCCGCGTAGGAAAAGGCGGTCGTGTAGCCGACATCGGTGACCTCGGCGACCAGGATTTCCCCGGGCTGCAGGTCGTCGATGGTTTCTGGCCGGACGATCCGGACTCGGCCGCGAACCCGGCCACCGCAGACACCGAGGCCTCCCACGGCCTGTCCGGGAGTCAGGACGGTCGCCGGCGAATTAGCGGCGCGCCAACTGCCGCTGAAAGCTGGTGGCGGCGCGAAATCAGCCAGTCTGCGCTGTTCGGCACGCCTGCGCGCGACCAGCGCAGACGCATCGGCGGGGAGCGCGTCGAGCTCGTCGACCAGCAGATAGAACACGTCGTCGACGGCCTCGATAACTCCTGAGTTCACCAGCCTGCGTCCCAGCTCCCGAAGCAGATTGCGCAGCACCCAGATTGCCCGGACCATCCTGTCGCGACGGATTTCGCGCTCGCGAAGTTGTTGGGCGGCAAGCAGTGCCACTGGCCGGGCCCGAAGCGGGATCGCGGGACGTTGCGTCACCGGCCGAGTCGGGATGTTCAGCGATTTGGCGACCATGCGGACCAACAACTCGGGATCGTCGGCGTAGCTGGCAGAGCACATCTCGACTTCGGCCGGGCCGCGGTGACCGATCAATTTCAGCTCGGCCAGTACCGCCGCATAAAAGTCCGGGGCCTGCGCGCAGAGCTCGTCGAGATGGTCGCCGGGGCCGGCCAGAATCTTGGCCACCGTCGGGTCGTGTCGTGCGGCATCCACCAGTCGGTAGACGGCGTTCAGCGGGCCCGCGCTGGCCAGCTGCTGACCGAGCGAGGGCGCAATTCCCCGTCCGGCCACACCGCGCAAGATGATGCTCAGCGCGGCGAACGCCATGAATGACCCAGAGGCCAGTACCCAACCGTGTACGGCGTGATCGCGCGCCAACAGGATCAGACTGCGCAGTCTGGTGTCGGCAAGCTCCGAAAGATCGCTAGCAACAAGCTTTTCCAAGCGGTCGATGTCGTCGATGTAGTCACCGCTGTCGCGGGCGGCGCCGGCGGTCAGGCCTGCCAAGTTGGCGGCGAACACCCCGAGATTGCGAATCGTGCGCAGCGGCCGGATGGCCCGGCCGGGTTTCTGCGGCAGTTGCTGCCCGCCGTAGACCGGCATGCTGGCCACACTGTGGCCGAAGAACTGGCTCTGGCGAACCACCGTGCCGGGTTTGACGAACGGCACGGTCTCGGCCATAAAGTGCGCGGTAGTGATCGCTCCGTAAAGGCGGTGCGCGAAGACCCCGATGGTTCGGGTTGCCATCTCGCGTTGGATCAACCCGCCGGGTCGCAACCGTTCGGCGATGACCGCGCCGCCCGCGCGCAGCCCGCGCACGGTCACCGACGCCGACGACGGCGAGAACGGACCCGGCAGCGCTTCGGACAAGTTGGTGGCCAGGTAGGTCGGGAAGCGCGGGTCGATCGGGGTGTCGAACTCGCCATTGGCGCCGTCCGGACCGGCTAGTATCGGCGCCATCCCGTCGGCCGCGGGGGCGTCGACGGCGGGAATGTCCTGCGCGTGGGTCAGCCGCCAGGGCACCGACATCAACCGCCTACCAATGCTGACTCTGCCCCGCACCGCCAGTGCGACGTCTTCCACGCATTCTTCGGCGCTCCAGGCCGGGGTGAAGTGCCACTTGTCGCGCAGCAACGCGGTATCCATCACCGGTGCGCTCAACAGCTGCTCCAGCTCGGCGGGCGAGCTCAGCTGTCGAAGCAGCCTGCCCACGCCCGGCAACCGGATGCTCGCCGGCACGATCGGCCGACCGAGTGCACCGGCTATCTCAGCCAACGTCGGCTGCCCCGCCGCGGCAAGGTTCACCGGCCCACTGTCGATGCCTGTATCGACGATCGACCGGACAAAAACCCGGTGCACGTCGTCGCTGTGCACGACTTGCACGGTGCGTCCGGCGGACTTGTCGATGTCGGTAAACAGTGGCGAAGCCAACACTCGGCGCACCCAGTTGTCGACATCTCGTCCGAGGATGGCCGCCGAGCGGATCACCACCCACTCCGCACCGCACGCGGCCAGCATCTCCTCCACGTGGGCTTTGTCCAGGGCGTCTACCGTGACGGGGCTGAGCCGGTCGGACTCGGACACCGCGGGTGTGTTATCCCGGTGGGTGCCATACACATGCGCGGACGAGGCGAACACAATTCGACGGGTACCGCTTTGGGCAACCGCATCGAGCACATTGGTGCTGCCGCCGATGTTGATGTCGCGGTCGGCCGACCAGGCGCAGTGCGCGACCGCGTCCGCGCCTGCGACCGCACGCCGAACCGCGGCCGCGTCGCGAATATCGCTTGGCACGAAGTCCGCTGTGCTGGGCCAGCTTTCGGGTCGATGGCGGGCCAGACCCACGACATGGTGACCCAGGCTGAGCAGTCGGATGACAATGCCGCGACCGATGACTCCGCTCGCACCGGTGACGGCGATTCTCACTGGCTAATCATCGTCATCGAGGAACGCGGCGTTGACCAGATCGTCGAGATCCATGTCCGCGATATCTTTCTCGGTGGTCTCGGCCGCGCCGTCTCCGTCGGTCTCATTCGCCAAGTTGAGCAGCAGGTCCAATATCCCGGCCTGCCGTAGGCGTTTGACCGGAATGGAGGCCACCACGCGCTGGATTTCCGCCTCGCCGGGTGCGGCCTGTGGCGTCGTCTCGGCCGCGGCACCGACGAGCTGTTGGCGGAAATATCCGGCCAGCGCTGCGGAGTTCGGGTAGTCGAAGATGAGGGTGGGTGAAAGCGGTAATCCGGTAGCGGCTTTCAGCCGGTTACGCATCTCCACCGCGGTCAGCGAGTCAAAACCCAACTCCTGGAACGCCTTATCCGGATCGATCGCCTCTGCAGTGGTGCTGCCCAACACGGTCGCGATATGCGATCGCACCAACTCCAGCAACACCGCATGCTGCTCATGGTCGGGCAATCCCTCCAGACGTTGCAGCAGCGCCGATTTCGACTTGGCGGCGGCCAGCGAGTCGTCGACTTGACGTCTTGCCGGGGCATTGATCAGGTCGACGAACATCGGCGGCAAGGTGCCGCTGTCGAATTTCGCTCGCAGCGCGGTGGTGTCGATGCGGGCCGGCACCAGGAATGGCTCGTCGATCACCATCGCGGTGTCCAGCAGTTGCAGTGCCTCTGTCGACGAGATGGCGACGATGCCGTCGCGGGCGAATCGCGCGAAGTCGACGGCATCGAGCCCGCCGGTCATGTCACTGGCCTGATCCCACAGACCCCAACCCAGCGAAATCCCCGGCAGACCCTGCGCACGCCGATGCACAGCCAAACCATCGAGGAACGCGTTGGCCGCCGCATAATTGGCCTGACCCGACGACCCCACCAACCCGGCCATCGAGGAAAACATCACAAACGCCGACACACCCGCATCGCGAGTCAACTCATGCAAATTCCACGCCGCATCCACCTTGGCCCGCAACACCGCATCCACCCGCTCCGGGGTCAATGACGTCACCACCGCATCGTCGAGCACACCGGCAGCATGAATCACCGCCGAAAGCGGATGCTGGACACCGATATCCGAAACCACTTTGGCCAACGCCTCGCGATCGGCCGCATCGCAGGCGATCATCTGCACATGGGCACCGGCCGCGGTCAGCTCGGCCACCAACTCGGTCGCGCCCGGCGCATCGGGTCCACGCCGGCTCACTAGCATCAGCTGCCGCACGCCGTGCTGGACTACTACGTGGCGCGCCAACGCCGAACCGGCCATGCCGGTGCCGCCGGTGATCAACACCGTGCCCGACGTCCAGGCATCCGGCATGCTTAGCACCACCTTGCCGACGTGGCGAGCCTGAGACAAATACCGCAACGCCGCCGGCGCCCGCCGCACGTCAAACCTCGTCACCGGCAACGGCTGCAGGGCAGCATCATCGAACATCGTGGCCAGCTCGGTGAGCATCTGCTGGATATGGTCGGCCCCGGCTTCGAAGAGATCGAAGGCCCGGTATCGCACCTCGCGGTGGTCATGCGCGACGACACCGGGGTCGCGGATGTCGGTTTTGCCCATCTCCAGGAATACCCCGCCGGGGGCGACCAACCGCAGCGACGCGTCGACGAACTCGCCGGCCAGCGAGTCCAGCACCACATCCACCCCGCGGCCACCGGTGACCGTCCGGAACTTGTCCTCGAAATCCAGGGTGCGCGAATCGGCGATGTGGTGCTCGTCAAAACCCATCGCCCGCAACGTGTCCCACTTACCACGGCTGGCGGTAGCGAACACCTCCAGCCCCCAATGCCGGGCCAGCTGCACCGCCGCCATCCCCACCCCGCCGGTGGCCGCGTGCACCAATACCCGCTGGCCGGCCTTGACGCCCGCCAACGATGTCAGTGCGTAGTACGCCGTCGCGAACACGACAGGAGCCGTTGCTGCCTCGGCGTCGGACCATCCCGTCGGGATTTCCATCAGCAGGCGCGCGTCTGTGGTTGCCATGGTGCCGGTGCCTTCCGGGAATAGCCCGGTCACCCGGTCACCGACAGCGAAACCGCAGTTGTCCGAAGCGGTTTCGATGACGATACCGGAAGCCTCGATGCCCATCACGGCATCGTCGTCGGGATACAGACCCAGAGCGATCATCACGTCGCGGAAGTTCGCTGCCATGGTGCGAACAGCAACCCGGACCTGGCCGGGCTGCAACGGCGCGTCAGCGTTTTCACTGTTTTCAATGGGCTCGAGGATCAGGTTTTCGAACGTGCCCTTGCTGGACATGCCCAACCGCCACGGCTCGTCATCCGGCGGCACCAGCAGCGCGTCCACCGCACGACAGCCGTGTACGCGGCCGCTGTACATCGTCTGGCCCCGCATCAGCACCTGTGGCTCACCGGCCGCCAAAACCGCAGCTATCGACACATCATCAAGCGCTGCATCGGAATCCACCAATACGATGCGTCCGGGATGCTCGGTCTGCGCCGACCGCACCAACCCCCACACCGCAGCGCCGGCCAGATCGGTGACGTCCTCCCCCGGCAACGCCACCGCACCGTGCGTCGACACCACGAGCTTTCCCGAGTCGTGCTCGGAGAGCCAGGACTGCAGAGCGGCCAGTGCGTCATGCGTGCGTTGGTATGTCGCAGTCAGCGGATCGTCGTCGCCGGGCACCGATTCGAACACATCATGCGACGGCACGTCGGCATGCGAGCCAGGCGCGGCGGGCGACCAGATCACCTCGAAGATCCGGTCCGGTCCCGACCCCGATACCGCCGCCATCAACTGTTGCTGCGAAACCGGCCGAGCCACCATCGAAGCCACTGACAACACCGGCAGCCCCAACCCGTCGGCCAACTCCACCGACACCGCCGTGGGACCCGACGGCGCGATCCGCGCACGCACCGCCGACGCGCCCGCCGCATGCAACGACACGCCCTGCCAGGAGAAGGGCACCAGCACACCGGTTTTGTGGTTGTCGTCGACGGTCTCGGTGGCCATGATCACCGCGTGCAGAGCCGCGTCCAAAACCGCTGGATGTACACCGAACCCGGCCGGTGACAGGCCGGCATCGGTGGGTAACGCGACGTCGGCGAAGATCTCGTCGCCGCGGCGCCACATCGCGGTCAGGCCCTGAAACGCCGGGCCATACCCGTACCCGCGCGCCATCAACCGGTTGTAGAGCCCGTCGATGTCCACTGGTGTCGCACACACCGGCGGCCACGTCGCCAGGTCGGCGCCCGGTTGGACGGCCCCCGGCCGGACGACACCTTCGGCATGCAGAGTCCAGCCCGAGTGACTGTCGCCGCGGGAAAACACCGATACCGCACGGCCGCCCGATTCGTCATCGCCGCCGACGACCACTTGCACGGCCACCGAACCGGTCGCCGGGATCACCAACGGCGCAGCGAGCATCAGTTCGTCGACGACCGGGCAGCCGATTTCGTCGCCGGCCCGGATGGCCAAGTCGACAAAACCCGCACCCGGGAACACCACCACGCCACCGACGGCGTGATCGGCAAGCCAGGGCTGCGACGCCACCGAAAGCCGACCCGTCAGCATCGCCCCACCCGAGCTCGGCAGCTCCACCACCGCACCCAACAACGCATGCTCACTGGCCGCCAACCCCAGACCGGCAGCATCAGCAGCAGCACCATCACCGGAAAGCCAGAACCGCCGCCGCTCAAAGGCATACGTCGGCAACTCGACAAACCCGGCCCCGGGCAACACCGCACGCCAGTTGACACCCACACCCGACACAAACGCCTGCGCCAATCCGGTCATCAGGCTGGTCGGCTCGGGGCGGTCCTTGCGCAGCATCGGCACCGATACGATGTCGGCCTCGGCGAGGGATTCCTCGACGGATGCGCTCAGGCCGCCACCGGGCCCGATCTCAAGGAATCGGCTGGCGCCGGCCGAGTTCGCCAACCGGATGCTGTCGGCGAACCGTACCGCGGCCCGGATGTGCTGCGTCCAGTAGCCGGCCGAGCCGAAGTCGTCCCCCGCCAACTGGCCGGTCACATTCGAGATGATCGGGATAGCGGGTTGGTTGACCGTGAGTTCTCGGGCCGCCGCCCGGAATTCGCCGATCATCGGCTCCATCAGCGGAGAGTGGAAAGCGTGTGACACGGCGAGCTTGTGGACCCGGCGACCTTGCTCACGCAGCCGGCCCGCGATCGTGGTGACGGCGTTCTCGTCGCCGGAAATCACGACCGACGAGGGGCCGTTCACGGCGGCAATACCGACGCTGTCGGTCAGCAGCGGCCGGACCTCGTCTTCGGTGGCCTGCACGGCCATCATGGCGCCGCCAGCGGGTAGCGCCTGCATAAACCGGCCCCGCGCGACCACCAGCAAGGCTGCATTTTCCAGCGACAGTGCACCGGCGACGTGCGCTGCGGTCAACTCGCCGACCGAGTGGCCCATCACGAAGTCGGGCCGCACACCCCAGGATTCCAGCAACCGGTATAGCGCAACCTCGACCGCGAACAGCCCCGGCTGCGCGAATTCGGTGGTGTTCAGCAGGTTTTCGTCGTGCCCCCACATGACTTCGCGCAGTGGACGCAGCAGGTGTCGATCCAGTTCGCCCACAACGGTGTTGAAGGCTTCGGCGAACACCGGGTAGGCGGCATGCAGTCCCATGCCCATGCCGAGCCATTGGGAGCCTTGGCCGGGGAAGACGAACACCGTCTTGCCCACCGGTGCGGCGCGCCCGCTGATCACCGAAGCAGCCGGCTCACCATCGGCCAACTCCGCCAGACCGCTCAGCAACTCCTGGCGATCGCCACCGAGCACCACCGCCCGATGCTCAAAGCTCGACCGCCCCGCCAACGACCACCCCACATCTAGGACATCCAACTGCTCACCCGCACCGATAAACTCGTTGAGCCGCTTCGCCTGCGCCCCCAACCCCACAGCACTCTTCGCCGAAACCACCCACGGCACCACCACCGGCGAACTCACCGAACGCGCCGAAACCTCCACCGGCGCAGCCGCCTCGATAATCACATGCGCATTGGTGCCACTAATCCCAAACGACGACACCCCCGCCCGACGCACCCGACCACCAGCCGGCCAGCGCTGAGCCTCCGTCAGCAACGACACCGACCCCGCCGACCAATCCACATGCGGACTGGGACGATCCACATGCAACGTCGCCGGCAACACCTCATGGCGCATCGCCTGCACCATCTTGATCACACCCGCCACACCGGCAGCCGCCTGGGTGTGACCCATATTCGACTTCACCGACCCCAACCACAACGGCACAGCCCGACCCTGGCCATAAGTGGCCAACAACGCCTGCGCCTCAATCGGATCACCCAACGTCGTGCCGGTGCCATGGCCCTCGACCACATCCACCTCGGCGGCCGCCAGACCCGCATTGGCCAACGCCGCACGCACCACCCGCTGCTGAGAAGGACCATTAGGCGCCGTCAACCCATTCGACGCCCCATCCTGATTAACCGCCGAACCCCGCACCACCGCCACCACCGGATGGCCCAACCGCCGCGCATCCGACAGCCGCTCCACCACCAACATCCCCCCGCCCTCGGAGAATCCGGTGCCGTCGGCAGAGCCGGCGAACGCCTTGCAGCGGCCATCAGCAGACAACCCGCGCATGCGGCTGAACTCGACAAAGATGTCGGGTGTGGCGTTGACGGTGACCCCGCCGGCCAGAGCCAGATCGCACTCCCCGGACCGCAACGACTGCACCGCCATATGCAACGCCACCAACGACGACGAACACGCCGTATCCACCGACACCGCCGGACCCTCGAGCCCCAACACATAGGCCACCCGACCAGAAGCCACACTCGACGACTGCCCGGTCAGCCGGAAGCCTTCCACGGTTGGCGCAGCGCCCATGCCGTAGCCCTGCGTGTACACCCCGGCGAACACGCCGGTAGCACTGCCTCGCAACGTGCCGGGCTCAATCCCCGCTCGCTCCAACGCTTCCCAGGACAGCTCGAGGAACATCCGTTGTTGCGGATCCATCGCCAGAGCCTCGCTCGGCGCGATGCCGAAGAACGCGGGGTCGAAGTCTGCGACGTCGTCGACAAAGCCGCCGGTGCGGGTATAGCAGGAACCCGGCACGTCGGGGTCGGGGTTGATTAGGCCGGCCAGGTCCCAGCCCCGATCGGTCGGGAACTCCGACATCACGTCGCGGCCCGTGGCAACCATGTCCCACAGGCCATCCGGGGAATCCACCCCACCGGGGAACCGGCACGACATGCCGACGATCGCGATCGGCTCGTCGCTTGCCGCACGCACCGCGGGCACGTGCTTGATCTCTTGTGGGACCCCGGCGAGTTCGCTACGCATATAGCCGGCCAGGCCGTTGGGTGTGGGGTAGTCGAAGATAAGAGTGGGTGAAAGCGCCAGCCCGGTGGCGGCTTTGAGCCGGTTACGCATCTCTACCGCGGTCAGCGAGTCAAAACCCAACTCCTGGAACGCCTTATCAGGATCGATCGCCTCTGCAGTGGTGTTGCCCAACACGGTTGCTATATGCGAACGCACCAACTCCAGCAACACCGCATGCTGCTCGGCCTCTGGCAATCCCTGGATACGGTGGGCCAGCGCAGACTTCGACTTACTGGCGACAAGCGAGTCGTCCACCCGACGGCGTGTCGGTGCGGTGATCAGATCGGTGAACATCGGCGGCACCATCGCGGCGTTGGCCCGCAACGCGGTGGTGTCGATGCGGGCGGGTAGCAGCAGCGGTTCGTCTACCACCATCGCGGTGTCGAATAGCTGCAGCGCCTGCGTCGACGACAGCGCCAACACACCTGTGCGGCCCAGCCGAGCCCGGCTTGCGGCGTCGAGTCTGCCGGTCATATCACTGGCCTGGTCCCACAGACCCCAGCCCAGCGAAATCCCCGGCAGGCCCTGCGCACGCCGATGCACAGCCAAACCATCGAGGAACGCGTTGGCCGCTGCATAATTGGCCTGACCCGACGACCCCACCAAACCGGCCATCGAGGAAAACATCACAAACGCCGACACACCGGCATCGCGAGTCAACTCATGCAAATTCCACGCCGCATCCACCTTGGCCCGCAACACCGCATCCACCCGCTCCGGGGTCAATGACGTCACCACCGCATCGTCGAGCACACCGGCAGCATGAATCACCGCCGAAAGCGGATGCTGGACACCGATATCCGAAACCACTTTGGCCAACGCCTCGCGATCAGCCGCATCACAGGCCACCACCGACACCTGGGCGCCGGCCTCGCGCAGGTCGCTCGCCAGGTCGGCGGCTCCTGGAGCATCGGGACCACGCCGGCTGGTCAACACAAGATTGCGTACGCCGTGGCAGGTCACCAGATGACGGGCAAGCGTCGATCCCGCCATGCCGGTGCCGCCAGTGATCAACACCGTGCCCGGACCCAGGGCACCACCTGGCGTGGAAGGAACAGTCAACACCACCTTGCCGATGTGGCGAGCCTGACTCAGATAACGCAACGCCGCACGCGCCCGTCGGATGTCGAAGGTGGTCACCGGCAATGGCCGCAGCACTCCGGCGTCGAATAGTTCGGCGAGATCGAGCATGTATTGGTGCATGCGGGGTCGGCCGGGCTCGAAGAGGTCGAAGGCGCGGTAGCGCACCCCGGGGTGTTTCTGGGCGACGACACCAGGGTCGCGGATGTCGGTTTTGCCCATCTCCAGGAAAATCCCGCCGTGGGCGACCAACCGCAGCGACGCGTCGACGAACTCGCCGGCCAGCGAGTCCAGTACCACGTCCATACCCCGACCGCCGGTGACTGTCCGGAACTTGTCCTCGAAATCCAGGGTGCGCGAATCGGCGATGTGGTCCTCGTCAAAACCGATCGCCCGCAACGTGTCCCACTTACCACGGCTGGCGGTAGCGAACACCTCCAACCCCAAATGCCGGGCCAGCTGCACCGCCGCCATCCCCACCCCACCGGCGGCGGCATGCACCAACACCCGCTGGCCGGGTCTGACGTCAGCCAGCTGCACGAACGCCATCCACGCGGTGGTGAAGACAGCTGAGATCGCGGCGGCTTCGGCGTATGACCAGTCCGATGGCATCGGCAGCAGTAGCCGCACATCGCCGGGGACCAGTGTGCCGCTGCCGTCCGGGAAGAATCCGTATACCGAGTCGCCTACCGCGAATTCGGTGACCCCGGGCCCGACTTCGGCGACGACGCCGGCCCCTTCACCGCCGATCAGCGCGTCATGGGTGAACATGCCCAGGGTGATCATGATGTCGCGGAAGTTCGCGGCGATGGCGCGCAGCGCCACCCGAACGTGACCGGGCTCCAGGGCCGCATCGGCGTTGGGCACCGGTTCGAGCTGCAGATTCTCGAAGGTGCCCGCACTGGAAAGCCCCAACCGCCACGGCCCGTCATCCGGCGGCACCAAGAGACCGTCCACCGCACGACTGCCGTGTACGCGAGCGGTATAAACCGTCGCGCCGCGCACCATCACCTGCGGCTCACCGGCCGCCAACACCGCAGCTATCGCTGCATCGTCAAGGGGCGCATCGGAATCCACCAATACGATGCGGCCAGGATGCTCGGTCTGCGCCGACCGCACCAACCCCCACACCGCAGCGCCGGCCAGATCGGTGACGTCCTCCCCCTGCAGTCCGATGGCGCCGTGGGTGGACACCACCAACACACCCGCTTCGTGCTCAGCCAACCAGGACTGCACCACGGCCAAAGCCTTGTGCACACGCTCGTAGGTCTCGCTGACCGGATCCTCGACCGTTGAAGCGGACTCGAACACCTTGTACGACGGCGTCTCGGCGTGCGACGCGGCTGATGCGGGTGACCAGGTCAGCTCGAAGAGCCGATCGCCGCCCGAGCCGGAAGCCGCTGCCATCAACTGTTGCTGTGAAACCGGCCGTGCCGCCATCGAAGCCACCGACAACACCGGCAACCCCAGCCCGTCGGCCAACTCCACCGACACCGCCGTGGGGGTACCTCCCGCTTGCGGGGGAGGACCCGACGGCGCGATTCGGGCACGCACTGACGACGCTCCCGCCGCATGCAGCGCCACGCCCTGCCAGGCGAACGGCAGTGCCACGTCGCCGGTGTCGTGGGCTATCACCGCCGCGTGCAGCGCCGCATCCAACAACACCGGGTGCACGCCGAACCCGCCTACACCCCCGGCTGCTTCCGGCAGCGTCACTTCGGCGAACAGCTCGTCGCCGCGATGCCACAGTGCGGTCAATCCCTGGAACGCCGGACCATAGCCATAGCCGCGAGTCGCCAACCGTTGGTAGCCATCGGCCGCGTCGACAGGAGTCGCGCCTTCGGGCGGCCAGACCGTCAAATCCGCGCCCGGCTCAACCGAACCGGAGCCCAACAGCCCGGTGGCGTGACAGACCCACCCCGAGTCGGCATCGGAATCCAGCCGGGAGAAGACCGACACGCTGCGTTGACCGGATTCTTGGGCCGGACCTACAACCAGTTGCACCGCAACCGATCCCGAGACCGGCAGGGCCGGTATCGTCAGCGGCGCCTGCAAGGTCAGTTCGTCGAGGACCGGGCAGCCGACCTCGTCGCCGGCCCGGATGGCCAATTCGACGAAACCGGCACCCGGGAAAACCACGACACCGTCGACGGCGTGATCGGCAAGCCAGGGCTGTGACGCCGCCGAAAGCCGACCCGTCAGCATCACCCCGCCCGAGTCCGGTAGCTCCACCACCGCACCCAACAACGCGTGCTCGCTGGCTGCCAGCCCCAGACCGGCAGCATCAAGCGCAGCGCCGTCACCGGAAAGCCAGAACCGCCGCCGCTCAAAGGCATACGTCGGCAACTCGACAAACCCGGCCCCGGGCAACACCGCACGCCAGTTGACACTCACACCTGACACAAAAGCCTGCGCAGCCGAGGTGAGGAACCGGCGCAGGCCGCCGTCCTCGCGGCCAAGAGTGGGAATGACGATCGGTTCGGTGCCACCCTCGGTGCAGTCGGTGAAGGTGTCCTCGATGCCGGCGATCAAGGCGGGATGCGGACTGCATTCGATGAAGGTCCGGTAGCCCTGTTGGCATGCACCGCGCACGGCGTCGTCAAATTGCACGGTCTGGCGGATGTTGCGATACCAGTAGTCGGCGTCCAGACCGCCGGTGTCCAACGCCGCGCCGGTCAGCGTGGAGAAAAATGCGGTGCGCGACGAATGCGGCTCGATGCCTAAAAGCGCCTCGGCGAGCTTTTCTCGGATGCACTCGACGTCAACAGAATGCGATGCGTAGTCAACGTCGATGCGACGGGCGCGGAGTTCGCGGTCGGCGCATTGTTGCACCAGGTCGTCGAGTGCGGGAACTTCACCGGATACCACGACGGCCGAGCGTCCGTTGATCGCCGCGATGCTGATTCGATCTTTGAAGCGGGCCAACAACTCTCGCGCTTGCTCGACACCGCAGGCCAAAGAGACCATGCCGCCGCGGCCGGCCAGCGCCAGTAACAATTTGCTGCGCAGTGTCACCACGCGTGCGGCGTCGCGCAGCGATAAGGCGCCCGCGACGTAAGCGGCGGCGATTTCACCTTGCGAATGCCCGATCACGGCGTCCGGATGCACGCCGACCGATCGCCATAGTTCGGCGAGTGAGACCATCACCGCGAAGAGCGCCGGCTGCACGACGTCGACGCGATCTAGGCTCGGCGCACCGGGCGCCCCGCGCAGCACGTCAATCAGCGACCAGTCCACGAATTCCGCAAACGCCTCGGCGCACGCGTTGATCTGCTCAGCGAAAACCATTGAAGTATCGAGCAATTCGACACCCATGCCGAGCCATTGGGAGCCTTGGCCGGGGAAGACGAACACCGTCTTGCCCACCGGTGTGGCGCGCCCGCTGATCACCGATCCAGCCGGCTCACCATCGGCCAACTCCGCCAGACCGCTCAGCAACTCCTGGCGATCGCCACCGAGCACCACCGCCCGATGCTCAAAGCTCGACCGCCCCGCCAACGACCACCCCACATCTAGGGCATCCAACTGCTCACCCGCACCGATAAACTCGTTGAGCCGCTTCGCCTGCGCCCCCAACCCCACAGCACTCTTCGCCGAAACCACCCACGGCACCACCACCGGCGAACTCACCGAACGCGCCGAAACCTCCACCGGCGCAGCCGCCTCGATAATCACATGCGCATTGGTGCCACTAATCCCAAACGACGACACCCCCGCCCGACGCACCCGACCACCAGCCGGCCAGCGCTGAGCCTCCGTCAGCAACGACACCGACCCCGCCGACCAATCCACATGCGGACTGGGACGATCCACATGCAACGTCGCCGGCAACACCTCATGGCGCATCGCCTGCACCATCTTGATCACACCCGCCACACCGGCAGCCGCCTGGGTGTGACCCATATTCGACTTCACCGACCCCAACCACAACGGCACAGCCCGATCCTGGCCATAAGTGGCCAACAACGCCTGCGCCTCAATCGGATCACCCAACGTCGTGCCGGTGCCATGGCCTTCGACCACATCCACCTCGGCGGCCGCCAGACCCGCATTGGCCAACGCCGCACGCACCACCCGCTGCTGAGAAGGACCATTAGGCGCCGTCAACCCATTCGACGCCCCATCCTGATTAACCGCCGAACCCCGCACCACCGCCACCACCGGATGGCCCAACCGCCGCGCATCCGACAGCCGCTCCACCACCAACATCGCCCCACCCTCCGACCAGCCGACGCCGTCGGCCGCTGCCGAGAAGGGCTTGCACCGTCCATCGGGCGATAGCCCCCGATGCCGGCTGAATTCGACGAACACCGTCGGGGTGGCGTTGACGGTGACCCCGCCGGCCAGAGCCAGATCGCACTCCCCGGACCGCAACGACTGCACCGCCATATGCAACGCCACCAACGACGACGAACACGCCGTATCCACCGACACCGCCGGACCCTCGAGCCCCAACACATAGGCCACCCGGCCGGTCGCGACACTGGATGTCATGCCGGTCAGCCGGTAGCCCTCGATCTCTTCGGCAAGCATGCCGTAGCCCTGAGCGATGATCCCGGCAAAGACGCCGGTGGCGCTGCCCCGCAACGTCGTCGGGTCAAACCCGGCCCGCTCCAACGCCTCCCACGACAACTCCAGCAGCATCCGGTGTTGCGGATCGGTCGCAAGCGCTTCGGTCGCTGCCACGCCGAAAAATCCCGCGTCGAAGCCCGCGACATCGTCAACGAACCCACCGGCACGCGCATACGATTTGTGCGGCGCGTCGGGATCGGCATCGAACAGGTCGGCCAGATCCCAGCCCCGATCGGTCGGGAACTCCGACATCACGTCGCGGCCCGTGGCAACCATGTCCCACAGGCCATCCGGGGAATCCACCCCACCAGGGAACCGGCACGACATGCCGACGATCGCGATCGGCTCGCTCGATCGCTCCAGCAACGCGCGGTTCTTGCGCTTCAGGCGCTCGACCTGGACCAGTGCTTTCCGCAATGCTTCGGTCGCATGCTGAAGTTGGTCAGCCATGTCGTTACCCCTCGCCTAACGCCGGTCGTTGCTGAATTGGGAGAATGCGGCTCTGCGGAGGAGCCGAGTCAACCGCAGTAAGAACGACGTCACACCGATTTATACGCTGGGTTTGCAGCCGATTCCGGCGTTGCCCAGCGATCCATGGCGAGACTGTACCCGTCACCAGTCGCTCGAGGTAAAGCGCGTCGTCGCTCGGCTCAGGCGGCGGCCGTCGACGGCCTTCCCAGGTCAGCGCCACCCATCGGCAGCCTCAACGGCCCGCATCAGCGCATCACACAGTTCGCGTAGTTCAGCCGCTTCGGCGCCTTCGTCGAGCGCTGTCGCAACATCTTCTGCCGCGCATCGCACCTGGTAAACGCGGTCGGACAGGCCGGCGGCCTCTTCAGCGGAGAGCACCACCGCGCCGGGCGGTAGCGATGTGCTTTTCCCGCCGCTGATCGAGGCCCGCTGCTCGTAGGCCCGCTGCCGACAGGACTGCCGGCAATACTGGCGGCGCCGACCCATCCCGCTGTCGGACACATCCCGGCCGCACCAGCGGCATGGCTGCGGGCGGACGCGACGGGTCACGGGCCCGACTTTAGTAGGGGTGATGCCTAGATCCCGGTATCATTAGTGGTCGGGTCGCATGGAACTAAGCGGACGCCTGAGGCGTTGTCAGAGCGCTAGCTGCTAAGAAGACGTTAAGAGGAGTGGGTACCAATGGCCGATCGTGTCCTCAGAGGCAGTCGCCTTGGAGCCGTAAGTTACGAAACCGACCGCAATCACGACCTGGCGCCACGCCAGGTTGCCCGGTATCGCACGGAGAACGGCGAGGAGTTCGACGTACCGTTCGCCGACGATGCCGAGATCCCCGGCAACTGGCTGTGCCGAAACGGTATGGAGGGCACCCTGATCGAGGGTGACCTGCCCGAACCAAAGAAGGTCAAGCCGCCCCGCACGCACTGGGACATGCTGCTGGAACGCCGCTCGGTCGAGGAGCTCGAGGAATTGCTCAAGGAGCGCCTGGAGCTGATCAGATCCCGCCGTCGCGGAAGCTAACGGCAGCTCCCGACTACCTCAGCTATCGACCGCGACCGCCCGGTTGCGGTTCAGCCGCCCGCTAATTCCCCAGTGCGCGACTTTGACCAGTGCTTCGCGGATATTGGATCCGCTCATCTTGGACACGCCGAGCTCACGCTCGGTGAAGGTGATTGGCACCTCTGCGACCACGAACCCGCTGGTGATGGTGCGCCACGTCAAATCGATCTGGAAGCAGTAGCCCTTCGAGTCGACCTGGTCGAGATCGATCTTCTGCAACACTTCCCGCCGGTATGCGCGGTAGCCGGCGGTGATGTCATGTATGCCGATGCCCAGGGCCAGCCGCGCATACGTGTTGGCCGTCCAGGACAGCACCCAGCGTCGCCGAGGCCAGTTCTGCACATTCCCGCCCTCGACGTAGCGCGAGCCGATGGCCAGGTCGGCGCCGGCGTCGACGGCGTCGAGAAGTAGGTGTAGCTGCTCGGGAGCATGACTGCCGTCAGCGTCCATCTCCACCAGCGTCGAGTAGTTGCGGCTCAGTCCCCAGTCGAACCCCGCCAGGTATGCCGCGCCCAGGCCATCCTTCATGGTGCGGTGCATGACGTGGACGCTGTCCGGGTCGGCCGCCGCCAGTTCGTCGGCAAGTTGTCCGGTGCCGTCGGGGCTGTTGTCGTCTACGACCAGCACGTGGACGCCTGGGCAAGCCTGGTGCAGCCGCCGCAGGATCAACGGAAGATTCTCCCGCTCGTTGAAGGTGGGGATGATCACCAGGGTGCGCAGGGTGGGACGATCGCCCGCAACCCGTGACACCGGATCGCCGGTGGTCATATGTCTCCTCTTTCTGGCCCGTCACGGGCGCAGTGCCGGCCGCCCTCGTCGAGGTCGGCATCATCTGCGTCCTCGGCCACCACATCGTCGCCGAGCGGGTCGTCTGTACTGTCCGGAGCCCGGCCCAACTTCCTGGTCAGCACCGACAGGCGACGGTATATATCCGTGAACCATCCATTGTGCAGCATGGCGGCCAGCAGCACCGCCGCAGCGGTCGCGACCAGACTGCCCTGCAGAATCGCACCCCACCTGGCCGCCGGCGTCAGGGACGTTTTCAGACGCACCTGACCGTCCAGGTAGGCCGGCTCGAAGAAACTGGTCCGGACCAGCTCGCGACCGTCCGGCGTGACCAGCGCGGAGACGCCTACATTGCTGGCGACGACGACGTATCGGTCCAGTTCCACGGCGCGAACCTTGGAAAAAGCCAGCTGCTGCTCACTCATGGTCTGGTTGAAGTTGGCGTTGTTGGCAGGCACCGCGAGCACCTGAGCGCCGTTGTGAACCGAGTCGCGCAGCGCGCGGTCGAAGATCACCTCCCAGCAGGTCGCGACCCCCACCGGAATACCCGCAGCCTGCACCACCCCGGTGCCCTTGCCGGGAACGATGTAGCCCGCCCAATCGGCGAGCCCGGTCAGATGCCGAAAGAAACCGCGCCAAGGCAGGTATTCCCCGAACGGCTGAATGATCCGCTTGTCGTAGTGCTGGCCAGGTCCCGTCCTCGGATTCCAGACGATCACCGTGTTCGTTTCGGCTGGGGAGTCCGGCGGCCGGCCGCCGACCTCGAGCACCGTACCGACCAGGATCGGCGCTCCGATCGCCTCGACCGCCGCGGAGATCTGCTGTGCCGCGTCGGGGTTGCGCAGCGGGTCAACGTCCGATGCGTCCTCGGCCCAGACGACGAAGTCAGGTTGGGGCGCGCGACCGGCGTGCACGTCGTCGGCCAGGTGCCGGGTCTCCCGGACGGCGTTGTCCAGCACCGCGAGCCGCTGCGCATTGAACATCAGACCCAGTCTGGGCACGTTGCCCTGAACCAACGCCGCGGTAACGATGGGCTCGTTGCCCGATCCGGTGCCGGAATGGCGGACCTGCGGCCAAGTCGCCGCGGTAGCGAAAAACACCAGGCAGATGCAGACCGCGGGCAGCACCACCGCGGGCGGCGTGTCGATCGCCCCGCCGCGGGTCTCGGATTGCTGACGCGATGCTCGCCACCACGACACCACCTCGACCCCGACGGCGGTGACGCTGCAGCCGATCAGCGCGATCGCCAACGACAGCAGCGCAACGCCGCCCAGCCGGACCAACGGCAAAAACGGGCCATCGGTTTGACCGGCGGCCACCACACCCCACGGAAACCCGCCGAATGGAACGGCCGACTTCAACCACTCCTGCGCTGCCCACAACACCGCGAACCAAATCGGCCATCCGGGAAGCTGGCGTACCACGACCGCGGACAGGCCGAAGATCCCGGGAAGCACCGCGCACATCAGGACCAGCGCCAACAACGGGGTGACGCCCACCAGGATGCTGACCCAGCGCACCAACGGCAAATAGAACGCCAGCCCGAACAGGAATCCGTACCCGAAGCCGCCGAACGGTGTGGTGGCCGGGCGGGTCAGCACCCAAGACAGCACCACAAACGCGAGAACGGCGGCCCACCACCAGTTGAAACCGGGATAGCTCGAGCACAGCAGTAAACCGGCCAGGACCGAGGCGCTCAGGCGGGTCAGGCGTGGCCGCAGCGCGCGGCCGAACCGCGGCAGCCGCCGTCGCAACTCGCAGGCCAGCCATGCCAGTAGCACCGCGCCCAGTTGTAAAAGCCGGTCACCGGTGCTCGACGAGCGCTGGTCATGATGGCGCGGCTCGAGGTCGGCCTGTTCGCCGGTGTCGTCAGCCATAGATGACAGCACCCCGATGCACGGTTTGCCGACACCGGGGCAACGCATCGGTCGGGCCCAGCCGCGGCAACGCGGGCACCCTCGACCGCGGATCGGTCGACCACCGCCGCACGGCGTCAGGTTGCGTGCTCGCGACGTCGAATTCACCGACATCCCAGACGGCGTAGGACGCGGGCGCGCCAGGAACCAAGGTGCCGATCAGCCCATCGCCGAAGCCGCAGGCCCGCCAGCCGGCACGGGTCGCGGCGGCAAACGCCGCCCGCAGCGAGATCGAGCTGGCCGGAGTGTGGTGGTTGGCAGCGGCGCGGATTGTCGCCCACGGGTCGAGGCCGGTTACCGGAGCGTCGGATCCGAACGCGAGGGCCACGCCTTGGGATGCTAACAGCGCAAATGGGTTGAGCGATCCTGCGCGGTTAACGCCAAGACGGCGGGCGTACATGCCGTCATCGCCGCCCCAGAGGGCGTCGAAGTTGGGTTGCATACTGGCCATCACGCCCCACGCGCCCAGTTTCGCCGCCTGGTCGGCGGTCACCATCTCCAGGTGCTCCATGCGATGACCACAGCGCGCCACCGCGGGGACGCCGAGGTCGTCGACGACGCGTTCAAAGGCGGCCACGACGGCCGAGACCGCGGCGTCGCCGATGACGTGGAAGCCGGCCGTCGCGCCGGCCTCGGTGCACGCGCGCACGTGCGCGGTAAGGACCCCAGCATCCAGATAGCAGGCGCCGAGCCGATCCGGGGAATCGGCGTAGGGCTCGTGTAGCCACGCGGTGCGCGAACCCACGGCGCCGTCAACGAACAGGTCCCCGGCCAGTCCGGCGGCACCGGTGTACTCGAGCAACGCACGCGCCTGCGCTGGGCTGGTCACCGCTTCACCCCAGTAACCGATCACCTGGACGCCGTGTTGGACGGCGCGCAGTTGCTGCCAGTCGTCCAACCCACCGATCTGGGGCCCGGCGCATTCGTGTACCGCGACGATCCCGTTCGCGGCCGCGGCGTCCAGCGCGGTCCGTTGGGCCTCGGCGCGCTGGGCATCGGTCAGCAGATCCCGAGCGGCGGCGCGGACCGAATGATGGGCGTCGCCGACCAGGGGCAGCTGTTCGGAGAATCCGGCCGACGACGGCAATGCGGGCACCCGCCGGCGCAGACCGGTCGAGGCCAGCGCCGAGTGCACGTCGACCCGGGCCAGGTAGGCGGGCCGGTCACCCAGCACTGCGTCCAGGTCCGCGGTGCTCGGCGCCGCATTGTCCGGCCACGAGGATTCGTCCCAGCCGTGGCCCCAAACCGGCTGGCCGGGATGGGCCGCCGCGTAGTCGGCGACTATCTGCAGGCAATGCTCACGCGAAGTCGCGGCCCGCAGGTCCAGACCAATCAGGGTCAGACCGGTGGCCGTGACGTGGATGTGGCTGTCCACGAAGCCCGGTGCGACGAACCCGCCGTCCAGGTCGACCAGGACAGCGTCACCGAACTGGTCGCGGCCAACGTCGTCGCTACCGAGCCACACCACGTCGCCGTCGCGAACTGCCATTGCGGTGGCGTCCGGATGGGACGGGCTGTGCACTCGGCCGTTGAGCAACAGCGTCGTGGGGACCTGTGTCACGCCGCAAAACCTACGGGGTGGCGGATGGGTCTACGCGCGCCCGCCGCCTGGCAAACTCGGCGGGTCGACATCGGTGACATCGGTGACGTCTAAGACTTCGCCGTCGATGTAGTCGGGTGGGGTTTGACGAGCCGAGGCGTATCGGTCGGCGCCCACGGTGGTGACAGTGATCAGCGGCGCACGCCGACCGATACCGCGAGCGACCAGCGCCGTCAGCATCGGGCGGACGGCCGCCCGAGTCGGCGGCAACAAAAACAGCAGCCCCGCCAGGGTGGTGACCAGACCGGGAACCACTACGAGCGTCGTTCCCAATGCGACCAGCGCGCTGTCGGTGGCGGCCCGAGACTGCCCGGTGGTCAGGCCAGATCGCAAGCGGATGAGCTGGACCTTGAGCTGCGATCCCGCCAGCACCAGCCCGACGACCACGCCGGCCAGCAGCAGCAACAGGGTCCAGCCAAGCCCAATAGTCGAGGCCAGCGCCACTACCACCGCAAGCTCGACGAGGACGTAGACACCGAACAATCGCGACACCATGTGATGGCAACGTCGCGGGCAGCGGCCGGAGTTCCGCTCGTCGCTGTCGCAGGGTTAGATGGCTGAGGTGACGACGATCCAGATCGACACCCCGGCCGGCCCCATCGACGCGCTGCTCGACATCCCCGACGGGCCAGGGCGGTGGCCGGGTGTGGTGGTGATTCACGACGCGTTCGGGTATGGACCGGACAAGCAGGCGATCAACAGCCACGTCGCAGCGGCCGGATATGTGGCAATCACCCCGAATATGTACGCACGGGGTGGTCTGGCACGTTGCATCACCAGGGTGATGCGGGAACTACTCACCAAACGCGGGCGCTCGCTTGATGACGTGTTGGCGGCCCGAGAGCATCTGCAGGCACTGCCGGAGTGCACCGGGCGGGTCGGGATTGCGGGGTTCTGCATGGGTGGCCAGTTCGCATTGGTCATGTCGCCCAAGGGTTTCAGCGCCTCGGCGCCGTTCTATGGCACACCTTTGCCGCGCGAGCTCAGCGAAACGCTGGACGGGGCATGTCCGATCGTGGCCAGCTTCGGCCGCCGTGATCCCCTCGGCATCGGGGCGCCGAAGAAGCTACAACGGGTCCTCGATGAGAAACGCGTCCCCAACGACGTCAAGGTCTATCCGCAGGCCGGTCACAGCTTCGCCAACAAGCTGCCCGCCCAGCCGCTGCTGCGAATTACCGGTTTCGGCTACAACCAGGCCGCCACCGACGATGCGTGGTCGCGGGTATTCGGGTTCTTCGGCGAACATCTGCGCAACGAGGGGTAACTAGCTCGCAGCCCTTAGCTCGAGGCCGACGTTGTTCTGCATGCCGCCGCGCAGCTTGCTGAACAGGTTGAACACCTGACCGACGATGCCGTACTCCTGACCGATGGCGTCGTAGACGGCGCCGGTTTGTGACTTGTCGAGGATGACCGCGGTCGCCTCGATGGCCTCGCTTTTCGGGCGCCCGCGGATATCGCAAACGGCCAGCGTGACCCGCGCGGTGTTGCGGATCCGCTTGACCTTCCACGACTTCTCCTGACTGATCACCAGCAGGCGGTCGCCGTCGGGCGCGGCCCAAACCGGCGTCGGCTTGGGCCGACCGTCCTTGGTAAATGTGGTCAGCAGCACGTATTGCGCCTTGGCGACGTCGGCGAAGGTCGTGGTCACGAATGCCAACCTACCGGCGAGCACGTCCGGCATTGACATTCTCGGCTGCTAAGTGAAAATATGGTTTTCACTTAAGTGGTCCGCCCGAAGTAAGGGAAATGTGAGCAATCCGACGTCGATGGCGTGGTTGCCGTTCTCGATCGCCGAGGCGGCGTTGTCCGACGACGGCCGCACCGCCGACTTGTCGCAGGCGTGGTCGCATTTGTTGGACCGGTTGCGCGTCGCGGCCGACGTCGTGCAATCCGATCCGGCGAACCACAATCGGGTCGATCTGGCCGCGGGCATGCGGCATCTGCTGGTGCTGCTCGCCGCGGGGATCGACGAGGTTTTGCGGTTCGATCCCGATCCGGTCCTGTGCGTCCAACCGACCAGTACCGACGACCTGGTGACCTGGGGAATGGAATGCCCGGACTGCATCTACACCCGCGCCTTGCTGCGCCGCGGGGAGAGTTACCGACTCTTCGGCAATCGCGGCACCGCTCGCTACGTCGGGCTGCAGACCATGAACGGGATCGTGGCGACGGCCAACGAGCTTGTCGACGAACTCGAAGTGGATGCCGACGGGAACTTCGAGGTGGTGCTGTCAGCCGAGGAGCGTGCCGGAAATTGGATGCGCATTGACGGCGACCATCCCACGCTGACAGTGCGGCACTTCTTCTACGACTGGGACACCGAGGTGGCTTCGTCGCTGCGCATCGAACGACTCGGCGACCCAGGCGACATCGCGGCGCCTAACGACGGTCCGGTCGATCGGGAGGTGGCGGTGTCGCGTCAACTGGTCGCTCTCGGCGACTTCGTCCACGACAACCTGGCGTTCTTTTTGCAATTCGGGGCTGCTGCGCCGTCAAACGGTTTCCTGCCGCCAATCGACCGCAGTGACATGGGAGCGGCCGCGGAGAACAGGCCGGTGATCGGTCGGTGGGAGCTGGGCCCCGAGGAGGCCCTCATCGTCGAAGTTGAACCGCCCGAAGGAATTTACTGGAGCTTTTCCATCGGCAACCCGTGGTGGGAGACCATTCACTATGGGCGTCACCAATCCAGCTTGAACGCCCATCAAGCAGCGGTGGATTCCGACGGCCTGGTGCGAGTTGTGCTGTGTGAGCGCGACCCTGGGGTCGCCAATTGGCTCGACACCGCCGGCCACAGCAACGGTCCGATCATCCTGCGCTGCGTGCGCACCAAGACCGCGCCGACACCGATCACCCGCATCGTGCCGTTTGAGCACATCGCCGCGGAGTTGCCTTCGGACACAGCCACAGTGACCCCGCAAGAGCGGTTGTCCATTGTTGCGGCACGAGGCCGCGCCGTGCGCGAGAGGTTCGGACAGTGATGTTTGATGCCGACGAGTTGGAAGCCGGCGCTTGCGCCGCAACGGGCCTCGAGGATTTCGGTTCGTCCTACTACCGCGAGGGGCTCGAACGCATCGTTGACGCGCTGAATACCGAGGCAGATCTCAACGAATTGGGCCGCGTCATCCAGCACGCCACCGTCAGCAATGCTCTGATTCAGCGGCTGAAGGTGCAAGACACTTACCGTCAGCACCCCGAGATCGATGATCAGGTAGTCGGCGGTCCCGTCTTCGTGATCGGCCTACCCCGCACCGGCACCACGGCGTTGAGCCAACTGGTGGCTGCAGATCCGCAATTCCGGTCGCTTCGGATGTGGGAATCTCAAGCACCCACGCCGCCGCCGGAAAGCGCCACCCAGGACAGCGATCCGCGCATCGCGCAGGCCCAGGCCGGACTGAAGATGCTCGATGACATGTTTCCGCTGATGAAAACGATGTATAACTCCGAGGCAACTGCTCCGACCGAATGCCAAGACTTGATGGGAATGAGCTTTCGTACCTTCCACTTCGACGGCGCCGTCCGCGCGCCCGGGTATCTGGCGTGGGTGATGAACTGCGACATGCGCGAGACCTACACTTTTCACCGGCGGGTGCTCAGGCTGCTGCAGTGGCATTGCCCACCGGTGTTGTGGCACCTCAAGACCCCTGTGCACATGTTCGCCCTCGACGCGCTCGTTGAGGCCTACCCGAACGCCAAATTCCTATGGAGTCATCGTGATCCGGCCAAAGTGATGGGCTCGGTGTGCAGCCTCATCCAGTACGTGCGCAGCTGGAGCAGCGACCGCAACGATGCGAAGGAACTTGGCGCCGAGCAGGTAGACAGCTGGGTTGAAGGTGTCCGGCGGGCAATGGATTTCCGCAACCGGATGGGTGACGACCGGTTCGCCGATGTCTCGTTCGCCGATCTGCAAAACGATCCTGTCGGCACTTTGCGAACCAGTTACCAGCGGCTGGGATTGACCTTCACCGATGCGACATGCGCGTCGGTCAACCAGTGGGCCGCGGCGCATCAACCTGGCTCTCGCGGGGCACACGACTATGCGCTGGCCGACTATGGCCTGACACCCGAAAGCGTGCGTGAGCGGTTCGCTGACTACCTGGCCAGTTATGACGCAACTGGCTGACGCCACCCGCGCTCCTCGCGCGAGGCGACGCGACAAGCTGAGTCCCGATCCCGCGGTACGCCGTGAGATTTTGGCCGCCGCGTCAACAGCTCTGCGAGCCCACGGTGTTCGCGGGCTGAGCATTGCCACAGTCCTGGACCGAGCGGGGTTGAGCACCCGCGCGTTCTATCGGCATTTCGCCTCCAAGGACGAATTGGTTGCCGCCGTGTTCCTGGACACTGCTCGTGTCGAGAAGCGGCGACTCCGACGCCGAATGGCAGCTGCCACAACGGAGATCGAAGCGGTGGCGGCGTGGATAGACGGCCGCCTCGATTTGGCCTTCGACGAGCACGTCGGATCCGATCTGCGGCGCCTGTCGCTGGAGGCTCAGTCGCAGACATTCGCCTCCCCCAATCTGATACAACCCGCATACGCAGAGATGCTCGCCCCGCTGATCGAGGTGCTGCAGCGCGGACTGCGCAACGGGGTGTTCCGCGACATCGACCCGGCGACCGGCGCACAGTTCGTCCATGGCGTGGTGTGGGTCGGCATCG
Source organism: uncultured Actinomycetota bacterium (assembly GCA_963838755.1). Classification (GTDB taxonomy): domain Bacteria; phylum Actinomycetota; class Actinomycetes; order Mycobacteriales; family Mycobacteriaceae; genus Mycobacterium. Next base: position 45,934 of record CAWISO010000006.1, on the reverse strand, counting down.
ACCGGCAATGGACGACGGGCGAATGTGACCGCGACGAGCTTCGGCAGCGCATTCTGCATTTCGTGTTGCGCGGGCTGGGCGCGCAACTCTGACCACCGACTGAGGGAGATAACCATGGATCTGGGCCTGGCCGGATCGACAGCCGTGGTCACGGGCGGCAGCAAAGGGATGGGGCTTGCCATCGCCGAAACCCTTGCGGCCGAAGGAGCCAGCGTGGCGGTGATGGCGAGAGGCCAAGAAGCGCTCGACGGCGCTGTCGCGTCGCTGCGTGAAGCCGGGGCGCCGGACGCCGTGGGCCTCAGCGTGGACATGTCGGATGCCAAGTCGATCGCCGCCGGGTTCGACGCGATCGCGGAGCGTTGGGGAAAACTCAATTGTCTGGTCCACACCATTGGACCGGGCGACGGCTATTTCGAGCAGATGGACGACGCCCAATGGGACGCCACGTTTGCCCTGGGCACGATGTCGGCGGTGCGGTCGATCCGCGCCGCCTTGCCGCTGCTGCGGTCAGCGGAATGGGCCCGCATCGTGACACTTTCGGCGCATTCCATTCAGCGGCAGAGCCCACGGCTGGTCGCCTACACCGCATCGAAGGCGGCGCTGACCAGCGTCACCAAGAACCTGTCCAAAAGCCTCGCCAAGGACGGGATCCTGGTCAACTGTGTGTGTCCCGGCACCATTGTGACCGCCAGCTTCACCGAGAACCTCAAAGATATCCTCGCCGCCGATGGTTTGGACTCCACCGACCCACACGATGTGATGACGTGGATCGACAACAACTTTCACCACCCGTGTGATCTCGGTCGCGCCGGGCTCCCCGAAGAGATCGCGTCGATCACCGCGTATCTAGTGTCCCGACGCAACGGCTACGTCACCGGCGCGACCGTGAACGTCGACGGCGGCTCCGACTTCATCTGAGCCAACTAACCTTCCAGGCCGTACCAGCAACGCGTACTGGGCCTTGGCGACGTCGGCGAAAGTCGCTGCCGCCGCGTCAGTCAAGGCTGCGCCCGTCGGTTCACCGACGTCGCCCTGCCCCAGAGCCGCCGCTGAACAAAATCTTCCGCTGCGCCTAGAGAATTGAGGTAGCCGACTACCCTAGCCCGCCGGTTCGGACCGGCGGATCGTCGACTGGTACCGACGTGACCCGTGAACACCGAAGGAGGTCAGCCAAATGTCGAACGTGGATTCCGCCAGGTCCGCACATCAAGCATTTAGCAGCGGTGATTTAACCGCGTTGAAGGAGTTTTACAGCGAGGACACCGTCTGGTACTCCTCCGACGAGGTCCGGCCCGGTGGCGAAGTACACGGGCGTGACGCGATCATCGACTTGATGAGTCAACTGCCAGACCACTGGACGACGGTGAGCGTCGAGCGATCAAGTTCATCGACGCAGGCGAATACGTCGTCGTGCTAGGGACCCAGCGGTTCGCCAATCGCAACGGCAATGAAGAATCGCCGTTCGCCAACGTGCTCAAGTTTGACCCCCACGGCAAGATCGTGCGCGCCGAGTTCCACACCGACAGCGCGAAAATCGCGAAGTTGCAAGCCTGAACATCGCTCAATAGGCAGTGGCTGGCACTTCGCGCGACGATCAAGTCGCGGACTGCGCCCCGTTGACTAGGTGGGTGAGCTGGTCGCGCCGCTCGATGCCGAGCTTGGCGAAAGTGCGATACAGGTGTCCATCCACGGTTCGCACCGATACAGACAACTGGTCGGCGATCTGACGGTTGGACAAACCATCCGCGACAAGCATCGCGACCTCGCGTTCCCGATCGGTGATCGGCAGCGGCCGTGCCGCGGCACTGACTGCCGGCGTTCGTATTTCGCATCGGCTGGCCAGCCAATGCGTTCGGGTCGACGACTCCAGCTCCTTGCCGTGGTCGCCCGTACGCGAGTGCGCGCGCGCTGCCTGCGCTGCTGCGTCGGCGGCAAGGCCCAGCGCGCCCATCTCGGCGAACCGATCGGCCGCGGCGTCGAGCGAATCGCCTTCATGGATGAGCAGTGCGCGCGCGTGCGCAGCAACCGTCTCCGCCATTGGATTGTTGAGAGTTTTCGCCAACCACTGCAGCCGTCCGGCATGCGAACGATCGCCGAATCGGACGGTTGTGTGCAGCGCGCGCATCTCCACCGCGGACATCCTGGATCGTCGCGCGATCTGCGCGGCACGCACAGCATGCATTCGAGCGGTCGAGGTCTGACCAGCGGATGCCCGCTCCCAGGCCCGGGCAAGCTCAAGTTCAGGCAGGAACAGCGCGACCTGCGGTCCGTAGGCTTCTTCCGATCTGCGCAGCGCAGCCGCGGCCGCCTTCGAGTTTCCACGGCGGCCTTCAACCTGTGCCGACCACGCCGCTACCAGCATCAACCATCCGGAAGGGAAACCGCGCGACATTGCCGACATCGAATCGTGGAACGCAGCGCAGGCAGCTGGCAGTGCACCGCGAGCAAGCTCCACGAGTCCGAGCATCGCGTGCACCAGTGCATCTGCTTCATGTGCACCTGCAGCCATCGCGGCGTAGCGTTGCCAAACCCGCTCGGCCGCGGACAGGTCACCGACCGCGGTCAAGGCCGTGACTTCGGCCAACCCGATGACAAACCGCACGACTCCCGGCTGGACGACCATAGCCGCTTGCAGCCCCAGATCAGCTGTCCGCTGAAGTTCAGCGAACTGCTCCCCAGACAGCGCCAATGCCCAAGACGTCGACGCGGCCGCCCATACCGTCGCCAACGGCGGCACATCCGATGCAGACAACGTCAGCCCCACCTCGATGGCGGTAGGAAGGTCACCGGAGAAGCACGCGATTGTCGCCTCGGCCGCTGCGATGAGGCCGACCACCGCCTCGGCGTCGACGCGATCTCTCACGCTGGCGAGTACCTGCTGCGCGCGCTTCGTCTGCCCGCAACCAAAGAACAGGTTTAGCGCGCGCTGACAGCCCCATCGCGCAGTCAGAGACTCATCCGCACCCTCGAGATCGCAATCAGCAAGTACGGCCTCGACCTCGTCGCCGCGTCCCTGCCAACTCATCGCGTCGGCAAGCAGGATTGCGGCCGGCAATCCACCGCCGTGGTCGAACGCAAACCGCGACAATTCTTCGGCTTCACCGACGTCTGACATTGCCATTGCGTTTGCCGCCGCATCGATGATCACATCGAGGTCCGGCGACAGGTCGCTGCGCATCATGAACTGTGCCAGCCGGATCTGACCGCGCACGTCAGGCAGCCGCCACCGCCGTCGTCCTTCCCGCATGTGTTGCCGAAGAGCTTGTGCGAGCAGGCCATTGAGTTGCCGTGTACGCACCACCCCCGCCAGTCGGAGTGCCGCTTCGCCGATGATGGGGTGATTGAGCTGGGCCACCAATGCGGATCCGTCGACAACCAATTGGATCATGCCGCGCTGCTCGAGTCGTGCGGCCGCCTGCGCGTCGCAAAGGTCGCGCAGGACCTCCCAGTCCAGCAACTCCCCCGTAGCCAACAGCTGTACTGCTTCCAACTCGTCTGGCGCAAGCGACCGGAGTCGAAACTCCAGAAGGTCGTAGAGTTCCCGGTCCGGGTGCAGTGGGCCTCGGAGTTGCCAGCCATCTTCGGTGTGAACCAGGACCCCATTTTCCCGACCTGCGCTCAGCAAGCCGCGCAGCAGCAGCAAGTTTCCTCCGCTACGCCCGTGTAGCTCGTCGATCAGTCGCGGCTCCACTGCACCGCCGAGCACACGACAGGCGAGTTCGCCGGTCTGCTCGCTGGTGAGAGGGTCGATATGCAGAGTCAGCAACAGCCGCTCTCTACACAACGCGGCCACGGCATCCGGTACGGGTTCGCCCGACCGAATCGTCACGACCAATCGCGAACTGCCATTGGCCGCGAGCTGGTGAACCAACGTGGCCGACAGCGGATCAAGCAACTGAGCGTCGTCAACGACAACGACGAGGCCGTTTTCTTGCTCCAGAGTTTTTTGCGCGGCGGCCAGCATCGCGGCGGGTTCATGTGCTGCGTCAACAGTCACCGACCGAGAGAAAGCCCCGAATGGCACGGCGCAACCCGTTTGAGTGCCCAATACAAACCGCACCGTGCGTCCACGGCACTCGACAGCCTGGGCGAGGGCGCGAGCAAGTGTCGATTTGCCAACGCCGCTGTCACCGACCAGTGCGATGCCGTGGAACTCCGTGGCGCCGTCAAGTATCGCCAACGCGCGACGAAATTCCTCGTCGCGAGCCACTATCGGCCACGTCGGCTGGCTCTCAGTTTGCACCGGACGTCGAACCTCCTGGGCCACTGTCGCTGGGCCGCCTGCCGCCCATCGCTTCAACCCCAATGCGCTCCAAAAGTGACGATTTATGCTACGAAAGTAGACCATATACGTGAGATGGGCACAGATCTTTCAAATTTTGTCTTGGATAAGCCGGTTTGCACCACTATCGTCCCCACCATGGAGGACGTCGACAGGGATCCGGCGGTCGTCATCATGTACCTGGTGGGTCGCCGGCTAAGTTCCGCCGAAATCTATGAGGCGTTCGGCTTGAGTAGGTCGGGCTACCACAAAGCTTGGGATGAGGGGCGCCTGATCACGGCGGACAACGTCATACGGGTGGCCAAGCACTTCGACCTCAACGCCATCGCGCTACTGACACGCTTTAACCTGGTCGCCGCTCAGGCGGTGCGTGACTTTCTGGGGTCGGAACCCAATTTTGGACCGATGGCAACTCAGAGCGAGGTAGCGTCTGGCCGCACCAACCTCCGGGAAGCGGATCCGCGTACCGACGTTCCGGCCCTCTAGGCGGTCTGCATCAAGATGATCGCCGTCGCCACCATCGCCGCCGTCCTCATCACTGGCTACTGCGTATGGGTGCGGCGTGGCGCATGGACTTGTCGGTGGGAGCTGAGTAGCAGCATCACCGCAACCGCAATGTTCGCCTGCCTTCTCCTGATGAACCCCGCGCTATCCCTCACATGGTCCGCGCCCTTACACGCTCTCACCGGGCTGTGGAATTTCGAGGACCTGCTGGGCCACCTGGCCTACCTTGCCGGGCTCATCACACTCGCCCAGGCGCTGGCGACTCGAACCAATCTTGACGACCCAAAACAGTTCTTGCGCCAGCGCCTGGAGGCCCCCATCGCTATCGCGCTGCCACTACTCATCGGATTTTTCATCGTTGGCACACCGGGGAAGCACTGGCCGGATCTTTTCCGGGCTCCGGTGACGGGGTGGATGACCCTTTATTGGCTGGCGCTATGCGCCAGCGCAAGTTATCTATTAGCCCACATTCTGAGATTGCTGTGGGTAGTGCGTCGCGATCCGCGCTCCACCGTCACCGCCAACATCTATATCGCCGCCATCATGGTCGATTTGGGCTGTGTTAGCTCTGTTGTGGCTTCGCGCGCGATAGCGGGCTATCCGGCCGCGGTCACCTGGACGCTGCTGTGCGTGGCCGCCAGTGGCTACGCCATCGCTCCCGCGTATTCATGGCGCCGCAAGACACGCGCGACTCCGGGGCGCGTGCCCTTGCCGTAATCAAGGCCGCAATTAGAGTAGGCGCCTTACTCTATGTCGCTACGTTCGTCTGGCGAAACAATGGCCTCCCCCGCCGAAAGGACGTATGCATGCCTGGCTCTACCGACTTTGGCGTGAAATGTTCTGCGGCAGCATTGCACTCAGGCAACGCGATGCGATGGCGACAGCAAGAGCCGGCTCTACGTCGAGGAGCTTCGTGCCACGCAGACTAGATGCTGTGCTCTCTGCCGTTGCTGCCCAGTTGATGGAGGCTACGGCGCACACTGTTGCCGATGTGAGCGAACGCGTGCTGGCGAGGCTTGTCGAGGAATTCGACGTAGAAGCCGGCTTCCTGCGCCGCAATGATCACACGAATCGTGCGTCGATATTGGTGGCACAGTGGCCACCACGTCCCGACGTTCAAACCCGTGACCCAGTGGCGGTTGTTGACTTGACCAGCATTGAGCCCGTGTTCCCGCTTCGCGCAACAAGCAAGAGACCGGTCGTAATCGCTCCCGAGCAGATGAACCGTGATTACCAACGCTTTCTCGCGCACAGCCGCCGCGCCACATCGCCCTCAGTCACCGTCGCACCGCTGATCTCCGAGGGAATAACTATCGGCACGCTCGGTTTGGTCAAATTCGGTGGCAGGAAGTGGAGGCGCGAAGTTATCAGCACGCTCGAGGTTGTCGCAGCGCTACTCGCACAGCAACAGGCGCATATCGCCGCTGAGGAACTGCTTCGCTCTCTCGCTGAGCTTGACGACCTGACTGGTCTGCGCAATCGTCGAGCGCTTACTACGCACCTTTCCGGCAGGCTCGCAGCGGGCCAGCCTGGACCCGTCGCCCTGCTCTACATCGACCTCGACCGGCTGAAGGCGATCAACGACTCCCTCGGCCATACCGCCGGCGATCGATTCATCCAGGTATTTGCCGCCCGGCTTCGTAAGTGCGCCGAAAGCGGCGACATGATCGCTCGGCTAGGCGGGGACGAATTCGTGGTCGTTCCGAATCGAGCGATGTCTTTCGAGACCGCGGAATCACTTGGAAATCAGTTTCGGACGACACTGGCCGATCGCGTGGTTATGGGCGGTCATAGGATTGCCCGCACCGTCAGCATCGGGGTGGCTGTCGGCATGCCTGGACATGACGAAAGTGCCGATCTTCTGCGTCATGCCGACGAAGCCGTGTTGGTGGCTAAGCGCGCGGGCGGCAATCAGGTCGTGCTGTCCGACACCATTGCCACCAACACGCTTTCCTACAACAACATCAAACGCCAAGTTCACCGCGACCTCGACAACCCAGCACTCCTACTGCACTATCAGCCCGCCGTCGACTTGTGGACCGGTGCCGTAGTGGCTGTCGAGGCCCTCGTGCGTTGGCGCCACCCCACGCGCGGGATACTGCTGCCGGACTCGCTCGATGGTGTGGTCGAACCGATGAACTTCACAAGGGAATTGGGGCGATGGGTTCTGCGAAGAGCCTGCGCACAGTTCAGTCGGTGGCAATCAGCCGGCGTCGGGCAAACTGCAATGTTGTGCATCAATGTGTCGCCTCGTCAGCTGGCCACGCCCGGTTTAGTCCGCGATGTTGCCGAGACCATCAAGGAGTTCGGTATTAATCCCGGCTCGCTGTGCCTGGAGATCACCGAACGCGCGGTGAGTCGTGACTTCGAAAGCACTCGAGAAACCCTCGCAGAGTTGAAGCAGGTCGGAGTCCAGATCGCTATCGACGACTTCGGCACCGGCGGCGCCGTTTTGTCGCAGCTGAAGTCGCTTCCCGTCGACATGCTCAAGATCGACGGCGGATTCGTGCGCGACCTCGATACCAACTCCAATGCTCTGGCGATTGTCCGAGCAATCATCGGGCTTGCTGAGGCTTTCGATCTCGTGTTAGTCGCCGAGGGTGTCGAGACCCCGGCTGCTGCACTGACTTTGATGCAACATGGATGCCATCGAGCGCAGGGTTCCTTGTTGTCGCGCCCGCTTTCGAGCAGCGCCATGGGATCGTTGCTATCAACGCGCCGGATTGCCATGCCTTTCCTCGCCGAAAGCGGGGCATTTGAGGTCGCAGCAGATCAGCAGCAAACAACCGCTTCTTAATCCTCAGGCTAATCCGCGACCTGCGCCAGCGGCAGAGCCCACGGTCGGTCGCCTACACCGCATCGAAGGCGGCGCTGAAGATATCCTCGCCGCCGATGGTTTGGACTCTGGCCTGACCCCGATCGATTGATCCAGGAGATCTGTACCCGTGTTGTAGGTCCACCGTTGTGAGAGTTGAGGGCAGAGTGATCACTAGGAGGTCACATGCCCCGTATGTATTCGGCGACGGTGCGCCGGCAAATCGTTTCCCGGCTGCGATCGGGCGAAACGGTCGCTGCGGTTGCGGCCGAGACGGGCATCTGTCAGGCCACCCTGTTTCGGTGGAAGCGCCAAGCGTTGATCGACGCCGGCGTTATCGAGGGCACCCCAAGTGTGGAGGCCGACGAACTGGCTGCGGCCCATAAACGTATCGCCCAGCTTGAGGCTGAGCTCGCGTTGACCCGGGATGCGTGCGAGTTGTTCAACGCTGAGGCGGTGGTGCCCCCAAAACGCCGACGCGCGATCGTTGAAGGACTGATCGCGCGGGGACATTCAGCCCGATCGGCTTGTCGGATATCGGGATTGGCGCGATCTCTGCTGCAGTACTACCGCAGAAGGCCGGTGCCCGATCGCCAGATCCGCCGGCTGATCGTGGCCGACACCATCACTGAGATCCACCAACGCTCCCGCGGCACCTATGGTGGTCGGCGCATCCGGGCAGCCCTGCTGGCCGACTACGACATGAACGTCAACCTCAAGCTAGTGCGCTCGATCATGGGCGAACACGGCCTGTACGGTCTGCCGCACCCACCGCGGCGCCTGCCGAACCTGATCCGGGTCAATACTCCTGACGACCTGGTAAACCGGCAATTCACCGCAGCGCGCCCCAACCAACTGTGGTGCACCGACATCACCGAACACCCGGCCCGCGACGGGAAGGTCTACTGCTGCGCCATACTGGACTGCTTCTCACGAATGATCGTGGCCCGCACATTCTCCACGACACCTGACACCGCGCTGGTCAACAATGCGGTCAACATGGCCGTGGCCGACAGAAACCGTTGTGGCTCAACGATCGTGCACTCCGACCACGGCACGCAATTCACATCCTGGAGCTTCGGTGAAAACGTCCGCCGCTGGGGGCTGCTCGCCTCCTTCGGCACCGTCGGCGACTGCTATGACAACGCCGCCATGGAATCCTTCTGGGCCCGGATGCAAGTCGAGCTACTCAACACCCGCAAATGGGCGACCACCCTAGAACTTGCGGCGGCCATGGCCGACTACATCGACAACTTCTACAACGTCGAACGCCGCCACAGCTACCTCGGTAACATCAGCCCGACAGAGTACGAGACGCTCTGGACATCCACCTATTCCGTCCCTCAACTCGCATAACCACGGCTCAAAACGGCGGGGACAGATCAAGGTTGCGTGAGAGTCTTACGGCCCACGTTATGGGCAGGAAGGCTCGACTAGATCATGGCGACCGGGAAGCGGCACAGTCCTGAGCAGGTTGTGCGCAAGTTGATGGCGGCCGATCGGCTGCTGGCCGAGGGCAAGGACACTGCGGCGGTGTGCCGTGAGCTGGGTGTCTCGGAGGCGACGTATCACCGCTGGCGTAATCAGTTCGGTGGCTTAAAGGCCGAAGACGCGAAGCGGCTCAAGGAGCTTGAGCGCGAGAACTCCACCCTCAAACGGCTATTGGCTGACGCCGAGCTGGAGAAGGTTGCGCTCAGGAGATTGCGCGGGGAAACTTCTAGGCCCGGAACGCCGGCGGGCGGCAGTTCGTCATCTCCAGCGGGTGCTGGGGGTTAGCGAGCGGTTCGCTTGCCGCGTCACCGGGCAGCACCGCGCCACTCAACGGCGCGAGTCCGTGGCGACGACGCCGGCCGACCCGGATGCGACGTTGCGGGCCTGGCTGCGCGCCTACGCCCGTGACCACCCGCGCCGCGGGTTCCGGCCGGCCTACCATGACGCGCGCGGCGAGGGTTGGTTCGTCAATCACAAGAAGATTCAACGCCTTTGGCGCGAGGAGGGGCTCCGCGTTCCCGCACGGCGACGCCGCAGACGCCGCGGCGCCTCCACCGCGTATGACACCCCGAGCGCGGATGCGCCCAACCAGGTGTGGGCAGTGGACTTCCAATTCGATTCCACCACCGATGGGAAACCGATCAAGATCGTGTCCGTCGTCTACGAGCACACCCGCGAATGCCTCGGCGGAATGGTCGAGCGCAGGATCACCGGCGAGCACCTCATCACTGAGCTCGACGTCTGGCCGGTCAGCGGGGCGCTTATCCGGCGGTGCTGCGTTGCGACAACGGACCCGAACTCGCCTGCACCGCCATGACGGACTGGGCCGCCGGACAGGTCGGTCTGCACTACATTCCGCCGGGCCAGCCGTGGCGCAATGGCTACGTCGAATCATTCAACGCCCGGATACGCGATGAATGCTTGAACACTCACAGCTTCTGGTCACTGACTCAGGCCCGCGTGGTCATCAGCGACTGGAAGCACGACTACAACCATCATCGTCGGCACTCATCGCTGGGCTACCAACCCCCAGCCAGCTACGCCGCCAACTGCACCCACGGTCACGCGGCTCGCCTCGCCCCGCGGCTTAGCCGAGATGTGAGACATGACGAATAAGACAAGAAACGAGACGGCACAAGACATGCTCACTGGGACAACGTCTCCGGCGTAAACCCAACCTATCCTGTCTCGTCTCTCCGGATTCGAGACAGGATTGCCAGTGGCAAGTAGCCGCGTTGATCTGCGATAGGGCGGATTGCGTTCCCAGAGGCTCATCAGAAGATTTGATGTTTATTTTGCCCCGCCGGGACCACTCGAGGGCTAGCTTGACGAAACCGGAGATGGACGGCCTCGACGGGGAGGTTCAAAGATGGCTGCACAACGTTACTCCTCGAACCACACGAGCCCATCACAGCGGGCTCTGGATCGCTGGCGTCGTGTAATCGGCTGGGGCAGCAGTGCGGGCGCGGCCCTGACCTTCACCGTCGGTCCGCTAGCCGCCATCCCCGCGGCACATGCTGACGGCCTGGATGTCATCTTCGATCCGATCATCAACGCCGTCGATCACGCCATGACAGGAGCGGACGCGTTGGCGAGTCTCAGCTCCGCTGCGAGCCTGGATCTCGGTGGCCTAGGCGGGAGCGCCTTCGATCAATGGTTGGCGCTGCCAACGGATTCGGTCGCCGGTATTGGTACGGCCACCGGCGCGGTAGCCAGCGCGAGTGCCGCTTCGGATGCCGTAGCCGGAGCCGGCAACGCGGCTGAAGGCGCCGCAGCATCGTCGTTGGATCCCGCCGCGAGCTTCGACGCAATGTTCGTGCAGGCCATCCACACCGATGAGCAGAACTGGATCAACAGCCCCCTGGGCGAGTCGATCGACAACTCGATCAACAAGGGCTTCGGCGAAGTTCTGATTGGCAACGGCGCCAATGGTGTTGGCGGCGGCACATTGGCCGAGGCCACCGGCGGTAATGGTGGATTGTTGTTTGGCGACGGCGGCAGCGGCGCCACCGACGCAGCGGGGCAGGGTGGTGACGGCGGGGCTGCGGGGCTGTTCGTCGGTAACGGCGGAGAGGGCGGTGCGGGCCTCGACGGCGGCGCCGGAGGCGACGGCGGCGGTGCTGGAGTCATCGGCAACGGCGGAGACGGCGGCAACGGTGGGGACGGCGCCTCTGCGTCCGGTGCTGGCGGAAATGGCGGCAACGGCGGCGCGGGCGGGAACGGCGGTCACGCCGGGGGGGCGTTCGGAGATGGCGGCGACGGCGGCGACGGCGGGCACGGCGGCGACGGGGGAGCAGTGAGTGGCGGCGTCGTCGACTCGGGTGACAACGGCGGGGCAGGCGGGGCTGGGGGAGCCGGCGGCCAGGCCGTCGGCCTGATCACCAACGCCGGTAACGGCGGGGCCGGTGGCGCCGGCGGCGACGCCGGCGCGGTCAGCGGCGACAGCACCGTCTACTCCGGCGACATGGGCGGAGCCGGCGGAGCCGGCGGACTCGGTGCCTCGGATTTCGGGGTGATCGGCGACGCCGGCCACGGCGGGGAAGGAGGTGCGGGCGGCGACGCCGGCTCAGTCAGCGACAGCACCATCTACTCCGGCGACACCGGGGGCGCAGGCGGGGCTGGCGGCGGCGGCAATTATGCCGGGGTCGACGGTGCCGGCGGCTACGGCGGCGCCGGCGGCAGCGGCGGTGACGCCGGGGCCGTCGCCGGCAGCACCGTGCACAACGGTGACACCGGCGGCGCAGGCGGATCGGGTGGCGCCGGACTTGAAGGCGGGCTCCCATTCGGCAACGGCGGAGACGGCGGAGCGGGTGGAACCGGCGGGGCCGCCGGAAACGTCACCTCCGGAAGCAACGTCACCACGGGTGACGCCGGCGGCCGGGGCGGCGACGGTGGAACCGGCGGGCTTGCTGGCGGTTACGGCAACGGCGGCACCGGAGGAAGCGGCGGCGACGGCGGGGCCAGCGGCACCGTCACCGACAGCACCATCGGCACCGGCGACACCGGTGGAGACGGCGGCAACGGCGCGGCCGGCGGGGAAGGCGTGTATAGCGGCGACGCCGGCGTGGGTGGTAACGGCGGCGACGGCGGGGCCAGCGGGACTGTCACCAACAGCTCGGTCGGCACCGGCGACAACGGAGGTAACGGGGGGAACGGCGCCCTCGGCGGGACGGCCGCGAGCACACCTGGCGACCCCGGCGCCGCTGGCGGTAACGGAGGCGACGGTGGAAACAGCGGGACCGTCACCGACAGCACCGTCGCTACCGGCGACAACGGCGGAGCAGGCGGCACTGGCGGCGCTGCCGGGCTCTCCGACGCCAACGGCGCCGACGGCGGGGCGGGCGGAAACGGCGGCGACAGCGGCACCGTCATCGCCAGCACTGTGTCCAGCGGCGACAACGGCGGTAACGGCGGCGATGGCGGCGAAGGTGAGGTCGCCGGGTATGCCGGCAACGGCGGAGTCGGCGGGATCGGCGGCGACGGCGGGAACGCTGGGGCCCTGAGCCAAGCGAGCACCGTCTTCGTCGGCGACAACGGGGGAGCCGGCGGGACCGGCGGCTCGGGCAGCACTGCTGGAATTTTCGGCGACGGCGGGGCCGGCGGAGCAGGTGGGGTCGGCGGCGACGGCGGGGCCCTGAGCCAATCGAGCACGGTGACCACGGGCGACGACGGCGGGGCAGGCGGTGACGGCGGTAATGCCGGCCCAGCGTTCACCATTGGCACCGGTGGCGAGGGCGGTGTCGGCGGAAACGGCGGTGCAGGCGGAGCTGTCGAGGACAGCACGGTCCACTCCGGCGACAACGGTGCCACCGGCGGTGCCGGCGGCGAAGGCGGCACCAGCGTCTTCGGAACAGGCGGTAACGGTGCCACCGGCGGAACCGGAGGGACAGCTGGAGCCCTCACCGACAGCACCGTCACCACCGGCAACGATGGCGGGGCCGGCGGCACCGGCGGCGCGGGCGGCGACGTCGAGTTCGGCAACGCCGGTCACGGTGGCGACGGTGGGACCGGCGGTGACTCTGGCACCATCACCGACAGCATCATCGGCACCGGCAACAACGGTGGTGCCGGCGGGACCGCCGGCGACGGTGGACAGGGCGTCATCTTCGGCAACGGCGCCGCCGGCGGTACCGGCGGCGCGGGCGGCAACGCCGCAACGGTAAGCACCGGCACCGTTACCACCGGTAGCTTCGGCGGGGACGGCGGAAACGGCGGAAACGGCGGCCATCCCGGGCTGATCGGTTCAGCCGGGGAAGGCGGCGCTGGCGGACCCGGCGGCACCGGTCCCGTCGCCAACGGCACCACCGGCGAACCCGGCCAGCCCGGCTAACCGCGGGCCGACAACGGTCGCCCAAATGTTTCGTTTCTCTTCAACTGCCAGTGTCACGCTCGTCGAGGTCGGCTGGCTTGCTCCTTGCAACGCTAAGCCGGTGCGCGCCCGCCGCTTTAGCTTTGAGACAGGATCTGAGCCGTCTCGTTTCTTCAGATCTGAGACGCCCCGCACGATCGCCCAGCCGACGGAGACGTGGCTTTTAGACCGCTATGCTCAACCCCGACTGTTTTTCAACGACTTTCATGTGCGTTTGATCTGTCCCCGCCGTTTTGAGCCGTGGTTATGCGAGTTGAGGGACGGAATAGGTGGATGTCCAGAGCGTCTCGTACTCTGTCGGGCTGATGTTACCGAGGTAGCTGTGGCGGCGTTCGACGTTGTAGAAGTTGTCGATGTAGTCGGCCATGGCCGCCGCAAGTTCTAGGGTGGTCGCCCATTTGCGGGTGTTGAGTAGCTCGACTTGCATCCGGGCCCAGAAGGATTCCATGGCGGCGTTGTCATAGCAGTCGCCGACGGTGCCGAAGGAGGCGAGCAGCCCCCAGCGGCGGACGTTTTCACCGAAGCTCCAGGATGTGAATTGCGTGCCGTGGTCGGAGTGCACGATCGTTGAGCCACAACGGTTTCTGTCGGCCACGGCCATGTTGACCGCATTGTTGACCAGCGCGGTGTCAGGTGTCGTGGAGAATGTGCGGGCCACGATCATTCGTGAGAAGCAGTCCAGTATGGCGCAGCAGTAGACCTTCCCGTCGCGGGCCGGGTGTTCGGTGATGTCGGTGCACCACAGTTGGTTGGGGCGCGCTGCGGTGAATTGCCGGTTTACCAGGTCGTCAGGAGTATTGACCCGGATCAGGTTCGGCAGGCGCCGCGGTGGGTGCGGCAGACCGTACAGGCCGTGTTCGCCCATGATCGAGCGCACTAGCTTGAGGTTGACGTTCATGTCGTAGTCGGCCAGCAGGGCTGCCCGGATGCGCCGACCACCATAGGTGCCGCGGGAGCGTTGGTGGATCTCAGTGATGGTGTCGGCCACGATCAGCCGGCGGATCTGGCGATCGGGCACCGGCCTTCTGCGGTAGTACTGCAGCAGAGATCGCGCCAATCCCGATATCCGACAAGCCGATCGGGCTGAATGTCCCCGCGCGATCAGTCCTTCAACGATCGCGCGTCGGCGTTTTGGGGGCACCACCGCCTCAGCGTTGAACAACTCGCACGCATCCCGGGTCAACGCGAGCTCAGCCTCAAGCTGGGCGATACGTTTATGGGCCGCAGCCAGTTCGTCGGCCTCCACACTTGGGGTGCCCTCGATAACGCCGGCGTCGATCAACGCTTGGCGCTTCCACCGAAACAGGGTGGCCTGACAGATGCCCGTCTCGGCCGCAACCGCAGCGACCGTTTCGCCCGATCGCAGCCGGGAAACGATTTGCCGGCGCACCGTCGCCGAATACATACGGGGCATGTGACCTCCTAGTGATCACTCTGCCCTCAACTCTCACAACGGTGGACCTACAACACGGGTACAGATCTGTTGGACCAATTTGCGGGGTCCGGCCAACTCCACCGACCCACACGATGTGATGACGTGGATCGACAACAACTTTCACCACCCGTGCGATCTCGGTCGCGCCGGGCTCCCCGAAGAGATCGCAACGGCTACGTCACCGGCGCGACCGTGAACGCCGACGGCGGCTCCGACTTCATCTGACCTGCCGGGCCAGCATTTCCGCTCGATCAGCGTTGGATGAAAGGTCGGCCTGTTTCCTTGGCCACCACAGCAATTCCGCTACTACGATCGCTACCCACAGCCATGACACCAGGGCCGATCGGGTCGACCCGAAAAAGGAATCACCCACCGATACCGGCGTGCGCCGTCCTGCGCTTGACGCAGCCCGCTGGCGTACTCGATGACCGTGTGTGCCAGCTGCGGTTCACCGATCGTTTGGCCACGCCGAACGCGCGAACTACCGCTGCGCGATCGGCGCCGATGAGCTTCTTGGCTCCAGGCCAAAGCCGCGCCATCCGGCGAGCTGTCGGGATCCCGAAGACCAGAGGCCCTAGCAGCCCAACCGCGAGTAATGCTGCGATCGAACCGGACTCAGCCCACCCAAGCGCGCCGAAAACGATGCCGACCGCGAGCCCGACGACGACTGCCCGAAAGAACCCATTTCCTGTCCATACCCACGACGGGATCACCAGCACGGGCTAATTGTGGCCGCTGCCGACGTCAAAGGCAGGAAAACCTAGTTACTTAAGCGGTAGCGTCATTGGTTGCTGGCTGGGCTTTCGTGACGGGAGACGACCATGAAGCGCTGCATCGTCGGAGGACTGGCCGCGGTGCTGATGGCCGGAGTGCTGATCGTCTCAGCGCCGGCGGCCAGCGCCGGCTGCCTGTACGGCGGACCCTATCTCAGCAAATGCGATGGACCCGTCCAGCCCGATGGCACCTGGCAACGTTGCGTTGCATTTACGCACTTGATATATCAAGGCGCCAGTTCCTTCCTCCAGCCCGACAGGCGCTGCGATGTAATGGGTCCTGACCAGCACCCTGGGGATCTCGGCTTCGCCGACCCGCCAACCCACATCGAGGGCTGAGCCGGAAACTTCTCGCACGTCCTCGTCGCCGGCGCGGATTAACGCGGCATCCTGCGCCAAACAAACTGCGGTAGCAGTCGCATCACCAAGGAAGCCGGACCCAGTGCCCAGGGAATCCATACCGTGCGCCGACCTTTGGCCAGGGCGCGGGCGGTCGCGTGGGCCACTTGCGCCGGTGTGCTGGGCAGCGGCGCGGGCGTCATGCCTTGCGTCATGCGGCCGATCACAAAACCCGGCCGCGCGATCAGTACCCGTACCCCGGTTCCGTGCAGGGCGTCGGCCAGCCCGCTGGCAAAGCCGTCCAACCCAGCCTTGGCCGACCCGTAGACGTAGTTGGCCCGACGCACCCGGGCCCCGGCGATCGAGGAGAACACCACCAGCGATCCGCCGCCGGCCTGGCGCATCGCCGCGACCAGGTGGGTGAGCAGACTGACCTGCGCGACGTAATCGGTGTGCACGACGGCCACCGCATGCGCAGCATCCGTCTCGGCGCGGGCTTGGTCACCGAGGATCCCGAAGGCCAGCACCGCGGTGTCGATCCGGCCATGCTCAGCGATCAGCGAGCTCACCAGCGGGCCATGTGAGTCAAGGTCGTCGGCGTCGAACTCCCGGGCGAACACCGCCGCCGCCCCGGCCGCACCGACCGCCGCGATCTGCGCATCGAGCCGGTCCGCGCCGCGCGCCGCGAGCACCACGACAGCGCCGGGAGCAAGCAGGCAGGCAAGCTCGATGCCGATCTCACTGCGCCCGCCAAGAATCAGCACGGTGGCGTGGCCCGTGTCATCCACGGCTGCGATTATCTCCTGCGCTAGCGTGAAACAGTGATGGCGCACTCGACCGCCCGGCTGACCAACGACGCACTGGCGTTTCTCACGGAGCGCCACCTGGCCATGTTGACCACGCTGCGCGCCGACAATTCGCCGCACGTGGTCGCGGTGGGTTTCACCTTCGATCCCAAGACGCATATCGCCCGGGTGATCACCACCGGTGGTTCGCAGAAGGCGGTCAACGCCGACCGTGGCGGGGTGGCGGTGCTCAGTCAGGTCGACGGAGCGCGCTGGCTGTCGCTGGAGGGACGGGCCAGCGTGAACAAAGAGGTCGACGCCGTCCGCGACGCCGAGCTGCGCTACGCCCAGCGATACCGCACCCCCCGGGTCAACCCGCGGCGAGTGGTCATCGAGGTGCACGTCGAGCGGGTACTGGGGTCCTCGGATCTGCTGACCCGAGCGGTCAACTAGACGAGCGTGGCGCCTGGCGCCCGAATCACCAGCGGCACCGCGGGGAAATAGGCCGCCAGCTCCGGTCGAGATTTGGCCAGCGCGGCGGTGCCATAGCCACGATGCCGGTAGTCGGGATGGATCCAGATCCGGACGTGAACCTCGTGACCGACGAGTTCGCCGAAGACCATGCCGACCTTCTCGTTGCCGTCGACCGCGACGAACCAGGCGGCCTCTTCGGCTTCGAACCGGTCCTGCGCCGAGCTGATCTCGTCATCGAGGCCACCCGCGGGCGCGCCGGACCCATCGCCCTTGGCGCCGATGTCCTGGGTGCGGGCGGCGAAGATATCGCTGTCGGACGCGCTGGAAAACGGGCGAAGCGCGAGGGTGTCGCCGGAACTGGCCGGCCGGTCTTTGAAGGTGAAACTCAACAGGTTGTTCAGGTCTTCGAGCTCGGCGGCGATCTTCTTGCGCGAGGCCTTGGTCAGTTGATCGAATGACATGCCGATCACGGCTTCAGCGCCCAGCCGCGAAGTGCCCAGCAAGGCGACGATGCCGTCGACCGCCGATGGCCGATCGTCGGCCGCCACGATCAGGTCAAGCACGTCATGTCGACGTTCCAGCGCGGTGAGGAAGGCGTTGGTGATCTCTCGGCGGGCAGCGGCACGGTCGTGATCGGTCATCGGATGAGGATAACCCTAGGCCGAAACGACGATCAGGTCGTGCGGGCGGTTGTTGACCGGCTGAGCGCCGTCTTCGGCGACCACGACGATGTCTTCGATGCGCGCTCCCCACTGGCCGGGGAAATAGATCCCGGGTTCGACGGAGAACGCCATGCCCGCTTCTAGCGGCACGTCATTGCCCGCGACGATGTAAGGCTCCTCGTGCACCGATAACCCGATGCCGTGCCCGGTGCGGTGCACGAAATATTCGGCGAGCCCGGCGTCGGCCAGCACGTCACGGGCGGCGGCATCCACCTCTTCGGCGGTCACCCCGGGGCGCACCGCCTGCACGGCCGCCCGTTGGGCCCGCTGCAGAACTGAATATTGCTGTGCCACTTCGGCGCTCGGCTCACCGATGCTGTAGGTACGCGTCGAGTCGGAGTGATAGCCGGGCTCGTAGGCGCCACCGATGTCGACCACAACAATGTCGCCAACGCGAAGTTCCCGATCGGAGTAGCCGTGATGCGGGTCTGCACCGTGCGGACCGGAACCGACGATGACGAATGCCACTTCTGAATGCCCTTCGGCGACAATCGCTTCAGCGATATCCGCGGCGACGTCCGCCTCGGTTCGACCAGGGACCAGGAAGTCCGGCACTTGGGAATGCACCCGGTCGATGGCCGCACCGGCTTTACGCAGCGCGTCGATTTCGGACGGGTCTTTGACCATGCGCAGTGTCCGCAGCACGCCGGTGGCCAACACCGGCAGCACTGAAAGCACATCGGCCAACGGCAGCAGGTGCAGCGCCGGCATGGAATCGGTGACCGCAGTCGCCGCGGGCGCTCCGCCCATCGCCTCGGCCACCAGCTGATAGGGGTCGTCACCGTCGACCCAATCTTGTACCGCCAGACCCAGATCGGCGACGGCGGATTGTTTCAGCGAGGCCAGCTCCAGTCGCGGCACCACCACGGTCGGATCGCCGGAGACCGGCAACACCAGCGCGGTGAGCCGCTCAAAGGTCTGCGCGCGCGAGCCGAGCAGATAGCGCAAGTCATAGCCCGGGGTGATCACCAAACCAGCCAGCCCGGCCCTAGCGGTGGCGGCGATCGCCGCCGCGATTCGGCGACGATAGACCTCGGCATCGAATCGGTGAGAATCCATGGCAGTCAGGCTAGCCGGAGCCGGACTGGCAGGATGGCGGGCATGTCTGCACCGCTGCTGTTGCTTGACGGCGCCAGCATGTGGTTTCGCTCCTTCTACGGCGTCCCGTCGTCGATCACATCGCCAGACGGCCGACCGGTAAACGCGGTCCGCGGCTTCTTGGACTCGGTGGCGATGGTGATCACCCGGCAGCGGCCCGGCCGGTTGGTGGTCTGCCTGGACCTGGACTGGCGCCCGCAGTTTCGGGTGGACCGCATCCCGTCGTACAAAGCACACCGCGTCGAGCAAGAAACTCCCGACGAGCAACCCGATATCGAAGAAGTGCCCGACGAGTTGTCCCCGCAGGTGGAGATGATCGAGGAGCTCCTCGACGCGTTCGGCATCTGCACCGGCGGCGCGGAGGGTTACGAGGCCGATGACGTGATCGGCACGCTGGCCGCCCGAGAAAAGCGCGACCCGGTCGTCGTCGTCAGCGGCGACCGCGACCTGCTGCAGGTGGTCCGCGACGACCCGGTCCCCGTTCGGGTGCTCTACCTGGGACGCGGAATGACCAACGCCACCCTGATGGGTCCGGCTGAGGTGGCCGAGCGCTATGCGGTGCCCGGTGATCGAGCCGGCGCCGGCTACGCCGAGCTGGCGTTGCTGCGAGGTGACCCGTCCGACGGGCTACCGGGCGTCCCCGGTGTCGGCGAGAAAACCGCCGCGATGCTGCTGGCCCAGCACGGCTCCCTGGCGGGCATCCTGGCCGCTGTCGACAATCCCAAATCGTCGCTGTCCAAAGGCGTTAGGGCCAAGCTGCGTAAAGCCGCCGATTACATCGAGGCCGCAGGACCGGTGGTCCGGGTGGCCACCGACGCGCCCGTCACGCTGTCGACACCGACCGACGCCGTGCCGCTGGTGGCCGCCGACCCGGGCCGTACCGCCGAGCTGGCCACCCGGCTTGGGGTCGGGTCACCGGTCGCTCGGCTGCAGAAAGCGCTGGACGCGCTACCCGACTCGTAGCGGCGTTACTTGGGCCGGCCGACCTCGTAGGTGCCCTTGTTGTCCTGGAAGGTCACCGTGACCTGACGCTTGCTTCCGTCGATGCTGACGTCACAGTCAAAGCTGGCGCCCTGCTTGACCGTCGGATTCTGACCGTTGTTGCACTTGACGTCTTTGACGTTCTTGGCCCCGTAGCCGTTGGTGCTGTCGGTGAGAATCTGCTGCACGCCGGCCTGGGCCTTGTTGACGTCAAGCTTGGTGGTGACAAAGAATCCCGGTTCCCAAAAACCCAACACCAACACGACCGCGACGAGGATCGCGCCGAACACCCCGATCACTCCGGCGATCACCGCTTTCGACCGCTTCGCGCCGGCATCGCCAGGGGGCGGGCCGTAAGGACCGGGTTGACCGGGCGGGTACTGGCCATATTGCCCCGGCTGTCCGTATTGCCCCGGCTGGCCATACTGGCCCGGCTGGCCATACTGGCCCGGCTGGCCATACTGGCCCGGCTGGCCATACTGGCCGGGCTGTCCGTACTGCCCCGGCTGTCCGTACTGCCCCGGCTGGCCGTACTGGGTGGCCGGCGTGCCGTACTGAGCGGTCTGCCCGCCGTACTGGTCCTGCTGCGGATAGCCCGTGGGCTGCGGGAACGGCTGCGACGGCGGGTAGTACTGCGTGGGCGGTTGCTGGTACTGCGGGTATTCGGTGGGCGTGTACGCGGGCGCATGCCACGTCGGGTCGCCGGATGGCTGCTGCCAGGGTGACGCTTGCTGGGTGTGCTCCTCAGCTGATTGCTGACCTTCAGCCTGAGGCTGCTGCCAGGGATTCGTCGGGTCGGGTCCCTGCGGTCCGCTCATCGTGTGTCAGTCCTCTCCGTACTACTTGCAGTCCTCGCAACCGTAGCTCCGGCTCAGCCTACCCGGCGTCAACTGCGACGACGCCGCGCCGAATTGCGTCTATCGCACGCTTTGCGGTGGCCCGCACCTCAGGTTGCGGGGCGGCGTTGCGGACTTGGTCTAACAGGTCAAGCACCTGCCGGCACCAACGTACGAAATCCCCTGGCGACAGCGGCGAACCGGTTCCCTCGGCGTCGGCGGCGGCCAAAGCCGTGACCAAGTCACCGCTGCTGGCCCAGCGGTAAATCGCCGCGACGAATCCGTCATCGGGCTCGCGACTCAGGCTGATGCGGTGGCGCTGCTCATCGGCGCGCAACTCCGCCGACAGCCGCCTGGTCCGATGCAGCGCCTGCCGTAACCGCGCGGTCGGCACCTCCGCGTTTCGCGGTGGGCCGGGGCCATCTCCGCCCCGCGACTCGTAGAGCACGGCCGATAGCACCGCAGCCAACTCGGCGTCTCGTAGACCCGTCCACGCGCCGGTGCGCAGGCATTCAGCGACCAAAAGGTCGCTCTCGCTGTAAATCCGGGCCAGCAGGCGGCCATCGTCGGTGACCGCGGGATCGCCGTCGGCGACTCGGATGAATCCCCGCTCGGTGAGCAGCCCGACGATCCGATCGAAAGTGCGGGCCAACGAGTTGGTGGCGGCCTCGACCTTCTTCTGCAGCTCGGCGTTGTCGCGTTCGATGCGCAAATAGCGCTCGGCAATCCGGACCTGCGCCTCGCGGTCGGGTTCGCGGTGGACGGGATGACGACGCAACTGCTCCCGCAGCGACACCAACTCGGGGTCGAGATCGCGCCGATCAGTGCGGTTGCCGCCACTGGACTGCCTGCGGCCGCCGGTAACCGGCAATCCCGCAGCGGCCGAACGCAGCGCGGAAGCCAGATCACGACGAACCCGGGGCTGTCGGTGTTCGACCCGCTTGGGCAATGTCATCGAGCCGACCGGCGCCGACGCGCCGGAATAGTCGGCTGACGAAATCCGCCCTGCCCAGCGGTTTTCGGTCAACACCAGCGGCCGCGGATCGTCGCTGTCGCGGCCGGGTTCCAGCACTACCGCCAACCCGCCACGGCGACCATGGGTGATTGTGATGATGTCGCCGCGACGCAGCGCGGCCAGTGCATCGTTGGCCGCCTGGCGGCGCTGCAAGCGCGATGCGCGGGCCTGCGCGCGCTCCTGTTGGCTGATCCGTTCCCGTAGTCGGGCGTAATCGAGGATCGGCGCGTCTCTTCCGCCAAGGTCGGCGGCGACCTCGTCGAGCATCCGCTGTCCGCGCTCCACGCCGCGGACCAGGCTCACCACCGAACGGTCGGCCTGGTACTGAGCGAACGACTGCTCTAGCAAGCGGTGAGCCTGCTCGGGGCCCACCCGATTCACCAGGTTGATCGTCATGTTGTACGACGGGGCGAACGAGCTGCGGAGCGGGAAGGTGCGGGTAGAGGCCAGGCCGGCGACTTCAACGGGTTCGCTGATGTCTTCACTGGGATGCCAGAGCACCACCGCATGGCCCTCGACGTCGATGCCGCGTCTGCCTGCCCGCCCGGTCAGCTGGGTGTATTCGCCCGGTGTCAGCGGGAGGTGCTGCTCGCCGTTGTACTTCACCAGCCGCTCCAGCACCACGGTGCGGGCCGGCATGTTGATACCCAGCGCCAAGGTCTCGGTGGCAAACACGGCTTTGATGAGCCCGGCAGTGAATAACTCCTCGACGGTGTGCCGGAACACCGGCAACAATCCGGCGTGGTGGGCGGCGATACCGCGCAGTAGCCCTTTCCGCCACTCGTAGTAGCCCAGCACAGGCAGGTCGGTGTCCGCGAGGTCGCCGCACCGGTGCTCGATCACCTCGGCGATCTGCACCCGATCCTCCTCGGTGGTCAGCCGCAGCGACGACCGCAGGCACTGCGCTACTGCGGCATCGCAGCCGACCCGCGAGAACACGAAGGTGATCGCCGGCAGCAGACCGTCGGAGTCCAGCATGCGAATCACGTCCGGGCGGGACGGCGGGCGGTAGAAGCTCGACCGGCCAGGACGCCCCGGACCTCCTCTTCCCGCCTGCCGCCGGGGGGCACGCCAATCGGAGAGTCGATCCGCCTCACGGCGATGGGCTATGTGGCGCAATAGATTCGGGTCGACGACCGGCTGGCGTCGGTTCCCAGTGCCATGGGCGTGATAGTCGAACAGGTCGAAAAGGCGTTTGCCCACCAGCATGTGCTGCCAAAGCGGGACCGGTCGGTGGTCGTCGACGACTACCGACGTGTCGCCGCGCACGGTCTGAATCCAGCCGCCGAACTCTTCGGCATTGCTCACCGTCGCCGACAGGCTGACCAGACGCACCTCCTCGGGCAGATGCAGGATGACCTCTTCCCACACCGCGCCGCGCATGCGGTCGGCGAGGAAATGCACTTCATCCATGACCACGTAGGAAAGCCCTTGTAGGACAGGGGAATCGGCGTAGAGCATGTTGCGCAGCACCTCGGTGGTCATCACCACAACCGGTGCGTTTGCGTTGACCGACAGATCGCCGGTGAGCAACCCGATCTGATCTTTCCCGTAGCGGGCCACGAAGTCGGTGTGCTTCTGATTGCTCAGCGCCTTCAGCGGCGTGGTGTAGAAGCATTTGCCGCCTGCCGCCAGCGCCAAGTGCACCGCGAACTCACCGACGACGGTTTTGCCTGCCCCGGTAGGCGCGCAGACCAGCACACCGTGGCCGCTTTCCAGGGCCGCGCAGGCCTGCTGCTGAAAGCCGTCGAGTCCGAACGCCAGTTCCGCGGTGAACCGGGCTAATTCGCCTGGGCGGTGCCCGTCAGGTGATGTCGTCATGGGGTCCGGCGACGCTCGACGGTGCCCCAACCGCCGACGGTGGGTCGATGACCGAGGCTTCGTCGTCGGCGATGGTAGTTAGCGCTTCGCGTTTGGCTTTGCGTTTGTCGTGGATCCGAGCGATCTGAATAGCCATCTCGAGCAGCAGCGTCAGCGCGAGTCCCAGGGCCGTCATCGAGAACGGGTCGGAGCCGGGCGTGAAAATTGCTGCGAACACGAACATCACGAAGATCAGGCCGCGACGCCAGGATTTCAGTCGGACGTAGCTGAGCACACCGACAAAGTTGAGCATCACGATCAGCAGCGGGAATTCGAAGCTGACACCGAACACCAGCAGCAGGTTGATCAGAAACCCGAAATACCGGTCGCCGGACAGCGCGGTCACCTGCACGTCGCTGCCTACCGTCAACAAGAAGTGCAGCGCCTTGGACAGCACCAAATAGGCCAGCACCGCGCCGCCGATGAACAACATTGCCGCCGGGATCACGAACGCCACCGCGAAACGGCGTTCCTTCTTGTACAACCCCGGCGTGATGAATGCCCAGAGTTGGTAGAACCACATCGGGCAGGCGAACACGATCCCGGCGGTCAGCGCGACCTTGAGCCGCAGCATGAACTGGTCGAACGGTGCGGTGGCCAGCAGCCGGCACCGACCATCGGCGCTGATATCGGCCCGCGCCGACGGCGGCAGCGAGCAGTACGGATGCCGAAGCCACTCCCCCAGGCTTTCCATTCCGAATACCGAGTGCGAATACCAAATGAACCCGAACGTCGTGGTCAACGCGATCATCGCCAGCGAGATCAGCAGCCGGGCGCGCAGTTCGGTGAGGTGGTCGACAAGCGACATGGTGCCGTCGGGGTTGGTGCGGCTGCGACGAAGTCGCGGATCTAGCCGCCTGAATAAACCGGTGGTGCGCACAGTGAAAAGGCGCTTGGGCGCCGCGGCGGCGATGCCAGGCTAAGCGGATCGTCCGTCAGCCGCAGGCGGGTCGACCCGCTCGGACTGCACCGGTTGGGCCGCGGCGGGAGTCTCCGATTTGCCTTCGCCTTGCAGCTCACGAACCTCAGACTTGAAGATCCGTAGCGACTTACCCAGCGAACGTGCCGCGTCGGGAAGCCTCCTCGCGCCGAACAGGACTATCAACACGACCGCAACGATCGCCAAGTGCCCCGGGGTCAGAGCGTTCACTTTGGTTACCTCCAGACGTCCCCACGATGCTACCGCAGCTGCTGCTTCACAAACCGGAGCGCGCCGCGGCCTGGTAGGACTCCAGTGCGGACGCGGCCGCGTCGCGCACCCGGTTGGCCAGCGACTCCGGTTCCAAAACGCGCACCGCCGACCCCAGGCCCAGCACTTGGCGGGCCATCCACTCTTCGGAGGCGTAGGTCATCGCCGCCTCGCAGTAACCGTCGGGCAGCTCACGCAGCAAGCGCATCGGGTAGTACTCGAACATCCACGAGGCAGCAGGCGCCAGCCGCAGCGTCGCCGACGGCAGTGCCGGGTCGGCGTCGAAAAGCGAGGTGTCCGGCGGCGCCTGGAGCGCGGGTTCCGGGGGCGCCGACGGCTCGTCGAGCTCGGTGGCGTCGACGATGCGGTCAAACCGAAACAGCCGCACCCCTTCGGCTTCCCGCGACCATGCCTCCAAGTAGCTGTGGTCGCCGACCAGCACTATTCGGATCGGGTCGACGATGCGGGTGGACAGCGTGTCGTGGGAGGCCGCGTAGTAGTCGATGGACAGCGCCCGGTTGTCGTGAATCGCGGCGCGCACTGCGGACGCGACCCGACTCTCGATGGGCGCCGGCTCGTCGACCGCGGAATCAGGTGCGTGCCCCGCGGCCCCGGCGGCTGCTTCGATCTTGGCGATCGCGCTGCGCGCCGACTGCGGATCGACCACGCCTGGAATGTCTGCCAGCGCTCGGAGGGCCACCAGCAGCCCGGTGGCCTCCGGCGAGGTGAGCTGCAGTGGGGTGTCCATGCCGGCCGAGAACGTCACCTCGACGGTGTCGCCTTCGAATTGGAAGTCGATCAAGTCGCCGGGGCCGTAACCGGGCAGGCCGCACAGCCACAGCTGATCAAGGTCCTCCCCCAGCTGGTTGACGGAAACACCCAGGTCAGCGGCGGCCTGCGCGCGGGTCACCCGGGGATTGGCCTGAAAATACGGCACCATGTTCAGCAGTCGCACCAGGCGGGCGGAGACCGCGGTCATGCCTGCACACCAGCGTGAGCCCGTAACCGGACCAGCACCTCATCGCGCAGGGACGACGGCTCAAGCGCCACTGCGTCGGCGCCGTAGCCGGTGATATCGCGCGCCAGCCGGTCGGTGGTTCCGATGTCGAGCTCGATGACCTCGCCGTCGCGGCCGGCCAGCTGCCGCGGCCCCAGCGACGTCCCGGCGCGCCGCAGTGCGGTGGCCCGCCCCTCAGCCACCCAAACCTGCGCCCGCACGCCGGATGGCGCATCTCCGACGGCCTCGGCCACGATCTTGCGCAGGTCGAGGTGCTCGGGTCGGCTCACCGCCCCGACCGGACCGATCGGCGTGACTTCGTCGCCGATCCGGGACAACCGGAAGGTTCGGGTAGCCCCGCGATCGCGGTCGTGCCCGACGAGATACCAGCGGCCTTTCTCGGTCACCACGCCCCACGGCTCGACAGTGCGCACGGTGTAGGGCTCGGTGCGCGACGGCCGGTGCGGAAATTGCACGGCCTGCCCGGCATCGATCGCCGACAACAAGGCTCCGAGAACGTCTTCCGACCCGCGCAGTCCCACCGTCCCGGCCGGCGACGCGATGGCGACTGGCGCATCCGGGTCGACGTCCACGCCGGCGGCCCGCAACTTGAGCAAAGCGCCCTGGGTGGCGGTGATCAGTTCCGGCGACTCCCAGAGCTGGGTGGCGACGGCGACGGCCGTCGCCTCGTCCGCGGTGAGCTCGACCGCTGGAAGTGCATAAGCCTCGCGGTTGATGCGGTAGCCCTCAACTGGATCGAACGACGACACCCTGCCGGTCTCCAGCGGAATGCCCAGGTCGCGCAGCTCATTCTTGTCCCGCTCGAACATCCGGGAGAACGCTTCGTCACTGGGATTGTCGGAATACCCCGCCACGCTGGACCGGATCTTCTCGGCGGTGATGAAGCCGCGGGTGGAAAGCAGCGCGATAACAAGGTTCATCAATCGCTCGACTTTGGAAATCGCCACCCGAATACCCTAATTGCCCGCGGCGCGCATCGTCGTCGAGCTACATGCTGGCGATGAGCCTCTTGACACGCTCGTCGACCGACCGGAACGGATCCTTGCACAGCACAGTGCGCTGGGCCTGGTCGTTGAGCTTGAGGTGCACCCAGTCGACGGTGAAGTCGCGGCCGGCAGCTTGGGCGGCGCTGATGAACTCGCCGCGCAGCCGCGCGCGGGTGGTCTGCGGCGGGGTGTCGACGGCGTCCTCGATTTCTTCGTCGGTAGTGATGCGCGACGCCAGGCCCTTGCGCTGCAGCAGATCGAAGACGCCGCGGCCGCGCTTGATGTCGTGATAGGCCAAGTCGAGCTGGGCGATCTTGGGATCGGACAGCTCCATGTCGTAACGGTCCTGGTAGCGCTGGAAGAGCTTGCGTTTGATCACCCAGTCGATTTCGGTGTCGACCTTGGCGAAGTCCTGGCTTTCGACGGCGTCGAGTTGGCGACCCCACAGATCGACGACCTGTTCAATCTGCGCATTGGGCTCCCGGGTCTGCAGGTGCTCGACGGCGCGCGCGTAGTACTCCCGCTGGATGTCCAGCGCGCTGGCCTGACGCCCGCCGGCCAGCCGCACCGGACGCCGGCCGGTGACGTCGTGGCTGACCTCACGGATTGCCCGGATCGGGTTGTCCAGCGAGAAGTCGCGGAACGCCACGCCCGCTTCGATCATTTCCAGCACCAGCGCCGCGGTGCCGACCTTCAGCATGGTGGTGGTCTCGCACATGTTGGAGTCCCCGACGATGACGTGCAGACGCCGGTATTTCTCGGCGTCGGCGTGTGGCTCGTCGCGGGTATTGATGATCGGGCGGCTGCGGGTGGTTGCCGACGAGACGCCCTCCCAGATGTGCTCGGCGCGTTGCGACAGGCAGAACGTGGCGGCCTTCGGGGTCTGCAGCACCTTCCCCGCCCCGCAGATCAGCTGACGGGTGACCAGGAAAGGCAACAGCACATCGGAGATCCGGGAGAACTCACCGGCGCGCACGATGAGGTAGTTCTCGTGGCATCCGTAGGAGTTGCCGGCCGAGTCGGTGTTGTTCTTGAACAGGTAGATGTCTCCGCCGATACCCTCGTCGGCGAGTCGCTGCTCGGCGTCGACCAGCAGGTCTTCTAACACCCGCTCGCCGGCGCGGTCATGGGTGACCAGCTGAACCAAGCTGTCGCATTCGGCGGTGGCGTATTCCGGATGGCTGCCCACGTCGAGGTACAGCCGTGCGCCGTTGCGCAGAAAGACGTTGGAGCTGCGACCCCAGGAGACCACCCGGCGAAACAGATAGCGGGCCACTTCGTCGGGTGACAGACGCCGGTGACCGTGGAATGTGCAGGTGACACCGAATTCGGTCTCGATGCCCATGATTCGCCGCTGCACAATTCGAGCGTACTGGTTGTTCGAACGTGACGGTTGCACGGCTCGCTGATGTCAGAAAGGCGGCGGCTTATTTCGTTCAGCGACGTGGGCAGCGTTGAGGGCGCGTTCAGTGTCGATGCGGTAGGCGCGGTCTTGTTCGCGGGTTCGACGGCGCTTCGGCATCATCATCCCGCGATCGCCAGGTGGTCGAGCAATCGTTGGGGCAGTGGGCAATTCGCCGGTTGGCAGACATAGGCTGGGAAATAGCAGCTGGCTGCCGGGGCGGGTGGTGTAGGTCTTTCCACTGGGCGCAGTCCAGACGACCGTTCCGTCGGGTCGCTGTTCGTCGCGCCAGGCCGTCCAGAAAGTCTTGAGCAAGTGATGCTTTCTACAGAGACATTTAAGATTGGAAGGATGCGTCGGGCCTAGCGGATAGGGCACCGTGTGGTCCAAATCGCAAAACTCGGCGGGTCGATCGCAGTGCGGGAATCGACACGTCAAATCCCGACACCGGATGAATCGCTCCAACGCGGCCGACGGGCGATAGCCCGACTCGCCTGATGCGTCGCCGGGATGGCGCACCGGCGTGAGCTTTGCGCCCCCGCGAATCAGCTCGGCCAGCCGCGGCGCTGGCACCGCACCGCCACTGACAATGCGACCGGCGGGCGGTTTCGTCCCGCCCTTGGACGGATCGGGACCGGGGTCGGGTTCGACCGCCGCCGAAAGCGGCATGCCCCGCGTGAAGGGATGCCTCGGCGACTCACCGGACATGCCCGGATCAGGACTCGAGGTCAGCGCCGATTCTTCGGCGATAACTTGGATGACCACACTTGTCGCCCGCTGGTCGACATCGACATCTGCCGGGCAGGCAGCGTTGCCGCACTCACACGCCAGCCGCTCGGCCCCCGCCCCGAGCGCGCCCAAAGCGTCGGCGCGACGCTGGCCGATCGTGCGGGGGTCCTCATCGCACACCCCATGAGCCATTTGCATCAACCGCCGGTCCAAAATCGCCGCGTCGGTGGAAAACAACGTCCCCCAGAAGGCCGTCGTGCCGTGCTGGCTGTGCTGCGAATCGATCACCACCGCACGGCCACGCGCGGCCGCCCGACTCCGGCGCAAGGCCGCAGGATCGTAGCGGTCCACAATGGCGTCGATCGCTTGCTCGGTCTTCGCCACCGATAGCGGCCCGAACCGCAGGGCGTCTTCGGCCAACGCTGTGTCGACCAAGTTCAGCGCCGTATCGTCGGTGATCAGATTGGTGCGCCACACTATAGCGGTCACCAATCGCGAGCTCAGCATCCCCTCGATGAACAATGCGCCCACCTTGGGCAGCCGATCACGCAGCGCGACACTGAGATACATCTGTCCCGACGCCACGCCATGGCTCACATGCAAGGCCGCAGCAACCTCAGCGGCCATCGAATCCCAGTTGTCACACGACCACTGCGCGCAATCAGTCGGGCCCTCAGCGCGGCGGCGCACCAGCTCCGCGATCGCCGCCAACCGGCGTGCCGAAGCGGCCGCCTCAACGCACGCCCACCCGGTGACAGCCGCGGTCACCATGCTGTCGTCGGCACTGGCCAGATCCTCCGGACCCGGCAACCCGGTATCGAACATACGTACGAGTCTAATCTTTCCCTTGACTCGGCGGGGCGCGCGAGCCACGGAGTGTGGACAAACGGCCAACTGTGGATAACGCACTGAGCCTGCGCCGTTCGGCACCATCCTTGCGATGCACCATCCGCCTGCTATCCGGAAACGTTGGTGCACATCGTCATTCCGTTGACGGCCGGTCCCACGGTGGTCGTCGGTCAGGACTGCACAGGGCTGGGCGCTTCGCCGAATCGGCTCAGTGCCAGAGTTCCGGCGACCGCGACGGCGAATCCCGCGACCACCATCCAGGTCAGGCCCGGACGGGTTTGGTCGCCGAGCCATATCACTCCGACAAGTGCGGGGCCAATGGTTTCGCCCACCACCATCCCGGCTACGGCTGTGGTTACAGATCCGCGGCTCAAAGCCGAGGTGAGCAGCAAGAACCCGGCCGCTCCGCCTGCGAGCACCGCATACACCGCGGGATTGGCGTAGAAGCCGGCCTTGGTCGGATCGATCGGATCGATCAGACGGACGGCGACCTCGACGACCCCGAAACCGCCTCCGGCCCCGAGCCCCAATACGAGTGCACGGGAGCGGTCGTTCAACCGCCCCGCGGCCGCTCCGGCGATGAACAGCGCGGCGACCACCACCAGCAGCGCCCAGCCGAGTCCGGCCGGCCCGTGGCGGGTTCCCTCCGGGCCGGCGGCCAGGCCAAGCATCGCCAGGCCCGCGCAGACCACGCCGACGGCCGTCCACTCCACCGAGGACAGCCGTGTCGAGAGCACCCAGGCGGCCAAGATCGCAGTGACCGCGAGCGAAGCAGCGATCGCGGCGGCGACAACATAGATCGGTACCAGGCGCAGCGCCGCCACTTGTAGCAGGAAGCCGAGGCTGTCAAACCCAAGGCCCACCAGGTAGCGCCACTGCCGCAGCGCTCGCAACAGCAAGGCGGCATCAACTCCAGAGTCGCCGCTACCGGCATCCACCGAGCGCGTCGCCGCAGCCTGCAACACGGTCGCAGCGCCATAACACACCGAGGTACCCAATGCGAGCAGCACGCCGATTAGCACACGGAAACCTATTTCTCCGCCGACTCTTTCGCTGATTTGGAGTCGCTGGAGTCGCTGGAGTCGCTGGAGTCGTTGTGCTCAGGCAGCAGGGCCTCCAACGCCCGACCGGTGATTCGCCGGAACGCACGCCGCGGCCGACTGGCGTCGAGGATGGCGACCTCCAACATCGACACCCCCAGACTGGGCTCATCGCCGCCGTTGGTGCGGCCCGCCTGCAGGGCGTCAACCGCGATTCGGACCGCATCGGCCAGATTGGCGTTCTCGGTGTAGGAGTCCTTGAGCGCGGTGGCGATCGGCTCCGTCGTTCCGCCCATCACCACGAAATGTGGCTCGTCGGCGATGGACCCGTCGTAGGTGATCCGATACAGCTCAGGCGGTTTGGTCTCGCCGTAGTGGGCGACTTCGGCCACACACAGCTCGACCTCGTAGGGCTTGGCCTGCTCGGTGAAGATGGTGCCCAGCGTCTGCGCGTAGACGTTGGCCAGCTGCCGGCCGGTGACGTCACGGCGGTCGTAGGCGTACCCGCGGGTGTCGGCAAACTGAATCCCACCGCGGCGCAGGTTGTCGAACTCGTTGAACCGGCCGACGGCAGCGAAGCCAACCCGGTCATAAAGCTCACTAACTTTTTGAAGCGACCGCGACGGGTTTTCCGCCACGAATAGCACGCCGCCAGCGTAGGCCAGCGCCACCACGCTACGACCCCGCGCGATGCCCTTGCGCGCGAGTTCGCTGCGCTCCCGCATCGCCTGCTCGGGCGATATGAAGTAGGGAAAGCTCATCAATCACTCTCCGAGCGTTCCGCGTCCGGCCCGAAAGTATCAGCGCGGGAACGTCTTTCGATGATCTCACGGGCGAGGTCGGCAATGCGCTGCTCGGGAACGTTGGCTGCGCCGTCGGCGCCGACGGTGACTGCGGTCGGGTAGATGCCACGGACCAGATCGGGTCCCCCGGTGGCCGAATCATCGTCGGCCGCATCGTAGAGCGCCTCAACAGCGACCGAAAGCGCGGAATCCGCGTCGGTTACCTGCGAATACAGCTTCTTTATCGACGATTTGGCGAAGATCGAGCCCGACCCGACCGATTGGTAGCCCTCCTCCTCCAGATTCCAACCGCCTGCAGCGTCGAACGAGACGATTCGGCCCGCCTTCTCCGGGTCGGGATCGTCGATGTCGAAGCCGACGAGCAGCGGCAGCGCCACCAGACCCTGCAGCGCGGCACCGAGGTTGCCGCGAACCATGATCGCGAGCCGATTCACCTTCCCGGCGAAGGTCAGCGGCACCCCTTCCAGCTTCTCGTAGTGCTCGAGTTCGACGGCATAGAGCCGGGCGAATTCCACCGCGATGGCCGCGGTGCCGGCGATCCCGGTCGCGGTGTAATCGTCGGTGATGTAGACCTTCTGCACATCCCGTCCAGCGATCATGTTGCCCTGGGTGGACCGCCGGTCTCCGGCGAGGACGACACCACCGGGGTGCTTCACCGCGACAATCGTCGTCCCATGTGGCAGCTGAGCAGTGGTGCCGCCCGGCTCTGCGCTACCGAAGCCGGCCGGCAGCAGCTCTGGGGCCTCACGGCGCAAAAAATCGGCGAACGAGGAAAGGCCGAATGAGGAGGTTCCGGGAAGTGCTGAGTTGGTGACCAGGCGATTGCCAGACGGCCAGGTCACTGGCCGCCCTTTTGGACGTATGCGCGGACGAAGTCTTCGGCGTTCTCTTCCAGAACATCGTCGATCTCGTCGAGCAAATCGTCGGTCTCCTCGGTCAACTTCTCGCGACGCTCTTGGCCGGCGGCCGTGCTGGCGGTGGGGTCGTCGTCATCGCCGCCGCCACCGCCGCGCTTGGTCTGCTCCTGAGCCATCGCCGCCTCCTGCATCGTCATCGCCCGTGTTCAACACGACCTTCGGTTTCTCCACCCTACCGGTCGATGCCGCTGTTGCCCCGGTTAACGAGGCTCACGTGGTCAGTTGTTCGACCAGCTCAACTGCGCTGTCCACCGAATCCAGCAGGGCGCCGACGTGCGCTTTGCTGCCACGCAGCGGCTCCAGCGTCGGAATACGCACCAACGAGTCGCCGCCGAGGTCGAAAATCACCGAGTCCCAGCTGGCCGCGGCGATGTCTGCGCCGAATCGACGTAAGCATTCGCCGCGGAAGTAAGCCCGGGTGTCGGTGGGCGGGCTGTCCACCGCATTAATCACCTGTTGTTCGGTCACCAGTCGCTTCATCGAGCCACGAGCGACCAGCCGGTTGTAGAGCCCCTTGTCCAGCCGGACATCGGAATATTGCAAATCGACCAGGTGCAGTCGCGGCGCCGACCAACTCAGGTTCTCCCGGTGCCGGAAACCCTCCAGCAGGCGCAGCTTGGCCGGCCAGTCCAGTAGCTCGGCACACTCCATTGGGTCGCGCTCGAGTTGATCGAGCACGTGCGCCCAGGTCTCCACGATGTCGGCCGCCCGCGCGTCGTGGTCGCGCCCGTCCACCAGCTTCGCCACCCGGTCCAGATAGATCCGCTGCAGCGCAAGGCCGGTCAGTTCACGGCCGTCGGCTAGCGCGACAGTGGCCCGTAACGACGGGTCGCGGCTGATCGCGTGCACGGCGTGCACGGGTCGAGCCAGCGCCAGATCGGTGAGGTCAATCCCGTGGGCAGGGCCCTCTTCGATCAAATCGAGCACCAAAGCCGTCGAGCCCAGCTTCAGATACGTCGAGGTCTCGGCGAGGTTGGCGTCACCGATGATGACGTGCAACCGCCGATAGCGGTCAGCGTCGGCATGCGGTTCGTCACGGGTGTTGATGATGCCGCGCTTCAGCGTGGTCTCCAGCCCGACTTCGACCTCGATGTAGTCGGCGCGCTGGGACAGCTGGAAGCCCGGCTCGTCGCCGGCGGGCCCGATCCCGACCCGGCCCGACCCGGTGACCACCTGGCGGGACACCAGGAACGGGGTCAGCCCGGCGATGACGGCCGAGAACGGCGTCTGCCGGCTCATCAGATAGTTCTCGTGCGAGCCGTAGGACGCGCCCTTGCCGTCCACGTTGTTCTTGTAAAGCTGCAGCTTGGCGGCCCCTGGCACGCTGGCCACGTGCCGGGCGGCGGCTTCCATCACCCGCTCGCCGGCCTTGTCCCAGATCACCGCGTCCAGCGGGTCGGTGCACTCGGGCGCGGAGTATTCCGGGTGCGCGTGGTCGACGTAGAGGCGCGCGCCGTTGGTCAAGATCATGTTGGCGGCGCCGACCTCGTCGGCGTCGACGACCGGCGGCGGGCCCGCTGAACGGCTCAGGTCAAATCCCCTGGCGTCACGCAGCGGCGACTCCACCTCGTAGTCCCACCGAGTGCGCTTGGCGCGCTGGATACCTGCGGCGGCGGCATAGGCCAGCACTGCCTGCGTCGAGGTCAGAATCGGGTTCGCGGTCGGGTCCGACGGCGACGAAATGCCGTACTCGACCTCCGTCCCGATAATCCGTTGCATGCCTAAAGCCTAGGCGCGCCAACGATGCGGGCCGTGCGCGGCCCGTGGTGGGGCAATCCGCGCCGGGCCATTGACGCAGGTGACCGAAGTGATTACCTTCACCCTGGTGTCTGACCCGCTGCACGAACCACTGACCGGCCTGTCCGGCAAACGCTACGGCGAAGTGCTTCTGGTGACGCCCGGCGAGGCGGGTCCACAGGCCACCGTCTACAACAGTTTCCCGCTCAACGATTGCCCTGCCGAGCTGTGGTCCGCACTCGACGCGCAGGCGATCGCGACTGAAAACGGCGCAGCTACGGCCTTGCTCAACGGACCGCGCTACTGGCTGATGAACGCCATCGAGAAGACGGCCCAGGGACCGAAGATCATCAAGAACTTCGGCGGCATCGACATGCAGTTGCAAGCCACGGTCTTGCTGACGGCGATGAACCCCGCGCCGTACACCGCAAACCAAGTCAACCGCCACACCGTTTTCACCTTTGACGCCGGAGAAGAGGTCTACGAACTGCAAGACGCCGCTTTCCGGCGTTGGGTGATGCAGACCTGGAGCCAGATCGTCGATCCCAACCTGTCGCGGGCCGACCTGCCCGGGCTGGGCGAGCGGCTGAACTTGCCGGACGGATGGAAATACCAGTCACGAGTGCTGGACAGCCCGTTGCGTATTGACACCACGACGCATGCTGCGCAGGTTCTGCAAGACGACCTGGCGAACAGCTATTCGTTGGTCACCGGCTAGCGGCCCTGCTGCTACAGGTACTGGCCGAGGTTAGATTCGGTGTCGATCGCCCTTGACGCGCTCGAGCTCTTGCCGGTGACCAGCGTGCGGATGTAGACGATCCGCTCACCCTTCTTGCCCGAGATCCGTGCCCAGTCATCAGGATTGGTGGTGTTGGGCAGGTCCTCGTTCTCGGCGAACTCGTCGACGATGGAATCGAGCAGATGCTGGATTCGCAGACCCGGCTGACCGGTTTCCAGCACCGACTTGATGGCGTTCTTCTTCGCCCGGTCGACCACGTTCTGGATCATCGCGCCGGAGTTGAAGTCCTTGAAGTACATGACTTCCTTGTCTCCGTTGGCGTAAGTGACCTCCAGGAACCGGTTCTCGTCGATCTCGGCGTACATCCGGTCGACAACCTTTTCGATCATCGCCTTGATGCACATCGAGCGGTCGTCGCCGAATTCGGCGAGATCGTCGGCGTGAACCGGCAATGCCTCGGTGAGGTACTTGGAGAAGATGTCCTGTGCCGACTCGGCGTCCGGGCGCTCGATCTTGATCTTGACGTCGAGACGGCCAGGCCGCAGGATCGCCGGGTCGATCATGTCCTCACGGTTGGAGGCGCCGATCACGATGACGTTCTCCAGACCCTCGACGCCGTCGATCTCGCTGAGCAACTGGGGCACCACAGTGGTCTCGACGTCCGACGAGACGCCGGTGCCGCGGGTACGGAAGATCGAGTCCATCTCGTCGAAGAACACGATCACCGGAGTGCCTTCAGACGCCTTCTCCCGGGCCCGCTGAAAGATCAACCGGATGTGACGTTCGGTCTCACCGACGAACTTGTTCAGCAGCTCGGGGCCTTTGATGTTGAGGAAGTATGACTTGGCCTCGCGTGCGTCATCGCCGCGAACCTCGGCCATCTTCTTGGCCAGCGAATTGGCAACGGCCTTGGCGATCAACGTTTTACCGCAACCGGGTGGGCCGTAGAGCAACACACCTTTGGGCGGACGCAACGCGTACTCCCGGTACAGCTCCTTGTGCAGGAACGGCAGTTCTACGGCGTCGCGGATCTGCTCGATCTGCCGGCCGAGTCCGCCGATGTCGTCGTAGGTGACGTCGGGAACCTCTTCCAACACCAGGTCCTCGACCTCGGCCTTCGGGATGCGCTCGAACGCGTAACCGGCCTTGGTGTCGACCAGCAGCGAGTCGCCCGGACGCAGCTTGCGAGGCCGCAGGTCGTCGTTGAGAGCATCGGGGTGGCCGTCGGGCAGATCTTCAGCAACCAGTGGCTCGGCGAGCCACACGATGCGTTCCTCGTCGGCGTGCCCGACGACGAGCGCACGGTGACCGTCGTTGAGGATCTCACGCAACGTGGATATCTCGCCGACCGATTCGTAGGTGCCGGCCTCGACGACAGTTAAAGCCTCGTTGAGGCGAACCGTCTGTCCCTTCCGCATAGACTTCACGTCGATGTTGGGTGAGCAGGTAAGGCGCATCTTGCGGCCCGACGTGAAGACGTCGATGGTGTCGTCGTCGTGCATGGCCAACAACACGCCGTAGCCGCTCGGCGGCTGGCCGAGCCGGTCGACTTCCTCGCGCAGCGCCAGCAGTTGCTGCCGGGCTTCCTTGAGCGTTTCCATCAACTTGGAATTGCGTGCGGCAAGCGAATCGATCCGGGCTTCTAGCTGGTGCACGTCACGGGGACTGCGCGCTGCGCTTGGCGTTCCGATGGCAGTGTCGAGTTGCTCGCGCAGTATCGCCGCTTCGCGCCGGAGTTCTTCCAACTCGGCGGCATCCTCGCTGGACAGGTCGGGCTCGCGAGGGCTACCGAACGCTTCACGCTCTGACTCACCCATCGTGCGCTCCTCTCCCGCTCCGGCAGTTGGTGCGGCGGATACTTCAACGCTACCGGCGATCGCCGATTCATGCGGGATCTCCAAACAAGGCACACTGGCACCAGCGTTAACATCATGTTGAGTCGTGTTAATTGAGAGGACAGCTGTGACCGTGAAATCCCTAGCCACAGGCGTGGCGGCGGTTGCCGCGATCGGCGCGACGGCCGCGGGTGTGACTTTCGGTGTGATCTTCGATGCATCGGATAGTGCCGTGTCGCCTCAGGTTCGGTCGGTCGTCTTCGGCGCACCTGTTCCGCTGGACCCGGGTGCGCCGGGGGTGGATGTGCCCAGCGCCGACCAGCTGCTGACCGTCCTTAACAGTCTGCAGGACCCCAGCGTGCCGTTCGCCAGCAAGAGCAACCTGGTTGAGGGTGGCGTAGGCGGCGTCGAAGGTCACATCGCCGACAAGGAGCTGCAGAAGGCCGCCGCCAAGGGCGATCTTCCGCTGACTTTCAACATCACGAACATTCAGCCTTCGGGCCCGGGCGCCGCCTCGGCCAATATCACTGCCACGGGTCCGCGCCTGACCCCGACGACCGAGAACCTCACGTTTGTTGACAGGGGCGGCTGGAAGCTGTCGCGCACCTCGGCGATGACGCTGATCGAGTCGGTGCAGTCGGCAGGCGGCTGACCGCTGCTGGATGGAACGGCACCGCACTGCATTGCTGAGCGCCGCCACGATTGTGGCGGCGCTTGGGCTCTCCGGGTGTTCCGCCGATGAGCATCCTGCTTCGCCGGATACCGAGCCGACGCAGACGGCTGGCCCGCTGACCTCGACGGCGACTGCGCAGACCGCTCCACTGCCACCTGCCGAGTCACTGGCCCGGGTGCTCTACCGGCTGGCCGACCCTGGGGTGCCGGGTAGTGCGAAGCTGAACCTGGTCGAAGGTGCGACCGCGGACAGCGCTGCCGTCTTCGACCAGTTCGCAGCTGCGCTGCTCAACGGCGGCTTCGCACCAGTGCAGGTCGATGTGCGCAACGTCGCCTGGTCAGATCGTGATCCGGCCGACGTGATGGCCGACGTCAACATCAGCTCACCGAATCCCGGAGCGGGCCGATTCTCCTTCCCGATGGATTTCAAGCCCTACCAGGGCGGCTGGCAGCTATCGGCGCGCACCGCTGACGTGCTGCTGGCTTACAGCACCGCCCAACCCGCACCTCCCACCTCGCCGGGCCGCTGAACTCGGCTATGTGGATCGGCTGGCTCGAGTTCGATGTACTGCTCGGTGACGTGCACTCACTGAAGCAAAAGCGCTCGGTGGTGCGCCCGGTGGTGGCCGAGTTGCAGCGCAAGTTCAGCGTGTCGGCCGCCGAAACGGGATCGCACGAGCTTTACCGACGCGCGGCCATCGGGGTGGCGGTGGCTTCGGCCGATCGCAGCCACGCCGTCGACGTCCTCGACGCGGCCGAACGCTTGGTGGCCGCGCACCCGGAATTCGAACTGCTGTCGGTGCGCCGCGGGTTGGCGCGCAGCGACGATTAGTTTTCTGCGCCGAGATTGCCGTCACGGCTGTGCTGATCGCCAGTGCCACGACCCTCAGTGCAGTCTCGCGTTATCGCTTGCGGCGCAGCGGCGCCGGGGTGACGGCACCCGGAGCCAGCCGACGGGCGGAAACCAAAAACCCGGTGTGGCCGCGCATGTTGTGCTGCGGGCGCACGGCCAGCCCGACGACGTTCCAGCCGCGCTGCATCGTCTCCCAGGCCCGCGGCTCGGTCCAGCACTGCTGCTCGCGCAACGCTTCCACGGTCTTGGACAGCTGAGTGACGGTGGCCAGATAGATGATCAGCACACCCCCGGCGACGACGACCCGCGCGACGGTGTCGAGCACATCCCACGGCGCCAGCATGTCGAGTACCACCCGGTCAACCGAACTAGCAGTCAGGTCGGTATCGGTGACGTCGCTGACGACCAGCTGCCAGTTGGCGGGGACGCCGCCGGCGAACGCCTGCACATTGCGGCGAGCGTGTTCGGCGTGGTCGGCACGCACCTCGTAGGAGATCACCTGCCCGTCCGGTCCGACCGCACGCAACAGCGAACAGGTCAGCGCCCCGGAGCCGGCACCGGCTTCCAGCACCCGCGCGCCCGGGAAGATGTCGCCCTCGTGCACGATCTGCGCGGAGTCCTTGGGATAAATCAGCTGGGCGCCGCGAGGCATCGACATCACGTAGTCGACCAGCAGTGGACGCAGCGCCAGGAACGGGTCGCCGTTTGCCGATTTGATCACGCTGCCTTCCGGCTGCCCGATCACCGTGTCATGCGCAATCGCACCCCGATGGGTGTGGAATTCGCCGCCCGCGCTGAGCAGCATCGTGTAGTGCCGACCCTTGGCGTCGGTAAGCTGGACGCGATCACCGACCGCGAACGGCCCGCTTGCAGACACAGCTGTCTAGCCTGCCAGCAGACGCGCCGAGAAAGGTGCGCGGGGTTGTCTGACCTCGCCCCTAGGCTGCGGATATGAGCGACCAGCCGGTAAGCAGGCCACGCCCGGCGCTGTCACCGTCACGGGCGGCCGACTTCAAACAATGCCCGCTGCTCTACCGGTACCGAGCCATCGACCGGCTTCCTGAGCCGTCGTCCACCGCGCAACTGCGGGGCTCGTTGGTGCATGCCGCCCTGGAGCAGCTCTACAACCTGCCGGCGACTCAACGCGGCCCGCAGACCGCTGACGCTTTGGTCGGCCCGGCGTGGGAGCAGGTACTCGGCGACGAGCCCGGCTTGGTCGCCGAGTTGGACGCCGAGCAGCTGACCCAACTTCTCGACGAAGCGCGCGCGCTGCTGTCCGGCTACTACCGGTTGGAAGACCCGACCCGGTTTGACCCGCAGAGCTGTGAGCAGCGCATCGAGGTCGAACTCGCCGACGGGACGCTGCTGCGCGGGATCGTCGACCGAATCGATGTCGCCCCCACCGGCGAGCTGCGTGTGGTGGACTACAAGACCGGCAAGGCGCCACCAGAAGCTCGGGCACTCGCCGAGTTCAAGGCCATGTTCCAGATGAAGTTCTACGCGGTCGCGTTACTGCGCTCGCGGGGCGTGTTGCCGACGCGGCTGCGGCTGATCTATCTGGCGGACGGCCAGCTGCTGGACTACTCCCCCGATGAAGACGAGCTGTTGCGCTTCGAGAAGACGCTGATGGCGATCTGGCGGGCTATCCAATCCGCTGGTGCCACAGGTGATTTCAGGCCCAGGCCGTCCCGGCTGTGCGACTGGTGCCCGCATCATGCGCTCTGTCCGGTCTTTGGCGGCACACCGCCGCCGTACCCCGGTTGGCCGAAAAATCCCGATGAAGGCAACGCCGACGCGGTGCTGCATCTCGCAGACCCGGCCGCCTAGCCCTACTGCAGCGGCGACATCTCCTGCAACATCGTCGGTATCAGCTCGCTGACTGTCGGGTGGATGTGCATGGTGCGCGACAGCGTGGTGAAAGGGGCTTTGGACGACATCACATCCAGAATGGCGTGGATGGCCTCGTCGCCACCGACGCCGAGAATGGCCGCGCCCAGGATCTGGAGCGTTTGGGCGTCGACCACGACTTTCATAAAGCCTTGTGTCTCACCTTTTTCCACCGCGCGCCCGACTTTGGTCATGGGCCGCTGACCGACTAGCGCGGGGCGTCCCGAGGCTCGCACCTGCTCGACGGTCATTCCGGCCCGACCCAGCGGCGGGTCGATGTAGAGGGCATAGGTGGGAATGCGGTCGCTGACCCGGCGTGGGTCATCGTCGAGCAGGTTGGCCGCGACGATTTCGTAGTCGTTGTAGGAGGTGTGGGTGAACGCCCCTTTGCCGTTGCAATCACCCATCGCCCAGATGTGATCCACGCTGGTCTTCAGCTCGTCGTCGACCGTGATATACCCCCGGGCGTCGGTTTGGACACCGGCATGCTGCAGGCCGAGATCATCGGTGTTGGGTTTCCGCCCGACGGCCACCAGCAGATGACTGCCGGGTATCGGCGCCTCACCGGCCTGCGGCGTCACTTCGAA
The DNA here is from genome assembly GCA_963838755.1 of uncultured Actinomycetota bacterium. Taxonomy (GTDB): domain Bacteria; phylum Actinomycetota; class Actinomycetes; order Mycobacteriales; family Mycobacteriaceae; genus Mycobacterium. The sequence continues at coordinate 4,912 of CAWISO010000006.1, read as the reverse complement.
TTTCTTGTCCTGCTTGGCGATCCGAATATCAGCGGCATCGAGGACGATGTCGATGCCCTCGTCCTGCAGGATGTGTTTGATCGTTGCGGAGACGTCTTCGTCTTCGCGCGAGGCCAGCCGCGGTCCTTTCTCGACGACGGTCACCTTGGCACCGAAGCGCCGGTACATTTGGGCGAACTCGAGCGCGATGTAGCTACCACCGATGATGACGAGATGCTCGGGCACGGTGTCGAGTTCGAGGATCGACACATTGGTGAGGAAGTCGATGTCGGTGAGCCCGGGGATGTCGGGTACTACCGCCCGGCCGCCGACGTTGAGGAAGATGCGTTCGGCGTGCAGCGTCTCGTCACCGACTGCCACGGTGTGTGGATCGGTGAATTGGGCGTGGCCGCGAATGACGGTGCAGCCGTCCATGCCGTCCAACCAGTCTTCGACGCCCTTGCGGTCGCCGAGCATGATGTCGTCCTTGCGCGCCTTGACTTTCGCCATGTCGACCCTGACGTCCCCGGTGCCGACACCGAAGTCGGCGCCTCGACGGGCCAGGTGCGCGGCATGGGCACTGGCCACCAACGTCTTCGTCGGGATGCACCCGTTGTTGACGCAGGTGCCGCCGATCAGCTTGCGCTCCACCACGGCAACGGTCTGGCCAGCTGCGGTCAACCGGCCGGCCAACGAGGGACCGGCCTGGCCGGCGCCCACCACGATCGCGTCGAAACGCCTTGTCACAGAGCAGCTGTTACTGCGACGATCGCGAATCCACCGATCACCGCGACGGCGTCTTCGAGCAGGGCGATCGGCAGGTCGTGGCCGTGCGAAGCGACCAGGCGACTGCGTGCCTGGTAGCCGCCCAGGGTGCCCAGCACGGCACCGACAGCCCCTGCGCCCAACGCGGTCCAGGTGTAGCCCCAGGCGGAGCCGAGGACCGCACCCGCGAACGCGCCCAACACGATCCGGGCGCCAAACGACGGCGGCGCCGTGCGGGCCGGTGTCTTGGGCAGCTTGTCAACGACGAGCTCACCCAGCGCGAGGACGCTGAAGATGATGACCGTGATCAGGTAGCCCACCCAGGCAGCCCAATGCCCGTTAAGGTTGATCCATTTCAGAAACGCAGCCCAAGCGACAACGGCAGGGGCTGTCAGGGAACGCAGCCCGGCGATGAATCCGATACCCAGAGCTAGCAGTAGAACATAGAAATGTGTCACGGCATTTTCCTCCAGTCTCCTCTAGCGCTGGCTCTAGCCGGACGTTAACACAGCAAAGCCGCTCGCGCGGCGGCATTCAAGATCAGAAACGGCAGAACCGGATGTCGGAAGCCAGAATCGCTTTCGCCCCCAGAGCCGCCAGCTCGTCCATGATCTGGTTGACGTCCCGCCGCGGCACCAGAGCGCGCACCGCCACCCAATCGGGGTTGGCCAGGGGGGCGATTGTTGGTGACTCCAAGCCCGGCGTGATGGCCGTGGCGTCGTCGAGCACCGAACGGGGACAGTCGTAGTCCAGCATCAAATACTGCTGACCGAACACCACGCCCTGTACTCGCGCGACCAGCTGGTCACGCGCGGAGGCCTCTGGCCCACCTTCTCCCGCGTCAGGGTCGACCTGCTGGATGAGCACGGCCTCCGAATCGCACAGCGTCTCACCGAAGGCCACCAGATTGTGCATGTTCAGGGTGCGACCCGAGCCCACCACGTCGGCAATCGCATCGGCCACCCCGAGCTGCACGGAGATCTCCACGGCGCCGTCGAGCCGGATCACGGTTGCCTCAATTCCCCGGGCGGCCAAATCTTTCTGCACGAGGTTCGGGTATGCGGTGGCGATTCGACGGCCGGCCAAGTCCTCGACCGTCCAGTCGCGGCCGGCCGGCGCAGCGTAACGGAAGCTGGATGATCCGAAGCCGAGCCCGAGTCGTTCGTGCACCGGCGCGCCGGACTCACGCGCCAAATCCCGTCCAGTTATTCCGAAGTCGAGCTCCCCGATCCGACATAGATAGCAATGTCTTTGGGCCGCAGGAAAAAGAACTCGACCTGGTTGTGCGGGTCGATGACGGTCAAGTCTTTCGGATCGGTGCGGCGGCGGTATCCGGCCTCGGCGAGAATCTCGACGGCCGGCTCGCTCAGCGCCCCCTTGTTGGGAACTGCCACCCGCAGCCTGGTGGGGCCGTTTCGATAAAGCGATGTCATCACAGCTTCCGGTACACGTCATCGAGCGTGAGCCCGCGAGCGATCATCAGCACCTGCGTCCAGTACAGCAACTGGCTGATCTCTTCGGCGAGTGCGTCGTCAGGTTCGTGCTCGGCCGCCAACCACACCTCACCGGCCTCCTCCAAGACCTTCTTGCCCACCGCGTGCACCCCACCGTCTAGCGCGGCTACCGTGCCGCTACCCCGCGGGCGGGTGCGGGCACGCTCGCCAAGCTCGGCAAATAGCTGCTCGAAGGTCTTCACGGCCAGCGATTGTTTCATGGGTGGGTAAGCAAAGTCACGGCGGTTTCAGCAGTCCTCATGCCCTCTTACACCGCGGCGTGCACAGAATGACTGTCTTCACGGCGTGTCGATGTACAAACACGCCCGGTCGCGGCAGGAAGTGTCCTCATGTCGCTGGCGAAACCTCATCGCGCATGTCTTCCAGCGAGACGCCATTGGTCTCCCTGACCCAGCGCCACACGAAGAAGAACGACAGCACCGCACACGTCGTGTAAAAACCGTATGCGAAGCCCAGGGCGTGACGCACCGCCGGAAAGCTCACGGCGATTGTCCAGTTGGCCAGCCACTGGGCGCTGGACGCCAGTCCCAGAGCAGCAGACCGGATGCGGTTGGGGAACATCTCGCCGAGCAGCACCCACAGCACGGGCCCCCACGATATCGCGAATGCGATAACGAAAAGGTCGGCGGCGATCAGCGCGACCACCCCGTACGCGGCGGCGAGATCTGGCCGCTCCTCGACGCCCGGGGAGAGGGTGAAAACGGCGGTCATCGTCGCCAGCATCAACGCCATGCCCGTCGATCCGGCCAGCAACAGCGGTTTACGGCCGGTCCGGTCGATCAGCGCGATCGCTATCAGCGTGATCCCGACGTTCACCCCGGTGGTCACCAGGGCGATGGTGAACCTCGACTGTTCGCCGAATCCCACGCCCTCCCAGAGCACGTCCGAGTAGTAGAAGATCACCGTGATACCAACGAACTGCTGAAAGACGGACAGTCCCAGGCCCACCCATACGATGCTGTGCAGCCCGCCGGTTGGCTTACGCAGATCACGCCACGACGGCGGTCTTTCCTCCTTCAACGTGTCGGCGATCCGGTTGATGGTCGGCTCCACGTCGCGCTCGCCGAGCAGCACAGAGAGCACCCGACGGGCTTGCGAAATTTGGTGTTTTGCAACCAGATAACGCGGCGACTCCGGGATGGTGAAAATCAGCGCACCGTAGACGAGCGCGGGGATCATCTCGCCCAGAAACGTCCAGCGCCATGCCGCCAGCCCCATCCACAACTGCCCACTCGGTCCGCCCGCGATATGAAACGGCAGCCAATTCAACGCCAGCGAACCGAAAATGCCGCAGACAATGCCGAGCTGCTGCAGCGAGCCGAGCCGGCCGCGGAAACGTGGCGGCGCGATTTCGGCGATGTAGGCCGGTGCGGCGACGGACCCGAAGCCGATGCCGATGCCGCCGATGGTGTGGAAGATGATGAACATCCAAATGCTGTTCGCCAGACCGGCCCCGAGCCCGCAGATGAAAAAGCATGCCGCCGCCAGCCTCATCATTGCCAGGCGGCCCATCCGATCGGCGATGCGTCCGGCGATCACCGCACCGGCGGCCGCACCCAGTAGCGCCGAACCCGCGGCCAGACCCAAAACTGCGTTGCCGATGTGGAAATGGGCCTGCAGCGCTTCGACCGCGCCGTTGGTCACCGAGATGTCGTAGCCGAAAAGCAGGCCGCCGATTGCAGCCACCGATGCGAAGCGGGTGGCGGATAACACGGCTGCGCGCTCGACAGTCGGCACGTCTGCACGGGGAGCCGACGGCGCCTGGCCGCGGTCACCTTCAACGGCCATGGCGTCCTTCGATGCTGTCGGGATCTCGACTGGCCAGAGAATACCGCCAGCCGCCCCCTACCGGTTCGGTGCCCCAACGGATTTGGTGACGTGCACCAGATGTGCGGTGGCGCTCGGGTTTTGGTGCGCCTCGCGAGCTAACCGGGCTCAGTCCTCCGGGTTGTAGCCGAGGTTGGGGGCGAGCCAGCGCTCGGCTTCCTGCAGGGTCCAGCCCTTGCGCTTCGCATAGTCGGCGACCTGGTCCTGGGCCATCCGACCAACGACGAAGTACTGCGATTGCGGGTGAGAGAAATACCAGCCGCTGACGGCAGCACCGGGCCACATCGCCATCGACTCGGTCAACTCGATGCCGGTCCGCTTCTGGACGTCCATCAACTTCCAGAGCGTTACCTTCTCGGTGTGCTCCGGGCAGGCCGGGTAGCCGGGGGCAGGGCGGATTCCCCTGTACTTCTCATCGATGAGTGACGCGTTGTCCAGCTGCTCGTCCGGCTGGAATCCCCAGAACTCCTTGCGGACCCGTTGGTGCATCCGTTCGGCGAAAGCCTCTGCCAGCCGGTCGGCGACCGACTCCAGCAGGATCGCGCTGTAGTCGTCGAGGGCCGCCTTGAACTCCGCGATCTTCTCCTGGCAGCCGAGTCCCGCGGTGACGGCGAAGGCGCCGACGTAATCGGCCAGATCGGTGTCCTTGGGCGCGACGAAGTCGCCCAGCGAGCGATTCGGGATTCCGTCCCGGTGCTCGCCCTGCTGGCGCAGGTTGTGCAGCGTGGTCAGCACCTCGGTACGGGTCTCATCCGTGTAGACCTCGATGTCTTCAATACCCGAGCCGACGGCGTTGGCCGGGAAGAACCCGATCACCCCGTTGGCCG